>CAVSUZ010000027.1:0-80576 GCA_963731335.1 uncultured Pseudomonadota bacterium | reverse complement strand
TTCAGCCTTGGGGCGGCTCGAACACCTGAGTTATCCTCGCTGACTGTTGCCAGGGGGAGCCCAAATGGGCCGAGGGTTGTCGCCGATTTATATCGACGCGTCAGAGGCAGACAGACTCCCTCTGACGATTGCCCGCAATCGCCGCAAACGCATCGTCTTTGGTTGTACGGTGGGAAGTTCAACCACCTCGACTGGTTGCTGCCGCTGCTGCCAGATGTTCACCATTACTGCGAGCCTTTCGCGGGTTCAGCTGCAGTTTTGTTAAATCGCAGGCCATCTCCAGTCGAGACTTACAACGACATCGATGGTGAGGTAGTTAACTTCTTCCGTGTGCTTCGCGACCAGGGAGACGAGCTCAAGCGGGCAATCGCGTTGACCCCCTTTGCGCGAGAGGAGTTCCATTGGGCGATCTCCCCCGGATCACGGCCGGCATCCAAGCTGGAGAGGGCCAGACGCTTTTACGTGCTCGCCCGACAGACGCGTACCGGTCTGGCGCAAAGTGCCACTCTGGGGCGCTGGGCCAATTGCAAGAATACAAGTCGCGCGGGAATGTCTGGCGTTGTGTCCCGTTGGTTGGGCGGTGTCGAAGGATTAAGTGACATCGCAATGCGGCTCATTCGCGTGCAGATAGAGAACCGGCCAGCGCTGGACGTGATCCGCCTTTATGATAGTGCGGGGACACTGTTCTACTGCGACCCGCCCTATCTCCACGATACGCGCGGCGATAGCGCCGCGTACGAGTTCGAAATGTTGGATGAAGAGCATGTTGAGCTGTCGGCAGCCTTGCATCGCTGCAAAGCGAAAGTAGCGATCTCTGGCTATCGCAATGATCTGATGGACAGGCTCTACAAGGGATGGAGACGCTTCGATGCGCCGCCCAAGCAGGCACATTCGATAAAGAAGCTTCGCTACGAATGCTTGTGGATGAATTATTGAGCTGTCTGTGGTCAAAACTGCTAAAGCCCGCGAGCCGAAATCGCCAGACCGCACTGAAGCTGCCAAAATTCTGGAGGCGCACTGGGAAGCAGTTCTGAACGAGCAAGAAATCGCGATAGATACCGCAGATCACTGCGATTATCAACAGCGATCTCGTGGCCGTTCGATACTGCCTCCCGACCCAAGTTCTTGGCAAACTGACAGATCCCCTCGCTCGATGCTCTATGCCTGCAAAAGAAGGCCGCGCCTCCTGGGAATTGGGACCCTCGAAGCTTTTCCAAGGCCGTCATCGCACCCTGGGTCATTCGGAATCAGAAAGTCCTCGGCAGCAGTGCCGAGCCCTATGTTGGTAACTCGCTTCGCCGCCCGCGCCTCAATGAAGGCCTTGACCAACTTGATGATAGAGAAAAGTGGGCGCCATTAACGACCGTTCTAACCGAAGTTCAGACGCGGGACGATCCCGTGTTCACTGAAACGGTTTTCATCCAAACCCTTGCTGCTATTCGGGACAGGATGCGCGACCATGACTTCGTCTATGTAGTGCCCCCACGCGTTAGTCTGGTCCAGCTCAATGAGCTGGTGAGTAAATTCTTGTCTGAAAAGAGCGGTGGTGAACGAGGTTTAGCAGTCGTGGCGGCTCTCTTTGCGGCCTTTGGTAAACGCCTTGGACTCTACAAAGAAGTTCGCCGCGGCTCGATCAACGCGTCTGATGCATCAACGGGCGCCGCGGCGGACCTCGAATGTATCGACCCTAGCGACAAGGTCGCATTAGCAGTGGAGGTAAAAGAGCGTCAGATCGCGGACGATGACGTCGCGGTCGCCATCGGCAAGGCACGTGAACACGACATCCGCGAGCTTATCCTTTTTGGACCTGACGGCATCGCGAAAGCCGACGAACCAGCAGTCACCGCGACGTTCGCCAGGTCCTGGGCGTCGGGCACCAACCTTTATCATGTGACCATTGCCGAGTTGATGCACGGAGCGCTTCCGATATTAGGAGAAGAAGGTATAATGGAGTTTGTGAGCCAGATAGGACGCCAACTTGACGCCTTCAGCACACAACCTAAGCACAGGCGGGCATGGAAAACGCTCCTCGATGCGCTGTAGGCCCAGCGTCTGATCTTGAGGATCGGCCAGCATGAAATGATCTGTTCCCCGAATATCGCGGGACGGCTATCCCACTCCGGCCCCCATCACATGCTCGGTGGCCCGCTGCGCCGCCGCCTCCTCATCGCCCTCCAGGATCGCCTGCAAGATCCCCGCGTGTTCCCGCCAGAACCGCTCTTGCCGCGCCGGGTCCTCCGGGGCGAACAGCATGGCCGTCCGGGCCCGCAGACGCTCCAGCACGTCCCCCAGCACCCGGTTCTGCCCCGCCGCCGCCAGAGCACGATGAAACTCCCGGTTCAGCTCCGGCAATTCCCCGAACCGCCCCGCCGTGACGGCCGCTGTGCCGCGCTCCAGCACCCCCTGGATTATCCGCAGCGTCTCCGCCTCCCGCCGCCGCGCCGCCAGCCGTGCATTATGCCCCTCCAGCAGCGCCCGCACCTCCACCGTCTCCCGCGCCTCCTGCTCCGACAGGGACGCCACGCTGGCCCCCCGACGCGCGCTGACCTCCACCAGCCCCTCCGCCGCCAGCGCCCGGATCGCCTCCCGCACCGGATTGCGCGACACGCCGAACTCCGCCGCCAGCCGCTCCTCGATGATCCGCTCGCCCGGCCGCAGCCGCCCGCTCAGGATCGCCTGAGCCAGCGCGTCCTTCACCCGGTCATGCAGCGACGGATGATCCTCACCCAGCCGCCGCGCCTCGGTCGTTACCGCTGACATGAATTATTCCCGGTTAGGCGGTTGACATCCGCCGGGGATTGTATACAGTGAACGACAGCACGACGCCAGGGGACGCCACCGATGCCCGAACTTCTCACCCCGCCCGAATTCCGCTCCGCGCTGGAAAACGCCATCAAGGGCAAAAGCGCCAACAAGTCCCCCTTCAGCGTCGCCTGGGCCAGCGGCAAGCTCACACGCGCCCACCTCGCCCGCTGGGCAGAGAATCACTACCACTACGTCGGCCCCTTCGCCGACTACCTCGGCTACATCTACGCCCGCATGCCCGATGCCATGAAGGAAGCCAAGGATTTCATCCTCTCCAACATGTATGAGGAAGAAATCGCCGCCGACCGCCACACCGATCTGCTCATCCGCTTCGCCGAAACCTGCGGCACCACGCGTGAGCGCATCGAAAACCCCGACAACATGCTGCCCACCACCCGGGCGCTGCAAAGCTGGTGCTTCGCCGTCGCCATGCGCGAAGACCCAATCGTCGCCATTGCCGGCCTCGTCGTCGGCCTCGAATCCCAGGTGCCGTCGATCTACCGCCGCCAGGCGCCCACCCTGCGCGAGAAATACGGCTTCTCGGATGAGGAGATGGAGTTCTTCGACCTCCACATCGTTTCCGATGAAATCCACGGTGAGCGCGGCTATCAGATCGTGCTGGAACACGCCGACACACCCGACCTGCAGCATCGCTGCCTGCGCATCTGCGAAATCGGCGCCCAGATGCGGCTGCTCTATACCAACGGCCTCTATCACGAATACGTCGCGGCCGAGCTGCCCCTGAAGGAGCTCGATCTCGCTGCCTAGAGTAACGATCCACAAGAAAAGCGGGGAAGCCGCAACCGGGGACGTGGGGAGCGGCGCAAACCTTGTGGTTTGCGCCGCAACCCGACGTTACCCATACCCGCATATCAATTTCGGCTGCGGCATCGGCCAGTGCGGCCGCTGCGCCTCCCGCATCCTTGAAGGCGCCGAGCACCTGCCCGAACCGAACTGGAAAGAAAACCGCCGCCTCGGCGAACACCTCAAGGACGGCTACCGCCTGCTCTGTCAACTTTCCATCGAAACTGATATCGCACTGATTCAAGACCGTGCCATTCCCCCGCTCGCACGCATGAGGCAACCGGATGTTCGTGATCCTCACCAGCAAGCCCGGCCAGTTCAGGACTGAGATCACCGGCGGGCTTCGGCCGTGCGAAGCCTACGACTACATCTTCTACGGCGAAAAGCGGGCTCGCTTCGTCATCGCGGAGCTGCAGCAGGCGACGAAACTGATGGTCATCGACGAAACCCCGCCGATCCGGGTGAACCACGTTCCGTCGAAATTTCTCCCGCAGTTCGACAGCATCGAAAGCGCCCGCGCTGAGCTTGCCCACCTGACCCACTTCGGCCACATCGAAGCCAGCCTCGAGCGCGTTGGCTAACCAATCACCCACCGTCATTCCCGCGGATTGTCGGGCGCCAATGGCCACCTCAGTTCGTGTCTGTGCCACCCACGCGCTTCCGTCGCCATGGCCACGCTTGGCGCGGCCATCCACGACTGTGGTGCCACTGCCCCGACGGCGATAGTGCTCCTTCACCATGTCCGCCAGGGAACAACGGCCCGAAGCCGCCCACCCCGACCGCCTGACGCACGTCCTGCACCAGGCCGGCATTCTCGAACCCCCGCTGCGCGTGCGCGCCGTGGAGGTCGAGAGTTCCCGCCCGACAATCCTCTCCCGCATCATACGCCTCCGCCTGAGCTACGACAGCCCACCGGCCCTCGCGCCCGAGACGCTGATTCTGAAAACAGGCCTGCCGGAAAGAATCGGCGGCGGTTGGAACGCCGGCCGGCAGGAGGTCGCATTCTATAACCAGGTTGCCGCCACCATGACGCCGCCGCTCACGCCGCGCTGCTTTGAGGCGCATTGGGACGCCCGGACCGAGGCCTGGCATCTATTGCTCGAGGACCTCACGCACACCCATTCCATACCCACGACCTGGCCTCTGCCGCCGACCCGCGACCAGTGCGAACGGATCGTTCAGGCACGCGCTCGCTTTCAGGCGGCATTCTGGGACGATCCTCGCCTCGGCGATTCCATCGGCGAGTGGCGGGATGCCGAGGCCTATGTGCAGCGCTTCTCGGACATCCTTGCGCGCTTCTGCGATCGCTTCGGCGATCAGATGCCCTCGGAGCGCCGGCACCTCTATCAGCAGATCATCGCGGAAGCGCCCAGATTGTTCGCCCGCTATCAGTCGCGCCGCCATCTCACCATCGTCCAGGGCGATGCCCACGTTTGGAACTGCTTTCTGCCTCGTGATGGCGGCACCGATATACGCCTCTTCGATTGGGATTCGTGGCAGATCAATACCGGCACGACCGACCTCGCGTACATGATGGCAATTCACTCGGTACCCCGACCGCCGGTCGCGGCTGGAAAGGCCGTTGCTCGACATCTTCCATGACACGCTCGCGGCACACGGAGTCCGCCACTATGACCGCGCGATACTCAACGACGATTACCGCCTGTCGGTCCTATGGCAGACCGCAACGCCCGTCTGGCAAGCAATGAACGGAATCCCCCCTGTCATCTGGTGGAACAACATGGAGCGCGTGATGCTCGCCGTCGATGATCTCAAATGCCGGGAACTGCTGGAATGATAAGCCAGGCATCCTATACCTTGATATCCGCCGCAACCTCCACCGTCCGCGCCTCCCCCAGCATCTCCCGCAGTGCCTCCAGCCCCGCCACCGCGCACGCCGTGTCCTGCTCTCCGTTCCCGCCGCTCAGCCCGATCCCGCCCACCACCTGCCCATCCACCACGATCGGAAATCCGCCCACGAACACCGCGAAGCGTCCCTCGAAGCTCAACTGAATCCCGAACGCCTCATTGCCCGGCAGCGCCGGACCGCCCGGCGGCTTGCTGAACAGATGCGTCGAGCGCCTATGCCCCGCCGCGGTGAACGCCTTGTTCCATGCGATCTGCGGCCCCGTGATCCGCGCCCCGTCCATCCGCTCCAGCACCAGCGGATAGCCGCCGTCATCAACCACGCACACCGTCTCCAGCACGCCGATCTCACCGGCCCGCGTCAGCGCCGCCTGCGCCATGCGCCGAGCCTCATTCAGTTCCAGCTTCAAACCGGTCCGCATCGCCCTTCCCCCTCGTTCGCGATTGACTGTCCACCCGCCCGTCGTATCGTCACGACCACAAGCAAGGAAACGCCCATGATCGTCGAAATGCGCAGCTACGATCTCCGGCCCGGCACCCTGGCCGAAGTCGAGAAACGCTTCGAGGAAGCCCTGCCCGTCCGTACCAAGTTCTCGCCTCTCGCCGCCTTCTGGCACACCGAAATCGGCCCCCTGAACCGCGTGATTCACGTCTGGGCCTACGATAACCTGAACCAACGCACCGAAGCCCGCGCCGCCGCCGCAAAGACCGGACAATGGCCGCCGAAGATCGGCGAGTTCTGCACCAATCTGCAAAGCGAGATCCTGATCCCCGCGCCGTTCTCGCCCCCGCTCGAGCCCCGCAAGCTCGGCGGCATCTACGAAATCCGCAGCTACACCCTGGCACCCGGCGCCATCCCAGGACAGATCGAACGTTGGAGCAAGCACGTCGGCGAGCGTGCCAAGCTCTCACCCCTGGTCGCCTGCTGGTATTCCGAAATCGGCCAGCTCAACAAATGGGTGCACATCTGGGCTTACAAGGACGCCGCCGAGCGCAGCCGCATCCGCGCCGAGGCCGTCGCCAAGGGCGTCTGGCCGCCACCCGGCGCCCCGGCCGGCAATACGGTCCGGCAGGAGAATATGCTCGTCGTCCCCGCCAGCTTCTCACCCCTGAACTGACCGACGGTCACGATCATCTGCAGGCGGCGCACCGGCGCAGCCGCCCGCAGCTCCTCATCTTCACCACGCACAAGAGCGGTACCACGCTCTTCCACCACATCATCCACAAGCTCAGCGACAGGCTCGGCCTGCGCGCCGCCACGCTCTACGGCCGCGTTGACGCCATCGACCCGACGCTCGACATGGTTCTTATCGCACATTCGCTGCTCGGCTTCCGTCCCAGCCGCCCGGCGCGCGCGGTCCGCATCGTGCGCGACCCGCGCGACATCTGGGTCTCCAGCTATCTCTATCATCGCCGCACAAGCGAAGGCTGGTGCGTCAACACCGACCTCGATCCCCGCCCTCCCATCACCTACCCCCGCGTCGATTTCTCCATGCTCCACCGCCCCGAGCGTTGGAAGCGCGCCTGGCTCGCGCGCCTCGACAACCGCTCTTACCAGCAGAACCTGCTCGATCGCGATCAGGCAAACGGACTGGCCTTCGAACTCGCCGGCTACACCGCCTGCACGCTGGACATCATGCGCGCCTGGCGGTCACCCGTCCCACTCATGTTGCAAGTGAAGCTCGAAGACATCGTCGCAAACTTCGACCCGCAAATGCGCACCATCTTCACCCATTTCGGCTTCACCGGCACGGAACACGACACCGCCATGGAGATTGCCGCGACGCAAGACATCACCCGCATGGACGATGACGCGATCGCTGCCAACCTGCACATCCACTCCCGCCAACTCTCAAAATGGAGGCAGACTCTCTCCGCCCAGCAAATCCAAAGCTTCGAATCCCTCCACGGCGACCTGATCAGAAACCTCGGCTACGACCTCACTCCCTCTGTGGCCCTCCGCTAAATCTTCGTGGCTCTCCGTGTTAACCCTTAAAAACCCGCCCCGCTCACTCAAAAAACCCCCGATCCTCGGCCGCCAGGTACCGCGCCGCCTTCTCCGGCACCAGCTCCACCCCCATCCCCGGCCGGTCCCACACCTCGATCATCCCATCCTTCACGATCGGATCCGGCAGCCCCTCAACGATATCGTACCACCACTCCGGCTTACCCACCGGATACTCGAACGCGACAAAATTCTGCGGCAGCGCCGCGCACACCTGCACCAGCGCCGCCAGCCCCAGCACGCCATCCCCCGTGCCATGCGGCGCCATCAATATCCCATGCAAATCCGCGTATTCCGCGATCCACTTCAGCTCCGCGATCCCGCCCACATCGCACGGATCAGGCCCGATGATATTCACCGCCTTGCTTTCGATCAGCGTCTTGAAATTCTGCCGGAGATAAATCTGTTCGCCCGTATGGATCGGCACCACGCTCTTCGCCGTTACATCCCGATACACGTCGGCATTTACGAACGGCGAGTAATCGCCGGTCAGCATATCCTCCAGCCACATCACGTTCAGCGGCTCCAGCGCGCGCGCCAGCCGAACCGCATCCGTCGGCACGAACCCCGGCCCGCAATCCAGCGCCAGCCCGATCCGATCACCAGTCACCGCTTTCATCGCCTCCACGCAGGAAACGATGTGCTTCAGCCCGCGCTCGGTCAGCAGGCCCCGATCGGTCCACACATGCCACGGATTATCCAGATGCGGCTCGCCATAAAAGAATCCCGGAATCTCCCGCTTCATCCCGGAGTGAAACGCCACCGCCTGCTTGATGATGGTGAACCCCTCCGGCCGCGCCGCCATCCACCGCATCGCTTCGGCATAATCCTCCGGCTGCTGTCCCTTCAGCGGCACGCGGATGGCGCCATTATACACCCGCACCCTGTCGCGAATTTTCCCGCCCAGCAGCTTATAAACCGGAACGCCCGCCGCTTTCCCTGCAATGTCCCACAGCGCCATCTCGATCGCGCTCACCGCGCTGCCCCACGGCTTGAACGCGCCGCGCTGGCGAATCCGGATCATCACCCGTTCCACATTCGTCGCATCCTGACCGATCAGCGGCTCGCGAAACCCCAGCACATGCTCTTTCAGATACGGCTTGAAACTCTCAACCTGCCCGTAACCGCTGATCCCCGCATCCGTCACGATCCGTACCACCGGATGCGCCCCGATCACCGCGCACTTCACATCAACGATCCGCACCGCTGTTCCCATTTCTCTATGCCCCAGGCAAACTCGACGCCGACAAATACCGGAGGAATCACCCCATGACCACGCTGCGCAATTCCGCACGCGACAAGCTCGCCGCCGGCGATCTCGCCATCGGCTTCTCCGTCCGCCTCCTGCGCACCGCCGAGGCCGGCCCCATGGCCGCCGCCGCCGGCTACGACTGGCTCTGGCTCGATTGCGAACACGGCGTGCTCTCGCTCGATCAGGCGGCGCAGATGGCCATCGGCGCGCTCGGTGCCGGCATCGCACCCATCGTGCGTGTGCCCAACGGCGAGTATTCCCTCGCCACCCGCATCCTCGACAACGGCGCGCTCGGCATCGTTATCCCCCACGTCGACACCGCCGACGAAGCCCGCGAAATCGTCCAGAAACTCAAATACCCGCCCGTCGGCCACCGCTCCATCGGCGGCATCGGTCCGCACTACGGTCTTCGTTCACTCAAGATCGGCGACGCCGCCAAAATCCTCAACGACGCAAACCTCACCGTCGTCATGCTGGAAACCCCGAGCGCTATCGAAAACGCCGATGCCATCGCCGCGGTCCCCGGCATCGACGTCCTGCTCATCGGCTCCAACGATCTCTGCGCCGAGATGGGCATCCCCGGCGAGTTCACCCACGACCGCCTGGCCCAAGCCTATCAGACCATGATCGCTGCCTGCCGCAAGCACAACAAGTTCCCCGGCATGGCCGGCATCTATACCGAATCCATCATGCAACGTTACATCGCGATGGGTGCCCGCTTCGTCCTCGGCGGCGGCGACGCGGCTTTCATCGTATCCGCCGCAACCTCCCGCGCCGCCAACCTGCGTAAATTCCTTTCATAACTGCCTTCTCCGTGGCTCTCTGGGTTAACCCTTAAACGCAACCCCGCCGCCCCCCGCTGTCACCGAACCTTCATAAAACCGCAACAGCCCCGTCTCACCCGCATCCTACATCCCCGCCCAACCGACCGGGGACAACCATGATTCGCTCCACCCTCGCCGCCCTCGCACTCCTCACCGCCTCCGCCCACGCCCAAACCCAGATCACCGGTGCCGGCTCAACCTTCGCCGCACCCCTCTACGTCAAGTGGGGCGAAGCAAGCAGCAGCACGACCCGAACCACCCTCAACTACCAGGCCATCGGCTCCGGCGCCGGCATCAACCAGATCAACAATCACACCGTCGATTTCGGCGCCTCCGACATGCCCCTGAGCCGCCGACGCCCTCAAATCCCACAACGAAATGCAATTTCCCACCGCCATCGGCGGCATCGACATCATCGTCAACATCCCCGCCCTCCAGGCCAACCAGCTCAAGCTCACCGGTGACATCCTCGCCGACATCTATCGCGGCAAGATCACCAAGTGGAACGACGCCCGCATCACGGCAGATCAACCCCGACCTCACGCTCCCCGATCTCGCCGTCGCGCCGGTCTATCGCGCCGATGGATCAGGCACGACCTTCGTCTTCACCGACTATCTCTCCATGCTCAGCCCCGACTGGAAGGCCCATGTCGGCGCCTCCACCAGCGTCCGCTGGCCCGCCGGAGCAGGCGCCCGGGGCAGTGACGGCGTGGCCGGCACCGTGAAGAACATCCGCGGCGGCATCGGCTACGTCGAAAGCGCCTACGCCGCGCAAAACCACCTCGTCACCGCGCTGCTGAAAAACCAGAACGGCCAGTTCGTCGCACCCACCCTCGCGTCCTTTGCCGCCGCGGCGGCCGCAGCCGACTGGTCCAAGGCCGAGAACTTCGCCATCGATCTCAACAATCAGCCCGGCGCGCAGTCCTGGCCCATCGAATCCGCCACCTTCGTCATCGTGCCGCTCGATGCGAAAAACCCGTCACGCAGACCCAGGCCGTGCTGAAATTCTTTGATTGGGGTTTCACCAACGGCGATCCGATCGCAACCCAGCTTCTCTACGTCACCCTGCCGCACCAGTATAAGCGACGCGATCCGCACCGCGTGGAAGTCTCGGATCAGATCCTGATCTCGTGTCCGAAGCCGCAACACTGACCGGCGGCCCGCCCCGCGCGCGCCGCACTGCATGGCTCCCCGGCGCCCGCCTGCAGGACGCACTGTTCGCCGCCCTCGTCCGCTGCGCCGGCGGCTTCGTCCTCCTGCTGCTCGGCGCCATCATCGTGCTGCTGTTCATCGGCGGACTGCCCGCGTTCCGCGCGTTCGGCGCCGGGTTCCTCACCAGCACCGATTGGGACCCGGTGCAGAAAATCTTCGGCGCCGGCGTGCCCATCTACGGCACGCTCGTCACCTCCGCGCTCGCCATCATCCTCGCCGTGCCGCTCGCCTTCGGCATCGCGTTCACCCTCACCGAGCTTGCCCCGCCGCGCCTGCGCGCCCCGATCGGCACCGCCATCGAGCTGCTCGCCGGCATCCCTTCCATCATCTACGGCATGTGGGGCTTCGTCGTCATCGTGCCGATCATCGGCCAGATCATCGAACCCCCGATCATCGATGCCGTCAGCAACATCCCCGTCCTGGGTGACCTGTTCCAGGGTCCGCCTTTCGGCACCGGACTCTTCACCGCCGCGCTCATCCTCTGCATCATGATCATCCCGTTCATCGCCGCCACCATGCGAGACGTCTTCCTCGCGGTGCCCGCCGTGTACAAGGAAGCCGCCTACGGCATCGGCTGCACCACCTGGGAAGTGACGCGCTCGATCGTCATCCCCTACACGCGCGCCTCCGTCATCGGCGGCATCATGCTCGGCCTCGGCCGCGCCCTCGGTGAAACCATGGCCGTCACCTTCGTGATCGGCAACGCCGATCGCATCAGCCCGAGCCTCTTCGGCCCCGGAAACACCATCGCCTCCATCGTTGCGCTCGAATTTCCCGAAAGCCCCGCCGGTAGCCTCAAGCTTTCCGCACTCCTCGCGCTCGGCTTCATCCTCTTCGTCATTTCCTTCATCGTGCTCGCCATCTCCCGCTGGCTGCTCCGGTCGAAGCAAACATGACCGCGGCACGCAGGCTCCGGCGCCGGCGCAAACGCGCCAACATCATCGTCGCGTCTCTTTGCATTTTCGCCACGGCGATCGCCCTCATTCTTCTCGCCTCCATCCTTGTCAGCCTGCTCGTTTGGGGCATCCCCGGCCTGTCGCTGAACGTCTTCACCACCAGCACCAAGGCCCCCGGTTCGCACGGCGGTCTGCTCAACGCCATCATCGGCACGCTGATTCAGACTGCTCTCGGCACCGTCATCGGCACACCGATCGGCCTGCTCGTCGGCACCTACCTCGCCGAATACGGCAGCGGCATCTTCGCCGCCTCCGTCCGCTTCGTCTCCGATATGCTGCTCGCCGCCCCCTCGATCCTCATCGGCCTTTTCATCTACCAGCTTCTGGTCACTCCGATGGGCGGCTTCTCCGGCATCGCCGGCGCGCTCGCTCTTGCCGTGATCGTCATTCCAATCGTCGTCCGCACCACCGAGGACATCCTCCGCCTCATCCCCGCCAGCTTGCGCGAAGCGGCGGCCGGTCTCGGCGCACCCAAATGGAAAGTGATCGTGCTGGTCTGCTACCGCGCCGCGCGCCAAGGCATCCTCACCGGCATTCTGCTCGCCGTCGCCCGCATCGCCGGCGAAACCGCACCGCTGCTGTTCACCAGCCTCGGCAATCTCAACTGGTCGGTTGACCCCGCAAAGCCCATGTCCAGCCTGCCGGTCACCATCTATCAATACGCCGGGTCAGCCTTTCCGGACTGGGTCCAGCTTGCCTGGACCGGATCGCTGCTGATCACCTTCGGTGTGCTGTTCATCAACCTCATCGCACGGGCGGCATTCCATGAGCGCCGATAGCCTCCAGCCCATCACCATCGCACCGCCGCAAACCTCATCCGTCGCCGTCACACCGATCGGATGCCGGGATGAAGATCCGCATCCGGGACCTCAACTTCTTCTACGGCACCACACAGGCGCTCAAGCGCATCCGCCTCGACTACCCCGATCGCCACGTCACCGCCATGATCGGCCCCTCAGGCTGCGGAAAATCCACCCTCCTCCGCGTGCTTAATCGCATGTACGATCTCTACCCGGGCCAGCGCGCCGAGGGCGAGGTGATGATGGACGACATCAACATCATCGCGCCCGAAACCGACGTCAACGAACTCCGCTCCCGCATCGGCATGGTGTTTCAAAAGCCCACGCCCTTTCCGATGTCGATCTACGACAACATCGCCTTCGGTGTGAAACTGCACGAGCGCATCGGCCGCGCCGAAATGAATGAACGGGTCGAATGGTCGCTCACCCGCGCCGCCCTCTGGGCCGAGGTCAGGGACCGGCTTCACACCAACGCCCTTGGCCTCTCGGGCGGTCAGCAGCAGCGGCTCTGCATTGCCCGCGCGATCTCCGTTCACCCCGAGGTCATCCTGTTCGATGAACCCACCAGCGCGCTCGACCCGATCAGCACAGCCAAGATCGAGGACCTCATCCACGAACTCAAGAACGACTACACGATCGGCATCGTGACCCACAACATGCAACAGGCCGCGCGCGTGGCGGACCAGGTGGCGTTCCTGTTCCTCGGCGAACTGATCGAGGTATCCTCCGCCGCGCAGATGTTCACCGCCCCGCGCGAACGCCGCACCCAGGAATACATCACCGGCCGTTTCGGCTGAAAGGAATAAGCCTTGGCCGACCAGATCGCCCATGCGTTCCGCAGCTTCGATCAGGAACTCAATCGCCTGCACGATATGATGGCCGAAATGGGCGGCCTCGTGGAACGCGAGCTGATGCTCGCCACCGCCGCCGTGCTGGAACACGATAGCGCGGCGGCGACCCAGGCCGTGGAACTCGACCCCCAGGTCGATGCAATCGAGCGCGACGTCGAGCAGTTCGTCATCCGCACCCTGGCCCTCCGCCAGCCGGTCGCTGACGACCTGCGCCAGGTGGTCACCGCGCTCAAGATCACCCACGATCTCGAGCGCATCGGCGACTATGCCGCCAACGTCGCCAAGCGCAGCTCCGTCCTCGCGGAATTCGCCGCCCCGCTCAATCTCGGCGGCCTCGCCCATATGGCGCGTCTCGTGCAAGAAGCCCTCAAGCTCACCATCGATGCCATCGGCGCCCGCGATACCGATCTCGCAACCCAGGTCTGGCAGAACGACAGCGCCATCGACGATCTCTACACCACCATCTTCCGCGAACTCATCACCTACATGATGGAAGACCCCCGCAACATCACGCCCTGCACCCACCTGCTGTTTGTTGCGAAGAACCTCGAACGCATCGGCGATCATGCCACCAATATCGCCGAGACCCTCTATTACGCGGTCAAGGGCGAAAACCTTCCCGCCGCGCGCCCCAAATCCGACACCTCGCCCTATGCCGCCGTCCGCGCGCGAGATGCTTCGCCATGAACCGCCCCAAACCGTCCATCCTCGTGGTGGAAGACGAAGCCGCGCTTCTCACCTTGCTGCGCTATAACCTGGAGAAATCCGGTTACGCCGTGGACGAAGCAGCCGACGGGCACGAGGCGCTGATCCGCGTCGCCGAATCCAAGCCCGATCTTGTGCTGCTGGACTGGATGCTGCCGACGCTCTCCGGCATCGAGGTCTGCCGTCAGATCAGGCGCCGCCCCGAAACGCGCTCCCTGCCGATCATCATGCTCACCGCCCGCGCCGAGGATCAGGACATGGTGCGCGGCCTCAACACCGGCGCCGACGATTACGTCACCAAGCCCTTCAGCACCGAGGCACTGCTCGCCCGCATCCGCTCCCTTCTCCGCCGCGTCTCGCCCGAGTCCCGGGCAGGACTCCCTGAGCTTCGCCGACATCGAGATGGACCTCTCCAGCCACCGTATCACGCGAAACGGCCGACCCGTCCATCTCGGTCCCACCGAATACCGCCTGCTCGAGTTCTTCCTCGCGCACCCGCGCCGCGTCTTCTCCCGCGAGCAACTACTCGATGCGGTCTGGGGACACGACATCCACGTCGAACCGCGCACCGTGGATGTGCACATCCGCCGTCTGCGCAAGGCGCTGAACGATGGCGATTTGCCTGACATCGTCCGCACGGTCCGCTCCGCCGGCTACGCGCTGGATACCGAACAGGTGTGACGTCGTCATTGCGAGGAGGGCGCGAGGCGCCCGACGCGGCAATCCAGGGCGAAGACCCAGAGCCTGCCCCGAGCAACGCTATCGCGGCTCCACCCGGAACCTGACGATCAGCACCCCGGTGGAATCGGCGGGCTAACGTAGCTACCCGAACCGTCATCAGCGGCAAACGATATGGCACGGACACATTGATACGATCCGGGCGCCAAAGCTTCAACAACGAACGCCGCGCTCCCCACGTCCCGCTCCGCGAACCGCCCGTGCTGCAACATCCGGTCGTACAGCACCAACGCCGCTGTCACCGCCACATTCAGCGCGAACCGGGTCGGAATCCGCACCACGTGACGGCACCGCCCAGCATCGCCTCCGACAGCCCCGCCCGCTCCGGCCCCAGCACATACGCGGCACTCAGCGGATGCCGAAACGACGGCAGCGCCGTCGCATCCGCCAGCACCTCCACCCCCACCAGCACGCACCCCGCCGGCAGCGTCAGCGCCTCCACATCCCCGAACCGCGTATCCGCCGTATCGGCACTGCGAGCCGCGCGCGCATCCCACCCCGACCCCACGCTGAAACAAAACGAGGCGCCGAACGCGTGCGCCGTGCGCAGCAGCGCGCCAAAATTCGCCGACTTGGAAATCCCCTCGGCGCCGATACCGAAATATCCTCGCCCCATTACACCGCGACGGTCGGCGCGGTCAGCATCGCCAGAGCCGCCTGCCGCCGAGCCGCCGTGCGATTCAACCACCCCTGGCCGAACACGTTGAACTCTGCCAGCCCGCGATAATACTGCGATTGCAAATTAAACAGCGACCCGATCACCGAACCCGCGTTCGCCTTCGCCGCCGCACCCAGCGTGACCGGCCCGATGCACCCATCCACCGCCGAGCCGCTAAATCCCAGCGCGCGCTGCAACAGCCGCACTGACCCGAAAATCCCCGCGTTCACCCCGAAATCGAACACGGTCAGATCAACCCCCGCCGGCAGCGAGTCACCGCGGATCGGATTCCAGGTACAGCGTCCGGTAGATGCTGGACGCCTCGCTGCGCGACAGGTCCTGGATCTGCGGCACCCCCGCATCCGGGGCATCGGCGTAAGTGCGATACGTCGCCAGCGTGATCCCCAAATTCGTCGCACCCCCCGGATCGGCCGGGTTATCGACGAACCCCCCTTCCGCCTGAAGCGTGAAGTCCAGGCACGTGGTGAAATTCGCATCCATGATCCAACCGCTCTAATCCCGCCCCATGACCGACGCAATCGACGACCGCCTCGCCGCCCTCTACGAAGCCCAACCTTACCCCGCCCGCGACAAGCGCGATGAAGCCAAGCGCCTCGTCGTCGGCAGCCCCGGACACCTGCGCGAGATCGAATACTGGCTGTTCGGCGGACGCTGGCCGCAACACGGCCTGCGCGCCCTCTTCGCCGGCGGAGGAACCGGCGACGGCGCCATCATGCTCGCCCAGCAGCTCGTCACCGAAAACCGTCCCGGCTCCGTCACCTGGCTCGACCGCTCCGAGGCCGCGCTCCGCATCGCGCAGGCCCGCGCCGAGACCCGCCATCTCACCCTCCACTGGGAACAGCGCTCCCTGCTCGATCTTCCCACCGCCGGCCTCGGCCCGTTCGACTACATCGATTGCTGCGGCGTGTTGCATCATCTGCCCGATCCCGCCGAGGGCCTGCGTGCCCTCACCTCGGTCCTCGCGCCCGGCGGAGGCCTCGGCCTGATGGTCTACGCCCCCCACGGCCGCACCGGCGTTTACATGTTGCAGGACGCGCTCCGCCTGCTCGCCCCGCCGACCGAGCCGCTCCCCGCCCGCATCGACACCGCGAAGCGCATGCTGAAGCACCTGCCCGATACCGCCTGGCTGAACTTCAATCCCGCCGTCCGGGACCACCTCATCGGCGGTGACGCCGGCATCGCCGACCTGCTCCTCAATCCCCGCGACCAGGCCTTCACCGTGCCCGCGCTGGCCGCCCTTCTCGCCGATGCCGGCCTCGAACCGGTCTGCTGGATCGAGCCTGTCCGTTACGATCCGTCCCGTCTCACCCCCGATCCCCGTCTTCGCACCCGCGCCGAATCGCTGAACCCGATCGAGCGCGCCGCCCTGGCGGAATCATTGGCCGGCAACATGGCCGCGCACATCGTCTATTGCGTCCGCGCCGGCGAGACACCGGCGCGCCCCGATCCGCTCGATCCCCGCGCCGTCCCCGTCGCGCGTGAGGGCACCGGCATCGATCTCCTTACGGCCATCGCCGAGGACAACACCATCACCATGCTGATCGATGGCCTGCGCCTGGTTCAGCCCATGCCGCGCCTCGCCCGCGCCATGCTGGCCCTGGTGAACGGCTCCAATACGGTCGGCGACATGGAACCCGTCTTCGCCGCGCGCGGCATTGGCCCCGATGTCGTCCGCCGTGCCTGGACGGAAACCTTCACCGCGCTGGAGCAGCAGAACCGGCTGTTCCTCCGAAGCGGGTCAATCGGCCATCCGCCCACTGTCTGAAATACGCAAGGCACGCCCCACCGTCATCGCGAGGAGGGTGCGCAGCGCCCGACGTGGCGATCCAGAGCGAACCGCACCTGCCTCCCGATCCCACAACGTCGATGAAACCGCCCTCAATACCCCCGCTCCGGATCAACCCGCGTCGGCAGCGCCCGCCCCTCCCCGAACGCCCGCACATTCTCGAAGAACACGTCCAGAACTCCGCGGGAAATACGTGGCGAGGTCATCCGCCGCCGTGTGCGGACTGATGATCAGGTTCGGCGTGGCCCATAACCGGTGTCCCTCCGGGATCGGCTCCGGATCGAACACATCCAGCACCGCCCCGCCCAGCGCCCCCGCATCGAGCGCATCGCACAGCGCCTCCTGCTCCACCAACGGACCCCGCCCGATATTCACCACGCCCGCACCGCGCGGCAGCAGCCCGATCCGCCTCCGGTTGAGAATGAAACGGGTCTTCGGCGTCAGCGGACACGCCAGCACCAGGTACTCGGTCTCCGGCAGCACCGCATCCAGCGCCTCCGTCCCGACCACCGCTTCGCACGCCGGATGCGGCGCGGCGTCACCCGCACACCAACCACCCGCGCCCCCAACCGAGCCGCATGCTCCGCCGTCGTGCCGCCCAGCACGCCCAGCCCGATGATCGTGACCCGCCGGCCCCGCAGCACCCGGCCCCAGATCTGCTGCCAGCGCCCGTCGCGCTGGTGCGTCACCATCTCCGGCACGCGGTTGACCAGCATCAACAACGCCATCAGCCCGAACTCGCCGGCCTTGATCGCGTGCGTGCCGCGGTTGTTCAGCAACGCCACGCCGGGCGGCAGCCAGTCGAACGGCGCCAGATTGTCCAGCCCGGCATTGCACACATAGATCAGCTTCAGTCGCGGGGCAGGGCAGGGGAGCAGCGCCCGCAGCACCTCCTTGTCCCCCACCAGCGCCTCGGCCTCGGTCATCGCGTCGGCGAATCCCGCCTCCGTATCGCTGAAACTGACCGCGTGGCCCCGTCCGGCCTCCCCCGCGCGCAGCACTGCCGCGTCCCACAGCACCGGCGTGATCTGCAGCGGCGAATCAGGCGGCGGGTTCTGGATATGGATGCGCATCCGCGATCTTATGTCGCAGCGCGCTCCCCGCGGCTACAGGGAGTGGCGCCACCTGTCATTGCGACGAAGGCGCGCAGCGCCCGACGTGGCAATCTCCCCCGATGGGCGCACGAGGGCTCCAATCGAAGTCAAAGCCCGTCCCTCCGCCTTACAAGCCGCGCCCGCCTCGCCACCGAAGCGCGCCCAACCCGGCTACCGCCGCCACAAGAATCGCCGCCGAGTATGGCTCGGGCACAGCCGTCAGAAATACACCCGACGCCGAGCTATAAGTGACGCCCGGTGGCAGTGGCTCGAACTGAAATGCCGCAGTATCACCGAAATTCGATACCCGTTATGCGCATTGGTATCAAGGATCATCTGCAGCGGTACCGACGCAGTCGGCCCAGTGAATCCGATCGAGCCGAAATGTCCTGGTTGATCGTTGTATCCGTCAGATCGGCTGCACTCTGACCCCACGTCCGCTGAGAGAAAAAATCGGGCGACACGTTGTCTGGCACCGGCTGAGCCGCCCCCCAATCGGTCGGGAATGCGGCATAACCGACTGATAGGCTCAATCGCCCGAAGGTGCTGCTGGAGCCATTCTCATATGGTGATGCTATCGACTCTACACCGTGAACATGGACGAGAAATCCGATCGTGGTCAGCGTGCTTGCTGTCGCTGCAGGGTTGCTGAACGTAATCGTGTCCCCGAAGCTTGCCCGCGAGGCAGCCCGAAATCCGTTACTGCCGGGCCCATTGCCGGTATTCCCACCGCGCGCATGCAACGATCCGGTGGCGAGGTTCGCCGAAGCACTCGCGTCCCCTGTCGATACGCAACCGAACGAACACCAATCGACGCTGGTTAGTGGATTGACACTGAACGCGGAACTACTCCCGGTGGGCCCGGTGTCGGTCGTAACCAACCCGAAAGCAGCGTCACTAACGGAAGTTCCAGCTCTTGTGTAAAATTCGGGAGACACAACGCCGGCAGCGGCGTTGCTCGCCATCAAGCCGGCCGCGGCAAAACCGACCCATACGCCTGACCGCCGGCTAGTCGTCATTACTGCCCTCCCGCAAATCTTGATTAGGCTCGCCCTTTTTATCTCGTATCCAATTGAAAGAAACCACAGTAACCCCCCCCGCAAGCAACCTGCGGTTGCATCGCCCCCGCACGGACGAATAATTACGGCGGGAAAGGACAGTCCTTTGGGGAACTGCGCAAAGCCAGTAACGCAAGCAACGGCCCGGCTCGCTTGCGGAAACATCGCCCTCCTACGAACCTGACAATCTGCGCGGTAGATCAGGCGATCCAGAACGTCCCTTCAACCTCAACTGTATCCATGAAGCGTTGATGCTCCGACCGTCGTTCGCGTGTGTCGTCCGGCATCGCCGAATACTTTCACGGCCAAATCGGATGCGCCATTCATCACCGCGGCATGATGCGTGAACTCATTGGTCGTGGCCACGAAGCCACCGAGCCGAATGATGTGGCGCGCACTCAGTCCAAATCGCCCCCGCACGCTGTCCTGAGATGACCGAGCACGCTTATGAAACAGAGACGAGCCGCACGGTAGCCTTCCTCAATGGTTACATCGCCTCCCACTTTTCCCAGGATAGAATATTTGCCATCCATGGCAGGCCCTGGCCAGCAACCGTCACAATGTTACCGGTAACAAGGAAGGGCACGTAGTTGGCGATTGGCGCCATTGGAAGCGGCAGAATAATCCCGAGTTCGGCCAGTCGTGCTTCAGATCTGGGATAAACTGCAACCAAACCTCGGCGCTCTGCCTGTATGAAAGACTGAGGCTCACCCGGACACCCCGTTCCCGCAACACCAGAACTCTCGCCCCACCCCGCCATGCCTACCCGAGGACCGCGGCATCCCACACGACCAGCCTGATCTGCGGCGGAGATCGAGAGGCGGCTCTGGATACGCATGCGCATTGTGGTGCTATGGCGTAGCAACCGCCGCCCGCCGTTCGAGCTGCCCGCGGTCCCATTTCGCCAAATTGGCCGCCGCGTCGTACGTCGTCTGCGCGAACGTCAACAATGCACCGTCCGGCGAAGCCGCCTTCCGAACCGCGTCATATGGCAAGATGAACTGACCAAGCCCCTGATCGTAGAATGCTTCGGCGGGACCGACCGAGGCGCGCGGGAATTCAGCCGGCTCGGGATACGCGTAGGAGTAGAAAGCCGGGTACTCGATCCCATCCCCGCCGGGCCAGAACCCCAGGCTGCTGCACTCGTGCGAATAGGCCTCCCGGGTGATGCGATCAGCATCGGGCTTCGACGGCGCGGCCCGGCCGGAGAAACGCGTCACCGCCATATCGAAGCTGCCCCAGAAGAAGTGCACGGGGCTGACCTTCCCTATGAAGCGCGCCCGGAACGCTGTGAACACCCGATCCACCTGAACCAGGATGCGCCAAAATCGGTGCGCATACGCCGCATCATACGCCGCATGCTGCCGATCGGCTTCAAACCGGATCGGATTGGCGATCTCCACCGGCATGGTCCAGATCCGCACCTCCAGCCCGAGCGACCGCAAGCGCGCCATGACGGTCGAGTAAAAATCAGCCACCGTCATTGCCTGCAACGGCATGACTTCAATCGCACCGCCGCTCGTCGTCAGCCTGCAGCCGGTGATCGATGAAGTCGAAATCGAACTGAAAACCCTGCTCACCGTATGGGATCGGAGACGTCGTCAGCCCCCGACTGGTGACATACAGCGGAACCTCCCACCAGTGATTGATCAGCGGTGCCTGCGCCAGCCGGATTTTGCCGATGATCTGGGTCCACATGTGCAGCGTGGCATAGGTGTCCCGCCAGGCAGCCAACGGCAGCTCGGGCCAGGTCGCCTCGCTCGGGCTTGGTCGCGGTGCATCCGTCATCTCAAGCTCCGTTCCGAATGGCGCCAAGGGTCAATACAGGGCACTACACTACGCCCCGCCGCCATCCGCTACCCACGCTGAAGCCGGCGCGCAGCGTCCTTTGACGGCTGCAAGCACCTGACGCGGAACCCCGCGTCCGTGTCGCTGAAGCTCACCGAATGCCCGGTCCCGGCTTCGCCCGCCCGCGGAACCGCGGCATCCCACAGCACGGGCGTAATCTCCAGCGGCGAGCGAGGCGGCCGGTTCTGGATATGGATGCGCGTCTGCGATGTTATGTCGCAAGGCCCGCCCCACGGCCACCGAGCAGTGTCGGCGGGGGGTATCATCGGGCAAGGACAACGAAGGCTTCATCATGCCCAGGCTCACCCGCCGCATGGCTGGGCTGAATGCGAGACGCTCGAAAACGGCGCGGCTCTTGAGGACGTGCAGAAGGCAGCCGGGCACCGCGACCCGTCCACGACGAATTTTTACGACCGGTGCGGCTACAGCCCGGAGAATGCGGCCAGCTTCTTTGCGACCTATTGAGCCTGTGGAATGAGCGCCCAAGCCTTTCAATGCCCGCCCGAGCTTTTCAGCCTGATGGTCGATGCAATCGCCGTCCTTTGTAATACTGGCGGCCCGAAGGGCCGACCGGTATGCGCGCAGGGTTGGTGTGGCGGCTGCGCGCGAAATCAAGAGGATACGAGCCGGCCGACCATAGATCGAAGAGTCGAGTATTCGGCCGGCTGGTATAAGTCCAAGCGGGACGTGAAGCGGGCGATTTTGCGGGCGTCGTTCAAGTGCGGTGCCGCAGTGATGATGAATGACCTTACGGACAAATCTTCGACGGGGCGACTTACCGTCTTTTGGCCTGATGTTTGGCCAAATGGCGATGGCCCGATCATGCTCATGAGGCGAAATCCGGGCGGGGCGGAAATAGACATCGCGCGGAACGGCAGCAGCGGGGCCGTGAAGGAAGTAATGGAGTATATCCGTACCGATCAGCGAGAAACTGCACAGGGCCGCTTCCTTCGCATTCAAGCGAACGAAAGAGGCCGTCACCATTTTGAGACCGTCACGCAGTTAATCAAAGACCTTCGTGCAAAAGGATGGATCGCTGCGGAGATAGAACCCGGATTGCATTATGTGGTGATAAGCTGTGAAGCGCCGGAGGAGATCATTCCACAAGCTTTTGAGTTTCTCGACAGCACGGCGCAGCAGCGGGTAATGCTGGACGTCAACGACCATAAGGGAGCAGTGCTCGGTTATTATCCCTTCCCCCTCTCTATGCGGGATGCGGCGAGCGTGTTCCGGTTCTATAGCGGGAAATTCGTGATCTCGATTTTTGTTAGAATAAGCTGCATCAATCAAATCGTCGCCGTCAACAACATCAGAACCGTACCAACAGGGAAAGGCTGGGAAATCTCGCCCTTAGAACCCCATGAGAACTGGGGAGAGCGGTACGTAATGCCGCGCGCCGTTGGACAGCTTGCAGGCGAGTTTCTCTCCCTGCGCTGGTTCATTGATAACATCCTGTTGGGGCCGATCGCCGATGAGATGACCAAACTCTTCAAAGAGCAAGCGGCTCAAACCGCAAGCTAGGGGCGCGCTGGAAGGCCCCAGATCCTCCTACGCTCCCAATCGGCGGGAAATCCCATGCTGGCGCGCGGCACGGCAGGATGCTCGTCTAAGAGGCCGCGCAGCTTCAGCGCCCAATGGGTGCCGGGCGCAATGCGCGCCAGCAGAATTTGCATCATCACCAGCTGGGCATAGATCCGATTATTCGGCGTCATATCCGCCTTGAACCGCCGGGCGACCATCGGTTTGATCCGGCACTCCCGGTTCCACAGACGCGCGTGATGCGCGCAGATGTTGCGGACATAGTTGAGGCTGTGCAGCCATGAAGCTAGCACGGGATGCGCGAGGCCGAGGCTGCGGCATACCCCCTCATATTCCGGGTGCGCGAGATTCTGATAGAGACGCGAGATCGTGCCGAAGGTGACGGATTCGAAAACCATCCAGCAGGGCGGCATGTCGGGCGCGCTGTAGGTCTGATAGTAGTGCTCGATATGCACGTCGCGGCGGCGCCTGCTGCCGGGAGCGTGACCAATCTGCTCTTTCACGTCGGCGATGAAGGCGGCGTGATTGAACGCGGCATCGAACAGGCGGGCGTCGCCATACCAATGCGCACCGTGGCGGTTCGCTATTTCGTTCGACAGGGGGGCACGCACGGAAATCTCGATGCGCTCCACCGCGTCCATGACCAAGAGCCGCAGCTTCCGGTCGAAGATATAGAGATCGAGCACGTCCTCGAAAGTGACGCCAGGCCGGAAATTGTGCCGCTCTGCGCCCGCGCCGCCCGTCTGAAACGGCAGGCAATAGCCCGAAAGGCGGTAGTAGCCGATATGGGTCAGGTAGTGCCGCGCCGCCGCGCTGTCGTTTACTCCGAGGCCGCGCGAGACAAGGAGGCTGAGCTGATCCGCCACACCGAGGGGCGGTTTAGTGAAGGGGACTCGCGGCAGGGCTGGCACCCAAGGCATGAAAAACCCGCCCATATGCGCTTCCAAGGAGAGGCGGGGCGGGTGCGTTGAAAGGGAATATAGCGAACAAACCCTAACAACTCAATATCACAGGCGAATCTATCCCATCCCTTTGATCTAGCTCGACTTTTCGCGTGTCACTGCGGGCCGGGCTCGAAGCGCGCATCGGCGCGAAGCTAATCCGCAACGTCGTTCCCGTCGCCTTCGCCAGCCGTGCCAGCATGCGCGTTGAGGGCATACCTTCCCGCCCTCCCATCGCGCCACGACTTCCTGTTTCGTCCCCATGTGCGCCCGCGACATTACCGTCCCTTCCTCGCATCCGCATTTCCCATAAGGAGCCTTGCAGACGCTTGATGCGGTTCGCGCACCCGCTCCAGCCTGAACTCCCGGATCAGGAAGAAAATCCGGACCAGCCACGCCCGCATGACGCAGAGGGACCAATCGTCCCCCTGGCACCCACCCCAATGCCAAAAATCCGTCCCGCTACCCAGACTAACCCTTGAAAGGCCATTTCTACTAACCATACAACCACCCATGGACCCCCTCATCCGGCGCCCCCACCCCCTACACCCTCGTCGAATGCGCCTTCAGCCAACTCACCCGTGACATCTGCCGCGCCGTGCCCCATGCCAATCCGAAGCCGAACGCCAAGGCATCGCCGGCCAGTGCGTCATCGCCTCCCAACCCGCCGATCAGTGCCTTGCCCTCGTCGACGAACGCGGCACTGGAAGCGAACTTGCCCAGAAATGGACCGACGACGCCAACGCCATGATGCGCCAGGCCGACGCTGCACTCCGCGCCCGGCACCGCCTTCACGCCGAGCGCAAAAAGCCCGAGGCCGAGTTCGAAGCCGCGGGGGTGCCGAGCACCACCTCATCGTTCTCATGACCCCCCTCCTCAAATCAACGTCTCACGGCCTGATCTCGAATCCCACCCCAAAATTATTGAGACTTCTCGGAGACCCGATCCCGCTCCCGCCATCCCGAGCCGCCCCAGGCGCCGCGACTGCTTAGCACCCCACTTCTGTCTCAACCCTTGATCCAAAATCCCAGCCACAAAAAATTGAGATTCTCCCGAGACACACAACCGCACCCCACCTCAGACCTCCCCGGTTCGTGCCGCAGCCCCTCGCCCCCTTCGTCTCACACCACGATGCAACATCCCACGCACAGAAAACTGAGAACTCCGCCGAGACACCTCGCCCCACACCGCCCCCCCGGCCTCCGCCCCCCGGACAGGAGCCATAACTGTGCCGCGTTTGACACCCGCCGGTCCCGCGGACTACACGCCCCGCTTCACTGCCGGGAACGTGGACAGGCCTTCGGGGTCTGCGCCCGCCGCCCCTCGTGGTCCGATCCTGACGCTTGCGTCCCGCAAGCGTCAGGTGAATCGGCCCACAAACGGGGAGGCCTACCGGTGCAACAAGACCGAACGAAAGGACAGCGCGCACATGACCAAGCGCGTCGCGAGCAAGTACAAGATCAACCGCCGCCTGGGCGCCAATCTCTGGGGCCGCCCGAAATCCCCCATCAACAAGCGTGACTATGCCCCCGGACAGCACGGCCAGCGTCGCAAGAAGCCGTCCGACTTCGGCGTGCAGCTCATGGCCAAGCAAAAGCTCAAAGGGTACTACGGCAACATCAGCGAGAAGCAGTTCCGTAAATACTACCAGGAAGCCGTCCGCCGCCGCGGCGACACCTCCGAAAACCTCATCGACCTGCTCGAGCGTCGGCTCGACGCCGTCATCTACCGCATGAAATTCGCCATCACCCCCTTTGCCTCGCGTCAGCTCGTCTCCCACGGCCACGTGATGGTGAACGGCAAGCGCGTGAATATCCCGTCCTATATCGTGCGGGACAGCGACACGATCGAGCTGAAAGACCGCTCCAAGCAGCTCGCCATGGTGCTGGACTCGACACAAAGCCCCGAGCGGGACGTTCCCGAGTATCTCGAAGTGGACCACCGCGCCATGAAGGGCCGCTTCCTGCGGCCCCCCAAGCTCTCCGATGTACCCTACCCGGTGCAGATGGAGCCCAACCTCGTGGTGGAATTCTACTCGCGGTAACGCCCCCGCACACAACATCCCGCCCCGCCGAATGCGGGGCGGGCCACTCTATCTCACCACACCCCGGCGATCTGCCGCGTCGTCACGTTCACCCGATTGAACAGGTTCGTCAGCGCAATCCCCAGCACCAGTCCGGCCAGCTCGCGCTCCCCGAAATGCTGCGCCGCCTCGTCCCAGACCGGATCCGGAACACCCTCCCCATGATCCGCGATCCGGGTCATCGCTTCCGTCAGCGCCAATGCAGCACGCTCGGCCTCGGTAAAGCCCGGCGCCTCGCGCCAGGCAGCCACCGCATGCAGCCGTTCATCCGACTCGCCGGACCGCTTCGCCTGCTTCACCCCGGCATCGACACAGAAACTGCACCCGTTGATCTGGCTCGCCCGCAAATGGGTCAGATGCAAAACCGCCTCCGGCGCGCCCGAGGACTGAATGGCTGCCATCATCGCCTGGATCGCCTCCACCGCACCCGGCAAGACCTGTCCCGGGTTCTTCATCCGCGTTTTCATCACATGCTCCTGTCACACTGGTTCGACGTCATCCGTCATGCGTCTGACGAACGGGACAGGACCGGTGTGACAGGATGAACCAGAAAAGTTCGCTGACCGAGCGTTTCGAGGCCTCGCGCCCCCGCCTTCACGCGGTCGCCTGGCGCATCCTCGGCTCCCGCACCGAGGCCGAAGACGCGGTACAGGAAACCTGGTTGCGCTTCGCCGGCGCCGATACGGATCACATCGACAATGTCCCCGCCTGGCTCACCACCGTCGTCGCGCGCATCTGCCTCGACACGCTGCGCACCCGCAAGACACGCAGCGAGGAACCGATCGGCCCCGACGCTGAATCGATCGCCGGTGCGGATGACGCGGAGCGCGACGCCGCGCTCGCGGACTCGGTCGGAGCCGCAATGCGCCTGGTGCTCGATACCCTCTCACCCCCCGAACGCGTCGCCTTCGTGCTGCACGACATGTTCGACGTGCCGTTCGATCAGATTGCCGCCGTCCTGCGCCGCTCACCCATGGCAACGCGGCAACTCGCCAGCCGCGCGCGCCGTCGCATCCAGGGAACGCCGCCCGACCCCGAGCCCGATCAGGCCCGCCAGCGCGAGGTCATCGACGCGTTCTTCGCCGCCTCCCGCGACGCCGATTTCTCCGCCCTGCTCGCCCTGCTCGATCCCGACGTCGTGCTCTACGCCGATGAGGCCGCCGTCGCCGTCAGCAACCGTCGTATCGCCGCAGGCGCACCCGCCCTGGCGCCCGAGCTGCGCGGCGCTCACACCGTGGCCAGCGTCTTCAAGGGACGCGCCAGCGCCGCCCGCCCCGCACTGATCGGCGGCTCCGTCGGGCTCATGTACGCCCCTGGGGGCAAGCCGGTCGCCGTGTTCGAATTCACCATAGACAACGGCCGCATCAGCGCCATCGGCATCATCGCCGACCCGAGCACAATCGCCGATCTGGAACTGACGCCGCTCGTGTAGCAGCGGATCCGCCGCTTGCCGAAGAAATCCATGATCCCCTCGTAATACCACGGCGGGTTCGATCCGATCGCCGCCTCGCCCGGCGGAATATCCATATCACCCACGATCCATCCCCGCGGCGGCAGCCGACACGCCATGGAAGGGCCGGACTCCTCCAGCGCGCTCCAAAGTCCCGCCCGGTCCGCATCGAACACCGGGATCAGGCGGTAATCGTGCAGCAGATCGCGCGTCCGCAACGCCATCGCGAGGATCAGCATCATCGCGAACGGCACCGCCGCCGCCATCCGCGCCGCGCCCTCCGACCGCGCAAAAGCCCAACCGGGGGCCAACCACAAGGCGGACAGAACCCCCAGCGCGGCAACAGCCAGAATCGAGAACTCCTCGCGCATGATCCAGTGCCGCACGCAACACGCATAACCGAACTGGAAATACGCGGCGAACGCCGAACCCAGGGATGCGGCGCCCAGCCCGATGCAGAACGCCGAAAGCCGCCTGACGCGTTCACCATGCGCGGCCGAGACGCTGAACGCGGCCCCCGCTATCCATCGCCACCCCAGGAAGAGCAGCAGCTTGAACACCAGCCCGGCGCCGAAGGCATCCGCTCTGCCGCGTCCGTCATCCAGCACCGCCAACTCGCCGAGCATCAGCCTCAACCCGGCGCCGAGGCTGGGCCAGAACCTGCGGAGATAAGGGTCCCCAGCTCCCCCGGGTACGCCCGCCGCGACCCGGTGGTGCAGCACCACCCAGAACACGAATCCCGCAATCGCCATCGGCAGCAACATCGGTGCCGGCGAGACCCGCGCCGTCCCGCCGCCCGCGCCGAACAGATGCACCGCCATGCGAGCAACGACGAAACTCACCGCGAACATGGCGCCGACTTCGCTGCACGCAGCGGCCAGCGACAACACCACCGCCAGGCCCCACGTGCCCGCCCAGCCCGATACACCGGCGTCAATGCACATGCAGAAGCACACGGACACCGCGATCAGCGTCGAGAGATACGCAACCGCGCCCGCCGGCCAGAAGAACACCTCGCTGAGCGGCCGCACCGTCAGCATCCCGCCGAGCAGCACCGAAGCGGCCGCCAGCCGAAGCAGCAACACGCGACGTTCCCCCGCCGGCCTGGCGCAGCACAGAACCCCCAGCGAGACGAGCCGCGATCCATGCCACCCACAGTATGCCCAGAAACCATCCTGCCGCCGGCTGACGCAGCATCGCGACCGCGCGCGCCGTAGAGATAAAGCAGGATGCTCCGAGAACGGGCGCGGACTCCAACCGAAAACCCGGTCGGCCAGCACCCGACCCCCCATGCTCCCGCAGCATCGCAAAGTAGAAGAACTCATCCCCCTGCCAGTGCGACAGCGGCAGCAGCCCGGCATACGCAACAATCAGCAGACAGAACCCCGCGGTGGTCGCAACCCACGGCCACCCGGCAAGCCGGTCGGTGCGGTCCCCCGGCCGTCCGCCTCATACCCCGCGTTCAGCGGGCGCTCCCGGCCACCGCAGCACCACCACCTCTTCACGCATGTTGGTGCGCGTGGCCGTCGCGAACCGTTCCCGGAACAAGTCGATCCGGACAACCTCGTAACCGATCTGCTCCGCCAGCTCCGCAAGGATTTCGCCCGTTCGGATCATCACCTGAAGGTACGAGGCCTGATCCCCCACAACGTAGCCCAGTTTGGCGCCCGGCCTCAGCACCGCCCGCAGCGACGAGAGCTGCCGCGCCATGCCGCCGAAATAGAGCCGCGTGACCCGGTGATACATCCGCTCGAAACCAGAGGTCTTGCCGAGCTTCAGCCGTCGCGCCTCGATCGCCGCACAGATTGCCTCGATGCGTTCATTGCCCGCGATCCAGCACGCATCGTCATCCGTCGAATACACACTGCGCGTATTCGACCGCACCAGCCGTTTCTTGAGTGCCCGCAACGCCGCCTTGTCCCGGATCAGACCCAGCACGACGCTCTCCAGCCGCGTCGTCCGGGTATAGTCCTTTTCGTTCGGATAGGGTGGCGAGGTGAACACCGCATCAATGGAAGCCATAGGAATATCGGGTGGAATATCCCGCGAGTTGTGCAGGTAAATCTTGGACGAACCTGCTTTCACACCCGTCAATGCCCTCAGATCGGTACACATCCGGCGCATACGTTTCATCCATTCGCCCACAACATCCGCATCCTCTTTGCGTCCACGCACACCAACCTCGGGCCGAAGTGCAGGTTGCTCGCGGATTGAACCAGCGTGCTTGCCAAGGCAACCTGAGCGGCGCGCTTTACCGCACCCGTCATCGTCTGCTCGATCTCGTCGGCAAGAACCAGCGATTTGTGCAGGGGCACAGGGCAGATCGAGTTCCTCAACAGCAGCGCTTCGGCTTCCGGCGGAAGGACTCGAAGTTTTGCTGCTCGCGTGATTACGCGGGATGCGGCGTCCGCACATGCCTGGGCTTCGGTCAAGAGCCGGTCGGCAGAAATGTCCCACGTGGTTTTTACGGACGCCGCCAGGTGCGCCATCGGATTGGCTTCGAACCCGATGACGTTGCTGCCGATCTCCTTTCCCACGACCAGCGTGGTGCCGGTTCCGCAAAACGGGTCCAGAAGAGTCCGACCCGCAGGGATCCCGAACTCCTGCAAATAGGTTCTGACCAAATGCGGTGGAAATGCCAGGACGAAGCGATACCAGTCGTGAACTGCCCGATCTTCCGAAGCCAGGCGATTTGTCTGCCTACCAGCGTGCTTTCGTAAGCTAAGCTCGGAGGGTTGCTCCATTTCCTGCAACAGTGCCTGGCACGTCAGCCGCACGACCGTGTTTCCTGCACCCCATGCTCCCTATGCAGCGCGGCGCTGTCTTCAGCACGGCGAAACGGGCATTCTATGACCCCACTCCGATTCGCAACACAAGGGAAAGGACTATAGGTACCGGCGCCCCTCAGGCGATCGCCCCGGACTCCGGCTCCTCCAACCGCTCATGTGACCCTGATTGCAAAGATATCCCTTGATCGGTACCGAACCGGGATCGCGGGAGATTCCCTTCAAACGATCCGATTTGGTGGAGGCTGCTCGCGCCCTCGATCTCAAGCTCCCAGCCAATCTCGGCGACATCATCTACTCGCACCGATTCAGAGCGGACTTCTCTCCACAAAAACGGCGACCGACAGGAGCATCCCCGGCCGCCTGAGGGCATTTCGTCAAGGAAGGTGAGGTTGTCAGATCAGCGGGATGGAGGCGCCGTGTTTACGAATATCCCCTTCTCTGAGTTTGACGAAGCTGCGTCCCGATTTCGCTCATACTGCACAGACAGTCGCGGAACCTCTCTCATCTATGCTTCATACCCGGCAGCCTCTTCGATCCTCGCATGGCGGCTTCCGCCTTCAAGTGCCAGTCCCGAGGCACATCCTTCCAATCGGGGGCAGTCTCGATCGTGCGCTCCAGGTCCGCCTCGGACATTGCCGGACGCGGGCCAGGTCGGTGCGGCTTTCGCCTCGGCGCCGCTTCAGTTCATTGACTGATATACTGGTCAAAGCTTCCTCGGACTTACGTCGACCCTGCGCATCGGGACCCTACCCCCGACCCCCAGCCGCCCCTATATACCTACCGCCAAGCGCCGGGCCCCGCCCGGCGCTTTTTGCGACCCGAAAGACCCCCATGCCCGACCCCACAGGCCCGCTCCCCGCCGAAATCGCCCGCAGGCGCACCTTCGCCATCATCTCCCACCCCGACGCCGGCAAGACCACCCTGACCGAGCATCTGCTCCGCGCCGGCGGCGCCATCCAGCTCGCCGGCAACGTCCGCGCCAAGGGTGAGCGCCGCCGCACCCGCTCCGACTGGATGTCCATCGAGCGTGAACGCGGCATCTCCGTCGTCACCTCCGTCATGACCTTCGAGCACCGCGACTGCGTCTTCAACCTGCTCGATACGCCCGGCCACGAGGACTTCTCCGAAGATACCTACCGCACCCTCACCGCCGTCGATTCCGCCGTCATGGTCATCGACGCCGCCAAGGGCATCGAGGAACGCACCCGCAAGCTGTTCGAAATCTGCCGCCTGCGCGACATCCCCATCATCACCTTCATCAACAAGATGGACCGCGAATCGCGCGACCCCTTTGATCTCCTCGACGAGATCGCCTCCACGCTCGCACTCGACACCGCGCCCGTCACCTGGCCCGTCGGCCGCGCCGCCGATTTCGCCGGCACCTACGATCTGCGCCGCCGCGCCTTGCACCTTACCGCCGAACTCTCGCAATCCGATACCCGCCTGCGGGCACTCGCCGAGGAAACCGACCTGGTCAGCGCCGCCCTCCCGGAATTCGACACCCACGCCTTCGCCGAGGGCCATCTCACCCCCGTCTATTTCGGCAGCGCCATCAAATCCATCGGCGTGGCCGATCTGCTCGACGGCCTCGCCGAATATGGCCCGCGCCCACGCGCCCAGGCCGCCGATCGCCGCACTGTGCAGGCTGATGAACCGGCACTCACCGCGCTCGTGTTCAAGATCCAGGCCAATATGGATCCCAACCATCGCGACCGCATCGCCTTCGCCCGCGTCTGCTCCGGCCGCCTCACCCGCGGCATCCGCCTTAAGCAGGTCCGCACCGGCAAATCCATCCCGCTCCACGCGCCGCAGTTCTTCTTCGCCCGCGAGCGCGAACTCGCCGAGGAAGCCTTCGCCGGCGACGTCGTCGGCATCCCCAACCACGGCACGCTGCGCATCGGCGATACGCTCACCGATGGCGACGATCTCAACTTCCTCGGCGTCCCCTCCTTCGCGCCGGAAATCCTCCGCCGCGTCCGTCTGGATGATGCGATGAAGGCCAAGAAACTCCGCCAAGCCCTCGCCGAACTCGCCGAGGAAGGCGTGGTCCAGCTTTTTCGCCCGCAAGATGGATCACCGCCCATCGTCGGCGTGGTCGGCACCTTGCAGCTCGACGTCATGCAGGCGCGCCTCAAGGCCGAATACGGCGTGGCAACAGGGTTCGAAACCGCGTCCTATTCCCTGGCGCGGTGGATCTCCTCATCCGATCCGGCGCCGCTCGCGCGCTTCATCGCCGACAACCGCTCCGCCATCGCCGATGACATCGATGGCGATCCGGTGTTTCTTGCCACCTCGGCGTTCATGATGCGCCGGGCGGCGGAGTTCAATCCCGCCATCACCTTCCGCGACGTGAAGGATATGCGGGTGCTGGAAGCTGCGTGACGTCAGTCACCTCATCACGGTGAGCCGACTCGAATTGAGTCAACGAGCGCTTGATCTCGGTTGGAGTCAGCGGCTGTTTCCCAACCGCCCCGCAAACGTATCCCTCGTACCGAATCCTTGTAACCCTCCAGCCATCCGTGGCCCGAGACGGTAATATGCAAAGCAGTGCCGCTTGGGAAAATCGAAATACATCCCGCTCACTGCGCCGACGTTGGTGAGAGCCCGACCAGTTGGTCGCATGCTCTTTCAGAGCCGGCAGCAAGCCACGAAATCCTCGGAGAAATCGCGGTCCTCTCCACCCAACAATTGCTCGCAGTCCCATGCAGAATATACGCATACGCAAATGTCGCGGTCGCTGGTGAACCCGAATACGCGCTGTATTTCGCGAAGTCGCAATGTCCACTGTTGCCATTATCGTCGGGTCCTTTGAAGCACGTGCGTTCAGGGCTCGTCGTCAGAGCCGACTGAGAGCAGGGGATCGCCGACCAACCAGGCTCCGCCGCACGGGCCTGCGGGAGACCGGACAGGAGCGGGAGGGCCATCAGTGCCACGATCCGCCACGCCAAGACCGGTAATGACGACACGATCTCCTCCCATGCGTTATTGGACCGAAAGCTTAGTCAGAAGGTGGTCAGACCCCCTATAAAAATCTTCCCAACTAAACAACAATTATCGGCCATTTGCCATCGTTCAACATCTCTCGGCTTACTTTTGCCATCCGGCAAGTCGCTATATAACAGTGGTCAAAATCCGGCTCAGCCGTCGTTCATGGCGCTCGGTTCGGCCGGGGTTGTCAGGAGGCAGGGCGACATGAACCGGGCGGGCCGGTCATTGGCCTGACGGGCCGGAAGCGCCAAGTGGAACCCGCCACGGGCCGGGACGAACAAGGCGGCCCAGGCGAGCTTAATCTTCACCGTGGACGCCTGATAAATCTCCTTGATCGACTGCCCCAGCGCCGCATTGAATTCCGCATCGCTCATATCCCGCGTCAGCCCTTCCGTCAGCGCGCGGGAGAAGCTCGCGATCATCCCGTGATTGGCCGCAAGGTGCTTGCACGCCTCCGCCCGCGTGTACCCGCCCGACAGCGCAACCACCCGGACCACCCGCTGATGCGCGATCAGCGGCGCATATAAGATCGGGAACCGTCGGAAGCGTCAGCTTCAGCATCACCTTCCCATCCGCCGGCAACCCATCCACCTTCCGCATGATTGCGTCGCGCAGATCTCTTCCGCCGCCTGCTTCTCGGGGCTGGTCACCAGCACCTCCGGTTCGATGATCGGAATCAGCCCCTGGGCCGAAATCCGCGCCGCTGCCTCGAACTGCTGATCGACAATCGCGCCGATCCCCTCGCGCGACGCCAGATTGATCACCGAACGCATCTTGGTGCCGAACACGCCCAGCCTCACCGCGCGAGCCAGAAGCGGATCCAGCTTCGTCAGCGGCTTCATCAGCCGAACACCGTCGCGCTCCGCCTCCAGGCCCTGATCCACCTTCACGAACGGTACCACGCCGCGGTCTTCCCACAAATATGCGGGCGAGGATTTGCCCCGTATCGTGCCATCCATGGTGCGTTCGAACAGGATGGTGCCGAGAATGCTGGAACCCGAGAACGCCGGAGCGGTGATGATCCGCACCCGCATCTCGTGCATCAGCCTGAACATCTCCTCATCGCCGCTATAGGCGCTGTCCGGGATGCCATACAGCCGTAGCGCCCCAGGCGTGGACCCGCCGCTCTGGTCAAGCGCCGCGATAAAGCCCTTCCCCCGGGCCATCTGATCAAACATCTTCTCCCTATCCATTTGGCGCATCCCCCGTCAGCATGGACCTTCTCGTCCATATCACGATCCACGCCCGCGCGTCTCCCGTTGATCGGCCCCATCCCGGCGTAGTAACAGGCAGGCACGTCCAGGAGCGACCCTCATGCTGATTGCCGGCGATATTGGCGGCACGAAAACATTGCTCGCGCTCTATGCGCCAGAGCAGGGGGGGCGCAAATCGGTGCAAGAGAAGCTGTATCACAGCGCCGATTACAAATCGCTTGACGATATCGTCCGCGCCTTCATCGCCGATACCGGCGCGAAGGTCAGAGCCGCCTGTTTCGATGTCGCCGGCCCCGTCATCGCCGGCCGTGCCCATCTGACGAACCTGCCCTGGGACATGGAAGAAGGCGCGATGCAGCGAGCGCTCGGCCTGGAACAAGTCACGCTGCTGAACGACCTGAAGGCGGTGGCCTACGCGGTGCCATACCTCGAAGACGGTGACCTCCACGTCATCAATCCGGGCACCCCCGAACCCCACGGCCAGATCGCCGTCATTGCCCCGGGCACCGGGCTGGGCGAAGCGTTCCTGATATGGAACGGCGCCGAGTACATCGCCGGCGCCTCTGAAGGCGGGCACGCGGATTTCGGCCCGAACGACGACCTGCAAGCCGGACTATGGCGCGCGGTGCGCCAGAAGTTTGGCCATGCCTCGCTCGAGCGCGTCTGCTCCGGCATCGGCATCCCGAACATCTACGATTTCCTGCGGAGACTCGGGTTTCGCCTCCGAGACGCCGGAGTTCACCGCACAATTGGCACAGGCGCATGACCGCACCCCGCTCATCATGGAAGCCGCCGAGAAGGGTACCGACAACAAGCTGGCGGCCAAGACGCTGGAAATTTTCGTCGCGATCCTCGCCGCCGAAGCAGGGAACCTTGCATTGAAATTTCTCGCCTCCGGCGGCGTTTACCTGGCCGGCGGAATCCCCCCGCGCATCCTGCCGCAACTGGATGCCGAGCAGTTCATGACCGCCTTTGCCAACAAGGGACGATTGGAGCCGTTCCTGCGCAAAGTCCCCGTAAAGGTCGTAACCAGCAACGCGGCGCTGCTCGGCGCGGCGGTGTGCGGGTTGGACAGGTTGCGGGGGCCGTCGGCTGATCAAACGGCCAACGCTCAGCGATAAAGCACCGCCGGCATCCAGTTCGCCGCCCGGCGCGACAATCTGACCTCCGGCGTCTCGCCTTCAAAGTCGTGGACCACCTGTTCCGACGCAAATCTCTCGCGTTCATCCATACAGTTCACGTTCACCACGGACCGCATCCCGTCCGGCATCTCGGCCACCGCCGCGACGAACACCCCACAGTGCCGGCAGATCAGAAAATCGCACGTGTTCGTGCCGAAGCGATACTTCTCCACCAGCGACCAGTCATCCGCCCAGACTTCAAAGTTTCCATCGACATCAGAGACGATGCGTGGACGATGGCTGCGGCAAAACGAACAGGTGCATCCGCGCAGAGCGAATTCTTCCGGAGGCTTTGAAAGCTGAAGGCGAACGTGAATATTGCCGCAATGGCAACCGCCCGAATGGAACATGCCGATAGTCTCAGGACGGGCGATTGCGGAGTCAACCCGCTCGAGTGTCTCGCCAAGACCCTTCGTTCGGGGGTCCTCTGGTTCGTCCTGGGCGTGCTGGCGGCGTGCAGCGCATCGGAAACCGTCCGGTCAGTCGATAGCGGCCCTGCCGTTGCGACCGTGTATGTTGTTGATCGCGGCTGGCACACGGATATCGGGCTTTCGGCCGACGATGTCCGCGGACCGTTGGCTGCGCTGAAGCAGCCCTTCCCCGGAGTGCGCTACCTCACATTCGGCTTCGGCGAACGTGCGTTTTATGTGTCGCGTCACACGGATCTGCTCACGATGCTGAGCGCCATGTTCCCTTCGCAGGCAGCGATTCTCGTCACCGGCTTGCGCGCGACACCGGCTCAGGCGTTCGGGCAACGCCATGTGGTCGCCCTGCCACTCACGGCCGACGGACTCGTTCGTCTTGATGCTTTCCTGTGGTCCTATCTGCGCAAGCAGCCCGGCGGCCAACTGCAATTGCTGGCGCCCGGTCCTTATCCGGGCAGTCTCTTCTACGCTGCCGCGGGCACCTACAACGCCACCTTCACCTGCAACACCTGGACCGCCGACGGCCTGCGCGCAGCCGGACTGCCCATCAGCACTGAAGGCGTCGTATTTGCCGACCAGGTCATGAGCAGGGTACGCGCGCTACTGACAGGGGGGCGGCCTGCCGCTGGCACAAACGACCGTGGTGCCTGGCGACAGGACGACGGTGTTCGCCGCGGGGGGTGGGGGATCGCTGCTGCTGAAGCTGAGACAGCCAGCGAGCAGGAGAGGGAGCAACACCACCAGTAAGCGCATGCCTGCTCCCTATCGCATCCTGTGTTCGGGGCCAAGGCGGTTCTGCGCCGGTCGTGCCGTCGCCAGACGAGCGTAGCGCGACGACACAATCGGGCTTTCCGGCTATACGGCGCGCAGGGTTGGCGCGGCGGCTGCGCGGGAACAAGAGCCAACCCAACTTCCTGCGGAAGTTGAGTATATAACGCTCTTGCGACGGTTATGCCGCCCGAGCCATTCCCTCGGTCCGGATCGACAACCCATCCGCCCCGCCCGAGACCTGCACCGTCTCCCCGTCCCGCACGGCCCCCTCCAGGATCATCTGCGCCAAGGGGTTCTGCAGGCTGCGCTGGATCACCCGCTTCAGCGGCCGGGCGCCATACGTGCTGTCGTAGCCCTCGGTCGCCAGCCACTCCAGCGCACTCCGGTCCAGCTCCAGCCCGATCTTGCGATCCGCGAGCAACGCCCGCAGCCGGTCGATCTGGATGGTTACGATCGCCGCCATGTCGCTCCGCTGCAAGCGCCGGAACAGCGTGATCTCGTCCAGCCGGTTCAGGAACTCCGGCCGGAAGTGCTGCCGCACGATCCGCATCACCTGGCCCTGCACGTGCGTCACCGGCTCGCCTTCGGGCTGGGCCGCCAGAATCTCGCTCCCCAGGTTCGAGGTCAGCACGATGATCGTGTTGCGGAAATCCACTGTCCGGCCCTGCCCGTCGGTCAGCCGCCCGTCGTCCAGCACCTGCAGCAGCACGTTGAAGACGTCCTCGTGGGCCTTCTCCACCTCATCGAACAGGATCACCTGGTACGGCCGACGCCGCACCGCCTCGGTCAGCACGCCACCCTCGTCGTAGCCGACATAGCCAGGGGGCGCCCCGATCAACCGCGACACGGCGTGCTTCTCCATGAACTCGCTCATGTCGATCCGCACCATCGCCCGTTCGTCGTCGAACAGGAACTCCGCCAGCGCCTTGCAGGTCTCGGTCTTGCCCACCCCGGTCGGCCCCAGGAACAGGAAGCTGCCGATCGGCCGGTTCGGGTCCTGCAAGCCGGCACGAGCGCGGCGAACCGCATTCGCCACCACCGTCAGCGCCTCTTCCTGCCCGACCACCCGTTTCGCCATCTCCTGCTCCATCCGCAGCAGCTTGGCGCGTTCGCCTTCCAGCATCTTATCGACCGGAATGCCCGTCCAGCGGGAGACAACCGCCGCAATGCCCTCTTCGGTCACCGCCTCCTTCACCAAGGTGCCGTCAGACGCCGCGGACAGCTTGCGCTCGATCTCGGGGATTTCGCCGTACAAAAGCTGTGAAGCCCGCGCCAGATCGCCCCTCCGCTGCGCCACCTCGGCCTCGCTCCGCGACCTGATCCAGACCGCTCCTTCAGCTTCTTGGTTTCGGCCACTTTCTCCTTCTCGCCCTGCCACGTCGTCGCCATGGCGCTGGACTTCTCCTCCAGCTCGGCCAGCTCCTTCTCCAGCCGGCCTAGCCGCTCCTTCGAAGCCGAGTCCCGCTCCTTGCGCAGCGCCTCGCGCTCGATCTTGAGCTGGATCACGCGCCGGTCGAGCTCGTCCAGCTCCTCCGGCTTGCTATCGACTTGCATGCGCAGCCGGCTCGCCGCCTCATCCATCAGGTCGATCGCCTTGTCCGGCAGGAACCGGTCGGTGATGTAGCGGTTCGATAGCGTCGCGGCGGCCACCAGCGCGCCATCGGTGATCCGCACGCCATGATGCGTCTCGTACTTCTCCTTGATGCCGCGCAGGATGCTGATCGTGTCCTCGACCGATGGCTCGCCCACGAACACCGGCTGGAACCGCCGCGCCAGCGCCGCATCCTTCTCCACGTGCTTGCGATACTCATCCAGCGTGGTGGCGCCGATGCAGTGCAGCACTCCGCGCGCCAGCTCGGGCTTCAACAGGTTCGACGCATCCATCGCCCCATCCGCCCGCCCGGCACCTATCAGCGTATGCATCTCGTCGATGAACAGAATGATCTCGCCCTCGGCGGACTCGATCTCCTTCAGCACCGCCTTCAGCCGCTCTTCGAACTCGCCGCGATACTTCGCCCCGGCGACCATCGCGCCCAGGTCCAAAGCCAGCAGCTTCTTGCCCTTCAGCGCCTCCGGCACGTCGCCGTTCACGATGCGCAGAGCCAGGCCCTCGACGATGGCCGTCTTGCCGACCCCCGGCTCGCCGATCAGCACCGGATTGTTCTTCGTCCGACGCGCCAGCACCTGGATCGCCCGCCGGATCTCCTCCTCGCGGCCGATCACCGGGTCCAGCTTGCCCTCCCGCGCCAGCGCCGTCACATCCCGCGCATACTTCTTCAGCGCGTCGAAGCCGGCTTCCGCGTTCTCGCTGGTCACCTTCCGGCCCTTGCGGATCTCCGCGACCGCCTTCTCCAGGCTCTGCGCGGTCACCCCCGCCGCTTTCAGCGCCCGGCCGGCCGCCGTGTCGGACGCACCCAGCGCCACCAGCAACCGGTCCTGCGCCACATATTCGTCGCCCGCCTTGTGTCGCCTCCCGCTGGGCGGCATCCAGCACCCGCACCAACTCCGGCGTGATCTGCGGCTGGCCGGCACCCGACCCCTGTACCTTGGGCTGCTTCGCCAGCTCGGCCTCCACCCCCGCCAGCGCCATCTTGGGGTCACCCCCGGCGGTGCGAATCAGCCCGGCCGCGGCCCCCTCCTCGTCATCCAGCAGCGCCTTGAGCAGGTGCTCCGGCGTGATCCGCTGGTGGAACTCGCGGATTGCGATGGTGGATGCGGCCTGTAAGAAGCCGCGTGCACGTTCAGTGAATTTCTCTAAATCCATCGGCATGTCCCTCTCTCAGGCGACCAGCCCGGCACCCGCCCCTCTTGGAGGCAGCGAGTGGAGCTTTGTCACCCGAGGTGGGAAAGCGCACACTGCCCGGCAAGAGGACTGCGATATGCGCATCGAATACCTGTACCGCTACCCCGTGAAGGGCCTCTCCGCCGAAGCGCTGGAAGCCGCCGAAGTGCAGGAAGGCAGGGCCATCCCCTGGGATCGCGCCTTCGCCCTGGCCCAGGGGGACGCCGGCTTCGACCCGGCCCACCCGAAATGGCTCCCCAAGCAGAACTTCATGTGCGGCCAGGCCATCGCCCGAACCGCCCTGCTCCAGTGCCTGTTCGAGCCGCGCTCCGCCCGTCTCACCCTCACCGGCCCCAGCGGGTCGCCAAGCGGGTCTGGCGTCTCCGCCAACGCCTCTCACGCCCTCCGGCCGGGAGGAGATCGGCCGATTTCTCACCGATTTCCTCGGCACCGACGCCCGCGGCACACCACGCTTCCACCACGTCCCCGGCCACGTCTTTTCCGATTCCCGCATCCCGGTCGTCAGCCTCATCAACCTCGCGAGCCTGCGCGATCTCGAGGCTCGGGTCGGTACGCGGCGCCATCGCCGGCGTTTCCGCGCCAATGTCTGGTTCACCGGCGCCCCACCCTGGAGCGAGTTCGACTGGATCGGCCGCGAACTGCAACTCGGCGGGGCCGTGCTTCGTGTGCTCAAGCGAATCCCCCGCTGTGCCGCCACCGAGGTAAATCCTCTTACCGCGGAGCGCGACGCCAAGCCCCTTGCGGAGTTGCGCCAGCACTTCGGCCACGGCGACCTCGGCGTCTATGCCCAGGTCATCGAAGGCGGACGCTTCGCGGTGGGAGACGGAATCGAGCTGCTGCCGGATTGAGCGCCCCCAATATGAGATGGTCCGCTCTGGTCTGCGCGGCGATTGTCGCGCCGCAACTCGCGCTCGCCGGTGCCGAGGTGCCGGAACCACGCCGTTCGGCTACAATGTCGGAATCAACTATGAAACCTATACAGTCGGCCGCAACAACCGCGACATCACCGCCGATCTGAACCAGATCACCCAGTATTTCGGGATGATCAAAACCTTCCACTCCGATCCGGTCGGCGTTCCGCCCGGCTACAATCCGGCGACGATCGGCATGGACCCGACCGAGCAGCAGGTCGTCAACTACGTGGACACCCATCCCGGACCAGGCGGCGGCACGCTGCAGCTTGTGCTGGGCACCAGCAATGCCCTCCTGGCGCAGACCGGATCAGCCTGCCCCGGCCCGGGCTTCTGCCCGGGCCTGCTCGACGACGCACTCAACCCCAAAACCGACCCGAACTACGCGGCCGACTATGTGCACATGCTGATCAACGCGTTTGGCGGCGTCGCCAATGTCCAGGCCCATGTCGCCACCATCGTCCTTGGCAATGAGATCGATGCGAACGGCCCGCCGCCGACCGATCCGAACTTCACGGCCTATTATCAGACCTGGGTTCCGGCCGCTTTCAACAACCTCAGCTCAGCTCTGAGCGCCGCCGGGCTCGAGACCGTCCCGGTCTCCACCATCATTGCCAACTATCCCGCTGTCCCCAGCGCCAATCTCGTGGCCTCCTACGATACCACCTACGTCACCCAGCACTGGAGTCCTGCTTGGAATGGCGGCAAGCCCTTCGTGTTCTTCAACCAATATACTTTGCCGCCCACGAGCACCGATTTCAGCCATGTCATCAATTACATCGACAATCTTCAGACCCGGTTTGCCGGCCTGCCGGAGGCTTTCGTGGGAGAGACCGGCTTTACCGCCGAATATGGCGGCATTCCCAACGAAGCGGATGTCATCGGTCAGATGTTCAACAACTGGCTGACGCCGCAATACGATGCCGCCGGACAGACAATCCCGCTCTTTCTATTCCAGGCCTTCGATCTACCCGGCGCGCCGATCGGTCAGCAGCAATTCGGCATCTTTCAGGACGATCCCAGCACGAACGCGCCCGAGGGGTTGAAGCCCGGCATTGCCCTGCCGGTCTGGGTGGGCAAGCCACGCATCGCGGCTTCCCAGTCGATCCCTGAACCTTCCTCATTGGGGATGCTCGGGATCGGCATTGCCGGTGTCATCCTCGCTCCCCGCCGCCGCTAAAAGACAAATTCCGGCCCATCGACATAGCGGAACCGCTCCAGCGCATCCGCACGCAACGTAAAACCCAGACCCGGCCGGTCGGGCGCGTGCACCATGCCATCGGAGCGAATATCGAAGGGTTCGTTGAACAGCTCCCACATCATCGGCATGTAGCCCTGCGTCACCTCCAGGATGTGACAATTGGCCGCAGCCATCGCGACGTGAATGCTGGCGGCGAACAGCACCCCGCTCCCCCACGCATGCGGCGCCAGACGCACGCCATATGCCGAGGTCAGCGCCGCAATCCGGCGGATCTCCGTCATGCCGCCCGCCCGGGCCACATCCGGCTGCGCGACATCCAGCGCGCGGCGTTCCAACAGGTCCTGGAAATCGAAACGGGTGAACTCCCGCTCGCCCGAGGCGATGGGAATGGTCGTCGATCGCCGCACCTCCGCCTGCCCGGCGTGATCGTCGGGCGACACCGGCTCCTCGAACCAGGCGATGTCGTAGGGTTCGAGCTCCCTGGCAAGCTTGATCGCCACCGCGACCTCCAGCGAGCCATGCGCATCGACCATGAGTTCAACATCGGGACCGATGCCCCGACGCGCGGCCTTCACCCGGCGCACGCAGTTGGCGATGGAAAATCCGTCGCGTCCGACCACGCGCATTTTTACCGCGGTGAAGCCCTTCGCGGCATAGCCGCCGAGTTCCGCCTCGGCCTCGTCACCCGGCGCCCAGCCGCCGCTGGCGTAGCCTCGGACCGCGCTGCGTGCCGCGCCCAGCGCCTGATACAGCGGAATGCCGAGCGCCTGCGCCTTGACGTCCCACACCGCGATATCCACCCCGGCAATCGCTTCCATCACCATGCCGCGGCGCCGGCTCGGGTCGGGCTGCGCGACACCACGCTCCAGCGCCGGCCGGGCGCGCGAGGCGTTATACATCTTCTCGAAGATGCGCTCCGAGAACATCGGGTCCTCGCCGAGGCATTCCGGTGCGATCTCATGTTCGACGATCGCCGCGACAACCGGCGGCGTCCCCAGCGCCGCGCCGATCCCCGTAAGGCCGCTATCGGTTTCGATGCGGATCAGCGTTGCGTCGGTTTTGATCTTGGTACCGGTGTCGGTGCGATGGCGCCGTTCTTCCGGAACCGGGGCAGACATCGGGATCGCGGAGATTTTGGTGATTTTCATGGCCGTTCCTTCCTGCCCCGATCAGTGATCCCACGGACTGACCGCCCCGGTTTCCAGGTCCTGAAAGTGCCGGATATTCCTGGTCGCCACGACCGCGCGACGGGCCAACGCGATGCCGGCAATCAACGTGTCCCGGATATCAACCGTCAGCCCCCTGGATCGTCGCCTTCGCGCTGAATTCAGCCGCCGCAATCGCGGCCGCCCTGTCCAACGGCGCGATCCTCCCGGTCAAAACATCTCGTCACCAGAGTGTTCCGAACGCCGTTCTCGAGAAGGTTCTGCGCCGGCGGCCTCGGCGAGCGGCACGAAATTCCGGATCGGATTTCGAAAACGCTCACCGCCGGTGGTCCATATCTCGTCTGCAACCGTGTCGATTGAGCCAGGTGACGATCGGTTCGGCTTCTGGCGGATCGCTCATCAAGTGCCGATAGTACATTGCTGTCGAGCAAGGATCACTGCCTCGAACTCGACCGGACGCGCTTCCTGCCCCTTAAGCTCAGGAATCTCGCCCGAGAATCCCAAGCCGGCGAATAGCTGGCTGATTCGCGTGCCCACCCTCGCTTGGACCCTCCCCTCGGCCTTCCACCGCCCGCCGGAGAATATCCCTCACCTCCTGCTCCAGGCTGTGCCCCCGTGCTCTGCCGCGAGGGACTCGCAAGTGCTCCTTGACCCCGGCTCCAGGTTGCGAACGACGAGTTGCGCCATATGTGCGGCCCCCAGCACTGATATCATGATATCATTCCCCATAGGCGCCAGCTTCAACCTCCCTCGACGCCGACCGCTTCCACCGCCATCTTCCCCCCAATGTCCGCTACCCTGCTCCGTGCCCCGTCCCCGGTCCTGTTCATCCCGGAAAAACAGGCCGCAAAACCCCGCCTGAACCGCCTGCGCGTGGTCTCGGACTACGAACCCGCCGGCGACCAGCCCACCGCCATCACCGACCTGGTCCGCGGCGTGCAACAAAACGAGCGCGACCAGGTGCTGCTCGGCGTCACCGGCTCGGGCAAGACCTTCACCATGGCCAAGGTCATCGAAGCGGTGCAGAAACCCACCCTGATCCTGGCGCCCAACAAGACGCTCGCGGCGCAGCTTTACGGGGAGATGAAAAGCTTCTTCCCCGACAACGCGGTCGAATACTTCGTCTCCTACTACGATTACTACCAGCCCGAAGCCTACGTCCCGCGCACCGACACCTACATAGAAAAAGACGCGCAGATCAACGAACAGATCGACCGCATGCGCCACGCCGCCACCCAGGCGCTGCTGGAGCGCAACGACGTCATCATCGTCGCGTCCGTCTCCTGCATCTACGGTATCGGCTCGGTGGAAAGCTACGCCCGCATGGTCGTGAAGCTGCAAACCGGCGGCCGCATCGACCGTGACCGCCTCGCCAAGGCCCTCGTCGAACTGCAATACCGCCGCAACGACGCCGCCTTCCAGCGCGGCACCTTCCGCATGCGCGGCGAGACCGTCGATATCTTTCCTAGCCACTACGAGGATCGCGCCTGGCGCGTCAGCCTGTTCGGCGACGAGGTCGAGACCATCAGCGAATTCGATCCGCTCACCGGAGAAGTCACCGGCAAGCTCGAGTCAATCAGCGTCTATGCCAACAGCCACTACATCACCCCGCGCCCCACCCTGCTCCAGGCCATGGTGCGCATCAAGGAAGAACTCAAGCAACGCCTGGAAGAACTCCACGCCGAGGGCAAACTGCTGGAAGTGGAACGTCTGGGGCAGCGCACGCAATTCGATCTGGAGATGATGGAGACCACCGGCTCCTGCAAAGGGATCGAGAACTACTCGCGCTACCTGACCGGCCGCAACCCCGGCGAACCCCCGCCCACGCTGTTCGAATACCTGCCCGAGGATGCCCTGCTCATCGTGGACGAGTCACACGTCACGGTGCCGCAGATCGGCGGCATGTTCCGCGGCGACTTCAACCGCAAATCCGTCCTTTCCGAGTTCGGCTTCCGCCTGCCGTCCTGCGTCGATAACCGTCCGCTGAAATTCGAGGAATGGGAGACCTACCGCCCCCAAACGCTCTTCGTCTCCGCCACGCCCGGCCCGTGGGAGATGGAACGCACCGCCGGCGTCTTCGCCGAGCAGGTGATCCGTCCCACCGGTCTCGTCGATCCGCAGGTCGAAGTCCGTCCGGTCGAAAAGCAGGTTGATGACCTGCTCGCCGAATGCCGCGCCACCGCGCAGCGCGGCGGACGCGTGCTGGTCACCACACTCACCAAGCGCATGGCCGAGGATCTGACCGACTACCTGACCGAACACGGCGTGAAGGTGCGCTATCTGCACTCCGACATCGATACGCTGGAGCGCATCGACATCATCCGCGACCTCCGCCTCGGCGTCGTGGACGTCCTGGTCGGCATCAACCTGCTCCGCGAGGGGTTGGACATCCCCGAATGCATGCTGGTCGCCATCCTGGACGCCGACAAGGAAGGTTTCCTGCGCTCCGCCACCAGCCTGGTCCAGACCATCGGCCGCGCCGCGCGCAACGTGGACGGCAGGGTGATCCTTTATGCTGACACGATGACCAACAGCCTGCGCCGCGCCATCGAGGAAACCGAGCGCCGCCGCGCCAAGCAAACCGCCTGGAACGAGGCGCACGGCATCACCCCGCAATCCGTGCGCAAGCAGATCGGCAACGTGCTCGCCTCGGTGTACGAGCAGGATTACGTCACTGTCGCACCGGTGGAGGATGGCGGGGTTGCGGAATTCGTCGGCAAGGACCTGAAATCGTCAGCATTGCCGAATTCGAAAAGCGCATGCGCGCCGCCGCGGCCGACCTGGAGTTCGAAACCGCCGCCCGGTTGCGCGACGAAATCCGCCGCCTCGAAGCACTGGAACTTGGACTGCAACCGCCGCCGGCATCCACCGCGAGCCTGCGCGCGAAACGGGACCGCACGCCGGAGCCGCTCGGCCCAGGCGGTGGTGGCTACGACCCGTCAAAACGGCGCGGAGCCCCGCGACGGCGTAGAAATTGATGGCGCGTCTGATGCGAGGACATGTTGGCGGACAGTTACAATACAACTACAGATTGAACTGAAATGTTGTCTCTGCACTTTTATTTTCCCAGAGCTGAAGATTTAATGTAATTGTCTTTAATTATTGTTTGACGGACCAGCAATCCGCCGGTTAGTTTTGCTTGCCGGGAAGAATTCACTTCCTCAATGACCAAGCGCCAGAGGCAAGGCAATGCGCCCGCGGCGGAAAGGAGCAACCACATGAGATGGGCTTTGCTGGGGACTACAGCCGCCGCTGCGATCGCGGTCGCCGGCCTGCTCCCCGCTAACGCTTCAACGATCACCGGGACGATTTACTCCGTCACCTCGGGCGTCGCTGCCAACGCCACGCTCGCCAACGCCGGCAACGGTACCGCGATCGCGACGTTCTCCGCGCCATCCGCTCCGGTGAACTTCGGTGCCACCAGCGCCAACTACACGATCGGCGCGTTCGTGGCGACCGGAGGCGGCACAATCGTCACCGGCAATCCGAATGCCGGATTGGATAACACACAGTGGGTCTCGCACGGCACCGTCACTGTTACGACCGGTGAGCAGTTCCAGATCGGGCATGACGATGGCGTGACCTTGCAGATCGCAGGTATCACCGTCATCAGCCAGCCTGGGCCGACGGGTTTCGTGTACAGCACCGCCACCTACAACGGCCCGACGGGCAACGAGGCCTACACGCTCGTGTATTCAGAGTGCTGCGGGCCGCCTGCCTACCTGAAGGTCTCGCTGCCGTTCGTCTCTCCGCCCGTTCCCGAGCCGGCATCCTTCGCCGTCCTCGGCACCGGCCTGCTCGGCCTCGGATTCGTCATGCGACGCAACAGGCGAACTTCAAAAACCTGAACCCGAGAACACCTCTATCCCAAGGGCGGCCGCACAGCGACCGCCCTTTTTTCTTTTCTGCATGACTCCTCTCATGGCCCGATGGTACTGATCCGCTTCGCCGCTCTTCCCACATGAGGCAGGTTTGCCAACAACCGACAAGACAAGCCGCAACCAGCCCTGTCCCTGCGGCAGCGGACTGAAATTCAAAAACTGCTGCCTGCCGAAGCAAAACGCCGCTCCCACGCGACCGGACCCAACGGCTGCCGCACAGCAGATCGCCACCCACCTCCGCACCATCGAACGCATGAAAGCAGCCGGCCGGCTGGTGGATGCGCTGCCCGCCATGCGGGAGATCGCCCGGCTCGATCCAGGAAAAGCCGCCGCGCACCACGACGCCGGCATCACCTGCCTTCGCTGCGGCCTGTACGCCGAGGCCATCGACCATCTCCAGCACGCCATACACCTGCGGCCCAGCTTCACCAACGCGCTCGTCGCGCTCGGCGCGGCCCTCGAACGCGAGTCACGGCTGCAGGAGGCCGCGGCAATCTTCAAACGTGCAAGCAGTGCCATCGCCGATCCGGTCAGCGCGTCCGCGTACCGCGCCAAGTTCCTGTTTCTCGACGGCCAGACCGAACAGGCCGAAGCCGAGCTGAAACGCACCGTCGCACTCGCGCCCGAGCATGCCAATCTCCATCGGCTGCTCGGCCAGGTCCTGAGCCAGCGCGGAGATTTCCCCGCCGCACGCGCCCGGTTCCTCGAAGCGATGCGACTGGAACCGCATGAGCCGCACGGATTCTACGATTGGGCCAACAACGGCCGCGCCGCGGAAGCCGACCGCGACCTGCTCACCCGCATCGCCGGCATCACCGAGCGCCCCGATCTCGATTTCGGCCTTCGGGTCGGCCTCCACTTCGGCCTGGGCAAGAGCTTCGACGAACTGGGAGACGTCGCCACGGCGATGCGCCATTATGATGCCGGCAACGCCCTGCAGGCCCGGACAACAAAGTTCGACCGGTCCGCCCTGGTCCGCCACTTCGACAGCCTGATCCGCGGGTTTACCCGGCAGGCAATGGAGCATGCGGCTGCTTCCGTTGCCCGCCCGCCGCAACCTGACGACGATCTCCCGCTCCTGGTGTTGGGTCTGCCGCGCTCCGGAACCACGCTGGTGGAGCAGGTGCTGAGTTCCCATCCGGCCGTTGCGGCCGGCGGCGAGCTGCCGTTCTGGAACGACTTGCACACCGACTGGCTGCGTTCGGGATCGCGCTCCATCAACCCGTCCGAGATCGCCCGCGCCGCGGCCGACTACCGGGCCACCTTGCGCCGCATCGACCGAACCGCCCGGCGCGTCGTCGATAAGGCTCCGGGCAACTTCCAGCGCATCTGGCTGCTCCGGCTCTGCTTTCCACACGCGCGGATCGTGCATTGCCGGCGCAACCCCGTGGACACCTGCCTGTCGATCTACTTCACCCTGTTCTACGGCCGGCACGACTATGCCTACGATCGCAGCGATCTGGTCTTCTATTACCGGCAATACGAAAGGCTGATGGCGCACTGGCGCAGCGTGCTGCCACCGGACCGGTTCATCGAGATCGACTACGAAGATATGGTCACCGACCGCGTAACCACGACCCGCCGCCTCATCGACTTCTGCGGTCTGCCCTGGGATGACGCCTGCCTGCAACCCGAGCGTAATACCCGTGTTGTGCGCACCGCCAGCGCGTGGCAGGCGCGCCAGCCGGTCTATCGAACCTCTCTCGAGCGCTGGCGCCGATACGAGCCGTTCCTCGGCGAACTTCGCACGCTGCTGCCGCACAGGGCTGACGCCGCATGAAGCGCGGGACCCCCGCCGACCCGATGCTGTCGCGTTTGGGGCTGGACGCGCTCACCCCGGCAGGCCGCTTGGCGCAATCTGCTTTGGCGACACAACGCGCCGTTGATTCCGGCCATTACGGCATCACGACCGAGGCCCCACTCGCGCCGAACCGCAAGGACCGCAAGAACGCGGACGCGCTGGTGCAGCGCGGCCTGGCCCTGCTGGACGCCGGCGACGCCAGCGGCGCGCTCGGGCTGTTGCGTCAGGCGCTGGCATTGGACGATGAGAATGCCGTCGCGCATCACGCGCTTGGCCGGGCGCTCCTCAAGACCGCCCAGTACTCCGCGGCGGTGACAAGTCTGCGTGCCGCGATCGCACGCAATCCCAGGCTCGCCGGCGCTCATCAGGACCTCGGCTGGGCTTTCGATCTCCAGGGGCTTGAAACCGAAGCGATAGAGGCCTTCACCCGCGCCACCGAGCTTTCGCCCCGCCTGCCGGAATCGCAGTGCCGGCTTGCGGAACTTCTCGAGCGCCGCAACCGCGCCGAGGAAGCGATCGCGCGGTTCCGCGCCGCTGCGCTCGCCTTCAAAACCCAAACGGAGGGCAAGCTGTGCACGGCGAAGGCGCTGATGCTGGAGCGTCGCCCTGACGAGGCGGAGACCCTGATCCGCAAGACACTGGCGCTCGACCCGGCCAGCGCGAAAGCCCACAATCTGCTCGGCGGATTGCTGACCGACGCCGGGCGTTTGGATGAAGCTGCCGCCTCGTTCCGCCAGGCAACCCGGCTCGACCCTGACATCTTCGGCGCGTGGGTCGGATTGGTCTCCGCGCGCAAGCTGCGCCCCTCCGATCGCACTCTGCTCGAGGAGGTCAACCAACAGCTTGACCGCCCGGGCTTGCCGCATACCGGCCGGCTTGCATTCCACTTCGTGCTTGGCAAGGCGCACGACGATCTGAGCGACCACTGTCGCGCGATGCACCACTTCGATACAGCGCACGACCTCATGAGCCGGCAGGTCAGGTTTGATCAGCGCCGCGCGACGGCCTGGTTCGATGAAACCATCGCGCGCTGCTCGCCCGAGGCCCTCCGTGCGGCGGGCGCCGCCGCGATTGCGGACCCCACCCCGATTTTCATCGTCGGCATGCCACGATCCGGCACCACACTGACGGAACAGATCATATCGAGCCATTCCGCCGTCGCCGCGGGCGACGAACTGACCTATTGGCACATCCACGGCCCGGCGCTGGAACAGGCGATCGGCGGTTCGTTTCCACTGGAAGCGGCGCGCACCACCGCCACAGCCTATCTCGAGCACCTGCGCCGCATTGCGCCGGCCGCCGCCCGCGTCACCGACAAGCTGCCCTTCAACTTCATGCGCCTGGGTTTGCTGCACGCGCTGTTGCCCGAAGCGCGCATCATCCATTGCCGGCGGCATCCCATCGATACCTGCCTGTCGATCTACTCGATCCTGTTCAATCGCCAGATGGATTTCGCCCGCAACAAGGCAGACCTGGCATTCTTCTATCGCGCTTATCTCAGGCTGATGGATCACTGGCGCTCGATCCTGCCGCCCGACCGCTTCATCGAGGTGGACTACGAAGAACTGATCCGCAACCGCGACGCCGAAACCCGACGGTTGATCGCCTTGCTCGGTCTGGAATGGGATGAAGCGTGCCTCGCGCCCGAGCGAAACCCGCGCACCATCCATACCGCCAGTGCCTGGCAGGCGCGCCAGCCGGTTTACACCACCTCGGTGGAACGCTGGCGCCGCTACGAACCCTGGCTGGGCGAGTTGCGCGAACTCCTTTAGCCCCGCCCCGTTCACATCCTCCCCCGCCTCCCCTACGGTCCGGCCCTGCAAAGCGGGAAGGAAGCGCGCATGCCAGGACTCCTGGAGGGTAAAGTCGCCGTCGTCACCGGTTCGGGCGGCGGCATCGGGCGGGAAATCGCCGTCATGATGGCGCTGGCGGGTGCCAGCATCATCATCAACGATGTCGGAGCGTCGCTGACCGGCGAGGGCCTGTCCGCCTCGCCCGCTCAGCAGACCAAGCAGATCATCGAGCAGCGCGGCGGCAAGGCCGAAATCAACACCGACTCCGTCGCCGAGTGGCCCTCGGCCCAGAAGATCATCCAAGCGGCACTCGACCACTTCGGCCGCATCGATATCGTCTGCAATAACGCCGGCATCCTGCGCGACGTGATCTTCCACAAGATGTCCCCCGAGGACTGGCTCGCCGTCATCGCCGTGCATCTCAACGGCAGCTTCTTCACCAGCCGCGCCGCCGCCGAGCACTTCCGCAAGCAAGAAAGCGGCGCCTTCGTGCACATCACCTCCACCTCCGGCCTGATCGGCAATTTTGGCCAGGCCAACTACTCCGCCGCCAAACTCGGCATCACCGCGCTCTCTAAATCCATCGCGCTGGACATGAAGCGCTACAACGTGCGTTCCAACTGCATCGCGCCCTTTGCCTGGAGCCGCATGACCAGCTCCATCCCCGCCACCACGCCCGAGCAGCAGACGCGCGTCGCGAAAATCCAGCAGATGACGCCGGACAAGAACGCGCCGCTCGCGGTGTTCCTCGCGTCCGACGCCGCCAAGGATGTCTCGGGCCAGGTCTTCGGCACCCGGATGAACGAGATCATCCTGTTCAGCTCGCCCCGCCCTATCCGCATCGTGCACCGCGCCGAGGGATGGACCCCGGAGAGCGTCGCCGAACACGCCATCCCCGCACTCAAACCCTCCTTCATGCCGCTCGACCGTTCGGGGGATGTCTTCTCCTGGGATCCGCTCTGATACCGGTGCGCCTTGCCACCACTGTCATTGCGAGCCGCGCAGCGGCGAAGCAATCCCGCCCGGCATGACGCACGGAATCACGCAACCACTCCTCGCACCCCGCAGCATCGCGCTGATCGGCGCGTCGTCAGACCCCGCGCGCACCTCGGCCCGCGCGCAGATCTACCTCCGCAAGCACGGCTTCACCGGGACGCTCTACCCGGTGAACCCGCGTGCCGACACCGTCCTGAATGAGAAAGCCTACACCACCCTGCACGACATCCCCGGCCCGATCGACCTCGCCTACATCCTCACCGGTACCGCGCACGTCGAACAGGCGATCCGCGACTGCGCCGCCGTCCACGTCCCGGTCGCCGCCATCCTCGCCGACGGGTTCGCCGAATCCGGCCCCGACGGTGCGGAACGCCAGGCCCGCCTGACCGCCGTCGCACACGACGCTGGCCTTCGCCTCCTCGGCCCCAACTCCATGGCCGTCATCAACATCCCCGCCCGCATCGCCTGCTCCGTCAACGCCGCGCTGGAAGCGCCGGAACTGATCCCCGGCACCTGGTCCCTCGTCTCCCAATCCGGCAGCGTCATGGGCACGCTGCTCTCCCGCGCCGCCGCCCGAGGCTTCGGCTTCGCCAAGCTGATCAGCATGGGCAACGAGGCCGACCTGACCGCCGGCGAGATCGCCCTGATGCTCGCCGACGACCCCGAAACCAGCGTCATTCTGCTTTTCCTTGAAACCATCCGCCGCCCCGATCTGCTCGCCCAGGCCGCCGCCCGCGCGCACGAACAGGGCAAGCCGATCATCGCCTACAAGCTCGGGCGCTCCGAAGCCGGCGCCGCCCTTGCCGCCACCCACACCGGCGCGATGGCCGGATCGGACGCCGCGGCCGATGCGTTCTTCCGCGCCCACGGCATCATCCGCGTCGAGCACATCGAAACCCTGCTCGAACTCCCGCCGCTCGTCACCGGCCGATGCCCGCCCGCCCTCACCCAAACGCAGCGTTCGTGTCGTCACCACCACCGGTGGAGGCGGCGCCATGGTCGTGGACCGCCTCGGTCTCGCCGGCATCTCCGCCCGGATGCTCGACACCACGCTGGCCGGCATGGGCCAGTCCGCCATCGCCTCGGCGCTGACCGAGGCGCGCAATGACCCGAACACCGACCTTGCGATCGCGGTGATCGGCTCCTCCGCACAGTTCCGCCCGCAGGACGCCGTCTCCGGCATCGCCGCGTCAACCGGCACCAACCCCGTCTGCGCCTTCACGGTGCCTCACGCCGAGGAATCCCTGCGCCTGCTCGCCACCGCCGGCATCGCCGCTTTTCGCAACCCCGAACCCTGCGCCGACGCGGTGCGCGCGTATTGCGACTGGCGCACCGCCGCATCCCCCCGCGCCCGCCGGCAACACCGAAGCCGCCGCAGCGCTTGCTTCCCGGCGCCACGGACGAAGCCGGCGCCCGCGCCGTCTTCGCTGCACTCGGGATCCCGGACACCGCCCGCCTGATCGACCCCTTCGCCCCGCCGGACCTCAACTACCCGGTCGCGCTCAAGGCCGTTTCATCCGAAATCGCCCACAAGACCGAGGCCGGCGCCGTCGCCCTCAACATCCCCGACACGCAAACCCTCGCCGCCCGCGCCCGCGACATGCAGGCACCGCCTCGGCGCCCGCATCACCGGCTTTCTGGTCCAGCCGATGGCGCGCGGCCTGGCCGAGGCCATCATCGGCTACCGCCTCGATCCCACCGTCGGCCCTGTGATTGCCCTCGGCGCCGGTGGCGTGTTGGCGGAACTCTATCGCGACGTGACGCTGCGTCTTGCACCGGTCACCGAAGACGAAGCGATGGACATGATCCGCGCGGTCAAGGGCCTGGCGCCGATCCTCGGCTATCGCAACCTGCCGCGCGGCGACGCATCTGCCCTGGCCCGCGCGGTCGCTGCGGTTTCCCGGCTTGCCGGCATCCCCGCCGTGACCGAGGCGGAAATCAACCCGCTGATCATTCTGCCGGATGGTATGGTCATGGCCGATGCGCTCGTAAGGTCCACAGCATGACCCACCCACTCCTCCCCCGCCTCCGTCAGGCCCGCGTCGTCCCGGTGATCCGCACCACCAGCACGGAGCACGCCCGCCACGTCGTGCAGTGGCTGCACGATGCCGGGCTGCGCATTTTCGAGATCACCCTGACCGTCCCCGACGCGCCCGCGCTCATCAAGGACCTCGCCGCCGATCCGTCCCTGCTCGTCGGCGCCGGCACCGTGCCCGACGCGCATACCGCGGAAATCTGCCTGAATGCCGGTGCTGCGTTCCTGGTCGCCCCCTGGGTCGATCCCGAATTGGTCGCGCCCGCCCGCGCCGCCAACGCGCTGCTGATGCTCGGCGCCATGACGCCAACCGAGGTCCGCGCAGCCCGCGCTGCCGGCGCTGATGTGGTGAAGATCTTTCCCGCCTCCTCGCTCGGCGGCCCGGCACATATCCGCGCGCTACGCAGCGTGCTGCCCGACGTGCCGCTGTGTCCCACCGGCGGCGTCGAGCCCGCGCACACCCAGGCCTATCTGCAAGCCGGCGCCGCCTTTGTCGGCATCGGCGGCGCGCTGGTCAGCAACGACCGCGCCAAGGTCCAGGCCGCCGCGCAACAGGTGCTGGTGACATGACCTTCGACCTGATCGGCATGGGCGAGCCGATGCTGGAGTTCAGCCAGCTTCCGCCCGAACCCGACGGCCGCCGCCTGTATCTCGAGGGCTTCGGCGGCGACACCTCCAACGCCACCATCGCCGCGGCCCGCCAGGGCGCCCGCACCGCGTACATCACCGGCCTGGGCACCGACTTCGCCGGCGACAGCTTCGTTGCGCTATGGGGGAGGGAAGGGGTCTCCACCGAGGGCGTGGTCCGCAAACCCGCCCATCTGACCGGCGTCTATTTCATCTTCCACGGCCCGAAGGGCCACCAGTTCCTCCACCACCGGCAGAACTCCGCCGCCGCGGCGTTCACGGTGGACGACCTGCCGAAGCAGATGCTGGCCGACACCCGCCTGTTCTTCACCTCCGGCGTCAGCCAGGGCATCTCCGCCACCGCGGCCGATGCGGTCTTCGGCGCCATCGACATCGTCCGCGGCGCCGGCGGCGCCGTTGCGTATGACACGAACTACCGTCCCCGCCTGTGGCCCGCGACGCGCGCCGCGGCCGTGATGGAAGCCGCCATTCGCCAGACGGACATCGTCTTCCCCGGCATGGAGGATGCGCTGGTCATGACCGGCCTGACCGACCCGGATCGCATCCTGGACCATTATTTGCGCCTCGGCCCGAGGATCGCCGTGCTGAAGATGGGCGACCAGGGCGCCTATGTCGCTACGCCCGAGTCCCGCACCCGCATCCCGGTCCACACCGTGCAGGCGCTGGACGCAAGCGGGGCAGGGGACACGTTCTGCGGCAGTTTCCTGGCTCGCTACCTGGAAGGCGACACGCCCGAGCATGCCGCCCGCTACGCCAACGTCGCCGCCGCCCTGAAATGCACCGGTTACGGCACGGTCACGCCCATCCCCCGCCGCGAGCATGTGCACAGGGCCTTGCAAACGGCACAAAGCTGATTCTTCCAGAGTCCGGCCGCCCGTTGCACAACGATCAGGTGCGCCGGCGCCGTCCGTCGTGGTGCTCGACGATTTATTCCAGCTTTGCCGGCGAAGAAAAGGGCTTGGTAGCGTCAACCAAAAACATGACGAGAGCAGTGAGAGTGGAACTGCCGCTGCTGAAGACTTCCATCGGCGTACCGGGAGGATGTCCTGCCATCGACTGGCCGGTTTCTACATGCACCACAGAGTGCGGTGTCTTTTGTCCGAGCTCGCCGGTCAGCACGTAGAAGGTTTCGGAGCCTGGGTGAGTATGCACAGGCGTTTTGGTGCCGGGAGGCGCCTCAGCATAATTGATGCGCAGCAGATATTCTGTCGCATTGAAGGTAGGCACTGGTCCAATCTCAACAGCATTGCTCCCCTGAGTCACGCCGCTGGTTTTGGGGCCGAGCGTGAATAGCCAAGCTTTGCCGGCAGCTTGGACCGCGACCGACGTTGAGCTTTCAGCAGCATGCGCTTGCTCGATCGTTGGGAAATTTTCAACTCGCCAGAACAGGGGACCGGTCGGCAGCTCCTTGAGCTTCTTTTCCGCGATCGGCTTCACAATAAATTTTGGCTGCGCCGCAGCTCTGAACGCCAATGGCGATGTGATCGCTAACGAGAAGAACGCGGTACAAAGAATTCGGCGGCTTGCAGATATCTGGTCCATCAGTCCTCCCCTTCTGCTTACGACGGTTGTACCACCGGCCCGATCCCCCTTGGATGACCGCCCTGCGATCGTCCCGGTAGCCTCTGTTTAGCCTGGGTTCGCTCTTGCTTAAAGCATATAAGTCGGCCGAAAGGCCGACTGGTATGCGCGCGGGGTTGGTGGGGCGGCCGCGCGCGAAATCAAGAGGATACCAGCCGGCCGACCACCGACCGAAAGAGTCAAACATTCGGCCGGCTGGTAACAGCCCGCTCACGAGGACCACGTTGTTGCGCCGACATGCGAATACGGGCCGCTGCGCTTGCCGCTCTCCGGGTGACTGCTATCATGTCGAAAGATGGCGCGCCGCTTCCGCCACGTCCCTGGCCTGATCTTCCATCTGCTCGTCGGCATCGCGCTGATCAGCCAGTTGGCGCTGGGCGCGATGGTGCTGCCGGACGACAGCCCCCACGCGACGCTCGCCGCCCTCGATGCCGCCGGCATCCTCTGTGGAGCGGACCGGACCGGCCACGCCCCGCCGGCTTCGCCCCATCATCGCGCCAGCCCGGCGCTGTGTCCCATCAGCGTGGCCCTGGCGCTTCCCAGTGTCGTCCCGACAGCCGCGCTCGAACTGCCGGTCTTTTCCGGCGCAATCGTCCATCTCGGACCCGAAGACGCTCCACCGGCGCGCGGACCGCCTTCACCCGCCGCACGCGTCGGCACACCCCGAGGACCTCCTTTGACCGCCTGAGACCCGCAATCGCGCAACGCGGTGCAGCGTGCGCCGCCGTCCGCACTCTCAGTTGCCGAAGGAAGGACCCTCCCATGCGAAACATACTCGCTGCGGTCGCCCTGCTCGCGCTTCCGGCCGCCCAGGCTTCGGCGCACGCCTTTCTCAAGACCGCCAGCCCCGCCGTCGGAAGCACCGTGTCATCCCCGCCCCGCCAGGTCGTCATCGACTTCACCGAGGCCGTGGAACCAAGCTTCAGCACCATCACCGTGCAGAATGCCCAAGGGGCACACATCGCAACCGGCATGCCCCATCTTACCGGCAGCAACTCCCATCTCGCCGTCACGCTCGATCCGCTGCCCCCCGGCACCTACACCGTGCTCTGGCACGCAACAGCGACCGACACCCACAAGACCCAGGGATCGTTCAAATTCACCGTCGCGCCCCAATGAGGCACTGACGCGAACCGGCCGATGCCGACCTTCGCACCCGACGGTGGAGCCGCGCTCGTCCTCGCGCGCGGCTTCGCCGTCGCATTCCTGCTCTCGCTCGCCGGCACCCTGACGTTCCGGATCGCCGTGATGCCGCGAACCACGGAGCACATGACCCCGGGCATCCTCGTCGCAATCGAGCGCGTCCTGATCCGTTGCACCAGGATCAGTCTGATCGCCGCCGGTGTCGCGCTATGCGCCTGGCTTGCCGTCCTCACGTCCTATCTCGCCACCCCCGGTACCCCGCGCGAATGGCTGAGCGGCGTGCGGACCGTGCTCATCGGCACCAGCTTCGGCCACGTCCTGCTGGCCCAGCTTCTATTGCTGGTCCTCACCACACTCATGCTCGGACCGGCTCCCGATACGTCCCGCTGGCGTGCCGGCCTGGTCCCCGGAACCGCCGCGGCGATCATCCAGGTGGGGCACGGCCATGCCTACGCCATGACCAACGGGATCAGCCTCCTCGAACTCTCCGAAGCGCTCCATCTCTGGGCCGCTGGCGCATGGCTCGGAGGCCTGCTCCCGCTACTTTCGGTCGTATGGATCGCACCGGCGCCTGCCGCCGCGATCGCCGCCCGCTGGTTCTCGCCGCTCGGCAAACTCTGCGTCGTCGTGCTGGCGGCCTCGGCATTGATACAAGGCTGCATACTGGTGGGGAGCACACAGGCCCTGCTCCACACGGCATACGGTTGGACAGCTTTCCTGAAGATTGCCCTGTTCATCGTTCTTCTCGGTTTTGCCATGCTCAACCGATATCGCCTGGCACCCGACCTGCGGGCACGCAGTCCGGAGCGTGCCCGCACCCGGCTGATCGCCAGCATCTGTTGTCAGACTGCCTTCGGACTCCTGATCGTGCTTGCCGCCGCCCTGCTCGGCCAGTTGCGTCCGGGCATGGACCTCGCGATGCAGGGCTGAGAATGCCGAAAAGCCGCACTGATAAACGGCAAAATCATACCGGCGGCCCGAAGGTCCGACCGGTATGCGCGCGGGATTGGTGGGGCGGCCGCGCGCGAAATCAAGAGGATACCAGCCGGCCGACAAAAGACCGAAAAGTCAAAGCTTCGGCCGGCGGGTATCAGTCCCGCGGAACCGCCATCGCGGTCTTCTCGGCCGTCGCTTGCCTGCTGCTGCTCACCGCCGCGTATCTGTGGCTGCTCGGCGGCACCACGCCGCCCGCCGCGCCCGCGATCGGCGGCCCGTTCACCCTGATACGCGGAGACGGTCGCGTGGTGACAGACCGCGACTTCCGCGGGCGATATCTGCTGATCTATTTCGGCTACACGTCCTGCCCGGATATCTGTCCGACGACCCTCAGCGCCGTAGCGGATGCGATGGACATCCTCGGCCCTCGTGCCGACCGGCTGCAGCCGCTCTTCATCACGATAGACCCCGACCACGATACGCCGCCCGTGATGCACACCTACGTCCGCGCGTTCAGTCCCCGCATCATCGGCCTGACCGGAACACTCGCGGAGATCCACGCCGTCGAGCAGGAATATCGGGTCAGCGGTACGGTGCACGAGACCGGGTCGGGAACGGGCAGCGACGCGGTCGCCCACACCGCGGTGCTGTTCCTGGTGGCCCCGGACGGTCGCTACCTGGCGCCCATAGCTCCAACCGAAACCGGCCCCGAACTGGCCAGGCTTCTTGGTTTGTATATCGGTTAGCCGGGCGGGCGCTTCGGCGCAAAACAGTTCTTGCCCGGTTTGAATTTGGCTATATACCGCCGTGCCGCGGCGAGGCCCTCGCCGCGCTCGGACACCTCAATTCAGGACCGTGCCGTTGCTTGCATACCTCCATCACCATCCGGCCCTGAGTTACCTGCTGGAGGTCCTCAGGCTCAGCATCTGGCTGGCCGTCATTGCCGCCGTCTTCCTCCCGCTCGAGCTGCTCTTCGCGGTCCGACGCGAAAAGATCTTCCGCAAATCGATCCTCGGGGATCTCGGATTCTATTTCATCAACGGGCTGCTTCCCAATCTGATGCTCGCCGTGCCGCTCGGCCTCGCGGCGTACGTAGCATATCACTTCGTGCCCTGGCGGGTACATGCCGCGGTCGCCGCCTGGCCGATCTGGATGCGCGCCGTCGCCGCCTTTGTCGTCGGCGACTTTGGCTTCTACTGGGGCCACCGCTGGACGCATCAGATCCCGTTCCTCTGGCGCTTCCATTCGGTGCACCACAGCCCCGAGCATCTCTATTTCCTGATCAGCTCGCGTGCCCATCCCGTGGACTTCGTCTTCATCCGGCTCTGCGGCCTCATCCCGGTCTATATCCTCGGCCTCGGTGCACCGCAGAGCGTGCAGGGAACCATGATCGCCACCCTGGTCATGCTCGTCATCACGGTCTGGGGGTTCTTCATTCACGCGAACCTCCGCTGCCGGTTCGGCCCGCTGGAATGGCTGTTCGCCACGCCCGCCTTCCATCATTGGCATCACACCCTGGCAGAACCGCGCGACCGCAATTTCGCATCCATGCTGCCCTGGATGGATTGGCTGTTCGGCACCCACTACCTGCCGAAAAACCAGTGGCCCGATTCCTATGGCATCGATCACAAGCTGCCCGGGTCCGTCGCCGGACAGCTTATCCATCCGTTCCGCGACCCCGTCCCTTCCGCGCCGCAAGAACCGCCTGCGGCTGGTTCGGCTCAACCCGCCCTGACCCGGACCGACATCCCCGTCTCGGGGTAACGCGTGTCCCGCAACAAAAAACACCCGGGCGGATTCTATCCCGCCCGGGTGCCGCAATCTCTGTTCGCCGGTGTTGACTTAATTCTTCGCGCGACGCCGGCGGGCGATCATCCCGATCCCCGCGAGGCCCACACCGAACAGTGCCAGGCTCGCCGGCTCGGGAACCAGGCCGGAGGCCGAATTGACCCCGGCCAGGAACACCATCGGCGGCAGGTTGGCCAGCGTGCCTTCGTTCCCCCAGGCCAGGAAGGTCAGCAGGTCGGTGGTCGCATCGGCCGTCAGATTGATCGAAACATAGTTCCAATCCGTCATCCCCTCGGACGCGGTGTGCATCAGCGTCGTCGTGGTGACGGTCGCGTTCGGGTCCGCATTGGAATAGGTGCTCTCGTTGCTTCCGAACGTCGGGTTGAACGGACCGCAGGCCTTGCAGACATCCAGCCCCTTGGTGCCGAGCGAAACGATCCACTGCTCGGTCGTGGCGCCGGAAAAGCCCCTCTGCTGACTTGCCGCCTGATAGAAGCTCAGCGTGTACGTCGTTCCGACCGTCAGCCCCTTGACCGAATAGTTGAACCCGCTCTCAAAGTCCGGATTGCCGTCGGCCTCGACCTCATTGTAGCCGCCCTTGATGGCCAGCGTGCTCGGGCAGCCATAGGTGGACAGGTAGGTGGTCCCGCAGGCCGTCGCGGGCGAGTTGATGTCGGTCCCGGGTGCCGCGATGAAGATCAACCCGCTGCCGCCGGTCCACCCGACCGGCTGATTGGCCGCGAACGTCGCCTTCGGCGCACTCCCGGTGTAGTTGAGGAAGTTGAGGTTTTGCAGGTTCGGCAGCGCCGGATTGGCCTGTGCCGTGAAGGGGCCGCCCGCGATCGCCAACGCGGACACACCTCCAAAAAGAGTTCTTCGAACCATCGTAGGGGAGCCTCCGTCTCAATAGGTTACCCCTTCATTAATAATCCGAGCCGATTCGTTAAGTAAATGGAAATTCGCCGCATTCGTCCATTTTTTGACCCACGGTGACCAAATACCGACATCCAGAGCGCTATCGCGTTTCCAGCGCGTCCAGCAGAGGCCGCAGCAGTGCCGCCTCGGGACGCCACCGCCCAACCGAACTCCGGTAGATCGGCTGGCGCACTTGGCCCATGCTCGCCGTCGTAACGGGGCGGGACGACTTGTAGAATTCCAGGCACGCCGGATCCCACGCTAGCCCGCAATGCGCCACCGCCCGGCGCGCCTCGGCCTCAAAATCCCCCACCAACGCCTCGTATCCGACCTCGAGCATCACATCCGGCGGCAGCACCGACCGCCAATGCGCCATCAGGCGCTGATAGCTGCGGTGATAGCGCCCGAGTTCCCCAAGCTCGTAGCAGAATGTCTGCACCTCGGAGAACAGCCTGGAATAGCACGACAGGCAGGTATCCACCGGATCCCGCACCACGTGAATGATCCGGGCGTTCGGCAGGATCAGGTGGATGAAGCCCACGAACAGGAAATTGCTCGGCATCTTGTCCACAACGCGCGCCGCGCCCGGCGCCAGCGCCCGGATCGCGCTCACATACTCCGCCCCGATGCGTCGGAAATCCTCCCCCTCCATCGTCCACACCCGTTCCGGAAACGATACCGTGCCGATCCGGTCCGCACCCAGCCGGCTGACGAGGCTCGGCAGTTCATGCCGTTCCCCCGCACCGAATACCGCGTGGTGGCTGGCCAGCACTTGCTCCACCAGCGTGGTCCCCGACCGCGGCATTCCGACGATGAACACCGGCGTCGCCGACATCTCGCCGCGGCCCGCGCGCACCGCCATCATTTCGGCACTGAACACCTCGGCAATCCGGCCCATCGCATCCAGCGCGACGGCCTCATGGTATTCGATCGCGGAGCGCCGCAGCCGGTTCGCCTCCATCAGGTGCTCGAAGCCGCGGTCCCGCTCCCCCACGTCGTCGTACGCCTTGGCCAGCGCGAACCGCAGCAGCCACTGGTCCTCCACGGAATAAGACGCTGCCCGCGGCAGCATCGCCTCCAGCGCGGTCAGCACCGCGTCACCGGGCCGCGCCTTCGCCACCTGCAGCGTGTAGTAGGAAAATTCCGGCTGGCCGGGAGCCAGCGACACCGCGTGCCGGAACGCCGCCTCCGCCTCCTGCGCCTGCCCCATCTCCGCCAGGATCGATCCCAGAAGGCTCCGCACCCGTGCCGCGTCAGGTGCGACGGCAACGGCGCGGCGCGCGATCGGCAACGCCTCGTCATGTCGCCCGAGATTCCTCAACGCATTCGCCAATCCGGCCAGTGTATCGAGGTGATCCGGGCTGCTCGCCAGCGCGGCGCGATAGTGCTCGCTCGCCTCGGCGTGCCGGCGCTTGCGATCGAGCAGGATGCCAATGCCGTTGTGCGCGGCGGCGTGAGAAGGGTCGGCAGCGAGAACCGCCCGGAACGCCGCCATCGCCTCCTCCTCCCGCCCCAGACGGGACAGCACCGCCCCCAGCGCCAGCCGGGCCTCGGTGTAGTCCGGATCGACGTCCAGCGCCTGGCGGAAACAGGCCGCCGCCTCCTTCCCCGCCTCCTCCTCTATCGGCGGGCCCTGCGCAAGCAGTTGTCCCAGCCCGTAGCTCGCCTCGGCAAAGTCCGGATCGGCCGCCAGCGCCGCGCGATAAGCCGCGATCGCGTCCTCCCTCCGGCCAAGCCGCCCGAGCAAGGTCGCGAGCCCATAATTCGCCTCCGGATGGGCCGGCGCCGAGACCAGCACCGATTGATAGGCGGCAGCCGCCCCGTCCACCCGGCCCATCGCCTGAAGGCAGTTCGCCAGGCCGAAGCGCGCCTCCGGCAGGTCCGGGCGAAGGGCGATCGCGCGCTGGTAGTGCTCAGACGCCTCCTGCAGCCTCCCCTGCGCCTGAAGTGCCGCGGCCAGGGTGCCGAACGCCTCGGCCGACCCGGGATCAGCCATCGTCGCTCGGACAAGCAGCGCCTCGGCTTCCCCGGCCCGCCGCTGGCCGAGGCGCAGCGAACCCAGGTGGATCAGCGCATCCACGTGTCCCGGCTCTGCCCGAAGCAGCCGCTCATACGCCCCGGCGGCCTCCTCGATCCGCCCTTCCCGGTGCAGCCGCACCCCCTGCTCGAACGGTCCTGACCCGGTCGCATCGCCATCCATTCCGGACCTATATCAAGGGGCGCGGCGCGAAATCAACTCTCTCCTCACGTCGCCGATTGCATCACCGCGCCGGCCTGCCGCACCCGCCACAGCATCGCCGCGCCGATGATCGGCAGTGCCGCGGCGAACCCCACGGTGCCGCGGAACGCCACGACGAACCCGCTCGACAGCAGCGTCTGGAACACCAGCGTCAGCACCGAGGCCCCCGCGATGACGCCCACGGTGCGGCACAGCATGCCGAGGCTTCCGGCGACGCCTCGTGCGTCGGCCGGAAGGGCGGCGATGACGATATCGAGGAACGCGACCTGGAACAGCCCCTGGCCGAAGCCCTGGATCACCAACGCCGGAACCAGCCCCGCCAGCCCCGGCGTCGCCGCCACGCCGCCCAACCCGGCGGCCATGGCGGCGCACCCCGCCATGGCGAGCGTCCATGATCCCACCCGTCGCGCCGCCAGGCCGGCAAGCGGCGACGCCAGCACCATCCCCACCGCCGCCGAGGCCAGTACCGACCCGATCGCCGGCGGCGCGAAACCGCCGACGCGCGCGAGTTGGAACGGCAGCAGGAGCAGGATCGCGAAGCAGGCGAGGTTGACGAGCAGGCTCACCAGTATGGCAGGAACGAGGTCGCCTCGGCCGACAAGGCGAAGGGCGATGATCGGCTGCGGCGCCCGCCGCTCCTGTCGGACGAACGCCCACAGCGTCGCCGCTGCCAGCACGCCAAGTCCGAGCGGCCACAGCGGCGCGACCGCCGCACCGTGCAGCCGGTCGAGCCCGAGCGAGGCGAGGGTCAGACCGAGCGCCAGCAGCACCGCACCGGTGAGGTCGAACCTCTGCGTGCCCGCCGGTCGCTCGGATGCGGGGATCGTCCAGGTCGCGAGAAAGGCGGCCACCGCGATCGGCACCCGGAACCAGTACACGCCCTGCCAGCCGAGGTGCTCGATCAGCGGCCCGGCGACCGCCGGACCAAGCACGAAGCCCGCGCTGTACAGCATGGTATAGAAGCCGAGCACCCGCGCCCGCATCGCCTCCGGCTGTTCGCCGAGGGCGAGCGCCGGCCCGCAGCTCAACACCAGCCCGCCGCCGATGCCCTGCACTGCGCGCCCGGCCAGCAGCCAGTTGTACGAAGGCGCGAGGGCGCAGCCGAACAGGCCCAGCCCGCTCACCGCCAGCCCGATCAGGAACAGCCGGCGATAGCCGACCATGTCGCCGACCCGGCCGAACACGAGCATCAGGCTGGTCTGCGCCAGCATATAGACGATCGCGATCCAGCGGATTTCGGCAATCGGCAGGTGGAAGAACTGGATGATCGCGGGGAACGCGACGTTCACCGAAGAATCGGATGGGACGACCAACGTCCCGAAGCCGACCACCAACACGCTCCACGCACTTCGCCGCTGATCGCTCGTCATGCACCGGCTCCCGGACGCAGGTTGCACGGCGGGCGGGGTTTGGGCGAGCGGCGGGCCGGGCAGCATGCCGGGCCATGGGGCATTGCGAACTGACGAAGGCCAAAGGCAAGATCGCCGATGCCGATGGGCAGCCGCCACGAAGGAGGGATGGGAGATGATGAAGACGCTCTATTTCGCCGTCATGTTCAGTCTGACGGCGACCAACGTGTACGCCGGCTCGTGCAAGAGCGACGCGGCAGACAAGCATCTGGCGGGTGCCGCACTGACGAGTTTCATGAAGAAGTGCCAGGCTGACGCGTCAACCACGTGTGCCGCCAACTCCGATGCGAAGAAACTGGTGGGTGCCGCGAAGACCAGTTTCGTCAAGAAGTGCGTGTCGGATGCTGTGGGTGTGTGAAAAGCCGCGGCACCGGAATGAACTGTTCACCAGAGCGGCGGCGTGAATTTGTTCGATCAGGCGAATGGGCCGAAAAGGCGCTGACCGCGGGGCCTGATCGGCGGCCATCCGACCATATCGTATTCCAAGCAGAGGTGTGGCGGACCCGACACGACTCGAACGTGCGACCTTCGCCTTCGGAGGGCGACGCTCTATCCAACTGAGCTACGGGTCCGGACCGCCCTTCTATCCCGCCCATCCGCCCGCGCAAAGCCCCCGCACCGCGCCCGCACCGGCTTCTCCTTGACCCTCGCAATCGATTCCGCCATGTCACCGCCGCCCGGCATGCCAGCCGGACCCAGCGGCCGTGCCAAGACCTGCCGCGACAAGAGGAGCAATCCATGCGCGACAAGGGCGAGTTCCTGTTCACCTCGGAATCGGTCTCCGAGGGCCACCCCGACAAGGTCGCCGACCGCCTCAGCGATACCGTCCTCGATGCCTTCCTGAAGGAAGACCCGTACAGCCGAGTCGCCTGCGAAACCCTGGTCACCACCAATCGCGTGATCCTGGCCGGCGAAACCCGCGGCCCCGAGACCGTCACCCCGGGACTGCTCGAGCATCTCTGCCGCATGGCGATCCACGACATCGGCTACGACCAGGCCGGCTTCAGTTGGCGGAACGCGCAAATCGAATGCCACCTGCACTCGCAGTCGGCCGACATCGCCCAGGGCGTGGACGCCGCCGGCAACAAGGATGAAGGTGCCGGCGACCAGGGCATCATGTTCGGCTACGCCTGCCGCGAGACCGAGGGTCTGATGCCCGCCCCGCTCTACTACGCCCACCTGATCCTGCGCCGGATCAGCGAGCTGCGGCGCCTCAAGGACAAATCGGTCGCCGGACTGCTGCCCGATGCCAAGAGCCAGGTCACCCTGCGCTACGTGGACGGCAAGCCGGTGCAGGCCACCAGCGTCGTGGTCTCCACCCAGCACGAGGAGCATCTGGACCAGACCGACATCAAGCAGATCCTCTGGCCGCTGGTGGAAGCCATCCTGCCGCGCGGCTGGATGCCGCCCGAGCGCGAGTTCTACATCAACCCCACCGGCAAGTTCGTGATCGGCGGCCCGGACGGCGACTGCGGCCTGACCGGGCGCAAGATCATCGTGGATACCTACGGCGGCGCCGCCCCGCACGGCGGCGGCGCGTTCAGCGGCAAGGATCCGACCAAGGTGGATCGCTCCGCCGCCTATGCCTGCCGTTACCTCGCGAAGAACGTCGTGGCCTCGGGTCTCGCCGACCGCTGCACCCTGCAGATCAGCTACGCCATCGGCGTGGCTCACCCGCTTTCGCTCTATGTGGATTTGCAGGGCACCGGGCGGGACGTGGACGAGGCCAAGCTGGAGCGCGTGCTGCGCGAAGTGGTGAACCTCTCGCCACGCGGCATCCGCGAGCACCTGCACCTCAACCGCCCGATCTACGCGCCGACCTCGGCCTATGGCCATTTCGGCCGTGACCCCGACCCGGAGACCGGGGCCTTCTCCTGGGAGAAGACCGACCTGGTCCCCGCGCTGCGGTCGGCCTTCGCGCGATAGCGGCCCGCACCCGAGTCGAAATGTCCGCCCTCCCGCCTCGGACCCGAGAGCAGGAGGCGGGGGATATGCGACAGCGGATCATGGAGGCGGCGCGGACGCTCTACGTCCTTCGCGGCCATGACGGATTCAGTTTCGGTGACATCGCCGAGGCGATCGGCACCACCCGCGCCAACATCCATCATCATTACGGCAACAAGCCGCGCCTGATGGACCGCGCTGATCGAGGGCTTCGTCGCCGATGCCGAGGCCCGCATCGCCCGCCACTGGACGGCGGGTCACGCGACGTTCTTCCAGCGGCTGAACCGGCAGGTGGACGATCTTCGGCGATTCTATGAGCGCTTCAACAAGGCGCCGGGCGATCGCAACGTCTGGAGCCCGCTCTCACGCATCCGGCTCGATCTGCCCGTGCTCGGGGAACGGGCGGCAACCGCGCTGGAGCGGCTGAACCTGGTGTACGACACTGCCCTCCGCCAGGCGGTCGAACGGGCAATCGCCGCGGGGGAACTCCTGCCCCATACCCCCATCGCCGACATCGTGCGCCTGCTGCGCGTCAGCCTGCTCTCCTGCGGGCCGATGACGCTGGATTCCGGTGATTTTCGCGAGGTGGCGGAGTTGTTCGCTGCGATCGAGCGAATGATTGCCGCCGCATGGGGCGCGCGCGACGGCGCCCCAGCGGGAGAAATCACCCGTTGACTGAAGGCATCGGGGCCGGATACGCTGACTTGCATGCAAGTAAGTGGAGCGCCCATGCACCGCGACCCCCAGTTCCGTCATTTCGAGCTGTATCCGCTGACCGGAGCGATCGGCGCCGACATTAGGGGGATCGATCTGGCCGAGGCCCCGCAGCCGGTGATCGAGGAGGTCCGCCGCGCGCTGGACCAATATCATGTCGCTCGCGGTGCGCGAGCAGCACCTTCCGCCGGCAACCCTGCACGGCGTCGCACGCCGCTTTGGTCCGTTCAGCGGCAACCCGGTCCATTCCCCGATGGACGGCTTCGATGATATCGTGCGCTTCGTCCGGGAACCGGACGACACCGGCATGGTGATCGGCGAGAACTGGCACATGGACCTCGCCTGGATGGAGAAGCCCCCGGGCATCACCATGCTGTACGGCGAGGTCATCCCGCCGGTCGGCGGCGACACCTGCTTCGCCAGCCTGGAGCATGCCTACACGCGGCTATCCCCCGGCATGAAAGCCCTCGTAAACGACCTTGTCGGAGTGCATAGCGGCAAGGGCGTGTTCGCGATCAACGCGCAGCATAAGGGCCTGGTCCGGGGCGGCGCCGACGCGGTGGAGGACATCGAAGCCGAGCACCCGCTGGTCTGCGCCCATCCGGCCACCGGCCGGCCCTATCTGTTCGTTTCCAGCGTGCTGGACCGCTTCAAGGGCATGAGCCGGACGAGAGCAAGCCGATCATCGACTACCTGGTCGGTTGCGCAATCCGGCCGGAATTTACCTGCCGGGTGCGCTGGCAGCCTGGAACGCTGACGATGTGGGCGAATCCCTTCCTGTTGCACACCGCGATCAACGACTATCCCGGCTACCGCCGCGTGACCTATCGCACCACCATCGAAGGCTTTGTGCCGCGCTCAGCCGGCCGGCGCGCGGCCGAGACGAACCTGGCCGCTTGAAGCACATTGCGCGCGACATATCGGGGCGCGCGCTGGAGCGTGAATCACGCTCCCAAACAATGCACGGCAGCGCCCGGTGCCAGGGCGGCTATCAGCGCGGCGCAGCCGTAAACGCGGCTGCGCGCGCCGCGCCGTTACGCGCGACAGATCGTCGCCGGGCCGCTGCCGCTTCTCGCGCCGGTCCATCTGCTGATCTGCAGCGTCATCGTCGTCCCGGCCTGTTATGTCGTGTGGCTCAGTCTTACCTCATCGACATTCGGCCGCGCCCCCAGCTTCGTCGGCCTGGCCAACTACGCAACAGTGCTCGGCGATGCGTATTTCTGGCGATCGCTGTGGCACACGCTGATCATCACGATCGTCGTCGTGCACGTGGAACTGTTCGCCGGACTCGGCATGGCGCTGCTGTTCGCAAGCGGCCTGCCGTGCCGCCGCCTGCTCCTCGCCGCGGCACTGGCACCATACGCCGTGAGCGAAGTCACCGCCGTGGTGATCTGGCGCTTCCTGTTCGATCCCGACATCGGTCCGGTCACGATGCTGCTGCATCACCTGGGCCTGCCCAGCTTGGACTGGAGCGTCTCGCCGGCCGCCGGCCTGGCGATCGTGGCGCTGCTCTCGATATGGCTGAACCTGCCGTTCACCTTCATCATTCTCTACGCCGCGCGGCTCGCCGTCCCCGAGCAACTCTACGAAGCCGCGATGGTGGACGGCACCACCCGCCTGCAACGCTTCCGCCACGTCACCCTGCCGCTGCTCGCCCCGGCGATCCTGATCGCCATGCTGTTCCGCTACATCGTGGCGTTCCGCCTGTTCTCGGAGGTGTGGCTGATGACCGGCGGCGGCCCGGCCCGCTCGACCGAGGTGCTCGCCGTGTATCTCTATCTCAACGCGTTCAGCTTCAACGCGTTCGGCCAGGCCGCGGCAACCGGCTGGCTGATGGTGATCGTGTCGTTGCTGCTGGCGCTGTTTTACCTTTACCTGCTTCGCCGCCAGATGACCGCCGATGCGCACTGAACGGCTCCTGATCGCGGCCGGCAAGGCCGTCGCGGCGGTGGTGATCCTGGTTTGGTCGCTCGTCCCGATCGCCTTCATCGTGGTCTCGTCGCTGAAGCCCAACACGGACATCTTCGCCGTGCCGCCGCGCTTCACCTTCATGCCCACGGTTCAGCATTACGTCGTGCTATGGACCCATTGGCACGGCTTCTTCGCCGGCTTGTGGAACAGCCTGGTGATCACCGCCGGCGCCACGGCATTGGCGGTGGTGGCCAGTGCGATGGCCGGGTTCGCCTATTCCCGCTACCGCAGCCCCCGCATGGCCGCCACCGCATCCTTCCTTGTGCTCACTCGGCTGATCCCGCCCATCGTGCTGACGCTGCCGCTGTTCCCCATCGTCAACTGGCTCGGCATCGAAGATACCCAGCTTGTCCTTATCCTGCTCTATGCCACGTTCTTCGTTTCGCTCGGCACCTTGCTGATGCGGGCCTTCATCGACCAGATTCCGCGCGAACTCGATCAGGCGGCGGCAATCGACGGCGCCAGCCGCATCACCATCCTGTCGCGCATCATCATGCCCCTGGCAGGGCCGGGCATGCTGGCGGTCGCCGTCTTCGTCATCGTGTTCGCCTGGAACGAGTTCATTTTCGCCTTCGTGTTCACCTCGACCCACGCCAAGACCGCGCCGCTCGTCATCTCGGAAATGGCCAGCTCGTTTGATGGGGTGGACTGGGGCGTACTGTTCGCCGCCGCCACCGTGCAGCTTCTGCCGATCCTGATTTTCGTCCTGCTGACCCAAAAGATTCTGGTGGCCGGCCTGACCACGGGCGCCACAAAAGCCTGAACGCAACCAAGGGAGGACGTCATGACAACGGGGATCACGCGACGCGGTGCGCTGACGCTGGCCGGCGCCACAGGCGTGGCAACCGCATTGGGCCGCCGCCGCGCACAGGCGGCCGAGCAGGTGCTGAACGTGTTGTGCCATCGCGTGCACGAGCTCTGCCTGACAACCGGCGTAGCCGGCGATCTCACCGCACCCTGGCGCGCGCGCGAAAACGCCACCATCAATTGGACCACGTTCGACACCAACCCGCTGGAGGATCGGCTGTTCCGCGAGGCCAGCCTGGGCCACACCGATTTCGGCGTCGGCTACCTGGTCAACAGCCGCGCCACACCGGATGCCGCTTCGCTGTTGCAGCCGCTTGACGAGTACCAGGCGAAACTGCCGATCGAGGCGTTCGACGATTTCGCGCCCAGCCTGGTGAAGACCATGACGATCGACGGCAAGCTGATCGGCATCCCGGTCCGCACCGCGACCATGAGCCTGTTCTACAACGAGGCATTGCTGGAGCAGCGGGGCATCAAGGCCCCGCCCGCCACCCTCGAGGAATTGGTCAGCCAGGCGAAGGAACTGACGTTCCGCCCGGCCGATGGACCCCCCGTCGTGGGGATGGCGGTCGCGAGCAGCCTCGCGGTGTTTCCGGTCACGTTCATGCGCGCCTTCGGCGGCGACTTCATCACCCCGGACCTGAAGCTGCTGCCGGACCCCTCCGCGCTGGAGAAAACCCTCACCGTTCTGCACGGCATGTTCGAATCCGGTGCGCTGCCGCGCAGCTACGCCACGATGTCCAACGATGACCAGGTGACCTGGCTGCAGCAGGGACGGACCGCCTTCACCCTGCTGCCCTTCGCCCGCTACGCGCAGCTCAACCGGGCGGATCAGTCCCGCTTTCCCGGCAAGCTGACGGCCATCGAGTTCCCCATGTCGGAGATCGCTCAAGGGCAAGGTCGCCATGGCCTCGCCGGTGGAGTTCTGGGCCATGAGCATACCGCGCAATTCGGTGGAGAAAGACCTGGCCTGGAGCTTCATCCAGGCGATGTCGAGCAAGGCCGTCACCCTGGGCGCTGCGCGCAACGGCAACGGACCGGCGCGGCTGTCCACCTTCGCCGACCCAAGCTTCATGGCAACCGATCCGCTCGCGCATGAGGAGGCTCATGCGCTCGCGAACGGCCGCGTGCCCCTGCCGGCGTTTCCCCAGGCCGCGCGGGCGCAAGCGATCTTCCTCGAGGAGGTGCAGCTTGCCGTGCTTGGCCGCAAAACGCCGGCGGAGGCGACCGCCTCGGTGGCGGAACGCGTGAAACCGCTGCTGCCGAGCTAAGGCCGTTGCTGGACCGCGGATCGCCCGACCGGGGGTCACGTGTCCGCTGCGTGGACCCGCCGCCTGACCGGCTTTACGGTCGAGGTCCGCGGACACAAACTCCGCCCCCGCCAGGTGCGGCTGATCGCGGCCACCCTGCCGCGCATCACCTTCACGCCGCGGCAGGCGGCGGCGCCGCTCGATGCGTTCGGACCTGAGGTGAAGGAGTTGTGGCTGGAAGTCGGCTTCGGCGGCGGCGAACACGCCCTGGCGCAGATCGCCGACCATCCCCACGCCGGCCTGATCGCCTGTGAGGTGTTCCAGAACGGCATCTGCTCGCTGCTCTCCCGCCTGGTGCCCGATGGCGCCGAGGCGGACGCACCGCTGCCGCCGAACCTCCGCCTCTGGCCCGATGACGCGCGTCGGCTGATCGCGCTCCTGCCGGACGCTTCGATCAGCCGGATGTTCCTGCTCTTCCCCGACCCCTGGCCCAAGGCCCGCCACGCCAAGCGCCGCTTCTTGCATCCGGCGCTGCTGCCCGCCGTCGCGCGGGTGATGCGGCCAGGCGCCGAGTGGCGTCTCGCCACCGACGATCCGACCTATCAGGACTGGATTGCCCGGGTCATGTCCGGCCAGACGTGGTTCTCATGCGATGGGCCCGCCTCGGAACGCCCGCCGGATTGGCCGCCGACCCGATACGAGGCCAAAGCTCGGCGTGAGGGCCGGACCCCGCTGTGCTGGCGCTTGCTTCGTAGCCAGGCTCCCTACGCCACCTGACCCAACGACGCCGCGACCTGCGCCAACCGCGAGGCCAGCCCGTCCGCTCCGCCACGAGCCAGCGTGCCGGCGAAATCGGACCGTTGCACCGCCACCCGGCTGATCGTGCCGTCCGCAAGCACATCCTGCGCCCGCCATCCGGCCGCCGTCATGCGCATCACGTAGTCGATCCGGTGCTCCTCGCCGCCCTTGTCGGTGATGCGGGTCTGGATCACCACCCTGCCGTCCGGCAACCTGCGCTGCTCCGGCATGATGCGGATCGTCTGCCCGCCGGTGAAGTTGGCCGCGTAGTTCGCGGCGATATAGCGGCTGAACACCTGCAGCAGGCGCTGGTGCTCCGCGTCGGACAGGCTGGCCCATCCGGGCCCCACCGAGGCCCGCAGCACCGCCGGCAGGTCGAAGCTCTGCTCCAGCACCGGCTCCAGCATGGCTGTGCGTCGGGCGAATCCGGCCGACGGCGCGGCCAGCGCGGCATTCAGCCGGGCGATCGGCGCCGCGGGGTCACCGGCGGCATCAGCGCGCGCGTTGCGCGCAACGCAAATCGACGACAAGCCGATGATGAACAGCCGGCGCCGTGACAGATGTGCATTCATGACAGCCTCCATCCCCGATCCGGAGACAGTGGCGCAAAAGTACGTCGGCATGCGCTGAAGCCTTTCACACCACCGTCGCTTGTGCTGCTCCGTGCTTCTCCGCCGCCTTCGTGTTGGATCCTTCCGCCGGATCGCTTCGTCACGATCAATCCACGCGACGCGTCACCAGCTCCGCCTCATGCACCTGCAATCCCAGCCCAGGTTCGCCCGGCAAATGAAACAGCCCGTCCACCGGCCGCGGCGGATTGGCGAATACCGCATGCGTGCGGGATGACGGATCGTTCCACTCGCACGGCTTCGTCGCGTGCAATTGCGTGGCGCAGAACTGCAGATTGGCCATGTGGCCGATGGTCGGCTGGGTCTGGTGCGGCACCAATTCCACGCCATGCGCGTGGCACAGCGCGGCGCAGCGCATCAGCCCCGTGATGCCGCCCATTTTCACGATGTCGGGCTGCACCATGCGCACCCCGGCATCGATCAGATCGGCCAATGCCGGCAATCGTGTAAGTCTGCTCGCCGGCCGACACCGTGATGTCCAGCGCGCGCGACAACTCGCCCATCGCCTTGGGGTGGTAGTGCTGCACCGGCTCCTCGAACCACCAGTAACCGAGGTCCTCCAGTGCGCGGCCCACGCGAATGGCGCCGCCGGTCGTGTATCCGTTGTTCGCATCGAAGGCGAGCGGGAACCCGTCACCCACCAGCTTGCGCACCGCGCGTGCCTTGGCGATGTCACCGGGAATATTGGCGTCCAGCCTGGTGCGGTTGTTATCGAAGCGGATTTTCACCGCGGCCGGCTTGTCCTCCAGCCGCGTCTCGACGATCCGCAGCACGTCGTCGATCGCCCGATCGCCATTGCCGCCGATCGAGGCGTAGAACGGCAGCGCGGTACGCCACGCGCCGCCCAGCAGCTTGTAGATCGGCAGACCGGCCGCTTTGCCCTTGATGTCCCACAGCGCGATGTCGAGCGCGGCAAGCGCGCCGGTCAGCGCGCCCTCCGGTCCAAGCTTCACCAGCTCATGCAGCGCCGTATCCAGCAGCACCGCGTGATCCAGCGGGTCGTGCCCGATCAGCCGCGGCGCGATATCGTGCCGGATCATGCCGACGGATGCGCGTCCGCCCTGCATCGGCGAGGCTTCGCCCCAGCCGGTGATCCCATCGTCCGTATCCACCCGCACGAAGGCGCTGCGCTGGGCCGGTCTGGTGGCCGGCGACCAGCGCACCTGGAAGGCCTCGATGCGGGTGATCTTCATGCGGGCGTATCTCGCTCGGCGATGTAGCGCGCAATGCTACTCCCGAGCGGAGGGTGCCGCACATCGCGCCGGCGGATCATCCCGATGCCCACGAGGCCCATGACGAACACCGCCAATGCACGCCGGCTCCGGCACTCGGCCGGCACGCTGCCGAACACCGTGTCATTCGCACAATCCCCGGTACCCCAGAGCAGGTCGAACCCATCGAGGAACGGCACGGCCTGAGCCGCGGTCAGCTCGAGCGAGATGTCCTCGACGTAGCCGCCCGTGACCTCGGTCTGGCTGACCGCGGCATCGCACACGCAGTGTCCCGACAGTCAGCACCGTCGGCGCGAGTTCGCGCGGCCGCAGGGAATCGTCCTCCGGCATATATTCGCCGCCATAGATGAACCCGGTGCGGCCGGACCAGATGGTCCTGCGACGTGGCATAGCTGCCCACCGTGGTACAGGCCCCGCGGTCGGCAACCCGCCATTGGCGCCTGATCACCCAGCGCGATCGCGTACGCGAAAGGCGCGCGCGCTGTAGCCGGTGGCGGCGTGCGCAGGAACAGATCCGCCATAGTAGGCGCAGGTGCTGCCGAAACAGTCTACGCCGCTGAACTGCGTGTATAGCTTGAAGTCCAGCCCCACCCCGCCATGCGCCAGGCTCGTTTCCGCTCACCACGATCTGGGACGTAGCGAAGCCCGTGCCGATCACGTCCCCCTGCTCCGACCCGCCGAACCAGCCCGTGGCCGAGGATCCCTGGAACGCAATGTCGTCAGTCGTGTCCTGAATGATGGTGACCTGCGGTCCGGCTATAGCGGTACCGCACCAGGCGGCCGTAAGGGCCGCGGCAACAAGGGCGCGAAGGCACATGAATGCACGCTCCAGTATGGAAGATCGGCGGACTGGAGCCTTCTGCTCGGGATCGGCGCGCGTTTTGTCTCTGCGCTCGTAATGACAACTCAGATTGAGACGTCAAGAAACTTTTCTAACTGTTAGAATGATTTCTGACAGAAACGCCCGCACCGCGGGTATGAATACATCCGCCCGGTCATGGTGCACCCAGTGACCCGCCCGCTCGACCCCCAGCACCTGCGCGTTCCGGAAATATCCCGCCCGACCATCCGCCGCCGGGTCCGTCGCCCAGCTTTCCTTGCCCCACACCAGCAGCGTCGGGCAGGTAATCCCGGACCACAGCCCGGCGATCTCCTCCCGCGACATGTCATAGGGCGGCCAGATCCGCACATACGGATCGAACTTCCAACTGAAAGTCCCGTCCTCGTTCTGGTTCACCGCGTGCTGCGTCAGATGCCGCGCCTGCTCCGGCGTCAGGCGCTGATTGGCCTGCTGCATGCGCGCCAGCGCGTCCTCCACCGACGCATAGCGCCGCGGCAACCGCGCGGCCTGGGCGCGCTGCTCCTCGACCCAGGCCCGCATCCGCTCGGGCAGCGGCTTGGCGTTGCGCTCCGCAGCAGACCGCGGCCCCGGCCCAATCCCTCGATCGCGACCAGCCGCCGCACCGTCTCCGGATAAATGCCCGTGTAGCGCAGCGCGATGTTGCCGCCGAGCGAATGCGCCACGATGCTGACCGGCGCGAGCTTCTGCTGATGAATCAACTGCGCCAGGTCGTAGATGTAGTTCGCCATCGTATAGTGGCCGGACCGTGACCACGCGCTGTCGCCATGCCCGCGCAGATCGGGCGCGATGATGTGCCATTCGTCGCGCAGCGCCGCGGCCACCCAGTCCCATGACCGGCAATGATCGCGCCCGCCATGCAGCAGAATCAGCGGCGGCGCTTGCTGGATTGCCCCAATCGACATAATGCAGCCGCAGCCGCTGGGAAAACCAGATGCGCGAAACCGGGCCGGGAAGATCCGGGTCATATGTTCGGATGCCTCTCCTGCCATCCGCTCGCTCGCTGATACGCCGCCGCGACGCGCAGCACCGTCGCATCCGCGAACTGCCCGGCCCACGAACTGCACCGACAACGGCAGCCCGTTCGCGCGCGAACCCCGCGCCCATCGCCAGCGCCGGATGCCCCGTCACATTGAACGGCGTGCGCGCCTGGCGCGAATACGTCCGCGCAATCTCCGCCTTGTCCTCGATATTGCACGCCGGATCGAGGTTCGAGGCGCACATCAGCACATCCACCTCGCGCAGCGCCTCATTCACCGCACCGATCAATTGCGTCCGCCGCCGTTGCGCACCGACATAAGCCTCCGCCGAGAGGAACGCACCGGCCATCAGCCGCTGGCGCGCCAACTGCCCGTAATCGCCCGGCCGCTCCCGCAGCCAGTGTGCGTGCACCGACCATGCCTCCGCCGTCAGGATCACCCGGTTCACCGCCGCAAACTCCTGCAAATGAGGCAACACAACCGTGCGCACCAGCGCGCCCTCCGCCTCCATCAGCCGCGCCGCCTCCTCCAGCCCGGCCGTGACCTCCGGATCGGCGGGCACGTCCCGTTTCGTGGAAGTGGCGGACGAACCCGATGCGCAGGTCGCGCACGCCGGCTTCCAGCCCTGCGCTGAAGTCCGATCGACGGCGCGGCGACGCTCCCCGGATCATCCGCATCGTGACCCGCAATCGCCTGCATCATCAGCGCGCAATCGCCCGCCGAGCGCGTCAGCGGTCCGACATGATCCAGCGTGAAGGCCAGCGGAAACACGCCCAGCCGCGACACCACGCCATAGGTCGGCTTCAGCCCGACGATCCCGCACGAACTCGCCGGATTGCGGATCGAACCGCCGGTATCGGAACCCAGCGCCGCCGGAAACAACCCCGCCGCAACGCCCGCGCCGGACCCCGACGAGGACCCGCCCGGATGATGCGCCAGGTTCCACGGATTGCGCGCCGCCGGGAACGGCAGATCGTGGCTCGGCCCGCCGATGGCGAATTCATGCGTGGAAAGCTTGCCCAGGATGATCGCCCCCGCCGCCCGCAGCCGCGAGACCACCGCAGCGTCCCGCCGCGCGATGTGTCCCGCCATAATCCGCGAATGGCATGTCGTCGGCAGCCCGGCGACATCGATGATGTCCTTGATCCCGACCGGCACGCCGTGCAAAGGCCCGCGACCCCGCCCCGACGCGATCTGATCCGTCGCAAGGCGCGCCTCCGCCAGCGCCGCCTCTTCATCCAGCCGAATGAACGCATGCAACTCCGGATCGAGCCGCTTCGCCCGATCAATCAGCGCCGACACCAGTTCCAGCGGCGACAATTCCCGCTCCGCATACGCCGCCGCGATCTGCTGCGCCGTGAACCAGTGCACGCTCATGGCGCGAGCGCCGCGCGCATCGGAGGCCAGGGTTCCACCGCCGCATCCAAGGCCGGAACGAGGGCCAGCACGAACAAGAATGCAAGGCGGGACATAACGCCCTCCGGCAATCATTCTCGTATGTTTGCAACTTCTATCGGTGAAATCCAGCAACCGGTCCGCGATCAAGGGGCTGACAGCGCCGCCCCATCCTGCTTTCCTACCCCCACGCCACCCCCCAAGAGGACCGCATGACCTACTCCCCCGTGCGCCCCGATGCGCTGCTGCCCCCGGTGCGGGTCAACCTCTACTCCGACACCCAGACCCGGCCCTCCGCCGCCATGAAGCACGCCATGATGGAAGCCGAGGTCGGCGATGAGCAGCACGGTGACGACCCCACCGTCCACGCCCTCTGCGACCGCATGGCCGCGCTCCTCGGCAAGGAAGCCGCGATGTTCCTGCCCTCCGGCACCATGTGCAACGAAGTCGCCATCCTCACCCACTGCCGCCCCGGCGACGAGGTCATTGCACACGAAACCGCCCACATCATCGCCGCCGAGGGCGGTGCACCCGCCGCCCTCACCGGCGTCTCCGTGCTCGGCCTGAAAGGCCCCGGCGGCCAGTTCGACGCCGACACGCTCAAGGCCGCGCTGCGCGAAAAGCGCCGCAACTCCCCGCCGCAGACCCTCCTGGAAGTGGAACAGACCGCCAATCTCGGCGGCGGCACCGTCTGGCCGCTCGATCGCCTCGCCGCCGTGTTCGAGATCGCCCGCGACAACGGCATGGCCACCCACATGGACGGCGCCCGCCTGATGAACGCCGTCGTCGCCGCGCGCGTCACCGCGCCCGAGATGACCGCCGGCGCCGATTTCGTCTGGCTCGATTTCACCAAGGGCCTCGGCGCACCCCTCGGCGCCGTGCTGTGCGGCTCCACCGACTTCATCGATGAGGCATGGCGCTGGAAGCAGCGCCTCGGCGGGTCACTCCGCCAGGCCGGCCTCTGCGCCGCTGCCTGCCTCTACGCGCTCGACCACAACATCGACCGCCTGAACCAGGACCATGACAATGCCCGCCACCTCGCCCGCGGCCTCGCCCAGATCCCCGGCGTGAAAGTGGAACCGCCGCAAACCAACCTGGTCTTCTTCGATACGCAAGAGACCGGCGTCACCGCCGACGACCTCGCCGCCCGCATCCGCAAGGAAGGCGTGCAGATCTCCACCATGGACAAATACCGCGTCCGCGCCTGCACCCATCTGGACGTCGCCCGAGACGGCATCGACCTGGCACTCAGCGTCATCCGCCACGCGCTGACAAATTAACCCCCGCCTTACCAACCGCCGCTACCCTTCGGCGCGCAGCACCGAAAGGACCGCCATGCGCGTTGTTCCCGCCATCACCCTCGCCGTCACCCTCGCGTTCGGCAGCGGCGCCCTCGCCGCCAGCTCCCACAAAACCCTCCACCAGCGGTTCGAGGCCGCCAACACCACCCACGACGGCCACCTCACGCTCGACCAGGCCAGGTCCGGGATGAAATCCGTCGCCAAGAAGTGGGACGTGATCGACAAGGACCACAGGGGATACGTCACCGAAGACGACATCCACGCCTACTACAAGTCACGCCGCCACCACCCGTCGGCCGAAACTCAAAAGAGCTGACCGGCCCCAAACGTCATCGCAAGGAGGGCGCGTGCCGCCCGACGCGGCGATCCAGGCCAGCCGCACTGTGGAAGGTTGTCTTCTCGGCTCGTCACGACACAAAAAAGCCGGGCAGAACGCCCGGCTTTTCCGTGACCAACCCTCCGCGAACGGGTCAGTTGCTGTTCCGGTTCCCCACCAACTGCAGGATCAGCATGAACAGGTTGATGAAGTTCAGATACAGCGCCAGCGCGTCATACACGCTCCGCTTCGCCGCCTGCTCCGTGCCCTCCGCATAGGCGTAGCTGACATACGTCGCCTTGATCCGCTGCGTGTCGTACGCCGTCAGGCCCGTGAACACCAGCACACCCGCCACGCTTACCACGAACTGCAAGCCGGTGGAGTGCAGGAAGATGTTCACCACGCTGGCAATGATCACCCCGATCAGCCCCATCATCAGGAAGCTGCCCCAGCGGCTCAGGTCCGAGCGCGTCGTGTAGCCATAGATGCTCATCGCCGCGAACGTGCCCGCCGTGATGAAGAACACCCGCACGATCGACGTGCTGGTGTAGATCAGGAAAATGTTCGTCAGGCTCAGCCCCATGGCCGCGCAGAACAGCCAGTACAGCGTCTGCGCCATCTGCCGCGACAGGCGGTTGATCCCGAAGCTCAGCACCAGCACGAACGCCAGCGGCAGGAACATGCACAGCATCGCCAACGGCGAGGCGGTGTGCGCCATGCCATAGGGCGTCTGCACCACGGGAAATAGCACGTCGATGAACGACGTATGCGCCACCACGTAGGCGACGATCCCGGTCAGCAGCAGCCCGGACGCCATCCAGTTATAGACGTGCAGCATATAGGCCCGGAGGCCCGTATCCAGCGCCGCGGACGCGGCGGTGGCACTGCGGGTGCCGGGGTAAGTCCGGTAGTCGGGACTGTAGGCCATCGGTTGTTCGGTTCCTCTCAGACGGGTGAAGACCCCGCGCACGCAAGATTGGCGATTGCGCAAAAGAGTTCAAGCGACAGGCGGTTTACCGTTTCTTATTCGTTTCGTAGCACGGGCGCCGCCTTGGCCCGTAGCGTCACGGCCGTGCCAGCATAGCCGATAACCAGCATCAGCAGAAGGGCGATGATCAGCGTGCCCCCCAGCACCCAAGGCTGCAAGCCCCACGCCGTGTGCATCACATAGCGCATCACCGCCCAGGAGGACACCGCCCCCACCACCGCCGCCAGCAGCCCCGCCGTCAAACCCAGCACGCCGAACTCCGCCAGCCACGCCGCCCGCAACTGCGCGCGTGTGGCACCTAAAGTTTTCAGGATCACTGCTTCCCGCATCCGCCGCTGCTGCCCCGCCGCGATCGCCCCCACCAGCACCAGCCCCCCGGCGACCAGCGTCAGCAGCCCCGCCGCGCCCAGCGTCGCCGCCAACTCGTCCAGCAGCCCGGCAAGCTCAGCCAGTACCCCCTGGACCGCGATCCCCGTCACGTTCGGCAGCGCGTCGGAAACCGCCCGCAGCAGCGCCCCCTGCGCCGCCTCCGGCACGATCACCGTGGCGATCGCCGTGTGCGGCGCGCTCTCCAGCATCCCCGGGCTGGCGACCAAAACGAATTTCAGCCCGAGCCGCTGCCACGCCACCCGCCGCAGGCTCGCCACCGTCAGATCGACCTCCCGCCCCAGCACGTTCACCCGGATCGAGCCGCCCACGCCCAACCCCCAGCCGCGCGCCAGTCCGGCATCCACCGACACCAGCGGCTTGGCCCGGTAGTCCGCCGGCCACCACGCACCGGCCACCAACTGCGTCCCCGGCGGAGGCACCGCCGCGAAAGTCAGCCCCCGGTCACCCCGCAACGCCCAGCGTGTCTCCGGCGTCGCCCGCACCTGATCCGCCGTACCCCGTTCACCGCGACGATCCGCGCCCGCAGGCTCGGCACCACCGTCAGGTCCCGCGCGCCCGGCACACCCCGCACCATCGCCTCGAACCGCGCCACCTGGTCCGGCTGGATATCGACGAAAAAGAAACTCGGCGCGTCGCGCGGGATCTCTCGCATGATCTGCTGGCGCAGATTGGCCTGAATCACCGCCACGCAGGCCAGCACCGACAGCCCAAGCCCGACCGAAACCAGCATCTGCGGCGTCGGCGCCCCCGGCCGGTGCAGCGCACCCAAACCCAGCCGCAACCCCGGCCGCCGCGGCCGCGGTAAAACCCCAGCAGCCACACCAGCAGCGCACCGCCCGCGCCGTACAGCACCAGCGTCGCCGCCGCCGCGGCGCAGAACCACAGCGCAAACCAGTGGTCGGTGCCCACCGCCGCCAGCCCCGCCAATCCGGCCGCCAGCACCGCCGTCGCCCCCACAACCCAAGCCCCCGGCCACCCCTGCTCCGGCACCGCCGCGCCTCGGAACAGCGCCGCCGAGGGCACGCGCGTCGCCCGCCCCAGCGGCCACAGCGCAAAGACCAGCGCGATCAGCACGCCATACGCCGCGGCCAG
>CAVSUZ010000026.1:0-20000 GCA_963731335.1 uncultured Pseudomonadota bacterium | reverse complement strand
TGACCCTGCCGAGGAACGCGCGCTAGCCCGGTGTTGTGTCTGCTGCCGAGTCCCTGCCCGCGCTGCGCGTCCGTGGCCGTTCATTCATGGCCCTTGTGCTTGCACCTGAACAACCGCTTGCGGAATGGATTGCCGCGCTCGACGCCCAGATTGCTCGCGCGCCGAGCTTCTTCGACTTCCGCCCGGTCATTCTGGACCTTGCCGCCCTGCCACGTGAGCAGCCCGATGTCGCCGATCTGATCGGCGCCATCGCCGGACGCGGCATTCGAATTATCGGCACCGAGGGCGCACATCCTACCTGGCGCGGTATCGAACGCTGGGGTGGCCCGCTGGCCACCGGAGCAAAGAACGGCGCCCGTGAGATGCAGGTGCCGGATGAGCGCCGACCGAGCGTGACGGCACCCGCTGCTTCCGCTGCCAACCTGGTCATCGATCAGCCAATCCGGTCCGGACAATCTATCGTGCACGAAGCGGGCGATGTGATCGTCGTGGGACCGGTTGCCTGGGGCGCGGAAATCGTCGCCGGCGGTTCGATCCACATCTACGGAGCACTGCGCGGCCGCGCCATCGCCGGCCTGTCCGGCACGGGCGGGGCGCGCATCTTCTGCCGCAAGCTCGAAGCCGAGCTTCTCGCAATCGAGGGCGTGTATCGCACCGCGGAGGACATCGATCCGGCGCTCCACGGCAAGTCCGTGCAGGCGAGGCTCGAGGGCGAGACCATGATCATTGCCGCATTGGATTGAGCGAAAGGACACAGCCATGGCGCACGTCGTCGTCGTGACATCGGGCAAGGGTGGAGTGGGCAAGACCACGTCCACGGCCGCCTTGGGCGTTGCGTTGGCACAGGCCGGAGAAGCCGTCGTCGTGGTCGATTTCGATGTCGGACTGCGCAACCTGGACTTGGTGATGGGCGCCGAGCGACGCGTGGTGTTCGATCTCATCAACGTCGTGCAAGGCGACGCGAAGCTCCCCCAGGCCCTGATCCGCGACAAACGTCTCGAAAATCTGGCCTTGCTGCCCGCTTCGCAAACACGTGACAAGGACGCACTCACACCAGAAGGAGTGCAGCGTGTCATCGATGAGCTGCGTGAAAAATTCGACTGGATCATCTGCGACAGCCCCGCAGGCATCGAGAAGGGGGCGGTGATGGCAATGCGCCATGCCGATACGGCGGTGGTGGTGACCAACGCCGAAGTGTCATCGGTCCGCGACTTCGACCGCATCATCGGACTGCTCGATTCCAAGACCGAGCGTGCCGAAAAGGGGCAGAAGGTCTCGAAACATCTTTTACTGACGCGCTATGACAGCACGCGCGCCCAGCGCGGCGAGATGCTGAAGACCGAGGATGTGCTGGAAATCCTCTCCATCCCGCTCCTCGGCATAATTCCGGAAAGCCAGGAGGTGCTTCGCGCCTCGAATCTCGGCTCGCCGGTTACCCTCAGCAGTCCCACCTCGGCGCCGGCCCGAGCCTATACCGAGGCCGCACGCCGGCTGAAAGGCGAGCAGATCCATGTCACCCTGCCGGTGGAGCGGCGCGGACTGATGGAGCGCCTGTTCGGTCGGAGGGCCGTGGCATGAGCCTGCTCGATCTGTTCCGGCGCCGGGAATCGGCGCCGGTCGCGCGGGAGCGCCTGCAGGTTCTCCTCGCGCATGAGCGCGTCATGGTCGGCGGCTCCGACCTAATTTCGATTTTGCAGGAAGAAATCCTCGCGGTCATCGCGAAGCACGTGACGGTGGATCGCGACAGGGTCCAGATCAAGCTCGACCGCGGCGATCCGATTTCCACGCTCGAGATCGATGTCGAGGTTCCCGGCCTGGTTCGCGCCACAGCACACGCCTGAACGGCTCCGGACCGCCCGATCATATCGGCCGTCGGACAAAGAGTTTCTTAACGCTCCGTCCGCCATCCTGACCTGCAATCATGTGCGCCGCGGTCCCCGATCCTCCCCTCATCGCCGGCCGCTTCCTCATCAATTTCGACCAGCCCGCGCGCGGAGCGGGAGGGGGTCTGGAGGCGTTTGCCGCCACCGACAGCACCGGGACGCTCGGATCCCTTGTCGCCCTCCAGGTCCACCGGCGATTTCCCGCCCGCGCACAGGCACTGCACGCCTTAAGCACGCCGGTCGAGGGCGTGCTTAACCCGGTTGCCCGGGGAACCGGCTTTACCAAGACCGGTGAAGGCGCCCTGTTCCTGATCGTGCAGGCGCCGCCGGGACCAGCAATCGGCGGGGCTGCGCGGACCTGGTCGGAAGCCGACCTGCTGGACCGGGTCCTGCGGCCCGCCGCCCGAACCCTCGACCGGCTCGCCGCCCGTGGCCTCACGCATCGCGCGATCCGCCCCGACAACGTGTTTGTTGTTCCTGGCGGCGTCGTGCTTGGCTTCGCGTGGGGCTCGCCAGCCGCGTTGAACCAGCCGGTCGCCTTCGAGTCCCCGGCAAGTGCCCTGTGCGTGCCGGCAGGCCGCGGCGAAGGCACCATCGCCGACGACATTTATGCGCTTGGGGTTCTGCTCCTGACCCTTGCCATGGGCCGCACACCCATGTCCGGGGTCGATGATCGGGAGATCATCCGCCGCAAGCTCGAGCTTGGCAGCTTCGAGGCGCTGACCGGCGGCTTTCGTCTTCCCCAGGCGTTGTCGGACCTGGTTCGCGGGATGCTGGCCGAGGATCCCGACCACCGGACTTCCCCCGCGCTGCTGACCGAGCCATGGAGCGCCCGCGCACGGCGGGTGGCCACACGGCCGCTCCGCCGTGCGCCGAAGCCACTCGAGTTGGGCGGTATTCCCGCCTGGAACACGCCGACGCTGGCCCTGTCGCTCGCCGTGGCACCCGAGAGCGGGCTGCGCGCGCTGCGCGCCGGGATGGGGGACACCTGGCTTCGACGCTCCCTGGGCGAACCGGCGCTTGCCGCTCGACTGGACGACATTGTGCGCCTTCGGGCTGGCGAGGGGGCGGATTCACGCAATGACGCCCTTGCTGTCATGCGGGCGGTCACCGTTCTCGATCCGCTCGCGCCGCTCTGCTGGCGGGGCCTCGCGTTGTGGCCCGACGGCCTAGGCCCTGCGCTCGCGTCCGCCACGGATAAGGAGACCACGGACCGCCTGATCGAACTGGCCGACGTGGAGGCGGTCGGGGCCTGGGCGGCCATGCGGCCTGATCGCACCGACTCACTGTTATTGCGCAGCGAATCCCGCCAGTACCGCGGCTGGCTCAATCTCGGCGGCCCCGCCGGCGGACTTGAGCGACTCGATGTACATGCTCAATCCGTTGCAGCCTTGTGCCAGTCCGCTGTTGGGAGGTGCCTGGGTATCGCGGGCGTCGGATCTGCTTCCCGCGCTGGAGCGACAGGCCGCCCGTGAACGTCCCGGCCCCCTCCCCATCGACGCACACATCGCCGCCTTCCTGGCCGCGCGATCGGAACGTGAAGCGGAGGAGGAGATTTCGGTTGCCAGTCACTCCACGCCGGGGGGCCAGCTGGCGCTGCTCGCCCGATTGCAAGCGCGCTGGAACACTGGGCCGGTGCCCAGCGTCGCGCGATGGATTTCGACCGTTCCCGGCCTGATCACAGTGCGAGCAAAGAGCAGGAGGGTGCGGATCGAGGGGCAGCTCAAGGAGTTGGCGGAAGCGGGTATGCTCATGCCCATGCTGGCCCTGGTGCGCAACCCGCAGGAGATGGCTGCTGATTTCGCGTGAGGCACTGCAGGCCGCCCGCACCCTGGATCAGATCGAGGTCTTGTTGAGCGAATCCGAGGCCGCCCGCAGCCAGCGCATGGATCAGGCCAGGCGTTGGGGCCATGAGCTGCGCAACCGGGATCGGCCTGTCCGCCCTCGCCTTCTCTCTTGCATGGGCCGCCTTCGGGTGAGCGCTCCTGCCCGGCAACGTCTGCCGTCACTCATCTGGTTGCAGGGCCTGCTCTGCGGCGCCCTGGTCACCCTCGCTCCCGGTATGGCGGTGCTGCTCGCCAGTTTTCTGGCACCGGCCATCGCCGCTGCGGTGTTGGATCGTCAGCCAGGAAAGCCGCGGGCGCGCGCCGCCTTCCTCCTGAGCGGCGCGGCCTGCGTTTCGCCGATCCGTAGCTTGTGGAGCGGCAGCGGCGATCTCGCGGCGGCGCTGTCGATCGCCCTGGATCCCAGCACACTGCTGCGAACCTGGATCGCGGCTGGCGTCGGCTGGTCCCTGGCGGAACTTGGCCCCGTGGCACTTCGCGCCGCAGTCACGTTCGCTGACCGGATCCGGCGGCGCAGGCTGGAGGCGCTGCGGGACCGGCTGCGTGAGGAGTGGGGAGGTTCAGTGTAGCATCCGCGCGCAGCGAAGCGCCATTTAGCTTCAGCCTCAGGCCCGGATGTCAACGGTCGGCGCGCCCGTGAGCCTGCACAACTCTGCCGCCGAGGTGCGGAAGACGTGACGCGGCGTTCCCGCCGCTGCCCACACCGGATCGAGCGCCAGCAGATCCTGGTCGATCAGCACGAGTGGCGGATGGAGATGCCCCACCGGAGAGACGCCGCCGACGGCAAAGCCGGTCGCGAGACGCACCCAGTCCGCATCGGCGCGGCTGAGGGTGGTTCCAAGCGCCAGGGCCGCCTTGCCCGAATCCACCCGATTGGCCCCTGATGTGATCACCACCGCGGCCCGATCTCCCGCCCGGAAGACGATCGACTTGGCGATCTGAGCCACCGAGCAACCCACGGCGCGTGCGGCCTCCTGCGCCGTCCGCGTGCCCTCCGGGAAGGAGATGATCGTGTCCGGATGCCCCGCGTCGCGCAGTGCAGCCCTGACCCGCTGGACAGACGGGCTTTCCGCGCCCGTGTCGGATGGCGGCATCGGTCTTATCTCTCGGTGATGGAACCTTTGGCCCTCTATATCCACTGGCCGTTCTGCCTCGCCAAGTGCCCCTATTGCGACTTCAATTCCCACGTACGGGACCGGATCGATCAGACGCGCTTCGCTGCCGCGCTGCGGGCCGATCTCCGCTGGGAAGCCGATCGCATCGGCCGCCGCCCGCTGGGGTCGATTTTCTTCGGCGGCGGGACGCCAAGCCTGATGGAGGCGGAGACGGTGGCGGCGCTGATTGATGATGCAACCACCCGGTTCGACCCTCTACCGGACCTCGAGATCACTCTGGAAGCCAACCCGACGAGTGTTGAAGCCGCGCGGTTCGCTGAATTCCGTCGCGCCGGCGTCAACCGCGTATCCATCGGGGTCCAGTCCCTGGACCCTGCGGCGCTCGCTTTTCTCGGGCGCCAGCATTCCGCGGCGCAGGGTCTTGCCGCGCTGCAGATCGCGCGGGAGACTTTTCCGCGCGTCTCCTTCGACCTGATCTATGCCCGACCGGGCCACGATGAAGCTGCCTGGGGGGCAGAGCTCCGATCAGCACTAGGCCATGCGGCGGACCATCTTTCGCTTTACCAATTGACAATCGAACGCGGTACAGCGTTTGAACAACGCCACCGCCGCGGAGAGTTCGCGCTACCCCATCCCGATCTCGCCGCGCGGCTGTATGACATGACCGCCGCAGAAGCTTCTCAATTCGGTTTGCAACAATATGAAATTTCAAATTATGCCCGGCTGGGCAGCGAAAGCCGCCACAATCTCACTTACTGGCGCTACGGCGACTACGCCGGGATCGGGCCTGGCGCGCATGGGCGGATCAGCATCTCGGGCGTACTGATGGAAACCCGCCGCCATCGTGCCCCGGAGGCTTGGGCCGCGCGGGTCGCACAGTTCGGTCACGGGATGGTGGACGAGAAGCCGCTCGATGCACGCGACCGCGCGCGAGAGATGCTGCTGATGGGCCTGCGACTGAACGAAGGGGTATGCGCCGATCGCTTCGCAACCCGAACCGGCATGTCCCTGAGCAGCGCGCTCGATCCGGACATATTCGAACGGGCATCGAATGAGGGGTATGTTACCTGGGATGGATGTCGGCTGACGGCCACTGATCTGGGGCGCGTGCGGTTGGATGCGCTGCTTGCATGTCTGGTGTTGTGAAAAACCATTTCGTTGCGTCCCCTGGACGGATCATTCAGTCTTCACTATATCCGCGCTCTTGAATTGGGCGGCTTAGAGTCGCGAACATCCGGCCAACGGAGAGATCATTGAATACCTTACTACCTTCTGCTCTGGCATCCTGCCGCTGGGAGCTGGAGCGTCGTCATCTGGTCCCGCCTTCAAACGACGCGCTGCGCGAAATGATCGAAGGCGATCCGGCGCTGACTGATGAACTCAACACTTATTACGGTGAGATTCCGCCTGATGGCGGTCTCGACAAGGTCGAATGCGAGTTGCTGCTCGACCTTCTCGCTCGCCACTTCACCGGAAAGTTGTGGCCCCGCAGCGGGGGAATGGACGCGACGCGGCGCTTCACCGCCGAGTTGCACCGGGCCCTGTCCAAGGCTGGCTGGAAGGTTGATCTCTTCGCGGTCGCCTGAGCCCGCGACAGCGGTGGCTCACCCGGTACTGACGGCTGTGCGGTTCGAGCAGACGGGACTGGTCCCGGTCATCGCCCAGCAGCACGACACCGGCGAGGTGCTGATGCTTGCCTGGATGAATCGCGAGGCGCTAGAGCGCACTCTTAGCAGCGGCAGGGTTTGGTACTTTAGCCGCAGTCGAAATGCGCTTTGGCAAAAGGGTGAGCGCTCGGGTCAGATCCAGACATTGATTGATCTGCGAGTTGATTGCGATAACGATGCACTGCTGGTGCTGGTCGATCAGACAGGTGTGGCCTGTCATACGGGTCGCCGTTCCTGCTTCTACCGCGCTGTCCGCGATGGCGAACTGCTGGAAATCGCCGCACCGGAGGTCTCGCCCACGCTGCTCTACGGTCAGTGAGCCGCCTTATCTATCTCATCGCCGGTGAGCCGAGCGGCGATGTGTTGGGTGAGCGCTTGATTGCCGCGTTGCGCCGGCAACGCCCTGATTTGGAGTTCGCGGGTATTGGGGGGCCTCGGATGATGTCCGAAGGCCTCACCTCCCTCCTGCCGATGAAGGACCTCGCCCTGATGGGTTTTTTCGAGGTGCTTCCCAGCATCCCGCGCCTGCGCCGCCATCTCGCGCAGACCGTGACTGATATCGCGCGTTGTCATCCTGCCGCTGTCGTAACGATCGATAGTCCTGGCTTCGCGCTGAGGTTGCTGCGCCGTATTCCCGCGGGCATCGCCCGTATCCACTACGTCGCGCCACAGATCTGGGCCTGGCGCGAGGGCCGTGCGCGCCACTACGGGAATCTGTGGGACCAGTTGCTCTGCCTGCTTCCGTTCGAGCCCGCGGTCTTCGCCCGCCACAACCTTCCGGCGCGATTCGTTGGTCATCCGGTTTTGGAATCCGGCGCCGACCGGGGTGACCCCGCCCGTTTTCGTGACAGGCACGCCATCGCACCAGATGCGACGGTTCTTATTATCATGCCCGGGAGCCGGCGCAGCGAGACCAACCGGCTCCTGCCAATTTTAGGGGAGACGCTGCAACGCCTGGCGACGCGCCGCACCGTGGTTCCCGTGGTGCCGGTGTCACCCGCGGTCGCCGGTCAGGTCACATCCGCGGTCCGGAGTTGGGCGGTGCATCCCATCGTGATCTCGGAGCCGCAGGAGAAATACGACGCTTTCGCCGCTGCCTCCGCGGCGCTCACCAAATCAGGCACCTCCACGCTCGAACTCGCCATGGCCGGCGTGCCGATGGTAGTGACCTATCGTGTCCACCCGCTTTCGGCGGCGCTGGCACAACGCCTGGTCACCATCCGCTACGCGTCGCTGCTCAACCTGATAGCCGGGGCGGAGATCGTACCTGAATTGATCCAGCAAGCCTGCACGCCGGAGCGTCTCGTCGTGGCGCTCGAGTCCCTGCTCGATGGGCCGGGGGCGCAACAGCAGCGAGAGGCGGTCCGGCCGGTGCTCAACGCGCTGCGTCCGCCCGACGGCCTGCTGCCCTCAGAGGCCGCCGCGAACGCCGTCCTGGAACTGCTGCAAGAGGCCTGAGTCCGTCATTCGCGCGCGAGTAGCGCCTATTGCATCCTGCACGGCCAACGCTGCCGCCAAGGCCTGCCGCCCCGACGTGCCGTCCACTATGACCGGGGCGTCATCGATCACCGACGCCACGAACGCACGCTGCTCCGCCGCCAGCGCATCGTGATCGTTCCAACGCAGGCGCCGCGCACCGAATCCCGGGAGCGCGGCGAGCGCCCGTCCATGTTCGGGCTGGATCGCATCCAGCCGGCGGTGGAGGAAGTCCACCGAGACATACCCGCCTGCCCCGTACAGCCGCATCCATCGCTCCGTCCGGGTCGCGACGCGGCTCGCCGTGATGCTTGCCACCGCGCCGGAGGCAAAACGCAGCCGCGCGTTAGCGATGTCGTCCAGGCCGCTCAGCACAGGCGCACCGATGGCATCCACACTCTCGATGGTGCTGCCGGTCAGGGCCAGCACCAGGTCCAGATCGTGGATCATCAGATCGAGCACCACCGAGACATCCGTGCCGCGCGTCTTGAACAGCCCCATTCGCGCCGCCTCGATATAGAAGGGGCGCGCCACCCGGGCGCTTAGCGCACCATGCGCCGCGGAAAAGCGTTCCAGATGCCCGACCTGCAGCACCAGGCCGGCGCTCCGCGCCAGGCTGATCAGCTCATCCGCCTGTGCGAGCGTCGCCGCAATCGGCTTCTCGACCAGCACATGCTTCCCCGCCGACAGCGCGCTCGCCGCCAGGGCGTGATGCGCAGCGGCCGGTACTGCGACGATGACGGCGTCGGAACAGTCGAGCAATGCGTCGTAGTCCATTGCCGGCGCGCCCGTATCGCGTGCCACTGTGGCTGCGCGTGCGGCATTGCGATCATGCACCCCGGACAGCATAGCGCGCGGGCACTGCGCCAATTTGAGCGCGTGATACCGCCCGAAATGACCGGCTCCTGCTACACCGATCCGAAGCGGAAGGGACATGCGCCGGTTCTGACCGCCTTCACCGGCTCCGGCAAGCCGACTTGCGGCGCTGCCCGGCTTCGGACAGAACAGCGGTCGCCCAGCACTCACGCGTGGAGGACTTTTTTGGGAGAATCAGTCGCCAATCTGACGGTCTCCCCGACGCTTTATGCGTTCGTCAATTCCGAGGCGATCCCCGGTACCGGCATTCAGCCGGAACAATTTTGGGGGGGCTTTGCGCAGCTTATTGCGCGTCTCGGTCCGACAAACCGCGCTCTGCTTGACCGACGAGATGCCCTTCAGCAGCAGATCGACGGCTATCATCAGGCGAACCGCGCAGGCTTCGATCCGGCGGATTACCAGCGATTTCTGCGGGATATCGGCTATCTCGAACCGGAACCCGACGCGTTCCAGATCGAAACCGCCAACGTGGACCTGGAGATTGCCGTGGTGGCGGGACCCCAACTGGTTGTGCCGGTCACCAATGCGCGGTACGCGCTGAACGCGGCGAATGCCCGCTGGGGCAGCTTGTATGACGCTCTCTACGGGACCGATGCCATTCCCGACGATCACGGTGCCGGCCGAGGCGCCAGCTACAACAAGGTACGCGGTGCGAAGGTGATCGCGCGTGCCCGCGCGTTGCTCGACCAGGCCGCGCCGCTCGCCCACGGCAGCCATGGAGATGCCACGCGCTATGCGATCCAGGGTGGCACGCTTCAGGTCGAATTGCGGCAGGGCCGGACCGGTCTCGCCGACCCGGCGCAGCTTGTGGGGTTCGCTGGCGAACCGGCAGATCCGAAGCGCCGTGCTGCTGGTCCATCACGGGCTGCATATCGAGATCGTCATTGACCGCAACCACAGGATCGGCCGCGACGATCCGGCAGGGATCGCCGATCTCGTCCTCGAATCCGCCGTCACCACAATCCAGGATTGCGAGGATTCAGTCGCCTGTGTCGATGCCGACGACAAGGTGCTTGCCTATCGCAACTGGCTCGGCCTGATGAAGGGAACGCTTCAGGCGTCATTCGAAAAATCGGGCCGCGCCCTGATACGTGCGCTCTCACCGGACCGGCGCTATCGCACGCCGTCGGGCGGGGATCTCGTCCTGCCGGGCCGCAGCCTCATGCTGGTGCGCAATGTCGGCCATCACATGTACACGGATGCAGTCCGAGATCAGGACGGCAACGGAATCCCCGAGGGCATGCTCGATGCCGCCGTTACGTCCCTGATCGCCCTTCATGATCTGCGAGGCACCGGCTGCACGGCGCAACAGCCGCGCGGGATCGATCTACATCGTGAAACCCAAGATGCACGGCGCCGCGGAGGTTGCGCACGCCGACGCCATCTTCGGCCATGTCGAATTGATGCTCGGCCTGCCAGAAGAACACGATCAAGATCGGCATCATGGATGAGGAGCGACGCACCTCCGCCAACCTGAAGGCCTGCATCGCCGCGGCGCGCCGGCGTGTGGTGTTCATCAACACCGGCTTCCTGGATCGCACCGGGGACGAGATCCACACATCCATGGAAGCCGGGCCGATGATCCGGAAGGGCCAGATGCGCGACACCCCCTGGATCAAGGCGTATGAGGACCAGAATGTCGATATCGGACTGGCCTGCGGCTTGCGTGGCAAAGCGCAGATCGGCAAGGGCATGTGGGCCGCGCCGGACCGTATGGCCGACATGCTGGAACAGAAAATCGGCCATCCGCGCGCCGGAGCCAACACCGCCTGGGTACCTTCTCCGACCGCCGCCACGCTTCACGCGCTGCACTACCATGCGGTGGATGTGGCCGCCCGCCAGCGGGAGTTGGCTGGCCGGACGCGGACCACGATCACCCAGCTTTTGACCATTCCTGTGGCCGATCGGCCGAATTGGTCAGCTGAGGACATTCAGCACGAGCTCGACAACAACTGCCAGAGCATTCTCGGCTACGTGGTCCGCTGGATCGATCAGGGCGTGGGATGCTCGAAGGTGCCAGACATCCATGACATCGGCCTGATGGAGGACCGCGCCACCTTGCGCATCTCGTCCCAGCATGTCGCCAACTGGTTGCACCATGGCGTCACAACCGAGGCGCAGGTGAGGCAAACGTTGCGGCGCATGGCCGCGATAGTGGATCGGCAGAACGCGGATGACCCGAATTACCACCCCATGGCGCCCGGTTTCGATGGCCCGGCGTTTCATGCCGCGTGCGACCTGATCTTGAAAGGACGCGCGCAACCGAACGGCTATACCGAATTCATCCTTCACGCCCGCCGGCGAGAGGCGAAGGGCTACACGCCGTCCAGATAAGCCAGCAGCGGCTCGCGGAAACGCGCCAGACTCTTGTAATGCGCTGTTTCCGGGGGCAATGCACGGATCGCCTCCGCCAACCGCACCGCGATACCCGGCCGCACTGTCATCTGCGTCATGGGTAAACGTGCACGCGGATCGTGAACAGCACCGAACCCGTCTGAGGCAGTCGTGTCAGCGTCTGACGTTCCACCCGGACATTTAGCTGCTCCCCCGCATTCCCGGCGGTGATCGACTCGTTGCTATCGGTCTTGAACTTCCCGCCGGGCTGGAACAATGCCGGATTGTCCAGCACCGACCAGTTGAACCGCACGGCCACATGCCCGGGCTTCACCGAGGCCATGAATCGGTCCACCGGGCGGCCCAACTTCTCGGCGTAGAACGGGACGGGTGCGTGCACCTCCAGCAGCGGCCGCCCGATCTTGTCCCGCAGCCGCCACCGGGTCGGAAAACACACCGCACCCGCGGTCAGTGTCGGCACGCCCGAACGAAGCTCGATGATGCAGAGGTCCTCCTGCACCAGCAAGGCCGCGGCCTCCAGCGGCCCGCACGGCAGCGCATCCAGATCCCACGCTTTCACCCGTCAGTTGATTGTGCAGCTTCCGGCCCGTCCGGGTGAACCACTCCGGGTAGTGCTCCGGCAGATGCAAGGCCAGCATATCCAGCGCCTCGCGACAGACTGCCTCCGTCTCCTCTGTGAGCACCAGAACCTCGTGGCGCTGCTCCTGCAGCAGCCGGCGCTTCTCTGCGATTTCATCGGGATAGCGCTGGTCGATCTCCAGCCATGCCGACCAGGGCGCTGCTGTCAGCCCCATCGCCATCCTGTAGGGCCCCGGCTCGAACGACAGATGCATCGCCTGGGCGGGAAGGATAGCCGTAGTGTTCTCCATCGCGCCAGTGTAGCGAGGATACCCGCAGGGTATACCCAGCAACCGGGTAGCCCCGCGCGCAAGGTTGGTGTGGCGGCTGCGCGCGAAACATCGATCAATCCCGACCTCCCGCGGAGGTGGGGTTCAGGAGAGCTTCATGCCGTCATACGACTACGTCACGGTCGGCGTGTTCACCGACCGCCAGTTCAGCGGCAACCCGCTCGCCGTGTTCCCGCACGCGGAGGGATTGGACGCGGCGCAGATGCAGGCCATTGCCGCCGAGTTCAACCTGTCGGAAACCACCTTCGTCCTGCCGCCGGACGACCCGCGTCACCACGCGCGGGTGCGCATCTTCACCCCGCGTTCCGAACTTCCCTTTGCCGGCCATCCCGAATGTCGGCACCGGATTTGTGCTCGGGCGCATGGCCACCGACCCGCCCGAGCATTTCACGTTCGAGGAAGGCGCCGGACTGGTGCGTGTGCACCTGTTGCGCAGCGACGATGGAGCGATCACCGGCGCACGTGTCGCCGCGCCGCGCTCACTCTCGATCGGCGATGACGTTCCGGTCGAGCTGGCCGCTGCCTGCGCTTCGCTCCGCCCAAACGACATCGCCACACGCGCGCACACGCCGTTGATTGCGTCGGTCGGCACCGACTTTGTCATTGCCGAGGTCGTCAGCGCGGACGCGCTCGCCCGCGCAGCGCCTGACCTCGCTGCTTTCCGCGATGCCGCCGCGCAGTTCCCCGACGCTGGGCGGCCGGTTCGCGCTTGCACCTCTACACCTGGATCGGCGAGGAAGGCCGGCGTTTGCGCGCCCGCATGTTTAGTCCGTTGATGGGCGTTCTGGAAGACCCGGCTACCGGCAGCGCCAATGCTGCCCTTGCGGCTCTGCTCACCTCCCTCGCCCCCGGCTCCGACGTGGACCTGCTCTACGACATCGAACAGGGGATCGAGATGGGACGTCCGAGCAGGATCATTGCGGGTGCGAGGAAGGAGGTGGATGGCCCCGTGATCGCCAGCGTGTCTGGCGATTGTGTGATGATGATGCGGGGTACCCTGGAGCTCTGAGCTTAACCCGCTCATCAACGTTCTCGCCTTACTGGTCCGATCCATGATCGGACCACACTCTGACCCCGAGCTACTCGATCGCACCGATCCCCGGATCGGAAGCGACCGATCCGCACGCCCGCCGGATCCCCGGCGCATGCCGTATCCGATGCCGCGCTGAGCGATCGGGAGCTGCTGAAGCGTCGATTCGCGCTGGCCCATCGGGCGCTGACGCTTGTCCCGCTTTGCCGGCACCGGCGCGCCGTCCACCGAACATCAGACGGTGTATCTTGCCCTGCAAGCGTGCGAGGCTGAATGCCGCAGTCGGGGACTGATCAGGTCGTAAATCGCCGCCGGATCGACCACCGGCGCGATCCAGGCGGCCCCGCCGGATCGCGCCCCAGCACCAGATCGCGCGTCGAGGCATCCCGCCGCCGGAGAGGTCTGGATTCCGTAGCCCCCCTGGCCGACGCACCAGAAAAACCCCTCGGCGCTGTCGGTCCCACCCGATGGCCAGGCTCCGATCCGGCGTGAACGTCCGCAGTCCGGCCCACGAATGCTCCACCCGCCGCACCGGAATATCCAGCGCCTGCTGCATCCGGTCGATGCCGAGGGCGACGTCGAACTCGTCCGGCTGCACATCGTGGGCGATGCATCGGCGTCTCGTCGGCCGGGGAGACCATACAGCCGCGCGCGCGCCTCCGGCCGCGCGTACCAGGTATGGCCCACATCGGCTCACCAGCGGCCATTCGCTCACGTCGTGCGGGGAGGGATCGACGATCGCCGCCGTGCGGCGGCACGGTATCAGCCCAACGTCGCGACATGGGCGATTGCCGCCACCTCATCGCCCCACGCGCCTGCGGCGTTCACCAGCACCGGCGGCGCGGAACACCGCTCCGCCGCTCGTTTCCACCTCCCACGCGCCGCCCGCTCGCGCGATCCGGCCGGCACGATGGCGCAACCCGAGCCATCCCCCGTTCCGGCGCAGCATGCGAAGGAACCCCTGATGAATGCCGGCGGCGTCCATGTCGAACGCATCCTCCTCGATCGCCGCGGCCTTGACATAGTCCGGCCGCAGCGCCGGAACCGCGCGCCGAACTTCGGAGAGCGGGATCGGCCTCAGACCGATCCCCTCGGCCAGCATCGCGTCGAGCGCCGCCTCCTGCTCCGGCGGAGCGAGGAAGATCACGGGCCGCTGCCGCATCAACGGCGCATCCGCAAACCCGGGCGGCGGATGCCTCGAAAAAGCCCCGCGAAAGTCCGGTCAGTCCGCGCACATCCCTTGGCCCGTAATTTTGGATCCAGATCGCCGCCGAGCGACCCGTCGTGTGATATCCGGCCTGCTCTTCGGCCTCCACCAAGGCCACGCGCCGTTCGGCGCTCAGCAGCGCAGCGGCCGAGGCACCCGCAATTCCCGCGCCGATCACGACGCAATCGAAGTCGGTTGTTTCCATGGCGGATGTTCTACGTCCGAAGCGCCGCGATCAGAAATTCCCGATTCCCCTCCGGGCCGGTGATCGGACTCGGCTCAGTTCCCAGCACCCGCCAGCCGGGCAATGCACTCCACCACGCCGCGATATCCTCGCAGACCCGGGCGTGGACCATCGGGTCACGCACCACGCCCCTGCGGCCCACCTGCGCGCGCCCCGCCTCGAACTGCGGCTTGATCAGCGCCACCGCCCAAGCATTGCCGCACACAATGCCAGCGTTGCCGGCAGTACCGTTCGCAGCCCGATGAAGCTCGCGTCGCAGACCAGCGCGCCGATCTCTTCCGGCACCTGTTCGCGGCTGAGGCTGCGCGCATTGGTGCGTTCCATCACCACCACGCGGGGGTCGTTCCGCATCGTCCACGCCAACTGGCCGTGGCCCACATCCACCGCATACACCCTGGCCGCCCCGTGTCGCAGCAGGACATCGGTGAACCCGCCGGTCGATGCGCCGACGTCGAGGCACACCCGGCCGTCAGGGGACAACGCGAACACGTCGAGTGCATGCGAGAGCTTGACTCCCCCTCGTGACACAAAGGGGTGAGCCTGGCCGCGTACCTCGAGCGGGGTATCATCGGGCAGCATGTCGCCAGGCTTGTTGATGCGCCGTTCCCCAGCAAACACCTGCCCGGCCAGGATCAGCGCCTGTGCACGGGTGCGGCTTTCCGCGAGTCCGCGCGTCAGCAGGAGTTGATCGGCGCGAACCCGGCTCAGGCTGCCGCGGACAACGGTTCGGCGCCGGCTGAGCGCCACGCCGCAGGATCGGCGAACAGGGTGCGCAGCAACTTGTTGTTGAGCGCGTGTCCCGAGCGATGCGCGATGAAGCGCCCACGGATCGGTGCCCCGGCCAGTGCGAGGTCGCCGATGGCGTCCAGCACTTTGTGCCGGGCGAATTCATCCGCAGTACGCAGGCCGCCGGGATTCAGCACCCGGTCGCCATCCACCACCACCGCGTTCGCCAGGCTGCCGCCTCGCCCCAGCCCTGCTGCCTGGATCGCCGCCACGTCCTCGGCCAAGGCGAAGGTGCGGTTGCGGCTGATCTGGAAGCGAAAGCTCTCAGGCGTCAGCCGCAGGAAGACCGATTGCCGTCCGATCGCCGCAGCAGGAAATTCGATCGAGAGCGAAATCTCCAGTCCCGGGAAGCCCATCGACGGCCGCAGTTCAACAAATCCGCCCCCATCCTCGGTGCGGACCGGCCGGGCGATCTCGATCTGTCGCCGGGGTGCGTCCTGCGCCGCCAGCCCGGCGCAGTCGATCAGAAAGAGGTACGGCGAGGCGGACTCCATCCAGGATCGGCACCTCCGGCCCGTCGAGCTCCACCAGCGCATTGTCCACACCCATGCCGGCCAGTGCCGCCATCAAATGTTCGATGGTGCCGACGGAAATGTCCGGCCTGTCCACGCTGGTGATGCTGGTGGCCAGCCGTGAAATCATGCACCAGGTCGAAGCGGGCCGGGATGGCAATCCCGGCGTCCAATCGGTGAAACACCACGCCATGGTCGGCCGGCGCAGGACGCAGGGTGAGGCGAACTCGCTGTCCGCTGTGGAGGCCCACGCCGACGCATGAAATCGCGGACTTCAAAGTCTGCTGGCAGGCGAGCCCCAGCGAAGGGGCCAGGCTCAGTGCCAATCCGTCCATGAAGGCGACGTCTCCGGCCAATTGTCACTGCACCGGATCGACACAACCAACCCGGGCAGCAGCTTAGCTATGCCCCGCCCGGGGGATTCGCAAGTCACTCTTTATTTCCACATGTTACCTTGCAAGCCACTGATGTTGCAACATTCAAGAGGACTGTCGCCGCAGAAAGGTGGGGATCTCGATGCCCATCTCCTCCCCCGCGACGGCACGCACCGTCGGCCGCGGCGCCGCGTCCTGGCTGACCACCGGCTCCACCCGCACGGGCTGCCCCGGGGCGGCTTCAATCCCCCCCGACGTCCGTCGGCGGAACACACCCGTCACTGTGCCGAACAGGCTGCGCGCCGCATCCGCCGCCTGGGGCAAAGGCGTTGGCTCCGCCGCGGGCGGAGCTTCGGCAAACAGACCGGAGCGCGGTCGGGGAGCGGTGGCAGGGGGCGCGGCAGGCGCCAGAGCAACCGCAGCCGAACGCGACATCGCATGCTCCACCGCTGCTTCGGCCAGGGGCATGGCAGTCGTGTTGGGCACTGAAGGGCGCAGGATGAACGGGTTCGGCGTGGAGACCGGCGGCAGCATCGCCCCCGCCAGGCTGACGCCAGGCGCCGCCGTCGGCAGCGGGCTTGCCGCGGCCATGGCCGAGCCACCGACGGCCACCAGTTGCGGGCGCTGCGCCTCGGCTTTCATCGGCGTGTCAATTCCCGTGGCGACGACCGAAACCCGAATGCGACCCGCCAAACCTTCATCAATCGCCGAGCCGAAGATGATATCGGCATTCTCGTCCACTTCCTCGCGCACGCGATTCGCCGCCTGATCCACCTCGAACAGGGTCATGTCGTCGCCGCCGGTGATGTTAATGAGCAGGCCGCGCGCACCGGACATGGACGTGTCTTCGAGAAGCGGGTTGTTGATTGCAGCTTCGGCGGCACGGATGGCCCGGTTTTCGCCTTCCGCTTCGCCGGTGCCCATCATCGCCTTACCCATCGCCGCCATGACGGTACGAATATCGGCGAAATCGAAATTCACCAGCCCGGGCGCCATCATCAGGTCGGTGACGCCGCGCACGCCCATGTAAAGCACCTGATCCGCCATCTTGAAGGCTTCGCGCCACGTGGTGCGGTCGTTGGCCATCCTGAAGAGGTTCTGATTCGGGATCACGATCAGCGTATCGACGTATTGCTGAAGTTCATCGATGCCACGATCTGCTGCCGCCGCCCGCCGCACGCCCTCGAACGAGAACGGCTTGGTCACGACGCCCACGGTCAGGATGTTCCTCTCGCGTGCCATGCGCGCGATCACTGGCGCGGCGCCCGTGCCGGTGCCGCCGCCCATGCCTGCGGTGATGAACACCATGTGGCAGCCATCCAGGTGCCGGTACATTTCATCCGCTGCTTCTTCCGCCGCGGCACGGCCGATCTCCGGCTTCGCGCCTGCGCCCAATCCCTGCGTGATATGCGGCCCGAGCTGGATGCGCCGATCGGCGCGCTGTCAATCAATTGCTGCGCGTCGGTGTTCGCCACCACGAACTCGACGCCCTGAAAATTCGCGGCGATCATGTTATCCACCGCGTTGGTACCGCCCCCGCCGACGCCGATCACCGTGATCCGCGGGCTGAAGTCGGAGTGAATTTGCTGGGGGATGGTGAGATTCAGGGTCATGGCGACTTGTCTCTCAAGGTTCGCGAATTCGGGGAAGTGGTTTCGGTGGTCATCATCGCCGTTCGTCACACCCGGTCACGCAGGAAATTGACGAATCGACGGAACAGGCCGGCCGGACGATCCGGCTTGAGACTGATATCTTGCAGGCTGCGGCCCTCGCCCGCGGCCCAGGCCAGCAATCCAGCGGCTGTGGCGAAGGCCGGGCCGGACGCCGCATCCGGCAATCCGCGCAACGCAGCGGGACGACCGAGTCGCACCTGGCCAATTCAAGATGCGCGCCGCCATTTCCCGCACACCGGACAACTGGCATGCACCGCCGGTCAGCACCACTCGGTTTCCCGCCGCGCGCCCCAGGCCCGAACTGTCCAGCCGCTCCCTTCACCTTCGAACGTCTCTTCAATGCGCGGGCGGATGATGCTCACCACCATGCTGCGCGGCACCTTGGCGATCTGATGCTCCTCTTCGCCGACCAGCGGCACCGGCAGCATCTCGCGCTCGTCGTCCGGGCGATGACTGCACGTTGCCGTACAGCGCCTTCAGCCGTTCGGCATGTGCCACCGGCGTGGACAGCAGCCGCGCGAGGTCGTTGGTCACGTGCATGCCGCCGACCGGCAGTTGCGCGGTGTGCAGCAACTGGCCCTCGGCGAACACCGCCATGCCGGTGGTGCCGCCGCCCATGTCGATCACCGTGGCACCCAGTTCGCGTTCGTCTTCCACCAGCGCCGCCAATCCCGCCGCCATCGGCGCGGAAACCAGTTCCTGCGATGTCCAGATCGCAGCGCGCGATGCAGGCGTCCGAGCGAGCGCAGCGCGCTCGTCGCCGCATCGATGATATGCAGCCGCGCTGTCAGCGTGGTGCAGAACAGGCCGCGCGGATCGGTCACGCGGTCGGTGTCATCCGTGCTGAAGGTCAGCGGCAGCGCGTGGATCGATCTCCCGCCCGTCCACCTCCGCCCGCAACCTGCCCTTCGGTGATCACGCCGGCGGATGTCGGACTCCTCCACCGCGCGCCCGTCGCCCGATCCCACCGGCCACTGCACGTTGAACAGCCGGCTCTCCGGCTGACCGCAGGTCAGGTTGACCGTGACCGAGCGCAGCGTCGTGTCCGCCATGTCCTCGGCCTGGCCTACCGCGGCACGGATCGCGCGCTCCGCTGTCCTCCAGATCGACGATGCCGCCGGCGCGCACGCCCTTGCCGCGGTGCCAGCCGAAGCCCAGCAGCCGCAGCCGCCCGTCGCTCTCCGTGCGCCCGATCAGGCAGACGATCTTGGTGCTGCCGATGTCCAGCACGCCGAACGGCCCGCTGCGCGCCGCCGCGCGGGCGCTCCGGCTCCTCGGGATCGAGGCCCTGCGGCGGCAGCACGCGGCGGGACATGTCGTTCATCAGGTGGACTTCTTCGCAGCCGCCCCCGGCTTATCCGACGGGCTAGATGCTGTGGATGGGTGCCGGATGGATCACCAACATATTGGGCAGCCGCAGGTCGATTTGCTGCAAGGGGCGTTCGAACAGCTTGTGCCCTGCGAACTCGAGCTGCGACAGCCGCTCCAGCGCCTGCCGCCTCGTGCCCCTGCGGCAGCAGCACGTCGGCGCCCGCCCTTCACTCCTGCAGGTTCCACCGGCGCTCGCCCTACCCGAACCGCGGCGATCATCCGGTCCTTGATGGCCGGATGATCATTCAGCGCATCGATCAGCTCGGCCGCCCCGTCCGGCGCGCCGGCGCCCACCACCAGCGGCAACTGGCGGAAATCCGCCACATTTTCATTGGTTACCATCTGGCCAGCGCGGTCGATCAGCACGAACTTTCCCTGGTTCTGCCAGATCGCGAACGGCCGGCGCTCGGTCAGTCGCACCACCACGGTCCCGGGGAGCCGACGCTCCACAGTCGCGATGTCCACCCAGGACAACTGCTCCACCCGCCGCTCCGCCTGCGAGACGGAGAAGCCCAGGATCGGATCCCCCACGCGCACGCCCAACGCCGCGCGCAGCAACGGCTCCGGCGTATTTGCCCGTCCCTCGATGCGGATCTCGCTCACGCGCATGCCGGAGAAACCCGTCACGTGCAAAAGCTGCCCCTGCATGCGCGCAATGGCGCCGCCCGGCTCGGCCGAA
>CAVSUZ010000025.1:0-17488 GCA_963731335.1 uncultured Pseudomonadota bacterium | reverse complement strand
AGCAGGTCCCTTATCCGCGCCGACGCATCGGAAATCCATGAGACGTATTCCAGCTCGTCACGAGAAGATCATCATAGACACTGTAGGAGATTCCAGGTTGCAAGGCGGCGACGTGACGACAACATCAACCAACTCTCTCGGCATTTGTCCCATGATCATGGAGACAATCACCGAGCCTGAGGGTCTGGCCGCATATGGTCCTGGTCGGAACCGGATCACTTGTTCCGTCTGGCATCTCATACTGCCTTCCACCAGGTTGGGCGTCGTCCGACGTTTGATCGGCCGCTCTGTCGCGACCCGGAAGCGAACATTGACGCCCGCCCGAGTTCGGGCAAAGGATCACCCGCCATGATCCTGGTCATCGACAACTACGACAGCTTCACCTTCAACCTCGTCCACTTCCTGGGCGACGTCGGCGCGCCTGCGAGGTCTGGCGCAACGACAAAACTCCCCGCCGAGGCCGTGCTCGACCGCGCGCCCGAGGCGGTGGTGCTCTCCCCCGGCCCCTGCACCCCGAACGAAGCCGGCATCTGCCTGGACCTGATCCAGGCCGCCGCCGGACACCTGCCCATCCTCGGCGTCTGCCTGGGCCACCAGGCCATCGGCCAGGCGTTCGGCGGCACCGTGGTCCGCGCACCGCCCCGATGCACGGCAAGACCAGCCGCATCTCCCACAAGGCGACCGACATCCTTGAAGGCGTGCCGTCCCCCTTCACCGCCACGCGCTACCACAGCCTGATCGTGGACGCCGCCACCCTGCCGGACACCCTCGTCCCCACCGCCTGGACCGAGGACGGCGTCCTGATGGCCATGCGGCACCGCGCGCTGCCCATCTTCGGCGTGCAGTTCCATCCCGAAAGCATCGCCAGCGAGGCCGGCCACGATATCCTGCGCAAACTTCCTGAACATCGCCCGCGGGAGGAACGCCCCCGCGCGCGCCGCCTGAGGTGTCCAGCAGCCTCAAACCCCTCCTGGCCCGGCTCGCCGCCGGCGCCGTGCTGACCGAATCGGAAGCCGAAGCCGCCTTCGACATCATCATGTCGGGCGAGGCCACCCCGGCCCAGATCGGCGGCTTGCTGATGGCCATGCGGGTGCGCGGCGAAAGCGTCGCCGAGATCACCGGCGCGGCCCGCGCCATGCGCGCCCGCATGACCGCCGTGCCCACACCCGAGGGCGCCATCGACGTCTGCGGCACCGGCGGCGACGGCGCCGGCACGCTGAACGTCTCCACCGCCGTCACCTTCGTGCTGGCCGGCAGCGGCGTGCCGGTGGCCAAGCACGGCAACCGCGCCTCGTCCTCGCGCACCGGCGGCGCCGACGTGCTGGCCGCGCTGGGGGTGGAGGTCGAACCGCCGCGCCGAGCGCCTGCCGCATATTCTGCGCGCAAGCCGGCTGCGTCTTCCTGTTCGCGCCGCGCCACCACCCGTCCATGCGCCATGCCGGCGGCCCGCGGGTCGAGCTCGGCACCCGCACCATCTTCAATCTGCTCGGGCCGCTGGCCAATCCCGGCCGGGTCAAGCGCCAGTTCACCGGCGTGTTTGCCGCCGAGTGGACCCGCCCCGTGGCCGAGACGCTCGGCCGGCTCGGTACCGAGCATGCCTGGGTGGTGCACGGCCAGGGCCTGGACGAGCTGACGGTCGCCGGCGACAGCACGGTGGCCGAGTTCGTCACGGCACGGTGCGGGAATTCGCCGTGGGGCCCGGAAGCCGCCGGCCTGCCGCGTGCGCCGGCCGAGGCGATCAAGGGCGGCGATGCGGCGCACAACGCCGGCGGCGTTGCTCGCGCTGTTGGAAGGCGCCGCCGGCCCCTACCGCGACACCGTGATTTTGAACGCCGCCGCGGCGCTGATCGTCGCGGGAAAAGCCGGAGATTTGCGCGAAGGCGCCGCGCTGGCCGATCAGGCGCTGCGATCAGGCGCAGCGCTGGCCTCGCTCGAGCGTTTGCGCCAGGAGACAAGGTCCCAGACGGAACCGGGACGGTAGGACAGATCATGGACGCAAGACACCGGGGCCGAAACCGGATACGACGTACTGGCCCGCATCTGCGAGGAAACCCGCGAAGACGTCGCCCGCCGCAAGAACAAGATCCGGCTGGAGATGCTGCGCGGCCGCATCGCCAACCAGGAGCCGCCGCGCGGGTTCGGCACGGTGCTGAAGCACGCGGTCGGCGCCGGGCGCTTCGCGCTGATTGCGGAGATCAAGAAGGCCTCGCCCTCCGGTGGCCTGATCCGCGAGGATTTCGATGCCGCGGCCTTGGCCCGCGCCTACCGTGACGGCGGAGCGACCTGCCTTTCGGTGCTGACCAACGAGCCGCATTTCCAGGGCCGCAAGGAAGACTTCATCGCCGCGCGCCACGCGGTGGACCTGCCCGTGCTGCGGAAGGACTTCATCCTCGATCCCTGGCAGGTCTTCGAAAGCCGCGCCATCGGCGCCGACTGCATCCTGCTCATCATGGCCGCGCTGTCCAACGAAGAAGCGCGGGACCTCGAGGACGTGGCCCGATCGCTCGATCTGGACGTGCTGGCCGAGGTGCACAACGAGGAAGAGCTCGACCGCGCGCTTGGCTTGCAGACGCAACTGATCGGCATCAACAACCGTGACCTGCGCACCCTGAAGACCGACCTTGCCGCCACCGAGCGGCTGGCGCCCTTGGTTCCGCCGGACCGCTTCCTGATCGCCGAGAGCGGCATCCGCGACAATGACGATCTGCAACGCCTGGCCGCCGCCGGTTCGCTCTGTTTCCTGGTGGGCGAAAGCCTGATGCGCCAGCCCGACGTCTCCGAAGCGGCACGCCGGCTGCTGGGTGACGGCCCGGCGAAGCTGCCGATGAGCGGACTGACGCATTTCGACGCCGCGGGCAACGCCGCGATGGTGGATGTCTCCGCCAAGCCGGTGTCCGACCGTACCGCCACGGCGCGCGCCCGGGTGACCATGCAGCGCGAGACACTGGACGTGATCCGGTCCGGTAGCGCGAAAAAGGGCGACGTCCTCGGGGTGGCGCGCATCGCCGGGATCATGGCGGCCAAGCGCACGCCGGAGCTGATCCCGCTCTGTCATCCCCTGCCGGTGACCGCGGTGCGCGTCGATCTGGTTCCCGACGAAACCGCCTGTGCCGTGGCAATCGAGGCCACGGTGCGCACCACCGGCCAGACCGGGGTCGAGATGGAGGCGCTCACCGCGGCCTCCGTCGCCGCGCTGACCGTCTACGACATGTGCAAGTCGATCGACCGCGGCATGCGCATCGAGTCGCTGCGCCTGGTGCACAAGAGCGGCGGCAAGTCCGGCGAATTCAGAGGCGAATGATGCATCTTGGCACGCAGATTGCCGCGCGCGACGACACGGACCTGCGCATGTGGGCGCAGCTTGGCGTGACCCATGTCTGCGCCGACCCGCCCGGCAACCCGCACGACTGGACTGTCGAGGTGCTTGCCCGGCCACAAGGATCGTATCGAGAAAGCTCGGCCTGAGCCTCGACATGGTGCAGCTTCCGCTCTCATCGCGGCCAATTGAACAGTCGCAAAGTTCGGCGATCCTGCTGGGAAAGGAACCGGAACGGCAGCAGCAGATCGATTCCATCTGCGCGTTGATCGAGCGGCTGGCCGCGGTCGGCATCCCGGCGGCCAAATACAATCTCAACATCATCGGCATTCCGCGCACCGCCCCCGAGCCCGGCCGCGGCGGTTCACGCAACGCTGCATTCCGCTGGCACAAGGCCGAGCAGGACGCGCCGCCTGGCGCGGCGGGCATCCTGGCGGAGCCGGAGAACTGGGCGCGGATCGACCACTTCCTGCATGCGGTGGTTCCCGTCGCCACCTCCTGCAAAGTGCGGCTCGCCTGCCATCCGCACGACCCGTTCACGCCGCCCGGATACCAAGGCGTGACCCGGGTGCTGGGCACGGTGGAAGGGCTGAAGCGCTTCGTGCAGACCGAGGAAAGCCCCTATCACGGACTTAATTTCTGCCAGGGCACGGTCGCCGAGATGCTGGACGATCCGGCCGGCGAGATCGCCGACGTCATTCGCTGGTTCGGCACGCGCGGACAAGATCTTCAACGTGCACTTCCGCAACATAAGCGGCCGCAAGCTGGACTTCATGGAGGTGTTCCCCGACGAGGGCACGATGGACATGGCCGCGGCGCTGCGAGTGTACCGCGAGGTCGGTTACAGATACATGCTGATGCCCGATCACGTGCCTACGATCGATGCCCGCGATCCCTCCGGCACCGCCTTCGCGTTCTGCTACGGCTATATCCGCGGACTGCTCGACGGAATCTGAGTAATCGCCGGGGGTGCCATCGCGATCACGGCATAATCGTTGCTCCACCTGGGCAATTCGTGTATCGCACGCCGCCTGCCACCCATCCTTGCAGCCCGGTTTGCCGTCGTATGATCGATCGCCTGCTCTACCGCCTCGACCCAGCCTATCGCCTGCGCACCCGGAGTGCCGACCGGTGGCTGGCCGACGTGCTGGCGTCGCTGGATATCGACGGGCTGCTGCAAATCCGCCGCGGCGCCCGCAACAAGATCGACAATCTCCATTACCTCAAATATTTCAACGTGGAAGATTACGTGCGGGAGCAGCTCCAGCGCGCGATATTCCTCGGCCTGCACGGGACAAATTGCGACGTTCTCGATATCGGCACGGGATTTGGCTACTTCCCCTACATCGCGATGTTTTTCAACAACAGCGTGAAGGCGACCGACCTGCCCGGCATTCCGCTGTTCGATGAAGTCACGGACTTTCTCGGCGTGGACAAGGTCCACCATCGCGTCGAGCCTTTTCAGCCGCTGCCCGATCTCGGCATGAAGTTTAACGTGATCAACGCCGCGCGCGTGGCGTTCGCCTGGAAGCCCAGCCTCACCGAGTTCTGGGGCCCCGAGGAGTGGGACTTTTTCCTCGCCGACGTCGTGGCCAACCAGCTCCGTCCCGGCGGCCGCATGTTTCTCGACCTGAACTACCACTCCGAACACGGCGGTTTTCTCGGCCCGGGCGTCGATGCCGTGATCCGCAAGCACCACGGCGCCCGCCGCTGGGGGCGGATCATGGTGCGCAAACCTCCGGCCGCCGCAACGGCCGGTGAGCGTTCACACGCATCCGCGACCGCCTGATACCGGTTCCCGTCCCGCCCGTTCCGTCCTACCCTCCGGCTCCGGAGGCACGACCCTGAACCCCACGCGTGGCGCGATCGACTGCGACATCCACCTCAACCTGCCCGCCACAAGCGTGCTGGTGCCGCATTTCGACGCCTACTGGCGGGAAATCATCGAAATGCGCGGCCTCGATCGGGACAATTTCGACACCCACAACTACCCGCTGAACGCGCCGCTGTCGGCCCGGCCGGACTGGCGGCCCAGCGAGACACAGCGCGGCAAGCCGGCCAGCACCCTCGCGCAGGTCCGCGCCCAGGCGCTCGATCCGTTCGGCACCCGCTTCGCCATCTGCAACGTGATCCATGGCGCCCAGGCGATGTATAGCGAGGATCTCTCCGCCGCCTTCTGCAGCGCCATCAACGACTGGGTGCGGACCGAATTCCTCGACCACGAACCGCGCCTGCGCGCCTCCATCGTCGTCGCCGGCCATGGGCCGGAACGCGCCGCCGAGGAAATCGAGCGTTGCGCCGCCGATCGCCGCTTCGTCGGCGTGCTGCTGCTCGCGATGCAGGAACTCCCGCTCGGGCGGCGGCAGAACTGGCCCATCTACCGGGCCGCCGAAAAGCATGGCCTGCCGATCAACATCCATGCCGGCAGCTCCTTCCGCCATGCTACCACCTCGCTCGGCTGGCCCTCTTACCTGCTCGAAGACTACGTGGCCCAGTCCGCCGGGTTCGCCGGCGCGCTGAACTCCCTCATCACCGAAGGCGTTTTCGTGGAATTCCCCAGCCTCAAGGTGGTGCTGATGGAATCCGGCGTGACCTGGCTGCCCGCCTGGATGTGGCGCGTGACCAAGAGCTGGCGTGCGCATGCGCCCCGAGGTGCCGTGGAACAAGGTCTCCCCGGCCGAAATGCTGCGCCGCCACGTGCGGGTGACGTTGCAGCCCTTCGATGCCCCGCCGCGTCCCGAGCAGACCCGCCGCATCATCGACGAAATCGGCGCCGAGGAGATGTTCCTCTTCTCCACCGACTATCCGCATTGGCACTTCGACGGCACAAGCGTCATCCCCGAGGGCTTGCCCGAGTCGCTGGTGCACAGGATGCTGTTCGACAACCCGCTGGAAACCTATCCCCGCCTCGCGAGGAGAGCCTGCCCCAAGGGGAGCCTAAAGGTAGCCTGAAGGAGACACGGCGATGAACGTCACGCTGCTGGACCGCGCGCCCGATCGTTCCACCCAGACCCAGCTCGGCTACGTGGACTGCGACGTCCACGTCTATCCCTCGAAACCGGGGGAGTTGCAGTCCTACCTGCCGGCGCGCTGGCGTGAGCATGCCGCCATGATCGGCGGACGCACCCGCCAGCCCTTCGGCTATACCGCGCAGTATCCGCGCATCTCCCCCGAGGTCGGCATGCGTCTGGACGCCTGGCCGCCCGGCGGCGGCGTGCCGGGCTCCGATCTGGATTTCCTGCGCGAACAGTTGCTCGATGCATTCGGTGCGATCCACGGCATCATGCTGCCGCTGGTCGGCCGCTGCTCCGACGAGCGGAATGTGGAATTCGGCGCGGCCATGTGCACGGCGGTGAACGACTGGCAGGCGAGCGCATGGTCTGACCCCGAGCCGCGGCTGAAAGCCTCCGTGCAGGTTCCGATGGAGCATACCGAGGCCGCCATCGCCGAGATCGAAAAGCGGGCCGGCGACCGCCGCTTCGTGCAGGTGCAAATCCCGCCGCGCGGGCTGGAGCCGCTCGGGCGGCGCCGCTACTGGCCCATCCTTGAGGCCTGCGCCGCCAACGGCTTCCCCATCGCGCTGCATCTCGGCGGCACCAGCGGCCATCCCTCCACCCCGGGCGGCTGGCCCAGCTTCTATCACGAGGAGCACCCGTCCTACTGCCAAAGCATGGAGGCGCTGGTCACCAGCCTGGTGATCGAGGGCGTGTTCGAGCGCATCCCGCAGTTGCGGGTGGTCCTGGTGGAAGGCGGCTTCGCCTGGCTGCCGTCGCTCACCTGGCGGCTGGACAAGCACTATGCCCGCCTGAAGGACGAAGTGCCGCACCTGAAGCGGCTCCCCTCCGAGTACATCCGGGACCACATCTGGGTCACCACCCAGCCGATCGAGGAACCCGAACGGCCTGACGACATGCTCGCGACACTGGAATGGATCGGCTGGGACCGGGTGATGTTCTCCACCGACTATCCGCACTGGGACCAGGACGATCCCCGCTTCGCCTTCAAGGTGCGGCTGCCCGAGCAGGAGCGGCGCATGATCTTCCGCGACAACGCGCTGGCGTTTTACCGGGCTGGAATGAGCCGTCATGTTGTGGCCGCGGTGGGAGAAATCCCGCCGCGCGGCTGCAAGATCGTGACGGTCGCCGGCCGCGAGATCGGCGTGTTCTTCGTCAATGGCGAGTACTTCGCGCTGATCAACCGCTGCCCGCACGAGGGCGCCCCGTTGTGCCGCGGCCGGCTGTTCAGCCTGACGCTGGCCGACCGTCCCGGACAGTATCGCCTGGAACGAAAGGACGAGATGCTGCGCTGTCCGTGGCACGGCTGGGAGTTCGACATCCGCACCGGCCAGTCGTGGTGCGAGCCGGACGGTGTGCGGGCGCGCACCTATAACGTGACGGTGGAACCCGGCGAGGTGCTGGCGAAGGGGCCGTTCGTGGCGGAGACGGTGCCGGTGCGGGTGGAGGCGGACTACGTGGTGGTGGAGGTGTGATACCAGGCGACCGAAAGGTCGACTGGTATGCGCGCGGGGTTGGTGGGGCGGCCGCGCGCGAAATCAAAGGGATACCAGCCGCCCGACAAAAGAGCGGAGAACTCGAAACATTCGGCCGGCTGGTATGAGACCGGCGTCCGAAGGGCAAGGCCAGCCCGTTGCCGGGCTGGCCTCCACCCTATCGCCGATGGATGATGATCTTGACCTTGAGGGTCACGATCACGATTATCGGCAACAGGAGCCAAACATGCTCGAACATGGTTGATCTCCTTCGGATGCCGGCCAGGCCTATCCTGGCCGGCGTTGCCGTTCTGAGGGGCTTGCTGTTTGCCCGCAACCGTTTGGAGCTTCGAGTGACGGGAGACCTGCCCCGTTACTCCTCCCCCAGATACGCCTCCCGCACCCCCGCATCCGCCCGGATCGCCTCCGGCGCCCCCGTCGCGATCGCCCGCCCCGCCACCAGCACCGTCAGCCGGTCCGCCAACGCGAACACCGCATCCATGTCATGCTCCACCAGCAGGATGCTGACCCGCCCGCGGAGCCCCGCGATCAGCGCCACCATCGCCCGTGATTCCGCCGGCCCGAGCCCCGCCATCGGCTCATCCAGCAGCAGCACCTCCGGCTCGCACGCCAGCGCCATCGCCAGTTCCAACTGCCGCTGCTCCCCATGCGCCAGGTCCTCGGCCCGCGCATTCGCCCGCGCGCCCAGGCCGATGCGCTCCAGCATCGCCATCGCCGGCACGGTCAGGCGCGGATCGCGCGTCGCGTCCCGCCAGAACCGGAAGCTGTGGCCGCTCCGCACCTGCGCCGCCAGCGCGAGGTTCTGCCGCGCCGTGAACGCCGGCAGGATCGACGTGATCTGATACGACCGCGCCAGCCCGCGCCGCGCCCGCGCGGGCACCGAGCAACCGGTGATATCCTCCCCGTTCAGCATGATCCGCCCCGCATCCGGGCGCAGCTCGCCGGCAAGCTGGGCGATCGCCGTGCTCTTGCCTGCGCCATTCGGTCCGATCAGCGCATGGATCTCGCCCCGCGCCAGCGACAGCGTCAGGCCATCGGTCGCCACCACGCCGCCGAACCGCTTGCACAACCCCGCACAGACCAGCGCCTCGGTCACGGCCGCGCCGGACGAAGCAGCCTCACCGGCAGCCGAGCATCACGCAGCACCACCCACAGCCCGCCGCGCGCGAACAGGATGATGCCGCACCAGGAACGGACCGAGCAGGATCATCCAGTGCTCGGTCCATTGCGCGAGATACTGTTGCAGCACGACCATCACCACCGCGCCGAGAACCGGGCCGATACAGGCTGCCCGCGCCGCCCAGCACCACCATCGCCGTCAGGTCGCCGGAGGTCGTCCAGTGCAGCATGTCCGGGCTGACGAAGCGCAGCAGGTTGGCATACAGCGCGCCCGCCAATCCGGCGCCCGCCGCCGCGATGGTGAACGCCGCCAGGCGATAGGCGCCGGTGTGCAGCCCGAGCGCCGCCATGCGCCGCGGGTTCTGCCGGATGCCTTGCAGCGCCAGGCCGAAGCGGGCCCGCATCATGCGCCGGCACAGCGCCACGAATGCAACCAGCAGCACCAGGCAGACATAATAGAACACCGTGTCGTCACGCATGTTCAGCCACGGCAGTGCGTCGCGCCGGCGAAAGCTCAGCCCGTCATTGCCGCCGAATGCCTCGACCGACTGGAACAGGAAGTAGATCATCTCGGCGAAGGCCAGCGTGATCATGATGAAGTGCACCCCGGTGGTGCGCACCGCCATCACCCCGATCACCGCTCCGACCACCGCGCACACCAGGATCGCCGCCGGCCAGGCGATCAGCGCGAGCTGTCCGCCCGGCACGACATCCCAGTTGGCCAGGATCGCCACCACGTAGCCGCCGAGGCCGAAGAATGCCGCGTGCCCGAACGACGGCAGGCCGCGAATAGCCGATCAGCAGGTCCAGGCTGACGGCGGCGATTCCATAGATCACGATCTGCGTGACCAGCGTGACCACGTCCGGCATGCCGGCGGCCTGCGCAACCGCGGGCAGCACCACCAGAATCGACCAGGCCGCTCAGCGCGAGCCGAACCTCCCGCCGGCTTTCACCCATATGCGGGAAACAGCCCGCGCGGCCGGATCAGCAGCACCACCGCCATCAGCAGAAACATCGCCATCGACGACAGGCCGGCGCCGATCGCATTGGCATTCAGCGGCGTGGTGACGAATTGCAGCAGGGTCGGCAGGAACGCGCGGGCCAGCGTATCGACCATGCCCACCAGGATGGCGCCGAAGAACGCCCCGCGCACCGAGCCGATGCCGCCGATCACGATCACCACGAAGGTGATGATCAGGATGCGGTCGCCCATGCCGACTTCCACCGACAGCAGCGGCCCGGTCATCGCCCCGGCCAGGCCCGCCAGCGCCGCGCCCAGCCCGAACACCGCGGTGTAGAGCAGTCCGATGCGCACCCCGAGCGCGCGCACCATCTCCCGGTGCGTGGCGCCGGCGCGCACCAGCATCCCCAGCCGCGTGCGGTTGATCAGCCAGTATAGACCGCACGCCCACCAGCGCGCCGCAGCCGATGATCACCAGCCGGTACACCGGGTAGTGCAACCCAGGCGCCAGCATGACCGAGCCGGACAGCATGCCCGGAATCCGCGCCAGCAGCGGCTGGCGCCCGAACAGCATGGCCGTCGCCTCGTTGAAGAACAGGATCAGCCCGAACGTCACCAGCACCTGGTCGAGATGATCGCGCGCGTACAGCCGGCGCAGCAGCGTGGTTTCGCACAGCGATCGCCGACCGCCCCGCCCGCGGCAATCCCCGCCAGCACCGCCAGCACGAACGACCCTGTGTGATTGCCCGTCCACGCCGCCGCATACGCCCCGATCATGTAGAATGATCCGTGCGCGAGATTGACCAGCCCCATGATGCCGAAGATCAGCGTCAGCCCCGCCGCCAGCAGAAACAGCATCACCCCGAACTGCAGCCCGTTCAGCCCCTGCTCCAGCAGCAGCGTCATGCGGCGGGAAGATTGACCCAGCCGGGCGGCGGCTCCTTGCCCGGATGCACCGTGCCGCACTGCGGGCAGGTGCGCGCGGCCTCGTCGGCGTAGAACGCGGCGAACAGCGGCGGCAGGTCCTTGACGATGTTCTTCACCCCCACCTCGACGCGGTGCACGCGCTCGCCGCAGTTGAAGCAGTACCACTCGAAGCCGTCGGTTCGTCCGCCCGGCGCGCGCCCTCGACCACCAGCCCGACCGAACCGGCCACCGGCCGCTGCGGCGAGTGGCGGACATGCGGCGGCAGCATGAACACGTCGCCCTCGCGGATCGGCACGTCGTGGATCGCCCCGTCCTCGACCACCTTCAGCACCATGTCGCCCTTGAGCTGGTAGAAGAACTCCTCCTCCGGGTCGTCGTGGAAATCGACGCGCTGGTTCGGCCCGCCGACGACCTGCACCACCATGCCGGCATGCTCGAACACCAGCTTGTTGCCGACCGGCGGCTTCAGCAGATGGCTGTGTTCCTCGATCCAGCGGGCGAAGTTGAACGGGCGGCGGAAGCGCTGCATCGATCGACTCATCGCGTCTGTCGCTCCGTGCAATCGGCCGCGCGCGGCCGCGGCATCGTCGCAGTGCAGCCGCACTCGCGAAACAGCGCCACCGCGCGCATCGCTCGAAGCCGCCTCGCGGCGTCGCGTCGCGCGCTCGGCCTCGGTCAGGTTCAGCATCGGCCGGCGCACCGGGCCGCCGACCTGGCCGAGCAGCTCCTGCCAGTATTTCTGATGCGCCTGCGGCTTGCCGCCGGGCCGCGTCTCCGCGCAACGCCGCGCGCACCGGCTCGAGGCTGTCGCGCACCGTCCGCGCGCGCGCCATCGTCCCCCGCGCATCGCGAGGTCGGTGTATTCGCGCATGCGCCGATCCTTCGCCGTCTGCAGCAGGAACGGCGGACTGGAGCAGAGATAGAGCCTGCCAGTCCAGCTCGACGATGTTGTCGAGCCACTCCTCCTCGGACGCCGTGCTGACGATCAGCCGGTCGCCGGCGAGATGCGTCAGCTTCGCGTACATCTCCCGCGGCACGCTGTACTTGATCGCGACGATGTTCGGCAGCTCCGCGATCCGCGCGCACAGCTCCGGGCTCATCAGATAGCCGCTGTCCGGATGGCTCCACAGCGCGATGCCGATGTCCACCTGCTCGCTGAGCGTCCGGTAGTATTCGAACAGCGTATCGTCCCGGTCGTGCACGAAGTGCAGCACCGGCGCGTGCACCACGATGAAGTCGGCGCCGATCGCCACGGCGTGCCGCCCGAGCTCGATCACCACGTCCATGTTCTGGTCCGAGCACGACATGATGGCGCCGGCCCGCCCGCGCAGCGTCTCCACCGCGATCTCGAACAGCCGCTTGCGCTCCGGCACCGACATCGAAAAGAACTCGCCCTGCTTGCCGGCGACGAACACGCCGTCGATGCCGAGCTCGCCGGTCCAGTGCCGCAGGTTGCGCGCGGAACCCGGCCTCGTCGAGCGACAGGTCGGACCGGAACGGGGTCAGCGCCGCCGCCCAGATGCCCCGCAGCTTCTCGCGGGCGTAGGCCTTCGCGTCCTGGCGGGAATAGAGAATGGCGCCTCTCCTGTGCTTTCGTGTCCGTTGCGGCCCTTCTGGCCGCGCAATGGCATAGGGCGTGTCGCGCTCCTATGGATTACGGATATTAGAGCAGATCGGGCCTGACTGGAACCGCTCCGGCTTATTCTCCACCCCATCAGACAGGCGCAAGAGTGTTGCCGGACCCGGGTTTTGCCGCTCAATAGCACCATGAACGACGAGGAGCCGCTACGCCCTGCTGCGAACCGTGTCATTGCGAGGAACCCCCGCGAAAGCGGGGGGACGAAGCAATCTCCGCCGAGGGACGCACGAGCGTTCGAGCGCCCGATCGGCGGAGATTGCTTCGGCCCCCGGTTCTCTTGGGGACCTCGCAATGACATAGGGCGTGTCGAGTCTCCTATGGATTACGGATATTAGAGCAGATCGCGCCTGACTGGAATCGCTCCGGCTTATTCTCCACGCCATCAGACGGGCGCAAGGGTGTTGCCGGACCCGGGTTTTGCCGCTCAATAGCACCATGAACGACGAGGAGCCGCCACGCCTTGCCCTCGGCGGCAAAATCTACATGACCCCGCTCGGCCATGCCCGGCTTATCGAAGAACGCGAGCGGCTGCGCGCCGAGCGCCAGACCGTCGTGGACATCGTCTCCTGGGCCGCCTCCAACGGCGACCGCAGCGAGAACGCCGATTACCAATACGGCAAACGGCGCCTGCGCGAGATCGACCGCCGGCTGCGCTATCTGCTCCACCGGCTGGAGAACGCCGAGGTGGTGGATCCGGCGCGGCAGACCATGCGCGACCGTGTGCTGTTCGGCGCGACCGTGACCTATGTGGACGAGACCGACGCGGAACGCACCGTCACCATCGTCGGCAGCGACGAGGCCGACATGGCGCAAGGCACCATCAGCCTGACCTCCCCGGTCGCGGTGGCGCTGATCAAGCTCCGGGCACGCGTCGGTGACGAAGTGGCTGTGCACACCCCGAAGGGTGTTCAGCTCATCGAGGTGCTCCGCGTCTCTTATCCCTACTCAGGTTCCGGCGAGAGGTGAAATGCTCTTCCGAAGCAATGCCGGTTGTCGTTCCAGAACTCATTGACTAAATTGCAGTCACTGATGATGGGGCGCCTATGGCTACTATCACGATCCGCAACATCGATGACTCGCTCAAGTCGCGTCTTCGCGTTCAGGCAGCTTTCCACGACCGCTCCATGGAGGATGAGGCGCGCGATATCCTGAGGTCAGCCCTGAACCGTGAGCCTGTCCGCCGGGGTAATCTGGCCGCTTCCATCCGAGCCCGCTTCAGCCGGCTCGGCGGTGTCGAGTTACCCGCTGTTCCGCGGGAACCCATGCGCGAGCCGCCGTCCTTCGACCCGTGATCCTGCTGGACACAAACATCCTGTCCGAGCTGATCGCCGCTGTCGCGCGCTCTCGATGTGCCACCCTCGCCACCCGCACTGTCCGTGATTTTGAGGGCTGCGGGGTTGAGGTCATCAATCCGTGGCTCGGGTCCGAGGCTTAGCCAAGACGCGAGCCGAGGGAGATATCGCTGCAGGGCACGCGCTTACCGACTTACAGCCTGGCCCTCGTCTCGCTATCACGAGGTAGCGCATTGGATAGTGAAAATGGCGATGACCGATACCAGGTCGAGCATGACAACGCCGGCCGAAGCCGGTTTCGACCCCGACCTGGACGAAAGCTTTGAGATCGCCCGGCAAGCGGGGACCCTGCCGAACCTACATGGCGTGATAGCGGCGCGTGGCGGCCGGATATTCTTCGAGCGGTACCTCGCAGGCCCCGATGCGGCGCGCAGCCCATTAGGCATTGTACGGTTCGGACCCGAGACCCTGCATGACATGCGCTCCGTGTCGAAGAGTATTGTCGGGTTGTTGTATGGCATTGCCCTCGCAGCAGGCTGCGTGCCAGCCCCAGAGGCGAATCTTCTCTCACAGTTCTCCGGAATATTCCGATCTTTCCGTCGATCCCGTGAGACAGTCCCTGACAGTCAGGCATGCCTTGACTATGACGCTCGGCACGGATTGGGACGAACTCACGCTGCCCTACACCGATCCGCGAAATGGCGAGACCGCGATGAATAATGCCGCGGATCGCTATCGCTACGTGCTGGAGCGACCGATTATCGAACCGCCGGGCAAGCGCTGGATCTATAATGGCGGCGCGACAGCCTTGCTCGCGCGATTAATCGAGAAGGGAACTGGGCGACAGTTACATGACTTCGCGCGCGAGGTCCTGTTTGAGCCGCTCCAGATTGAAAACACCGAGTGGAGGCGCGGCATGGACGGGGAGCCAATCGCGGCCTCCGGATTGCGCCTGACGCCGCGTGACCTTGTGCGCATCGGAACAATGATCCTGGGTGGCGGACAGTGGAACGGGACGCAAGTGACACCCCCGGAATGGCTCGCGGTTTCCTTCACACCGGCCATATCGATGCCGGATGGCCGGCAGTATGGGTATCAATGGTATTTAGGAACGGTTCCCATGGACGACGGCGCGGGTGGCGTGCGTCGGAAAGACCATTAATGCCGTTGGAAATGGCGGACAGCGGCTATTCCTTTTGCCGCGACTGGAATTGGTGGTGGCGGTCACCGCTGGCAACTACCACGATCCGAACCAATGGCGCCGCCGATGGTAGTGCTTCGGGATCTGATATTGCCCGCTTTGCGGGCGAGGTAAGCGAGAGCGGAAGACCGCCGGCTCGGGCAATCTAAGAAAAACTTACCTTGACACAACACCTAACATCGTGCTCTTACTCCGCCCCGTGCCCACCCCGCCGCCCGCCGCCGAGCCAGCCCAACCCCCCGACCCTCGCCAGGACCGGGCCGCCGCCCGCGCCACCCGTGTGCTCGGCCTCCTTCACAAACTGATCGACTTCGGCAAGGAACTGGCCGCCGCCGCCCAACAGCGCCCCACCGGCGAAGCCCTTGTCCTCCTCGCGATGCGCTTCGGCACGCAAAAGCACCACGCTGATCCTCGCCAGCATCGCCCGCGGCCTGCGGCTTGCCGCGATCCTGGAAGAACGGCTCGGCGGACCACCCGCCCGTCTGAACCCGGCGCGTGCCGCGGCCGATGCACTGTCTCCGCGCAGACCGCGCGCCCCCCGCCCCGAATCCCCGCCGCAAAACAAACGCCGCGCCACGCTTCCAACCTCCCGGCAAATCGCGGCTTGGCGCCGCCAATCCCCCATCGAAACCTGTCCTGCTCCATCTCTGCAGAGATTTCGGTCTCACGCCCGCCGACCCGTTGTGGCAGGAGCTGGACGACATCCTCATCGAATGCTGCGGCGATCTCATCCAACAGGTCGAGGCCGTCAGGAAGCGGACCACCCTCACTGAAACCAAAACAAGCGGCCCGACGTTGAACTTCGTCCCGTGCGTGGCGAACGTCAGAAAATCACGACGCCAGATCCCTCCCGCCGCACAGGCCGCTGATGCAGGCCGCGCCGCTAATTGGCAGCGCACCCATTCGTATCCGTCGCAACAGCCGCCACGGCCCGCCCTGAACAGCCCGCAGCACGAAAGCGTCAGCCACGGACCGGCCCCAGGGGAAACACGACGCCGGTCCCGCCGTCTGATTCGCCCTACGCCCCCAACAACTGCCCCCCATCCACCGCGATCACCTGCCCCGTGACCCACGCCGCCAGCGGCGAGGCAAGAAACAGCGCCACGTGCGCCACTTCCTCCGGCATGCCCATCCGCCCGAACGGAATGGACCGGAGCACCCGCTGATACAGCTCCGGCGTCCTCGTCTTCCGCCGATCCCAAACCCCGCCCGGAAACTCGATCGACCCCGGGCGATCCCGTTGGGCCGGACTCCATCGCGCGTGTACACCGCCGCCTGCGTCGTGGTGTAATGGATTACCGCGGCCTTGATCGCCCCGTACGGCGGTTGCCGCCCCGCCGGGCGCATCGCTGATATCGAGGAGATACTGACGATGTTCCCCTTGCCCTGCTTCAGGAGGGCAGGGCGGTCTGGCTCGCGTGAACGATCGCCATCATGTCGATCGCCACGCTCGCCGCCCGACCCGCTTCGTCATCGGAATTGCCGAACCCGGACGCGTTGTTCACCAGATATCGAGACCGCCCAGCGCCCCCGCCGCGTCCGCCACATAGCGCCGGATCGCCCCCGCATCACCCAGATCGCAAGACGCCGCATGGGCCACCCGCCCGGTCCCCGCGATATCCCGCCGCGTCGCCTCCAGCGCCTCGGCGCCGCGGGCGCAGATCGACACATCGGCGCCGCCTGCGCCGAGATCAGCGCAATCGCCCGCCCGATGCCGCGGCTCCCGCCGCAAACCACCGCGCGCTTGCCCGTGAGATCAATCTGCATGCCGCCTCCCCGACCGTCCCGCCGGAGTTACACTGCGACGCTTTCCGGAACAGGCGCAACGCCATGAACAAGCTGTTCACGATCGGCTACGAGCAAAGCCGAATCGACGACGTCGTCGATCAACTCAAGCGGCAGGGGTCCGACTCCTGATCGACGTCCGCGCCGTCGCCGCCTCGCGCAAGCCCGGCTTCTCCAAGCGCCAGCTCGCCGCCGCGCTCGACGAAAGCGGCATCCGCTATCTCCATCTTCAGGCGTCGGCACGCCAAAGCCGGGGCGAGACGCTGTGCGCGCCGGCCATCCCGAGCGGATGAGCCCGATCTATCACGCGCCATGGAAAACGACCGCCCGCGGGCCGAACTCGCCAGGCCACCATGCTCGCCTCCGAAACCCCCATCTGCCTGCCCTGCTTCGAGCGTGACCCCGCGTGCTGCCACCGCCGCCTCGTCGCGCAGATGATCCAGGCGGAAACCGGTCAGTCCATCACCGACCTGTCTCCGCCCGCGGTGCGATCGTCCTTAAGTCAGGACCCGCCATTTTCCGACATAGCCTCCACCTTCACGCTGCCGATCGTATCGTTCAGGTGCATCGCCTGGCTGCCGCCGGTCACATACGTCCTCCGTCTGCACCGGCGCCTGGTGCGCGTTGAACGCCGCCTGGCCGGCAAAGACGTCGATATACTGCTGCTGCCGCTGCTTCTCGCGCAACCTGCGTCAGGAGCCTGCCCGCCGCGATCGACCCGTCGAAGTAGATGCTCG
>CAVSUZ010000024.1:0-77245 GCA_963731335.1 uncultured Pseudomonadota bacterium | reverse complement strand
TCGATCAAGCCGGGGGCTTCGATCAAGCCAGGCGGGAGTGTGGGCGAGGCGGCAGGGGTGGGTCAAGACAGTGGCTCGGGGCGCACTGCCGGTCGTGCTATCGTCCGGCGCCATGAACGTCCCCCTTCGGAGAGCCTGGACGCAGGAGCAGTTCTTTTCCTGGGCGGAAAGCCAGGAAAGCCGATACGAATTCGATGGGTTTCAGCCGGTGGCGATGACCGGGGGAAACGCGGGACACGCGATTATTGTCCGGAACCTTGGCTTTGCCCTGAGAGTCCCGGCTGCGCGGGGGGGCTTGTCAGCCGCTCGGCCCCGATGCAGGTGTCGAGACGGCCAACAGCGCCGTTCGCTATCCGGATGCCCTCGTCACCTGCTCGAATATCGACTCTCGACGCGCGCACGATTCCCTGGCGCAATCGTGGTGTTCGAGGTGCTTAGCCCGACATCCAGCCGCATCGACCGGATCGTGAAAGTGCGGGAATATGGGGCCGTCCCGTCGATCCGGCGCTATGTCATCCTGGAATCGACCAGTGTCGGCGGTATGGTGATGGAACGGTCGGGGCCGGAAGACATCTGGCGAACGACGGTGCTGACAGCCGGGGACACGCTGCGGATGCCTGAGATCGGCATCGAGATCGCCATTGCCGAGATTTACGAGGACATCAGCTTTCCCGATTCCGGCGAGGCGCCTTTTGACCTTAACCGCGCCTCGATCCCTACGGTTCTCTGATGCTCTGAGGGTGGCCGAGCATTTCTTTGGTCCACCTCGGACCACGGGCGGCAGTCATTATGTGTTCAAGACACCATGGCCAGGAGATCCGCGGGTCAACTTGCAGAAGGCGGGTGCTGGCGCGAAGCCCTACCAGGTGCGTCAGCTTCTCGCGGCGACAGATCGGCGGCTGGGCCGGGCTGGGGGCTGAAAGACAAAGCGATGAGCAAGGATCATTTCACATACCGGGTGTCGTGGTCCGCGGAGGACGACGAGCATGTCGGCACCTGTGCGGAGCTCCCGAGCCTCTCCCATTTGGCGAAGGATCCCGAGGAGGCGTTGCGGGGCATTCGAGCTCTGGTATCCGATGTCGTTGCCGATCTTCGGACCAATGGCGAGCCGGGCATCGTCAGTAACGCTCGATATTCCGCTGGGTCCCCGCTTTCGCGGGTATGACAGGTGGGGCGTTCACGGCATAGGGAAGGGGGAAGACACGCCCTTGACATGACGGCGCGTCGCGCCTCTTTACGCGGCCTTGGCCCGGCCGCGTGATGCGGCCGGCGAGCCGCATGGCCGGCGTGTAGGGGTGTAGCTCAATTGGCTAGAGCGCCGGTCTCCAAAACCGGAGGCTGGGGGTTCGAGACCCTCCACCCCTGCCAGTCCCCGATCCTGCGGCACTCGTTCTGAAAGGTTATGGTTTTGGCTGTCGATCCGGCGAAGTTCGTGCGTGAAGTCAGGGCGGAGGTGGCGCGGGTCACGTGGCCATCGCGCAAGGAGACCGCGGTGACGACCGCGCTGGTGCTGGGGATGGTGGCGCTGGCCGCGGCATTCTTCTTCGTGGTGGACCAGGTGGTGGGCTTAGGCGTGCGCGCGCTGTTCGGCACGTTCGGCTGAGGGGGAAGATCGATGCCGAAGCGGTGGTACGTGGTGCACGTCTATTCCGGGTTCGAGAAGAAGATCGCGCAGCAGATCAAGGAGCAGGCGACGCAGAAGGGGCTGGGCGATCAGTTCGATGAGGTGCTGGTGCCGTCGGAGCAGGTGGTGGAGGTCCGGCGCGGGCAGAAGGTGAATGCCGAGCACAAGTTCTTTCCCGGCTACGTGCTGGTGAAGATGGACCTGACCGACGATGCCTGGCACCTGGTGAAGAACACGCCGAAGGTCACGGGTTTCCTGGGCAGCCGCAACAAGCCCTCGCCGATCACCGAGGCGGAGGCCGAGCGCATCATGAAGCAGACGCAGGAGGGGGTGGAGCATCCTCGGCCCTCGGTGCTGTTCGAGATCGGCGAGCAGGTGCGGGTGGCAGACGGTCCGTTCACCAGCTTCAACGGGACGGTGGAAGAGGTGGATGAGGAGCGCGGGCGGCTGAAGGTGAGCGTGTCGATCTTCGGGCGGTCCACGCCGGTGGAGCTGGAATACGGGCAGGTGGAGAAGATCAGTTAGGTGGTGCGAATGGTCGCACGAGTTGGCTCCGCTGACCGGGGGGTTGACGAGACATGGTAGGCCAGTGCGGATCGCCACGGCCCGCGGCGCGGGCCTCGGGATGACGGCCGCGGGTCGCTGCGCGGGCCATGACGGAGGGAGTTTTTGATGCGTCGTCGTACCCTGATCGCGGGTTCCGCGATTGCCGCTTTCAGCACAGGAACGATCATGAGCGAGAATGCACAGGCCCAGGGGGGCCATCTTGATCCAGAGAACACGATCTACATGGACATCAAGTATGGCCGGGTGGTGATCGAGATGTTCCCCGACGTCGCCCCGAAGTCGGTGGAGCGGATCAAGACGCTGAGCCGGCAGGGGTTTTATGACGGCACGCCGTTCCATCGGGTGATCGAGGGGTTCATGGCGCAGGGCGGCGATCCGACGGGGACCGGGACGGGCGGTTCGCCGCTGCCGAATTTGCCGGCGGAGTTCACCACGAGGCGGCACTTCGTGCGGGGCACGTGCGGGATGGCTCGGACGCAGGATCCGAACAGCGCGAACAGCCAGTTCTTCATCATGTTCGCGCCGGCGCCGCATCTGGACGGGCAGTACACGATCTGGGGCCAGGTGGTTCAGGGGATGGACTACGTGGACCAGATCAAGCGCGGCAGCGGGTCCTCGGGTTCGGTCAGCGATCCGGACAAGATCGAGCACATGCGCGTCGCGGCCGATGTGAAGGGGTGATTGCCGCCCCTCAGCCGGCGAGGCCGGCGAGGAAGAGGCCGAGGATCACGTCGGGCGCCATGACGAGGGCGGCCATCAGGCCGGAGACGCCGAGCGCGAGGCGGATTGCGTACCACTCGAGCCACAGGGCCCATCCCTGGGCGATCAGGTTGCATGTCTCGGCCAGCCAATCGGGTGCGCCGGCCGCGCCGGGTGTGGCAGCGAGCAGCAGCAGGCCGTACTGCACCACGTTCACCCAGTTCCACACGATGATGAAGCGGGGCCAGCGCGCCCCGGCGCCGAGGGCTTTCAGCATCTCGAAGGAGATGACGGCGTAGCCGGACCACCCGACGAGGAAGGCGATCGCCTGGAGCGCGGCAGCGTGGGGCAGGTCGGCCGGCCAGCCGGCGGTACGCCATGCCAAGCCGACCATCAGCGCGAACATCGGAGCGCAGAGCGCAGCGGCCGAGAAGCTGCGGGCGGCGGAGCGCATGTCCGCAGGGAAGTGGCGCAGCCCGTCGGCGCGGCCGCGCGCCAAGAGCAGGGCGCCGGAGAGGTTGGACCAGCGGACCAGGGCGCTCATGGCGGGGCTGTGCGGCCCAGCCCGATGGCCTGCGGTCCGGCCACGAGGATGAGGGTGACCACGTTGACGCCGACGACCAGCACGGCGGCGCGCACGGGGCCGATCGCCAGGCCGTGCCGGGCGATGAACCAGTGCAGCCACAAGCCGTAGGCGGCCAGCGCGCCCAGGATCACGTAGGTGGCCTGGGTGTCGGGGAGCACCATGGTCAGCGGGGGATAGACCAGGATCAGCAGCACCGCCGCGAGCAAGGGCACCAGCCATTGGCACCAGTTGAGCGCGGTGGCGTAGCGGAGCCAGTGATCCTGTCTTTTCCACCATCGTGCCGGCTCATAGGACAGGACCGGCGGGGCGAGCAGGGCGATGACGGTGGCAAGGAAGCTGGCAGCGGCGGCTTTGGGCCGGCCGCCCGCGACGACGAGCGCCGCGCCGACCAGCGGGATGGCGATCAGCGGGGCGAGGCTGGCGAGGAAGGCATCGGCGGAGGAGGCGAACTCGGCCAGCCCTTCACGTCGTCCGCGGCCGACCAGCAGCATGCCGCGGAGGATGCTGCCGCGGGGAGAGCGTCGCCGCGCCGATCCGCTCATGCGGCGAGGGCCCGGAGCACGGCGGTGTAGGTGTCGGCGAGGGCGCGGAGCTCGCTGATCGGTACATGCTCGTTCACCTGGTGCATGCTACTGCCGACGAGGCCGAACTCGGCCACGGGGCAGAGCCGGGCGATGAAGCGGGCGTCGGAGGTGCCGCCGCCGGTGTCCAGTTTGGGTTCAATGCCGGTGGTGGTGGCGATGGCCTGACGGAGACGCTGGACCTTTCGCCGGGTTGGGTGAGGAAGGCCTCGCCGCTGATGCTGACGTCGAGGTCGAAGCGATCAAGGTGGGGGGCGAGCGCGGCGCGGAGCCAGGCTGTCGAGCGAGGCGCCGGTGTGGCGGTCGTTGAAGCGGATGTTGAGCGCGGCCTCGGCGCTGGCGGGGATGACGTTGGTCGCCGGATTGCCGACGTCGATGCTGGTGAGTTGCAGGGAGGAGGGCTGGAACCAGTCGGTGCCGGCGTCCAGGGGCGCGGCGATGAGGGCCGCGAGGGCGCGGACCAGCCGGTGGGTCGGATTGTCGGCGCGGTGGGGATAGGCGACGTGGCCCTGGGTGCCGTGGGCGGTGATGCGGGCGTTGAGGCTGCCTCGGCGGCCGATCTTGATGGTGTCGCCGAGGCGGTCCACGCAGGTCGGCTCGCCGACCAGGCAGAAGTCGGGGATTTGGCCGTTGGCCTCCATCCATTGCAGCACGCGGACGGTGCCGTCGGTGGCGGGGCCTTCCTCATCGCCGGTGATCAGGAGGGAGATGGAGCAGGGGAGCGCGGCCGCATTGGGCGAGGCGGCGACGAAGGCGGCGATGCCGCCCTTCATGTCGCAGGCGCCGCGGCCGTAGAGGGTGCCGTTTTCGATGGCGCCGGCGAAGGGGTCTTGTGCCAGTTGGTGGCGCCGGGGGGCACGACGTCGGTGTGGCCGGCGAAGCAGAGATGCGGCGATTGGGTGCCGCGGCGGGCGAAGAGGTTATCGGTTTGGCCGAAGCGCAGTTTCGTGACGGAGAAGCCGAGGCGTTCGAGGGCGTCGGCGAGCGTGTTCTGGGCGCCGGCATCCTCGGGCGTGACGGAGGGGCAGCGGATCAGTGCCTGCGCCAGGCTGACGGGGTCGGCGAGATCGTTCAATCGCGCAGCAGCTCGTTGATGGAGGTCTTGGCGCGGGTCTGGGCGTCCACCCGTTTGACGATGACGGCGCAATAGAGGCCGGGGCCGGGCGAGCCGTCGGGCAGCGGGCGGCCGGGCAGTGAGCCGGGGACGACGACGGAATAGGCGGGGACGCGGCCGATGTGGATTTCGCCGGTGGCGCGGTCGATGATCTTGGTGGAGGCGCCGAGATAGACGCCCATGGAGAGGACGGCGCCGCGTTCGACCACGACGCCCTCGGCGACCTCGGAGCGGGCGCCGATGAAGCAGTCGTCTTCGATGATGACGGGGTTGGCCTGGAGCGGTTCGAGCACGCCGCCGATGCCGACCCCGCCGGAGAGGTGGCAGTTCCTGCCGATCTGGGCGCAGCTTCCGACGGTGGCCCAGGTATCGACCATGGTGTTGCGGTCAACGTAGGCGCCGGCATTGACGAAGCTGGGCATCAGGACGACGCCGGGGGCGATGTAGGCGGAGCGACGGACGACGGCGCCGGGGACGGCTCGGAAGCCGGCCTCGCGGAAGCGGTTTTCGCCCCAGCCGGCGAATTTCATGGGGACCTTGTCCCAGACGGGCGCTCCTCCGGGGCCTTGCATCGGGCCGGAATCGGTGAGGCGGAAGGAGAGGAGGACGGCTTTTTTCAGCCACTGGTTGACGCGCCAGCCGCTGGGGCCGGATTCGGCGACGCGGGCGGTGCCGGAGTTGAGGAAGTCGAGGGCGGATTCGATGACGTTGCGGTCGTCGCCGGAGGTGGCGGGGGAGAGTTGGTCGCGGCGTTCCCAGAGGGTGTCGATGCGGTGTTCGAGGTCGGGGGCGTTCATGCGGGTCCCTGGGGGAAGGCGGGCGGACCATGCGCAAGGGGGGCGCGGGATGTCAACGAACGGCGGGGGGGGGCGATGTTGTGCAAGACCCGGGTTTGGGTGGGGGAGTTTTGGTCAACATTAACGGATTTGGGGTGGAGTTCTGGTCAAGACTCCGATTTTGGGGGTCCGATGTTGTGCAAGACGGGGTTTTTGGGTGTCTCGTTTTGTGCAAGACGATCGAGACGGTCGGCGGGTTTTTCGCGTGGGGTGAGATTGTTGGTGTTATTGCGCGCGGGCAGGTGGGTTGGGTGTCGGGGGAATGACCGGGGTCAGCCACGTCACCGATGCCGTGCTGGGGAAGTCCGTGACGGACGGAACCGCTGCTCGATGCCGTCTATCCGGTGCTGTTTCTCGACATATTGCAGGTCCACGTCGGCGTGGCGGATCAGCGCATGGAGCGCCACATAACCGGCTTGTGGAAAGTCGGCTAGGAAGCGCCCGGGATCCCGGCTGGATCGCGCGCCGATGGCGAATTGCGTGGATGATGATCTCGGTTTCGGTGGGCTGATAGAAAATCAGATATGGATAGGGCGATGTTATCATGCGCCGGATGGTCGGATCGTCCGTGCGCGTGCCGATGCCGGGATAGAGCAACAGCAGGTCGATGATCGCTTGAAGGCGGGCCTGAACGCGCCGTGCCCCCTGCGGCGAATGGGCCGCGATGTAATCGAGGATCGCGTTAAGATCGGCAAGGGCCGGAAGGGTATAACGGAGCTTCACAAGCCGTGCTTGGCCCAGGCGGCCCGCACTTGCTCGTTGCTGGCGAATTCGCCGCTCGCGGCGGCGGATTTTGAGGCGGCGATGGTGGCGCGTTCGTCTGACGAGAGCGCAACCGGCGGCCCGTCATCCGTCCCGGCCAGCCGCAACACGGCGCGGGCGATGTTGTCCTGCTCGTCCGGCGACAGATTGCGCACGGCTGCGAGCGCATCATCGAGGAGCTTTGTCATCGTCGTAGTGTAGCACGGCATGGTTAGGAACCAAACCGCAACGCAGAATCCGCCCTTATGGAAACCGGCATCGTTCAGGCGGTTGTGGCCGGGGCGGAATATGGGTTCATACGTTCAGCGATCAGTCAGGGCTGCCGCCTGCGCCTTTGCCTCGACGTCGGCCTGTCTTGTCCAGGCCGGGCGTATCATCGGACGTGACTCCGCGGGCCTTGGCTGCGTTGCGGATGGCTTGTACATCGGCCAGGTCCTGGAGCCGTTCAGGTTCTTGGCCGGACGCCAACTTGTTTACGATGAGGTCGGCTGCGGAAATGACCGGCGCGGTCAAACCGGCCGTATCATTGACGACATAGGTTTCTCGTCGGCTCCATGCATCATCGAACGTAACGTCCGAAATTGTGCGTAAGAATATCCACGCGGAAGGACGGGTTGCCCCATGTTAAAAACGTGTTGGGTTCCGCCATTTCGTGCGGGGGGATGTTGCCGATTGGGGCACCGAATTTCGCGAGTGCTCTCCATACCGCTTCGCCGTTTGCGGAATCTGAGCCGAGGAAAATATCGAGATCCTTGGTAGCGCGCGGCTGAGCGTGAATGCCGACCGCATATGCCCCGACGATAAGGTATTTCGCGCCTTCAGCGTTGAATTGTGAAAGAAGGTCTTCGAAGTCCGGTGTCACGCGGAAGGATGCCTTTCAGTCGATAACCGTCAACCGATAGCTCACTGACGGCGGCTAACCGCTCGTGAACCGGGCGCGAATGCCAGTGGCGGTATTCGTCGGCTTTGCTCTCGGCGAACGACGCGAAGCGGCGCAACCTCCCTCGGGTGCCCTGCTTTTCGGTTGTATCTGCTATCTGCCATAGGCAAATCATACCTCACGTGGGCCGCCGTCGCGATAGCGCAGCGCGCCGTCGTCACCGATTTGTGGCGGCTCTTACGATGAAGGTCATGTCGCCATCTGGCCCCCTTCGTACCAACTCTGCCTGCGGCGGACGACGTGCACGACCGAGAGCATGACCAGTATTTCCACCAGCAGGCCGACGACAGTGGCGAGCGCCCGCAGTTTGCAGACACGAGGAGACGCGCAGGGCAGGTGTCGTCGCTATCTTAGCCGTCGTCGAGCTACAGGACCGAGCAGCCGTCACCCGACCCGACGAAGATGAGGCTGGGTCGTCGCCGTGAGTGGTGGGGGAGAGTTGGTCGCGGCCTTCTCAGAGAGCGTCGATGCGGCGTTCAAGCTCGGCGGCGTTCAGGCGGGTCCCGGGGAAGGCGGGCGGACTATGCGAAAGGGGGGCGCAAGGGAGCGCGGGATGTTAACGAACGGGGGGATGGTTTGGGCCGCGGAGCCGAAAGGCTTGCCATCGTCCGGGCACCCGCTATAGTAGGCAATATCACTACATTATGGGCCTGTCATGGACGAAGCCGTTTCGGCTGCCGATGCCAATCGCAAGTTCTCCCTGCTGCTGCGGGGGGTTCGGGAGGGGCACAGCTATGTCGTGACCAGCCACGGCAAGCCTGTCGCGCGGCTCATTCCCGCCGGCAAGCACGACGTGGCGACCAGCGCGCGCGCAACGCTGCTCTCTCGGCTTGAAAAGCAGCCCGTCGTGGATGCTGGACGATGGACGCGCGATGAACTCTACGAGGACGATCGGTGAGGATCGCGTTCGACACGAACGTGCTTGCCTATGCGGAAGGCATCAACGGGCTTGAACGGCGTGACGCCGCTCTGGCTCTCATTCGCCGAGTGCCGCAAGAGGCGGCCGTGGTGCCGGTGCAGGTTCTCGGCGAGCTTTTCAATGTGCTCGTACGCAAGGGCGGAAAGTCGCGCAGCGAAGCCCGCGATGCTCTGTTGAGTTGGCGCGATACGTTCCCCGTTGTCGGAACCTCGCCGGAAGTCATGCTGGCGGCGGTCGATCTCGCAACGGACCATGAACTGGGGATATGGGATGCGGTCATCCTCTCGGCTGCTTCGCAGTCGGGATGTCGCCTGCTGTTGTCCGAGGACCTTCAGGAAGGTTTCACCTGGGCTGGCGTGACGGTGGTCAATCCATTCGCCTCGCCGCGGCACGCGCTGCTGCAGGGTCTGCTGGAGGGGGCGGAATGAACGACCGCTTCGTTGGGGCTGCCCTAATCGGCTCCTCACCATTTCAACTGAGGCGATCTGGCAACGTGGCGCCGAAACACTGGGCCGAATTGGCACCGGCAGATTGTTGCAGCTATAATTGGCGGCGCGATGGCATATTGTGCGGGCGTATCCAGGCCAGCCACGGAACGCTGCAGCGAGCAGATAACCGCTGAAAAGCAGCTCAATGAGCTGCGGGCCCGCGCCCTCGCAGGGGCCGTAACCTCAGAGGTTCTTGCGTTAGAGAGTCCATTAAAGACACTCAGAGGCACTTGAAGGGAGTTGGTAGAGAGGTTCTCCGACAAGCTTCCGGGTCAAAGTGTGGCGGCGTTAGTAGGACAGGAAGCCAGAACAATTTCCGCCCATGCTCGACAGATTTACAGATCAACTGTTCATTTTAGGTGGGTCAGCAGGGCCTAATTGTTTGAAGCTGAATCACATCCTTGGCCAATTACAACGCTGTCGTAGATAGCGTGACTTCTCACATCGTCACACTCGATGCTGATGATTGGGCCGCCGAAGTGACGCAAAAGCTAGGACTAAGCCTCAGAGGGCTGGATGGCATAGTCAAAGAATGTAAACGGGAACTTCAGGCCATTAGAAACTCTGAAATCCTCGTAAGGGGGCTTCTGCCCCGAGCTTCCTTAAGCGTGTAGTTCCACTGCGCTCACCAGAGCGCGCCCTCTTGGGCGCTTTCACGGCGGGCGGTCGCCCTAGCACCTGGAGTGGTGGGCTGGTGCCGTTCACCCTGGGTTGCTTCGCTTCGCTCGCAATGACGATGTGCGCGTTCGTCGACGCGGGGTAGGCCGCAGGCCGGTATGGAACTCCACCATGGAGCGGCGGGGATCGTCGACTCGCGCTCCGCTGATTGTGGGTATTTGGACGCGAACGATTGGTGCCACGGGCCGGCCATGACGGAATCCGGACACCTTTTATTCATACTTTTTCTGATAAATCGCTTCAGGCTCATCACAGGAAGCGTGTCCAAATATGCGCGTATTCTCCTCGCTCCGGACCCCGGCGCCGGAACTCGATCACCTGCTCGCGGCCTCGCGGCGGTTCGACGGGTTGCAGGACATGCTGCGGCGCATGCGAACGGAAATGCTGCCCGAGCGGGTGATGGAGGTCGGGCTGCGTGCGCTCTCCAGCGCGATGGGGAGCGACGGGGCCGTAGTGATCAGCGATGCCGGAGCGGTGCTGTTCCAGGCGGATGCAGTTCCCGGAATTGGCGCTGGCGACCGCAACGCCGCTGCTGCTGCGGGACAGCGCGGCGGCCTCTCACGTCGCCGAGGTGCCCGGCGAAGGCGGCGCCGTGTTGGTATGCCGCATCGCGGCGCGGTTGGGGGAGGCCTCGGGCATTGCGCTGTGGCGCAAGAAGGGGCCGTGGGCCGACGTGGACCGCAGCCTGGCGGAGGCGGGAGCCAATCTGCTCGCGCTGGTGCTGGAGCAGCAGGCGGTGCAGCAGGAAATGGCGCGGCAGAGCCGGACGGATCACCTGACGGGCCTGTTCAACCGGCGGGCGTTTTATGACGAGTTGGAACGGCATTTCGAGCGGCTGGAGCGGGAGCAGCTTCCGGGCACGCTGATCCTGGCCGACCTGGACGGGTTCCGCCTGGTGAACGAACGGCTGGGGTTCATGGCGGGGGACCGGGCGCTGCAGACGGTGGGCCGGCTGCTGCGCGCGGCGGTGCGGCCGACCGATGTGGTTGCGCGGATCGGCGGGGACGATTTCGCTCTGTGGTTGAACGGGGCCGATCATCTGACCGCGGCGGAGCGCGCGGAGTATTTGCGTCAAAGCATTCCGGTGAAATTGGCCAACGAACTCGCCGGCCAGTCCATGACCGTCACCGTGTCGATGGGGATTGCGACCCGGCCGGCGGGGTCGGGGTCGCCCCCCGGCGAGGTGATCGAGCAGGCGGAGCATGCGCTGCGTGCGGTGAAGCAGGAGGGGCGGGGCAGTTGGCGGGTGGCACGGCTGGAGGCGCTTTGAGGGGCGATAAGGCCAGTGCCGGCCTCGCGCAAAAAATTTGAGCTTTTTTGCCTTACTTTAACCGCTGCCGTGATCGGATGGCAGCACCACCCGGAGAACGGAGGACGTCGTGAGTTGTCTGGTTAATCGAAACATTGTTGCCGGCACGGGCCGCACGAGCATGCGGCTGGAACCGGAGCTTTGGGAAGCGCTGCAGGAGATCTGCCAGCGGGAAGAGCAGGACGTTCACAGCCTGATCAGGCAGGTGGATTTGCTCCGGCATGCGGGCGGCCGGACCAGCGCGGTCCGGGTGTTCCTGTTGGAGTATTATCGAATGGCCGCGACCGAGGCCGGGCACGCGGGGGCGGGCCACGGTCCGCATGTGAACCGCCGGGTGGCGGCATAATATACCCAACTTCCGCAGGAAGTTGGGTTGACTCTTGTTTCGCGCGCAGCCGCCACGCCAACCCTGCGCGCTGGTATACCCAGAATCCTGCGGATTCTCGGTATACCATGGCTCGCTGATCGCGACCCATGGTATTCGAGTCTGTTTCGCGCGTTCTGCTTTTTCATTGCATGCTTGCCAGGCCATGCCAGACGTTGACCACGGTCGAAGCTGGACGTCAGCGCGCCAAAAGGCGCCGTAGCCTCGCGTTCGGAAGCCCCGCCAGTGTCGTCCGTGGGGCCAGCTAGGCCGGTGTGGCTGATACTCGGCCCAATTCCTATATGATGCCGTGGCATGTACACCCAGGCCCTGAGCGCGCGCGAGCCGGCCGCCCCGGATGAGGACCACGCGAGCCTCCTTCGGTTCCAGGCACGCGTGGACCGCGAGGAGCGCATCGAGCCGAATGACTGGATGCCGGCGGCCTATCGCCGGACGCTGATCCGCCAGATCAGCCAGCACGCCCATTCCGAGATCGTGGGGATGCTGCCGGAAGGCAACTGGATCACCCGGGCGCCGAGCTTGCGGCGCAAGGTGGCGCTGCTGGCCAAGGTGCAGGACGAGGCGGGGCACGGATTGTATCTGTATGCCGCAGCGGAGACGCTGGGAGTGACGCGGGAGGAGCTGGTGGATCAGCTTCTGGCCGGGCGCGCGCGGTACAGCTCGATTTTCAATTACCCCACGCTGAGCTGGGCGGATATCGGGGCGATCGGCTGGCTGGTGGATGGCGCGGCGATCATGAACCAGATTCCGCTGTGCCGCTGCTCCTACGGTCCTTATGCGCGGGCGATGATCCGGATTTGCAAGGAAGAGAGTTTCCATCAGCGCCAGGGGTTCGAGATCATGCTGACGCTGTGCCGCGGCACGCCGGCGCAGAAGGCGATGGCGCAGGATGCGCTGGATCGCTGGTGGTGGCCGTGCCTGATGATGTTCGGGCCGCCGGATTCGCAGTCGCAGCACTCGGATCTGTCGATGCGGTGGAAGATCAAGCGGTTCACCAATGACGCTCTGCGGCAGAAGTTCGTCGATGCGACGGTGCCGCAGGCGCAATACCTCGGGCTGGCGGTTCCCGATCCGGCGCTGCGGTTCGATGAGGCGTCCGGGCACTTTGTGTTCGGGGAGATCGATTGGGAGGAGTTCCGCCGCGTGCTGGATGGTTTCGGTCCGTGCAACCAGGATCGGGCGGAGGCTCGCCGGCGCGCGCACGAGGACGGCGCGTGGGTGCGGGATGCGGTGCTGGCGCATGCGGCGCGACACGTGCAGGCCGCGGCGGCATGACCGCGCCGATGCCGCTGTGGGAGGTGTTCATCCGCAGCCGCAACGGGATGGCGCACCGGCATGTGGGGTCGCTGCACGCGGCGGATGCCGAGATGGCGCTGCAGGCGGCGCGCGACACGTACACGCGGCGGAACGAGGGGCTGTCGATCTGGGTAGTCCCCTCCGTGGCGATCACCGCATCCGATCCGGCGGACAAGGCGGCGCTGTTCGAACCCGCGGCGTCGAAAATCTACCGGCACCCCACGTTCTATGACGTGCCGGATGAGGTGGGACATATGTGAGTTGGTTGGTCTCGCCGAATATGTGCTGGGGCGGGCGGATGACGCGCTGGTGCTGGGGCACCGGCTGTCGGAGTGGGTGGGGCAGGCGCCGATGCTGGAGGAGGAGCTGGCGCTGGCGAATATTGCGCTGGACCTGATCGGGCAGGCGCGTCTGCTGTATCAGTATGCGGCGAGACTGATCGGCGGGGTGAGCGAGGACGACCTGGCGTATGGGCGCGATGCCGGGGCGTTCCGCAATTTGTTGCTGGTGGAACAGCCGAACGGGGACTTTGCGCAGACGATGGTGCGGCAGGTGCTGTACTCGGCGTTTGCGGCGCTGTACTGGCGGGCCATGATGGGATCGGCGGATGCCGAGTTGGCGGCGATTGCCGGGAAGGCGGTGACCGAGACGGAGTATCACCGTCGGCACGCGGAGGCCTGGCTGGTTCGGCTGGGGGACGGCACGGAAGAGAGTCACGCTCGGGCGCAGGTGGCGCTGGAGCGGCTGTGGCCGTTCGCGGGGGAGATGTTCTCGGCTGATTCTGTGGTGGATGCGGCGGGTCTGATGGCGGCGTGGGATCAGGCGGTCTCGGGCGTGCTGGAGCAGGCGAGGCTGCGGCGGCCGGAAACGCCGTGGTATCAAAGGGGTGGGCGAGAGGGGCGGCATTCCGAGCACCTCGGGCGAATGCTTGCGGAGATGCAGGTGCTGCCGCGGAGCTATCCGGGGGCAGTGTGGTGAGCGAGCGGTGCCGGCGGGGGCATGAGGTGGCGGCCGGCGTGGCCGATCCGGAACTGCCGATGCTGACGATCGCCGATCTGGGGATTTTGCGGGAGGTGACGGAGGGGTCGGACGGGGCGATCGAGGTGGTGATCACGCCGACCTATTGCGGCTGTCCGGCGATGGACATGATCGCGGGGGCGTTGCGCGAGGCGCTGGAGGAGGCGGGGCTGGGAAAGGTGCGGGTGCGCACGCGATTGGCTCCGGCTTGGACGACCGACTGGATGACCGCGGAGGCGAAGCGCAAGCTGGCGGAGGCGGGGATTGCTCCGCCTTCGGTGACGGCGCCGGTGTGTCCGCGGTGCGGGTCGGAGCGGACGGAGGTGCTGTCGGTGTTCGGGTCAACGGCGTGCAAGGCGCTGTGGCGGTGCCTTGTGTGCGGCGAGCCGTTCGAACGTTTCAAGTGTCATTGACGCCACGGTTTCATCGGTTGGTGGTGGCTGATGTGCGGCGGGAGACGCCGGATGCGATTTCGGTGGCGTTCGCCGTGCCGGAGTCGCTTCGGCGTGCCTACGCGTTCCGCGCCGGGCAGTATCCTGACGCTGCGCGTGGACGCTGGACGGGGAGGAGCTTCGGCGGACGTATTCGATCTGCTCGGGCGAGGATGAGGGGGAACTCCGGATTGCGATCCGCCGGCTGGAAGGCGGCGTGTTCTCGCCGTGGGCGATGGAGGCGCTGCGGCCGGGGATGGACGCTGGAGGTGATGACGCCGATCGGGCGGTTCGGCGCGGCGATCCGGCCGGATCAGGCGCGGGTGCATGTGGGGTTCGCCGCAGGGTCGGGGATCACGCCGGTGTTGTCGGTGATGAAGACGGTGCTGGAGCGAGAGCGGTTGAGCCGGTTCTTTCTTTTCTATGGCAGCCGCACGAGCAGGCACGTGCTGTTTCGGGAGGTGCTGGAGGATTTGAAGGATCGGTATCTGGACCGGCTGTCGGTGCTGCACGTGCTGTCGCGGGAGCGGCAGGACATCGAGGTGCTGAACGGGCGGTTGGAGCGGGAGAAGCTGCGCGGGCTGCTGGGGCCGATGCTGGGCGGGTGCGCGGTGGATGAGGCCTATGTGTGCGGGCCGTTCGGGATGATCGAGACGGTGTGCTCGCTGCTGGCGGAGAGCGGCGTGCCGGCGGAGCGGGTGCACGTGGAGCGCTTCACCTCGGCGTTTGAGGGCCGGCCGCAACCCGTTGCCCGCTGCGCTCAGACGCGCCCCCCTTCGCCGTCGCCACGATTATCCATGGCGGGACGCGCACCGAGGTGCCGGTGCGGCGGGACGAGAAGGTGCTGGATGCCGCGCTGCGCGCCGGGCTGGACCTGCCCTTCGCCTGCAAGGGCGGGATGTGCTGCACCTGCCGCGCTCGGTTGGTGGAGGGCGAGGCGAGGATGGAGGTGAATTACTCGCTGGAGCCGTGGGAGATGGCGGCGGGGTTCGTGCTGACGTGCCAGGCGCGGCCGGTCAGCGCGCGGCTGGTGGTGGATTATGATCAGGTGTGAGGACGGCCGAACCAACTATTTTATTCTGATAATCGGAACATAAAGAGATGATCGCTTGCGCACGATTTTGCGCCCAGCGACTCGTAGAACTGTGTTATTTCTTCAGTGCTCGTGCATCCGAACTGCTGATGTACCGGCGACGCTCATAGAAGAAGGCCCATGGGTAAGAAGTATAAAGGCAAGCTCTGCGCTTACTGTGCCAAGCACAGGGCTGACACAGACGAGCATATTTTCTGCCGCCAGTTCTTCACCGTTTCCAACCGCTCCAATCTGCCGAAGGCGCCTGCATGTAGCCGATGCAATGGGGCGAAGGCGGACCTGGAACATTATCTCACGGCTGTCTTGCCCTTTGGCGGCAGGCACACGGACGCAGCAGCGACCCTTGAAACGATGGTTCCTCCGCGCCTCGCAAACAATGCAAAGCTGCAGAGGAAACTTGCAGCGGAATCTTTGGCACATATGGATCAGAACGAATGCCGGTCTCCTGGTCAAGACGATGGCTTTGCCGTTCGACTCGACCAAGCTGGAGGCGTACTTCGAGTATGCCGTCCGTGGACTATTGTGGCGTCATTGGGCGATGTATTTACCCGAAGATAGTTTTGTCATGCCCATGTGCATCACCGCCGAGGGTGAGAAGATGATCGAGCATCAGCTCAGCCTCAAAGCCCGCGCACGTGTCTCTGAAAACCTCGGCAATGGCACCATTGTCTATCGTGGTGCACAAGGAGTTGACCGGCCAGATGTCAGCGTATGGCATTTCAAGCTGTATGGCGGCATCGCATTATCCGGCGACCCACGCGCTCCTGATGAGGAGACGACCAGCATCGTTGCCTTCACGGCGCCTCGGCGCGTGGCGCTTAATGCAAAATGGCGTTCCGGAGCAGGAGGACTTCGGGTCGAAGCGCTCATGCCTCCTGTAGACTACTTGCGGACGAAACTTTCCAGAATTGGCTCTGAAGGAAGCCGGTTTTGAAATGCGGTTTCGCGCATTGCGCGGATCGAAGATAGATATCAATGTGCTGCCTTTATCTTTGCGCCACTTCGATCAAGGAAGCCACAGCAGGAGCGAGCTTCTCAAAATCAGCATCAGCAAAAGTCAGATACACCGTATCCCGGCACGATTGATCACCGGCCCAGCATTACCCGCGTCTCTCGCAGGCCGCATTGCAACAAACCCAGACGCAGTATATATCTCTTCTCCGCTTAGAGCACAATTACTATGCCTTCCTCCGCAGTCCTCCTCTTCACCCCCAGTGAGGCCGCCGTCCTCACTCGGCTCCCGCTCAAAGCGGTGAACAACGCCATCGACAGGAAGACCGTTCCCGCCACGACCGGGCGCCGGGCTGGGCAGGCGACGCGCCTCCTCGATCCGCGCGCACTCATAGCCCTTGCCCTGGAACGCCGGCTGGCCGATCGCCGTCGCCCAGTCCTGCGACGGCAGCTATTCGCTGGCTGATACCCAGCACAACTCGGTCTCCCTCGAAGGCGGCCTCATCAAAATCGACGTGCGCGAGCCTCGGCGAGACTCGCGGCGGCGCTGCGCGAACTTCGCCGCGCCCGCCAACTCGTCACCACTGACCCCGAGATTCTGGGCGGAGAGCCGGTCTTCCGCGGCACCCGCGTCCAGGTGCACGCCATCGCCTCACAGCTCGCGGATGGGGAACCCGAGGCGGACCTGCGCAAATCCTATCCGCGCCTGACCGCCGAGATGCTGCGCCTCGCGCCGCTGTACGCCGCCGCCTACCCGGCGCGAGGCCGTCCTCGCACGCAGCCCTGGCACCACCAGGCTCCGGTCTGGCGCATGCGCCGCAAGCTGGCCGCGACCGAAACTGGATGAGGTTTCTGATCGATGAATGTCTCACCACTGATCTGATCTCGATCGCCAACGCCGCCGGCCACGACGCCCAATACCTTGCGTGGATCGGCAAGGCAGGTTGGAAGGATTGGAACATTGCGCGCTATGCCGCCCAGGGTGACTTCGTGCTGGTCACCAACAACGCCGGCGATTTTCTGAAAATCTACGCGATGGCCGAGCTGCACCCCGGTCTCATCATTGTGGTGCCGAACGTCAGCCGTAATCCGCAATGCCAATTATTCCGCGCCGCGCTTGACGCGGTGACAACACGAGGCGATTTGATCAATCGCGTGCTAGAGGTCGGGATCGAAGGTGAGGATGTGACGCTCGTTCTTTATGATCTGCCGCGCAGAGCGACCGGCAGGTCTCCTCGCGAGTCAGATCGAGATCGGCTCCAACAGCCGGTGACCGCCGAAGCGCGGCAAGAATGCCGCCGACACGGAGCGGCCCGCCGTCGCCGACGCGCTGCGTTGAGGCTTGCCGTCGAAATTATCCTTCACCCCATCCTCCTCGCCAAATTCTCCCCAATCATCACGCAGATAAAATGCAAATTCGCGCGGCAATCGGTCGGCATGATCGAGGCGTCGCACACGCGCAGCCCCTGCACCCCACGCACCTGCAAATCAGGATCCACCACCCCTCGCGGGTCCTCGTACGCGCTCATCGCACAGGTCCCCGCCGCGTGCTGTCCGTCACCCGCCTCTTGCAGCAGCAGCGCGTCCAGTTCCTTGTCCGGCAGTGCGGCCGCCTCGGGCAATCCAACATCCGTGTCCCCCAGCCGGACCGCATCGCACAGACCCGCAAGCGCCGGATGCGCCGTCAGCCGAGCCAGCCGTCGCACCGCATCCCGCACGCGCAGCAGATCGCGCTCATCCGACAGCATGTTCAGCTCCACCGCCGGATCGGTAAAAGGATCGGCTGAAACCGACTGCACCGTGCCGCGGGAGAATGCGTCGTACACCAACGCTGCCACCGCGCCGGTCGGTCCCGGCTCCGCGCCGCTCCACACACGATGGTTGAAAGCGATCAGCATCATGTCCCGCTCGCCGCCGCCACCCAGGTGACTGCTATAGGTGACGCAGCAATTGGTATGGCGGGCATTCGCCCCCTTAGCCCGATGCTCCGGTTTTAGATGCAACGTGGCGCGGATCACCGGATGGTCCATCAGATTCCGCCCCACCGCGGGCAGATCGGCCTTCACCGGAATGCCTAATCCGCGCAACTGTGCGGCCGCCCCGATGCCGGAGCGGAGCAGGATGGCGGGCGAGTGGATCGCGCCTGCCGAGAGAACCACGTCCCTGCCGCGATCTCCTCCCACGCCTCGCCGGTGTGCGCCCGCACGCCCACCGCACGCGTGCCGTGAACAGCACGCGATCCACCAGGGCGTCGCCGCGGATCTCCAGGTTCGCCCGCCCACGCGCCGGTTCCAAATATGCGTCGTTCGTCGTCACGCGCTGCCCGCCGCGGCTGTTGATCGGATAGCAGGATACGCCCTCGCCCTCGGGCGCATTTAAATCCGCCTTCCACGGATAGCCGGTGGCCAGCGCGGCATCCCACAATCCGCGATCCACCGCGCCCCAGCGCTCGATCGGCGTGCGGTACACCGGCAGAGGGCCGCCGCGCCGCATGCCCGGCAGCGTGCCGAAATCCGCATCGTCCTCGATGCGGTCGAACAGCGGCAGCACGTCCTTGGCCGCCCATCCCTCGCACCCGAGCCGGCCAGTGATCGAACGCCTCCGGCACGCCGCGAATGGCGATCTGCGCGTTCACGGCCGAGCTGCCGCCCAGCGCCCGTCCGCGCCAATAGAATTTAGGCTCCTGCGCCGCCGTCCGCCGCGCCATCAGCCCCGGCCATTGCCATTCCGCCTGGTGCACCGGGTCGTGCATGAAGGGGATGATGTTGGCGGACCGCAGCGCGGCCGGAGCCTCGGCCGCGCGCCAATCCCGTCCCGCTTCCAACAACAGCACGCGGCGGTTCGGATCCTCCGACAGGCGCGCCGCCAATGCAGCGCCTGCGGACCCTGCTCCTACCACGATCACGTCGGTCATGTCTGGCCTGCTGGTTCTATCCCGCCACAATACTCGCCCAGCACGTGATCGTGCTGCACACCGAACTCCAGCCTGCTGCTTCAAGGTCAGGCCGTCCGCCTTGATCTGCGGGTCGGAGACGTTGCGGATCGCGAGCCATCGCGGAGCCTGGGCGCCGGTGTCCTTCGCCACCAGCCCAAGCACCGCATCGCCCATTTCGGAGCAATCCCCGAGGCCGTGCAGCTTGTAATGGTTATCCGAGGTGTCCCCGCGAAAGTGTGAACCTGGCAGCACCGCTGGGTTCCCGCTTGCGCGGGAATGACGAAATGGAGCGATTGTTTCCGAACAGCTCCTTAGCGCGATCTATGGGTCGGTGGATACGAAAGGGTTCAGCCAGCGGGGGCAAGCGCTGGCCGTGCCCCGAAAATTGCCGAGCCGACGCGAACCCAGGTGGCGCCGTGGGCGATGGCGACCTCGAAATCCGCGGACATGCCCATCGACAGCACGTGCAGGGCGTGGCGCGCGGCGAGGTCGGCGAGGAACGCGAAATGCGGCGCCGGGTCCTGATCGGCGGGGGACGCACATCAGTCCCCTGATTTGCTCTCCGAAGCGGTCGCGGCATTGCGCGATAAAGGCGGCTGCGTCGGCGCGGGGGATGCCCGATTTCTGCGGTTCGGCACCGGTGTTCACCTCGATCAGCAGCGCAGGGCGGCGGTTTTCCTTTTCCATTGCTGAGGCCAGCGCGTCGGCGAGCTTCGGACGGTCCAGCGTCTCGATCACGTCGGCGATGCGCACCGCATCCCGCGCCTTGTTGGTCTGCAATCCGCCTATGATGTGCAACTCCATTGCGGGGTGCGCGGCGCGCAAGGGCGGAAACTTGGCCGCGGCTTCCTGCACCCGGTTTTCGCCGAACACCAACTGGCCGGCGCGCAGCGCGGCCTTGACGGCCTCAACGGGCTTGGTCTTGGAGACGGCGACCAGCCGGATTTCCTCCGGCTTGCGGTGGGCCCGCATGGCGGCCTCGGCGATGCGGTCGCGCACGCGGGCCAGTGCCTCCGCCAGGATTGCATCCGTCATCGGTTTGCTCACCCATTGTTCGGGCAACCGGAGTTGGTTCGATCGCCGCGTTCGTCGTCCTGGTTCTGCTGTGTATTGCGCTTGCCGGCGCGGCGCTATGGCTGTTGGGCCGGCTGAGGGCAGCACAGGCGGCGATGGCGGAGCTGCGCCGTGCGGCGGATCGGCAGGCTGAGGCACTCGCGCGGCTGGGCGAACCGGCGCCGTTGATGGACCTGCTTCCCGATCCGGTGGTGGTGCTGGATGCCGGCCGTTCGGTGTTGCGCCACAACGAAGCGGCGCGGCGCGTGTTCGGTGACGACATGCCCGCTGTGTTGCGTCACCCGACGCTACGGGCGGCGGTGTCGCAGGCGGTGCAGAGCGGGGCGGCGCAGGTCGGCGACCTGACGCTGCCCGGGCCGCTGGCGCGGGAATTGCGGGTGCATGTGCGGCGGATCGAGCCGGCGCTGCGCGACGGCGGTCAGGTGCTGCTGGTGCTGTCGGACCGCACGCAGGAGCGGGCGATCGAGCGGGGTCGGGCGGACTTCATCGCCAATGCGAGCCATGAGCTGCGCACGCCGCTCGCGTCGCTGGTGGGGTTCATCGAGACGCTGCGCGGGCCGGCGGCGGACGATCCGCCGGCGCAGCTCCGGTTCCTGGGGATCATGGCGGAGCAGGCGGGGCGGATGCAGCGGCTGGTGGAGGATTTGCTGGCGCTGTCGCGCATCGAGATGACCGAGCGCCAGCCGCCGCGCGAGCAGGTGGATGTGGCGGGGGTGGTTCGGCAGACGGTGGCAGGGTTGGAGCCTCAGTTTGCGGCGCAGGAGATGGCGTTGGAGCTGGAGGTTCCAGACCAGCCGGTGCTGATCCCCGCGGATGCCGACCAGCTTGTACAGGTGGTGCAGAACCTACTGGATAACGCGCTGAAATACGGGGCGGAGGGGAAGCGGCTGGCAGGTGAGGCTGTCGGCGCCTCGGGATGGGGAGAAGTGGCCGGTGCGGGCGGGTGTGGTGCTGACGGTGACGGATCAGGGATGCGGGATTGCACCGGAGCATCTGCCGCGGCTGACGGAGCGGTTCTACCGGGTGGACAAGGGGCGGTCGCGTGCGGCCGGGGGCACCGGGTTCGGCTGGCGATCGTGAAGCACATTGTGAACCGGCACCGCGGGCAGTTGGTGATCCAGAGTGAAAGGGACGCGGGGACGACGGTCAGGGTTTGGCTGCCGGCTGGGTGAGGGTATGGGATTCCAGACGTTGCACAAGATCGGACAGGGTGCGCATGGAGTCCATCAGCACGCGCTGGCCGTTGAGGATGGCTTTCAGTTGCTGCGCGATCGAGGCGCGTCCAGATGCCTCCACCACTTCGCAGGTTTGGCCTCCGCGGTTGTTGTTGACGCAGCAGAAGACCTCGCCGGCGGCCGTACAGGCCACGTAGTGGGGATTTGAGTTTCCCCCATTGGCTTCATCTTCGCCCTGGATGAAGCATTCCAGCGCGCCTTCGTTGTTCACCCAGTTGGCGTTGCAATTCGACCCGCTCGCGGGCGGGAGGGCGCGAGCGGCGATGCAGAGAAGGATGGCGGGCAGGGCGAAGCCGGCAAGCCGAAGCGGGTTCACCATGGCTTATTCTCCCGAGGGGGGCGTAATCAGACCCGAATGACGGTATCGCTGTAACTGGCCAGTCGTCCATCGCGGGTGAGCAGCCGCATGGGGACAAGAAGCGCCTGCACCCGCGCGAGCCCGTGCTTGATGGCGATTTCCCAGATGCTGGCCGCACTGACGGCGATGTCGTTGCCGGGATCTTCGATGAGCGCGCGGGCCCACGGCGGGACGCGTCTGTCATCCGTGATGCCCAGAGTGCGATGTGGGTATCGAGTAGTGGCCTCACTCCGGCTTGCTGGAGAACAGCTTGAGGATGGTCGTTTCATCTCGATCGATTGTCGTGGGCACCTTGAACTTGCCCTTGGCGACGCCGAGCCGCTTGCCTGCCGCGGACTGCCGGATAGGGACCAGGCGAGCAGCGGGGCTGCCGTTTCGGGAGGACTTCGCCTGTAGCATGTTAACGACAGGTATAGCGTACCCTGGAGGATGCCTAGCCAAGCTAAATTAATTCCGGCAGGGCTTTTTGGCAACGGGAGTGGGGAGCCTACCCCCTCGTGAGAAACCGTTCGGTTGGAGCAAGAACGCGGCAGATGATTTTCGCGGTCGGTGCGCTATATAACGGCAATGGCCGGCCCGAGAACCAAAGACGCAATATTGTCCCGCTTTGCGTGTGCGGTGGACGCGGCCTACGGCCAGCGTGTTGACCGGATTGTCTTGTATGGATCTCGCGCGCGCGGCGAGGCGACCAACGAGTTGGATTATGATATTGCGGTATTTCTGTGCGACATGGCCGACCGCTGGACGGAAATGGACAAACTAGCCGAGATCAGCACGACAATACTGTATGATACAGGCGAGTTCATTCACGCGATCCCCCATGCTGCCGGTTCTTACAATGAGCGAACGCCTCTGATGCACGAAATCCGGGCCGACGGCGTCGACGTATGAAGCCGGAGGCCGCAGCCTACCTCGCGAAAGCCAAGGAGCAGCTTATGAAGGCGCCAGCCTTGCTGGCACAAGGGTTTACGGATGACGCGGGTCGCGCCGCCTACCTGGCTGGCTTTCATGCAGCACAGGCGCTTATCTTCGAGCGGACAGGCCGTTCAGCCAAAAACTCACAAGGGCGTTCAAACTCAATTCGCTGCTCTGGTGAAAGCCGAGCCGAGCTTCGGTGCCGAACTGCGCGGTTTCTTCCCAAAGCTTACAACCTCAAAGCAGTGGCCGATTATGAAACCGGCCCCGACTCGCATTTGCAGCCGGGCCTGGCAGAGACGGCGATCACCATCGCGCAGCGGTTTATCGACGCAGTCTCGAGCCTCATCCCGGCGAGCGGTCACCCACCGCGCCCGCCATCCGCAAAGCCTTGAAGTAGGGCCGAGACTCTCACCCGGTGGTCGCGCGCAAGATATCTAATCTCCTCTCCCCACCCCATATATGGTCTGCGCCACATCGGCGGAAACCAGACCGTCGCGCACGTCGCGCGCGACCAGTGCTGGATCTCGCGCGCGCGGGTCGCCCATGCCGCCGCCGCCGGGGAGTTCCAGGATCAGGCGGTCACCGTTCGGGATCACCTGGAACCCTTTTGTACACAACGTCTTGCTGGATTTGAGATGCACGACGCCGGCCGCGCCCTCCTGCCCGCCATCGCGTCCCTTCGGCGCATGCGCCACGCGGTCGAAGGTGGCGTTCACGGCGAATTCCAGATCGCCCTTGGCGGCGATTTCCATGATCTGGCCGACACCGCCGCGGGTGTGGCCCGGGCCGCCGGAATCCGGCTTCAATTCCTTCCGCCAGAACACGATGGGGGCGACGTTTTCCGTGGCTTCGACCGGCATGGTGCGGACACCGGAGGGGAAGGCGGTGGCGTTCAGCCCGTCGGAGCCGGGCCGCGCGCCAGTGCCGCCCGAATTGAAGGTGATGATCTCGAAATCACCGATCACCGGCTTGTTGCCGCGCGGCTGGCCGGAGACGGCGGAGCCGCCACGCAGGGGGGGTTCCACAGGGAGGACGCGCCCTCGGCGGTGACGCGCTCGGGCACCGCCTGGTGCAGGCAGCCCATCATCAGGTCGGGGAGCAGGTGGCCGATGACGTGGCGGACGGAGACGGGGTAGGGGCGGGGCGCGTTGAGGATGCAGCCCTCGGGTATTTTCATGCGGAACGGGGCGAGGCTGGCCCAGTTGTTGGGGATTTCCGGCGCCACGACGCATTTGATGCCGAAGCAGGAATAGGCGCGGGTATAGGCGGGCGGCACGTTGATGCCACGGCCTGAGAGGCCGGAGGTGCCGGTGAAATCCACCTCGATCGCGTCATCGAGGATGGTCATGGCGGCGGAGAGGCGGATCGGCTCCTCGTAGCCGTCGGACCAGATTTCCCCTGCGAAGCTGCCCTTCGGCAGGCGGGCGATTTCCGCGATGGTGGCGCGCAGCGAGCTTTCGAAGATCGATTGCGCGAGCGGTTCCAGGCTGTCCATGTGGAACTCGCGCATCATTTCGACCAGGCGTTTGGCGCCGGCGTCGTTGCAGGCGCAGAGGGAATAGACGTCGCCTTCAAGTTCCACCGGCAGGCGGGAGCCGGCGCGGATGAAGTCGAAGAACGTCTCGTTCGCCTTGCCCTGATCGAAGCATTTGACGATGGGGATGTAGAGGCCTTCCTCGAACACCGAGCGGCCTTCCGGCCCCATGCCGAGGCCCCCTACATCGATGACGTGCGCGGTGTTGGCGAACAGCCCGACGATCTTGCCGTCCAGGAACGCGGGGGTGACGACGGTCAGGTCGTGCAGATGTCCGGTTCCCAGCCAGGGGTCGTTGGTGATGTAATGATCACCCTCGTGCATCGTGTCGGGCGGGAATTTGCGCAGGAAGTGGCTGACGCTTTCCGCCATGGAATTGACGTGGCCGGGTGTGCCGGTGACTGCCTGGGCCATCATGCGTCCGCGCAGGTCGAAGATGCCGGCGGAGAGATCGCCGGCTTCCCGCACCGTGGTGGAAAACGCGGTGCGGATCATGGTCTGGGCCTGTTCTTCCACCACGGCGATCAGGCGGTTCCACATGATCTGCCGCTGGATCTGGGCGAGGGCGTTGGTTTCTTTTGACACTAGTGTGCCTCCCGCTGCAGTTCGATGTATCCGAACTGATCAATCGTTGCCGACCAGCCGGATCCGACCAGGGTGGAGGTTTCGTCCTCGGCGATGATGGCCGGCCCGGTGATACGCGCGCCGGGGGTCAGAGTGGTGCGCTCGTGCACCGCCCAGTCCGATATCTCGCCCGACTGCGTGTCACGCACTGCCTGACGGCGCTGGCCCTCACCCGGATCGCTTCGCGATCCGACCCCCGATCCCGTCGGGGGCAGGCTCTCTCCCGTAGCCGGGAGAGGTGAGTCGGGATTGGTGGTGACCTGGACGGCGTAGCTCATGATCTCCACGTCGGAGCCCGGCACCGGACGGTCGTAGAAGCGGGTGTATTCCCGGTCGTAGGAGGCCCGGATCGCCGCGATGTCGTCGTGCGACAGGACCTTCACCGGCAACGGCACGGGGATTTCGTGTCCCTGGCCGACATAGCGCATGTAGGCGAGGCGGCTTTCGGTGGTCGGTGCGCCGAAGGACCCTGCGCGCACGACGTCCGCGGCCTCGGCAGACATCTCCTTCAAGAGCGCGTTTACGGCGTCCAGATCGAAGGTGGAGAAGCGCTGATAGAGACTGCGCACCACCTCGTAGGCGACCGGCGCACGCAGGAAGCCGATGGCGCTGCCGACACCGGCGCCGGAGGGCACCAGCACGCGGTCGATGCCAAGTTTCTCGGCGACGCGATAGGCGTGCACCGGGCCGCCGCCGCCGAAGGCGATCAGCGTGCGGCCGTCGTACGTCTTGCCGGATTCGATGGCGTGCACGCGCGCGGCGTTGGCCATGTTTTCGTCCACCATCTCGACCACGCCGAGGGCGGCCATTTCAGGTGTAAGGTCCAGGCGCGCGCTGACATTGCGGGTCATGGACTCGCGCGCTGCTTTTTCGTTCAGATGCAACGAGCCGCCGGCGAAGCGCGGCGCGTCGTAACGGCCGAGCAGCAGATTGGCGTCGGTGACGGCGGGGTGGGTGCCGCCGCGGTCATAGCAGGCGGGTCCGGGGTCGGCGCCGGCACTTTCGGGGCCGACGGCGATGCGTCCCAACAGATCGACATGGGCGAGCGATCCGCCGCCGGCACCGATCTCCACCATCTCGATCACCGGAATGCGCAACGGCAGGCCCGAGCCCTTCTTGAACCGGCCGACGCGCGCCACTTCGAAGGTGCGGGCCGATTGCGGACGGCCATCGTCGATCAGGCAGATTTTTGCGGTAGTGCCGCCCATGTCGAAGGACAGAACCCGATCGAGACCGCATTGCCGTGCGAGATAGGCCGAGAAGATGGCGCCGCCTGCCGGGCCGCTTTCCACCAGGCGGATGGGGAAGCGGCAGGCGGTTTCAATCGTGGTCAAACCGCCGCCGGAGAGCATCATGAACACCGGGGCGGTTAGGCCCATGGCGTGCAGCTCGGCTTCCAGCCGGCGCAGGTAGCGCGCCATCAGGGGTTGCACGTAGGCGTTGGCGGCGGTGGTGGAGAACCGTTCCCACTCGCGCATTTCCGGCGAGACGTCGGAGGAGAGGGAGATCGGCAGGTCCGGCATCGCTTCGGTGAGGATGTCTCGCGCGCGACGTTCGTGGACCGGGTTGACGAAAGAATGCAGAAAGCCGATCGCCAGGCTTTGGACGTCTTCGCGCCGGAGCACGGGAATCAGGGCACGCAGGGCGGCCTCGTCCAGTGGGCGGAGGACTTTTCCGTCGTTGTCGAGGCGCTCGGGCACCGGCAGGCGCAGGTAGCGCGGCACCAGTGGTTCCGGCAGTTGGATGTTGAGGTCGTACTGGTCGTAGCGGCTTTCGTTGCCCATCGCGAGGACGTCGCGGAAGCCTTCGGTGGTGAGCAGGGCGGTGCGTGCGCCCTTGCGCTCGATCACCGCGTTGGTGGCCAGCGTGGTGCCGTGGATCACCACCGAGACGTCGCCCGGGCTGACGCCGGCCTGGGCCAGGACGGTGCGCGTGCCCTCCAGCACCGCGCGTTCGGGGGCTGCTTGTGTGGTCAGGATCTTGACGGTCCAGCGGGCACCGCCACGCTCCAGCGCGAGGTCAGTGAACGTCCCGCCGATATCCACCGCCAGCCGGGCGAGCTGCATCCGTGTGTCCTGAAACCGTTGCTTCGGGGCACTCAAGCCAGACAAGGCGCGGGCTGGCAAGTTGGTGGGGGATTATGGGGGTGTGGCATGCGTTCAAACCGCTTGGGCGCTCGGTTTCTCGTGCGTCCCTCGACGGGGATTGCTTCGTCCGCCCGTTTTCGCGGCAATGACGAGTGGCATGCCGGGCGATGGCCGGTCTGGCTGGTGCGTCTGCGGGGAGACATGTCGCAGGTTTGGGAGCGAGGAAATGTACCGCAGATAAGAAAGAAGATGCACGCAGATACACACAGATGGTGGGAAGCGTGGGGCAGGGACGGTGCGTCCTGGTGAGGGTGGGCCGAGTGAGAGCGCAGCGGTCGGCGCGGAATTGTCTGTGATCCAGAATCGGATGAAACACGATTCGCCGCTCAACCGTGATTGGCAGATCATTCTCCAGCGCCTCGGCGGGGCCTCGGGTGCACCGCCGGCCAGCCGAGGCCGGCTGATCCGTCTTATCGTTGCGACAGCGGTGGTCAAGGCGAGCCGCCAGAGGGAGTGTCTCAAGTGAGACACCTATCCGCCAGAGGCGACCGAGGCTCGAGGACGCTCCTCGCTCGGCCATCCCCGCCTGACCCGGCCCGTGGTGTGGCGGATGCTGCGCCAACTCACCGCCTCGCTGCTGCAGGCGATCATCCCCCAGCCCAGCCTCGATTGCCCGCGACGCGCGGTGATGCGGCTCCGGCGGCATCTCTGCGCACCGCCCCGACAACGGCGCTATCAGCGGATGATGCGCTTATGTTAGCGCCTATGCGCTTGCGCGGGCGTTCTTCGCAATGACATAGCACGCTACCCCGGTGCTATTCGCGGAATTCCAGGGATACGCCGAAGGCATCGCGCGCGGCGACGCGGAGCCCGAGGGTCGGATCGTTCGAAGGGAACGCCGCCGGTGCGGAGAGCTTCGGCGGTGCGATCAAGGTTCCGCACGCGCAGGCCGAGCGCGGCCATGTACTGGCTGCGACCGGCCGCGTCTGGACCGCGTTCGTCCCAGACCGATGCGAATTCCCGGGGCGTGACGACGGACAGGGTGGTGAGGCCCATGGGCAGCGTGGTGCCGCGGACGGCGTCGGCGCCGAACATGCGCGCCAGCACATCCAGCACCGCGCCGGGCGGATCGGCGACGATGACGATGCGGTCAACCCCGGTCACGCCGTTGGCGTGGTGGCGCCATTCATCCCGCCACACCAAATCGCGGGTGAAATGGTGGCAGAAATAGAGCCGGCCGGCGGGAACCACGCCCGGCTTGAGCCGCACGGTGCGGAACACCGCATCGCGATCTCCATCGGCGAGTTCCACCGGGCGGGAGAATTCATTGGGCGGGTCGGCGGGCACGCCGGCGGCCTCCAGCGCGCGATGGATGGCGGCGGAATCCTCGGTGCCGAACACCACGCCGTTCAGGCCGATGGGTGCATCGAGGATGCTCGGGCGGCGATGGTCGCCCGCTTTGGCGGCGATGAGTTCGAGATACTCGGTGCCGAAGATCGCCAGGTGGTTCATCGAGCCGAGGGTGTGATAGCCGCGCGGGGTGAGAGTGAAGCCGAGCCGTTGGTACACGTCCACGGCCTGGTCCAACATGTCGCGCGCGTTGACCACCACATGGTCCAGCGTGGGAACGGGGACAGCCATCGCTCAGACCTCCGATTCCGCCAAGGAGGACGCTTCCCTTGTGTTTGCGGGAGCCAGCGCCGCGAGAAAAATCTCACAGTAGCGGCGGGCCGTCGATGCCCAGACCTGGTCGCGCAGTTTCGCGTGGCGGCTGACGCGGTCGTCGCGGCTCATCTGCGTGGCCTGGTGCATTGCGCCGGCGATTTCGTCGGGATCGAACGGGTTGACGATCAGCGCGTCGGTCAGTTCCTCGGCCGCGCCGGCGAAGCGCGACAGGATCAGCACGCCTGGATCGGCGGGGTCCTGGGCGGCGACGAACTCCTTCGCCACCAAATTCATGCCGTCACGCAGCGGGGTGACCAGGCCGATGCGCGCGACCCGGTAGAAGCCGGCGATGGTGCGGCGGTTCACCGTACGCGTCATGTAGCGGATCGGTACCCAATCGAATTCCGAGAAGCGTCCGTTGGTGTCGCCGACGATGCCGTCCAGCTCCTGTCGCAGGGCCTGGTACGCATTTCACATCTTCGCGGGAGCCGGCGGCGATCTGGAGGAAGCTGATGCGCCGGCGGGTCTCGGGGTGGTGTTCCAGCATGCGCGCGAAGGCATGGAAGCGGTTGACCAGCCCCTTGGAGTAATCGAGCCGGTCCACGCCGATCACCAGGGCTCGGCCGGCGAGGCTGGATTTCATGCGGCGCGTCTCGGGGCTCGCGACGCTTTGCCTTGCGGTCGCGGCGAAAGCGTCGGCATCGATGCCGATGGGGGCGACGATCGCCCGCATGCTGCGCCCGCCATGTTCGATCACGTCATCGGCGGCGTGGGCGCCGAGCAGGTCGGTGAGGCAGCGGATGAAGCCGGCGCGGTATCCGTGGGTGTGGAAGCCCACCACGTCGTAGGCCATGAAGGTGGTCAGCAGCTCGTTGCAGTGGGGCAGCGCGGCGGCAATTTCGGGCGGCACGAACGGCGTGTGCAGGAAGAAGCCGATGCGGTTGTTCACGCCGAGGCGACGCAGTTCCTCGCCCAGCGGGATCAGGTGGTAGTCGTGCACCCAGATCAGATCATCGGGGTGCAGCAGCGGGGCGAGAAGCTGGGCGAAGCGGCGGTTGACCGCTCTGTACCGGTGGTAGGCATCGGCGCGGTAGTCCACCAGGCCGAGGCGGAAATGCAGCAGGGGCCAGAGGACGGCGTTGGAAAATCCGGCATAGAACATGCGGTATTCGGTTTCCGTCAGATCGGTGGTAGCGAAGGTGACGCCGTCGGCCTGGTCGAGGGTGGGGCTCTGGCCGGGCCGGGGGGAGCGCCGTCCGCTCCACCCGAACCAGAGCGAGCCGGGGCGCAGGGCATCGGCGAGGGCGACCGCGAGACCGCCAGCGCGCGGGCCGCGATCGGCCGGGACCGGCACACGGTTGGACACCACCACCAGCCGTCCTGGCACCAGCCGTCCGGGCATTCTGCTTCCTCCCTTCGTTTCCTCCAGTCGGGCGAATCTTTGGCGGCGGCGCCTCAAAAAAACCGAATCAGGTGGGTTTAACCCTGCGAGAGGCCCAGCGGGCCAGGCAGGAGAACCCGATCATCATGCGTATTGCACAGATTGCGCCGCTGACCGAAGCGGTGCCCCCGAAGCTCTATGGCGGGACCGAGCGCGTGGTTTCGTTCCTGACCGAGGAGCTGGTCCGGCTGGGTCACGACGTCACGCTGTTTGCCAGCGGCGATTCCGTCACCACCGCGCAGTTGGAGGCGGTGTGGCCGCGGGCGCTGCGCTTTGATCCGGACCTGCGGGATTTCGCGGCGCCGCAGATGCTGCTGCTGGAGGAGGTGTACCGGCGGGCGGACCAGTTCGACCTGCTGCACTTTCACCTGGATTACTGGCCGTTCTCGCTGTTCAGCCGGCAGCGCACGCCGTTCCTGACGACGCTGCACGGCCGGCTTGATCTGCCGGAACTGCAGCCGGTCTATGCGCGGTTTCCGCGCGCGCCGCTGGTGTCGATTTCCGACTCGCAGCGCCGGCCGCTGCCGGACGCCAACTTCGTCCGCACCATTCACCACGGGCTGCCCGAAAACCTGCTCCGCCCGGTTCCCGGCAAGCAGAAGCATCTGGGGTTCCTGGGCCGCATCGCGCCCGACAAGGGGCCGGACCGGGCGATCCGGATCGCTCGGCGTGCCGGCGTGCCGCTGCAAATGGCGGCCAAGGTCGATCGGGTGGATGAGACGTACTATCGCGAGAAGATACGCCCGATGCTGGATGGGCGGCATGTCGAGCTGGTGGGCGAGATCGGTGATGCCGACAAGTCGGTGTTCCTGAGTGCCTGCATCGGGCTGCTGTTTCCGATCGACTGGCCGGAGCCGTTCGGCCTGGTGATGATCGAGGCGATGGCCTGCGGCACGCCGGTGATTGCGTTCAATCGCGGCTCGGTCGCCGAGGTGATCGAGGACGGGGTGACCGGTTTCATCGTGGAGAACGAGGCCCAGGCGGTGGACGCGGTGGCCCGTCTGCCGGAGCTGTCCCGCACGCGGATCCGGCAACGGTTCGAACAGCGGTTCACGGCGAAGCGAATGGCCGAGGACTATCTTGATCTCTATTCGCGGCTGGCGGAGCAGGCGCGGCCGCGCCTGCGGGTTGTTGGGTGAGAATCGCGGTGGTGGTTGAACGGGGAGGTAGAGGGCGACGTAAGTGCTTGAACGAACGATGGATTCCCGCTTTCGCGGGAATGACGGAGGGGGTGCCGGGCGATTTCCTGACACGCTCTTTCGCGGGAATGACGGAGGGGGCGGTTGCGCCGCCCCACCGCCCTCACCCACCCTTGGTCCCACCCTGCGCGCGTGCGTCCAAGGTTGGCGTGCAACCGGGACGCACCACACATTGACTTGAGAATCGCTCCCTCCTCATAGTTGCCCCACCCGGCGCGCATAGGCGCCGGACCGGGGAAAACGCTTAAACGGAGGGGGATGTGTCGAAACGAACGGGGCTACTCCGCACCGCGGCGATGGCCGCCACGGTGCTGGCCGGGTGGAGCTACGGCTCGGCCCAGGCTGCGACAGTGGGGCCGGTAACCGACCCGATGGGGGTGATTACCATTCCCAAGGGCGCGCCGATCGTGATTGGCGCCTATTGGGTTCTGTCAGGCCCGGATACGGCGCTGGGTCTGGATGAGAAGCGGGGTGCTGAAATCGCCATCAAGGATGCCGGCGGCAAGCTGCTTGGGCACCCGCTGATCCTCGATGCGCAGGACGATACGTGCAACGCCGAGGGCGGACAGACGGCGGCGACGAAGCTGGCTTCGACGCCGAACGTGGTGATCGTGATCGGGCCGGGGTGCTCTTCGGCGGCGACGCCTGCGGCGCCCATTCTGTGGCAGGCGGGTCTCACGAATATCGGCACCGCCTGCACGGCGCCGGCGCTGACCGCGGCGAACCGCAAGCCTGAATATGACGGTTTTGCGCGGACGGTGTTCAGCGACGTCGATCAGGCGGCCTCGGATGCCGACTATTTGTATAAGGACGCCGGGTACAAGACCGTGGTGACGGTGCACGACGGCAGCCCCTATGCCCAGCAGCTTGCGACGGTGATGGGGCAGGATTTCGAGAAGCTCGGCGGCAAGGTGCTGTCGCGTGAGGCGGTCGCGCCGACGGATGTGGACATGCATCCGGTGCTGACGCGTATCGCCAGTGAAAAGCCGGACGTGATTTACATGCCGATCTTCACCGCGGCCGCGGCGCAAATCCTGCGCCAGTCGAAGGAGACGGCGGGGCTGGACAAGACGGCGCTGTATGGCGGCGCTTCACTGCTGTCGTCCGACTTCATCGAGGCGGCGGGTCCGTCGGTGGTGGGCTTCCGCATCGGTTATCCCGACCTTTCGCCGGCGGCGATGGGCAAGGGCTATCCGGATTTCGTCGCGCAGTACAAGAAGGACTATGGCGAAGGGCCGATCTCCGGCTTCCATGCCAATTCCTATGACGCCGCCGAGCTGGCGATGAAGGCCATCCAGCAGGTCGCCAAGGACGACAACGGCACGCTGTATATCGGCAAGAAGGCGCTGCGCGACGCGGTGTTCAGCATCAAGTTCGACGGGATCAGCGGCCCGATCGCGTGCGATGAGCATGGCGAGTGCGCGCAGTTCCACGGCTCGGTGCTGCAGTTCACCTCGGCTGATCCGAAGACGTTCGGGATCGGCAAGAACCCGATCAAGATCTGGCCGAAGTGAGTTCAAGCGATTGTCGCGCGCGAGCCCTGGATTGCGGCGCTCGCGCGCGTCAGCGCGAAGGATGTCGTGCTGTGGGCGATGCGGCTTGCGATCATCTTCGTGGTGGTGGGCGGGGCACCATCGGCTCGCTGATCAAGGACCGCTACACGGCGGCGCAGTGGTTCGATTTTTCACTTTCGGGCTGACGATCGGCAGCATCTACGCGCAGATCGCGCTGGGCTATACGATGGTCTATGGCGTGCTGCGGCTGATCAACTTCGCGCATGGCGACTTCATGATGTGCGGGGCGTTTGCCGGGTATTTCGTGGCGAACCCGCTGGAGCGGTCGCGGCTTCCTGGATACGCCACCCGGTGCTCGGCATGGCGGCGATCCTGGCGATGGCGATGGCCGTCTCCACAGCTATCGCGTTGCTGACGGAGCGGATCGCGTATCGGCCATTCCGCCGAACGGTGGGTTTGGCGCCGCTGATTTGCGCGATCGGCGTTTCGTTCTTTCTGGAACAGACGTTTCGCGGCCTGTTCGGGTCGGCGGTGAAGGCCTATCCCAGCCCGAGCTGGCAGCAAGACGTGTTCCACATGGTGGTCTTTCACCGTGCCCCGGATCGATGTGCTGGTCGATCGCGCTGGCCATCATGTTCATGGCCATTCTGTATCTGATCGTGCAGCGCACCCGGATGGGCACGGCGATGCGGGCGGTGTCGGAAGATGCCGAAGCAGCGGCGCTGATGGGCATCGACGTCAACAAGGTGGTGGTTTTCACCTTCATTCTGGGCGGCGCGATGGCCGGCATTGCCGGCGTGTTCTACGCGTTCCTCTACAAGCAGGTTTATTTCTTCATGGGGTTCACGCCCGGCATCAAGGCGTTCGGCGCGGCGGTGCTGGGCGGCATCGGCAACATCCCCGGCGCCATGCTGGGCGGCTTTTTCCTGGGCCTTGTTGAGTCTGTCGGGCCGTCGCTGTTCCTCGACGGGCTGGGCATTCCCGCACCGTACCAGTTGCGCGACCTGATCGCCTTCACCCTGCTGATCATGGTGCTGATTTTCCGCCCGCAACGGCTTGCTGGGCGAGCGCATGGTCGAAGACAGCGGGCCTGACGGATGCGCATACCGCCCGCGCACCGCGATCACACGCGGGCTGATGTTCGGCGCCGGCGGCGTGCACCTCGCGGCGGTTGGCGTGCTGCTGATGCTGCACCAGCGCTGGATCGTTGTGGGCGACGATCAGCCTGGGGCAGGCGACGCTGGTGCTGCTTGGCATCGCGGCCGGCGCGCTGGCGGTCCGCGGACGGCGGTCGGCCGGTCGCATCGCCTGATGGGGGGTGGTCGCCGGGCTGTCCGCGGCGTGCTGCTGGCGCTGCTGGCCGGTGGTGATCGCAGTGTTGCGATCCGCAGTCGATCTTCATCGCGCTGTCGCCCGGGCTGCTGAAAATGCTGACCTTCGGCTGGGCTGCCGTTCGGGTCCGGCATTCTGGCGCTGCTGGGCGGCGGCTGCCGGGCTGGCCGGGGCATCGGCTGACAGCTGCGAGCGCCGGCGCCTGTCCGCGCAGCGCGGTGATCGCCGGCATGTGTCGCGGTCGTCGATCGCCGGGCGTGTTCCAGGAACTGATCCAGCTGATGCTGCAGTACGACGGGACCGCTCGGCGCAGTCGACGATTCGTTCTACGACCTGGGAAGGGCTGACCCCGCAGGGTGCGCGTGATGGTCTTCGTGCTCGCCGCGGTCGGCGTAGCCGATGTGGTCGCGATGATGGCGCGCACAGCGCGGCGCACGGACGATGCAGCTTCGCCGCCAGCGGCATGATCCGAGCGCGGCCTTGCGCTGCTGGTGCTGGCGATCCTGCCGCGCGCTGGCCGGCGCCTATATCGGCCAGGTGCTGATGCTGGTCGGGCTGTATATCCTGATGGGCATGGGGCTGAATCTGGAGGTCGGGCTGGCCGGGCTGCTCGACCTTGGCTTCGTCGCGTTCTTCGCGGTCGGCGCCTACACCACCGCGCTGCTCACCGCGGACAGTCCGCACGCGCTGCTGCATCTGTCGTTCTGGCTGGCGATGCCGGTTTCGGTGCTGCTGGCGGTCTGCGTCGGCGTGGTGTTCGGCCTGCCGGTGCTTGGGGTGCGCGGCGACTACCTGGCGGTCGCCACGATGGGCCTGGGCGAGATCGTGCGCGTGATCGTGCTGTCGGATTTCGCCGCACCGTTGCTGGGCGGCGCGCAGGGCGTTGCTGCAGATCCCCAAGCCGCATCTGGGCGGCGTCGTGCTGGGCAGTCCGGTGCAGCTTTTCTATCTCACGCTGGTGGCCTCGGCGATTGCAGCCTTCGTCGCCTGGCGGCTGGAGAATTCGCGGCTTGGCCGCGCCTGGATGGCGCTGCGCGACGATGAGGACGTGGCGCAGGCGCTGGGGATCAACCTGGTGCGCGTGCAAGCTGCTGGCGTACGGCCTGGGCGCCGCGTTCGCCGGACTGGCCGGGCTCGATCTTCGCGGTGATGCTGAGCTCGGTTTATCCGTCCAGCTTCCAGTTGCTGATCTCCATCAACGTGCTGGCGCTGATCATCGTCGGCGGCATGGGCAGCCTGCCGGGCGTGGTGCTGGGCGTCGATCGCGCTGATCGGGCTGCCCGAATTGCTGCGGGAGTTCGGCGAGTATCGCTATCTGTTCTATGGCGCGGCGCTGATCGTGATGATGCGCTGGAAGCCGGAAGGGCTGTGGCCCTCGCGACGTGCGGCGGCGGGAGCTGCACGCGCGATGAGGCGGCGGTGCTCGATGAAGGTGCCGACCTGTTGCCGGCGGAGCCGCGATGAGCGACGCGATACCGTCCTGCCGAGCAGCATGACGCATGCGCTTCGGCGGGCTGACGCGCGGTGGGCGCGCTGGATCTGTCCGTGGCCGAGGGCACGATCCACAGCATCATCGGCCCGAACGGCGCCGGCAAGACCACGGTGTTCAACTGCATCACGCAGAATCATGCCATCCGACGTCGGGCGAGGTGTGGTTTCGCGGGGCCGGATCGACGGGCTGACGCCGGATCGCGTCGCCGCGGCCGGGACTCAGCCGCACCTATCAGAACATCCGGCTGTTCCGCAACATCAGCGCGATCGAGAACCTGCTGGTGGGGATGCATCTGCATCTGAAATCCACCTGGTGGGGCGCGGTCCTGAACACGCCGGCAACGCGCGCCGACGAAGCTCGCGCGCATGAGGAGGCGGTGCGGCTGCTGCACTTCGTCGGGCTGCGCGGGCGGGGCGATACGCTGGCGCGCAACCTTGCCTATGGGCGAGCAGCGCCGGCTGGAGATCGGCCGCGCGCTGGCGACGCAGCCGAAGCTGCTGCTGCTGGATGAGCCGACGGCCGGGATGAACCCGCACGAAACCACGGAGATGATGGGTTTCATCCAGGAGTGCGCGTCGCGGTTCGGCATCACCATCCTGCTGATCGAGCATCAGATGCGGGTGGTGATGTCGATGTCGGACCGCGTGTCCGTGCTGGACCATGGCGTGAAGATCGCCGAGGGCCGGCCGGCCGAGGTGCAGCGCGATCCCAGCGGTGATCGAGGCCTATCTGGGCGCGACGGCCACGGCTGCGCCGATGCCGCGAGCGGGTCGGCTGACGACCATGGCGCTGCTCGAAATCGACGACATCCACGTCTTCTACGACAAGATCGAGGCGCTGAAGGGGATTTCGCTTTCGCGTCGAGCAGGGCCGGATCGTCACGCTGGTCGGCGGCAACGGCGCCGGCAAATCGACGACGCTGAGGACGATCAGCGGCCTGCTGCATCCGCGCGAGGGGGAGATGCGGTTTCAGGGGACAGGCGCTTGACCGGGTTGGGCGCACACACGATCGCCGCGATGGGCATGGTGCAGGTGCCGGAAGGACGGCGCATTTTCGGCCGGCTGACGGTGGACGAGAATCTGGCGATGGGCGCCTTCACCCGTCGCGATCGCGCCGGCGATTGCCGCGGATCGCGAACGGATGATGACGCTGTTTCCGCGCCTGCAGGAGCGGCTGGAGCCAGGTCGCCGGCACGCTGTCAGGCGGCGAGCAGCAGATGGTGGCGACGGCGCGCGCATTGATGGCACGGCCCGCGTGTGCTGCTGATGGACGAGCCCAGCATGGGCCTGGCGCCGATGGTGGTAGAACAGGTGTTCGAAACGATCCGGACGATCAACGCGACAGGGCGTGACGGTGCTGCTGGTCGAGCAGAACGCGCTGATGGCGCTGTCAGATCGCCGATTACGGCTATGTGCTGGAGAGCGGGCGGGTGATGCTGAGCGGCCCGGCAGGGAGCTGCTGCATGATGAGCGGGTTCGGGAAGCGTATTTAGGTTAGATCATCTTTGTATTCAGGCGTGTTAATACCAGCCGGCCGAAATTTTAACTCTTCGGTCTTTTGTCGGCCGGCTGGTATCCCTTTGATTTCGCGCGCGGCCGCCCCACCAACCCCGCGCGCATACCGGTCGGCCCTTCGGGCCGCCGGTATAAGTTTACCTCGCGGGTTCCTGGTGAATTTGGAACCGGACATCTGGCGCTCCGTTGCTTCGGCACGGGGCAATGCGATGAAAAGTCCGAAAGAATTGCGTGCCCGAGCGGAACGATACCGTGGGCATGCCCGTGCGATCACCGACCCTGTGGTGCAGGGGGTCATTCGCTCAGTTGCTGATAATCTCGATCGTGAGGCGGAACGGATCGAAGAGGAGCAGAGCAAGGCGAAGGGAAAGGCGGCGGGTCGAAGGGGAGCGGGCGCGCAGCCTCGGTGTTCGCGGTAGGGTGGTGCGATGGTGCGACTGCGCCGGGAGATTGCCGCGGCTCGCCGCGCGAGCGTCGCAATGACGGCGTACATTATGGGTGCATGAGGGGTGCGAGGACGCCGGCGAAACCGGTGATCAGTATTTGCACGCCGATGCATAAGAGCAGGAAAGCCGAGAGGCGGGTGAGAATGCGTTCGCCGCTGCGGCCGAGCAGATCGGCGAACCAGTCGGCCCAGTGATAGAGCACGGCGATGACCACGGCCATCGCGAGGGCTGCGACTGAGGCTCCGGTGAAGAACAGGAGTGCGCCGGAGAGATTCTCCGGCCGTTCCGCGCCGAGCGCGATCACCACGGAGATGGTGCCGGGTCCGGTGGTGATGGGCAGCGTCAGCGGAAAGAACGCGAGATCATCGGAGACGCCGGGACGGGCGTGATTGCGCTTGCGAGCTTCGGACTGTTCGGGGGTTTTCAACAACTCCCAACCGAACAATGCGACCACCACACCGCCGGCGATGCGCAGGGCGTCGATGGAGATGCCGAAGAAGGCCAGCACGTATGATCCGGTCCATAGCGCGAGGACCATGACCATCAGGCTGTAGAATCCAACCTTGGTAGCGACGCGCGCGCGCTGGTCGCGCGGGAGGTCGGCGGTGGCTTCATGGAAGATCAGGGCGCCGACGAACGGGTTGATGATGGAGAACAGCGCCGGAAAGGCGAGCAGGAAGGCGCGGATGACGGGGCCGGAGTGGATCATGCTCAGAGGTAGATCTGGCGGACGATCTGATCCTCGGGCACCGCGGCGTCGCGGAGATCGGTGCGCTGGTGCAGCCGGCCGTCGCGCAGGATGAGAAGCTGGTCGGCCACGTCGAGGGCGAAGCGGATGTTCTGCTCCACGAGGATCATGCTGACGGCATCGGCTTTCAGCCGGTTGAGGATGTACCAATCTCTCGCACAAAGTTTGGCGCGAGGCCACCGGACGGTTCGTCGAGGAGCAGGACGCGCGGCTCGCTCATGAGGGCGCGGCCGATGGCCACCATCTGCTGTTCGCCGCCGGACATCTGGCGCACGGGCTGGGTGCGGCGCTCGGCGAGGCGCGGGAAGGAGGCGTAAATGCGGTCGAGGCGTTCGGTCAGCGGGCCGGGCCGGGCCCAGGCGCCGAGGCGGAGATTTTCTTCTACCGTCATGTCGGGGAACAGGTCGCGTGCCTGGGAGACCTGGATGATGCCGTGCGATGTACGGTGCGGTGGACGGGAAGGCCGGTGATATCGGCGCCGCCGAGCCGGACCGAGCCTGACCAGGGACGGACGAAGCCGGCCAGCACATTCAGCAGGGTGGATTTGCCGCTGCCATTTGCGCCGAGCAGGACGGCGGTTTCGCCGGATACCAGGTCGAGATCGATGCCGAACAGGATCTGTTGCTGGCCGTAGCCGGCGCTGACGGCGCGAACGGCGAGGAGAGGGTCAGGCATGGCCGAGATAGGCCTCCAGCACCGCGTGGTCGGCGCGCACTTCCTGTGGCGTGCCGTCGGCCACCTTGCGCCCGGCGCTCATGACCACGATGCGGTCGGAGATGGACATCACCAGCTCGATGGCGTGTTCGATCAGCAGCACGGCCAGGCCATCATTGGCGAGCTGGCGGATCACGCTGCCGAGCTGGGTGCGCATCGGCGGGGACAGTCCGACCGCGGGTTCGTCCAACAGCAGGAGCGGCGGGGAGGTTGCGAGCGCTCGGACGATTTCCACCATGCGCTGCTGGCCGCCGGAGAGGCCGCCCGCACGGCGATCGGCCAGATGCGCGATCTGCATCATTCGTAACAGCTCGCGCGCACGTTCCGCCGCCTGATGTTCGGTCGTGCGGCTGCGGGGCGTGCCGAAGATCACCCCGGGCAGAGAACTGGGGATGACGGCATGCAGACCGACCAGGATGTTTTCCAGCACGGTCAGATCGGGAAACAGGCCGCCGTTCTGGAAGGTGCGGCGGACACCTCGGGCGGAGATAAGATGTGGCGCGAGGGCCTGGATCGGCTGGCTGCGAAACAGGATGCGGCCCTGGGTGGGCACGACGTGGCCGGAGACGGTGTTGAACAGCGTGGTCTTGCCGGCTCCGTTGGGTCCGATCAGGGCACAGACCTCACCGGGCGCGACGACGACGGACACGTCGTTGACGGCGATCAGGCCGCCGAAGCGGACGGAGACGCTTTCGATGCTCAGCAGCGGCTCAGTCATGGCGGAAGCGCTGTTGCAGCGCGGGGAAGCGCGCGGGGACCAGGCTGGCGAGGCCTCGGGGCAGGAAGAGGATGACCAGCACGATCAGCACGCCGAAGACGAGTTCCTGGAAGCCGGGGAAGCCGATGACGAGCTGCGGCAGGAGGGTGATGACGACGGCGCCGATGACGGAGCCGGCGAGGGAGCCGAGGCCGCCGACCATGACGATGGCGAACTCGACGATCAACTCGTTCAGATCGAACGAGGCCGGGGTGATGTGGCCGATGGAGATTGCCAACATGGCGCCGCCGATGGCGGTGAGCATGCCGTTCCAGGCGAAACCAAGCAGGATGAGGCGATCGGTGTGGATGCCCATGGCGGCGGCGGCGATCTCGTTGCCTTTGATCGCTTCGAAGGCGCGGCCGAAGCGGGAGCGCAGCAGCCGGTCGGTGGTGATGATGCTGAGGACGGCGAGAACGAGGAAGACGTAATAGCGGTGCCGGTCGGTATCGAGCGGAAAGCCGGAGGGTGGGACGGACATGCCGATGGAACCGCCGGTGAGCGGCTCCCACCGGATGTAGGCCCAGCGCATCAGCTCACCGAAGGCGAGGGTCATGATCGCGAGGTAGAACAGGCGCACACCGCGAAGCGCGGGGATGCCGGCGATGCAGGCGGCGCAGGCGCCCACCAGGAGGACCGGCAGAAGGGTGACGAACCAGGGCAGGCCGAACTGCGCCATGAGGATGCCGGAGGTGTAGGCGCCGAGGCCGAAATAGGCGACGTTGGAGAAGGCGAGCAGACCGAGATTGCCGAGGACGACGTTGAAGCCGATGCCGACGGGCACATAGATCAGGATGAGGTTGAACATGAACTGCTGATAGTCGTTCAGCAGCGGCGGGATCGGCAGGAGCGCAAGTGGGATCAACCACAGGGCCGAAACGCGGCGATCAGACACGGATGGCGGCACGTGGCCCGAACAGGCCTTGCGGTCGCAGCAGCAATACGATGATGGTAACCAGGTAGCCGGTGATGTCGATGAGCACGGTGTTGATGTAGAAGCCAAGCAGCTTTTCCATGATGCCGAGCAGGATACCACCGAGGACGGCTCCGCCGAGGGAGCCGAAGCCGCCGAGTGTCATGGCGGCGAAGCCCTGCACCAGAACCCACTGGCCGAGATCGGGCGTGAGCGGCACGAGGATGGCGAGCAGCACGCCGCCGATCGCGCCGAGCGCCGCGCCGGTTCCCCACAGCGCGGCGTGGAAGGCCGTGACGTTGATGCCGACGAGTGCGGCGCCGCGGGGATTTTGGAACATGGCGCGGATCGGCACGCCGATGGGGGTGAGATTGAAGATGATGTAGAGGATGATGAGCAGCGCCAGGACGAAGCCGGTGATGACGATATCATCGGTGGTGATGACGACGGAGCCGAGCATGTACGCGTCCTGCGGATAGGGACGCGGCATGTTCAGGACGTCTCTGCCCCATTCGAGACGCTCGATGCCGCGGAGCGCGTAGCCGACGGCGAGCGCCATCATGGCGAGCGAGAGGTGTGGACCGTTCATGATGGGCTGCAGCAGGCCGCGCTGGAACGCCATGCCGAGGACGAAGAGCAGGGCGATGGAGAGGAGAACGGCGAGGGCGAAGGGGAGGCCGGCGCTGGTGGCGAGGATGAGTGCGGCGTAGGCGCCGGCTGCGATCATGTCGCCATGGCCGAAGTTCACGACGGTGGTGGCGCGGTACACCACGGTCATGGAGAGTGCGACGAGGGCGTAGAGCATGCCGGTGGTCAGGCCGCTCACCAGGAGCTGGGGGAGCATGTTAGGGCTCGTCAGGAAGTAACGGAATCAACGGTTATTCCCGCGAAAGCGTGAAGCTGGCGGCCCCGCTGGGTTCCCGCTTTCGCGGGAATGACGGAGGGGGCGATTGTTTCCGAACAACGCCTTACTCCGGATGGCCCGAGGCAGGGCTTACACCGTTCGTGTGCGAACTACTGCTGTTCATCCGGCAGGGCGTCGCCCCAGGATTTGTACACGGTTTCCTGCCCCTGGTCGTTCAGCCCGACTGCGAACATCTTGCTCACGCCGACGTGTTTGTCGGGGCCGAAGTTTTCGGTATCGGCCAGCACGCCGGTATCGAAGCCGTGCAGGGACTCGATGGCCTTTTCCCAGGAATTGCGGGTGGGGTGCGGTCCGGCGAGACGGAAGCCTTCCACCGTGACGATCGCGGCGGGGACGCCGAAGTAATAGAAGTTGGTCGGCACGCCGTCCTTCGGCAGTTCATCCTTGGTGAGATATTTCACGAAGATATCGTGGAATTTCTTGAGCGGCCCCCGGCCCAGCTTCGCCTTGAACTGGTACGGCTGGAAGAAGCGCTGCTTCAGGTAGGAATGGTCCGGGATGGCGGTCAGCACCTGATCGAAATCCACGCCGAGCGCTGCCATGGTGATGGCATCGACGTTGAAGCGCTGCATGGTGCGCATGAAGGTGATGAACTCGGGCTGATACAGGCAGGCCATGACGGCCTGCGCGCCGGAGGCCTTGATCTGTAGCACCTGGGTGGTCGCGTCGGTGGCGCCGCGTTCAAGCTTGGTATCCGCGACGATCTGGCCGCCGTGGGATTTTATGTAGTCGGCTGCGGGATCGCAGTAGCCTTTTGCCCAGTCATTGCTGTGCGCCACCAGGGCGATCTTGGTGACGCCGGGCTTGCTCATGGCGAAGGAGGCCATGGCCTGGCCGGATTCGTGCCCGGTGTAGGTGGCGTGGAAGATGCCCGGCACGGGCGGGCTGGAGATTTTCGGATCGGCGGAGATGCCCATCCATGGCGTGCCGGTCTGCAGCAGGACGGGTTTGATCGCCAGCGCGACGCCGGAGCATGGCTGCGACATGATCATGAACACCTGATCCTGTGAGATCAGCTTCTTGACCGCGGCGATGCCGGTGGTCTCGTTACAGGCGGCGTCCGCCATGTCGATGTCGAACTTGCGGCCGTTCACGCCGCCCTGGTCGTTGATGTAGCGCAGATAGGCGATCGCGCCGTAGTTCAGCGGCGAGAAGATCGAGTAGGTGCCGGAATAGGGACCGAGCTCGCCGATCTTGATCGAGGTGTCGGTGATGCCGCGGGTACTGTCTTCGGCATGCGCGGACCCGACGGTTGCGCCCAGGATCAATGCGGCCGCGGCCGCTGCCATCCAGTTCATTTGTGCCCTCCCCGTTTTGCTCATTTTGCCGGTGCATTGGCGTGATAGCCATAGTCCTCGGCCGCGTGTTCCGGACTTATCTTGCCGTCGGCGATATCGGTGCGTATCTGTTCGGGCGATCGCGCGTGCGGATCGCCGTGGCCGCCACCACCGGCGGTGGCGATGACCAACCGATCCCCTTTGTTCAGGCGTGCCACGATCTTCGACGCGATCAGTTCCTCGTCGCCATCCGCGCGGCGGATTGCGGCGCACGCGGGCGCGCCCGGCGACCGCCGGCAGCGCCCTGGGCGGGGCAGAAATGCCGCTCGCCGCGATAGGTGACGGTCGCCTCGCCATCCAGCAGCTCGTATTCGTAGATGCCGCCCAGACCGCCGCGGAACCGTGCCCGGCCCGCCGGAATCGCGCGCCAGCGCGGCGCGGTGCACGCGGATCGGCGCCTCCATCATCAGCGCCTCGGCCGGGCACGTTCAGGCAGTTGCTGGCGTCGGTCTCGATCACGTCCACGCCGTCGGAGCCCGCGGCCGGCGCCGCTGCCGGCGACCAGGAGCTGCGAGGTGACATAGCGGCGCCCGTCGGCGCGCTCGCCGCCGAAATGCATGATGACGATCTCGCTGCCCGGAATCAGCCGGCACGCGGTCCGGCGCCGCCTGGCGCAGCGCGCCGAGAATCGACGCCGGTGATGCGCTTGATGGTGGCGGTGCGGCAGCCGGTGGGCGCCGGTTCGCGCGGGTTCACCAGGCTGGCTTCGGGCAGAGCGAGCGCGATCGGCCGGAAGCAGCCGCCGTTGTTGGGGATGCGGCATGCGGGATCGGTCACCGCGCGCAGCGCGAAGCAGGCCGCGGCATAGGGGCCGGACGGCATGCAGTTGAACGGCCCGCGCACCTGGGGCGAGGTGCCGGTGAAATCGCAGTGCATCTGCCCGTCGCCGATCGTCACCGCGACCTCGATCCGCACCGGCCGGTCGAGATCGACGCCGTCGTTGTCGAGCCAATCGGCATAGCGGTAGGTGCCCGGCGGAAGCGCGCGCAGCGCCTGCGCGGGTCATGCTCTCGGAGCGGTCCAGCAGCTCGTCGATCATGCCGCAGCAGGTCGTCGCGGCCGTAGCGCGCGGCCAGCTCGCGCAGCCGGCGCGCGCCGATGGTGCAGGCGGCGACCTGGGCGTTGAGGTCGCCCATCAGCATGTCGGGCAGGCGCACGTTCCGGCGCAGCATCGCGATCAGCGTCTCGTTCAGCCGCCGGCCGTCGCGAAATTTCAGCAGCGGGATGCGGAGGCCTTCCTGGAAAATCTCGGTGGCGTTGGTCGGCGTGGAGCCCGGCGCCATGCCGCCCACGTCCTGGTGGTGGGTCATCGCGGCGCTGATCGCCATCGGCTCGCCGTCGGCGAAGACCGGCATCATGATGGCGATGTCCGGCAGGTGCGTGCCGCCCATATAGGTGTCGTTGAGGATCCAGATATCGCCCGGCGTGCATCGTTTCGGGCGGAACTGTCGTGATCAGGCGGCCCACCATCGGCGTCAGCGCGCCGAGATGGATCGGCACGGCGAGCGCCTGCGCCAGCGTCTCGCCTCGCAGCGGTGAACAGCGCGGCGGAGGCGTCCAGCCCTTCCTTGACGATCGCCGAGAAGGCGCTGCGCACCAGCGTGAGCTGCATCTCGTTGGCGATGCCGTCCAGCTTGTTGCGCACCACCTCCAGCGTGATCGGATCGATCCATGCATGCGTCAGCTCCGTTGCCGAGCAGCAGCGTGCCGTTGTCGCAGCACCGTACCGCGTCCAGCCGGGCTCCACCAGCGTGGTGGTGTCGGCCTGCTCGATGATCGCCGGGCCGGCGAAGCGCCATGCCGGCGCGGCATGCGCGGCGCGATCGAAGATCGCGGCCGGCGACCGGCTTCGCGCTGCCGGCGGCCACGCGGATGCGCCGCGTGGGCCTTTGCGCGGGTCGCCCGGTCGCGGCGCGGTAGCGGCCTCGTGCGTCGAGCCGGTCGCGCCGCCGGCGCGATGCACGCGTGCGCAGATTCACGATGCGCGGCCGGCGGTTCGGTGCTGTGGCCGTAGATGCGGTCGTGCAGCGCGCAGGAAGTCGCGGTAGAGCGCGGCGATCGGGTCGGGCGCATCGCAGCCGCAGCGGCACCTCCAGATGATATGACTGGCCGATATAGCAGATGTCGGCGGAATAGCTGGATCGTCGCCGTCGCCCGCCACGTCTCCTCCGCCATCAGCGCGGCGCAGCGCTGCGTCCAGCCCATCCAGCGCGCGCCGCATCTCGGCGACTCCAGCCCGTCGCAGCGGCCGCGGGAAGGCGGCCGCCACCTCGTGCTCCACCGGCGCCGCCAGCAAGCCGGCGGCGGACAGCACGCCGGGATGGCGGGGGATCAGCGACGGCGCCGATGCCGAGCTCGGCCGCCAGCGCGGTGGCGTGCAGCGGGCCGGCGCCGCCCAGCGCCACCAGCGTGAAGCGCCGCGGATCGATGCCGCGGCGGATGGAGACCAGGCGGATGCCTTCGACCATCTGCGCGTTCACCACGCGATGGATGCCGAGCGCCGCCTGCTTCGACGGCAGGCCCGAGCGGCGCGGCGATGACGCGCTCGATGCGCCTCGCGCGCGCGCGCGGGTCCAGCCGCAGCGCGCCGCCGGCGAAATAGGCCGGATCGAGCCAGCCGAGCACGACCGACGCATCGGTCACCGTCGGCTCGCTCGCCGCCGCGTGCCGTAGCAGGCGGGGCCCGGGATCGGCGCCGGCGGAATGCGGGCCCGACGCGCAGCCCGCCGGCGCCGTCGAGCCAGGCGATGCTGCCGCCGCCGGCGCCGATCGCGTTCACGTCCACCATCGGCACGCGCACCGTGTAGCCGTCGATCAGCCCTCCGGCGCGGATCACCGGCTCGCCGCCCTCGATCAGCGCGATGTCGCTGGAGGTGCCGCCGATATCGATGGTGATCAGGTCGCGCGGCCGGCGGCGCGCCCGACCATCGCGCCGCCGATCACGCCCGCCGCCGGGCCCGGACAGGAACAGCCGCACCGGGCGCTGCCGGGCGACCGCCGTGCCGGCCGAGGCCGCCGCGCGATTGCATGACCTGCAGCGGCGCGCGCGACGCCGGCGCGCGCCAGCCCGGCTTCCAGGCGCTCCAGGTAGCGGCCGACCACGGGCTTCATGTAGGCGTCGAAGGCGGTGACGCACGGTGCGCTCATATTCGCGGAACGCCGGGTCGACCTCGCGAGGAGAGCGAGACCGGCGATGTCCGGATGACGCGTCGCCGATCAGGTCGCGCGTGCGCAGCTCGTGCGCCGGATGCAGGAAGGAGAACAGGAAGCAGACGGCGATCGCCTCGACGCCCGCCGCAGCAGTTCGTCGGCGGCGCGGCACACGGAGGCTTCGTCCAGCGGGACGATGACCTCGCCCTCGGCCGAGACCTGTTCGACGGCCTCGCGGCGCAGCGCGCCGGGCGCGAGGAAGACCGGCGCAGCCGGGCTCCAGGATCATGCCGGTACAGCTCCTGGCGGAGCTGGAGGCCGATCTCCAGCACGTCGCGGAAGCCCGCGGCTGGTGATCAGGCCGATCCTCGCGCCCTTGCGCTCCAGCACCGCGTTGGTGGCGATGGTCGTGCCGTGCAGGAAGCGGGTGATGGCGCCGGGTCCGATGCCGCAGCTCGGCGGACAAGTCGGCGCAAGGCGTGCAGCACGGCCTGACTCGGGTCGCCGCGCGTGGTGGGGATTTTGAGCGCATGCGACGTGCCGTGGCCGCGGCGGCAGACGATGTCGGTGAAGGTGCCGCCGATATCGACGCCGATGTCGAAGGCGTTTGTCTCCATGCGGTGAAGGGGAGCATTCCCCACGCCATTCGACAAGCGGGGGCTATTCGACAAGCGGGGCCGTTCGACAAGCCGGCCGGATATGAGATGATCGCGCCGGACACCGCGGAGGGAGCGCAATGAAAGTCGGGTTCATCGGGGTGGGCAACATGGGTGGTCCCATGTGCCGCAACATCATCCGCAACACCAACCACCAGGTCACGGTGTTCGATCTCAATCCGGCGGCGATGGAGGCGTGCACCACACTGGGCGCGGCGGCGGGCGGCAACGTGGCGGCGGTGAGCGCAGCCAGCGACGTGGTGTTCACGTCATTGCCGATGCCTCAGCACGTGGAGGAGGTGACGCTGGGGCGCGGCGGTGTGGCGGAGAGTGCTCGTGCGGGTACGGTGCTGATCGATCTGTCCACCAACTCTCCCGCGACGGCGCGTCGGGTACATGAAGGCATGACGGCGAAGGGCATCGGCATGCTGGAGGCGCCGGTGAGCGGCGGGGTGCCGCGCGCGACCGACGGCACGATCGTGATCATGGTGGGGGGCGATGCGGCGCTGTTTGAGGCGCAGTTGCCGCTGCTGAAATCGTTCAGCAAGGAGGTGATCCATGTCGGCGCGATCGGCATGGGGTCGGTGGCGAAGCTGTGCAACAACATGCTGTCGTTCTGCAACATGGCGGCCGCTTCCGAGGCGCTGATGCTGGGGGCGATGGCGGGGATCGACGTGCACAAGCTGCACGACGTGATCTGCAATGCGTCGGGCAACTCGGATGCGTTCCGCAATCTGGCGAAGAAGGCGTTCGCGCGGAATTTCAAGCCGGGGTTCGCGCTGGATCTCGCGCATAAGGACCTGCGGCTGGCGCTGCAGATGGCGGATGATGTGGGACTGCCGGGGATGGTCGCACCGCAAGTGATGAACCTGATGCGGATCGCGCGGATGAACGGCTGGGGGGTGGATGATTTGGGTCGGTGTTGCGGGTTTACGAGGAATTGGTGGGGAAGGAGGTGAAATAGCCTCGTGTTCACGGCCGGCGCGCGATGTCGGTGAGTTCGGCCTTCACCGTCCGCGCCCGGCCGTTGTTTTCGATGATCAGCGACACCGTGCGGCCGATGCCGGTCTGATCGAAGACGGCGCTGAGGTCGGCGAGGGGGAAACAGGGTGGCCATTGACCGCTGTGATCACGTCTCCAATGGCGCCTGTGGAAGGATCGATGCCCTGATCCCTGCTTGTTCGGCGGGCGACCCGGCGCCGCCGGGCCGGCCGCTTCCAACTCCGGGGCGAGACGGCCCAACTCGCGCAGACGCCGCCACCGTTCGGTTTCCTGGCCGTGCAACGGCCCGGGATCGTCCTTGCACGCCGGACAGGGCGCGAACGGGCAATAAGGCCCCGACAGGACCGGGAGACAGCAGGCTTTCACAGAACCAGCAGTGCATGAAGCAATTCCCGCTTGTCAGACTGCACCTTTTGAGATACACTGTATCTCCCTGAGGTGCGTGGAAGCCTGATGGATTGAAGAAACTACCGGTTCGATTTTGCCGGACCTCGACCGGCGCGGAGCCTGTCCGGGACTGGTTGAATGACCTGTCCGAGGCCGACCGCGAATTATGGGGCGGGACATCGCGACCGTGGAATTTGGCTGGCCCATCGGCATGCCGCTGTGCCGATCCTTGGGCGGCGGTTTGTGGGAGGTGCGGAGCAATCTGACGCAGGGCCGCATTGCCCGCGTGATTTTCTGCGTTCAAAGCGGAAGCATGATTTTGCTGCATGGGTTTGTGAAGAAGACGCAGAAGACCCCTCAACCAGATTTGGAGCTGGCAAGGAAACGTCAAAAGGAGAGCGAGCGATGACCACTGAAAACGCGCGTGTCGGTTCCCTGTTCAGCGATTGGTTGACGGAACAGGGCTTGGCGGAGGACGCTTACAATCACGCGACGAAGCGGGTTCTGGCGTGGCAGATCGAGCAGGAGATGAAGGCGCAGGGCATCACCAAATCAGAAATGGCCCGCCGCATGGGAACCAGCCGCGCCCATCTTGACCGCCTGCTCGACCCCGAAAATGACAAGGTGCAGCTCGACACCGTGCAGCGCGCCGCGTCCGCCATAGGCCGGAAGCTGCGTCTGGAACTGGCATGACCGGAGTTGTTTGCCCTGGCCTATGCCCTTGTCGTGGGGGACAACTTCCATCCTCCAACTGGCCGAGATTCTGCACGATGGGCCACAGCTTCACGCCAGCGGCCCGACTGCCTGCAAAGCGAGATTGACGAACAGGGGCAGGAACCTTCCGTGCTGTTGAGATATTGGGCGGCAGCACCAAAGTAGACCGTCGCCGTCCGTTTCTTGCGCCAAGCGATCGCCGAAGCGCTGCATCAGGCTGCGATGAGTGTGGGCCTCGGGGCCGCGGTCATCCGCCTGGGGGTGGTCCTGGGTTCCGGAACCGGCTTGCCGGTGAGCCGGGTGTAGAGATCGGCGTAGGCGATGGCTGTCGTTTCCCAGCCAAAATAGCGCGCCATGGCGGTGCGGCGCATGTCGGTCAGCTTGTCATCGTCCTCGAAGATTTCGAACGCGCGGTGGCAGGCCGAGAGCAGACCTTCAGGAGAGCAGTCGGAGAAGAGGAAGCCGGTTTCACCGTCCTCGATGGTATCGGCGAGTCCGCCGGTTGCATGGGCGATCGGCGGCGTGCCGTAGCGTTGCGCCTGCATCTGGGTCAGGCCGCAAGGTTCGAAGCGGGACGGCATGAGCAGGAAATCGCTGCCGCCGACGACGCGACGGCCCATGTGTTCGTTGTAGCCGACCAGGACGCCGATATGGTCGCGATGGCGGCGCGCCAGGCGGTTGAGCATCTGCTCGGTCTTAGCGTCGCCGAGACCCAGCACGATGATCTGACCACCTTCGCGGACGATGTCGTTGGCGGCCTCGGCGACGATGTCGAGGCCCTTTTGCGGCACGAGGCGCGAGACCACGCCGAACAGCGGGCCGTGTGACGGCGCGAGGCACAGGCCGGTGCGCAGGCTTTCGGTGACGGCGTGTTTGCCGCGGAGATCGTCGGGGTCGAAGTGCGACGGCAGGTGCGGGTCTTTGCGCGGGTCCCAGCTTTCGTCGATGCCGTTGACGATGCCGGTGAGCTGGCCGCGTTCGGCGAGACCTTGTGTCAGGCCGTGCAGGCCGGCGCCGAGCGCCTCGGTGGTGATTTCCCGCGCGTAGGTCGGACTGACGGTGCAGACATGGTCGGCATAGAACAGGCCGGCCTTGAGGAATGAAATGCGGCCGTGGAACTCGACCCCGTTGATGTCGAAGGCGTGGTCGGGGATGCCGAGGGCAAACAGCCGGTCGGCGTCGAACACGCCCTGGTGCGCGATGTTGTGGGCGGTGAGCACGTTCGGCACGCGCGCACCGTCCCAGCGCAGGAAGGCGGGGGCGAGCGCGGTGGGCCAATCGTTCACGTGGAGCAGGTCGGGGCGCCAATCGAGCGCGCCGATGCCCTGGGCGAGTTGGGCGGCGGCGAGGGAGAGGCGGGCGAAGCGGAGGTCGTTGTCGGGCCAATCGGAGCCGTCCGGCCGGGCGTAGGGCTGCCGCGGCGTTCGAACAGCGCGGGTGAGAGCACGACATAGACGGGCATTCCGTCGATCGTGTGGGACAGACCGATGCGGCACGGGGGGATGCCGGCGCGACCGGGGAGCGCGCCGAGAACCTGCAGATCGGGGCAGCGGGCGAGGACGCCCGGGTAACCAGGGATGAGCACGCGAACGTCGGCGCCTTGATGACGAAGGGCTCGGGTGAGGCCGGCGGAGACCTCGCCCAATCCCCCTGCCTTGATGAAGTCGGCCATTTCGCTTGTGGCGAACAGGACTTTCATCGGATGCGTGTACCCGGCATGAGAGGAACTTAGTGAGCGGTCCGTTCGGTTGCTTGCGGCGCGCGCGTCGCTCACGCGTGTTTCATTCCGTGACGGGAAAACGCATGGGATGAGGACGGTTTCGGAATGTCACGCAAACGCCATATTCTCAACGAAGAATTCACTGATTCGTGATAGATTGTAGCGGCTCTGCCGGAGGGTGGATTTGGACGGCTCGGCTTTTTCATCTGGGATTGCGGTGTCGGTGCATTGCCCGGAGCTGGTGCGAGGGAGCTACCCGGGGCGGCTCGCGGATGTTTTGCGGCCGGCGTGCCGCGCCTTGCCGCTGGTGGGTTGCGCGGGGGCGCTGGATCGGCTGGTGCGATGGGTTGAGAGCGGCGACGGGGGTGTGTGCTACGTGACCGGCCCCGCGGGCGCGGGCAAGAGCCGCCTGGTGGCGGAGGCTGCGGCGCTGACGTCGCGACCCTTCCTGGCGGTCGATGTGGATGTTCCGGGCGGCGACGCTGGCCTGGCGCTGGTGGTCATGACGCGGCATCCGGAGATGGTGCCCGCGGGTGCGGATGCGGTGATCGTCGAACCGCCGGGCATGGCGCAGCGGCGGGTGCTGTTCGAAACGGCCTATGCGGCGGGAGCCGCGCGTGCTGGGCGGCCGGTGCGGCGAGTCAGTGTCGCGCAGTTGCCAGACGAGCGTGCTGACTGGCTGATCATGGCGGGACTGATCGCGCCGGAGATCGGGGTGACCGCGGCGCTGGCGATGACGGCGGCCGAGCGGGCGGACTGGATCGCCGCGCGCGAAACCGCGGCGCTGGAGACGGCGGCGCGCCAGGCGGGGTTCGATCCATGGCCGGTGCGACATCTGGCGGCGTGCATCACGCATCGCGGCGGTGCCTCGGTCGAAGAGGCGATCGGCATGGCACAGGCCGAGGCGGAGGCCGGCATGGTGCATCTGCACTGCTCCGTGGAGGAGCTGGTGGATTTTCTTGCCGACATGGTGCTGGAGCATGAGCGTCTGGCGCCGGTGGCGGGCGGCGCGGTGGGACGCGCGTTCGTGCGGGCGGCGATGTCCTGCCACGACGATGCGACGCGTGAGGCGATCCTGCGCCGGTCGGCGCGCTTGCCTGTTGCACTCTCCGGTTCCACGCTGCGGGCTGTCATCGCAGCGGATCAGCAGGGATCGTGCCTGTTCGCATTGGAATTGCCGGCCTGACGGGCCGGATGGGTGTGCTTGTCGCTGAAGAGTGCCGCTCGGCGGGGTTGGTGATTGCCGGCGGGGTGGTGCGGAGCGGCGGGGCGGTGCGCGGCTGTCCTGACGTGGCGACATTTCGGGACGTTGCGGGGCTGGCGCAGGACAGCGACGTGGTGGTGGATTTCACCCACGCGTCCGCGGTGCAGGATCATGCGCGCGGGGTGCGCGATGCCGGGACGGCGTGGGTGCTAGGGACGTCCGGGCTCTCGGTGGCGGACGAGGCGGCGGTGGCCGAGGCGGCGCGCACTGTTCCCGTGGTCTATGCGGCGAATTTCGCGCCGGGGGTGGCGCTGATCCTGGCGCTGGCGGAGCGGATGGCCGCGGCACTGCCGGCGGATGCGTACGACGCCGAGATCGTGGAGATGCATCACCGGCAGAAGGTCGATGCGCCGTCGGGCACGGCGATCGCCATCGGACGCGCGGTCGCTCGGGGGCGTGGCGTTTCGCTGGATGCGGTGAAGGAGAGCGGGCGTGACGGGCATACCGGTGCGCGCAAGGCGGGCGCGATCGGGTTCGCGGCGTTGCGGGGCGGGCAGGTGGTAGGGGAGCACACGCTGCTGTTCGCCGGCGCGTCGGAGCACATCGCGCTGACACACCGTGCGTTTGACCGGCGGAGTTTCGCGGCGGGTGCGGTGCAGGCGGCGTCCTGGGTCGTTGGACGGGAGCCGGGATCTGTACGGGATGGCGGATGTGCTGGGGGTGGGTGGGTGATGAAGGAAGGCGGGCATTAGGGCGCTGGACGGGAGAGCCGTGGTCTGCATCGGGTGCAGATGGCTGTTCCCGGTTTGCGGGGCGCGACCGCGCAGGCCCGGCTTCGAGCCGCCTGTGCCAGGTTGTCGGCCGAGAGGGAGACCGAGGAGAGGCGGGAACTCGCGGACTTTTCTGACGCCGCATGGGCGGACACTCCGGAGTGACAGCGCACGGATGGCGGCAGAGCCGCAGCGCCGCCGATCGAGCAAGGCGTCAGGTCAAGGACGACAACAGCCGCATGGCGTCCTGGGCCGGGTCACCGGTACGAAAATATGGTCGTGGTGGCAGGCTGAGACTGCGTTGACGCTGATCCCTTCGGCCGCGAGCCGCGTAGTGATGGCGGCCAGGAAGCCGACAGCATCAAGCGCGGAATTGACATTGAGCGTGATCATGCGTGCCTGGAAGCAGCATTCAAAGCCGTGTGTCCGTGCCTGATCGAGAGGGACAATGAGCGTAGTCCCCTCATCCTCGGTAAAGCTGAGGAGCGGCGTCAGGCCGGTTGGAATCGCTTTGCCATGGGGGATGGAGCAGAAGCAGAATTCGCCATCGCGCAGGATCGGCTGGGCGTTGGCGAGCAGGAGGGCGAGGTCCCGCACCGGTGGCGCCATGGTTCCGTTTCAGCCGAAAACCAGTGCGTCCGGGCGCTTGAACTCGATCTCCACGAAGGCCATCGGCACGTCGGCCCCGTTCATGACGTCATGCTCGATGCCCGCTGGGCGGTGGTAAGCCTGGCCCGCCGACATCCTGGTTTCTGTCACGGCTGCGCCGTCATCCACGCGAAGGATGGCATCGGTCAGCATCATAACGACATACGGCCACCCGTGGGTGTGCTGGCCGGTGACCGCACCGGGCGGAAAATCCCAACGGGTGATGCGCACCTGGGCGTCGTCCTGTTGTACGGTCGGCACCGCGGGGATGGTGCATTTGAAGGCCATTGTTCGTGTCCTTTGTTTTCAGTGGCAGAAGACCCAGTACCCGGAATCATGGAAGCACGACACGCACCGCTTCGTCGAAGGACGCCCGTTCGCTCGTGCGCCCCTCGGCGAGATTGCCGCGGCCCGCGGCGCGGGCCTCGCAATGACACTAGTCGGCGCGAAACTCCGCGAGCAGTCGCTTTGCCATGTCGGGCCAATCGGGCAGCAGCGTGCGCGCCGCAGGCTCCTGGAACATGTATTGTAGCAGGTTCTTCTGCTGGCCGTCGCCGAGCCAGCCGACGAACAATCGCTCGATGGATTGCACGATGATGCGGATCGACTCGGGTGCATCGGGCGCCATGCTGTCCGGCGGCGCGTCGGGGTCGTGCCGGCCCGCCAGTTCGAACAAATACGCACGCTCGGCGCGGGTCAGTGCCAGTGCGCCTGCCTGCCGCGCGAGCGCGTGCGGTGACGCGCTGACCTCCCAGGCGAGCCAGGTGGTGCCGATGCCCGCGCGGGCGGCCAACTCCTCGCCTCAGGCCGGGCGTGCGGCGACGGGTGGTCGGCATGTCCGGGCGCGTTCGTTCGGGATGCACGCGAATGAACTGTCCCAGCAGCCGGCGCTCGTCATGCGCTTTCGTGGGTGGAGTTATAACAGGATAAGCTGGCCTATTGTCATAGCGTATGCGTGGCGCATCATCGCCCAGAAGGATGGGTCACGATGAAAACACATCAGGATAATGTTGCGACCCAGTTCGGTCCGCGTGCCGATGCCTACGTGACGAGTGCCGTCCATGCGGCCGGTGAGGACCTGGACCTGCTGGAGCGCATCGTGCGCGAGAAGGCGCCTCGACACGCGTTGGATCTCGGCTCGGGCGGCGGCCATGTCGCGTACCGGATGGCGCCTCATGCGGACCGTGTCGTCGCGAGCGATCTCTCGGCGGAGATGCTGTCCGCGGTTGCTGCGACGACGCGTGAAAGGGGCCTGGGGAATATCACGACGCAGGTCGCGCCGGCCGAGCGGTTGCCGTTCGCGGATGCGACGTTCGACTTTCTTGGCTGCCGATTTTCCGCGCATCACTGGCATGGGTTCGAAGCGGGATTGCGGGAAGCGCGGCGCGTGCTGGCGGCGGAGGGCACGGCGATATTCATTGACGCTGTATCGCCGGGACCGGCGCTGCTCGATACGCACATCCAGGCGGTCGAATTGCTGCGCGATACATCGCATGTGCGCGACTATACGGTGGCGGAGTGGCTGGCCTCGTTGAGCCGCGCGGGCTTTGCGGTTCGAGCGACACGCACGCGGCGCCTGCGGATGGATTTCCCGACCTGGATCGCGCGCATGCGGACACCGGAGCTTAACGCAAAAGCCATTCGGGCGCTGCAGCCATCGGCTCGGCCGATGTGGTTCGGCATTTTGAGATCGAGGCGGACGGGTCTTCATGCTCGATACGATGGTGGTGGAGGCGGTGGCGGCCTGAAAAGCTTCAGAATGCACAGATGATTGGAATTAGAGAAACCTTGTGTACCGGCGTTCAGATACACTGCAGGCCGAATAACGCGCACGCCGCGCCAAGGATCGAGAACGAGAAGATCACTGTCGCTGCTGATAATAGTATGAGCCGCTGCTGCCACCGCGAGGCTCGAGGTATTTATTGTCGTCGGGATCGCGACACTCGATCACGGAGTTGACGGGTATGAAGAATGTGCCGACCGCATAAAGCTGTGCCAAAACCTCAGCCTTAAGATCCGGCTTGAGATAACGTTTCAGACGCAGCCGGCCGAGTACGTCGAGAAGTTCTGCCATGACCGCCTCTGAGAGGGCAATTCGGTCTTCACGAATGGCCCGGCGCAGCGCATGCTCTGGGACACCATCGCGACGTATCATTGCTCCGATAAGGGTGGAGACATCGAATACGATCACGTGTCAGATGAGGTTTCTCGATTCTGCCGCTCCTTCTTGCGGGCGGCAAGCTTCTTCATCGATGATCTCGTCCGTCAGCCCACGGCGGAAAGCCTCAGCTTTAAGGTCAGCAATCGCTGCGGCGAAGGTCTCTTCCGTTGGAGGGCGGAACATACGGCTGATAAGTCGTCCCACGCGCGCACGTGTTGCTGCATCGTGCAGTGCCGTGGCGGCAGTGGAATCGACCTCGATAGTGATGGGCACGGTGTCTTGCATGGTGGCTCCGGTGCAGAGTGTAGGTAGCCGGGTGCCCATCATCAACCAAGTCCAGAGCAGTTTCTCTGTCGGAGAGCGTAATTCACGCTCTAAGTGCCCTGCTTCAGGATCAGATTCAGGTACACGTCAACCGACGCATCCATGCCGGGCAGCACGACCGTGGTCGTGTCCATCTGCTCGATGACTGCCGGGCCGGCGATGTGGTTGCCAGGGCGAAGGCGGTCCCGATCATAGACAGGACATTCGGTCCAGCCGCCGGCGTCGGAGAGCCACACCTTGCGTGAGCCGGTACGCGCCGCCGACGCATCGCGGTCGGCCGCATCCAACGGTTGCAACGTGGCCTTGGGTACGACGCCGGTGGCTTCGGTGCGGAACGTCACCAGTTGCACCGGCTCCTCCTCGGCGAGGAATCCGTACATGCGTTGGTGCGATTCGGCGAAGCCGGCGGCGAGGGCGGAGAGAGTTTCCGCGGTGATCGGACCGTCAGGGACCGGCACGGCAAGTTCGTAATTCTGACCGGCGTATCGCATGTCCACCGTGCGGGTCAGGCGCCGTGAGGGGGGATCGATATGCTCCGCCTGGAACCATGCCTCAGCCTGAGCATGCAAGGCCGCGAAGGCCTGCTCGATCGGTTCAAGCGCAGCGGCGTCGAGCGTGCGAAGGCGCGTGGCGGCGAAGTCGGCGCGCAGATCGGTCAAGAGCAGACCCATGGCGCAGAGGATGCCGGGATTGCGCGGCACCAGGATGCGGGAGATGTCCAGCTCCTTCGCCAGGCGGGCCGCGTGCAGCGGGCCGGCGCCGCCGAACGCCATCAGCGTGTAATCGCGCGGATCGTGGCCGCGCTGCACGCTGATCACGCGGATGGCGCGCGCCATGTTGGCGGTGACGACGGAAATGATTCCCTGCGCTGTCTCCATCAGGCCGAGGTCGAGCTGTGCGGCCAGCCCTCGATGGCGGCGGAGGCGAGGTCCTGGCGCACTTTCATGCGGCCACCGAGCAGATGGGTCGGGTTCAGGGTTTGCAGGACGACGTTGGCGTCGGTGACGGTGGGTTCGGTGTTGCCGCGGCCGTAGCAGGCGGGGCCTGGATCGGCGCCGGCGCTGCGCGGCCCCACCTTCAGCAGGCCGCTGTCCACATAGGCGATGGAGCCGCCGCCGGCGCCCACGGTGTGGATGTCCAGCATGGGGGCCTTGATCGGGTAGCCGTGCACGGTCGCTTCGCTCGCCAGCCGGCAGGCGCCGTTCTGCAGCAGCGCGACGTCGGTGCTGGTGCCGCCCATGTCGAAGGTGATCAGGTCGGGAAAGCCCGCTGCGCGGCCAACGGCCTGGGCCGCGACGACACCGGTGCTCGGCCCCGACAGCACCGGTACGCACCGGCATCCGCGCCGCCTGCTCAAACCCGATGACACCGCCATTGGACTGGGTGAGATGCGGGCGTGAGGCGATGCCGAGCGCGGTGAGCCGTTCGCCCAGGCGGCGGATATAGCCCTGCATCACCGGGCCGAGATAGGCGTTCACCACCGCGGTGGAGAGGCGTTCGAACTCGCGGAACTCCGGGGCAATTTCTGAGGATGTGCAGATGAACGCTTCGGGGCATTCATGGGCGATGATGGCGCGGGCGCGTGCTTCGTGTTCGGGGCGGACGAAGCTGTAGAGAAAGCACACCGCGATGGCGGCGACGCCGGCAGAGCGCAGGGCGCGGGCGGCTTCACGCACGGCGTGTTCGTCGAGCGCGGTTTCGATGCTGCCGTCGTGGCGCACACGCTCGGGCACTTCGAGGCGGAGGTCGCGCGCGACGAGCACCGGAGGTTTGTCGGTTTGCAAGTCGTAGAGGTCCGGCCGCTTCTGGCGGCCGATCTCGAGCAGGTCGCGGAAGCCGGCGGAGGTGATGAGGCCGGTGCGGACACCGCGATGCTGGATCAGGGCGTTGGTGGCAACGGTGGTGCCGTGGCCGAAATAGCCGATGGCACCGGGCCGAGCATCGACCCGGGCGAGGCTTTCCTGCACGCCGGCGGCGATGCCGCGGGACGGGTCATCGGGGGTGGAGGAGACTTTCCAGACCTCGACCTGCCGGGTTTCATCGTTGAACAGGCAGAGATCGGTGAATGTTCCTCCGGAGTCTACTCCGACGCGCCAGGCCATTGGGTTCCTCGATGCTGTTCAGGCCGGATTATCGCCGGGGGCGGCCGGATGGAAGCCGGTTGGGGAGGCGCCGAGCATCATCGGTTGCGGGGGTTGGGTTCCTGTTTTTGCAGTCTCTGAGAGGATAGCGGTGCAGCCAGGGGGCGAGCCGTGAGGGGGCCAATGAGGCTTGCCAATGAGGCTTGATAGTGCGCTCGCGATCATGGTGAGGGGCTCGGCCAGCAGCTCCTCGATGCCCTGCACCGGACAGGCAGTCGGAACCGGCAGGCCCGCTTGCCCATCCCTCTTATCGGGCAGACCCGCGAGGGCATCAGCATAGAGTCCGGCCACATCAATTCTCTGGCGCATGCTCGGGCGGTATTTCCGCCGCGCTTGCCGCAAAAACAGCCGCGCATCGGCCTCCCATCCGGCGGCGTCGGGCAGGAGCGGCCACGCCCGGGCTTTCAGCATATGCAGGAACGCTTGCGTGACCAGGGACTCGACCGCATCGATCTGGCTTTGCCCTACGGCCTCGATCTCCTCGATCACGTTCGGCCAATCCACCTGATCATTGATCCGCTCGCCGTCGGCGACTCGGCGCAGCAAGGCGGCTTGCTGACCGCTCCAAGTCAGCACGTCACTGTGGTACATGTCGGTCATGCGACCCAGATGCCCGAATGCCGGTGATGTTGTCCCAGAGTTTATCGAGGGTAGCAGCGTCTTGGATGCAGCTCCCGGGGTGGGTTTCGATGGCATCAGAGAGCGCGCGCATGGCGTTCAGACCGCCGCGAGCATAGGCGGCCCAGCCCGCCTCACCGATAGCGGCACGGAGTAACTCGCCCACGCCATCCTTAGCCGCCCTTTTGCATGCGGGAAGCCCAGCGCGGTTGAAGGACATCGAGTTTGGACACGCTGACCAGTTGCAATGGCTCCTTCGTTCCTGGCGGCCGCCAGCGCCTCCTGTTGTGCCTCGTACCGCATTCTCAAAGAGGAAATAAGCTGCTGGGTGGCCCGTTCCAGCCAGCCGTCAGGTGGCACGCCGCTCATGCAGCCTTCTCTATCGCTGCCGGGCATGCCACAACGATCGGCCTTCCTTGTGCGGCATTCCAGCGGGGTCTTCTTCCCGGTTTCCCGCGTTCTTGACACTCTGCTAACCCGCCTGTAGCAAGCGCCCGCCTTCCGGCAGGGCGACTTGCCAGGAGCGGTACATGAACAAGGACCAGGCCGGGCCATCGCCCTCGTTCGAGGAGCGGCTGCGCGCGGCCCGCGAACGGCAAAGGCTGGATCCCCCAGCGCCGCGGCAGGAGCAAGACACCGGCGGGGAGCCATCCGCGCTGGCAATCGGGCTGCGGGTCGGGCTGGAACTGGTCGTTGCGCTGGTGGTGGCCTGCGCCATCGGGTACGGCATCGACCGGTTGCTGGGCACCAAGCCGGTGTTCCTGATCCTGTTCGTGCCGCTTGGGGCGGCGGCTGGCATTCTGAACGTCTGGCGCATATTCGCGCCCAGACGGGACGAGCGGGGGCGGGACGATGAGGCGGGGCGCTAACAGGTGAGAGGTTGGGGGAAGAGAGGTTGGCGGCTTCAGGCAACATCGACGCGCTGAGCCAGTTCGAGCTGCATCCCGCCTTGGGTGCGGTCGGCCGTGCGGTCCATTTCAGCCAGTCCAACCTGATGATGGTCGTGGCGATGGTGCTGACGCTGCTTCTGCTGTGGGCGGGGATGCGGCCTCGGGCGATGGTGCCGGGGCGCCTGCAGGCGGCGGCGGAGTTGATCTACGAATTCACCTACAACATGTGCGTGGAGACGATCGGGCCCGAGGGGCGGCGGTTTTTCCCGTTCATTTTCACGCTGTTCCTGTTCATCCTGCTCGGCAACCTGGTCGGCGTATTTCCGTATTTCTTCACGTTCACCAGCCACATCGCGGTCACGCTGGCGCTGACGCTGGTGGTGATCATCATGGTCACGCTGGTCGGCTTGTGGATTCATAAGCTGCACTTTTTCAGCTATTTCGTGCCGCAGGGCGTGCCCAAGCTTTTGCTGCCGCTTCTGGTGCCGATCGAGGTGCTGTCTTACCTGTCGCGGATCATTTCGCTGTCTGTGCGACTGTTCGCCAACATGATGGCGGGTCACGTGATGCTGGAGGTGTTTGGCGCGTTCGTCGTGATGCTCGGCGCCGCCGGTATCATCGGCTGGGTTCCGGCGGCCTTCGCGCTGGCGGTGAACACCGCGCTGATCGGGTTCGAGATCCTGGTCGCGGTGCTGCAAGCCTACGTCTTCGCCATCCTGTCGTGCATCTATCTGCACGACGCGGTGCATCTCCACTGATCCAAGCAATTCTGAAAGGACACTGACAATGGATCTTGCTTCCGCCAAGAATATCGGCGCGGGTCTTGCCGTTATCGCGCTGTCGGGCGTGGGCGTCGGGATCGGCCATATCTTCGCCGCGCTGGTGAGCAGTGTCGCGCGCAATCCGGCGTCGCGTGATCGCGTGTTCGGCCTGGCGATCCTGGGATTCGCGCTGACGGAAGCTGTTGCGCTGTACGCCCTGGTGATCGCGTTCATCATCCTGTTCGTCTGATGTCCTTGCGCCGCGTTCTGCCCCTGGTTTTGCTGGCGGTGCCGGGCGCCGCGCAGGCTGAGGGCATGCCGCAGCTCAATTTTGCCAACCCGCTGACCGTCGATCAGGTGTGGTGGGGCGCGATCATCTTCATCGTCTTCTTCGTGCTGTGCTGGCTGTGGGGGCTGCCCCAGGTGGCCGGGGTGCTGGAGCGGCGGGCGGCATCGATCGCGGCGGATCTGGAGACGGCGCGGCTGGCGAAGGCTCAGGCCGACCAGTTCGTCGTGGAGACGACCCAGGCGATTGCGCGGGGCCGGGCGGAAGCGCAGGGCTCGATCAACAGCGCGCTGGATGCGGCCAAGCAGCAGGCCGGGGCGCAGGCATTCGAGCTGAACAAGCGGCTCGATGCGCAGATCGAGGAGTCCGAATCGCGCATCGATGCAGCGCGGCAGAGCGCGTTGCGGGCGCTGCGGCAGGTGGCCAACGATACCGCCGGCGCGATCGTCACACGGCTGACCGGCAGCGCGGCGGACCCGGGGCGGTTGGAGCGCGCCGTGGCGAGCGCGCTGGCTGCGCGCGGCGAGGTCTGAGGAGCACAGAGCATGGAAGCCGCCGGGTTCTGGACCGAGTCACGCACCTGGGTCGCGGTTGCGTTCTTCCTGTTCTTCATCATCTTCGGCAAGAAGCTGTGGCAGGCGGTCGCGGGCATGCTGGACAGCCGCGCCGAGGCGGTGCGCCGCGAACTGGCGGAAGCCACGCAGTTGCGCGAGGAAGCCGAGCAGATGCTGACCGAGGCGCGCTGCGGCGAGAGCAGGCGCTGGCGGACGCGAAGGCTCTGGTGGAGGGGGCGCGGGCAGAGGCCGAACGGCTTGCGGCGGCGGCGGCGGCGGACGCGCGCGCCTCCGCCCAGCGACGTGAGCAGATGGCGATGGACCGTATTGCCGCCGCGGAGAAGGCCGCGGTGGATGAGGTGCGGGTGGCGGCGGCGGATGTTGCCACGGTTGCGGCACGTGACGTGATTGCCGAAGGGCTGTCGGCCGAGGCGGATGCCAGGCTGATCGACGGCTCGATCGCACGGCTGCCGGCCGCGCTGCGCGCCGCCTGAGCCGGATGCACGGTTGGCGGGGGTCGATTCCCGCTTTCGCGGGAATGACGTTGGGGCTCCTGCCGTGCTTCGCGTTCGCCGCCATTCCGGTGGTTGCGGCGGAGAATTTCTACGGCGACATTGCCCGCCAGATCGGCGGGGACGAGGTGCGGGTGACCTCGGTCCTCAGCAATCCGGATACCGATCCGCACCTGTTCGAGGCCAATCCGTCCATCGCGCGGGCCTTCGCCGAGGCGAGGATCATCGTCGTCAACGGCGCGGGCTACGATCCCTGGGCGGAGCGGCTGGCCGCGGCGAGCGAAATCCCGGAGCGGACGATCATCGTGGTTGCCTCGCTGGTCGGGCGCGCCGCCGGCGTCAATCCGCATCTCTGGTACGATCCGGGCACCATGCCGGCGCTGGCGGCGCGGCTGGCGGAGGTGCTGGCGGCGGCCGATCCGTCGCACGGGGCGCTGTTCCGGCAGAATTTGCAGCGCTTCGATGAATCGATGCAGCCGCTGACCGCGGCGATCGCCGCGCTGAGGGGGAAGGTGGCGGGCAAGGCGGTGACCGCGACCGAACCGGTTGCGGGATACCTGCTGGGGGCGTTGGGCCTGACGGTGCGCAATTCGGGATTCCAGATTGCGGTGATGAACGGCACGGAGCCGAGCCCCGGCGACGTCGGACGGTTCGAAGCCGACCTGCGATCCCACCGCGTGGCAGCGCTGATCTACAATAGCCAGGCTACCGAGCCGCTGGCGCGCCGTATGCTGGATATCGCCCGGAGCTCGGGTGTGCCGGTCGTGGGCGTGCTGGAGACCGAGCCGCCGGGGAAGACGTGGCAGGGCTGGATGATGGGGGAAGTGGAGGCGCTTGGCAGGGCGCTGGAAAATCCCCAATAGAGTCGGTCGCCATGGCACACGCTCAGACCTACGAACCCGAGACCCCCATGAGCCGGGAGGAGTTCCTGGCCTGGGTGGACCGGCAACCGTCCGGACGGTTCGAGCGGATCGACGGCATCGTGGTTGCGATGGCGCCGGAGCGGTCCATGCACAATCTGCGAAAAGCGGCGGCCCGCGATGCGTTGTGGCGAGGCGCAAGAGAAGCGGGTCTGACGACCTGTGTCGCTTACACAGACGGCATGTTCGTTCAGGTGGAGAACAGCGACTTCATACCCGATGCCACACTGCGCTGCGGACCGCGGTTGCCGGATGACGCCATCCGCATCCCCGACCCGCTGGTGCTGGTTGAAGTGCTATCCCCCGACAGCGGGACACGGGACCGGGCGACGAAGCTCCGCGCCTATTTCACGCTACCGACAGTTCAGCACTACCTGATCGTCTGGCCTGACGAGCCGCGCATCGTCCGTCATTCGCGACGGCCGGACGGGGACATCGCAACACAGGTTTTCGTATCGGGCGAGATCGACCTCGAGCTTCCAGGGATCACGCTGACCGTGGAGGAGTTTTACTCTGATTGAGAACTGACCTGCACCGTGCAGGTGTCGTGTGCCGCCGCAGCAGAGGGATTTGCCAGAGGTTTTTTCAGTGCGGCATGCTGGATTTGCGGGGTCGGCTGGGTCGGGAAAGGCGTCTGGCCGGCGGGAAAGCAATTCGCGGCAAGCAGGAAGGCGATGACGTCGGCATACTGGGTCGGGGATAAGGTGCCGGGATTATCCCGCGGCATGCTGGTGACGATCAGCTTGCGCAGATTGTCGATGGTCCATTCCAGTGCCTCGGCTTTCTTCATGAAAGCGGGGCCGGCGATCGGTGGTGCGGATTTTCCCTCCATATGATCGCCGTGACAGACCGCACAGGTTTTGGCGTATATCATCTGGCCCTGAACGGCCTGTGCTTTGGTGAACAGTCCCTGGGTAGCCGCGGGCGGGGCGGCGGCAGCGTGGCTGGACTCGCAGGGCGACGGCTGCATGGCGGCCGCTGCGGTGTGCAGCACGATGATGCCGTTTTGGGTGGCCAGATCGTGCACACCGAAGGATTTCGGGAAGCGTAGCGGAGGCACCGGTCGCCGGAACGGCAACATAGAGCAGATAGCCCTGGGCAACGCCGTAGGACGGCGCTTCGGCGGGTGCGTGGCATCCATCCACGATCTTCGCACCGTCAGGGACGCCGAGTTCGGTTGTCGCGAGCACGCCCTCCAGCCCGCCGAGCGAGCCGACGGCGGAATCTCGCCCGTGTGCGATCATCAGGGCCTCGAGCGCCTTGGTTGCGCTTGATTGAAACGCGTCGAGATCGCGCGCGCGGAGCGAGTTCGCGCAGTTGCAGGGCGGCGACGGTCAGATTCGCCCAGGCCGATTGGATGGCGGGTTGCCATGGCTTGCCGGCGGACTCGGTGCGAACGCGCGCGAGCACACCGATCGCGCCGTTGTGGTATCCGGTGCTGTCTTGCATCGGTCCGGTGCCGCCGGTGAGTTCCTCCAGCACCTGGCGCGCGACGTTCTTGTACGCGTCAGGGTCATCGGTGGTCAGCCGGGAGGCATCGTCGAGCTTGTGGATCGCGTCCTGGGAGGCGGAGAGAACCGACTGCACGTCGGCGTGTCCGCTTGCCTCAGCGGCGCAGGTTGCGGACCAGAGCAGGCCGCAGGTCAAGAGGAATCCGAGGCCTGCCCTGGGGAGGCGCATTGCTGTGACGTTTGTGCTCAGTGTTGCGAGGGTTCGACGAAGGCGGTGACGCCACTGGTCGCGGTACGGTTTCCGAGTTCCGGTACCTTCTGAAAGCCGAAGGCGCCGGCGGCCACGACAACGTAGCGATTGCCGTCCATCACGTACGTTGCCGGCGCGGCAGCGAAGCTTCCATCGGTCTTGTAGCTCCAGAGCAGCTTGCCGGTTTTGGCGTCGATGGCGTCGATGGCGCCGTCGAGCATGCCGGTGAACACGACACTGTCGTTTCCGGATGTCAGGACGAGCGCGCCGCCGTTCGCGGGTAGGTCGAGATGGTGGCGCCAGGAGAACAGTCCGGTGCCGACGTCCACGGCATTGAACCAGCCGGAATTCGGCCCTTCGAGGCTGGGGAATCCGCCGCCGAGGTAGAACTGGCCAGCGACGTACTGGACGTCCTTGCTGCCGGTCCATTTGCCGCACTGGTTGGTGCTGGGAACGAAGAACGTGTTGGTGGCGGGATCAAACGCGCCGCCGTTGTACTCGACTCCGCCGTTGGTATTGGGACAGGCATAGTTGCTGCCTTCGAGCGGCGGCGCGGTATCCTGGTTGAATTGGAAACTGACGGGGGTGCGGCTAATCAACTGCCCGGTCTGGGCGTTCAGGAGCCAGAAATTGCCACCCTTATCGCCGGCCGCGACCATCTTGACGTCCTGACCGTTGATTTTTCCGGTGAACAGGACGGGCGGCATGGCGGGATCCCAGTCGTGCGTGTCATGGGGGATGAACTGGTAGTACCACTTCATCACCGGTTTGCCGCTGGAGACGTCCAGCGCCACGATCGAATTGCTGTACAGGTTGGCGCCGGGGCGCACATCGCCCTGAAAGTCGGGCGACGGGTTGCCGAGATCGGCATAGATCGTATCGGTGCTTGGGTCGATCGCCAGGCCGCTCCAAACCGAGACACCGCCGCGCTTCCAGGCATCGCCGCCGCCCCAGGTGTCGTTGCCTTTTTCACCGGCGGCGGGGACGGTATCCCACTGCCAGATGCGATCGCCCGTTTTGGGATCGAATGCGCTGATGTTGCCGATGCCGCCCCAGTCACCGTTGGACACGCCGAGCAGCAGCGTGCCTTTGTACGGAATGGGCTGCATGGTGTAGAAACTGTTTTTCGGATCGGCGACTTCCAGCTTGTCCCAGACCTTCTGGCCGGTGTCGGCGTTCACCGCGATCAGGTGCCCGTCGATTGTCGCGATGTAAACATTGCCGTCCATGATGGCGACGCCGCGGTTGCGAGGGAAGCCGACGAGCTGGGTCGGGTTCGGGTTGAATTGCCACTTGAGCTGACCGGTCTTCGCATCGAGGGCGTAGATATCGTCGTGGAACGAGGTGACATAGACTGTTCCATTATAGACGATCGGCGAGGTTTCCACCGGACCGTCGGCCGGCATCTTGAAGCTCCATGCGAGTTTCAACTCGCCGGCATTGGCGGGGGTGATCTGATCCTGGGCGATCTGGCGGTTATCGTTGTAATTTCCCGCCGGCAAAATCCAATCGGCCCGGTTGGGATTGTCGTTCACATAGTCCTGTTGAGTCGGGCCGTTGCTGCCCGTCCCGGTCCCGGTCCCCGTCCCCGTCCCCTGGGCGGCGGCCACTCCCATCACGGCCATCAAGGCGGTTCCCGCCAGCAGGTACGATTTCAGCGTGGATCGAAGCGTCATCATGGATGTCCCCCTGATGTTGTCGATGGTTTTATCGATTGCCGGCGCCGGGGCCGGGAGTGTTGGAGGGGCGCTGTCAGGCGGGTGCCTGAGGGCGGGGGCCCGATCCAACGAATGGCAAGTTCGCGCGTAGTGTTGCACTTTGCGCAATCAGGTCAATCGCGTTTGGCTCACGGTTGGTTGAGGGTGGCGCTTTGGAGGTGCGCTGTCACCGCGGCGATAACATCGTGCCACTGGCCCTGCCGCGTCTGGCGGAACAGGCGCGCGGTCGGGTACCAGGGGCTCTCCGCGCGATGGAGAAACCAGCGCCAGTCGGCGTTCCGCTGCAAGAGAATCCAGACCGGCGCGCCGAGCGCCCCGGCGAGGTGCGCGACCGAGGTGTCGATCGTGACGACGAGGTCCATGCAGCGGATCAGGGCCGCGGTGTCGGCGAAATCCTGGAGCGCGGCGCCATGATCGGTCACGCGTCCGTTCATCAGGGCGAGGTCGGGCGGCGGGGTTGCTTTCTGCAGGCTGTGGAAGGCGAAGCGCTGCAGCCGGAGCAAGGGGTCCAGCATGCCGAACGGGATCGATCGCTCGGGGAGATGCTGTGCGCCGTGCCACGCGATACCGATGCGCGGGCGGGTGGGTTCGCCCAGCCGGTCGCGCCAGCGTGCGAGGCGCTCGGTGGGCGCGGACAGATAGGGCACGGGCGCGGAGATGGTGCGCATCTCGGTGCCGAACACGAGCGGGAGGCTGAGCAGATGCACTGCGAGGTCATGCTCGGGCTCTTGCGCGCCATCCGCCACGATCGCATCCACCCACGGCAGGGTGGCCATGAGCGACAGCATTTCCGGCCGTACGGAGAGCGTGACGGTGCGCGCGCTTCGGCGCACCAGTTCGGCGTAGCGTGCGAACTGGAGGGTATCGCCGTGTCCTTGCTCGGACCGCAGGTGCACCCGGGCGCCGACGAGGCTGGAGCGATCGGGCACGTGCGGGGGCGGCTCGTTTGCCTGATCGTCGGGACGGAAGCCGGGCAATTGCCAGCGCCGTTCGTATAACGGCAAGCCCTCGGCGAAGCGGCCGAGCGAGAGCAGGATGAGAGCTTCGTGCCATTGGCCGGTGGGGTCTTCGGGCTTGAGAGCGGTGCGCGCGCGGGCGACCTCGAGGGCTTCTTCGTGCCGGCCCATCATCATCAGCGCGCCGCCCAGCGCATCACGCGTTTCCAGCACGCGGTCCAGCCCGGCCAGCTCGACCGGTGCGCCGGTGGCGAGGGCGAAGTGCGGCAGCGCCTCCTCGGCGCGTCCGGTGCGTGACAGCGCGAGCCCCAGATTATAATGCGCGGGCGCGAAATCCTGGTTCAGCCGCAGCGCCTGCTCGAAGCAGGCGATCGCCTCATGTTCCTGACCGAGCGTGCGGTGACAGGTACCCAGGTTGTTCACCGCATCGATCAGCATCGGGTCAAGCCGGAAGGCGCGTTCGAAGTGCGCCATCGCCGCCTCGGTACGCCCGGCCGACATCTCGGCGTTGCCGAGATGGTACTGCACCCGGGCATCCGCTTGGTCGGCGGCCTCGGCGCGCCGGAGGTAGGCGGCGGCGAGGTCGTACTCCTTGCGGTCCAGACAAATCACGCCGGCTAGGTGCAGCGGGGCGGCGGCGGCGGGGTCATGCGCCAGAAGCTTGCGGCAGGCGGCCAGCGCCTCATGGTGGAGGCCGCGCAGATAGAGGTTCTCGGCCTCGGCGAAGGTCGCTTGCGGCTCGATCCGGAAGGCTGTTTGCAGACGCAGATGCACCGCTTGGTGCGATGCGTCGCGAGGGCACCACGAGTCAAGCATCGATCTTAACGGGCCGTTCTTTGCTTGACAGGAAGGAAGCGCCAACCACACAAAGGTAGTGACCAATTCTGGTGAATCCGACATCGGCGCAACTCGTCGCCGCGCATTTGACGCAGTGAAGGCCCCTTCTGATGCGATTGACTCCCCGCCGTCTGTTCGGAGCCACGCTCGGGCCGGGTATGCTTCTGTCGCTTACGTCGTGCGGCCCCACCGTGCTGATCCCGCACGGTCCGATCGGGTTTGCGGACCGGCTGATCCTGTTCGATTCGCTTGCCATCATGGGGGCGATCGTGGTGCCCACGATCGGCGCCGGGTTGTTATTCGCGTTCTGGTATCGCGCGTCGAACCAGCGCGCCCGCTACCAGCCGCACTTTGTCTATTCCGGGCGATTGGAACTGGTGGTGTGGGGTATCCCCACACTCGTGATCCTGTTCCTGGCGGGGCTGATCTGGATCGGCGCGCACCAGTTGGATCCGGCGGAGCCCATCGCGTCGAACACCAGGCCGCTGAATGTGCAGGTGGTGGCGCTCGATTGGAAGTGGTTGTTCATCTACCCTGACCAGGGTGTCGCGGCGATCAACGATCTCGTGGTTCCGGCCGGCGTTCCGCTGCACTTCTCCATCACGTCGGCCACGGTGATGAACGTGTTCTTCGTGCCGCAACTCGGCAGCATGATCTACGCGATGAACGGCATGATGACTCAGCTCAATCTTCTGGCCTCGCAGGCCGGGGACTATTACGGCGAATTGTCGCAGTTCAGCGGTGACGGATTTTCCGGCATGCATTTCACCCTGCACGCGGTGGCGCCCGAAGCGTTCCTGAGTTGGGTGAGCGCGACCCGCGGATCGGGTTCGGTACTGGACCGCACCGCATATAATGGGCTGCTGAAGCAAAGCCTGAACGTCAAGCCTTACACCTATCGCGCGATCGATCCGCGGCTGTTCGAGGCCATTGTGACGCAGCGGGTGCCTCCCGGCGAGGGGCCCCAGGTCGGGCGGCCCGCGCCCGACGTTCACCCCGTTTCAGAAGATTAGACATGCTCGGAAAACTGACCTGGCAGGCCATTCCGTTCGATCAGCCGATTCCGCTGTTCGCCGGCGGGGCGGTGATCACCATCGTGGTGATCGTGCTGATCACCATCACGGTGAAGGGTTATGTCCCCTATCTGTGGCGCGAGTGGATCACCAGCGTGGACCACAAGCGGATCGGGGTGATGTATATCTTCCTTGGTCTGCTGATGCTGGTCCGCGGCTTCATCGATGCGATCATGATGCGGTCCCAGCAGGCCTTCGCCTTCCACTCCGGCGGCTATCTGCCGCCCGACCACTACGACCAGATCTTCAGTGCCCATGGCACGATCATGATCTTCTTCGCCGCCATGCCGATCATTATCGGGCTGATGAACTTTGTCGTGCCGCTGCAGCTTGGCGTACGCGACGTCGCGTTCCCGACGCTGAACTCGACCAGCCTATGGCTCACGGCCACGGGCGCGTTGCTGGTCAATCTGTCGCTGGTGATAGGTGAATTCGCCCGCACCGGCTGGCTGCCGTATCCGCCGCTGTCGGAGCTACAATACTCGCCCGGTGTGGGGGTGGATTACTATCTCTGGGCGCTGGAGATTTCGGGTATCGGCACGCTGCTCACGGGGGTGAATTTCGTCACCACGATCCTGAAGATCCGCGCGCCGGGCATGGGCTATCTGCGCATGCCGGTGTTCTGCTGGACGTCGTTTGCGGCGAGCTTGCTCATTGTCGCGGCTTTTCCGATCCTGACGGCGACGCTCGCGATGCTGATTCTGGACCGCTATCTGGGCTTCCACTTCTTCACCGACACGGCGGGCGGCAACCAGATGATGTTCGTCAACCTGATTTGGGCGTGGGGGCATCCGGAAGTCTATATCCTGGCGCTGCCTGCGTTCGGCATCTTTTCCGAGGTGTTCCCAACCTTCTCCGGCAAGCCGCTGTTCGGCTATCGGTCGATGGTGATCGCCACGATGTTCATCTGCATCATCTCGTTCACCGTGTGGCTACACCACTTCTTCACCATGGGCGCGGGCGGCGATGTCAACGGGATTTTCGGCATCGCGACCAGCATCATCGCGGTCGGGACGGGGGTAAAAATCTACAACTGGATCTTCACGATGTACGGCGGGAGGGTCCGCTTCGCGACGCCTATGCTGTGGTCGCTCGGCTTCCTCGTGACGTTCACCATCGGCGGCATGACCGGCGTGCTGCTGGCTGTTCCGCCGGCGGATTTCCTGTTGCACAACAGCCTGTTCCTGGTGGCGCACTTCCACAACGTGATCATCGGCGGGGTACTATTCGCCGCGTTCGCGGGTGTGACCTACTGGTTCCCCAAGGCGTTCGGCTTCCGGCTGCACGAAGGCTGGGGCAAGGCGGCGTTCTGGCTGTCCTTTGTCGGATTCTATGTCGTGTTCATCCCGCTGTACGCTGCCGGGCTGATGGGCATGACTCGCCGGCTGGAGCGTTACGACGTGCCGGAATGGCATCCGCTGACGCTGATCGCGGCCTTCGGCATCGTGATCATGATCGGGGCGCTGATCTGTCAGGTCTTGCAGATCGTGGTGAGCATCCGCGAGCGCGAGGCGCTGAGCGACCTGACGGGTGATCCGTGGGACGGGAGGTCGCTGGAGTGGTCCACCGCCTCACCGCCTCCGCCGTTCAACTTTGCCGTACTGCCCGATGTGCGGGGCAGCGAACCGTACTGGGAGATCAAGCAACGCGCGATCGAGAGCCAGCAACTCGCGGCGGAGCCCGATTACGAGCCGATCGAGCTGCCGCGCAACAGCCCGACCGGTTTCATCACTGCGATTTTCGCGACGATCACGGGTTTTGCGCTGATCTGGCACATCTGGTGGCTGGTCGTGGTCGGCGTCGTTGCGGCGTATATCGTGTTCGTGGTGTTCGCGTGGCGCGATGTGGATGAATACATCATCCCCGCGGAGGAGGTGGCGCGGCTGGATCGGGAGCGCCGGCGCGCGCGCCAGGCGTGGCTCGACGCGCATGTCAAGGTGAGTGAGCCCGCATGAGCGTCAGCCAGTCCGTTACCCACCCGTTCGCGCCGGGCAGCGATCCCTACCGGCTCGGCCGGGGACACGGGGGCGAAGGCCATATCGCGACCGGACACGGCGAAGGCGGCCCGGCGCCGAAGCGGGTGGTGGTCGGCTTCGGGTTCTGGATCTTCATCCTCAGCGACATCGTGATGTTCTCGGCGTTCTTCGCGGCGCATGCGGTGCTGGAGTTTGCGACCGCGGGCGGGCCGTCGGGGCATGAATTGTTCAATCCGACCAGCATCGCCATCGAGACCGGGTTCCTGCTGACGTCGAGCTTCGCCTGCGGGCTTTCCGCGGTCGCCACGCAGGCTCGCAGCCTGATCTGGACCGAGGTGTTCCTGCTCATCACGGGTTTGCTCGGCTTGGGGTTCCTGGTGTTCGAGGCACGGGATTTCGCCGGCATGGTGGCCGCGGGCGCGGGGCCGGACCGCAGCGCCTTCCTTTCTTCGTTCTTCGCCGTAGTGGGCTGTCACGGCCTGCACGTGACCGCCGGGCTGCTGTGGCTCGGCACGATGATGGCCCAGGTGTTCGTCAAGGGATTCCGGCCGAACGTTCTGCGCCGGCTGCTGTGCTTCAACCTGTTCTGGCATGCGCTCGACATCATCTGGGTCGCGATACCAATTCAAGCGAAAAGTGGGCATAGCTTCTCCCTGGGGCACAGGCAGGCGACTGCAAATCCTGCCGCCTGCCTGCAGCCTCCTGCCTCAGACGCTGAGCGTCTTCGCTTTCTCCACCGCTTCGTCAATGTTGCCGACCATGTAGAACGCCTGCTCCGGCAGGTCGTCGTGCTGGCCGTCAATGAGTTCCTTGAAGCAGCGGATGGTATCTTTGACCGGCACGTACTTGCCGGGCTGGCCCGTGAACTGCTCGGCCACGCGGAAGGGCTGGCCACAGGAACCGTTCGATGCGGCGGGCGCGGGCGACGACCAGTTTGTCTTCGTCGGAAAGCTCGTCAATGCCGAGAATCGCGATGATGTCCTGCAACTCTTTGTAGCGCTGCAGGATCTGCTGCACCTGGCGCGCCACCTCGTAGTGCTCCTGGCCGACGATGCGCGGGTGGAGGATGCGCGGGTCGACGTCAAGCGGATCGACGGCCGGGATAGATGCCCTTTTCCGAGACGCGGGCGCGATCAGGTAATACATAAGCGTCCAGGTGCGCGAAGGTGGTGGCCGGAGCCGGGTCGGTCGGGTCGTCGGCAGGGACGTAGATGGCCTGCACGGCGTAACCGAACCCTTCTTGGTCTGAGGTGATGCGCTCCTGCAAGCGCGCCCATCTCCGTGCCAGCGTGGGCTGATAGCCGACCGCGCTGGGGATGCGGCCCAGCAGCGCGGAGACTTCGGAGCCGGCCTGGACGAAGCGGAAAATGTTGTCCACGAACAGCAGCACGTCCTGGCCTTCCACGTCGCGGAAGTATTCGGCAATGGTCAGGGCGGACAGCGCCACGCGCAGGCGCGCCCCCGGCGGCTCGTTCATCTGGCCGAACACCATCGCGGTCTTGGTGATAACGCCGGAACTCGGTCATCTCCAGCCACAGGTCGTTGCCTTCGCGGGTCCGCTCGCCCACGCCCGCGAACACGGAGAAGCCGCCGTGTTCCGTAGCGATATTGGTGATCAGTTCCTGAATCAGAACCGTCTTGCCCAGTCCCGCGCCGCCGAACAGGCCGATCTTGCCGCCTTTGAGGAACGGCGTCAGCAGGTCAACAACCTTGAGGCCGGTCTCCAGCACCTCCTGCGCGCTGCTCTGCTCGGCGAACGTGGGGGCGGGGCGGTGGATGGGCCAGCGCTGTTTGGTGTTGACCGGGCCTTTCTCGTCAATCGCCTTGCCCAGCAGATTGAAGACGCGGCCCAGCGTCCCGCTGCCCGACGGGAACGGTGATGGGCCGCCGGTATCCTCGGCGGGCATGCCGCGCACGAGCCCGTCCGTGCTGGACATGGCGATGCAGCGCACGACATCGTTGCCCAGGTGCTGCGCGACTTCGACGGTCAGGTCGATCTTGCGGGTGGGTCCTGTATGGGGATGGCGTTGTTGATGGAGGGCAGTTCCCCCGGCGAATCCCAGGTCCACGACCGGCCCCTGCACCTGCACGATGTGTCCGGTTGCCCCCGCCTTGCGGAACGGTGTCCTCTTTTCTTGTTGCAGCCTGTTCCTGTATTATTTGCCCGGTTGCCATATCGCTTAATTTCCCTTTGTCGCGTATACCACTCTGCGCGTGTTTTGTCTTGCGCCCGCGCCGTCGTCCGGCGGATACTACCCGAATTGCGGGAAGGGAGAGTGGCAGGAAGATTGTGCCTATCTTCACATATATTGTAGCAGTTAACTTCCGGGGAAAGCAAAGAGGGAGACAGACGTTTGGGAGCCTATTGGCAATGCTGGCCTGTGGATGAAGGGCGGCACGGGGGCCTGCCCCTACAGCCCGCGCGGGTGGGGCGTTTCAGAACGGGGTTTCAACCCCGTTCGCCGGGCAGGATACACCTGCCCTCTCAGGCAGCGCGTTTATGGCTTACCGCAATGCGGAAGCCGATGGCCTGTTCTGCGGCGCGAAAGACGAGTATCCCTATGCATGGGAGTGCGCCACCCGCAGATAAAGCCCCGGGCAGGGCTGACCGCGCGTATCAAGACCGGCAGCTCTGCAGGCGCACGGATTCCAGAGCAAAGGGCTGAGCAGCATCCGCCATACCTCCCACAGGGAAACGGCGAAACTGCCCATTGGCCGCATTTGATCGCTTCGGCATGCCCCGCCCCGATTTTACCGAGGCAGTTGCGCTGCATCAGCCGACGCGTCTCAGAATACGTGCGAAAGCCATAATGCAGGACGGCAATGCTGTCTGTCGGTCTCATAGACCTTATGGCCCTTCAACAAAGACCCGCAGCGCAATGTCTCCGTCCTCAAAAAGAGGGAAAGGAAGCGCCTGCGCCGAGCATCTCATGGAAACCCGCCGAGTGCCTGCACGGTGGTACGGCGCACGGCCATGCCCGCCCCTATGCCGTGGGAGACGCACCAGTCGGCGGGGACATCGAGCAGCTTGCTGCCTTGACGGAAGCAATCGCCGGAATATAGCCCTCGCGCGTGGATCGTGCGGCGCTTCATCTACATTACAGAAGACGACGGCGACCTGGATGGCGCGCAAACACAGCGGCCATTTTCTCCAGCCAGTCGGGCGGCACAGCACAATCGTCGTCGGTCATAGCAACAATATCGGAACCTGCCGTGGCAATACCGATATTGCGCGCGCGTCCAGTCCCTTCGTGTCTGTGCGCCGATCACGCAGCACAGATACGCGAAAACGGCGGGCCTGCGCGACGGCATCATCGGTGCTCTGATCAACAATAACCCCTCGAAACAGGGATAGGTATAGATCAGAGCCACCGTACAGGCTATGCTCTCACTGGATCTGCAGGTGCATACCAGGGCCGTAATGGGTTCTGTGTTGTCTTTGGGAGCCGTTACAGGCATTCTTTGTTGCAGGCCTTCTTTGCATAGCGTTCGGCTCCTTTATCTTTGGCACAGCGCCAGGGGCACTCTTCGAGGCGAGGCGTCGGCCCGCATCGGCCGCCCTTTCACAGTCGCCGAAAGCATCCGTGGAACGCAGACAGCCGGCATTGAAATCCTGTTCGACGACGGCGCGCCCTGTGGCTCCCATCCGGCAGCGCAGCGCCGGATCGCAGAGCGGCGCCCGCATGCGGTCGGTCAGGGCAGTGCCGTCGTTGGGCGCGATCACAAACCCGGTCTGGCCGTCGCGCACAATATCCGGAATGCCGCCGGATCGGGTGGTGACGACCGGGCGGCCTGTCGCCATTGCCTCCATCGCCACCCAGGAGGAGACATCGGCGCCGGTGGGCGGAGTGAACGGTTCCGCGTCGGCGTACAGTTGCCGCAGGCACGGATCATTCGGACGGAGGCCGGTGTAGACGAAGACGGAGGCGGGCAGATCGCTCGGCGGCGCATTGGTCACCAGATGCAGATCGGCAATATTCGCGAAATGGCGACAGTACACATCCAGCAGCAGGTCGCCGCCTTTGCGCACAAAATCACCGCCGACAAACAAAATTTGCAGCATCTCCGGAAGCGACCAGCTTCGGAGTGGCAGGATCTCGAGATCCAGCCCGACGTGGATGGGATGCACTTGCTCGGCGGGTACGCCGCATTCCTGTACCAGCGTTTGCGCCGCCCACTGCGAAAAGGGAAAGAAGAGTGCGGTTCGCCACGCAGAAATGAGAGCGAAAATGCAGCCGGGTGCGCCAGTCCGAACGCACGCTCCCGCCACCATACGCCGGATGACGACTGGGTCGGTCTTGGGCGGATTGTCCGCGCTCCAGACAAGGAGCGGCGTGCGCGACAGGCTATGCCGCAATACGGAAATCGCGTACAGCTCGAAGGCGTGGTACATGACCGCATCCAGACGGCGCAACTGCCCCATCACTGGATGGGCCTGACGCAGGACAATAAGCCGGGTGCGCAGCAGATGGGCAGACGGCAGAGGATCGGCTGGATTCGTGCGAGATCGAGCAGCCAGACGCACTCGACCTCGGGATCACGCTCGGCGTATTTGCGCAGATTGATGTAGCGGGTCATGTTGCCCGCCGTTGTGGTCAGGATAAAGCCGACCCGGTAGGCTGTTGGCGTATCGGCTGGGGAATTCTTGGACATCATAAAACTTCCAATTCGTCCTCCAGAGGACGTATGATTTTGGCGGGGATACCGGCCACAAGCGTGTCGGGCGGCACATCCTTAGTCACCACCGCGCCCGCGACAACGGCTCCCGCGCCTATGATGACGCCGGCGAGGGAGTCGCGCGCGCCGATCCAGGCGCCTTCGCCAATGACGATGGGCATCGCATCGTGCTCCCCGGCGCAATTGGAGCGCGGCCCAATATGATGATTGCCGGTTATCAGCGTCACCTGGTAGGCCATTTGTACGCCATCGCCGATGGTGATGGGCGCGGTGGTGTCGAAACAGCAGCCGGCATTGATGAACACGTTGTCGCCCAGGGTCAGGTTGAAATCCTTCCTGGATCTGCAAGCCGCCGCGCACAAAGCAGTTTTTGCCGACCTTCGCCCCATTCCAGCGCAGGAGCGTCGCACGCAGGCGACCGCAGAACTGATTATCGAGCAGTAAGAAAGAGAGCACGTAGAAAAGGCGCTGGCGCACAAAGAGGTTGTCGCCACGCGATCCAATAGTATTTCTCGACGGGCTTCCACCAGGGCCTTGGCGTCGGGCACACGCTCAAATCGGGAGAGGACATGCTGCCTGCGACCTTTCGATAAAAAGAGACGGTTCAGCGATAAAGGATGTTGGCCTGATCCACCGGAGATCTTCCACCCCTGCACAAAGCCGCCTAGCAAAAAGAGGAGACGCGCCGCCAGCCCGTAGGGCGGCGGAATGTCAGCGTAGCCCGGAGACTGGGCCAGAGCACCCTGGCCGAGAAACTCATACAGCGCGATGGGCAATGCCTCCCAGCGCATTTGAGGGGTTGAGGCCGCTCCGATGCCATAGAAGGCTCGGGATGTAAGGATGCGCCCCTGCTCCCAGTTGCGAAATCCGTAATGATAGACGAAGCTGTCTTTGCTTTCGAAGACATGGTAGCCGGCGAGCAAACAGCGTACGGTAAGGTCTTCATCCACGCACGCATACTGAGTCCCGCCCAACCAGCGCCATATCGAATCCTCCCATACGCAGGATGCTCTCGCGTCGCACGGCCATATTAGCTCCGATCCCTCGCGCGAACAACTTATGCCGGGATCGTGTAGCAGAGCCGGTCGCATGTTAAAGTGTACCCTGGAATAAAGCCCTTGTCGGTGTCATACTCTACCGGAATCACGTTCCAGTAGCCAGCGACCTGGGGATATTGGCGGAGCGCCGCCACATGATGGGCCAGGTATCCGCAACTTCGCAGTCATCATGGTGATGGCCACGATAGCACCTGGGCCGCCTCCAGGCCGATATTGAGCGCAATGCCTTTTCCCTGGGTCGGGGTGCGAAATATAGCGCAGGCGCGTATCGCTGAAAAACGGCCGGAGGGCAGCTTCTGTCTCTGTCCCCGTGTTCTGATCCACAACGACCAGTTCCTCGCAGAGGCTATTCGGGTGTAAGATGCTGCGCACGGCCTGGCCGATGAGTTCGGCTCGCCCGCGGGTACAGATCAAAGCCGATATAGATAAGGAGCGTGCGTCTATTTTTCGAGACGTCGTATCCGTATTTTTTGCTGTTGTTGCCGCTAAAGAACGATGTACGTCAGCGTCCTGGCCTGTCAAAATACTCATAATAGTTTGGGATAAGCGCGTAGCTCTCAGGATGCATTTTGAATACTATTATGCCTATTCCATGCCAAACTTCAGGTCAGATGCTTGATTCCGGCTGAGAAAAAATGAAAAAACATGCAACACCTGCTCGCCTGCGTACGTCCTATTCGGGTAGAATCGTCTTTTATCCACCGCTAGGGAGGTCCGTGGATGCCTGCAAATACGCGCTCACCCTGGTTTTCCTCTGGCTGCTCGCGCTTTGCCGCCGCGCAGACCGGAGCT
>CAVSUZ010000023.1:0-119907 GCA_963731335.1 uncultured Pseudomonadota bacterium | reverse complement strand
GTTCCGCACATGACCAGGCCGTCAGCTCCGTGGTCCAGGAGATGGTTCATCAGCCTGACCGCGGCCTCGTCGTCGACCCGCCCGGAGGCGTCGAACGGCGTGACCATGGGTACGAGGACTGTCCCGAGCTCAGCTGCCATCGGCGGGATTATCGCAGGGCCACGTTGGCCCGGCGGGGACACGAGTAGCCGGTGCCGTTCGTGCTCGCGCCGGCGCCGGCCTTCTTCTTGATCAGCTGACCCGACGGCTTGATCACGTACCACAGACCGCCGCTGGAGTTCAGTGCCTGGCCGTGGGCCGTCCCCGCGCTCGGGTCGGCCACGTACAGGTACAGGGGCCAGCCGTTGTAGGTGACGACGCTGCCGCCGGAGGGGTCAGAGTCGCTCGAGACCAGCGAGGCCTCGACCCCACCGGACACGGATGGCTTCTGGCCGGAGGCGACCTTGAGCGGCGGCCACACCGAGGCACAGGCACCACTGCAGGTGACGTTCTTGGCCTTGTCGGGGGCGAACACGTACAGGGTGCGGCCAGTGCCGTCCACAAGGACCGTGCCCAGGCCGGCCACCTTTCCGGTCTTGATGGCCGCTGGGCTCGACCCCGAGCCAGAGCTCCCGCTGCCCGACGGCGCCGGGGTGGTCGCCGTGCTGCTGCCGCCGCAGGCCGTGACGGCCAGCCCGAGGAGGATGATCATCGGGTCCGAGGAGTCGCTTTCGCACTGTCAGGAGAGTAACGCGGTCGGGGCTCAGGCGCGCTCACGGAGGCCCGGATTCGCTACCGTCAGAGGGCGATGAGCTACCGCGACGCGCAGGCTCGGCGTCGGGCCCACGAGCGCAATCGGCGAGCGCGTGCGCGTCGCCGGCTGGGAGCTTTGACGTCCATCGTGGCTCGTCGTCGTGACGGCGATAGTCGTCACGACCTCGAGCGGTCCGAGGCGGGCCCGACCCGCGACCAGCGCGAGCACTCGGCCTGGCCAGGCTGTCCACCGCGGACCCCGCAGCCCCAGCCCTCGGGCCGTGGCCACGGGCAGACCGGGAGACGCCACGGTGCCGATTTTGATGTACCACGTGATCAACCCTCCGATCGCCGGCGCTCCCTATCCAGGCCTAGATGGCCCGAGCCCGAGTTCGCCGCCCAGATGCAGGCCCTCAAGCAGGCTGGCTGGCACGCGGTCACCCTGAATCAGCTCGAGGCGAATTGGACGCGGGGCCTGCCGCTGGGCCCAGGCCGGCCATTCGTCCTGACATTCGACAACGGCTATCAGTCTCAGTACACCAACGCCATGCCGGTTCTACGGCGACTCGGCTGGGTGGGGGTTGAGAACCTACAGCTCTCCGGACTCCCCGCTGCTCAGGGCGGACTGTCGCAGTCCCAGATTCGCGGTCTGCTGAGATCGGGCTGGGAGCTCGACACGCAGGGCATGAGCCACGCCGATCTGATCACTCTCGGCGCCGCCCAGCTGCACTATCAGGTGGACGTGGCCCGGGAGCTACTCCGTCGGCGGTATGACGTTCCGGTCAACTGGTTCGGCTACCTCTTCGGCCACTACGATGCGGCTGTGATCTCCGCGGTGCGGGCGGCGGGCTTCGAGGGCTCGACCACCGTCGTGCCGGGCTGGGCCAGCCGCCTCGATGACCCCTACCGTCTGCCTCGCCTCCGGGTTCTGGGAGGCACGACCCCCGCCGAGCTCCTGTCCCAGATCACCGCCACCTTCCACTCTCCCCAGGCGCCCCCGTCCTACTCCTGATGCACGTTCTGTTCGCCGACACGGGCTACTCGAACCCGATCCACCTGGGAGAGGTGCTGCCACCGATCCTGGCCGCAACCGCGTACCTCGCTCTCTACACCCAGCGCCTGCGGACCCTGGCCCGCGAGCGACGTCCGGCCCCGAACTGGCGGGTCTGGCTGCTTCGTCTCAGGCGTGGCCCTGATGGTGGGCGTCCAGGTCGGGCCCGCGGACAATCTGGCCGACAGCGTGCTCGTGGCCCACATGGCCCAGCACATCATCCTCGGGGACATCGCCTCGCTGCTGATTGTCCTCGGCCTGACCGGGCCCGTTCTTCAGCCCCTGTTGCACATGCGGTTCACGCGGCCGCTCCGGGTCATGGCCACGCCGATGGTAGCCCTGGTGCTGTGGGCGGTCGACCTTTACGCCTGGCATATCCCGTTCTTCTACCAGGCCGCGATCAACCACGATCTCGTTCACGCGGCTAGAGCACGCGGCCATGCTGTGGTTCGGAATGCTGCTCTGGCTGGCCCTGATCGGGCCACTGCCCAAGCCACGGTGGTTCCAGGGCTGGGGGGCGATGGTGTACGTGATCTCGGTGCGCCTGATCGGCGCCATCCTGGCCAACATCCTGATCTGGGGCCAGGGCGTGTTCTACCCGGTGTACAACGCCCGGGACGCCGCGCGCGGGATCAACGCGCTGTCCGATCAAAACCTGGCCGGCGGACTCATGATGATCGAGGAGTCGCTGCTGACGGTGATCCTGCTGGCCTGGCTGTTCTTTCGCTTTGCCGTTCGCGATGAGCAGCGTCAGGAGTTGGTCGATCTGGCCGAGGAGCACGGGTTTGTCCTGACCGAGGAGCGCGCAGCTCGGGCCGCGGCAGCCGGTGAGACCGCTCGCCTTCGAGCCCGGATCCTCAGCGGCGCAGCTCGGGACGGAGCGGCCGACGAGCTATGACTCATTCCCCCGGTATCCGGGCCAGGCGATCGCCGTTGAGGGTGGCCGTGAACCCCGGGTGTCCCACGGTCTTGGCAAACACGATCCACTGAGTTGGGGCACCGGCCGGGGAGCTCAGCACCAGGTAGTCGATCTTGGTCACCGGGATGTGGAAGCGGCTCTTCATCGCAGCCACGATCCGGGCCACGGCCCGCGGCTTGATCGCGGACAGCGGAACGAGCCGCTCACCCGTGCTGGCTCCCGCGGTTACGAACGGCCCCGTGGCCTCGAGGACGACCTCCTTGAGCGCCCCACCTGGCAGACGGGCCGACGCGATTAGAGACGTCGCAGCCAGGCGCACCTGATCCAGCCGGGCACCGGGTACCAGCTTGGCCACGTGGGCCAGTCCAGCCCGGACGCCGGCCGAGGTCAGGTAGGACACGGGCCTGACGACCGCGTGGGGGCTTGCCGGTACGGACTTGGGGATGCCCTGGCCGCTGCCGCTGATGACGGTCGTCGGTGCCGGGAAGTTGATCGAGCTTACCGTGCTCGTCACGGTGATCAGCGGGACCGCCACGGCCGCAATCACGACGACGGCAATCGCCAGTCGCAGGCCCACGCGCGGGCCGACAGCGTGCGACTGCTCGGTATGGGCTGCCTGAACATCTGCACCTGGGACGGAGGTTGTGGGGTGCTCACGGTACCCGTGGACAGGGGCGGCGGCTGCTGCTGGAGCCCCGCATCGGCGCGACTCGAGCGGTTCCTGCCCGACGACGAGGATGCGTGATCGCTCCTGCGCTTGGGTCGCGCGTACCTGTCCTTGTCGGCTTTGCCCCGGCCGAGCACCGCCGCCGATCTTACTCCCGGCAGCGGCCGTGGCGCATTAGGGTTAGCCCTTCCAAACCGCCAGGAGGCAACGATGGCCAGCTTGCTCGATCTGACTGTCCAGGGCGATGTGGCAACGATCGCCGACGAATCGCAGCTCCCCCAGATCAAGCTGATGGAGCCAGTCGAGCTCTACCGGCTGTGGGAGACGCAGAACTGGGTCTCCCACCGGATCGACATGACCCAGGACCGTCGGGACTGGGAGTCGATGGATGACGAGATCCGCGAGGAGATGATGTGGGGCCTGTCGGCGTTCTTCGTCGGCGAGGAGCGCGTGACAAACCAGTTCTCAGGCCTTGTCATGGCCGCCGAGGACAAGCACGAGGAGGCGTTCCTGCTCACCCAACAGGTCGACGAGGCGCGCCACGCCCAGCACTTCAACCGTCTGTTTGAGGAGGTGTTCCGGCTCGATGGGTCGTTCGAGCAGCGACTGGAGCAGGCGCGCGATGATCTCAACGACGACTACTTCACGCTGTTCGACGGCCATCTGGTCGATGCCCATCAGGCGCTGCTGGCCAACCCGACGACATCGAGGCTAAGGTCGACTTCGTCACGCTATACCACATGGTGATCGAGGGCACCCTGGCCCTGACCGGCCAGTACTTCCAAACCGCGGACATGGAACGCCGAGGGATCCTCAAGGGACACCTCGAGGGCTTCAAGAAGATCTCCCAGGACGAGCATCGGCACGTGGCCTACGGCACGTGGTTTCTCCAGCAGAAGACCCGCGATCCCGAACTGGCCCGCCGGGTTCAGGACAAGCTGGCCGAGACGCTGCCAGCCGCGGCCGGAGTCCTGGTGCCCCCCGGCTACAAGCTCGGGCGACGACTATGAGTACCTGGGGTTCTCGGGTCAGGAGATGAACGAGTTCGCCTTCACCGCACTATCCCGGCGGCTGAAGGTGATCGGCATCGGCCTGCCCGCGCTGTCGACATGATCCCATGAGGCGTCTCATCCTTCCCGCGGCGCTGGTGATGCTCGCCGGCTGCGGCTCCGCGACTGTCAAGACCATCATCCGGACCACGTCCGTGACCTCCAGCACGGCAACGTCCACCGCCACCAGCTCCGCGATCACGCTGCCGCCCCCGCTCGTGTACTTCAAGGGCGCCGTCGGGAGCCCGGCCCGCGACCAAAATCGCTCGAGTTGACCGCCGACGGCACGCTGTCGGTTGAGCATGTCCAGTGGACCTCGTGGGGCGGCCCGTCTGCTCGCGGGACCGGCAATGCCCTGTATCACGGCTGCACCCCCAACTGCGCTGCCGCCCGCACGCACGCCGCCGTGGTCTCAATCGTCCTGTCAAACGTCCGGACGTGCGGCGGCAGGCAGTACTACGCCGGGGTCACCCTCCGCCTCAGTTCCGGACGGCTGCTCGATCAGAGATTTCTCGCCCGGTCCTGGAGCCCCTGCTAGGCACGTTATTCCTGCTCGGTGTGGGGATCAGGGAGCCGTCGGCGAGCTTGAGGCCCTCGGCGGTGACCTGGGTAACGGTGGCATCGGTGCGGATTTCGACGCCCATTTCGGTGAGCAGGCGGTGCGTGGCCTGGGAGATGCGCTCGGGCAGACCGTTGAGAATTCGGCCGGCTGCTTCGATAAGGATGATACGGACATCGCGGGCCGGATCGATGCGATCGAGGCCGTAGCCGACGACCTCGCGAATGGTGCGATGGAGTTCGGCGGCGAGTTCGGTGCCGGTGGCGCCTGCGCCGACGACGGCGACATGAAGCTGTCCCGGGCGGACGGATTCCTGCTGGGTGTGGGCGCGCAGGCAGGCGTTGACCAGGCGGCGGTTGAAGCGCGCGGCCTGGGCGGGGGTTTCCAGCGGAACCGCGAACTGCGCGACGCCGGGCGTGCCGAAATCGTTGGTGATGCTGCCGATGGCGATGACCAGCGTGTCGTAGTCGATGGCGCGCGGCGGGGTGACCTGGCGCCCTTCATCGTCGAGAGCGGCGGCGAGGTGCACCTGTTTGCGGGTGCGGTCGAGTCCGATCATCTCGCCCAGGCGATAGCCGAAGCCGTGCCAGTGCGCCTGGGCGAGGTAGTTCACTTCGTAACCGACGGGATCGATGCTGCCGGCGGCGACGGCGTGGAGCAGCGGCTTCCAGAGATGGGTGCGGGCCGGTTCGACCAGGGTGACGGAGGCTTTTCCGCGGCGGCCGAGGCGATGGCCGAGGTGGGTGACGAGTTCCAGGCCGGCGGCGCCACCGCCGACCACGACGATGCGGGGTTGCGGCATGGCGGCGATTGGTGCGTCATTCCGCACGAGATTGCTTCCCCGCTTTCGCGGGGATGACGGAGGGTGGTTCGTGCGATGCTTCGCACGCTCTTTCGCACGCGTTCCTCGCAATGACATGGAGGTCACGCGGTGATGAGTTCGAAGCGATCGACATCGACGAGGCCGCGGTCGGTTATTTTCAGATGAGGGATGACGGGCAACGGGAGGAAGGCGAGCTGCAGGAAGGGTTCGGGGAGCGGGCAGCCTAGGTCGCGTACCGCTGTGCGGAGGGTTTCGAGTTTTGTGCGTACGGTTTCGAATGGGTCGAGGCTCATCAGGCCGGCGAAGGGGAGCGCAAGTTCGGCCAGGATTTGGCCGTCGCGCGCGGCGACGAAGCCGCCGCCAAGAGTGATCAGGCGATTGACCGCGCAGGCCATGTCTTCGTCGCTGGTGCCGACGACGCAGACGTTGTGGCTGTCGTGACCGACGGAGGAGGCGAGGGCGCCGGCGCGCAGGCCGAAGCCTTTGACGAAGCCTCGGCCGACATTGCCGTTGCGTCCGTGACGTTCGAGCACACAGATTTTGAGCAGGTCGCGTGATGGATCGGCGTGGCGTTGGCCGTTGCGATAGGGCAGGTCGGCGTGGAGATGCTCGGTGAGGATCTTGCCGGGGATGATGCCGATGACGGGGGTGGATGGGCCGGGGCGGGCGCGGCGAAGGTTTCCGCGGTGGTTGGTTTCAGAAGGATCGAGTTGCGCGCGTCAGGGGTGGGGAGCGTGCGGTGGCCGAAGAGTTCGGGCGTGACGACCTGGCCGCGGCGGAACACGGTGCTGATGGCGCAGGTTGCGAGATCGTCCAGCAACAGAATGTCGGCGAGGAAGCCTGGCGCGATGAGGCCGCGATCGCGCAGGCCGAAGCCTCGGGCGGCGGACCAGGTTGCGATGCGATAGACGGCGGGGATGGGTGCGCCGAGGGCGATGGCACGGCGCACGAGATGATCGAGATGGCCTTCCTCGTGGATGTCGAGCGGATTGCGGTCATCGGTGCAGAACCCGATGAAGGGTGAAGCGAAGTCATCGATCAGCGGGGCGAGGGCGGCGAGGTCTTTCGAGACGGTGCCTTCGCGGATGAGGAGTTGCAGGCCTTTCTGAAGTTTTTCGCGGCCTTCGGTGGCGTTCGTTGATTCGTGGCAGTTGCAGATGCCGACGGAACGATAGGCATTGAGGGAGCGGCCTGAGAGCAGCGGTGCGTGTCCGTCGATGTGGCGGTCGGTGAAAGCGGCGATCTTGTCGAGGCTGTCGGGGTCCTTGTTGAGGACTCCGGGGACGTTCATGAACTCGGCGAGGCCGATCACCTTGGGGTGGTCGCGATGGCGGACGAGATCGGCGGCATCGAGGGTCGCGCCGCTGGTTTCGAGCGTGGTCGCGGGCACGCAGGAGGAGAGCTGCACGCGCAGGTCCATTACGGTGTGCAGGGCGCTGTCGAGGACGTAGCGAAGGCCGGCCTCGCCGAAGACGTTGCTGATTTCATGCGGGTCGCAGATGGCGGTTGTGGTGCCGCGGGGGAGGACGCAGCGATCGAACTCGCCGGGGGTGACGAGGGTGCTTTCGGTGTGGACGTGGGTGTCGATGAAGCCGGGGACGGCGATGCGTCGGTTGGCGTCGATTTCCCGGGTGCCGCGGTAGGTGTCGCAGGTGCCGACGATGGTATCGCCGCAGATGGCGATGTCGCCGGGGAGGAGCGCGCCGGTGGCGAGATCGAGGATGCGGGCATTGCGGATGACGAGGTCGGCCGGGGCGCGGCCGAGCGCCTGGTCGATGCGACGTTCGAGGGTGTGGCGCATGTGCGGGTTTAGCACATGGGGTTGGGTCTTCGCGGGGGTTTCACGCGGAGGACGGCTCGGCTGACGCGGAGGAGGGCCGCTCGTCAAGCGGGATCATGTCGCTGAGGGGAACGACGGGGCCGAGATGGACCGAGCGCCATCGTTGGGGTGCGGCTGGTTGTCTCAGGGGAGTCTCAGTTTTTTCGGTGTGGGATTCCGGGTCGTCGTGTGAGACGGGCGGCTGGGTGCGGTTGGCCTGGATCGCCGCGCCCGGCTGCGCCGGGCTCGCGATGACGGCGGCGCGCGAGACGGGCGGCGGTGTGCGGTTGGCCTGGATCGCCACGCCCGGCTGCGCCGGGCTCGCGATGACGGGCGTGTGGGGTTCGGGGGCGTGGTGTGAGACGGGCGGCGGTGTGCGGTTGGCCTGGATCGCCACGCCCGGCTGCGCCGGGCTCGCGATGACGGGCGTGCGGGTCGGGCGCGGGGTGAGACGGGCGGCTGGGTGCGGTTGGCCTGGATCGCCACGCCCGGCTGCGCCGGGCTCGCGATGACGGCGGCGCGCGAGACGGGCGGCTGGGTGCGGTTGGCCTGGATCGCCACGCCCGGCTGCGCCGGGCTCGCGATGACGGCGGCGCGCGAGACGGGCGGCGGTGTGCGGTTGGCCTGGATCGCCACGCCCGGCTGCGCCGGGCTCGCGATGACGGGCGTGTGGGATTCGGGGGCGTGGGGTGAGACGGGCTGGGGGCCGAAGACGGCATCCGCCATGAGGGCGGTCATATGGTCCTCGATGCGTTCGCCGCGGTCGAAGGCTTTGGGGTCGGATTCGGTTTGCCGGCGCTCGGCCTGGAGGCGGAGCAGGGAGCGGAGGGTGCTGTTGGCCTGGCGCGCCTTGTTATTGGACTGGCTGTTCCATTTCAGGATGTCGGCCGATGGCAGGCCGGGTTCATCGGCCTTGGCGAGGTCGCGTTGGGAGCGGAGCGAGGCGAGGGCGAACTGTCCGGCGAGCACGAACTCCACGGTGTTGGCGGGGTGAAGGGCGGCGACCTGGGCGATGGCGGCTTTCATGCGGTCGGTGCGTTCCTGCGGGGTGGCGGCCGGGGGGAGGGCCTCGCAGAGTTCTCGGGTGAGCTGGCGGAAGGCGCATTCGAGGAGGGTGAAGGGGATTGGCGGGTCGTCGGGCAGGGTTTCCATGGGGGTGGTTATAGCGTTAGTCACACTAACTGTCCATATTTTGCAGAACCCTCCCCGTCGGCGTCGGGGCTCAGTTGGCAGCCTCAGCCTGTGGAAAAGCCCACGCGCCGTCCAAGATTTCGGAACGGGGGCGATAGAGGCGCACAAGGTAGTTCCACCCCGGCGTCGTCGGAAGGCAGTTGGCAACCTTTCCGTCACAACCGCCGAACTGGATGGTGATCGAGCCGTTCCGATTCGGCTTGGCGGTGATGTTGTTGAGCGTGTAGGCGTTAAGCGGGTTCGGCTCGAAATAGCCCTTGCTGTTGTAGACGCTCACGGACCAGAAGCCATCGACCGGCACGTCTTTGACGGTGAGTCTGTAGATGGTTTTACCGTCATTTTTCGCGGGCACCTGGTTGAGGTAGAGCGCGTCCTTTTCTGGATTCCCACCCCACGCCGAGGCTGCACCGATGAGGCGGCGCACGGGATCCACTGTATCCTTCGTGCCAAACATGTGTTTCGTATCCGGCAGCGTGGATGCCAAGACGAGCAGTGCGGCGCGGACTTTTTTCTGGCTCGTCTGATCCCAATGCGGCACCTCGAACTTTCCCGGGCCGCCGGGTTGTTCGATTTTCATTGCGTCCTGCAGAGCGTGGACCGCCTGGACGTCTTTCGGATCGTTCGGATCGACCAGCGTCCTTACACCGATCAGCACATAGCGGGTGCCGATCTTGTCCTTGGAAAGGACGTGGGTGCCCCCACCGTAATCGACCTCCGGCGTGTATTCGTCCTCATCGATCACCTGCATCGACATGAAACGCTTGCCGGCATCGGCAAGGTGATCGTGACCGGTCCTGCATCGAGGTCGAACACCGCCGCGGAATAGAGCGTGTCACGGTTGAGCCGGATGATGGTCTGGTTGTTGACGGCGGCCGGCTCCCGGCGATGGACAAACTTCCCGAGCCCCCCGTCGTTAACAATATTGCCGAAATAGAGATCGCTCTCGGCGCGCGGGAAGTTATCCGCCGTGACCGGAACCGTGTTGCCCGCTGCTTGCGCGAGGGCACCACTCATTGATCCAAAAATCATTGCTGCGGCGATGAAGGATGTGCTGATTTTCAAGCTGGTCTCCGATCTCGATATCAGGGTTGCTGGACATCCCAGAATTAGAGCGCAAACTGAAAGTTGATCCCGGCAAAGATTTGCCAGACGGGAACACCGGCTCCGCTGTGAATGACGGAATACTGCGGCTCGACGAAGGCATTAACCGTGTTGCCGTTGCCAAACGACCAGACCTTGCCAGCCCCGAAGCCGACCGGAACGACCGTTGTGTGATTGCCGAGGTCGAATGTCATGACGCCGGTCGAGCGCAGATAGAAGCCCCTTGGCAGATTGTAGGTGACGATGGGTTGAGCGGTGACGATCTGCGCGACCGGGCGGGAATCATCCCCGGCGAAAGAGTGCTGGTATGTGACGAGTCCCGGCGAGCAGCCCCCAGGATTGCGGCGCGACGGCAACGGCCGCGCCGCCGGCTTGCCATTTCCCGGCACCGGTCTCCCGGCTCGTGGCCGTGGGCGCGACCAGGAGCGGCCCTACCCCGAACACGACCGCTTTGGTTGGAATGACCACCAGATCGAAAAGGGTCAGATCGCCAAGGCCGGTGGTGCTTCCATTCGGAAAATTCGGGGTGGTGACGAGCGGCAGGGTGAAACGGATGAGTTGTGGGACGCCGAACGCGTCGGAAGGAACCAGCCCCCGCAGCAGCCCCTGATTGGCCTGGCGGTTGCCCAGCCGATTGAGCGACGGGAGAAAGTAGTCTTGCAGATTGACCGTGATTTTGGGCGTCAGGGGATTGTTCGCGGCATTGACGTCGCCTGCCGCGGCGGGGGTGGATGCAGCCGCACCCGGAGCATCGACCTGCTGCGACCTTGCGGCGTGCGGGAGCAGGAGGGCCGCCCCAAGCACGCACGCGACACCTAATTGCCAGCGCACACGAAGACCCTTTCGGATTGCAGCGAGGATCGCAGAAGACCGCCCAGCCTTCATTGTGATGTCCCGCTTGCCCCCTGTGCCGCGACCAGCGGCGGCAACTTCCACTGGCCGTTCATGGCCGCCGGGCTGGGGCCATAGACGCGAGCGACGACGGCATAGCGACCCTCGGGTGCCGGCAGCCAGTTGGTTCGCATCCCGGCAGCGGGCGGGGCGTGGCTCACGTAAAGCGTCAACGAACCGTCCGCGCCGTAGTGCAGGTCCTTGGACCGGTCACCCAGCGAATAGCGGTTGATCTCGTTCGCGTAGAGGAAGCGGTCGGGCAGCGTGTAGAGGGTGAGCGACCAAAAGAATTTGGCCGGCGGCAATTTGCCGGCGGCAAAGTGTATGACCGCCGGCCTGGCGCCCACGCCGTCATAGCCGCCATACCACGCTTCTGCGAGATCGTTGCCGTAGAGGCCCTTCGCCGCAGCAACGTCCCGCGTCAGATAATCGGTCTTGAGCAGCGAACGCGGGCCGAACAGACCGTTCGAGCTCATGGTGACGGCGAGTTTCGCCTTGAGCGCCTGCTTCGCGTCGGCAATGCCGGCGTCGATTGCCGCCAACAGGGCGGGGTCGACCTTGGCCGGGTCCCACGGCCAGCCGGGTCCGATGCCAATCGTCTCGAACCGTTTGCGGATGGCAATTTCACTGGGGTGCGGAGGTTCGGCAAACTGCAAGAGAAAGTTGAGATAGGTGATGAAATCGTGCCCTTGCGCCCGTGCGGGGTCGTAGGGCGGAAACGTGATCGGCGGCGCGGGCGGCGGCGCCGGCTTGCCCAGGAAGGCACTCAGCGGCTGCAGCCTGTATTGCGCCTGGATCGCGCGCACGTTCGGCACATCCTCGGGCCCGTTCAGGGCGGTGCGCGTCAACGTGCCGACGATTTCCGTTTCAGCCTGGAAGACCTCTCGGATGCCGGGAGGCTTGCTGCCGTGCCACTTCGGTCCTGCAATCAGGTAGCTACCCGCGCCGAAGCCGGTCGACCGCACTCCGACATAGGCGAAGTTCTGCGTGAAGAGATCGATCCATTGGACCACGTAATAGCGATCCTTCGGAACCGCCGGCACGGTGAGCACATAGGGTTCCGCCCGCAAGTCCAGCCATGCCCAGGAATATGGCGTATCATTGTTCGGCGTTACCACATCGTGGTTGGCCGGGGTGAAAGGTTCCGAGTAGTGACGATAGACGCCAAATCCGCCAACGTATTCTGGTGATTTCGTATCAACAGCCTGTTTATACCAAGTTTGGTAGTTCTCCATCATGGCGAAGGCGTAGAGGTAGGCTTCCTTGGCAATGGCACGGGCATCGCGCGGCACCGCCGCGAGCGCCGGCCACGAGACAGCCGTCAGGCCGACAGCATTCAAGAGCCCGGCAGCTACGCTTCGCCTGTAGATCATCACTCACTCCTCACGATGCAGGCTCGATATTCGGCATCACTGCCGCCCAAATGGGATACGAGAGGTCGGCCGTCCAATTTCACTGCGTGTGATCCGTTCCATAAGCCCCCGCGAACCAAAGGGTCATAGTTTTTTGCAATATCAAGCGTTTGTGCCATCTCGCGGGGCGTAAAAACCTCCCGGTTTTCGCCGCACAAATCAGGTGCAGAATTGGAGCGATCGGCACAGCCGAGACGGCGGCTCGCCGAACAGGGTAGGCAAAGCTGTAGAAGTCTGCGGCCCGCAGGTAGAACTCGCGAGCGCTCCGGCGCTGGCCTTTGCTGAGGCATGCATCGCCCTGTTCGACGTGGCGATCGGCGTCGTAGGTGCTGTCGCCGTCTCCAGTCGCGTTGGCGATCGCGACGACTTTGCCCTGGTCACCGCCGCCATAAGGGCGCGTAACCGAGCGCCCAGGAAGCGGGTCCGTCACGCAGTGGGTCTTTGAGCAGCAGGCCCGTGCTGGGTTCCTATTATGACGCACGTGCCGGCCTATCTGGAACGGGGCACGGCGCGCCCGGCGGTGCAACGCGGATTGAATGTCCCGGAGCGTCCGTGAGCGAGCGGGCACCGGTGGATCGGCTGAGCATGCGGGACGAAGAAGCGGATCGCCGTGGAATTGGGAAATGGGATCCGCAAAGCCAATGAGGGATTTTGCTGAACTTTACGCACGCTATTTTTGCATGCTTCTCGCGATGACGGGGCGCCGGCCCTGGATTGCCGCGTCGGGCGCTGCGCGCCCTCCTCGCAATGACGGTGGGCGGGTGCTTCGCATCCTTATCGCGATGACGGGGGCGGGTGCTGCGCGTTCCTCGCATGACGGTGGGCGGGTGCTGCGCCCCCTCCTCGTATGGCGGGGGGTGGTGCTGCGTGCGCTCCTCGCGATGACAGAGTGCCGCTTACGGCAGCGCGGGACGCCAGGAATTGGCGAAGCCGCGGACACGGGGGAGCAGGATCATATCCCAGGGTGAGGGCATTTCGCCGACCGGGACGTGGATGAGGGCCGGGGCGCGGGCGGCGAGCGCCTGTTCGAGTGCCGGGCGCAATGCGTCGGGTTCGCGCACGGTCCAGGCGCGGGCGCCGAAGCTTTCGGCGAGGCGGGCGAAGTCGGGGTTGGTAAGCTCGCAGGCGATCAGCCGTTCGCCGTATTGCTGCTGCTGGATGCGACGCACGTTGCCGTAGGCGCCGTCGTCGAACACGATCGCGACGACCGGCAGCTTGTGGTGCATCGCGGTGGCGAGTTCCTGGACCTGGTAGAGGAAGCCGCCGTCGCCGGCGACGCAGACCACGGCGCGATCGGGCAGCGCGGCCTGGGCGCCGAGGGCGGTGCCGTAGCCCCAGCCGAGCGTGTCCTGATAGCCGGGCGACAGGAATGTGCGGGGCTGGAAGACGGGAAAGGCGAGGCGTGTGACGAAGCCGAGCTGGGTGACGTCTTCGACGTAGATGCCGTTGTCGGGGAGGGCGTCGCGGATGGCACGCAGGAAGCTCATTTGCGGTTCGAGCCGGGCGAGGCGGGTTGCGAACCAGGCGTGGGCGGCTTGCAGTTCGGGTTCGCGGCTGGGGCGCGGTGAGGCGGGGAGTGCGGCGAGCAGGGCGCGGAGGATGGGGGCGGCGTTGCCGATGAGGGCGCAGTCGGGGTGGCGGAAGCGGTGGGTTTCCTCGGCGTCGGCATCGATGCGGATGACTTTCAGTCCGTCATCGACGCCCCAGTTGCTCTGCTGCCAGTAAAGGCGGGTGCCGATGGCGATGACGGCGTCGGCGTATTGCCAGAAGCGATGGCCTTCGGTGAACGAGACGGCGAGCGGGTGAGTGGTGGGGATGACGCCGCGGCCGCGACGGAAGCTGGAGACGGGGGCCTGGAGGCGCTCGGCGAGGGCCTGGACCTCGGGTCCGGCGTCGAGCGCGCCGCCGCCGACGACGATGAGGGGGCGCTCGGATTTTTCGAGCAGGGCGGCGGCGCGGTCGATGGCGGCGGGATCGACCGGCGGGTGCGTGGGCGGGCGGACGGGGGCATCGCAGGTGGGGCCGGTGCGGCCCCAGATGTCGATGGGGCATTCGAGGGCGACCGGCCCGGTGCGATCGGAGAGGGCGGCGTGGATGGCGGTGGCGACGAGGTCGGGCGCTTCGTAGGGCGCGCGGATGCGTGCGGCGAGCTTGGTGATGTGATCGAGCAGGCCGAGCTGGTCGTGGATTTCGTGCAGGTGGCCGTGGCCGTGGTCGAGGGCGAAGGAGGGGATCTGGCCGATGAGGCCGAGAATGGGCGCACCCATGCCGAAGGCGGTAAGGAGCGCGGCGGAGGCGTTGAGCAGTCCGGGGCCGGGGACGACGGCGAAGGCCTGCGGCTTGCCGGTAACGAGGGCGGCGCCGAGCGCCATATACGCGCAGGCCTGCTCGTGGCGCGGATGGATGATCCGGAGCTTGCCGTCGGTGTGGTAGGCGGCGTCGAAGAGATGGTCGTTGTGCACGCCGGGCAGGGCGTAGAGCGTGTCGATGCCGTGTCGGAGCAGCGCGGCGACGACGGCGTCGGCCGTTCTCATGCAGATCTTGCCGTTGCGGAGGATGGTCAGCAGCTCGTAGGCGCTGCGTTGGCGGACGGCATTCTTGTTGCCACGCAGGACCTCGAAGCGGGTTTGATCGCCGTCGCGCCAGAAGCGGAGGTCGAATTTGTGGCGGCCCATGCGAAGGTCGCGAAGGGTGAGGTCTTGCAGCCATTCGGGCAGGACGGGGTCGATGTAGAGGATGCCTTCGGGGGCGTTCGGCTGGATGCCGAGGAGGGCCTGGATGAGCATGAAGGCGCTGCCGGCGGCCCAGGCCTGGGGGACGTTGGCGCCGAGGTATTGGACGGGGAAGGCGTGGGTCTGGCGCTGCACGCCGGAATAGAGTTCGGGGACCTGATCGAGCATGAAGTGGCTGGCGGCGAGGGTCAGGTCCTGGGCGACGGCGGCGGCTTCCTTGGTGAAGCCATAGCGTTTGAAACCTTCGAGGATGATGCCGTTGTCGTGCGGCCAGACCGAGCCGTTCTGGTAGGAGTATGGATTGAAGGCGGGGTGTTTGGCGGAGAGGGTTCGGATGCCCCAGCCGGAGTTCATATCCGGCTCCATGAGGCGGGCGACGACGCGGGCGGCGCGTTCCTTGGGAACGATGCCGGAAAACAGCAGGTGGCCGGGGTTGGAGGCGACGGTCCAGACGGGTTTCTTCTCGCCGTCGAGCATGTAGGCGTAGAAGCCGGTTTCCTCGTTCCAGAAGACATCATTGAAGCGTTTGTAGAGTTTCGCGGCCTTGTCGCGAAGTTGTTTGGCGCGAGCGGGATTGCCGAGGGCATCGAACACTTCGGCCATGCGCAGCCAGGCGTCGTAAACGTAGCCCTGGAGTTCGCAGAGTGCCTTGGGGCCTTTGACCGGCGTGCCATCGGCCTGGACCATGGAATCGCCGGAGTCCTTCCAGGCCATATTCTCGTATCCGGCGGGGGAGCGGGTCTGGTATTCCTGGAAACCATCGCCGTCGCGATCGCCCCAGTTGTCGATCCAATCGAGCGCCGCATCGGTGTTCGGCAGCATACGCTCGATCAGTTGCTGATCGCCGGTGGCGCGCCAGGCGGCGTGCAGCACGATCAGATAGAGCATGGTTGCGTCGGCGGTGCCGTAATAGGGGGTGTGCGGGATAAGCTTGAAGTGCGCGAGTTCGCCGTAGCGGAGTTCGTGGAGGATTTTGCCGGGTTCGGCGTCGCGATAATCGTCGCGCTCGTTGGCCTGCCAGCGGCCGAGGACGTCGATCGCGCCGTGGGCGAACTCGGGATAGACGAGCATGTTTTGCAAGGAGACGATGAGGGAGTTGCGGCCGAACAGGGCGACGAACCAAGGCAGACCGGCGGCGGGAACGAACACCAGATGGTCGGTTCCTTCGACGGGGAGGCGGAGCGCGGCCATATCCTCGATGGCCTGGTTGTAGAAGCGCGCGAGGTCGTGGCTGGAGGTTTCGATCTTCAGGGTCTTGCTGCGCCATTCCTCCATTTCGCCGACGCGTTTGGGGTTGCGTGGGTGGTGAGAACACTCGCTGCGGCGGTTCATAATGGCGCTTACCGTCATCGAGGCGATACAGCATGCAGGCGTGCCAGCTCTCGCCGGGATTAAGGGCGATATCGAACGTCACGCGGCCGTTGGCGTACCCTGCGTCACCGTCATCGGTAATGATATGGGTATGGACGGCGCGCAGAAAATCCTGATTGCGGTATTCGGAGCGGAGGGTCTGGTCTTTCTGAAGCCAGTGACTGCTGATGCGGCCGCGGCGGACGATCTTGCCCTGCTTGACCTCGAAAATATCGGCGAAATCGCAGCGGTATGATACCTCGAGATTGAAGCGGACGCGTTTGCGGCTGAAATTGGTGACATCGTAATCCTCGTGCAGTCCGCCATCGACAAGACGGCTGAGGCGAAGGCTGAGGGTGTGTTCCTCGACCGGGCCGTCCTGCGTGAGGAAGCCTGGGTTCGTGAGGAAGATGCGGGCGGAGTCGTAGGTGATGGCACCGCCGTTCAGGAGCTGCCAGGAATTGCCGTTGGCGTAGATTTCCCAATGGCTGATCAGCCGGGTATCGAAGAAGTAGAGGCCGCGGTCCGAGGGCCATTTGATGCTGCCGTCCTGTTCGGTGACGAGCACGGTGTGGCCCTGGTGGATGGAAATCTGAGGCGGGCCGACATGGACCTTGAAGGACATCCGGTGCTCCGGGGGCGAGGGCGGTGGCGGTATTCAGCCGGGCGGGGGGGAAGCAATGGCGTCAACGCAGATCTGGCGGGCCGCGGAAGAGGATTAACAGAGTGGCACGGAGAGACACGCGATGGCACAGAGGGGGTGCCTGTGGAACAGGACTCAGGATGGGGCGGTTGAGCTGGATCGCCGCGTCGGGTTCAAATACTTGCTCGCATGCGCAGGCGGCTCGCCGCCTGGAGAATGACGTCGCTGGCCTTTTCGCTGATCATGTAGGTCGGGGTGACGATGAAGAATCCGGGGATGTGCGGGAACACGGACGCATCCACGACCCGCAAGCCCCTGCGTGCCATAGACCCGGAACTGGCTGTCCACGACCGCCAGCGGATCGTTCGGCGGGCCCGATGCGAGCGGTGCAGGAGGCGTGGTGGCCCCAGGCCTCGTTTCGGACGAAATTGGCGATGTCGTTGGCGGAGCGCACCGCAGGCCCGGGGATGACTTCCTCGGCCGCGGGTCCGTCGCGACCGTAAAGCGGCGCGGTCAGATTGCGCGCGTATTGCGACGCCGGCGACGACCGAGGCGAGGTCCTCGCCGGAGGTGTCGTTGCCTTCGTCGAAATAATGGAAATCGATCTCCGGCGGGTCGCGCGGATCGGCGGAGCGCAGGCGTGACCGTGCCGGCGCTGTTGTGGTGTGGGCCTTGAGCACGGCCCAGGTGAAGAAGTCCTTGTTCTCGCTTCGCAGCGCGTCGGAATAGCCGGGAAAGTATCCTTTGAAATAGCCTGGCACGCCGAAGATGAACAGGTCGGAGACCGGGCGGGACGGCGCGGAGCGCTGGATGATGCCGAGCACCGCGCCATTCGTGGTGTAGGGGCCGCCGCCGTGCAGCCACTCGGCGTAACACGGGTCGGGCTGGGCAGCTTTTCCAGGCGGCGCAAAGCTGCAGGCTTCGAGCAGTGGAAAGTTCTGCCGCATGCGGGTCACCACCGTCACCTCGTAGCGGTCCTGCAGGTTGCGCCCGACACCGGGCCGGTCGGCAACAACCGGGATGCTGAAACGGGACAGCTGCTCCGCCGGGCCGATGCCGGACAGCATCAGAAGCTGCGGCGTGTTGAAGGCGCCGGCGGAGAGGATCACCTCGCGCGTGCGCGGAGCTGCTTGCGGGCGGGGTTCCGGGCCGGATCGCGGGGCGCGGGAATCGGCGCGATAGAGGCTGCGGGCCCTCCAGGTATTCCACGCCGACGGCGCGCGTGCCATCGAACAGCACGCGGGTGACCAGGCTGTGCGGCTGGATGATGAGGTTGTTCGGCAGCGCGGCGGCGGTGGCCAGGATGTATTCGCGGGAGCCGTTTCGCTTCGCGTCCCTCGGACCGAGACAGGGATGTTGTAGATGCCTTGCGCGTCCGCCGGGCTGGGCAACGGCGCGCCAGTCGTTCGGATCGAGCCCGGAGAGCGAGCAGCGGGTCGATGGCGGCGCCGAGGCCCGCGGCTTCGACGGCGCCGAGCACCACGGTCCTGAGTTGCGCATCGCGGGTCAGCAGAAGCGGATCGTTGATCTGGGTGGTGAGCCAGCCGTCGTAGCCGTGGCGGCTGGGATCGGCCGGCAGGATGGCGCGGTAGCGGCAGTGTTCCAGGCGCTGGAAGTAAGACCGCATGTTGTCGGCGCGCCAGGATGCGTCCGCCGGTGAGTTGCGCGATGCCGTCCCAGTCGGTCGCGTCGGCGGTGACGGTGATCATCGCGTGGTGCGCGGTGCAGCCGCCGAAGCGTGCCGGCGCGCGGATAGAAGATGCCGTTCTGTGCGGCGACGAACTTGCTGTCGCGCTGCTGCTGAGCCTGATCGGCGTAGTGGCGGACGAAATAAGCCCAGGAGAAGCGTTGGATCCTCGGACGCGAAGGGATGGAAGGCGGGGACCTCGTAATTGACATCCGCATCGGCGCCGCCGGCTTCGATCAGCACAACCTTGTGCCCGGCGCGGGCGAGATTGGCGGCGAGCGGACCGCCGCCGGCCCCGGAACCGACGACGATGTATTCGACCGGTGCCGCGGCGGGGACGGGGATGCCGGTGATGGGCAGATTCTCCGAGCCGGCGCAGCCGGCCAGCGTGGCGGCCATGCCGGCCGCGGGGTGCCGAATGCGGCGGGTCAGGGCACGTCGGGCCGAAAACGCGCGCTCGTGAGTCGCCGCCGGCTGCGCGGCCGCTACGCGGGCCTCGGGTCCACGGTCAGAAGGTCTTCAGGAATGCGATGAGGGCGTTCTTGTCGGTGTCGGGCAGCTTGCGTGCCGAAGTAGTGCCCGCGATTGACAATGTAATCGGGGCACTTGCTGAACGCATAAAGCGGCTCTGCCAAATTCGCAAAGGCCGCCTGCGCCTGCTCATCGGTCGGCATTGGCGGGCAGCGACTTCAGATCGCGGATGCCTTTGACCAGGGCCGCGACGAGCCGCGCGTCGTGCGAGACATGCGCGGCCGGATCGCCGGTTTCGGCGACGAGCTGCAGGTTTGCCAGCAGATCGATCGGGGTTCCCTTGGGGATGGGGCCGATCTCCAGGCCGCCCTGACCATTGAACAAGCGAGGGGACGATCAGGCGGGCGATGTCCTCGGAGCTTGCGGACGAAATCGGGCAGATAGCCGGCGGGAATGCGCAGATAGCTGGTGGCGGTGGTGCGGTCGATCTCGCCGGGGATGCGGTTGCCGAGCACCGGCATCCTGGTCGCGGCGCTCGGGCCACAGCATCTTGCCGATGGCGTCGTTGAACGACGCCATGCGGGCGGCGACGGACGGGCTCGGGTTGAACGTGCCGACGCTGTTGTTGAGCAGGAAGGGGGCGGTGGACCAGAGGCTGATCAGGGTGGGCACCCGGGTGTAGCCGACGCCGCCGGCGGGCATGGTGAACTGCTTCGGCGCGCCGGTGAACGGATCATAGACCGTGATGGTGCCGACCGAGGGGAGCTGCTTGTAACTCTCCGAGGAGAAGTTGTCCCAGATGTGGTCGCGGAGTCGAGTTGGTGGCGAGCGGGCTGCAGGCGTTGGTTTGCAGCAGGGTGACCGGGATGCGCATGTCGTTGGAGAGATAGTTGCCGTCGAGGAAGTCGGGCGCGAGGACGATCGCGCGCATTTGGCGCTTGAAGTCGTCGGTCTGGGTCCAGGACCAGTAGCGGTTGAAACAGGTCATGTAGTCGGGGCCGATGCAGGCGCCCGGGTCGGCGCCGGCGGGCGCGACGGGTGCCTTGCTGGAATGGCAGCGCGCGCAGTTCTCGGCGAAGACGATCTTGCCGCGCTGGAGCGTGGCGGCGCTGTCGGTCGAGATATGCGCTGCCGCCGGGTGCGTCGCGCAGCTTGTGCGGGCGCGGACGCGGCGATGAGGAACAGCGCCATGTCGGGCGTCTGGTTGGTGGTGGCGTTCCAATAGGTCGAGTTCGCGGTGCAGGTCGGCGATGGTGATCGGGGTTTGCGTGGTGCCGCCGACCAGCGGGGTGAAGTGGCGGACCCATTCCTCGCCGAACAGGCCGATATTGAGATAGACGCGGTTGAGGGCGCCGAGGGCGCCGACGGAATCCGAGCCGTCCTTGAGGACGTGCGGGGTCCAGACGGTCGCCGGCGGCTGGAACAGGCGGGTGAGCGGACCGGAGGCGATGTAGTCGTTGAACTGCTTGTTGTTCAGGCCGCCGCCGGCGAGCGTTTCCTTGCCCCAGCGCAGTGCCGCGTTCAGCCGCGGGCCGACGTTGTAGATCGCGTTCATGGTGCGCGGGTTGTTGAGGTAGTCGGTGGCGACCAGCGAGGTATCGAGCGAACCGGGCCGGAGGTGTGCAGGAGCTGGAAGATGAAGTTCGATTGGTCGGCCGCCCAGGAGAAGATGCGGTCGGGCCAGAAATATTGCGCGCCGACGAGCGAGCTGAGGTTGCGCCATTGCGGATTTTCCGGATCGGCCGGCGGGTTCACCGGGTTGGGGCCGACATGGCAGAAGCCGCAGGACATGCCGACGCGATAGGGACGCACCAGGGTCTTGTCGTTGTAGTAGGCCGGGGTCGGTGTAGTAGCGTACCGGATCCCAGCTGGCGCGCGGCCTCGGCATCGAAGGCCGGGTTGGGGAACAGGCGCAGTCCGACCACGCCGGTGGCGTAGCCGTATTCGGAGCCGACCGGGACGGTCTTGCCGCGCGCGCCGATGCGGATGCCGGGATATTTCGGCTTCATTCTCGAACGGGTCGGCGGGGCAATCGGGGCTGCGCGCGTCGAGCCACAGGCCGTAGCGTTGCGGGTCGGGGCCGGTGGCCTTGGTGAAGCAGGGTTCGTTGACCAGGCCGAGATAGGTCCAGCGATTGTCGCGGCTGAACTTCAGGCCGGGATAGGAGGAGAGGGTTTTCAGCAGATCGAAATTGCCGAAGGTGTAGAGGCTGACGCGGTCCCAGAATGCATCGTCGCCGCCGGTCCAGACGATCCAGGTGTTGCGGCCTTTGATCTCGTCGGCGGTAAGGGTGATGCCGCCGTCCATGTCGTGGAAGTAGTCTTCACCGGCGGCGGGGAGCGAGTTCGCGGAGCGGCCGGCGGTCAGCGCTTCATCCTGTACAGGGCCGGATGTCGGCGAGATCGCACAGGAGGCGGCGAGCATGGTGAGGGCGGTGAGGCAGCGTTTGAGCTGACGGTTCATCGCGTTTCCCGTCCCGTTTTGAGTTGTTGTTGGCAGACTATCGCGTGTCGCGCTGGGGTTGAAGCGAATTTATTGCTGTCGCGTGTGGCGCGAGCGAGGTTGGAGGGTAAGCGGGTTGGGTTCCGTCGCTATCGCCGCCGGGTTATTCAACACGGAGAAGACGGAGGCGCACGGAGCGGCACGGAGAAGGATAGGTTCGGGGTTTATCCCCGTTGCATCCGGCTGGGGTACTCTCGTGGGCAGACGAGAGTTTCGATGCCCGGTCGCCACCTCCGCAGCAAGCTCGCTCAGCACCCCAGCAAGGTCCAGCCGCTTTCGGTGCGCGAGTTTTTCGCCCGCTTCCCCATCGACGGTGTTGCCGATGCACGAACGAACCGCGCGGTGGGTGAGAAAGTCGTGGATGGCCGGCACAATCCCCGGGACAAGCCCGAGGGATATGGGCCGGCCATGACGCTGGGAGCGGCCGGGCGGAGAGGGTCAAGGTCAGCGCCGGTCGGTATCCTCTTGATTTCGCGCGCGGCCGCCCCACCAACCTTGCGCGCATACCAGTCGGCCTTTCAGCCGACTGGTATTACTGCTGGGCGGCGCCCGGTTGCTGCGACTGGACCACGAGATTGCCGGGTCGGGCGCTTCGCGCCCTCCGCGCAATGACATTTTACCCGGATGACGGAGTGAACCAGTACCAGCGCGCGGTGACTTTGAGCTGACGACCGGACGGGTCGCCGAGGATGTCTTCGACATAGACCCGGGCGACGCCGACCATGAGGCAGGCCATCAGAGGCGTGGCGATCAGCACGCCGAAAATGCTGAAGAGCGCGACCATGATAACGAACGAAAACAGCGTGAGTGCCGGCGGCAGGTGCACGGTGCGGCGTTGCACGAAGGGCGCGACGACGTAGCCCTCGATCACGTGCGCGACGACGAAGACGACGATCACCGCGACGGCGCCGGTGATACCGGTGGTGAAGCCGACAATGACGGCGGGCACGGCGGAGATGATGGTGCCGAAATAGGGGATGAAGGTGCACACGCCGGCGACGATGGCGAGCACGCCGGCGAGCGGCGTTCCGGCGATCGTCAGGCCGGCCGCGACGACCAGGCCGACCACGATCATGTCGATGAGCTGGCCGAGCATCCAGCCCTGCATGGCCTCGCCCATCTCGATCATGACATCGCGCGTGCGCGCCTGGTACCAGAGGGGGGTGAGATGGGCGACGCCGTTCACGTACATCTCGGGCGAGATGGCGAGATAGACGCCTGTGGCGACGATGACGAGGACTGCGGCGCAGAAGCCGACGGCGGAGGTGGCGACGAATTTGAGCAGGTCCGCGATGTTTCCGGTCTGACCGCTGGAGGTGAGGGCGGAGACCGGATTGCTGGTTCCGCCACCTGATCCGCCGTGGTGCATGAAGAGGGTGGAGATATTGCCGAGGCTGCTGGAGACCTCGTTCCAGAGCTGCTGGCCTTCATTCACGAAACGTGGGCCGGCCCAGTAGGCCAGGCCGCACACGAGGACGACCAGCAGGAGGAAGACGATCATCACGGAAACGGCGGGCCAGATGCCGGTATGGCGGCTCAGCCAGTTGCCCAGCCCGCGCAGCAAGACCGCGAAGATGATGGCGAGGATGATGGTGACGAAGGCGTCGGCGAGGGCCCAGAGCGCCACGCAGAGGCCGGCGACGATGAACGTGGCGCGGAGGATATGGGCGATGGTTCGGACGGGGTCGCGGGTCGCTGGCGTCGGTGGCCGCGCAGGTGGGGAGGATGACGCGAGCCGCGGCGGGCGGCTCTGGCGGACTATCGGGCATGGCAGGAGAACGCGCCGATTCCGCGGGTATGTTCATTGGCGGCTGGGGCCGCGGGGGGCGTCGAGATTTTAGGTCACGCCGACCCGGTTTCCGGAACGCGGATCTTGGTCGCGACGGGGCCGGTGTCGCCGTCTTCCTCGACATAATGCACCGGCTGGCCGGGCCTGAGTTCGGCGAAGTCGGTGTTGGTGACGCTGTCGCGGTGAAAATAGAGTTGGGAGCCGGTGTTGGTGAGGATGAAGCCATGATCGGCGCCCGGCTCGATCAGGGCGACCTGGCCGGTCACGGCGGAGCCGGATGGCTCGGAGGTGTCTTCGCGGAGCTGCTCCTTGAACTCGAGCAGCATGCGCTCGGCGGCTTCGAAGGCCTCGCGGATCGAGACGCGGACATCGGGATGGGCATAGTCTTCCTTGGCGCGGTGCGGGCCGTGGGTGACGGCGAGGTCGCGCCCGGGCACGGACAGCACGATGTGGCATTCATAGACATTGCCGGTGCGGTGCTGACGGTGCAGCCCCTCCACCGAGACGCGGGCGCCGACCAGGCGGGGGAAGCGCTTTTCCAGGCGGGCGAACTTGTCGCGGATCAGGGTCTCGAGGGATTCGGAGGTGGAGATGTTGTGAAAGGCGATCTCGAGCGGCCGATCCATGGGGGGCTCCGTGTTGCATGCGGGTTATGATGCGAACGATTGGCCGCAGCGGGTGGTTGCCGGCGGGACAGGAGGGGGCGGTCGGGCGGCAAGGGGATACATGTCGCGCGGTGCGGTTGGCAGCAAAGCAAGTATCAACACGGAGGGCAGAGAGAACGACGGAGCGGCACGGAGGTAGTATTGTGAACACAGACATTGCCGCGGTGAGATGCTTCAGACCGCGCGAACGCTGCTTCGTCGTCGGCAAGTCGTTCCCCTCCAGCGTTGATACGGGGGCGCGCAGGGTGCCTTTCGGTGAACTGAATTGATGGATTAGATGCCACTGGCGATGAGCGCGCTTGCCTCCATGACCGGATTTGCACGGGCCGAGGGCAGAGCCGGCGATCTGGGCTGGGTCTGGGAACTGCGCAGCGTGAACGGGCGCGGACTGGACCTGCGGTTTCGACTGCCGCCGGGGTGGGACGGCGCCGAGGCGGGGTTGCGGGAGCAGGCGGGGCAGGCGCTGCGGCGGGGCAGCGTGACCGCGGGGTTGACGCTGCGGCGGGGTGCCGAGAGCCGGATTTCGGTCGATGAGGCGGCGCTGGAGCGGGCGCTGGAGCTGGCAATGGCGTTGCACCGGCGGATCGCGGGCAGCGCGCCGCCGCAGCCGGCGGCGCTTCTGGGGTTGCCGGGGGTGCTGCGGACGGCTGCACCGGAGGCCGAGGGACCGGCGGCCGAGGTGATCCAGGCGGTGCAGGCGAGTTTCGGCGAGGCCCTGGCCGGGCTGGTGGGCGCGCGCCGGGCGGAGGGTGCGCGGCTCGGGGTGGTGCTGTCGGCGCTGGTGGATGAGATCGGCGGCGCTGCATGAGGAGGCCGCGGTCGAGGCGGAGATGCAGCCGCGCGAGCAGCGGCGGCGGATGCTGGAGGCGGTCGCGGCGCGCTGCTCGACGAGCGCCCCGGCCTGCCGGAGGAGCGGATCGCGCAGGAGGTGGCGCTGCTGGCGTCGCGGTCCGACGTGCGGGAGGAGCTGGACCGGCTGGCCAGCCATATCGCGGCGGCGCGGGCGATGCTGGCGGAGGGCGAGGCGGTCGGGCGGCGGCTCGATTTCCTGGTGCAGGAGTTCAACCGGGAGGCGAACACGCTGTGCAGCAAGTCGGCGACGACCACGCTGACCGGGGTGGGATTGCGGCTGAAGGCGGCGATCGAGCGCCTGCGCGAGCAGGTGCAGAACGTGGAATGAGCGGGATAGCGAGGCGCGGGCTGTGCCTGGTGCTGGCGGGACCGTCGGGCGGCGGCAAGACCTCGGTCGGACGGGCACTGCTGGAGGCAGAGCCGGGGCTGCGCCTGTCCATGAGCGTGACGACACGGCCGCCCCGGCCGGCGGAGCGCGAGGGGGTGGATTATCGTTTCCGGGACCAGGCGGGGTTCGAGCGGCTGGTGGGCCAAGGCGCGCTGCTGGAATGGGCGCAGGTGCTGGGCCGGCACCTTTACGGCACGCCGCGGGAGCCGGTGCTGGCGGCTCTGGCGGCCGGGGCAGGACGTGCTGTTCGACATCGACTGGCAAGGGTTTCGGAGCCTGCGGTCGGCGCTGCCGGGGGACGTGGTGGGGGTATTTCTGCTGCCGCCGTCGATGGCGGCGCTGCGGCGGCGGCTGGAGAGTCGCGGGGGCGAGGACCCGGCGGAGATCGACCGTCGGATGGATCGGGCGCGGGACGAGATTTCCCATGCGGGCTAGTTCGACCACGTGATCGTCAATGATGTCGTTCGATACGACGGCGGCGCGGGTCCGGTCGTGCTGGAGGCGGCGCGGACGGCGACGGGGCGGCTGAGCGGGCTGGGGGAGTGGATCGGCAGGTTGGAGTCTTCGGCCGGCTGGGGAGGGCCGGGTTTGGCCAGCCGGCGCGGCGGCTGCTATATGCCCCCCGCCGCCGCCCGCCTGAGGGCGGCTGAGGGGATCGCCCCCAAGGGAGAACCATGGCCCGCCGCCGCCAGCTTTACGAGGGAAAAGCCAAGATCCTGTTCGAGGGGCCCGAGCCGGGGACCCTCGTGCAATATTTCAAGGACGACGCGACCGCCTTCAACGCGCAGAAGAAGGGGGTGATCACCGGCAAGGGCGTGCTGAACAACCGCATCAGCGAGTACCTGATGATGCGGCTGGCGGAGATCGGCATCCCGACGCATTTCGTGCGTCGGTTGAACATGCGCGAGCAGCTTATACGGGAGGTGGAAATCATCCCGCTGGAGGTGATCGTGCGGAACATCGCGGCGGGCAGCCTGAGCCAGCGGCTGGGGCTTCCCGAGGGGCACGCGGCTGCCGCGCAGCATCATCGAGTATTCCTACAAGAACGATGCTCTGGGCGACCCGCTGGTGAGCGAGGAGCACATCACGTGCTTCGGCTGGGCCAACACGCAGGACATCGACGACATCGTGGCGCTGACGCTGCGCATCAACGACTTCCTGACGGGGCTGTTCCTGGGGGTCGGGATCACGCTGGTGGATTTCAAGCTGGAGTTCGGCCGGTTGTGGGAAAACGAGGAGATGCGCATCGTGCTGGCGGACGAGATCAGCCCGGACAACTGCCGCCTGTGGGACTGCGAAGACGAACGAGAAGATGGACAAGGACCGGTTCCGCCGCGACCTCGGCAAGGTGGAGGAGGCGTACCAGGAGGTGGCGAAGCGCCTGGGTATTCTGCCTGAGGCCGGGATGCGCGACATGAAGGGGCCGGAGACGATGCAGTGATCGGTGGCCAGTATCAGTGAGGTGTGGGCAGTGAAAGTGATCGTGACCGTGATGCCGAAGCCGGGGGTGCTGGACCCTCAGGGCCAGGCGATCGGTCACGCGTTGCAGAACCTGGGCTTCTCGGCGTGGGCGAGGTGCGGGCGGGCAAGGTGATCGAGCTCGATGTGGCGGAGAGCGATCCGGACAAGGCGCGCGCGGCGGGCGAGGAGATGGGGCGGCGGCTGCTGGCGAATACGGTGATCGAGAGCTTCCGAGTGAGCGTGGAGGGGGCGTGAAGGCGGGGGTGGTCCTGTTTCCGGGGATCAACCGCGAACGGGACATGATGATTGCGCTGGAAGGATCGTCCGGTGTGAAGCCGCGGATCATCTGGCACACCGAAACGGACCTGTCCGGGCTGGACGTGGTGGTGCTGCCGGGCGGGTTCAGTTACGGCGATTATCTGCGGTGCGGGGCGATGGCGGCGCAGTCACCGGTGATGCGGGCGGTGCGCGAGCATGCCGCGCGCGGCGGCCATGTGCTGGGGGTGTGCAACGGGTTCCAGATCCTGACCGAAGTCGGGCTGCTGCCGGGGGCGCTGCTGCGGAACGCCTCGCTGCGGTTCATCTCGGCTGACTGCCATTTGCGGGTGGAGCGGAGCGATACGGTGTTCGCGGCGCATTTCCAGACGGGGCAGGTGTTCCGCGCACCGATGGCGCATGGGGACGGCAACTACTTCGCGGATGACACGACGCTGGACCGGCTGGAGGGCGAGGGGCGGGTGGCGTTCCGTTATGTGACGGCGGGCGGGGAGGTGGATGGGGCGGCGAATCTGAACGGCAGCGCGCGGAATATCGCCGGGGTGTATTCGGAGAATTTGCGCGTCCTGGGGCTGATGCCGCATCCCGGAGGACCTGGTGGATTCGCTGATGGGCGGGACGGACGGCAAGCCGCTGTTCGATGCGCTGGCGGAGTTTCAGGCGGCGCATGTGGGGGTGACGTTGGCGCGAGGCCGGAATCCCCGGTGAGGTTTGGCACTCCGCTGGGTCCCCGCTTTCGCGGGGATGACGAATGGGCCGCTCGTCGCAATGACGGACGGGCGGATCGTGCGCTTTGTTTGCACGCCCATCGCGCGGGGATGGCGGGGTGATGGAGCGCGAGGTCAATCAGGCACTGGCGCGGGACTTTGGCCTCAGCGCGGAAGAATACGCCAAGGTCCTGGAAATACTGGGCCGCACGCCGACGCTGACCGAGCTTGGGGTGTTCAGCGTGATGTGGAGCGAGCACTGCTCCTACAAGTCATCGCGGGTCTATCTGAAGCAGTTGCCGACGAGGCGCCGTGGGTGATCCACGGGCCGGGGGAGAATGCCGGCGTGGTGGATATCGGCGGCGGGGCTGGCGGCGGTGTTCAAGATGGAGTTGCACAACCACCCGAGCTTCATCGAGCCGTATCAGGGTGCGGCGACCGGGGTGGGCGGAATTCTGCGCGACGTGTTCACGATGGGCGCTCGGCCGGTGGCGAATTTGAATGCGCTGCGGTTCGGTGATCCGGCGAAGGCGATCACGCGGCGGATCGTGGATGGGGTGGTGCGGGGGATCGGCGGCTACGGCAACTGCATCGGCGTGCCGACGGTGGGCGGCGAGGTGAATTTCCACCGCGCCTATGACGGCAACCCGCTGGTCAATGCGATGACGGTGGGGATCGCTCGGAAGGACCGGATTTTCCTGTCCGCCGCGGCCGGGGTGGGCAATCCGGTGGTGTATGTGGGCGCCAAGACCGGGCGGGACGGGATTCACGGGGCGACGATGGCCTCGGCGGAGTTCGGCGGGGATGCGGAGGAGAAGCGCCCGACGGTGCAGGTGGGGATCCGTTCACCGAGAAGAAGCTGCTGGAGGCGTGCCTGGAGCTGATGGAGACGGATGCGATCATCGCCATCCAGGATATGGGGGCGGCGGGGCTGACGAGTTCCTCGGTGGAGATGGCGGGCAAGGGCGGCGTGGGGATCACGCTCGATCTGGATCGCGTGCCGCAGCGCGAGAGCGGGATGACGGCGTATGAGATGATGCTGTCGGAATCGCAGGAACGCATGCTGATGGTGCTGCGCGCGGACCGCGACCGCGGCGGCGGAGGCGATCTTCGCGAAATGGGAGCTGGATTTCGCGGTGATCGGGGAACTGACTGATACCGGGCGGATCGTGGTGCGGCACCGGGGGCGGGTGGAGGCGGAGATTCCGCTGGATCCGCTGGCGCGGCGAGGCGCCGCTGTATCATCGGCCGACGGCGGAGCAGCCGAAGCGCACGGCGGTGAACGCGGCACGGGTGGAGGACCGGCTCGGGCTGGTGCGCGCGCTGGAGCTGCTGGTGGGCTGCCCCGATCTGTGTTCGCGGGCGTGGATCTGGGACCAGTACGATTCGACCATCGGCGGGCAGACGGTGAAGCGGCCGGGTGCGGCGGATGCGGCGGTGGTGCGGGTGGAGGGGCAGGCGATGGCGCTGGCGCTGACCACCGATTGCACGCCGCGCTACTGCGCGGCGGACCCCGAGGCGGGGGGCCGGCAGGCGGTTGCCGAGGCGTGGCGCAACCTGACGGCGGTGGGGGCGCGGCCGCTGGCGGTGACCGACAACATGAATTTCGGCAATCCGGAGAAGCCGGAGGTGATGGGCCAGTTCGCCGCGGCGATCCGGGGTATGGCGAATGCGTGCGAGGCACTGAAGTTCCCGGTGGTGAGCGGCAATGTGAGTTTCTACAACGAGACCGAGGGGCGGGCGATCTTGCCGACGCCGGCGATCGGCGGGCTCGGGGTGATCGAGGACGCCGCGAAGGCGATGGGGATCGCGCTGCCGGCGTGGCTCGACCTGGTGCTGATCGGCGCCGGCCGTGGCTGGCTGGGACAATCGTTGTGGCTGCGCGAAGTGGCGGGGCGCGAGGAGGGTATGCCGCCGCCGGTGGACCTGGTGGCGGAGAAGGCGGCGGGCGATTTCGTGCGGATGCAGATCGCGGCGGGTAATGTGCGGGCGTGTCACGACGTTTCGGACGGCGGGCTGCTGGTGGCGGTGGCGGAGATGTGCATGGCGAGCGGGGTGGGTGCGCGGCTATCGGCCGGGCCGCGGGATATCCCCGGACATGCATATTGGTTCGGCGAGGACCAGGGTCGTTACGTGCTGGCGGTCGCTGATTCGCCGCAGATCATCCGGGCGGCGGAGGGGGCAGGCGTTCCGGCGGCGCGGATCGGACATTCGGGCGGACGGGATTTGACTCTGCCGGACGGGGGAACCATATCGATCGGCGCATTACGGGCGGCTCATGTGTCGTTTCTTTCCATCGTGGATGAGCCGGAGCTGAGGGGCCGACCATGGCGATGTCCGCCAGCGAGATCGAGACGCTGATCAAGGCGGCATTGCCGGGCGCGCGAGGTGACGGTGGAAGACCTGGCCGGCGATGGCGATCACTATGCCGCGACGGTGGTTTCGGAACAGTTCCGGGGGATGACCCGGGTGAAGCAGCATCAGCTTGTGTATGCCGCGCTGCGGGGGCGCATGGGGGGCGAGCTGCACGCCCTCGCTCTGCAGACGTCCGCACCATCCTAGGAGAGTAAGAGACGATGTCCGACAATCCGGTTCTCGAGCGCATTCAGGGCGAGGTCACCGCCAATCCGGTGATGTTGTATATGAAGGGGACGGCGATGTTCCCGCAGTGCGGATTTTCCGCGCGCGTGGTGCAGATCCTGTCGCACCTGGGGGTGCCGTTCAAGACGGCGAACGTGCTGGAGGATGCGGGTCTGCGGGAGGGGGTCAAGCAGTTCTCGCAGTGGCCGACGATTCCGCAGTTGTATGTGCGGGGCGAGTTCGTGGGCGGGTGCGACATCGTGACCGAGATGTTCCAGTCCGGCGAGCTGGAGACGCTGCTGACCGAGAAGGACATCCCGCACCAGAAAGCGGCGTAACGCGGAGGGGCTGCTAGCCCTGCGTGTTATCGAACGTATTGCAGGACCGCATGTCGCCGCTGTGGAGTCCGATCTCCAGCCAGTGCACGCGCTGTGCTGAGGAGCCGTGGGTGAAACTGTCCGGCACAACCACGGCCCGTCCCGCCTGCCGCTGCAATCGGTCATCCCCGATCGCCGAGGCCGTCGCCACGGCCTCCTGAACATCCTGATCGTCGATGTTATGGTGGCGCTGGTTCATGTGGTACGACCACACCCCCGCGAGGCAGTCGGCCATCAGCTCGGTCCGCACGGAAATCGCGTTCGCTTGCTGCCGTGTGTCTGCCTGCGCCTGCGCCCGCTGCACCTTCGGCAGCAGCCCGACCAGGTTCTGCACATGGTGGCCCACCTCGTGCGCGATCACGTAGGCATAGGCGAAATCGCCCCCGCCGCCGAGCTTCCGCTGCATGTCCTGAAAGAACGACGTGTCCAGGTACACCTGCCGGTCCCGCGGGCAGTAGAACGGACCCATCGCCGATTGAGCCGTTCCGCAGGCTGAGCTCGTCACGCCCGAATACAGCACCAGCACCGGCCTGGTGTATTGCCGTCCGGCCTGTCGGGGCAGGATCTCCGTCCACACATCCTCGGTTTCACCCAGCACGCGGGCGACGAAATTGCCCATCCGGTCGGTCGGCGTGCCTTGTCGGCCCTGCTGTTGCGAGACCGACGGGCTGGTTTGCCCCGGTCACCATCTCCGCCCCGCCGATCAGTAACCGAGGATCGATGCCGGTGGCCCAGCCGATCAGGCACAGCACGAGGACGGCGCCGATCCCCAACCCGCCGCGCGCCGCGCCGCCGCCCATGCCGCGGCGATCGTCGATGTTGCTCGATGGGCGAAGGTCATCGTCTTCCATCGGAATGCTCCCGCCGGCGGATCAGTGAGTGTTCTCTTCCGCCAGGTTCATCATCCGGATCAGCCCCTGCATGTAGCCGATGGCGTGCGCGCGACCGCGATGGTTCCAGTCGGTATCACCATGCATGTGCGGCACGTGGTCATCGAGCAGGAAGCCGGTGAAGCCGTTGCTGCTTCAGCAGGCAGCATGACTTCGGCGGGGTCGTAGTTGCCCTCGCCGATGAAGCATTCCTGGAAGTTCGGCACGGTGCCCTGCACGTCGCGGAAATGGACGTAGAAGATGCGTCCCTTCGGGCCGAAGAACTCGATCATCTCGTGCACGTTTGCGGCGCGCGCCGGTCATCTCCGAGCAGCAGCCGAGGCAGAGATCGAGGCCCCATGACGGGCTCTGTCCTGCGATCTGATAGGCGCGCCTGAAGTTCGCCGGATTGCGGAACAGGCGCGCGACGCCGCCCAGCATTTCCACCGGCGGATCGTCGGGATGCAGCGCCATCCGCACGCCTGCCTGTTCCGCGACCGGCAGCACGGCGTTGATGAAGTAGGCGTAGTTGGCCCACATCTGCGCGTTCGTCGATCACCGGCTCGTTGCGGCCGCGCAGAGGCATTGCCTCTTGCCGGCCGAGATTGACCGGCAGGAAGCGTTGCAGCTCCGCGGTGCTGGCTGCTTCGACTTCCGCCATGTCGAATTTCGTGCATGCGGCGCCGCCGCGGCCGGGTGCGGCGCGATCGGTGCGCCAGACGGAATTGGGCATGAAGTGGTAGCCGAGGATGGGCATGCCGGCGCGGCCGACGGCACGCAGGGTCTTGTGGTAGTTCTCGATCTGCTCGTCGCGCCCGGGCAGGCCGAGCATGGCCTTGTGGTAGAAATGCACGGGGACGTTCTCGATCGCTTCCAGTGCCAGGCCGTGTTGGCGGGCCTTGTCCACCAGGGCGCGCACGTCTTTCTCGTTCCAATGGGTGTCACCGGGGATTTTCGGCGTGTTGAGCTGGATGCCGGAGGCGCCGATCTGGGCGGCGAAGCGCAGCTTATCCTCGGTCAGTTCGTTGAACTGTCCGACCGCGACCCTGATCCCTTCCGGCATATCGTTCCCCTGCATCATCCCTTCACCGACCCGGCGGCGAGTCCCTGGACCATGAACCGCTGGGCGAAGAAATACAAAATCATCAACGGCAGCGAGGATACCACGGCGCCGGCCATCAGCGGGCCCCAGGGCAGCACGTCGCTGGTGATGAGGTAATTGAGCGCGAGCGGCGCGGTGCGCTGTGATTCCGAGGTGATGAGCACGAGCGCGAGCAGGAGTTCGTTCCATGCGCCGGTGAAGGTGAAGATCGCGACCGCGGCGAGGCCCGGCGCCGACAACGGCAGAACGATCCGGATCAAGGCACCGATGCGGCTCAGTCCGTCGATCATGCCCTGCTCTTCCAGGTCGGCGGGCACGCTGCGGAAATAGCCTTGCAGCAGCCAGGTGCTGAGGGGCAGCGCGAAGGTGAGATAGACCAGGATCAGGCCGTAGAGGGAATCGCCGAGGTGGAGGCGCGCCATGAGGATGGAGAGCGGAATGAACAGCAGCGAGGTTGGTGTGAGATAGGCGAACAGGATCACTTTGCCGATCAATCCGCGGAAGCGATATCGGAAGCGCACCACGGAGTAAGCGGCGGCGGAGGACATCACGAGCGCGATAACGGTAACAACAGATGCAACGAGCAGGCTGTTGGCGATGTTGAGGAGGAAGTTTTTGTCGTTGATGAGGATATCGTAGTTGTTCCAGGTGATCACGCGCGGCCATAGCGAGGGCATGCGGTAAATGTCGCGCGGCAGTTTCAGCGACGTCACGATCATCCAGTAGATCGGGAACAGCACCAGCGCGGTGGCCAGCGCCAAAACCGCGTAGGAGCCGGTCAGATAGAGCCGCGCGCGTTTCATGTATCGTCCCGCTGCGCCATGGCGGTGGCGGCGAAGACCAGGACGATCAGCGCGGGCAGGATGGCGATGGAGATGGCGGCGGCCTCGCCGAGCTGTTCGGTCTGCATGCCGAAATAGGCCAGCACGGGGAAGACCATGGTGGCGTCGGAGGGGCCGCCCTGGGTCAGCAGCCAGACATTCTCGAACGAATTGGCGGTCCAGATGGAGGACAGCAGCGTCACGACGATGACGGTGTGGCGGATCCAGGGGAAGGTGACCGCGCGGAAGCGCTGCCAGGCGTTGGCGCCGTCCACGCGTGCCGCTTCATAGAGTTCGCCCGGCACGGTCTGGAGTGCGGCGAGGATGCTGACGAACCAGAAGGGAAAGCCGCGCCAGACGGTGGCGGCGATGACGGCGGGCATGGCGGTGGCTCGCTGGCCGAGCCAATCGATCACGCCAGGCCAGATGCCGGTATCAGTCAGGATCAGGTTGATGCCGCCGCCGATCGGTTGGTACAGCACGCGCCAGGTCAGGAACGCGACAAAGGCGGGCATGGCCCATGGCAGCATGAGGACGGAGCGGAACAGACCTCGGCCGCGCAGTTTGCCGGAGACCAGCAACGCGAGGCCGAGCCCGATACCGAGCTTGCAGATATCGCTGACAACGACCAGCACGACGGTGTTTCGCGCGGCGCTGAGGAAGGACGCGGAGCGCACCAGGAAGCGGAAATTCGCCAGCCCGATCCAATGGCCCGGGTTTCCCACGACGCGGTTGGTGAAGGAAATCTCGATTGCGTAGCAGAACGGATAGGCGACCAGGCCGAGGAGCAGGATAAGGACGGGCGCGACCAGGCCGTAGGCGTAGAGGGCGTGGACGGTGCGGGCGTTCAGCCTGCGTCGTGCGCGTGGCCGCGAGAGAACGGCCTGGCTCACCCCGCGGCGTATTTGTCGTAGATCGCCTGAATGCGGTTCTGCGCTTCGTCCATGGCGCGGTCGAGGTCCCAGTTGTCGATCACCACGCGCTGGATCATGCGGGGCACGACGAAGGTGTTCCAGGCTTCGGCGTAGGCGGCGTTGTAGAGGTCGGGTCCGCCGGGCAGGCGCGCCGTTCTGCACGAGATCGAGCAGGCCGGCGTGGATCGGGTCGTGGCCGTCGAAGACTTTGAACTGCTTCTGATCGAGCAGCACCGGGCCGTAGATGGCGGAATTGTAGTAGGCGCTGAGGAACTCGGGCTGCGCGAGATGCTCGATCAGGGCGCGCGCGGCATCCTGATTTTTGCTGGAGCGCGGGATGGCGCGAACCTGCGGGTCGATCGGGGTGAAGTTGCCTTTCGGTCCGGACGGAAGGGAGGAATAGGCGGTATCGGCGTAGAGGTCGGGGTCGTTCTTTTTGGCGGCGATGCCGACCGAGCCGGTGTTGGCGATAAAGACGGCCTGGCCGGACAGGTAGGCGTTGTTGTCGCCGGCGCCGTCCCAGGTGGTGTTGCCGGGCGGGTAGAGGTGGTGATCCCAGTTGTCCTTGACCCAGCGCAAGTAGGTACGGGTCGCGTCAGACTTGATGGCGGCGTGGCGGCCGGCATCGTCGGCGATGCGGCCGCCGAAGGATTGCAGCACGCCGACCTGGGTATTGCCGTCGCCGACATTGGAGAGCGCGAAGCCCATGGCGAAGAGCGGCGGCTTGTTGACCGCGAGGGATTGTTTGGTGAGTTCGTCCCAGGTGGCGGGCGGGGCGGGAAATGCTGCCTTGTCCAGCACGTCCTTGCGGCGCAGCAGCAGGTTGCCGGAGATGCCGAACGGGATGCCGGTGCAGCGAGCCGGCGAGCTTGCGGATATCGGTTGCTTTGGCGACGGGCGCGAACCAGCCGCCCTGCGCGCCGCCGATGGTATTGTAGAGGTCTTCGAGCGGGACGAAGACGTTCTGGCGGGTGAGCAGCAGGAGCAGATCGAGATCGAGGTCGAGCGCGTCGGGCATGGTGCCGGCGGCGATGGCGGCGGAGACTTTCTGCACCGTCTCGTTCTGGTTGATCATCACGACGTCGGTATGGACGCCGTTGGCGGCGCCCCATTTGTTGATGGTGTCCACCAGGAGCTTGTTGGCGGTATCGGAGAAGATCAGGCCGCCCCAGAATGTCAGGCGGGAGCCTTTCTGGATGGCAGGCGCGGCAAGCGCGGGGGAGGCGGCGGCGAGGCCGGCCGCGGCGCCGGTGCGCAGCAGATGGCGGCGCGAAAGGCGTTTCGATGGCATCGCATTTCCCCCTTGCGTTCTTTGCGGGGAGTTTCCAGGTGGCGGGGATCGAGTCAATGTGTCGCTTGCAGCCTGACAAGGCGGCGGTGTTGTTGTATGACCGCATCGGTCAAACCGCGTGAGAGAACCATGAGCGACAACCCAGTCCTGGCCGCGATCGACCGGCTGGGCAGCAGCATCGAGCAATTGCGCGGCGACGTGACGCAACTGCGCGGGGACGTGACGCAATTGCGCGTGGATGTCATGGAGCGCCTTGATCAGCAGGGCGACCGCCTCAACACGCTCCATGAGGACATTACAGTGGCGATGAGCGCGACGGAGCAGTCGCATCGTGTTCAGAAAAACGTCCGCGAAGACCTCACTGGCCTGACTGAAATGGTCTCCGCGTTGCATCGGCTGGTGCACCGATTGGAAGGCCGGGTCAGCGCGCTGGAGGAAGCCCGGTTCTGAGCTGCGCGCCGGGATGGGGCGCAAGCCTCGCGATGACCACGCGTTACCCTGTTGGCTAAGCCGCGGCGGCCGCGCAGGGCTGATGCGGCTTGGTGAAGCGCTCCACCGTCGGCGGAAAGCGTTGGAGATATGCGGCCGGGCGGGTGGGGCGCAGCACCAGATCGCCGCCGCAGTTGGGGCAGGCGTTGCCGAAGCGCTGTTCGGCGCAGGACGCACAGAAGGTGCATTCGAAGGTGCAGATGCGAGCCTGCGGATCGCCGTTCGGCAGGTCGCGGTCGCAGCATTCGCAGTTTGGTTTCAACAGCAGCGGCATTCGGCAGCTTCCCTTCGGTTATTCGCCCGCTGTCGCGGCCAATCCCAGCTTGCGCAGCAATTCCCCGAGTTCCCGCAGCTCCTGCTCGTTCAGTGCGCCCATGGCGCGGGCGATATTGCGCGCGTGCAGGGGAAAGAACGCGGTGATCGTTTGGTGTCCGGCATCGGTGAGTTCGACGCGGACCGCGCGCCGGTCCGACGGCTGGCGGCTGCGATGCACCAGGCCGCGCGCTTCCAGCTTGTCGATCACATCGGTCATGTTGCCGGCACTGGTCAACACCTTGCGTCCCAGCTCGCGCTGGCCGAGCGGCCCTTTGTGCAGGATGGCTTCCAGCACGCCGACCTGGGTCAAGGTCAGTCCTGCGGCGGTGGCGGCGGCTCGAGGCGCGCGACGATGGCCTTGCCGGCGCGGAACAGCTTCACATAGGTGCGGAGTGCTTCCTCGACCGTGAGGTCGGCGACGCTCATGCTCTCAGCGGCACATCATGACCGGCAGGTCGGATCGCTCCAGCACGTGGCGCGTGACGCCGCCGAGGATGAGCTGGCGCAGGCGGGAGTGCGAATAGGCGCCCATGGCGAGCAGGTCGCAGCCGAATTCGTGGGCGGCGGCGAGGATGCCGGCGCCGACCACGCCGTTGACCGGCGGGAACATCTTGATGTCGGCGTGCACGTCGTGCAGCGCGAGATAGGCGGCAAGCTCCGGTGCGGCCGGTCCGCGGCGCTGGTAGCCGTCAGCCGAGAGGATGCGCACCCCCTCGGCCCGCTTCAGCCAGGGCAGCGCGGCGGCGACGGCGGAGGCGGATTCGGCGGTGCCGTTCCAGCCGAGGCAGATGCGCGTGCCGATCGAGGCGGGCGCTTTCTGCGGGGAGATCAGCACCGGACGGCCGGAATCGAACAGCACGGCGTGCAACGCATCGGAGGATGAGACGTCCTCGCCGGCTTCGGGGTGCGGCACCACGGTGAGATCGGCGAGGCGCGCCTGCTGGGCCACGAGGTCTTCCTCGCGCCCGGTGACCGAGGCGAAGCTTGCGGTGGGGCCGACGAATCCGCCATGGGGTTCGCCGAGTTCGACGCCTTCCTCGTGCACGAAGCGGTCGAACATGGCGTGCACGGCGCGCGCCCGCTCGCTGCTTTCGCGCTCGGTGGCAGTCATCATCTCCTCGATCATGGCGCCGGACAGGCCTTCTCCGGCCAGCGGCGCGACGTCGCGGCTATCGACCCGGACGTGCAGGGCGAGCAGATGCGCGTTCCAGACGCGGGCGATACCGAGTGCGGTGTGGAGCGCCGCCTCCCCGGCGGCTGTTCCGGTGAGCGGCAGCAACAGTTTGCGGACGGCCATCCCACCCCTCCTGTGTTGCTTATTATATAGGTCTGACTTGCGTCTGTAGCACAGCTTTCGTTGCCTGCGCGAGCGCCTGTGCTGAATCGACGGCGTTAATGATGGTCCACGACCGCGGCGGGATGGTTTTGGCCCGGGCGGCGCGGTGCAGGACCGCGACCGTCGCGTCAGAGGCGTCATCGCGGCGCGCGGTGATTCGGCTTTCCAGCAGCGGCAGGGGCGCGTCCAGCCAGAGGCCATGCAGCGGCAGGCCGGCCGCGGCCGCGGCATCACCTACGGCTCGGCGGTGGTTGGGATCGATGAAGGTGGCATCGGCAATCACTGCCTGACCGGCGCGGGCGGCGACGGACAGCAGTTCGGCCAGGGTGGCGAAGACCGCGTTGCTTTCGGCCTCGGTGTAGGCGGTTTGCGGCAGGTGGTGTTCCGGGGGGACGTTGTTGCGCCGCTTGCGGATTTCGTCGCTGCGGAGGATCAGCGCGCCGGGGGCTGGCCGAACTCCGGCGCGAGGGCACGGGCGAGGGTGGTCTTGCCGGTGCCGGGCAGGCCGCCGATGGCGGCGGCGATCGCCGGCGCCGGGCGGAGATAGGCGAGCGCGGCGGCGAGATAGCGGGCGGAGGCTTCGGCATCGCCGCGCAGCTTTCGCACATGGGCGAGCACCATGGCGCGGAGCGAGAGGAACAGCGGCAGGGGCGCGGTGAGGCCGGCGTCGCCGGTTCGCGCGACGTAGCGGTTCATCACGCGGTTGGCGGCGGCGCGGCCCGCGCGAATGTCGAGGTCCATCAAAAGGAAGGCGAGGTCGTAGGCGAGGTCGATGGTGGCGAGGGATTCGTCGAATTCGAGCGCGTCGAAGGGGATGGGCTTGCCCTGCCAGATGCAGACATTGCCGAGATGGAGATCGCCATGGGCGCGGCGAATGAGCCCGGCATCGGCGCGGGCCTGGAGGGTCGGGGCGACATCGTGCAAGGCGGCCTGAGCGGCGCCGTCCCATTGCGTCACGACATCTTCGGGCAGACCCGCGTGCCGCGCTGCCCGTGTGTTGCCGTCGATGACGTCCGCCAGGGCCTCGGCCGGGGCGATGTGCGCCACCGGGGCGCGGGCGTGGAACGTGGCGACGGCATCGGCGAGGGCGTCAAGCAAGGCGGGATCGAGCGGCCCCGATGCCAGGCGGTTTTCCATCAGGTCGGCCTGCGGCACGCGTGACATGCGCAGCACCCAGTCGATCGGCTGGCCATCATTCAATGCCAGCGAACCGTCCGGCCGGCGCCCGACCGAGACCACGTCCCGGTACAGGCCGGGAGCCACTTCAGCGTTCAGCTCGATTTCACGGTGCAGCAGGCGGCGGCGTTCGTCGGCGGAGGTAAAGTCAAGGAACGGCAGGCTGATTGCTTTCTTGAGTTTCCAGACGGTTTCGTCGCCCACGAACACGACAGAGATGTGGGTTTCGACCGGATCGGCGCGTGACAGCTCGCGCAAAAGGCTTGCCGTTTCGGTCTGGCTGGCGGGAATGGTCACGCGTTGTTATGCCATCCGGCCGGGAGGGAGCGAAGCCGCGCCCCTGCACGACAGCGGCGTCTGATCGGCCTGACCCCGGGGCATGATAAGCCGGCCCGACCCCGAGTTGCGGAGAGCGGCAGCTTGGATCGCGCGGTTACGCGGATGCTGCACGCCCCGGCGCGGCTGCCAACCAGCGGATGGAAGCGAAAGCCAGGGGCGTCAGGATCGTCCGGTTCCGTGGCGGCAGCAAGTTCAGACAACACTCGCCGGATACGGGCCACCGATCCGTGCAGCTTCGATGTGGAAATCGCATGAGGTCACGGATACAGTTTCACGACAGACCACCCGCCATCCGCCCCACGCCGGAACACCGTCCGGTCGTGCAGGCGGTAGGGCATGTCCTGCCAGAACTCGAAGCTTTCAGGGACCACGCGATAGCCGGACCAGTGCGGCGGGCGGGGGATGTCGTCGGTCGGGTAACGCGCCTCGGCCTCGGCCAGGCGCCGCTCCAGCGTGGCGCGGACGTCGAGCGTGCGGGACTGGTCGGAGGCCCAGGCCCCGAGGCGGGAGATGCGCGGGCGCGACGCGAAATAGGCGTCGGCCTCGGCGGCGGCCACCGGTTCCACTCGGCCTTCGATGCGGACCTGGCGGCCGAGCGATTTCCAGTGGAACAGCAGCGCGGCGCGGGGATTGCCGGCGAGCTCCTCGGCCTTGCGGCTTTGGGTGTTGGTGTAGAACACGAAGCCCCTTGGGTCGGCGCCCTTGAGCAGCACGGCACGGGCGGAGGGCCGGCCGTCACCGGTTGCGGTGGCGAGCGTCATGGCGTTGGCTTCGCGCGGCTCGGCGCGTTCCGCCTCGGCCATCCAGGCGGCGAACCAGGCAAACGGGTCGGTCTCGTGCGGCATGGTGGCTCTCTATGCCTGTGGCTCTTGCCGCCGCGCAAGCCGCTGTGCCACCACGGAGCCGGCGAGGCCGCGACTCCGTATCAAGCCGAGGAGCATGCATGCCCGACCGACCAGTGCAAGGCACGCTGCTGCAGGGCCGGCGCGGCCTGATCATGGGGGTGGCGAACGAGCGTTCGCTGGCCTGGGGGATTGCGGCGGCTTGCGCGGCCCAGGGCGCCCAGCTTGCGTTCACCTTCCAGGGCGAGGCGCTGGAGCGCCGGGTGCGGCCGCTGGCGGCATCGGTCGGGTCGGACCTGGTGATGCCGTGCGACGTGACGGACGACGCCACGGTGGATGCCGCGTTCGCCACGCTGCGCAAGGCATGGGACGGGCTGGACTTCCTGGTCCATGCCATCGGCTTTGCCGACAAGGCGTATTTGCGCGGGCGGTATCTGGATACGCCGCGCGATGCGTTCCTGCAGGCGCTGGATATCTCCTGCTATTCCTTCACCTCGGTGGCGCAGCGCGCGGTGCCGCTGATGAAGCCGGGCGGCAGTCTGCTGACGCTGAGCTATTTCGGTGCGGAGAAGTGGACGCCGCACTACAACGTGATGGGCGTGGCGAAGGCGGCGCTGGAAGCATCGGTGCGCTATCTGGCGGCAGATCTGGGGACCGCGGGGATCCGGGTGAACGCGATCAGCGCCGGACCGATCAGGACCCTGGCGGCGTCGGGGATCGGCGATTTCCGGTATATTCTCCGCTGGAACCAGTTGAACTCACCGATGCGGCGCAACGTGACGATCGAGGAAGTGGGCGGCGCGGGGGTGTACCTGATTTCGGATCTGTCGTCGGGGGTGACGGGGGAGGTGCATCACGTTGACTGCGGCTACCATGTGGTGGGGATGAAGCATCCCGAGGCGCCGGATATTGCGGTTGTCGAGGGCGGATGAATGGATGGCCGGCGAACGATGATGGCGTGAGGCAGGCACCATGCGGATCATACGAATTTTGGCCGACCCAGGAGGCATATCCCGGTTTGCCACGCATGAGGTTCCGACAGAGACGATCGGGCTGTTTCAGGAGATGCCGGCCTTCCGCGTGACCCGATTCGCCGGCCCCTTGCCGGTCAAGCTCTTCGCCGTGCCCGCCGAGCTCGACGTCGCTGACTGGCACACCGCGCCGATGCGTCAGCTCGGGGTCGCGCTGAACGGCACGGTTGAATACGACACCGGCGACGGCGAGGTGCGGCGCTTCGCGGCAGGCGAGCAGCGCTTTCTCCAGATCCCGGTGCCGGACGATTGGCCCGGCCCGGCGGCGGGCTGACGGTCAGAAGCCGTGTCGCACAACACCTTCGGCCACCTGTTCCGCGTCACCACCTGGGGCGAAAGCCACGGGCCGGCGATCGGCTGCGTGGTGGACGGCTGCCCGCCGCGGATTCCCCTGACCGAGGCGGACATTCAGCCGTGGCTCGACCGGCGGCGTCCGGGCCAGTCGCGGTTCACCACGCAGCGGCAGGAGCCGGACCAGGTGCGCATCCTGTCGGGCGTGTTCGAGGGCCGCACCACCGGCACGCCGATCGCGCTGCAGATCGAGAACGTGGATCAGCGCTCGCGCGATTATAGCAACATCGCGGCGAGCTACCGCCCCGGTCACGCCGACCTGACCTACGATCTGAAATACGGCATCCGTGACTATCGCGGCGGCGGGAGAAGCTCGGCGCGGGAGACGGCGATGCGCGTCGCCGCGGGCGCGGTCGCGCGCAAGGTACTGGGTGATGCGGTCCGCATCCGCGGCGCGCTGGTGCAGATCGGGGCGCATCGCATCGATCGCGCGCGATGGGACTGGGCGCAGGTGGACCGTAATCCGTTCTTTTGCCCCGATGCGCAGACCGCGGCGGAGTGGGAGCAGGAGCTGGGGGAGGTGCGGAAGGAGGGGTCGTCGGTGGGGGCGGTGATCGAGGTGGTGGCGGAGGGTGCGCCGCCGGGCCTGGGTGCGCCGATCTACGGCAAGCTGGATGCGGAGCTGGCGGCGGCGCTGATGTCGATCAACGCGGTGAAGGGGGTGGAGATCGGCGAGGGTTTTGCCGCCGCCGCGTTACGCGGTGAAGCAAATGCCGATGAGATGCGCATGGAGGATGGGCGGGTGACGTTCCTGTCCAACCACGCCGGCGGCATCCTGGGCGGCATTTCCACCGGCGCGCCGATTGTCGCTCGGTTCGCGGTGAAACCGACAAGTTCGATCCTGACGCCGCGGCGCACGGTGGATCGGTTCGGCGAGGATGCCGAGATCAGCACCAAGGGCCGGCACGATCCGTGTGTCGGGATTCGCGCGGTGCCGGTGGGGGAGGCGATGATGGCCTGCGTTCTGGCCGACCATCTGCTGCGCCATCGCGCGCAAAATCCCGATGCGGCGAAGACGGCGGGCTTGCCGCTGGGTGGGTAGATAGCGTGCGCGTTGATCACGGGATGCCGGCAATCAGCAGCCCAGGCGTCGGTGCGCGGATATCAAGCGGCGATTCGTTTGGCATCGGGGAACGGAGAAGGTTCCGGCGCGTTCGGATTCGCTGACCGCCATCAGGGTCGTCGGTTCACAGGGGCCGCTGGCATGAACCACATTCGCAATCTGGGCACCGTGGCGCTGATGATGATGTGCGCCGTGACGCCCTGTTTGGCGCAGGCGCCCGCGCCGCCACCGGCAAATTCCGGCACGGCGTCCATCAGCCACAGCACCCCTTCCGAGCGCAATCCGGTGCTGGCTGACAATGGCGATTCGCGCACGAGCAAGGTGGTCGGCTCGGATGTTTACAACGAGCAGGATAAGAAGCTCGGCAGCGTTGACGATGTCTTGCTGGGTCAGGGCGGCACCGATCCGAAAGCGGTGCTGTCGGTGGACGGCAAGCTGGTCGAGGTGCCATATGACAAGCTGGAGTTCGGCGACACCAAACAGAGCAGCCATAACCGAGTGATCCTGCGCGGGGAGACGGTCGATGGCCTGAAGAAAATGGCCGCGTTCCACTACAGGAAAGCGTAGCACCGCAAGCGGAACCGTGATGCTCAAGCAGTGCCCGCTAACTCTATTCCACCAGCCGCGCGCCGACGCGCAAGGCGGTGACGGCCTCCTGCACCACGCGGTCGATGATCTCGGCGGCGGGGAGGATGTCGTTCACCAGATCGACGCCCTCGCCGGCCCACAGCACGCGTGTGCCGAGGTCCGTGGCCGGTGATGCGAGGTAGTGCTTTTCCTCCTGCTGCCAGGCGGATTGCAGGTCTTCCTCGCGGCCGTGCCATCGGGCGAAGAAGGCGTTCTTCACGACGCGGCCGGGAAACTGCGACGGCCACTTGGCGCCGCGCACGATGTCGAACACGCGGGTCTGCTCGGTCTGGTCACCCGCGGCATTCACCGTGCCCTGCTTCAGCGCGGCATCCCAGAGTGACTCCCTGCGATGCGGTGAAGCGGGTGCCCATCAGCACGCCGGAGGCGCCCAGCATGAGCGCCGCCGCTAGTCCGCGGCCATCGGCGATGCCGCCGGCGGCGACCACCGGGATGGGTGCGACGGCGTCAACAACAGCCGGCACCAGCCCCATCGTGCCGCGAACAGTGCCGGAATGTCCGCCGGCATCGCGGCCCTGGGCGATGATGATATCGGCGCCCGCCTCGGCCGCGTCGCGCGCGCCTTGCAGCGTCTGCACCTGGCAGATCAGCTTGCACCCTGCGGATCGGATCGCGCGTGCATAGGGTGCGGGATTGCCGAACGACAGCATCACGGCCGGCGGGGCGGCGGCCAACGCGATATCGAGCGCCGCGGGATTGTCGTCGAGCGCCCAGGTGATGAAGCCGACCCCGACTTTCGTGTTGCCGGCGGCGAGCAATTCCTTTTGCACGGTGTCGCTGCTGGCATAGCCGGAACCGATCACGCCGAGTCCGCCGGCCCGGGTGACGGCTGCCGCCAGGCGGCCTCCGGCGGCGGACCCCATCGGCGCGAGGAGAATCGGATGCTCGATGCCGAGCAGTTCGGTCAGTGCGGTTTTGATGGTGGGCAAGCTGTCACTCCCTGGCCCTGTATGGTGCGACAGGATCGGCGTAATCCTATTCGGAGCGCAAGCTCGAGGCAGGAGATGGCACGACCGCCTTTACCACCATTCACCCGCGAGACGGCGATGCAAAAAGTCCGCATGGCGGAAGACGCGTGGAACAGCCGCGAGCCCGAGCGCGTCGCGCTGGGTTATACAATCGACAGCACGTGGCGGAACCGGGCGGAGTTCCTGCACGGGCGGGCGGAGATCATCGCCTTCCTGCGGCGGAAATGGGCGCGAGAGCTGGATTATCGGCTGATCAAGGAACTCTGGGCGTTTCACGAGAACCGCATTGCCGTGAGGTTCCAGTACGAGTGGCACGATGATTCCGGGAACTGGTTCCGTTCGTATGGCAACGAGCAATGGGAGTTCAATGAGGAAGGGGTGATGCACCGGCGCGAGGCGAGCATCAACGACGTTGCCATTCAGGAGTCGGCGCGGCTGTTTCGCTGGCCCGCGGGGCCTCGTCCGGACGGGGCGCCGGGGCTGACGGAGCTTGGGGTGTAGGTGATGCGGGTTGCCTACCCGTTCAGCCTTCTCCAAACCGCTCCGTGACTGCCCGCATCACCGCCGCGTGCACGGTCGCCTCGTCCACGCTCGCATCGAGCAGCACGCAGCGGTCCGGTGCGTCGCGCGCGATCGCGCGGAACCCGGCCGCCACCCGAGCGTGGAACTCCGGCCCGCGTGCCTCGTACGCGTCCGGCCGTCCGCCGCGTGCCGCCAGCCGCGACGCCGCCGCGTCGGGCGGCACCTCCAACACCAGCGTCAGATCCGGCATCAACCCGATCAGCCCGGTCAGCGCCGCGATCATCGCGCGATCGGCGCCCTGCCCGTATCCCTGATACGCCATTGTCGAATCGGCGAAGCCGGTCGCACACCACCCATGTGCCGGCGTGCAATGCCGGACGGATTGTCCGCTCCACATGCTCCGCGCGGGCGGCGAAATGCAGCAGCGTCTCGGCCGGCGCCGACCACGCGACCGTGCCGCCCAGCAGCAGCTTGCGCAGCACCTCGGCGCCCGGCGCGCCGCCCGGTTCGCGCGTGAGCAAGACGGATAGGCCGCGGGCGCGCAGCGCTTCCGCCAGCAGACGGGCCTGCGTGCTCTTGCCGGCGCCTTCGCCGCCTTCCAGTGTGATGAACGGTACCAGCTAGCTTCCCGTCACGTAGTGCGCCAGCACGGCGACGGCGCGGCCGGGCAGGCCGAGGCGCGGCACATCCTCGCCCGCGAGCAGCGGCACTTCCATGTTGGGCACGCCCTGACCGGTGACGCGCAGCACGCCGAGCTTCGCGCCGCGTGCGATCGGCGCGCGCACCGGGGTATCGTAGGCGAGCTCCACCTTGGCGGTCTTGCGCCAGTTGCGCGGCATGGTGAGCACCACGTCCTTGCCGCCGACCAGCGGCACGGTGCGGCGGGTGCCAAGCCACACCGGTGCGTCCTCGATCGTCTGGCTGGCGGTGAACAGCGTCACGTCCTCGAAATTGGCGAACGCCCAGTCCATCAGGCGCTCGCCTTCCTCGGCGCGCTCGTGCATCGTGTCCATGCCGTTCAGCACCAGGATGACCCGGCGCGATCCGCGCAGGGTGGAGGCCACCAGGCCGTAGCCCCCTGCCTCAGTGTGGCCGGTCTTCAATCCGTCCGCAGTGCCCCGCTGCACCAGCGGGTTCCGATTTCCCTGCTCTATATTGTTGTAGCGGAACGTCTTCTCTGACGCGTAGTGATAATAATCGGGGAACTGACGGATGATGTCACCTGCAAGCGTCGCGATGTCGCGCGGGCTCATGTAATGATTGTCGGCAGGCCAGCCGGTGCTGTTCATGAAGTGCGAATTGGTCAGGCCGAGCTTTTTCGCCGTCTCGTTCATCAGGTCGGCGAATTGTTCCTCGGAGCCCGAGATCGCCTCGGCGAGCACGATGCAGGCATCGTTGCCGGAATCCACCTCGATGCCGCGGATCAGGTCCTCCACCCGCACCTGGGTGCCGATCTGGACGAACATCTTCGAACCGCCCATGCGCCAGGCGCGTTCGGACACCAGCAATTGATCATCGAGCTTCAACTGCCCGGCCTTGAGGCGTGAATAGACGATGTAGAGCGTCATCAGCTTGGTCATGGATGACGGCGGCATCCTGTCGTCGGCGTTCTTGGTGAGCAGGTCCGCGCCGGTGGTGAAGTCGGTGATGAACGCCCATTTGGCGCTGGTATCGACCGGTCCGATCGGGGTTTCGGCCGGCGTGCCGGTCGGCTGGTCGGGCGGCGGGGTGTGGCCGCGCGCGCGGGGCGGGCGTCGCTGCGCGACGGCGGGCGCCAGGCCGATTCCCGGCATAGACTGTCGCCAGCAGCGCGAAACGTCGTGTCATCATGGTTTCGCTTCCTCCTACTCCACGACGATCCGCGCGTCGGCAATTCCCGCCTGGATCGCTTGCGCCAGCGCGGCGTCGGCCTGGGAGACTGAGCCAAACGGCCCGAGTCGGGCACGATATTCCCGCCCATCCTGGGCATCCACGGCGACGACGTCTCCGGGCAGGTCCGGCACGCGCCGACGCTCCTGCCGAGCATAGCGGATATTGTGGAACGGGCTGAGCACAATCCACAGTTCGCCCGGATCGGCCGGCACGGTTGTTATCGCACCGGATAGCGCCACCTGCGCCGGGTTCGCGGGTTCGCCTGTCGGGGCGGTTGCGTTCACCTCTTGCGTCCGGCCGCCGGTTTCCAGCGGGACGGCGGTCACCGAGGCGCGCGGGGCGGCCCGCAGGTCGAGCGCCGGCGCTCCGGGCAGAGCGTCAGCCGCGGCGTGGCTTTCGGCCGGGAGCACCTCGAGCCGGACGCGCGCGGTCCCGGACGGTGGAAAGCCGAGCAGGGTGGCGACGCGGGGTGTGACGGCGAGCATGCGAGCGGGATCGGCGGGGCCGCGGTCGTTGATGCGGATCACGAGCTGCCGGCCGTTTTCCAGGTTGGTTACGCGTGCAATGGCCGGAAGCTGCAGGGTCGGGTGGGCGCCGGCCAGCGCGTCGGGATCGAACGGCTCGCCATCCGCTGTGAGCGAGTCGCGCGGGGCGGTCTGAACGATTGCCAGGCCGGTCCGGGCCAGGTTGTAGCTTTCGGCGGGATAGCGCCAGACGCCGGCGGCCTGATACGGCGCGCCGAGTTGGTAGTGGAGATGCGCGGCGGGCTGGGGCGCATGGCGGGCGCACGCCGCCGGCAGCAGCGCGCAGATCAGCGCCAACGGCCGGATCACGCCAGAATTCCGTCCCCGATCAACCCGACCGCCAGGGCGTAGTAGTCGGAGGGATTGTAGCGCCGGATCGCGGCGAAATTGGTGTAGGCGAGGAAGGCGTCGCCCCCCGCCCCGTCGGGCAGGATCACCGCGGCTTGCTGCGCGGTATCGGCGGGCATCGCGCCTTGCGGCCGCACGCCGATGCGCAGCCACTCGCTCAGCGGGCGGCGGTTGTCGCGCCCGGCCCAGGCCTGGTTGAAGCCGGCGGGCAAGACCGCCGGCGCGCCCCAGCCGAGGCCGGGGCGCCAGCCGTTGGCGGAGAGATAGTTGGCAATGGAAGCGAGCACGTCGGGCGTGCTGGTCCAGATATCGCGCCGCCCGCTGCCGGTGATATCGACGGCGTAGCGCAGGTAGGAACTCGGCATGAACTGGGGCTGGCCCATTGCGCCGGCGTAGGAGCCTGTCATGCGCGCCGGTGTGACGTCGCCGCTGTTGAGGATTTTCAGCGCGGCGATCAGTTCCGACTTGAAGAAGGCGGGTCGCGAGCTGGCCCAGCCCAGCGTTGCCAGCGCATCGACCACGCGGAAATCGCCCATCTTCTCGCCGAAGCTGGATTCGAGGCCCCAGATGCCCAGGATCACGCCTTCGGATACGCCGTAGCTTCGGCGCACCTCGGCGAGGATCGGCCTGACCCGGGCCAGTGCGGCGCGCCCGGCGGCGATGCGCGTGGGGGTGACCAGCATGGCGCGATACTGGGCCCAGGTGAGGGTGAATTCGGGCTGGTGATGCTCCCGATCCAGGACCTTCTGGTTCGGCTGCAGCCCGCCTAGGGCACGGTCCAGCGTGGCAGGATTGATGCCGGCGCGGCGGGCTTCGGCCCGGACGGAAGTCAGGAAGGCGTCGAAGCTGCCTTGCGCCCAGGCGGCGCGGCTGACCGAGGCGGCCGAAAGCAAGGCGGGAAATCGAGGCAAGCACGAGGCGGCGGGAAGGCATGCGGGCGTGTCTGCCACGTTCGCGGGGCGCGCCGCAATCGGCCACCTGCACGCGGCTTATACTTCGCCATCTGATCATTTCGCGATTATAGACCGCGGTATCCTGAGGGAGCCGCCGCCATGCCCATCCGCTTCGACGACCGGGTCGCGATCGTGACCGGGGCCGGCGCCGGACTCGGCCGCTGCCACGCCCTGCTGCTGGCGGAGCGAGGAGCGCGGGTGGTGGTGAATGATCCCGGCGGCGCCTTGGATGGCAGCGGATCGCGGCACGCGGCGGCCGATACGGTGGTGTCTGAAATCAAGGCCAAAGGCGGCGAGGCGGTGGCGAACTACGATTCGGTGGCTGACCGGCAGGGCGCCGCCCGGATCATCGCGACGGCGATGGATAGCTGGGGCCGGCTCGACATCCTGGTCAACAACGCCGGCATCCTGCGCGACAAGGCGTTCCACAACATGTCGCTCGATGATTTCGAGGCGGTGGTGCAGGTGCACCTGATGGGGACGGTGTATTGCACGCACGCGGCGTGGCCGATCATGCGCGAACGGAAATACGGCCGCATCGTCGTCACCACGTCGGGGTCCGGAACCGTCGGCAATTTTGGCCAGGCCAATTACGGCGCGGCGAAGACCGGGGTGGTGGGGCTGATCAACGTGCTGCGGCTTGAAGGCGCGAAATACAACATCGGGATCAATGCGATCTCTCCTTCGGCCGATACGCGCATGACCGAAGGACTGTTGCCGCCCGACATGGTGCCGTACATGAAGCCGCAGCTCGTTTCTCCTGCCGTGGCGTGGCTGTGTAGCGAGGATTGCGCCCTGTCGGGCGCGATCATCGCCGCCACGGCCGGCAGCTTCGCCCGGGTGCAGTATTTCGTGACCGAGGGGGTCCAGTTCGATCCGGAGGCCGAGGTCACGCCGGAGATGGTGGCTGAGGCGCTGCCGGCCATCGAGGCGATGGAAACGGCCCGGCCGTATGTGGGGCTGATGGGCAACGTAGAGCGGAAACTTCGGGAAATCGGGCGAATTCGCTGAGGGGAGGGCGCGATTAGATGTAATATTAACGCGTCTTTAACGACCGGTAACCGGGATTTCAGATACCGGCGAGGACAGCCGGCGCCATAGGCCGGCCCAGGCCTGAAGGTTTCCGCGGTGCCGAACAGACTGCGCGCATTGTTTCATCGCGACCACCGGATCGGTCTCAACCGCCAGCTTCAGGCGGCCGCTCTGTTGCTGCTGTGCGCCTTCCTGTTCCTCGCGGTGCATCAACTGGTGCGCACGCGCGCGGCCCTGCTCTATCAGACCGAGACGCAGATGGCGCGGCTCGACATGGTGTTCGCCGAACAGACCGGGCGGGCCCTGGAGTCCGTCGATCTGCTGCTGCACAGCGCCTCGGAAGCATATCGCCAGGACCCGAATGCCTCCGGGCGGCTGTTCGACAGCCTGCTTCGCCGGCGCATGACGATGGTGCGGCAGACCAGCGGGGTGGGGATCGCCAACGCGCAAGGGCACATGCTGTTTGCGTCGTCGCCCGAGCTGGCCAAGGTGGTTCTGCCTGAAAGCATCGTGGCGGTGATCGACGGCGCGATGGCCAATCCGACCGGGGGGCTGCACATCACTCCGCCGTTCCGGCTGCGCGACGGCACCTGGACGGCGATGATGGTGCGCGGGGTGCCGGTGGCGGACCGGGTGCCCGCCGCCGCGGCGATCGCGCTGCTCAATCTGTCCTATTTCGAGGACTTCTACAAAGCCGTCGAACTCACCGAAAAAGGTGCGATCCTGCTGCACCTGCGTGACGGCACGGTGCTGGCGCGCTACCCGCACGACGACCGGATTATCGGTCAGAGCTTCGCCAATCTGCCGCCGTTCCGCGACATACTCGACAAAGGACAGATCGCCGGCACGCTGATCATGGACAGTCCCATGGACGGCAAGACGCGGGTGCTGGCGATCCGCGCGCTGAAGGCGTTCCCGGTCGCGGTGAACGTCTCGGTGGAGCAGTATCGCGTGCTTGGGCTGTGGCGCCACCAGGCCGTGCTGTTTGCCGCACTGTGCGCCTTGGTCGGCTTCGTGATTGCGGGCCTGGTATGGATTCTGGCTCGCCGCAGCCGCGAGCGGGAGACGCTGCTCGGCCGCCTGGCGCGGGCCAACACGCCGCATGGCGAACGAAATGAAGGAGCGCGAGCGGGTGGAGCGTGCGTTGCGCCAAGCGCAGCGGGCGGAGGCGATCGGCCGCATCACCGGGGGTGTCGCGCACGATTTCAACAATCTGCTGGCCATCGTGATGGGCAACATCGACCTGATGGAACGCACGCTGCCGCCGAATGAAACCACCCTGGCGCGGCTCGCGACGATGCGCGCCGCGGTGGAGCGCGGGGCCACGCTGACCAGCCAACTCCTGGCGTTCGCCCGGCGCCAGCCGCTGATGGCGCGGCCGGCGGATGTGGGCGCGCTGGTGTCGGGGCTGCAGAACCTGGTGCAGAGCGCGATCGGGAGCAGGATCGAGCTGATTTTGAAACTGGCATCGGGATTGCCGCCGGCGATGCTCGATCCGGCGCAGATCGAGCTGGTTCTGCTGAACCTTGCGATCAACGCGCGCGACGCGATGCCCAATGGCGGCACGCTCACCGTTGAAGCCGCACTCGCCGCGGTGGAGCCCAAGGAGCAGGAGGAGTTCGAGGCCGGGCAATACGTCGTGCTGTCGGTGCAGGACACCGGCAGCGGCATGGCGCCGGAGGTGGCGTCTCGCGCTTTCGAACCGTTCTTCACGACCAAGGAGGTCGGGCGCGGGTTCCGGGCTTGGTCTTAGTCAGGTGTATGGGGTGGCCCAGCAACTCGGCGGCGGTACGCGGCTGGACAGCACGCCGGGCGTGGGCACCACCGTGCATGTCTATCTGCCACCCGCGGCGGGCCATGTGGAGCAGACGGAGCGGCGGGGGGCGGAGCATTCCGAAATCACGCCGGCCCATATCCTGGTGGTGGACGACGATGAGGCGGTGCGCACCACGACCGCGGCGCTGCTGTCGCAGATCGGCTACGACGTGTACGAGGCGTCGAACGGGGCGGAGGCACTCGATGCGCTGGACTGCGAACCGCCGGTTGACGTGCTGCTGACCGATGTCGTGATGCCCGGGATGAGCGGTCCGGACCTGGCGCGCCGGGCCCGGCATGAACCGGCCTGATCTGCCGGTGGTGTTCATCTCCGGCTATTCGGATCCTGAATTCGCTGTCGGGCGTGGAGGTGTTCGCCCATCTGGTGCGCAAGCCGGCGAGGCCCGAGGTGCTGATCGCGGCGATCGAACGGGCTCTTGGAAAGGGGGCGATGGCGCGAGCGGCTGAGTAATCAGGAGTACGTTGCGGGCCATTCCGTGGGATGCGCGGGCGAGCCGGTCGTCGTTGGTCCACAGCGCGTCGCATCGGTGATGCCGGGCACAGGAAAGATGCAATGCGTCCGGCGTCCGCAGACTGAATTGCGCCCGCACCGCGGCGGCCTGGCGATACACCTCGGCGGGCATCGCCAGCGGCTCGAGAAGCCGGAACAGTGATTCGTAGGCGCCTCGAAGAACCGGATCACCACGCCGGAGGGGAGCCACGAGACACTCCAGCTCCACCAGCGGCGAGATGGCAAAGCGGGACGTACCGGCATCGGCGAGCGTGGCGGTGATGCGATCAGCCCAGACCTCATGCCGCTCCACCAGGTAAATGAGCAGGCAGGTGTCCAGATAGATCAGTCCCAAGCGGACCGTTCCCGCTCGATCCCTTCATCGATCTCGGCGGCGGAGCGCTGCGCGTAGGGTGGCAGCGGATGGGTTCTCAGCCAGTCCAGGATGGCGGTCGGATTACCCCGCTCCGGCCAGCGAGCCTGAGCGTCGCTGAAAGCCGTAAGGCGCGCCACAGGTTCGCCCCGGTTGGCGATGACCACGTCTTCGCCTGCCCGCGCGGCACGGAGCAGTTCCGATAAACGGTTCTTTGCGTCGAGGATATTGATCTGCATGGCTCAGTTATGGCTAGGTTGGCTAGATGTAGCCAGGAACGGGTGCGAGGTCAACCCCCAGCGATCTTGGGCATCAGGTAGATTTCCGCGTCCTCGGGCAGGGGGGCACCGTAGGCGTCCTGGTAAATCACGCCGTTGACGGCGATGGCCATGCCGTCCTCCACCTGCTTGCCAAGCCCTGGAAAGCGCGCGTCGAGTTCGCGCACGAGCTGGCGGAAGGTGGTGGCGGCGACCTGAAGTTCGGTTCGGCCGCCGGTGTAGGAACCGGCGGCCGAGCCTGAGAAGACGACCTTAGGCAAGAGACGGCCGGCCGCGATTGCTTCGGCCGCTGTCGCGGCCTCGCAATGACATATTAGGCCGCCTTGGTCTCTGCCGCTTCGTCGAGCGCCGCACGGACCTTCGGCGGAGACATCGGCAGGTCCGTCAGGCGGAGGCCGATCGCGTCACGGATGGCGTTGCCGACCGCCGCCATGGGCGGGATGATCGGCACTTCGCCCACACCCTTGGCGCCGAACGGATGGCGCGGGTTGGGCACTTCCACCATGATGGCTTCGACCATCGGCATGTCGGAGGCGACCGGGATGCGGTAATCCAGGAAGCCCGGATTCTCCATCTGGCCCTTGTCGTTGTAGATGTATTCCTCGTTGAGCGCCCAGCCGATCCCTTGCGAGGCGCCGCCCTGGATCTGGCCTTCCACGTAGCTCGGGTGGATCGCCTTTCCCACATCCTGCACTGCCGTATAGCGCAGGATCGTCACCTGGCCGGTTTCGGTATCGACCTCCACATCGCAGACATGGCAGCCGAAGCCAGGGCCGGCGCCCTGGGCGTTCAGTGCCACCTCGGCGCTGATCGGGCCGCCGGTCTTCGCTGCACGCAGCGCGATGTCGGCGAGCGACAGCGGCTCGAAGCCGCCGGCATTGGACCCGGCGGGGTAGGCCTTGCCGTCTCGCCAGTCCACCGCCTCGGCCGGGATTTCCCAGATCGCCGCGGCACGGGCCTTGAGCTGGTCCACGGTGCGCTCGGCGGCCTGGGTCACGGCCATGCCGGTGGCGAAGGTCACCCGGCTGCCGCCGGTGACATGGGTGAATCCGATCGAGGTCGTATCCCCCACGATCGGCCGCACCTGCTCGATCGGAATGCCCAGCACCTCGGCCGCCATGATGGCCATGGAGGCGCGCGAGCCGCCGATATCGGGGCTGCCGGAGACGACGCTGGCGGTGCCGTCCTCGTTGATGTGGACAGCGCCGGAGGACTCGCCGCCGATATTGAACCAGAAGCCGCAGGCCACGCCGCGGCCGACCGCCTTGCCCGGCTTGCGGTTCAGCGGCGTGCGGTAGTGCTCGCTGGTCTTCGCTGCCTCCAGCGTTTCGATGAAGCCGATGTCGCGGTGGGTCGGCCCGTAATGGGTCTTGCTGCCGTCACGCACGCCGTTCTTCTCGCGCAGCGCGATCGGGTCGATGCCCAGCTTGCGGGCGAGATCATCGAGTGCGCTTTCCACGGCGTAAGACGACATCGGCGCGCCCGGGGCGCGGTAGGCGGCGACCTTGGGCCGGTTGGACACCACGTCGAAGCCCAGCACCTCGACGTTCGGGATGTCGTACATCGCGAAGCCGCACATGCAGCCGGGCTGGACGGGCGAGCCGGGGAAGGCGCCGGCCTGATACTTCAGCACTTCCTTCGCGGCGACGATCGTGCCGTCGCGCTTCGCCCCGATCTTCACGTCGATCACGGTGCCCGAGGTCGGGCCGGTGGCGACGAACACTTCCTCCCGCGTCATCTGCATCTTCACGGGACGCCCGGTCTTCTTCGCCAGGGCCAGCGCGAGCGGTTCGAGGTACACCAGGGTCTTGCCGCCGAATCCGCCGCCGATCTCCAGCGGCACGGCGCGGATATTGGCCAGGTCCCAGCCCAGCAGCTTGGCGCTATAGGCACGGACCATGAACTGGCCCTGGCTGGAGCTGTAAATCACCGCCTGGCCGTCTGAGGCCACGGTCACCACGCAGGCGTGCGGCTCGATATAGGCCTGGTGCACGGGGGCGGTGGTGTAGTGACCCTCCACGATCACGTCGGCGCCGGCAAACGCCTTCTCGGCGTCGCCCTTGGCGAAATAGACCCGCTTGGCGATGTTGGACGGTTTCGTGGGCTTGGGGTCCATGTTGGCGGTGAACAGGTCGTCGTGCAGCAGCGGCGCGTCGTCTTTCATCGCGTCTTCCACGTCGATGACGTGGGGCAGCACCTCGTAGGTCACATCGACCAGGTCCACCGCCTGGTCGGCGATCGCCTGGGTGGTCGCGGCGACCGCGGCGACGGCATGGCCTTCATACAGCGCCTTGTCGCGGGCGATGCAGTTGCGCGAGAGGTCGCGGAAGTTCATCGGGCCTTCGCCGACGAAGGCTTCCTCGCTGGCGATATTGGGGAAGTCATCGGCAGTGACCACGGCCTTTACCCCGGGGAGCTTCAGGGCGCGGGAGGCGTCGATCTTCACGATACGGGCGTGCGCGTGCGGGCTGCGCACCACCTTGGCCCACAGCATGCCGGGCAGCGCCATGTCGGCGCCGAACTGGGCACGGCCGGTGACCTTGTCCACACCGTCCGGGCGGAGGGGGCGGGTGCCGACGACTTTGAGTTGCGGCTTGGAGACGATGTAATTCATGCGGCCCTCGCTTGAAACTTCGATTTGAGCATCCGATTCACGCGGCGTGGCGTGGTCACGCCACTCTGCGATCGGATGCTCGGATTTCCTCGGCAGCATCCATGACTGCGCGGATGATCTTGTCGTAGCCGGTGCAGCGGCACAGGTTGCCGGCGAGCCAGTAACGCGCTTCCTCCTCGGTCGGGTTCGGATTTTCATCCAGCAGCGCCTTGGACGCGACGATCAGGCCCGGGGTGCAGAAGCCGCACTGGAGCGCGGCGTGTTCGAGGAATTTGCGCTGCACCGGGTGAAGCTCGTCGCCATCGGCGATGCCTTCCACGGTGGTGATCTGGTGACCCTCGGCCTCCACGCCCAGCATCAGGCAGGAGCAGATCAGCTTGCCGTCGCAGATCACGCTGCAGGCGCCGCAATCGCCCGAGGCGCAGCCTTCCTTGCTGCCGGTGAGGTTCAGGGTGTTGCGCAGGACGTCCAGCATTGTCTCCTGCGTTTCACACAGGAATTCGACGGGTTCGCCGTTGATGGTGGTGGTGACGTGATGCTTGCTCATGGTCAGTGGGTTCCTTTTGCCGTGCCCCCTTGGGCACGCTGGAATGCAATGGCGGCGACACGGCGGGCGAGCACGCCGGCGACCTTCACGCGGTAATCGATGGTGCCGCGCTTGTCGTTGATGGGCTTGCACGCGGCGCGGGCGGCCGCGTCGAGCCGGGCGAGCGTGGCATCGTCGAGCGTGTGGCCGATCAGCGCATCCGCCGCGTCCTTGACGATCAGCGGGGTGGGCGCGACGGCGCCGAGCGAAACCTTGGCGGCGGTGCAGGTGCCCTTGTCGTCGAGCGTGAGGCAGATACCGCAGCCGACGACGGCGATGTCCATCTCGGTGCGCGGGATCATGCGCAGATAGGCGTCGCCGGTTCGCGCCGGACGGGCGGGGAATTTGAAAGCCAGGATGAACTCATCCTTCGCAAGCGAGGTGCGGCCGGGGCCGACGGGGATCTGCTCCGCCGGAACCTCCCGCGTGCCCTTGCCCCCGACCACGACGGCGATGGCGCCGGCGGCGATCATGGCGGGCACGCTGTCGGCGGCGGGCGAGGCGTTGCAGAGATTGCCGGCCAGGGTGCAGCGGCCCTGGATCTGAGTGGAGCCGATCAGGTCGGTGGCTTCCACCACGCCGGGCCAATCGCGCTTGAAGCCCTCATGCGCTTCGATGACGGCTCCTGGCGTGGCGCCGCCGATGATCCAGGCGCCGTTTTCCTGCCGGATGCCCATGATGCCGGCAATCTGCTTGGTGTCGATGATCAGGTCCGGCTTGACCCGCCCGGAGCGCATCTGCACGAGGAGATCGGTGCCGCCGGAGAGGAGTTTCGCGGTGCCGGATGCACCGGCAAGCAGGGCAACAGCCTCCTGGCTGGTCGCCGGTGAGGCATAGGTAAGGCTCGGCATGTTCGCTCCCGTTCGGATGTGCGGATGGGGGCCGCGGCCGGCGGCCGGCATGGATTACCCCATTTTACCGCGCGGGAGGCGGGTGGGGTCAAGAAGCGGGGGTGCTTCGGGCCAGTGAACACAGCGCTGCGCTGAGCAGCGCGAGCCGCATAGGCCGGCAGTCGGCGGTCGTTCGCAAGCCGTAGCGTTGCAGGAACTGCTGCTGGTCCGGGGCCAGCGGCCCGCTGAGCAGGATGTACGATCGAGTATCGGGCGCGTTTAGGTCCGCTGGCGAGTTGGCGGGCGAGGGGGGAGTGCGAGCCGGGGGCGAGGGCGAACGGTTCGGCGAGGCCGACCAGGCGGGGGGCCGGCACGATGCTGGCGGCGATCACCGCGGTGGGCTTGTCCGGCAAGAACACGAGCGGCCGGCCGGCGAGATGGACCGGTTGGGCCGCGATGGTGTCCCAGCGGCTGGACCAGGGCGCGCGGTTCCATTGCGGCACGTGGAGCACGATCAGCGTGATGACGCAGGCGGCGGCCAGGGCGGTCACCTGCTGGCGCCGGCGCGGCAGGCGTTTGGCGAAGCACAGGATGATGCAGCCGGCCAGAAGCTCCAGCGGGATCATGTAGCGATGGTTGGCGAAGACGACGATCCAGACCAGGTAGCCGATCAGCCAGGCGGCGATCAGGGCGCGTTCGGCTGGAACGAGGCGCGGACGCCGGTGCCATGTGAGAACCGCCGGGACCATGCAAAGCAGGACGATAGCGAAGCGTGCGTCGCGCGGATCGACCTCGCTGGCGGGTGACAGCAGCCCGGGGTTCGGGCTGCCGCCGATCAGCCAGTAGATCGGCCAGGTGACCGGCGCGAAGGCCGAGCGCGCGCCGAAGCGCGCGTCGCGCCCGATGGAGACGGGGGCATCGGGCGAGAAGAGTCGGGCGAAGTAAGGAAATACCGGATCGCCGAAGTGCTGCCACAGCAGCCAGTGCCACCAGCCCGCGATGATGAGGAACGCAGTGGCGGCGCCAAGGCCGGCGACGGTGAGACGGGCCAGACGGTCGGTGATGCGGGGTGTGGCGGGCCAGATCAGCGCCGCGGTGCCGAAGGCGAAGACGGCGTTGGTGAGCTTGAGACCGGTGGCGAGGCCGATCAGCGCTCCGGCCGTTGCGGCTCGGCGTCCGGTCTGTTCGGGCGTCAACAACAGGCTGTAGGCGCCGAGGACCGGAATGGCGGTGACCAGATCGACGTAGGTCGTGCCAGCTTCCGACAAGGCGATGGGACTGGCGAGACAGAGCAGAAACCCCAGCAAGGCCAGGGTGTGATCGGGGCCGGCGATCTGTCGGCAGATGCGGGCGCAGATCAGGTAGGCCGGCAGTTGCGCAAGCGTGATGACCAGCGTGGCGGCAATCGGCGGCAGGTGCGTGATCGCGAGATATTGGGGAATGAGCACCAGCGGATTGAACCAGCTTTGGATGCCCGCGGGTGCGATGCTGCTCCAGTAGGTGCCGTGCAGGAGCAGGAAGGGGATGGCGATGTGGTAGTTGCGCTGATCCCAGTTGACGTCCTGACCTTTGTGGAAAGCGTAGAACAGCGTGACCGCGAGAGCGAGGATTGCGGCAGCAAGATAGTATCCGGCGCGACCGGGTTTCGCGGGACGGGCGGCGGGTGGCATGCGAGCGTGGTAGCGGAGCGATCCCGGCACCGCTACAGGCCGCTCAGAACGTCACGCGGAGCCCGGCGAAGCCCGCCACCGGGGCGGCGATATTGTAGCTGCGCGGGTTGGTCGTGCCGGGCGCCTGAAGGAAGGTCATGGACGACGTGGGAGAGAACGTCCCGTACACGTAGTACTTGGTGTCGAGCACGTTCTGCACCAGCCCGAATATCTGGAAGTTCTGGGTGATCTGGTAACTGGTGTTGAAGTTCAGCACGAAATATCCGGGAAGTTGCTTCGTCAGGTTCGCCTCGTCGCCGAACAGGTATTGTCCGCTTGCGGCAACGCCGGTGACGCCGACGGTCCAGGCATCCGTTGGCTTGTATTGCACGCCGAACTTGAACTGATGGAGGGGGATGCCGGGCAGACGGTCACCCGGATTAACCTGGATGTTGCCGTCATCGTTGGCCGCCGGGTTCTCGGGGCTCAATTCCATGAAGGCACTTTGGAAGGTCGCGTTGGTGTAGGTATAGCCGGCCCATGCGGTCCAGCGTGCGCTGTTCAGACGCAGGCCGGCATCGAGGCCCTCCCGGCGGGTTGCACCGACGTTCTGGAAGAAGCCGCGCCCCAGCACGGCGCTCTGCACGAACGCGATGTCGTCATCCAGGCTGGTACGGAACAGGCCGACGTTCCAGTTCAGGTTGGCGCCGGAGAAGGGCGCACCTGGCCGCGGACACCAGCTTCGATGGTATGCGCGACGACCTGTTTCAGGTCGGGGTCGCCGGTGAAGAAGTTGGCGAGGCTGCACGGGCTTTCCGGGCTGGCGCAACTCAGTTCCGCGGGGGTCGGCGCCCGATTGGATTCGGAATAGGACGCATACACGCTGAATGCCGGGTTCAGCCGGTAGGTCAGGCCCACGCCTGGATTGAAATGCGTGTAGTTGTGATTGCCCGAAAGTCCGGTGCCGAGCAGATCGTTGAGGTTGATCTGCTCGGCGTTGAAGCGGCCGGAGAGATTGGCTGACAGTCGGCGGGTGATGTCGAACGTATCAGTGAGATAGAGGCCGTAATATGCCGTCGAAACGCCGACGCGCACAGGCGCATCCGTGCCGTCTGCCTGGTCAACGATGATCCCCTGCGGAAAGCCGTCCGGACCAATGAAGTTGAGCGAGAAGGGGTCCAGGCCGCCGACACCGGTGGTTGCGCCGAAGAGGGTTTGTGAGCCGTCGAAGCTGGCGCCGGCGACGAAATGGTTGCCGTGGCCGAGTATATTGCGCTGGTCGGTGATCTGGACCGAGGCGCCGTAGCCGTTGGTGTTGACGGTCTCGCTGTCCCAGTCCGAGTAGGGCCTGCCGTTCAGGAAATCCGAAATCGGGTTGCCGTTCCGATCGGTGGCGAGAGTGTCGCTTCCTGATTCGCAGAGGAACCCGGTGAGTGTATTGCACGCGCCGAAATCGGCGACGTTGCCGTTGCCGATGCGCTGCAGGAAGTAGTCGTAATAGGCCAGCGCCTGCACGGAGGTGGTGTCATTGACCTGCACGTTGCTGTTCAGGCTGATCAGCGCGTAGGTGTTGTCGATCGGACTGGGGCCGGTGAACTGGGCGCGTCGGTCAACGTCCAGCCACTCCACCGGTGTGGTTCCCGGTGCCTCCAACGAGGTCTGCGCGAGGGTGATGTTCAGGTGCACCTCGGCGCGATCGCTCTGCCAGCCGACATCGCCATAGAACTGCTTGAGCGCGGAGGACTGGAAATCGCGCCAGCCATTCTCCTTTAGGCCGGACGCCGCGGCATAGACGGCGGTGTTGCCGATCTGCTTGCCGTACTGCGCCGCGCCGGCGATCTGTCCGAACGAACCGCCGTAGAGATCGACCTCGCCGCCGTGATAAGTGAAGCCGTTCTTGAGCTGGACCGAGAGCGAACCGCCAAGCGCATTCAACCCGAACACCGGATTTGCGCCTTCCAGATTCATGCTGTCGATGGCGATGTTGGGGATGAGGTCGAAATTCACCGTATCGCCGAAGGCCTGGTTGAAGCGCACGCCGTTCAGATAGACCGCGAGACCTTGCGGGGTGCCCTGAAGCGGCGCTGCCTGGAAGCCGTGATAGAATAGATTGGGCTGGAACGGGTTGCCGGCGGCACTGTCCAGTATCACACCCTGCGCCTGGTTCTGCAGCGCGTTGAGATAGTCGGGCGGCCCCTGAAGGGTGACGTCGCGGCTGTCGAAGACCTGATTTTGCGCGGGGACCTTGGTGCGATCGACGCCCGAGCCGAGCAGCGGCGTGCTGCCGATCACCTCGACCTGGGGGAGCGTCGCGTTCGGCGTGGCCTGAGGGGTTGCTTGCGCCAGGGCCGATGACGGCAGCAGTGATAGCGCAGCCAGCGCTGCAAGACGCTTCACGTTCTTCTCCCCGTTTGCATCGAAGTGGCTGGCGCAGCGCCGGCCATGCCCGTCGGCACCCACTTTCGGAAACCGCTGGCGAACATGCCATGGAGTAGTACACGATGAATCAATTGGTGTCGGGAGGCGCCACGAGGCGCTCGGTTTCCTCCCACAGGCGCGCCCGCAGGGCAGGATCGAGCGCCAGCGGGTTGGGGCGGGATTCTACGCGCTTGCGGAAATACCGGCCGCTGACGGTGGCAAGTTCCGGCGCCAGCGCGAGCCAAAGCGGCGGGCCGGCGCCGCGCGCCGGTCGGAGCATGAAAGGCGTGCCGAGGCGCCACGCCACGCCGCTGATACTGCGGCCGGCTGCGATGTTGGTGCCGACCAGGCCGGGATGCACGACATTGAAGGTCACGTCTGAAATCGGGATCCGTTCGGCCCAGGCGAAGGTCGCCATCATGAAGGCGAGCTTGGACTGGCTGTACGCTCTCCAGCCGCTGTATCCGCGGGCCGACTGGAGATCATCGAGAGCCAGCTTTGCATCATCGGAGGCGACCGAACCGACATTGACCACGCGGGCGGGCGCGGCGGCGCGGAGTGCGCCGAGCAGATCACGCGTGAGCAGAAACGGCGCCAGGTGGTTGACGGCGAGGGTGCGCTCGTTGCCCTCGGTCGTCACGCCGCGTTTGGGCGCATACATCCCGGCGTTGTTCACCAACAGGCTGAGCCGCGGATGGAGGCGGGCGATCGCATCGGCGGCAGCGCGGGTCTGCGCCAGCGAGGACAAATCGGCGTGGACGATCTCGGTCCGCGCGGCCGGCACGTGGTCGGCGATCCAGCGGGTGGCTTCCCTGGCGCGTGCGGGGTCGCGCGCGAGAAGCACGACGTGCATGCCGGCGCGGGTCAGGCCGAGGGCGATCCATCGGCCGATGCCGGATGTCGGGCCGGTTACGACGGCAACTTTCGCGTCCGGCATGTCTGCGTGCGGTCAGGCCGAGCGCAGCTCGCCCACATCGATCGGCAGGCTGCGCACACGTTTGCCGGTGGCGGCGAAGACGGCGTTGCACAGCGCCGGGATGGATGGGGGCGGTGCGGGCTCCCCGAGGCCGGTCGGCGGGTTCTCGCCGCACGTCTCCGCACCGGCATCGACGGTGTGCCGGGTGCCGTTGATCTGGATTGCGTAGGCCAAGCGCCTGCCTCCCCGGTTGGAGTGCGGGCTTGATGATTAGCAGGTTGTGGCGCGCTGGGGTATGCGGCCTATCGTAATGGGGGGTTCAGGCGGCCGCCTGGACGTCTTTCAGGAAACGATCAACCTGGGTACGTAGCGTCGCCGACTGGCTGGTGAGTTCGGTGGCGGCGCCGAGCGTTTCCGAGGCCTGCCGGCTGGTGTCGGCGACCAGCTCCGCCACGCGCCCGACCGTGCTGGTGACCTCCGAACTCCGCGCCGCTGCCTCCTGCACGGCCCGTGCGATCTCCTGCGTTGCCGCGCCTTGTTCTTCCGTCGCGCCGGCAATCGCCACCGCGATCTCGCTCATTTGCCGGATGGTGGCGGTGATCGAACGCAGCGCGTCCACCGACTGATTGGTGGCGGCCTGCATGGAGCCGATCTGGGAGCTGATCTCCTCGGTGGCGCGCGCGGTCTGGGTGGCGAGCGTCTTCACTTCGCTGGCGACGACGGCGAAGCCCTTGCCCGCCTCGCCGGCGCGCGCCGCCTCGATCGTGGCGTTCAGCGCGAGCAGGTTGGTGCGGCCGGCGATGTCGCTGATCAGGCGCACCACGTCGCCGATACGGCCCGCGGCTTCGCTCAGCCCGCCCATGCACTGGTCTGCCGCGCCGGCCTGGTCCACCGCCTCGTTGGCGATGCGCGCGGAATCGGTCACCCGGCGGCCGATCTCGGCCACCGACGCGGCGAGTTCCTCGGCGCTCGCGGCGACCGAGCCGATATTGCTCGCCGCCTGCTCCGACCCGGCGGCGACGGCTTCGGTGCGGCGGCCGGCATCCTCGGCGGTCTCGCTCATGGCGGTGGCACTGGCCTGCACCGCGTTCGCACGATCGCCGACGATCTGCGCGATCCGTCCCACCTCCTGCTCGAACCGCTGCACCAGCTTCATCTGCTCGGTCACGCGGTGGAGCGTGACCATCGGCCCGACATAAGCGCCGGCACGGTCACGGATGGCCGAGGCGAGGAGTTCGAAGGTTTCGGCTCCCAAACTGACGCGGGTTCGGTTCGGCAGGCGATCCGGCTCGCGCAGGATGGCGCGGGCCGCTTCGCGATCGGGATACAGCGCAAGGACGGTTTGCACCGTGGAGCCGTCGGGTCTGAGGGCCAGATGCTCGGCCACCAGGCCGAGCAGCCGCTGCGCCTCCGGATTCAGATAGGTGATCGTGAGTTCCTCATCGGCCCGGGCGGTGAGCATGCCGGTGGGGAACTGGCGGATGACTTCCGCCTTGACGAAGGCGTCGCGCACCACGCCGCGCAAGGTTTCCAGCGCGGCGGCCATGCGGCCGATCTCATCCTTGCGGCCGGAATGACCGATGGCGATATCCGTCTCGCCGTTGGCGATGCCCTGGATGGCCTGGGTCATGCCGCGCATGGGGCGGGAGATGGCGCGCGCAGTCAGCCCGCTGGAGAGCAGCAGCACCAGAATGATGCCGCCGGCGATAAACAGCACCTGGCGATGGGCCCACTGTTCGGCGCTGCCGGCGTTGCGCATCGCTTCGTCCGCCACGAACTCAAGCTGATTGGCCGCCAGTTTCACGTAATCGGACATGGTCTGGCTCGCGGTATCCACCGGGCCGCTGACGAAATCATCAAGGGCAATGGTCTGATCGACGACCTGCTGGGCTGCCTGGGCGATGGACTTGCCGAGCGTATCCAGCACCTTCACGTCGGACTTGGTGGAGTTTGGCAGCTTGCTGCCTGTGAGTGCCGCCATCTTTGCGCCGGCGGCGGCGGCGTCATCCTTCACTTCGTTGGCCGCGCCCATGTTGCCGGTGGCCAGGAACAACAGCGCGGCATTCTGCATCTGGTCCATGGCGACCTGGTAGGCGGCGAAGTCGGCCTTCGCCGCGGCCAGAACATCGGCCGGCACGGTTTCCTTTACCTGGCCGGTCACCGCATCCACGCCCCCGGCCGCCACCCCGCCCGCGGCGAGTTCATCGGAGAAGGAACTGATGCTGGAGGAGAACATCGTCCGCGCGTCCAGAAGCTGCCGCCCGCGGAGGTTCAGGAGCGCCTTCCGCTTGTCGGCTTCCGCGGTCAGGGTTTTTGCGAATGCATCGAGGGCGGCCAGGGATTTTGCGACCGTGGGGGACTGGAGGGACGACGCCGATTGCAAGCGTGTGCGGGCCGTTTCCTCCGCTTCCTTGGCGGCCTCCGATGCCTTGGCCAATTCGCGCGAGGTCTGCGCCTGGGCGATGACCCGGCCGATCACCCGCAGCTCCTGCGCGGCGACCAGCGCATCTTTCATCTGCCGTTCCGCCACCGCGGCGGAGGAGACATCGGTCTGCACGCGGCCGAGCGTGGCGATGCCGCGCTGGGCGGACCACGTCAATGCGACCACCAGGAGCAGGGCGCAGCCCGCGGATGCGGCGAGCTTGGCGGCGATGGACCGATTGCGCAGAAATCGCATGCGATGACCCGGTGTAGGAGGGCCAACTCTGCGTCGAGCCGGTTAAGAGACTCTGAATCTGGACAACGGCATCGCGACGGGCCAGCTTGCAGGCTGTTGCATGCGGGACGCGCCATGCTGTTCGACTTCGCCGGCATGAGTCCGGAAAACGTTTACAAGTTGCTGGTTTCCACGGTGGTGCCTCGGCCGATCGCCTGGGTCACCACGCAGGACGTGGACGGCACGCTGAATGCCGCGCCGTTTTCGTTCTTCAATGCGGTGTCCGGCAATCCGCCGGTGCTGGCGATCGGCATCGGCGGCCGCGCGCCGGGCGATGTGAAGGACACCGGCGGCAATATCCGCCGCACCGGCCAGTTCGTGGTCAACCTGGTGAACCACGATCTCGCGCATCCGATGAACGTCACGGCGATCGACTTCGGCAAGGATGTGAACGAACTGCGCGAGGCGGGGCTGACGACCGCGCCGAGCGCCAAGGTCAAGCCGCCGCGGATCGCCGAGTTACCGGTTTCATTTGAATGCGAGCGCCTGGTGATCGTGGATGTCGGCATCGACCGCGCGGTGGTTCTGGGGCGCGCGGTCGCGGTGCACATCCGGGATGACTGCATCCTGGACAAGGAGCGGTGCTATGTGGACACGCCGCGGCTCGATCTGATCGGGCGGATGCACGGGCGCGGCTGGTATACGCGCACGACCGAGCGCTTCGACATGCCGCGGATCGAGGTGGGCGAGTGGGAGCGGCGGGGGTAGCCTACCCGTATCGTTTGCGCAGCAGGGGCAGCACCCGTTCCCCATACAGCGTCAGGAAGCGTCGCTGATCCGGCCCCGGGGCGTGGAACACCAGGTGCTCGAACCCGAGCTTCACGTATTCGCCGATGCGATCGGCATGCTCTTCGGCGTCGGTTGAAACGATCCACCGGCTGGCCGTGCGCTCCACCGGCAGCGCCGCGGCACGGCGCTCCATCTCGCGCGGGTCTTCCACCGACACCTTCTCCTCCGGGGTCAGCGCCAGCGCCCCCCAGTGGCGCGTGTCCTCCATGGCGCGCGCCCGGTCGGTATCGAACGACACCTTCATCTCGATCATGCGGTCGAAGCGGCGATCGGGGGCGGACGACGCGGCGAGCCCCTCGGCGAGGTTCGGCAGCAGGGTCTCGGTGTAAAGCTTCGTGCCCTTGCCGCTGGTGCAGATGAAGCCGTCGCCGTGGCGCCCGGCGTAGCGCGCCACCATCGCACCGGCGGCGGCGATGTAGATCGGCACCGGGCGGTCCGGCCGGTCGTAGATCGTCGCGTCCTTCGTTTGGTAGTACTGGCCGTCGAAGGTGACGTGCTGCTCGGTCCACAGTCGGCGGATCAGCGCGACTGCCTCGCGCAGCCGGGCGAAGCGTTCCTTGAACTCCGGCCAGGCCATGCCGGTCGCCGGCACCTCGTTCAGCGATTCACCGGTGCCGACGCCGAGGATCACCCGGTCAGGAAACAGCGCACCGAGCGTGGCGAACACCTGCGCCACCATCGTGGGGTGGTAGCGGAAGGTCGGGGTCAGCACGCTGGTGCCCATGATGATTCGCGTCGTGCTGGCGCCCAGCGCGCCGAGCCAGGCGAGCGCCGAGGGGGCGTGGCCGTCGGTGTGTTTCCAGGGCTGGAAGTGGTCGCTGACGAAGACAGAATCGAAGCCAGTGTGCTCGGCCACGACGGAAAAATCGAGGAGTTCACGCGGGCCGAACTGTTCTGCCGATGCCTTGTACCCCAATCGCAGCATGTGTTTCTCCTGTATCGGCCAGTGTCGCACGCGCGCGGCGCACTGTCATTGCGAGGGCCGAGGTCCCCGCACTTTCCCCGTCGTGGCCGGGCGAATCCCCGGGCCTGTCCCGGGGATCGACCCGGCCATCTGCGCACGGACGGCGCCGGTTCAGGTATGGAGCGGGCCTGCGAGACTGGCGACCGTCTGCCGCCGCAAGATGCTCAAATTCCAGATTGCACTCAAATATCACTTATCATTTCTTCGTGTCTTCTTGGTCGCAAAGTCACTTGCAATGAAATTAATTTTGCGCTAAATAGCGCAGCAGGTTGCGGCGACAGGAGTTGACGATGAGTCTTTCCCTCCGATCCCTGGCGGGGCCTCTCACCGGTGCAATGGTTCTGATGTCCGGGCCGGCCTTCGCCGACGTGGTCTTCACCGACAGTACGTTCAACCTGGCGGACTACACCGCTTCGCCTGTGTTCACCTCAGGCGGCGCGGCCCTCACCTATGACCAGTGCGCGAGCTGCGGCAATCCGGGCGCCGGGTTGCAGCTCATCGCCTCATTCCCTCCGGGCAGCAATGAGACCGCGACAGTCGGCCTCGCGAACACCATGTTCAGCTATGATCCGTCAACCCAAGGCGCCATCCTGTCGATCAACGCCTCAGTCGATAAGAATCTGACTGATCATTATCCATTCGGCGGCGTGTTCGGAAATACGTTCCACCCGCTCATTGAACAGGACGGCAATTTCTACCTTGCGAGCATCCCGGGGCCGGGGGGAACAGCGCCCGGAAGCACCGGGTACAATACGATTTCCGCATCCGGGTTGGTTGCAACAAACTTCGAGGAATACGACTTCACCACGGGCAACTTCGTGGCCGCCTTTCCAAATTTCGCCGGGGACCCGATGCTCTTCGGCCTCGCCCAGATATTCAGCTCCGGCGCAACGACTGTCATCTATACCAGCGAAGCAGATTACGACAATCTTCGGCTGACTATCGTAAATAGTGTCCCCGAGCCGGGGAGCATCCTTCTGCTCGGCGCCGGGATCGCCGGGCTCGTCGGATTCCGACGGCGCCTCCGCACCGGATAGCGCGCCACTCGCCGGCAGGAGAATCCAGGGGATCGCGCGGGCGACACACTGTCATTGCGAGCCTTCGGTCGGACGCTCGACTTCTCGTGCGCCCATTTGGTCCAGATTGCCTCGTCGCGCTCTGTGCCCCGCGCAATGACGCGGCTACGGCGCTGAGTTGTCCTCGGGGATCAGATCCTCGATCGCGACGCCAAGCTGCCGGGCCAGCTTGCGATACAGCCCAACGTCACCGGTCCGCTTGCCCGTTTCTATCTGCGCCAGATAGCCCTGCGAGACGCCCACCGACGCCGCGAGCTGCGCCTGTGTCATCCCGCGACGCTGGCGCCAGAACGCGAGCGGCGATGAGGCGGCAAGAAACTCGGCCATTTCCGCATCGGTCAGCCAGTCCCCCTCGCCCCGCCGGTACGCCGCCATCGCCTGCGCATGGTCGCGGGCATCGATCAGATTGTCGAACTCCTGGGCGGGGATCACCACCATCTCCTCGCCGCTAGGCGTTTTGATACGCTGGACGTGCATAACGCAGCTCCTCAATCGTAGATCGAGCCGCGTGGCCCAATCTTGGTCACGATGATTTCGGTTTCGGTCTCCTCGAAGACGATGCGGAAGTCTCCGACCCGCAGGCGCCCGGCGGGCGAGCCGACCAGCCGCGTGACATTGTTGGCGTGCGCTGAAGGTGCAGTTGCGTAATCCGAAATCGCCTCCAGCAATCGTCCAGCCATGTTGGCGTGACGTTTCAGGGCACGCCGCGCGTCCGGGGAATACCGAACCGTTTTCACTGAACAGGGTAAATAGCGCAATTCGCTATTCTCGGAAATGGCAATCCGCTATTAAATGCAACGCTACTCCGCCGCTTCGCTTTGGGCCGGCGCCTGGGCCGGAGCGGTCCGTCGCACGCGCACCCGCCGGATGCGCCGCGGGTCCGCCTCCAGCACCCGGAACTCCAAACCCGACGGGTGGCTGATCACCTCGCCGCGCGCCGGCACGCGCCCGGTCAGGTTGAACACCAGACCGCCTACCGTATCGATGTCCGCGGCGCGCTCCTCGGCCGTCAGGATCCGCCCCATACGCTGCTCGAAATCCTCGAGCCGCATCCGGGCGTTGACATCCATCGCGCCATCCTGGCGCTCCACCAGCATCGGGGCTTCGCTCTCGTCATGCTCGTCGGAGATGTCGCCGGTGATGGTCTCCACCAGGTCTTCGATCGTCACCAGCCCGTCGATGCCGCCGAACTCGTCCACCACCAGCGCCAGATGCATGTGCGCCTGGCGCATTTGCAGCAGCAGGTCCAGCACGGGGATTTGCGGCGCCACCATCAGCGGGCGGCGAAGGATCCCTTCGAGCGAGAACTCCTGCGGCCGGCCGACGAAGGCATACACATCCTTGATGTGGACCATGCCGAGGATGTCGTCCAAGCCTTCCCGATACACCGGCAGGCGGGAATGGCCGTCGTTGCGGATCTGCTCCACCGCCTGCTGGAACGTGAGGTCATGGCGGATCGCCACGATATCGGCGCGCGGCACCATCACATCGGCCGCGGTGGTGCCGCGCATACGCAGCACGTTGGCGATCAGCGCGCGTTCGTGGCGGTCCAGTTCGGGCACCGCACCCGGCACGTGCGGCGCCTCGGCCGCCTCCTGCACCAGCTCGGCGATGGATTCGCGCACGCTCGGCTCGGCGGCGCGGCGCCGCAGGATGGTGCGCACGCGCGACAGCAGCCCCATGCGGGAGATCGCGTCGCTCATCGGTGCTTCCACGGGTTGGGAACGCGCAGGCGATGGAGCAGGAGGGATTCGCGCAGCTCCATGCGGCGGGCGTCGCCGGGGTGATGGTGGTCCTCGCCGGCCAGGTGCAGCATTCCGTGCACCACCAGATGGGCCAGGTGGTGCGCCGGACGGCGGCGCAAAGCGGCGGCTTCCCGGCGGACGGTGCCCAGCGCGACGATGATCTGTCCGGGCAGGCCGGGCGCGGGCGGCTGGTAGGTCGAGTACGTTGGTGGGCTTGTTGCGGCCACGGTCCCGCGCATTGAGCCGCCGCACCTCCCGGTCGCTGGCCAGCACCACCACGCCGCCGCCGCCAGCCCGCGCGGCGCGCGCCGCGACGGCCGGTGCACCGCGGATCAGGCGGTGCCAGCCCCAGTCCTCGACGATGATCTCGGTGTGGTCGTGCTGCCCCGCTGTAGCGGGGCCGATACTGTGTGGGCCCATCCTATTTGCCCGGAATGCCCCCGCTCGTTTCGTTGGCGCGGCGCGCCTCGCGCCGCTTGTCCCCGGCCGCTGCCTCACGCTGATCGTAGGCATCGACGATGCGTGCCACCAGCGGGTGGCGCACCACGTCGCGGCGGTCGAACCGGACCACGGAAATTCCCGGCACGCCCTCCACGGTTTCCAGCGCGTCGCGCAAGCCGCTGAGCACGCCGGCCGGCAGATCGACCTGGGTAAGGTCGCCGGTGACGACCATGCGCGTGCCTTCGCCCATGCGGGTGAGGAACATCTTCATCTGCATGGGGGTGGCGTTCTGCGCTTCGTCCAGGATGGCGTAGGCGTGCGCCAGGGTGCGGCCTCGCATGAACGCCAGCGGCGCCACCTCGATCTCCCCGCTCCCGACCCGCCGTATCACCTGCTCGCCCGGCATCATGTCGTGCAGCGCGTCATACAGCGGCCGGAGGTAGGGATCGACCTTCTCCTTCATGTCGCCGGGCAAGAAGCCGAGCCGCTCGCCCGCCTCGACCGCGGGGCGGGAGAGCACGATGCGATCCACCTTGCCGGCCTGCAGCATCGCCACGGCCTGGGCCACGGCGAGATAGGTCTTGCCGGTGCCGGCGGGGCCGATGCCGAACACCATCTCGTGCCGGGCGAGCGCGTCCATGTAGGCGGCCTGTCCGGCGCTGCGCGGGGCGACGGCACCGCGGCGGGTGCGAATCGCCGGAAGATCGGAGAACGGCAGCCGGGGATCCGATTCGGCCTCGGCGAAGCGGATAGCAGCCTCGACCTCGGGCCGGCCGACGCTTTCCCCACGTTCGAGCCGGGCCACAGCCCTTCCAGCACCGCCTGCGCGGCGTCCACCCGCGGCGCATCGCCGGTGATGGCGACCCGGTTGCCGCGGCACGACAGCCGCACCCCCAGGCCTTGTTCCAATCGCACCAGGTGCCGGTCGTGATCGCCCAGAAGCAATGGCAACAACATGTTGTCCTGGAACTGGAGGGTGATGGCCTTGCCGGGCGTCTGGGCGGCGGCGAGTGCGGGGAACGTGGCGGTCTGGCTCAAGCGGCGGCGGACTCCTCGACAAGGTAGCCGGAAAGAGAATTGGGCAGCGCGGCGCCAATTCGCACCATCGATTCGGCACCGATCAGGGATGCGTCAGCCGACACGTGCACCGGCTGAAGGTAGGGGGAGCGGCCGGCGATCTGGCCGGGATGGCGGCCGGGGCCGGTGAACAGCACCGGCAGCGTCCAGGCCGACGCAGCGTTCATTGAACCGCGCCTGCTGGGCCCGGAGCAGGGCCTGGAGCGCGGCGAGGCGCGCTTCCTTCTCGGATTCGGGCACCTGATCGGCGGCGGAGGCGGCCGGCGTGCCCGGGCGCGGCGAGTATTTGAAGCTGAAGGCCTGGGCGAAGCCGATGGTTTCGCACCAGGCGCAAGGTGTCGCGCGAAATCCGCCTCGGTCTCGCCGGGGAAGCCGACGATGAAATCCGAAGAAAGGGCGATATCAGGCCGCGCATCGCGCAGCCGGTCCGACGATGGCGCGGTACTCCTCGGCGCGTGTGCCGGCGGTTCATCGCCGCCAGCATCCGGTCGGAGCCGGACTGCACCGGCAGGTGCAGGAACGGCATCAGCTTCGGCGACATCGCGATGCGCGGCGATCAGATCCTCGTCCATGTCCCGCGGATGCGAGGTGGTGTAGCGCAGCCGCAGCAGCCCGGGATATCGGCCAGAGCGCGGATCAGCCGGCCCAGGTTCCATGTCCGCCCGTCCGGCCCCTCGCCGTGCTAGGCATTCACGTTCTGGCCGAGCAGCGTGATCTCCCGCGCGCCCGCGGCGACCAGGCGCCGGGCCTCGGCCAGCATCGGCGGCGGCCGGGCGGCTCTGCTCGGCGCCGCGGGTGTAGGGCACCACGCAGAAGCTGCAGAACTTGTCGCAGCCTTCCTGGATCGTCGAGGAAAGCCGTGACGCCCTGGGCGCGGCGGCTTCCGGCAGCTGGTCGAATTTGTCCTCGGCCGGGAAATCGGTCTCGATCACGCGCCTGCCGCTGCGCGGCGCTGGGCGACCATTTCCGGCAGCCGGTGATAGGTCTGCGGCCCCACCACGATATCGACGAAGGGGGCGCGGGCCAGGATCTCTGCGCCTTCCGCCTGCGCCACGCAGCCGGCGACGGCGAGGATCATGCGCCCGCCCTGGCGGCCCGCTTCTTTCAGCCGGCGCAGGCGGCCCAGTTCGGAGAACACCTTCTCGGCGGCTTTTTCGCGGATGTGGCAGGTGTTGAGGATCACCATGTCGGCGTGGTCGGGTGCCGGCGACGGGCGCGTAGCCCACGGCGCCAGCACATCGGCCATGCGGCGTGCAGTCATACACGTTCATCTGGCAGCCCCAGGTGATGACGTGGAGCGTCTTGGCGGTGGAGAGGCTCATGGAACAAGGAATCCCGCTGTGCCGGCCGGGGTGGTCCGGCGCGACAGCGGGGTGATCGGCCAGGGCAGTTGACGGGTCAAGCGCGCGTCACGCCGGCGCAAACTCCTTCATGTTCGGATGGATCATGGCATGGGGGGCGGTGCGGTTGTCAACTGAAATGCCCCTTGGCGCGCCCAGGGGGAAATGCCCGTCGTTGCGGAATGCGGGGTCTTGTCTCCGGGACGGCCTTCCGTATATGACTACAGTAGTCACAAACCTTGTGGAGACGCTTCAATGAAGGATATCCAGCTCCGGGAGGCGAAGGCGAACCTGTCCGCCGTGGTGGACGACGCGGTGCGGGGCCAGCCTGCCGTCATCACCCGCCACGGCAAACGGGTAGCGGTGATCCTGAGCTTCGAGGAATGGGGGCGGCTCTCTCGGGTGCCGTCCTTCGGCCGGCTGCTGATGGCCGCGCCGGTCGGTTCGGACGACCTGCCGAAGCGCGATCGCACGCCGCTGCGCACGGCCGATCTCTGACAATCCGTGTATCTTGTCGATACCAACGTTATTTCGGCCGGTGCATCGGCCCGGCTTGCCCGGCCCGATCTGTTGCTGTGGATGGACGAGCATGCGGCGCTGTTGTTTCTCTCCGCCGTGGCGGTGGCGGAGATCGACGATGGGATTGCCAAGCTGCGGCGTGAGGGGGCGGTACGCAAGAGCGAGCATCTGGCGTCGTGGCTCGAAACCGTGCTGCATCTCTATAACGACCGCATCCTTGGCCTCGATGTGCCGACCGCCCGGATCGCGGGGGTGTTGTCGGATCGGGCGCGCGGCCAGGGCCAGGCGCCGGATTCGCTGACATCGTCATCGCGGCGACGGCGCAACGGCACCGATTGACAATCCTGTCGCGCAACCTCCGGCACTTCGCGCCGCTCGGAGTGCCGGTGCACGACCCGTTCGCTGCCTTGCCGCCAGGCTAGCCAGGGGTGCGATCCGCCCTTGCCGTTACGCCGCGCTGCGCAGCCTGGCCCGCGCGGCTTCGGCCAGGAAGCGCGACCGGTTCTTGGCGACGCGATCGATTTCCTCCAGCAGTTCTCCGGGGAGCGTGATGTTGATGCGGACAGCCCGGCTTGGCACGGCATCTCCCAAGGGCACCTCCACCAGGACCGCCACGGCATCCCGGTTTGCTGGATCGGCCATGATCGCGTCCAGGCCGGATGCTTCGGGGAGCGCCTGCTGATCGGCCAATAGCCCTTCGACATGCAATCCCAGGGCTTCCGTGGCCATGCGCCGTGCTTCTTCCAACGTGCGCCCGGCCGTGACGCATCCGGGGAAATCCGGGAAGTCAACCCCGTAATCACTCCCCTCGTCTTTGCGGATCAACGCGATGTAGGTCGCCATGTGTTTGTCTTACCTCAACTTCAGGCCCGACTGCTTTTCGATACTGCGGAGCGTACCGATCGGCAGGTCTCGCTTGGGATGCGGAACCGTGACACGCCCGGGGCGCGTCGGATGCTTGAATTGCCAATGGTCGCCTTTGGTCGCTACGTGCGCGGATTCGGTGCCAGTTAGCGCGCTACTCGCGACGACAAGCGGATGCGACGCTCGTTGCGAATGTCACCGGCCGATCGATCGTGCACCGCTTCGGGTGGCTTGAGTTGCCCTGAGACAGGGATTTACCGCAGAGACGCAGAGGGCGCAGAGTTCCGCTGCCTCTCTGCGCCCTCTGCGTCTCTGCGGTTGACCTTTCTTCAGACCCTCGCCCCCTGACGGGCGGTTGGCGTGTTGCGAGCGGCCAGCCACGCCCGGGGCGCGTCGGATGCTTGAATTGCCAATGGTCGCCTTTGGTCGCCACGTGCTGCCAGCCCGCCCGCGCCAGCATGCGAATGATGTCGCGGCTGTTCATTCCCGGCGATCATATATGCCTCCCGACGTGTGTAGAACAGTGTGTATAGACTCTCGTCCGCCCCTTTCCGCCCGGAGACCGGGCTGCTCCGCTGCGCGCCGGGCGCCGCGCCCATCAGCTGGGAAGCGGCGGACCGGCGGCAGTGGATTCTGGCGCGGATTCGGTGCAAGTTGCGCGCTACTCGCGACGACAAGCGGATGCGACGCTCGTTGCGAATGTCACCGGCCGATCGATCGTGCACCGCTTCGGGTGGCTTGAGTTGCCCTGAGACAGGGATTTACCGCAGAGACGCAGAGGGCGCAGAGTTCCGCTGCCTCTCTGCGCCCTCTGCGTCTCTGCGGTTGACCTTTCTTCAGACCCTCGCCCCCCGGACGGGCGGTTGGCGTGTTGCGAGCGGCCAGCCACGCCCGGGGCGCGTCGGATGCTTGAATTGCCAATGGTCGCCTTTGGTCGCCACGTGCTGCCAGCCCGCCCGCGCCAGCATGCGAATGATGTCGCGGCTGTTCATTCCCGGCGATCATATATGCCTCCCGACGTGTGTAGAACAGTGTGTATAGACTCTCGTCCGCCCCTTTCCGCCCGGGGACCGGCCTGCTCCGCTGCGCGCCGGGCGCCGCGCCCATCAGCCGGGAAGCGGCGGACCGGGCGGCGGAGTGGATTCTGGCGCGGATTCTGTGCGAGTTCGCGCGCTACTCGCGACGACAAGCGGATGCGACGCTCGTTGCGAATGTCACCGGCCGATCGATCGTGCACCGCTTCGGGTGGCTTGAGTTGCCCTGAGACAGGGATTCACCGCAGAGACGCAGAGGGCGCAGAGTTCCGCTGCCTCTCTGCGCCCTCTGCGTCTCTGCGGTTGACCTTTCTTCAGACCCTCGCCCCCTGACGGGCGGTTGGCGTGTTGCGAGCGGCCAGCCACGCCCGGGGCGCGTCGGATGCTTGAATTGCCAATGGTCGCCTTTGGTCGCCACGTGCTGCCAGCCCGCCCGCGCCAGCATGCGAATGATGTCGCGGCTGTTCATTCCCGGCGATCATATATGCCTCCCGACGTGTGTAGAACAGTGTGTATAGACTCTCGTCCGCCCCTTTCCGCCCGGGGACCGGGCTGCTCCGCTGCGCGCCGGGCGCCGCGCCCATCAGGCGGGAAGCGGCGGACCGGGCGGCGGAGTGGATTCGCAGAGTTCCGCTGCCTCTCTGCGCCCTCTGCGTCTCTGCGGTTGACCTTTCTTCAGACCCTCGCCCCCCGGACGGGCGGTTGGCGTGTTGCGAGCGGCCAGCCACGCCCGGGCGTCCCCGCGGACGCAACCTCGCGAACCCCGTGAAGGACCGGCGCCGGCCATGGGCGGCGGGCCGGAGGCTGGGTATCGTGGCCCGATGAGTTGGCTGATCTATGTCCAGGTCGCGCTGCTTGGGGCGATCCTGCTGCGCCAGGTGCTGCGCCCGTTCACCCAGAAACGGCGGACCACGCGCGCCGAGCGGATGGCAGCGCGGATCCTGCGGGAATCCCGCGATCTACGGCAGGGGTCCGACGCGTCCGGACGGGGAAATTAGGAGCCCGTAAGATCAGCAGCATCACGATCCGCAAGTTTGACGCCGCCGCGAAAGAGCGGCTGCGCATCCGTGCCCGCTTCGAGCCGCTTGGCGGCGCGGACGATCTGGAGCTGCCGCCGCGTCTGCGAGACCGCGACCCGCCGCGACCCTGTCAGATAAGCCGTTCCAGGGTATGCACGATACGATCGATCTCGCGTTCGTCCGCCGGCAGAAATTCGCCGAATTTCCGGACGATCTGCGCCGTGGTGAAGTGTGCCCGCAGGCGGCGGAAGAAGGCTCGCGCCTCGGGAAATTTCCGAAGATTGAAATAGATGACGGCGGTTTCCGCCCATTCCGGGCCGCGGACCAGATACTCGGGGCTGTCAGTCGCCAGGCGAACCATCTCCGCCGCACCGACATGGCGCCACATATTGAACAGCCCGTGGAAACCGAATGTCTCCACATTCGGCAGCATCCGCTCATACGCGAAGCGGTCGGCGACCGGAGCAGGGGCGAAGCGAAACCCCTCTTTCTCCAGCTTGGGGCGGAGAACGCGACAGATCAGCTCGTCGTCATTGGCGTCGCGAGCGCCCGCGGCTTGCGGGTCGGCTGAAACCCGCTCCAGCAACCGCTTCGATCGCAGGCAGAACCCGCCATTGCCGACATCCATCCCGTCGCGATGCCAAGGCCAGCGCGCGCCGATGTAGTCGTATTTCAGAAACTCCGGCCGCCATGCCGAAGGCTGCACGATGAAACCATCCCACTGGACGAGAAGGCTGAACTTTCGCGTGGTCAGATCGCCCAATCGCGTAACGACGAAACGGGAATAGTCCGCCCTGGAGTGGAGTGGGGGAATGATCTCCGTCCGGAAGGGTATCTCTTGCCTGGGCACCTCGTCGGTAAACAGAACAGCGTCGCCGAAGCGCACGGCTTCGAGCGACCGCTTCAGCGCCGCGACGGTCGTGGGCACATTGGCCGTATCGGCCGCGCAGAGCATCACCTCGGGGAGTTCAAGCATGCAGCGGGCCCCGCGATGCAGTCAGCGATTGCAGCTCCGCCCGGACACGGCCGATGACATCAGTCCAATCACCCGGACGCGTTTGCCGGAACAGCCGCAGGCTAGGATACCAGGGACTGTCCTCACGATTCAGCAGCCAGCGCCAGCACGTCTCGAACCGGTTCAGCACCCACACCGGTTTGCCGAGCGCACCCGCCAGATGTGCCACAGCGGTGTCCACGCTGATGACAAGGTCCAGGGCTTCGATAAGGGCTGCCGTGTCGGCAAAATCGCGCAACTCGCGGGTCCAGTCGAGCAGCGAAGTCCGGTCGCGCGACACCGTCGGGGTGACGTCCTTCTGGAGGGAAACGACCGTGGTTCCCGGCACGGCCAGGAGCGGACGAAGGGTTGCCAACGGAATCGACCGCTTGCGATCAACGCTGGGAAACCCGCGGCTACCAGCCCAGGCAATCCCCACGCGAAGCCCCGAATGTGTCGCCAGACGGTCGCGCCACTTTCGCGATTGGTCAGCGTCGGCGTGAAGATAAGGGATGTCGCGGGGGATCGTATGGAATCCGATATTCAGAGCGGCAGGCAGGCTGAGCATCGGACAGTGGAGATCGAAAGCCGGAAGGGCGTCGCCACGGCTGATGATCTGCGCGCCGCCGGCCAGGGTCGATACCAGCCGCACAAGCGGCTTCGGGACTTCCAGAATGATCCGGCCAGCGCCGGTTACCAACGGAACGAAGCGGCAAAATTGAATTGTGTCGCCGAAACCCTGCTCGTGGTGCACGAGCAACGTGCGTCCGTCGAGAGGCTCTCCCCCCCCCACTGTGGCTGGCCGAAGCCGCGCGGGGCCATCGGAGGAACCTGCCAGCGCGCCTCGTGATCACGCCAGCCCTCATCAAACGCGCCGTCCAGCAGCAGCGCCACCCCGCGATTGTAGCGTGCTGCCGGATTACGGGGGCGGAGTTGCAGGCTCTGGTCGAAGCAGGACACGGCCTCCCGCGGCCGCCCGAGATCACAAAGCACGCAGCCAAGGTTGGTGTACAAGGTGTCGTCCCGCGGCGCGTGTTGAATGGCCGCCCGGGCTTGCTGCTCGGCCTCCTCGAGGCGGGACGCGCAACGGAGCGCGAAGGCCAGGCCGTTGCGAACGTCATCCATTCGTGGGTCGAGGCGGAGGGCCTGCGTATAGGCGCTGATCGCGTCATCGAGGCGGCCGAGCTCGGTCAGCGCACGGCCGCGGTTGGCGTAGGGAAGGGCTGAGTTGGGCGCCAGGCCGATAGCTCGGTCGGCAAAGCGAACGGCCTGCTCGAATTGCCCGGTCCCGCATGCGGCGACTGAGGCAAGATTGAGGACGGCGGGATTTTTGGGAGTGGTGGAAAGCAATCGGCGCAGGACCGGCTCGGCCTCCGAGCAGCGCCCGGTCGAGCAGAGATAGTGGGCGTCGGCAAACAGATCCTCTGCTGAAGGCCGGGGGTTCGTAAGCGGCTGGGGCTGTCGGTTCATGGCTTCGCCTGACGCATTCAGGTGGTAAGCAGGAGACGTGCCGGTCCGGCCCGGAAAAGCAAAGGCTTCCAGGGCAGTCCAGCCGAGGGCGACCTGGCGCCCAGAGCGGAGTGTTGCTGGCAAAGCACACACTGTCTCAGATTCGCAGCAACACGCCCGCAACCCGTTGCGACCCCAGGGGGCGCTGAGCATTATGCGCCTCAGGTCTGGCTGCCCCTTGCGGGGGCACGGGGCCACCAGTGGATCGCCGGCGCTTCTCCGGCGCAACGAGGAGGTTTTAATGCGCAAGCTCCTGATGGCCACCGCGGCCATAGTGGGTGCCTCGCTCTCGCTAGGGATGGCAAACGCTGCCCAGGTCTATAACTCCGACCCGACGAAGCCGGTCACGTCTTCCGTGGGTTCGGGCAGCGCCGGCACGCTGGCCCTGGCACCCGGCCAGATGACGATCCGGATCGACCTGCGTGAGAACGCATACGTCGTCGGCTCCTGGGGATCGGCCAATTCGGTCGGATGGCAACAAGCTCTCGCCGGTCTCGATCATCGGCTATCCGCGTCTCTACATGGAATTCGACGCGATGGCCACGAACGGCCTGAAATACGGCTTGATGTGGGAAATCCGCGATAACAGCCCGTCCAACAATGCCACCAGCAGCGCCGGTTCGCCCGGCGCCAATAGCGGTTCGCAGACGCTGTTCTGGCGGCGTGACTTCGGCTACCTCGGCATGGACAATGTCGGCACGTTGCGCCTCGGCCAGACCGACGGCCCGCTGACCTTGATGATGGTCGGCACCTTCGACGAGGTGGCAACCGGCCTGTTCAACGGTGATATCAACGATGCCGGTGTCGGCGGCGGCGGCTTCTCCGGCGTGGTGCCGTGGTGGCCGTTCCCCGACGGTGGCAACATCTACACCACCACCAAGGCGGTCTATCTGTCGCCGTCCCTCGCCGGGTTCGATTTCGGCGTCGGTTATGAGCCGAACACGCAATCGCTGAGTGACGGCATCAACTGCTCGCTCGGCACTCCCGGGCCGACCGGCTGCGCCACGCAGACCACGTCCAGCAACGCGGGCGACCTGCAGCGCCGCCGCAACTCGATTGATGCGGCGATCCGCTATCGTGGCAACTTCGGTCCCGCGGGAATCGCGGCCAACCTGTCCACCTTGCAGGGCGGCCACATCAACCCGAGCAATGGCGTGGCGATCGCCTCCCCGGCCGGCCCGATCTCCAAGTTCGATAACGTCAGCATCTACGACGGCGGTCTGACCGCCACCTTCGCGGGGCTGACGGTCGGCGGCAACGTGATCTGGGGCCAGTACAACGGCCAGTGGGCGCCGAAGCCGGATGGCGCGGCAAACTCGGTGGCGTGGGTTGCGGGTGCGAAATACACCTACGGCCCGGCGACCTTCGGCGGCCAGTACTTCAGCTGGACCTACCAGGGCGCCATCGGCCTGCCGACCCAGCGGCATGACCAGGGCTTCGCGCTCGGCATGACCTACAACATCGCCCCCGGCGTCGCGTTCCTGGCGGAATACCTCTACGGCATGCGCCACCAGGGCGGCTACGACTTCGTCGATGCGGCCTACGCGCCGACCCACAACAACGTGAAGATGCAGATCGTCGGCGCCGGCTTCCAGTGGCGCTGGTAACCGGCCTGCGGGGCTGAACCGAAGGGCGGCGGGGAAAACCCGCCGCCCTTTTTCTTTGCCCAGCATTTCTCCCGAAATCGTTAGACGCTTCGTTGCGGAACAGACGCCCCCCGCGCCCGTTAATGCCCCGGACCAAAACCACACGAGGGGAAAACCTGATGTTCCGCACTATGATTTTGGCAGGTATCTGCGCCGCGGCGCTGGCCGCGGCCCCGGCCTTTGCCGCCAGTGAGAGCGGTGGCGGCGGCGGCGGCAACAACAACAATCCGGTCAAGGGCACCACGCCCTCGACCGAGACCACCGCCCAGACCGCCCAGCCGGCGATGGGCTCGCAGACCGCGAACGGCAACGAACTGACGACCAACAAGCAGACCTCGACCTCCGCGACGAACCTCGGACGGGTCGAAGGCCCAATAACACGCTTTCGGATTATTTCTGCCGATTTCGGGGGTCAGAAGCCCCCGAGCAGGGCCGGTCCGGTATTCTAGCCGGGCCGGCTTTTTTGCTACAGAGAGCACCTATGGATGCCCGTCTCCCCCCCCAATTCGTTCCGGACTGGCCATCGCCCTTGCGGTCGGAGGTCTGAGCCTCCTCGCCGGCTGCGGGGTCCATCCCCAGCCGGTCGGGATGGACGACTACCATAAGGTGGGCGAGGGCGCGCAGGGCTCCATGCTCAGCGGCGATAACGGCTTTCTGGGCAACCTGTTCGGCGCCAACAGCAAATCCGGCAACACGGGCCAGGGCGCCGGCGCCATCGGGGTCAACGCCTATCTGTGGCGCGGCGCGCTCGACACGCTGTCCTTCATGCCGCTGCAATCGGCCGATCCGTTCGGCGGGGTGATCATCACCGACTGGTACTCGCCGCCGAACTCGCCGGATGAGCGGTTCAAGGCCACCGCCTATATCCTGGGCCGGGAGCTGCGGGCGGATGCGCTGCGGATCGCGATCTTCCGCCAGGTGCTGCAGGACGGGCACTGGGTGGATCAGCCGGTCAGCCCCGTCACGGTCGGGGATATCGAGAACAAGGTGCTGGAGCGGGCGCGGCAGCTCCGCATCCAGACCGCGAGCGAGTAAAGGCGGGCGAGGGCCGCCGGCCGGCGGAATAGATCAGCCCGCCCGCCGGTCTGTGGGACGGGCGGATATCAGAGGATCGGGCGATGTGGGTGCACAGCCTGGCGGCAGCGGGCGCGCTTGCAACCGCGATGGTGGCCGGAGCGACTCGGTTCGACGGCCTCTATGGCGGCAGCGCATCGGTGGTCACGCAAAACGTCTTCTGCTCCGGGCCGCCTGTCCCGATGCAACTGACGGTCAACAACGGCGACGTGATCAGACAGTACGAGATTTCGTCCGCTTCGAGTGCGCTGGCCGATCCCAACCAGCTTCTGAAGGTCCCCGTCGCTCCGGACGGCAGCTTTCGTGGGACGATGAATGTCCTGGTCGGTCACATGTCCTGGGTGACCGTCAGGTTGCGCGGGCAGATCACCGGAGCGCAACTGAGCGCCGACGAAGAGTGGCCGCTGTGTTCGTTTCATTGGTCGCTGACAAAGCTGGCCGCGTCGTCATAAGGTTTGGTCTGCGGCGCGGGCTGTCCCCAGGCCGCAGCGACAACTATTCCAGTTAGAGAGAGTTTTGCCATGGGCATGGAATTGATGGCGCGCTACAGCCTGCCGGCGGGTGATCGTCCGGCCGTAGGTCAGGGAGCCGCCCTGCTGAAGCGCCGTGCGCCGGCCGATCGCGTCGAAATGCTTCTTGTGCATCCGGATGGCTCACGGGAAATGATCGAGGTCTCGGCGGTAGCAACGGGGATCATCGCAGACCTGCTCGAAAAAGCGTCTGCCTCGGAGGAGGTCACATTGTTGACCCACGATGCGGAAATCTCGCCCGAAGATGCAGCGACTATATTGGGCATCTCCCGACCCCTGGTTCGGCGCCGAATGGATGTTGGCGACCTGCCGTTTCGCCGTGTCGGCGCACATCGCCGCCTGAGGCTCGCCGATGTGCTGGCACTCAAGCGTCGCGAGGCGCCTGTCCGAGCCGCGGTAGAGGAGCTACGTGCAGATACGGAAGACCTCATGGCGCATGGTCTCTGAGGCCGAAACACTCCGACCTCCGGTCGTTTTGCTCGACGCGAACCTGCTCTATCCATTCCATCTCAGGAATCTGCTGGTTCAGTTTGCTGTCGAGCGCCAGAACTTAAGGGTCACGACTCCGGAGATAAGCTCGTACATCGACACATTGGAACAGCAGCGACTTGAAGCCTTTGCGGCGCGGCTGCGGCGGTGACCCATGCGGGACCGATAACCGGCGATCATCGCACCTGCGCCAACACGGGGTTGCGCTGACCGCACCGAGCTTCCACCATCGCGGCGCCGAGAAAAGCGCGTTGCGGAGAGGAAGCTGCTGATGACATCGAACACCACCCGCCGGTCCCTGCTCTTGGGGACGGGTGCCGGACTGCTGACCCTTCCTGGCCGTGCCCCGGCGCAAACCGGCAAGAAACCGCTCGACGGCGTGACGCTGAACGTCGCGTGCTGGAGCACGAGCTATTCGGAATTCCTCAAGAGCTACATTCCGGAGTTCGAGCAAGCCAGCGGGGCGAAGGTGGTGTACGAGACGCCGGCCTTCCCGATCTACAACCAGCGCATGGACATCGAGCTGGCGACGAAATCCGCCGCGCACGATGTGATCAACGTGACGTTCATCTTCTCCGGCCGCTGGGTGGGCGCCGGGTGGACCACGCCGCTGGATGATTTCATGCACGATCCGGCGAAGACTCCGGCGGACTTCAATCCGTCGGACTTCCTGCCTGCCACCACCACCGCCTTCAAGGACAAGCAGGGAAGGCTGCACGGCATTCCGTGGATCGCCGATATCCATATGGCCGGCGCGTCGCGCTACGACCTGATCCAGAAGGCCGGGTTCAAGCAGCCCGATACGTTCGATGAGCAGGAGGCGATGCTGAAGGGGTTGAAGGCGCAGGGCGGGCCGACGCCGTTCGGGGTGGAGAACCACTACGGCTGGACCTTCATTCCGTATTTGCAGGGGTTCGGCGGCAGCGTGTTCCGCCACGCGCCGGACGATCTGCATCCGGTGCTGGACTTGCCCGAGGCGATCCATGCCGCCGACGTGTTCAGCCACATGCTGCGCGATTACGGACCGGATGGCGTGCTGTCCTACACCTACGACCAGGTGCTGCAGGCGCAGAAGGACGGCACGATCAATTATTCCACCAGCAACGAGACGTTCCTGGTGCAGATGGCGAAGCCGGGGACCAAGGTCGCCGACACCTGCGCGTTCAGCCTGATGCCCGGGGGCCCGGCCGGGCGGTTTCCGGATGCCGCGGCGCATGGCTGGGGCATTCCGATCGCCTCGCAGAAGAAGGACGCGGCCTGGGCGTTCATCACCTGGGCCACGTCACCGCAGATCTTCCTGCGGATGTTCCGCGACCACGGCTATAGCTCGGTCACGCGGCAATCGATCATCGAGATGCCGGAATTCCGCCAGAAGTTGCAGCTCAACGGGTTTGACGTCGCGTCGACTGTATCTCGAGACGCTGAAGATCGCGTCCAAGGGCTACACGGTGTACCGCACGGTGCCGCCCTATCCGCCGGTCGATCACCAGATCGACGTGGCGATCCAGACCATCGTGTCGAAGCAGATGGGGGCGAAGGAGGCGATGCAGCGGGCCCAGACGAACGCGCTGGAGGCGCTGAAGCGGGCCGGCGTGAAGTTGTGAGCAGACCGTGCAGCGGGCCGTGACGATCCGGCCGCGCACACACGCCTGGTCCCGCGAACGCCGCGCCGCCTATCGCCGCGGATTGCTGCCCGCCCTTGTGCTGCTCGGGCTGATGACCGTGGTGCCCGGGGTGTGGCTCGCGGTCACCAGCCTGACGCCGCTGACGCCGACCCAGCCCGGCTCGTTCGACTTCTCCGAGCCGTGGCAGAACTACGCGCAGGCGGTGGGCACGCCGGAATTCATCCGCTCGGTGTGGTTGCAGGCGGAATTATCGGTGGTCGGCGTGCTGGCGCAGCTCGGCATCGGGCTGGGTCTCGCGCTGCTGCTGGACAAGCCGTCGCGCTGGCTGGAGGCGGTGCGCACGGCGTTCCTGATCCCCATGGTGCTGCCGCCCATCGTGGTCGCGATCATCTGGAAGGTGATCTACACGCCGGATATCAGCCCGCTGCACCATCTGGCGGCGGCGATCGGCCTGCCGTTCCACTCGCTGATCACCAATGCCAGCACGGCGATCTGGGCGATCGCCGCGGCCGATACGTGGGAGTGGTTCCCCTTCACCATGCTGATGGTGCTGGCGGCGCTGCAGATGGTGCCGAAGGAGCCGCAGGAGGCGGCGGTGATCGACGGCGCCAGCCCGGTGCAACTGTTCTGGCACGTGCGGCTGCCGTACATCAGCGCCACGCTGGTGGTCGCCGCGCTGTTCCGCGTGATCGACAGCATCAAGGCGTTTCCGCTGATCTATCTGCTGACGGATGGCGGCCCGGGCGGCGCGACCGAGGTCACCAACTACTACGCGTTCGAGCAGACCTTCAATTTCGCTTACTGGGGCTACGGCAGCGCGATCGCCATGCTGATGGTGATCGGCGTGCTGCTGCTGAGCGTGGTGATCAACCGTGCCGGCGGCGGGCTGGTGTTCGATGAGTGACACACACCGTGTCATTGCGAGGCCTGGAAGGCCGAAGCAATCTCGGCCGATGCGGCGCTCGAAGCAGCGTGCGCCCCTTGATGAGATTGCTTCGTCCCCCCGCTTTCGCGGGGGTTCCTCGCAATGACACGATTCGCCGCATGACTTACGCTCCCACCATAATGGGTACCAGGCAGGTCCGCGCGTGGACCCGGCTGGTGATCGCCACGGCGCTTCTGCTCCTGACCCTCTTCCCCGTGCTGTGGCTGGCGCAGATGTCGCTGCGCGGCGGCAATGACGTGCTGAACGTCACCCGCTTCCATCCGACCTTCGCCAATTACACGGCGCTGTGGACCGGTCCGTTCCCGGCCTCGTTCCTGCACAGCCTGGCGGCGAGCCTGGGCTCCACCGCGTTTTCGCTGCTGTTCGGGGTGCCCGCCGCGTACGTGCTGGCGCGCTGGCGGTTCCGCGGCGCCGGGTCGGTCGCGATGTGGATTCTGGTCACCCGCATGGCGCCGCCGATCGCGTTCACCATCCCGTTCTTCCTCGCCTACAGTTGGGCCGGGCTGATGGACACCGTCGTGGGCCTCGGGCTGATCTACGTCACGTTCAACCTGGCGCTGGTGATCTGGACCATGAAGGGCTTCTTCGACGCGGTGCCGCGCTCGCTGGAGGAAGCCGCCTGGATCGACGGCTGCGGCGTGTGGAGCGCCTTCCGCACCGTGGCGATGCCGCTTGCCGCGCCCGGGCCTGGCGGCGACCGGCATCCTGTGCTTCATCCTGTCGTGGAACGACTTCTTCTTCGCGCTGATCCTGACGCGCACCAATTCCATGACCGCGCCCGTGGCGATCGTGAACTTCATGCAGTATGCCGGGTGGGAGTGGGGGAAGATCGCCGCGGCCGGCGTGCTGGTGATGCTGCCGGTGCTGATCTTCACCTTCCTGGTGCGGGCGTACTTGGTGCGCGGGCTGATGGCGGGCGGAGTGAAGGAATGATCCTGGTCACCAACAATGAGGGCACGGTCGGCGCGCCGACCACGGCGCGGATGCTGGCGGATGGCGCCCATGCGCTGGACGCGATCGAGGCGGGGATCAGGCTGGTCGAGGCCGACCCCTCCGTCCGCACCGTCGGCCGCGGCGGCTGGCCCAACCTGCTCGGCGAGGTCGAACTCGATTCCTGCGTGATGGACGGCACCACCTTGCGCAGCGGCGCGGTCGGCGCGCTGAAGGGCTTTCTGCATCCGGTCAGCGTCGCGCGGGAGATGATGCACCGGTTGCCGCACGAGCTGCTGGTGGGTGACGGCGCGGCCCGGTTTGCCCGCGAGATCGGCGCCGAGACGACCGAGAACCTGACCGAGGATTCTCGCCGCGCGTGGCAGGAATGGTTCGAGAACGAGGTGCCCGAAGCATCACGCAAGGACTGGGCGCGGGCGCCGCTGGCGGAGCTGTGCCGCCACGCCATCGACCCCGAGACGGGGCGGGACACCACGGTGTTCCTCGCGCACGACATGCACGGCGACATCGGCTCCGGCACCAGCACGTCGGGGTGGGCGTGGAAGTATCCCGGCCGGCTGGGCGACAGCCCGATCGTGGGCGCCGGGTCGTACGCGGATACCCGCTACGGCGCGGCCGCATGCACCGGCGCCGGCGAGATGACCATCCGCTGCTGCACCGCGCGGTCCGTCGTGCTGTACATGAAGGCGGGTGCGAGCGTGCGCGACGCGGTGATGGAGGCGGTGGAGGATATGCGGCGGCTGAAGGGCGGGCTGATCAGCCGGGTGACGATCCACGCCATCGACGCGCGGGGAAACCACAAGGTGGTGGCGGTGAACGGTGCCGGCGAAAACCGCTACTGGCTATGGGCGGAGGGTGATACGGCACCGCGGTCGTTGCTGGCGGAACCTGTGGTGATCACGTCCTCTGCGCCGCGGCAGACGTCCACGACGCGCTATACGCGGCGGTAGTTTTTAAGTGATGGGGAAGGCCGACCGGCGAATCGCAACCTCGATGAAACCGCCTGCCGCGCACGCCTCCACGGCCTCAAGAATCCGCTGATAGTTCTCCCTGATCGTCGGCCAGTCATTCGTGTCGAGCACGATCACGGACAGCCGGCGCCTGGTCATGTTCTGCTGGTAACGGATGTTCTGATCGGCAGTGATCAATATCTCGAAGCTTTCCGCTTCAGCCTGCGCGATCAGGTCGCCGTTCTTCAGCGCCGACCATCCCATGTAGATGACAGACCTGGCGTCGTGGCCGGTGAGCAACCGCCGCAGGGCGATGGGAACGCTTTCCGTCAAGGAGAATCCGGCTGAAACACGGAGCCCGTGCGCGTGAGCATGAGCATACGCGATGATCCGCCTGGCCCGCTCGATCCCGAGGTTCGGATAGACCTCAGTGGTCAGCTCCTCAAGCGAGACGCCGCCCTTGGCATTCTCGATCACGCCGTCGATCCCGCCGTGCGAGGTTCCGCGTGTCCTTGACGACCCACTGACCTGGACACCTTGCCCGGAATCCGCTCGACATCCGGGCATTCTGACCAGTCGATCTCATATTCAGTGCCGCTCATGACAACCCCTTCGGAGGCGGATCGTAGCACGGATCTGGTGATGGAGGGTACGTTGGCCAGGCGCCACCCTGGCTGATCCGGCGCTCAAACCTTCGGTACGCGAGCGTCTAGATCGGGCCAACAAGCGCCGCGACAGACGCCCACGACGCGTAATGACATGCGTGCCTGTCGCTGCGCGCACTTGCTTTTCGTTCCCGGCTCAGCCATATACCCGCTTCGAGCCTCTCGTGGCCGCGTAATTGGCGTGCTTCACGCCACTCCCGGGACATCTCATTCATAACTGGCCTGCCCTCATTGGTTACGCAGGGGGCGGGCGCAAGGCGCATATCATGCGCCGGAGACCTTTCTTGACCTCCTTGTCCTTTGACACGCTCGGCCTGTCCGAGCCGATCCTGCGCGCCGTCGCGGCGCAGAACTTTCACACCCCCACCCCCATCCAGGCCGGCGCCATCCCGCCGCTGCTTGCCGGCAGTGATCTGCTCGGCATCGCGCAAACCGGCACCGGCAAGACCGCGGCCTTCGCGCTGCCGATCCTCCAGCACCTCGCGGCCACGCGCGGCCGGGCCCGCCCGTTCCATACGCGTGTGCTGATCCTGGCGCCGACGCGCGAACTCGCCCTGCAGATCGACGCCGCCATCCGCGACTTCGCCGCCGGCCAGCCCATCCTGACCTGCGTCATCCTCGGCGGTGTCGGACGCCGTCCGCAGGAGGAGCGCATGCGTCGCGGCCCCGACATCGTCGTCGGCACGCCCGGGCGCGTCCTCGATCTGATGAACACGCGCCATCTGCGGCTCGACCAGGTGACGCATTTCGTGCTGGACGAGGCGGACCGGATGCTCGATCTCGGCTTCATCCGCGACATTCGCCACATCGTCGCGGCGCTGCCGCAAGCCCGGCAATCGCTGCTGTTCTCCGCCACCATGCCGCGCGAAGTCGGTCAGCTCGCCCAGAGCTTCCTGAACAACCCGCAGCGGATCGAGATCACGCCGGAAATCCGCACCCCCGAGAAGATCGAGCAGCACGTGCATTTCGTGCCGGTGTCGGCGAAACGCGCGCTGTTGACCGATCTTCTGGGCGATCCCGCGCTGGAACGCGTGATTGTCTTCACCCGCACCAAGCATGCGGCCAACAAGGTGTGCGAACACCTGGTCGCGGCGGATATCCGGGCGGAGGCGCTGCACGGCAACAAGAGCCAGGCCGCGCGCGAGAAATCGCTCGACCGGTTCCGCTCCGGCCGGGCCCGCGTCCTGGTCGCCACCGATATCGCCTCACGCGGGATCGACGTGACCGGCATCTCCCACGTGATCAACTTCGACCTGCCGGTGGAGCCGGAAAGCTATGTCCACCGCATCGGCCGCACCGCGCGGGCCGGCAGCAGCGGTATCGCGATCTCGTTCTGTGATCCGGCCGAGCGCAGCGCGCTGCGCGCCATCGAACGCGTTGCGGGCAACCCGCTCCAGCCGGCGAACGCCCCGCCCCAGCTTGTGGCGGCGGCGCAGCGTCCGTCCGAACCGCCGGGGAGGTTCCGCGGTCCTCGGCGCCGGCGGCCTCAGCGCCGGGCGGCGTGATATTGCGGCCGCGCCGCTTGTCAGGCGGCGCGGGCCGTTCTTTTCTCCTTCGGCAACACGCATCGGAGGAACGGCGAGAATGAAATCCCGCTCTGGCTTCACCCGGCGGTCGGGCCTGACCGCGGCGCTCGGCCTCGCCGCCGGCGTGGCGTTCGCCACCGGCGCGCCAGCCGCGCCGGCCCAGACCGTCCGCGTGACGGTGGCCGAATACAGCAACGCCACCGGTCCCTATTTCCAGAAAATGGCCGACGAGTTCCACAAGGCCAATCCCGACATCGATATCAAGATCGAGGTGGTGAACTGGAACTCGCTGCTGCAGAAGTTGCAGACCGACATCTCCGGCGGCACCAACTCCGACCTGTCGATCATCGGCACGCGCTGGCTGCTGGACTTCGTCAAGGACGGCGTGGCCGAGCCGCTCGACGGCTACATGGACCCAGGCGTTCCGGGACCGCTTCGTGCCGGTCTTCCTCGGTCCCGGCACGATCGAGGGCAAGGTGTATGGCCTGCCGATCGCCGCCTCGGCCCGCGCCATGTTCTACAACAAGGACATGCTGACCAAGGCGGGATTCCCGGATGGGCCGGCGACGTGGGACGACGTCGTTGCCGCGGCGCAGAAGGTCAAGGCGGACGGCACATTCGGGTTCGGCATCCAGGGCAAGGACCTGGAGACCGACGTCTATTGGTACTACGCGCTGTGGAGCTACGGCGGCGATCTGATCGGTAAGGACGGCAAGACGGACTTTTCCGGACCGCCCGGGGAGAAGGCGCTGACGCTCTACAAGTCGATGATCGATCAGGGCCTGACCGAAAAGGGCGTCACCAGCTACAACCGCACCGATCTGCAGAACCTGTTCAAGCAGGGGCGGCTTGCGATGGTGATCACCGCCCCGTTCCTGATCGGGCAGATCGCGAAGGAAGCACCCAACCTGCAATACGGCATCGTGCCGGTGCCGAAGGGCACGACGCAGTCCACCTACGCGGTGACCAATTCCATCGTGATGTTCAAGAACTCCAAGGTGAAGCAGGCGGCGTTCAAGTTCCTGGACTACATCTTCAGCAAGGAGCCGCGGATCGAGTTCAACAAGAACGAGGGCTTTCTGCCCACCACCAAGGCGGTCGCGGAAGATCCGTATTTCGCCAACGACCCGCGGCTCAAGGTGTTCGTCGACCTGATGCCGCACGCGCATTTCGCGCCGGTGATCAGCGGGTGGGAGGATGTGGCCAAGGATGTGATCGACGCGCTGCAGTCGGTCTATCTCGGCAACGCCCAGCCGGGCCCGGCGCTCCAGCAGGCCGCCGCCAAGGCGAACCAGGCGCTGGGCAGGTGATCCGCTGCCGCCAATGACCCGGCAAGTTGTCCCGGCCGGGCGGTCCCGCGGCTATGCGGGCCGCCCCTCGGCCGGGGCAGCTTTATCGCGGCACCCGCTCTGGCGCCCAACCGTCCGCGGGCAACTGGCCCTGCTCCTGATTCTGCCGAGCCTGATCCTGGCCATCGCCATCATCTTCTACCCGTTCGTCGTCATCCTGCGCCTGTCGTTCGCCAACGTCTCACCGTTCGGCCAGATGCGCGGGTTCGTCGGATGGGCCAATTACACCCACGTCCTGGCCGACCCGATCTTCTACGGCGCGCTGTGGCGCACCGTGGTCTGGACCGTGTTCGTGGTCGGCGGAACCGTGCTGGTCTCGATGCCGGTGGCACTTGTGCTGCAGCAGGATTTCTACGGGCGCAGTGTCGCCCGCACCATCGTCATGCTGCCCTGGGCGCTTTCCCTGGCGATGGCGGCGATCCTGTGGGATTGGTCGTTCAACGCCGATTACGGGATGATCAACGGCATCCTTCAGAACCTGGGCCTGATCTCCTCCCCGGTGCACTGGATGGCCCGCGCGGAGACCGCGTTCCCCGTAGAAATCGGCATCGGCATCCTGGTGTCGATCCCGTTCACGTCCACCATCTTCCAGGGCGGCCTGTCGTCCATCCCGGCCGAAATCTACGAGGCGGCGCGGATCGACGGCGCCTCGGCGACGCAGCAATTCCGCTTCCTGACGCTGCCGATGATGCAGCCGTTCATCAGCATCGCGGTGGTGCTGAACGTGATCTACGTGTTCAACTCGTTTCCCATCATCTGGGTGATGACGCAGGGCGGCCCCGACAACGGAACGCATATCCTGGTCACCTATGCCTATGAACTGGCGTTCCGGCTCGGCCGGCCAGGTCCGGCCGCCGCGGTCTCGATCGTGATGTTGGCCATCGTGTTCGCCTTCACGATGCTGTACCTGCGGCTCGCACGGGACCGCACATGAAACTTCACATGAAATTGCGGCGCACCTTGGTCTGCTGGGCGGTCCTGGCGCCGCTGATTGTCCTGGTGCTGTTTCCCTACGCGGTCATGCTGTCCACCGCGCTGAAGACCACGCCGGAGGTGATGTCTTTCCCGCCGCACTGGATTCCTCGGCATGCCAGCCTGGAGAGCTTTCCCAGCATGTGGCAGCAGGCCAAGTTCGGCATTGCCATCGTCAACAGCAGCATCATCGCCGCCGGTTCGTCCGCGCTGGCGCTGGCGGTGTCGATTCCGGCCGCCTACGCACTGGCGCGGCTGCGTTTTCGGGCCAAGCCGGCGTATCGCAACTTCCTGCTGGTCACCCAGATGCTGGCGCCCGTGCTGCTGATCCTCGGCCTGTTCCGGCTTGCCGCATCGATCCCGTTCGGTGACGGGACGCTGGTGAACACGCGCACCGGCGTCATTTTGATTTACGCCGCGTTCCACATTGCGTTCTCGGTGTGGATGCTGTCGGCGTATTTCGCCGCCATTCCGCAGGATATCGAGGAAGCCGCCTGGATCGATGGCTGCGGCCGGCTGCAAGCGATCTGGCATGTGTTTGTGCCGCTCGCGGTGCCGGCCATCGCGGTCTGCGCCCTTGTTGCCTTCGTCGCCGGATGGAATGAATTCGTGGTCGCGCTGACCATGCTGCGGGAGGCGGATGAGCAGACCGTCACGCTGGAGATCGTGAACCTGGTGGCGGGGCGGTACCAGATCGCGTGGAACCAGGTGATGGCCGCCGCGCTGGTCGCCACCATCCCCGTTGCGGCGGTGTTCGCCGGGCTGCAGCGCTACCTGGTGCGGGGGCTGACGCTGGGGGCGATCAAGTAGAAATGCTCGGACGAACCGCGCGGTGGGTGAGGAAGGCGTGGATGGCGGACCAAGGGCGGCCATGACGATGGGGGCGGCCTCGGCGGCAAGGGACAATGTCAACGTCGGCTGATCTTATAAAATCCCATCCCGGATGCAGGCCTTCCAGTGCCCCGGAGCCGCCTCGCGCAATTCGGGAACCATCGCGGCGCAGTCCGGGATCGCGTAGCGGCAGCGGGTGCGGAACACGCAGCCGGATGGCGGGGCCATCGGGCTCGGCACGTCGCCTTGCAGCACGATCCGCTGGCTCGGGCGCCCGGCTCGGGGATCGGCACGGCCGAGAGCAGCGCTTCCGTGTACGGGTGCAGCGGATGGCGGCACAGCTCGCGGCTTTCCGCCACTTCCACCAGCCGCCCGAGATACATCACCGCGATCCGGTCGGCGATGTGTTCCACCACCGCGAGATCGTGGGCGATGAACAGCATCGCGAGGCCCAGCCGCCGGCGGACGTCGAGGAGCAGGTTCACGACCTGGGCCTGGATGGAGACGTCGAGGGCGGAGACCGGCTCGTCGGCGACCAGCAGCGCGGGCCCCGAGGCCAGAGCCCGGGCGATGCCGATGCGCTGGCGCTGGCCGCCGCTGAATTCGTGCGGATAGCGGTCCATCGCTTCATCCGGCAGCCCGACCAGGTGCAGCAATTCGCGGACCCGGGTGCGCCGTTCCGCCCGGCCTCGGGCCAGGCGCTGCAGCAGCAGCGGCTCACCGACCGCCTGGGCGATCGTCATGCGTGGATTGAGCGAGCCGAACGGGTCCTGGAACACGAGCTGCATGCGCCGGCGGTAGCGGCTTCAGGGCACGCGGCGGGAGGTGGGTGATGTCGGTGCCCGTCGAGCCGGATGGCGCCTTCGTCGGGTTCGTAGATGCGCAGCACGGTGCGGCCGACGGTGGTCTTGCCGGAGCCGGATTCGCCGACCAGGCCGAGCACCTCTCCGCGGGCGATGGTGAAGCTCACGCCCGCCACGGCGACCAGGCGGCCGCGGCCGACGGCGAACCATTTGCCGAGGGCGTGTACTTCCAGCAGGGGAGTCATGGGAAGCCGCGCTGCTTTTGATGCGGCGTTGGGTGGTTGGCCGCTTGGTGCGGTTGGCCTGGGTCGCCACGTCGGGCGCTACACGCCCTCCTCGCGATGACGAGTAAGCTCTCGGGGCTGGGGATCACGCGGTGATCTCGCGCCAGCGGACGCACCGGACCGTGCGGGCTTCGCCGCAGGGTTCGAGCGGCGGGATGCCGGCGTCGCACCGGCCGGAGACCATATGCGGGCAGCGGGGATGGAAGGCGCAGCCGGCGGGATGGCGCTCGGGGCTTGGCACCTCGCCGGGAATGGCGGCCAGGTGCATGTCGCGATCGTCCAGCACCAGGCGCGGCACGGAGGACAGCAGCCCCGCCGTGTAGGGCATTCGCGGGGCGGCGAAGATGGCGTCGGCGGGGGCTTCCTCGACCACCCGTCCGGCGTACATGACGGCGATGCGGTCGGCGATCTCGGCCGCGACGCCGAGGTTGTGGGTGATGAACAGCACCGCCATGCCGATCTCGTTCTGCAGGTCCTTGATCAGTTCCAGAAGCTGCGCCTGAACCGTCACATCCAGCGCCGTGGTCGGCTCATCGGCGATCAGCAGCGCGGGCCGGCACGACAGCGCCATGGCGATCATCACCCGCTGCGCCATGCCGCCGGAGATCTCGTGCGGATAGGCGTTGAGGCGGGCGCGCGGGTCGGGGATGCCCAGCCGCTCCAGCATGCTTTCGGCCACACGCAGCGCGTCCCCGCGGGATCGCTTCTGATGCAGCCGCACGGCGTCGGCGATCTGATTCCCGATCGTATAGACCGGGTTGAGCGAACTCATCGGCTCCTGGAACACCATGGCGATGTCGTCGCCGCGGATGCGCCGCAACGCACGCCCGCGTAGGCAGAGCAGGTCGTGGTCGGCGCCGGACTTGGTGCGGAAGAGGATGCGCCCGTCGATCAGCACGCCGGAATTACGGGGGATCAGACCCATCACCGCCAGGCCGGTGACCGACTTGCCGGCGCCGGATTCGCCGATCAGCACCAGGGTCTCGCCGGGGGCGACGGAGAGCGAGACGCCATCGGCCGCCCGCGCCACCCCCGTTTCCGTCAGGAAGTGAATGCGCAGGTCGCGGATGCTGAGAAGTTGCCCGCCCGTCACGTGACCCGGTTGGATACCAGCTCCGTCACCACGGTCGGGTCCGCCAGGGTGGACACGTCGCCGAGGCTGTCGGTTTCGTTCGCAGCGATCTTGCGCAGGATGCGACGCATGATCTTGCCGCTGCGGGTTTTCGGCAGGGCGGGCGACCACTGGATGGCGTCGGGCGCGGCGATCGGCCCGATTTCCTTGCGCACCCAGGCGATGAGTTCCTTGCGCAGGTCCGCGGTGGGTTCCACGCCGATGACGAGCGTGACGTAGGCGTAGATGCCCTGGCCCTTGAGGTCGTGCGGGAAGCCGACGACCGCGGCCTCGGCGACCTTCGGGTGGGCGACCAGCGCGCTTTCGACCTCGGCGGTGCCCATGCGATGGCCGGAGACGTTGATCACATCATCCACCCGGCCGGTGATCCAGTAATAGCCGTCCTGGTCGCGCCGGGCGCCGTCGCCGCTGAAATAGAGGCCCTTGAAGGTCGAGAAATAGGTCTGCACGAAGCGCTCATGATCGCCGAACACGGTGCGCATCTGGCCGGGCCAGGAGTCCTTCAGGCACAGATTGCCCTCGCAGGCGCCGTGCAGTTCCTTGCCGTCGCCATCGACGATGGTGGGGTGCACGCCGGGGAGCGGCAGGGTGGCTGATCCCGGCTTGAGGGTGGTGGCGCCGGGCAGGGCGCTGATCAGCGTGCCGCCGGTTTCGGTCTGCCACCAGGTGTCGATCACCGGGCAGCGCTGCTCGCCGACCACGCGGTAGTACCACAGCCAGGCTTCCGGATTGATCGGCTCGCCCACGCTGCCGAGGATGCGGAGCGATTTGCGGGAGGTCTTGCGCACCGGGGCTTCGCCGTCGCGCATCAGGGCGCGGATGGCGGTCGGGGCGGTGTAGAAGATGTTGACCTTGTGCTTATCGACTACTTGCCAGAAGCGGCTGCTGTCGGGGTAGTTGGGGATGCCCTCAAACATCACAGTGGTGGCGCCGTTCGCCAGCGGTCCGTACACGATGTAGGTGTGGCCGGTGACCCAGCCGACATCGGCGGTGCACCAGTAGATCTCGCCCGGCTTGTAGTCGAAGGTCAGTTCGTGGGTGAAGCTGGCCCAGACCATGTAGCCGCCGGTGGTGTGCAGCACGCCCTTCGGCTTGCCGGTGCTGCCGGAGGTGTAGAGGATGAACAGCGGGTCCTCGGCGTTCATCGGCTCGGGCGGGCAGTCGGGCGAGGCTTTCGCGAGCAGCGCGGCATAGTCGTGGTCGCGGCCGGATTGCATGGGGACCTTGGCGCCGGTGACGCCGACGACCACCACGCTCTTGACGCCCGGGCAGGATTTCAGCGCCTCATCGGCGTTGGCCTTGAGCGGCACCTTGCGCCCGCCGCGGCGGCCTTCATCGGCGGTGATCAGCAGGTCGGAGGCGCAGTCCTGGATGCGGTTCGCCAGGCTTTCCGGCGAGAAGCCGCCGAACACGACGGAGTGGATGGCGCCGATGCGGGCGCAGGCCAGCATCACCACCGCGGCTTCCGGCACCATCGGCAGATAGACGGTGACGCGATCGCCTTTCTTCACGCCCAAGGTTCGTAGCGCGTTGGCGCAGCGGCACACCTGTTCCAGTAACTGTTTGTAGGTGATCGACTTGCTGACCGAGGGATCATCGCCTTCCCAGATGATCGCCACGCGATCCGGATGCGCCGCGGCGTGGCGATCGAGGCAGGAGACCGAGGCGTTCAGCACGCCATCCTCGAACCAGCGGATCGAGACGTTGCCCTGGAAGCTGGTGTTCTTGATGCGCTGGGGCGGCTTCATCCAGGCGATGCGGGCGGATTCCTTGCGCCAGAAGCTGTCCGGGTCGCGCGATGCCTGGTCGTACATGGCGCGGTATTTCTCGGCCGTGACGAGCGCGTGGGCGGCGATCTCCGGCTTCACGGGGATGGTCTGGGATTCCGGTTGATGGATATCAGGCATGGGCGCATCTCCCCGTCTGGCTGCCGCGGCGCTTGCCGGGGACGATAGGGCGGCGCGGGCGCCAGCGGAAGCGGGGTGGGGCGTGGCCGCGGCCGGAGACATCTGTCGCGCAGGTGGGATCAGCGGGAAGAAAGCCTTCCACACGGAGGCGTATATTGTCGGGTTCAGGAACAGTTGTGCCTGGACGCGGCGGCGGCGGCTGCGCGTGCGAGGGTTTCGCGCATTCTGCGTCGGTAGCGAAGCCGTGACCGGCGGCAAGTTGCGCTACCATTGCATTCCAGAACCGGACGTCGCACCACGTCATGACGATCATGATCAATCGTCCGATCCGTCTCGTGGTGCTCGCCGTCCTCGGCAGCCTGTCTGCCGGCACCGCGCTGGGCAGCGCCAACGCGACGACGTTTGCCTGGACCCCGCAGGCGGTGGGCCCCGACGGAACGACCTTCACCGCCGATACGATGCGGCTGTCGGATTTCGGGGCGATCGTGGTGAATCCGGCGGCCGGTACGCTCACCGAGGCGGGTTACCTACCGGTCCTGGGCCTTTCGCTCGGGGGCCAGCCGATGATCCGGAGCGGTTCTGGCGCCGCATCTGCCAGCGGGGCATCGGCCAGCGGGGCATCGGCCAGCGGGGCATCGGCCAGTGGGGCATCGGCCAGCGGGGCATCGGCCAGCGGGGCGGATGGGATTGTCGCCGCGTATTCGTCGCTTTCCGGCCATACGGATGGCCTTCCCCTGCTCGTGCCGGTTGGCGAACCGGGATCGGGCGTGCTGTTCGCGGCGGCGCTGGTGCCCGTGGTGCTGCTCCGGCTGCGGCGGAGAGCCTCAGAACAGCAGGCCCTTTCGCAGCAGCCCGTGGATGCCCTTCTCGCCGTTCACGGTCTGCGTCACGTGGAAGTCCACGGCGAGCGAGCAAAACTGGTACGCCTCGGCGGGTGAAAGGTTGGCGCGTGCGGTGATGAACGCGATCATCTCGCGCAATGCGGTCTTCATCGCGACGTCGAGGTCTTCGTGCATGCCCATGCTGATGAAGTGCGTGGGCGTTTCGGCGCGCGGATAACGCAGCAGCGGATCGCGCGGACCGCCGCCTTTATGCAGGCGCAGCGTGAAGGTTCCGGTCAGGCAGGTTTCCAGCGCGTTGATGCAGACCTCGCCGTCGCCCTGAACGGCGTGCCCGTCGCCGGCGCTGAAATTCGCACCCGCCACGAAGACGGGCAGGTAAAGGATGGCGCCTTCGGTCAGTTCCTTGTTGTCCATGTTGCCGCCATGGGCGCGCGGCTCCTTGGTGGAGATGGTCCCCCACTCGGGCGGCGGCGCTATGCCCATCACGCCGAAGAACGGTGCGAGCGGCAGTTCGGTGCCCCAGGGAAGCTTGCAGATGCGACGATCGCGGTCGATGGGGATGTGGCTGAGGCGGCGTTCCGGGAAATCCTCGGGCAGGGTGCCGAGGAGAGGACGGAACCCGCAGAAACCCCAGTCCGAGCCGAACTCGATGCGGTCGATGTGGACGGCGAGCATGTCGCCCGGCGCGGCACCGCGGACGGCGACGGGGCCGGTCAGCACGTGTCCGCCGAGGCGCGGGACCTTGGCCTCGGTGATGGCGCGCAGCGCGGGATGCGCCGAAAGGCCCGAATTCCGTCGGCGGCATCACCTCCATGCCGCCGGCCGAAAGGCATTCCAGCACCACCGTGTCACCGGATTCCACGGTGAGCACGGGCGGGTAGGAGCCGTCGAAGCTGCCCCAGCGGACAGTGTCGGGCGCGGGGGCGAGCCGGTGGCGGGTCATGCCGGCGGATCGCAGGCTTCGGTGCCCATCTGCGCGGGGACGGAGATTTCGAGGAGTTCGAAGCGATCGGCGGTGCGGATTTCGTTGTGCGGCGTGTCCCCGGGAATCAGGACGGAATCGCCTTTCTCCAGGCGCACGGTCGGACGGTCGGCGAATTCCAGTTCCAGCCAGCCTTCCAGCACGTACACGAACTGCGCCTCGCACAGGTGGCGATGCCAGCCCGTGGGGCGTGACATGCCGGCGGTGGCGGAGGTGATCTGGGCGCGCATGAACCCCAGCGGTCGCGTCGGTGGCGCCGAGGTCGCGATACCTGAAGAAGGGGCGGCGGCCTTCAACGAAGCGCGGGTCCTTGGCCGACGACACCGCGACCGACTTTGCCGGCCTGCTATGCTCGTTCATGGACGTTCTCCTTTCGCGGGCATGGTAGGTGGAGCGGGCGAAGGAGAGAAGCGGGATGCAGGGTGCATTGAAGGCATTCGATCTGAGCGGGCGCACCGCGCTGGTGACCGGCGCGCGGCGGGAGATCGGGCGGGCCATCGCGCTCGGTCTGGCGGGTCTTGGGGCGCGGCTCGCGGTGCACCATCGCGGCACCGCGGATGAGCAGCCGGATGCCGATCGGGTGGTAAGGCGAGATCACCGAGGCGGGCGGCACAGGCCCGGGCATTCGGTGCCGACTTCGCCGACGAGGATGGGCCGAAACGGCTGGCCGCCGCGGTCCTGGCGGCGTTCGGGCGGGTCGATATCCTGGTGCTGAATGCCTCGATCGAACTGGTGGAGAATTATCAGTCGGTGACGCATGAGCGGTTCGACCGGCAGATCGCGGTCAATCTGCGCAGCACGCTCGATCTGCTGCAGGCGCTGGTGCCGCCGATGGCGGAGCGCGGCTGGGGCCGGGTGCTGTCGATCGGCAGCATCCAGCAGGCGCTGCCGCATCCGAGCGATGATCGTGTATGCGGGGACCAAGGCCGCGCAGGAAAATTACATGCGCAACTTGGCGAACCAGTATGGCGCGCGCGGCGTGACGTTCAACAACCTGGCGCCCGGGGTGATCCTGACGGCGCGGAACCGCGCCTCATTGGAGCCGCGGGCAGCGGAGGTGGCGGAGCGCGTTCCGATGAAGCGGCTGGGGCGGCCTGAGGATCTGGCGGGTGCGGCGATGCTGCTGTGTTCCGATGCGGCGAGCTATATCACGGGCGCCGATTTGTTCGTGGATGGCGGGCGGCGGTTTTCGCGGTAGCTCCGCCGAGGGCGGCCTGGAGAGTCGCCGGGTCTGCGTCCGGGCCGAGCAGATCGTGCAGTTGGAACGGGCAATCCATCGGGACGGCGCGCAGCAGCGCGGCGTCTTCCGCCTGCACGGCCTTGCGCGCCTGGGCGTAGAGCGCAGCGAGATCGAGGCGTGCAGCCATTGACGGCGTGAAGCGGTCCCGCGCGTCGGAGAGAAAGACCACGACCTCGCCGCGCCAATGTCCCGTGGCCGTGCTGTCCGGCAGAGCGTGCAATTTGATCAGATGAATTAAGGCCTGGCGGAGAAGACTGCCGCAGGCGCGGAGTTCGGACAGCCCCACGTCTTGCACCTCTTCGATCACGTTGGGCCAATCGATCGCGTCGTTTACCCGCTCGCCAAGGGCGAGGCGGCGGAGCAGGTCGGCCTGGTGCTCCGCCCATGCCAGCGCGTCCTGTTCGTAGAGGCTGAGGGCCATCAGGCCGCCGCGTCGGCGGAGGCCTTGGCCACGACGACCATGGCGGGGCGCAGCAGGCGGCCGTTGAGGGTCCAGACCGGGGTCCAGGCCTGGGTGATGGTGCCGGGGGGATGGGCGCCGGAGGGGTCCTCGGCCATGGCCTGGTGGAGGTTGGGGTCGAACGGCTTGCCGGTCGGGTCCTCGCGGCGGATGCCGTTGCGTTCCAGCACGCCGAGGAAGTTGCGCTCGATGCCCTCGAGGCCGTCGCGCAGGCGGCTGACGATCTCCGGCTCGCCCGGTTGGGGCTTGGGCAGGCTGTCGAGGCCGCGCTGGATGTTTTCGGCCGCTTCCACGACGTCGGCGGCGAATTTCTGCACGGCGTACTGGCGGGTTTCATCGACCTCGCGGCGGGCGCGGGCGCGGACGTTGGCGGTTTCCGCCTCGGCGCGCATCCAGCGGTCCTTCATTTCGGCGAAGTCGGCTTCAAGCTGGGCGATGCGGGAGCTGGCGGCCTGCATCAGGTCTTCGGGCGTGGCGGGGTCGCCTGGCTGCGGTCGGGTTTCGTTTTCCATGGGCGGTTGAGTTAGGGCGCGGAGAGCTGCGCGACAAGTTTATCCAAGCAATCGTCCGATCACCCGGGCTGTATAGTCCACTACCGGGATGATCCGGCGGTAGTTGATCCGGGTGGGGCCGATCACGCCCAGGGCGCCGACGATGCGGCCGGCATCGTTGCGCGCCGGGGCGACGACCATCGACACGCCGGAGGCGTCGAACAATCCGCTTTCGGCGCCGATGAAGATGCGCACGCCGTCGGACGATTCCGCGAGGTCGAGCAGACGGAGCATGGTCTCCTGCGCTTCCAGGCGGTCGAACAGGGACTGGATGGCGGCCAGGCGCTCGATCTGCGTGACATCGGACAGCAGCCGGCCCTGGCCGCGCACGATCAGGCTGCCGCCGCGGCCCTCGGAGGTCCAGGTGGCGAGGCCGGCTTCGACAATGGAGGTGGAGAGGGCGTCGAGTTCGGTGCGGTTGGCGGCGATCTCCTCGGCGACGGCGCGGCGCAGCTCGGGCAGCGGGCGGCCGGCGATCCGGGCATTGAGGTAGTTGCCGGCCTGCTGGAGGGCGCTGGGCGGCAGGCCGGGGGGCGTGTCGATGACACGGTTTTCCACGTGGCCGTCGGCATTCACCAGCACGACCAGGGCGCGGCCGGAGCCGAGGGGCACGAACTCGATATGCTTGAGCGGCCCTTCGTTCTTGGGGGCGAGCACCAGGCCGGCAGCGGCCGAGAGGCCCGAGAGCAAGGAGCTGGCCTCGGCGAGAGTTTCTTCCAGGCTGCGGCCGGAGGCGGCGAGGGCGGCGGAAATGGATTCCTGATCGTCCTCGCTCAGTTCACCGAAGTGGAGCAGGCCATCGACGAACAGGCGGAGGCCCTGGTCGGTGGGGAGGCGGCCGGCGGAGGTATGGGGAGCGTAGAGCAGCCCGGCGTCGGTCATGTCGGCCATGACGTTGCGGATGGTGGCCGGGGAGAGATTGATGGGCAGGCGGCGTGAGAGGGTGCGGCTGCCGACCGGTTCGCCGGTTTCGACGTAGGATTCGACGATTTCGCGCAGGATGGCGGCCGAGCGGGAGTCGAGGCCCGGGGGAAGGGCACCGGGCGGCCGGCCAAACACGCGGACAGGCGGATTGAGCGGCTTGTTCATGCGTTTTCGCGGGCAACGTAGGAAGCCGGCGGTGTCCGGTCAAACCGGCTGCGGGATCGACCGTCAGGAAAACCGCCGAGGCGGCCCCTGGACTCCCGGCCCGCAATCCCCTAAACGCCCCCGCTTCACCGGAACGCGGGAGAACAAGGGCGCCCCTGCGCCGCCAGTTCGCACGTACCGCGGTCCCTCGGGTCAAAGGCATCGGGTCAAAGGCATCGGGGATGGCAAAGAAGATCGTCGGCTACATCAAGCTGCAAATTCCGGCCGGCAAGGCCAATCCGTCGCCCCCCGTCGGGCCGGCACTCGGCCAGCGCGGGCTGAACATCATGCAGTTCGTGAAGGACTTCAACGCGCAGACCGCGAATATGGAGCCGGGGATGCCGGTGCCGGTGGTGATCACCGCCTACGGCGACCGCACCTACAGCTTCATCATGAAGACCCCGCCGAACACCTATTTCCTCAAGAAGGCGGCGGGGATCGAAAAGGGCACCACGGCGGCAGGGAAGAGCACCCCGGTGGGCAGCGTGACCACGGCGCAACTGCGTGAGATCGCCGCCCAGAAGATGAAGGACATGAACGCCACGGACGTGGAGGCGGCGGTGCGCATGCTCGCCGGGTCGGCACGCTCCATGGGCCTGACAGTGGTGGAGGGCTGAGCCATGGCACAGATCGGCAAGCGGCTGAAGGCGGCCCAGGAGGCGGTGGACCGCGCCAAGCCCTATCCCCTGCCCGAAGCCATCAAGCTATTGAAGCAGAACGCCAAGGCGAAGTTCGACGAAACCATCGAGATGTCGATGAACCTGGGCATCGATCCGCGCCACGCGGACCAGATGGTGCGCGGCCTGCTCAGCCTGCCCAACGGCACCGGCAAGTCGGTCCGCGTGGCGTGTTCGCCCGCGGACCCAAGGCCGAGGAGGCTCAGGCCGCGGGCGCCGACGTGGTCGGCGCCGAGGACCTGGCCGAGAAGGTGCAGGGCGGCGACATCGATTTCGACCGTTGCATCGCCACCCCGGACATGATGGGCGTGGTCGGCCGTCTCGGCAAAATCCTCGGCCCCCGCGGGCTGATGCCGAACCCCCGGCTCGGCACCGTGACAATGGACGTGCGCGGGCGGTGCAGGCGGCCAAGGGCGGCCAGGTGGAATACCGCGCCGAGAAGGCCGGGATCATCCATGCCGGCATCGGCAAGGCGAGCTTCGACGAGGAGAAGCTGGTGGAGAATGCTCGCGCCCTGGCCGACGCGGTGATCAAGGCCAAGCCGGCCGGCGCCAAGGGCACCTACCTGAAATCGGCGGCGGTCAGTTCCACCATGGGGCCGGGACTGAAGCTCGATGTGTCGTCCCTCACTGCATAAGACAGCCGGCATGACGGAATACGCCGCCTGAACCCAGGCGGCGGGCAGGGGTTGCGAGACCCCGAACCTGTCCAAGACCGCACGTCCTTTCGGGATAATGGGCCGCTTCAGGCCCGCGCGCGAGAGACCAGGACAGGCGAACCGGACCGCCCCAGGGGTTTAACCTGGGTGGTCCATGGGCAATCGGCCCGGGGCGGTCCAAACGCCGCCGGGCCAGACAGACGGAGGAAGAATGGACCGCGAACAGAAGCGGGAATTCGTCGCCGGGCTGGCCCGGGTGTTCGCCGAGACGTCGATGGTTGTGGTGACCCGGAACCAGGGTCTGACCGTGGCCGAAGCGACCGATCTGCGCCGCCGCATGCGGGCTGCCGGAGCGACCTACAGGGTGGCCAAGAACCGGCTGGCGACGCGCGCGCTCGAGGGCACGAAGTTCGCCGGGCTGCAGTCGCTGCTCAAGGGGCCGACGGCCCTGGCCTGGGCGACGCGACCCGGTCGCCGTCGCCAAGGCGGCGGTCGATTACAGCAAGGCCAACGAGAAGCTGGTCGTGGTGGGCGGGGCGCTGGGCGAGCGCGCGCTGGATGCCAATGGCGTCCGCGCCTTGGCCGAACTGCCGCCGCTCGATCAGCTTCGCGCCGGCCTGCTCGGGCTGATCGCCGCGCCGGCCACGAAGGTGGCGGCCACGGTGCAGGCCTCGGCCGGGCAGTTGGCCCGGGTGTTCGGCGCCTATGCCCGCAAGGCGGAGCAGGGGGCGGCCGGCTGAAGGAACTGACCGGTCAAACCGGCTTGAACAAAACCACACATCGTCTAAATTAGGGAACCTACGCAAATGGCTGATCTGCAAAGACTGGTGGAGGAGCTGTCCGGCCTCACGGTGCTCGAGGCGGCGGAGCTCTCCAAATTGCTTGAAGATAAGTGGGGCGTTTCGGCGGCGGCTCCGGTTGCCGTTGCGGCGGCGCCGGCGGCGGGAGCGGCTGCGGCCGCGGCGCCGGCTGAGGAGCAGACCGAGTTCACCGTGATCCTCGCCAAGACAGGCGACAAGAAGATCAACGTGATCAAGGAAGTTCGGGCAATCACCGGGTTGGGCCTGAAAGAGGCGAAGGACCTGGTCGAGGGCGCGCCCAAAGCGGTGAAAGAGGGCGTCAGCAAGGACGAAGCGGCGAAGATCCGCAAGGTTTTGGAAGATCAAGGCGCGGCCGTGGAGGTCAAATAAGGAACGCTTGGCGCTTCATCATCACAGGCGCCGCTCCGGCGAGCGGTGCGATCATTGATGGGGTCGGAACGGGCGGAAGCAACGTTGCTTCCGCCCTCAATCCTGTTTTGGGCATGTGGCCTGTTTTGCGCGCCGCTTCGATGTCGTTGACGGTGGCCGGTCGGTCCCGACGCTCGGCCACAGGACGCACGACAGTTGGTGGACGGTGAGCCGGCGTCAGGCAGCATGGCGCAATGTGGGCAGCGGTAGCAAGCAGGGCAGAGAATGAACGCGATCTCCAGGTCGGTAACAAGGCACAAGCGAATTCGGCGGCATTTCGGGCGCATCCCGGAAGTCGCGCCCATGCCCAATCTGATCGACGTCCAGCGCGCCAGCTACGAGACGTTCCTGCAGATGAACGTGCGGCCGGACAGCCGCACCAACACCGGCCTGCAGGAAGTGTTCCGCTCGGTCTTTCCGATCGACGATTTCGCCGGCCGCGGCCGGCTGGAGTTCGTCAATTACGAGCTGGAAGACCCGAAATACGACGTGGAGGAGTGCATCCAGCGCGGACTGACCTATGCCGCGCCGCTGAAGGTCACGCTGCGTCTGATCGTGTGGGACGTGGATGAGGATACCGGCGCGCGGTCGATCCGCGATATCAAGGAACAGCCGGTCTATATGGGCGACATGCCGCTGATGACCGACAACGGCACGTTCATCATCAACGGCACCGAGCGCGTGATCGTCTCGCAGATGCACCGCTCGCCCGGCGTCTTCTTCGACCACGACAAGGGCAAGACGCATTCGTCCGGCAAGTATCTGTTTGCCGCGCGGGTGATCCCGTATCGCGGATCGTGGCTCGATTTCGAATTCGACTCCAAGGACCTGGTCTATGTGCGCATCGACCGCAAGCGGAAGCTGCCGGTCACCACGCTGCTCTACGCGCTGGAAAGCGCCGCGACCGAGCAGTTGCGCGCCGCGCGCGACGCGAAAGGCGGGACGCTGGAGCTCGCGGAAATCCACGGCATGGATGCCGAGGAGATCCTGACCTACTTCTACAACCAGGTGGTGTTCGATCGCACCGCGAAGGGCTGGGCCCGTCCGTTCGAGCCCGACGGGTTCCGCGGCGCCAAGCTGCTGGAGCCGCTGATCGATGCCGTGACCGGCGAGGTGGTGGCCGAGGCTGATGCCAAGCTGACCGCGCGGCAGGCCCGCAAGATCGCCGAAACCACCAAGGAAGTGCTGGTCGGCCGCGCCGATCTGCTCGGCCGCTTCGTCGCCGAAGACCTGGTGAACCTCGAGAGCGGCGAGATTTACGCCGAAGCGGGCGAAGAACTTGCCGAGGCGCGTCTCGCCGCGCTGGAAGAGGCCGGCATCACCCGCCTGCCCACCCTGGCGGTCGATCAGCAGAATGGTCCGTGGATCCGCAACACGCTCGCGGTGGACAAGAACACCAACCGTGATGACGCGCTGATCGACATCTATCGCGTCATGCGTCCGGGCGAGCCGCCCACGCCGGAGACGGCCGAAGCGCTGTTCCGCGGCCTGTTCTTCGATCCCGACCGCTACGACCTCTCTGCCGTCGGCCGGGTGAAGATGAACATGCGCCTCGGTTTCAGCATGAACAATGTCCCCAACTCCGTCCGCGTCCTGCGGAAGGAGGACCTGCTCCGTACCGTGAAAACCTTGGTGGAGCTGAAGGACGGGCGGGGCCAGATCGACGATATCGACAACCTCGGCAATCGGCGCGTCCGCTCGGTCGGCGAGCTGATGGAGAATCAGTACCGCGTCGGGCTGCTGCGCATGGAACGTGCGATCCGCGAGCGCATGGGCTCGGTCGATATCGACACGGTCATGCCGCACGACCTGATCAACGCCAAGCCGGCCGCGGCGGCGGTGCGGGAGTTCTTCGGCTCCATCCAGTTGTCGCAGTTCATGGACCAGACCAATCCGCTGAGCGAGGTGACGCACAAGCGGCGCCTGTCCGCGTTGGGTCCGGGCGGGCTGACGCGCGAACGGGCGGGCTTCGAGGTGCGCGACGTGCACCCGACGCATTACGGCCGCATCTGCCCGATCGAAACGCCGGAAGGGCCGAATATCGGGCTGATCAACTCGCTCGCGACCTACGCCAAGGTGAACAAATACGGCTTCATCGAGACCCCGTACTTGCTGGTGAAGGACGGGCAGGTGCAGCGCGAGCCGCGCTATCTCTCTGCGATGGAGGAAGAGCGCCTGGTGGTGGCGCAGGCGGATGCGCCGATGGACCGGGAAGGGCGGTTTACGCAGGACCTCGTATCCGTGCGCAAGCAGGGCGACTTCCGCCTGGTGCCGCCCGATCAGGTCACGGCGATCGACGTCTCGCCCAAGCAGCTCGTTTCCGTGGCCGCGGCGCTGATCCCGTTCCTGGAGAACGACGACGCCAACCGCGCGCTGATGGGATCGAACATGCAGCGCCAGGCGGTGCCGCTGATCCAGGCGGACGCGCCGTTGGTGGGCACCGGCATGGAGCAGGCGGTGGCGCGGGATTCGGGGGCGACCATCGTGGCACGCCGGGCCGGCGTGGTGGATCAGATCGACGGCGCGCGCATCGTGGTGCGCGCGACCAACGAAGACGCCACCACCAAGGGTGTCGATATCTACCGGCTGCGCAAGTTCATGCGCTCCAACCAGTCCACCTGCATCAATCAGCGCCCGCTGGTGAAGGTCGGTGATCGCGTGTCGGAAGGCGAGATCATCGCCGACGGTCCCTCGACCGAACTCGGCGAACTGGCGCTCGGCCGCAACGTGCTGTGCGCCTTCATGCCGTGGAACGGCTACAATTTCGAGGACTCGATCCTGATCAGCGAGCGCATCGCGCGCGACGACGTGTTCACCTCCATCCACATCGAGGAATTCGAGGTGATGGCGCGCGATACCAAGCTCGGCCAGGAGGAGATCACGCGCGACATCCCGAATGTCGGCGAAGAGGCGCTGAAGAACCTCGACGAGGCGGGCATCGTCTATATCGGCGCCGAGGTGAACCCCGGCGACATCCTGGTCGGCAAAGTCACGCCCAAGGGCGAAAGCCCGATGACGCCGGAAGAAAAGCTGCTGCGCGCCATCTTCGGCGAGAAGGCCTCGGACGTGCGGGATACGTCGCTGAAGCTGCCGCCCGGGGTCACCGGCACGGTGGTGGATGTTCGCGTCTTCAGCCGCCGCGGCGTCGATAAGGACGAACGCGCCATGGCGATCGAGCGCGCGGAAATCGAGCGGCTGGCCAAGGACCGCGACGACGAGAAGGCGATCCAGGAGCGTTCGTTCCTCAACCGCCTGCGCGAGAAGCTGCTGGGCCGCAAGGCGTCCGGCGGGTTCAAGGGCATCAAGTCCGGCACCACCATCACCGAGGACGTGCTGGCCGAGCATCCGCGTGGCGCGTGGCGCCATATCGGCGTGCAGGACGACGCGATGATGGCGGAGATCGAGACGCTGAAGCGCGAGTTCGATGCCTCCATCGCGCGTCTCCAGGCGCAGTTCGACAGCAAGGTGGAGAAGCTGCAGCGCGGTGACGAGCTGCCGCCCGGCGTGATGAAGATGGTCAAGGTCTTCATCGCGGTGAAGCGCAAGCTGCAGCCCGGCGACAAGATGGCCGGCCGCCATGGCAACAAGGGCGTGGTCTCCCGCGTGGTGCCGATCGAGGACATGCCGTTCCTCGAAGACGGCACGCCGGTCGATCTCGTGCTGAATCCGCTCGGTGTGCCGTCGCGCATGAACGTGGGCCAGATTCTGGAGACCCATCTGGGCTGGGCCTGCGCCACGCTGGGACGGCAGATCGGCGAGCTGGTGGATGCGTATCAGCGCACCGGCGCGCGCCGTCAGCAGTTGCTGGACAAGCTGCGCGCGGTGTACGGCGAGGAAATCTTCCGCGACCAGGTCGCCAACCTGGATACCGAGCAGCTCGTGGAACTTGCCGGCAACCTGAAGAAGGGCGTTCCGATTGCGACGCCGGTGTTCGACGGGGCGCAGATGTCCGACATCGAGGACATGCTGCAGAGCGCCGGTCTCGACACGTCCGGCCAGGTCATATTGGTGGATGGACGCACCGGCGAGCCGTTCGAGCGCAAGGTGACGGTGGGCTACATCTACATGCTCAAGCTGCATCACCTGGTGGACGACAAGATCCACGCGCGCTCCATCGGGCCGTACTCGCTGGTGACCCAGCAGCCGCTGGGCGGCAAGGCGCAGTTCGGCGGCCAGCGCTTCGGCGAGATGGAGGTCTGGGCGCTGGAAGCCTACGGCGCCGCCTACACCTTGCAGGAGATGCTGACCGTGAAGTCGGACGACGTGTCCGGACGCACCAAAGTTTACGAAGCGATCGTGCGCGAGCAGGACAGCTTCGAAGCGGGCATTCCGGAGAGCTTCAACGTGCTGGTGAAGGAGCTGAAGTCGCTGGGGCTCAACGTCGAACTGGATCAACGGGCTGCCTGACGTCATGGCCGGGCTTGTCCCGGCCATCTGTGCACAGCCCGCACACACGACTTCCTTTCCCCTTCAAAGGGTGACGCATGAACGAACTGATGAAGATCCTCGGCCAGACCGGCGAGGCAATGACCTTCGACCAGATCCGCATCCAGATCGCGTCTCCGGACCAGATCCGGAGCTGGTCGTACGGTGAGATCAAGAAGCCGGAGACCATCAACTACCGCACGTTCAAGCCGGAGCGGGACGGCTTGTTCTGCGCCCGCATCTTCGGCCCCATCAAGGACTATGAGTGCCTGTGCGGCAAGTACAAGCGGATGAAGTTCCGCGGCATCATCTGCGAGAAGTGCGGGGTCGAGGTCACCTTGGCCAAGGTGCGCCGCGAGCGCATGGGCCACATCGAGCTTGCCTCGCCGGTCGCGCACATCTGGTTTCTGAAGTCGCTGCCCAGCCGCATCGGTCTGATGGTCGATATGACCCTGAAGGAGCTGGAGAAGGTCCTGTACTTCGAAAGCTATGTGGTGCTGGAGCCCGGCACGACCGACCTCAAGCAGCATCAACTGCTCACGGAAGACCAGTTGATGGCCAAGCAGGACGAGTTCGGCGACGACCAGTTCGAGGTCGGCATCGGCGCCGAAGCGGTCAAGAAGATCCTGTTGCGCATCGATCTGGATGCCGAGAAGGTCAAGCTGCGCGGCGACCTGAAGGACACCACCAGCGAGGCCAAGCGCAAGAAGCTGGTGAAGCGGCTCAAGCTGATCGAGGCGTTTGCCGAATCCGGCGCCCGTCCGTCGTGGATGATCATGGACGTTGTGCCGGTGATCCCGCCGGAACTGCGCCCGCTGGTGCCGCTGGACGGCGGCCGCTTCGCCACGTCCGACCTGAACGACCTGTATCGCCGCGTGATCAACCGCAACAACCGCCTGAAGCGGCTGATCGAACTGCGCGCGCCGGACATCATCGTGCGCAACGAAAAGCGCATGCTGCAGGAAGCGGTCGATGCGCTGTTCGATAACGGCCGCCGCGGCCGGGCCATCACCGGCGCCAACAAGCGTCCGCTGAAATCGCTCTCCGACATGCTCAAAGGCAAGCAAGGCCGGTTCCGCCAGAACCTGCTCGGCAAGCGTGTCGATTATTCCGGCCGTTCCGTCATCGTGGTCGGGCCGGAACTGAAGCTGCACCAGTGCGGGCTGCCGAAGAAGATGGCGCTCGAACTGTTCAAGCCGTTCATCTACGCCAAGCTGGAGAAGTACGGCCACGCCACCACCATCAAGGCGGCCAAGCGCATGGTGGAGAAGGAGCGTCCGGAGGTCTGGGACATCCTGGAAGAGGTGATCCGCGAACACCCGGTGCATGCTGAACCGTGCGCCGACCTTGCATCGGCTTGGCATCCAGGCGTTCGAGCCGGTGCTGATCGAAGGCAAGGCCATCCAGCTTCATCCGCTGGTTTGCACCGCCTTCAACGCCGACTTCGACGGCGACCAGATGGCGGTGCATGTGCCGCTGTCGCTGGAAGCGCAGCTCGAAGGCCGCGTGCTGATGATGTCCACCAACAACATCCTCAGCCCGGCCAACGGCAAGCCGATCATCGTGCCGAGCCAGGACATCGTGCTGGGCCTGTATTACCTGTCGCTGGAGGCGCCCGAGTACCGCGGCGTCGAGGACAAGGACGCGCCGGCATTCGGCATGCCGGGTGAAATCGAACACGGGCTGTTCTCGCCGCAGCATCGGCCTGCACGACAAGATCAAGGCGCGGTGGGAGACCATCGACGCGAATGGCAACCAGGTGCGCGAAATCGTGGTGACCACGCCCGGGCGGATGATGATTGCGCAGATCCTGCCGAAGCATCCGGATGTGCCGTTCAGCCTGATCAACAAGCAGCTCACGAAGCGCAACGTATCCGACGTGATCGACGCGGTGTATCGCCACTGCGGGCAGAAGGAGTGCGTGATCTTTGCCGACCGGCTGATGGGCCTCGGCTTCGGCCAGGCCTGCAAGGCGGGCATTTCCTTCGGCAAGGATGACCTGATCATCCCCGAAGGAAAAGCACGAGCTGATCCGCCGCACCACGGCCGAGGTGAAGGAGTTCGAGCAGCAGTATCAGGACGGCCTGATCACCGCGGGCGAACGCTACAACAAGGTGGTGGACGCCTGGTCGCGCTGCACCGATGAAGTTGCCGGCGCGATGATGAAGGAGATCAGCAAGCAGGAGATCGGCAAGCCGATCAACTCGGTGTGGATGATGTCGAATTCCGGCGCGCGCGGCTCGCCGGCGCAGATGCGTCAGCTCGCCGGGATGCGCGGACTGATGGCCAAGCCCTCGGGCGAAATCATCGAGCAGCCGATCATCGCCAACTTCAAGGAAGGCCTGTCCGTCCTCGAATACTTCAACTCGACACACGGCGCCCGCAAGGGCCTCGCCGACACCGCGTTGAAGACGGCGAACTCCGGCTACCTGACCCGCCGCCTGGTCGATGTCGCGCAGGACTGCATCATCGTCGAGGACGATTGCGGCACCGAGCGCGGCCTGACCGTGCAGTCGGTCATGGATGGCGGCGAGGTCGTGTCTTCGCTGTCCGAGCGCATCCTGGGCCGCACATCCGCCGAGGACATCGTCGATCCGGTCAGCGGCGCGATCATCATCCCGCGCAACACGCTGATCGAGGAAGAAGCAGCCGATGAGGTGGAGCGGGCCGGCGTGAGTCGGTGCGGATCCGCTCGGTCCTGACCTGCGAGTCCGACATGGGCGTGTGCGGCCACTGCTACGGGCGCGACCTCGCGCGCGGCACGCCGGTGAATATCGGTGAGGCTGTCGGCGTCATCGCCGCGCAGTCCATCGGTGAGCCTGGCACGCAGTTCACGATGCGCACCTTCCATATCGGCGGCGCCGCACAGCGCGGGGCCGAGCAATCCTCGGTCGAAGCCAGCCACGACGGCACAGTCACGGTGCGCAACCGCAACGTGGTGCTCAACAGCCAGGGCGTGCCGGTGGTCATGTCGCGCAACTGCGAAATCGCCCTGACCGACGACAAGCAGCGCGAGCGTGCCCGCTTCCGCGTCCCGTACGGCGCGCGGCTGCTGGTGGATGACGACCAGCAGGTCACGCGCGCCCAGAAGCTCGCGGAGTGGGATCCCGTACACCCTGCCGATCATCACGGAGCAGGACGGCCAGGTCGAATATCTGGACCTGATCGAGGGGATCACGCTGGTCGAGCGGATGGACGAGGTGACCGGCCTCACCACGAAAGTGGTGGTGGACTACAAGCAGGGATCGAAGACCGTCGATCTGCGTCCTCGTCTGCAACTGAAGGACGCGCGGGGCGACGTGGTACGGCTGTCCAACGGCAACGATGCTCGCTACTTCCTGGCGCCGGACTCGATCCTGTCGGTCGAGAACGGTGCGCAGGTCGCCGCGGGTGACGTGCTGGCACGCATCCCGCGTGAGGGCAGCAAGACCCGCGACATCACCGGCGGGCTTCCCCGCGTGGCCGAGCTGTTCGAAGCGCGCCGGCCGAAGGACCACGCGGTGATTGCCGAGAACGACGGCCGTGTGGAGTTCGGCAAGGACTACAAGGCCAAGCGCCGGGTCATCGTGAAGAACGACGAAACCGGCGAGGAGACCGAGTACCTGATCCCGAAAGGCAAGCACGTCTCGGTGCAGGAAGGTGACTTCGTGCGCCGCGGTGATCCGCTGGTCGATGGTCCTCGCGTGCCGCACGACATCCTGAAAGTGCTGGGCGTCGAGGCGTTGTCCGATTACCTCGTGAACGAAATTCAGGAGGTGTACCGGCTGCAAGGCGTGAAGATCAACGACAAGCACATCGAGGTCATCGTGCGGCAGATGCTGCAGAAGGTGGAGATCCTCGATCCGGGCGACACGACGTTCCTGATCGGCGAGCAGGTGGATCGGGTCGAGTATGAAAAGGAGATCGCGAAGCTGGGCAAGGATGATCGCCCTGCCGTCGTGATGCCGGTCCTGCAAGGCATCACCAAGGCCAGCCTGCAAACCAGCAGCTTCATCAGTGCCGCATCCTTCCAGGAGACCACGCGCGTGCTGACCGAGGCGGCGACCGCCGGCAAGACCGACTACGCTGATGGGCCTGAAGGAGAACGTGATCGTCGGGCGTCTGATCCCGGCCGGCACGGGTTCCGTCATGAACCGTCTGCGCGCGATTGCGGCGGGGCGGGATCAGCGCGTGCTGCCCGCGCCGGAGCCGGCGAAAGCGGCGGAGTAAAGCCGGCCTTCCAGAAAACCCCTCTTCCGCAAGGAAGAGGGGTTTATTCTTGTCGCATCAGCGAGCCCCGCGCGGAGACGAACTCCTCCACCGCGCCGGCCAGCCGGTCGCACTCCGCATCGCCGATCGGCAGCATCAGCGCCATCATGCCGCGCCGCGCCAGCCAATTCCCCGCCGCCAGCATGTCGAAGAAGAACAGGTCCTTCAGCTTCGCGTTGCCCTTGGCCGCATCGGCGGGCGAGCGGATCGGGCCGCCCACCATGTGCACCGCCATCATCGAACCGATCCCGGTGAACTGCATCGGCACGCCGGCGCGCGAGCAGATCGCGTTCAGCCGCTCCCGCAGCGCATCACCCGCGCGCATTCAACGCCACGGCGGCCTCGGGCGTATAGATCTCGGTCAGCCCGGCGATCCCCGCCGACATGGTCAGCACGTTGTTGTTGAATGTGCCGGCATGGGGCAGCGCATCGGGCCGGCGCGGATCGAACCGGTCCATGATGTCCGCCCGGCCGCCGAACGCGCCGAACGACATGCCGCCGCCGATGTATTTGCCGAACGTCGTCAGGTCGGGCTGCACGCCGCGCACCGACTGCAAGCCGCCCGGCGCCAGCCGCGAGGTCATGACCTCGTCCAGGATCAGCAGCGCGCCGCAGGCCGAAGCAGCCGTCGCGCAGCGCCTGGAGAAACGCCGGCTCGGCCGCAATGCATCCGGCGCCGCCCATCATCGGCTCCAGGATGATCGCCGCCAGTTTCTCCCCATGGTCCTTCAGCAGCGCCGCCGTGCCTTCGATGTCGTTATATGGCGCAACGATGAAGTCGAACGGCGCGTTGATCTTGTTGCCGCCGCCGGCGAAGGTGAACACCCCGCCGTGGTATCCGCCGTAGAACACCATCACGCTGCGCCGTCCCGTCACCGCACACGCTGTTGCCAGCGCCATCAGGTTCGCCTCGGTGCCGGAATTGGTGAAGCGCACCCGCTCCAGATTGAAGCGCTTGCACACGGCCGAGGCGAACGTCGCCTCCAGCAGATTGGATGCGCCGAAATTGATGCCCTGGTTCAGCGCCCGATCGACCGCCGCCCGGATCACTGGATGCGAATGGCCGTAAATCCCCGCCGTGTACTCGCCCAGGAAATCGACGTAGTCGGCACCATCGGCATCCCATAGGCGGCAGCCTTCGCCGCGCACCATGGCCAGCGGGAACGGGTCGAAGTGCAGCACCGTGCGCGTGTTGCCGCCGGGCATGACGGCGGTCGCCTCCACATAGCGCGCCAGGCTGCGCGGATTGCGCGCGACATAGCGCTCCTTCGCCTCCTGCAGCGCCGATTCCACCGTGGTATTGCGCAACCCGCTGTCCGACATTCCAAATCCCCTTTCTGCATCCGGCTTGCCGGGCCGGGCGAGTATCCGGTCGCGCCGCGTGAATTGGCTACTCCGACCAAATCCCAGGGTACCGACTTTCTATGAAAGTCGATACCCGGCTGCTAAGACAGGCGGCATGGACCTCAAGGACCACATCCGCGGCATTCCGGACTTTCCCAAGCCCGGGATCTATTTCTATGACATTTCCACCCTGCTGCGGAATCCCGATGCCTGGCAGGTGGCCATGGGCCGGATGGCGAAGGCGGTCCGGCTGTATCAGCCCGACCTGCTGGCCGGGGTGGAAAGCCGCGGCTTCCTGATCGCCGCGCCGCTCGCGCTGAAGCTCGGCTGCGGCTTCATCATGATGCGCAAGCGCGGCAAGCTCCCGGGCGAAACCATCGGCCACGATTACCGGCTTGAATACGGCACCGACCGGATCGAGGTACAGGCCGACGCGGTGGAACCCGGCCAGCGCGTGGTGGTGGTGGACGATCTGCTGGCGACCGGCGGCACCATGTCCGCCGGCATCGCGCTGTTGCGCAAGATGGGCGCCGTCGTGCCGGCTGCCGCGGCCCTGATCGAACTCACCTTCCTGAACGGGCGTCGCGGCTTGATGTGCCATGCGAAGCGCTGGTCGCATACGACAGGTAGGCGCGCGAGACCCATCGGCATGACTGAAACCAACCTGATCGTCGGCGCGGGACAGGCCGCCGGGTGGGCCGCGATGGCCATGCGCGACGCCGGGTTCACCGGGCGGATCATCATGCTCGGCGGGAGAGCGTGGCAGCCCTATGAGCGCCCGCCGCTGTCCAAGGCCATGCTCACGGCGCACGACGAACCGACCGTCACCTACTTCCACCCTGGCGCACGCTATGCCGAACGCAATGTCAGTCTGCGTCTGGGCGAAACCGCGGAGGCGATCGAGCCATCCGCCAGCCGCGTGCTGCTGCGCACCGGCGACCACATCGCCTACGATCGCCTGCTCATTGCCACCGGCGGCCGGGCTCGTGCGCTGCCCATCCCCGGCGGTGAGCATGCCGTGGTGCTGCGCACGCTGGAAGACGCGCGTGCGCTTCGCCAGCAGTTGCGGCATGCGCGCCACGTGGTGTGCATCGGCGCCGGCGTGATCGGGCTGGAAATCGCCGCCTCGGCGCGGGCGCTTGGCTGTGACGTGACGGTGCTGGAAGCAGCGCCGCGCAGCCTCGGTCGCGCCATGAGCCCGGAAGCCGCTGCGTTCGTCGAGCGTCTGCACCGAAGTGCCGGCACGGCGATCCATACCGGCGTGCGGATCGAGGCAATCGAGACCGCAGGGCGACGGCTATGCCGTGCTGTGCGCCGGCATGGCCCGGTTCATGCGAGCCTGGTGATCGCCGGCATCGGCATGAAGCGGAACGACGAACTCGCCGCACGAGCGGGGATCGAAGACCGACAACGGCATCCTGGTGGACGAACGGGCGCGCACCGGCGTGCCCAACATCTTCGCCGCGGGCGATGTGACCGCCTTCCACCATCCCTTCTACGGCCGCCGGCTGCGCCTGGAAGTCTGGCGGCACGCGCAGAACCAGGGCATCGCCGCGGGCAAGACGATGGCTGGCGAGGAAACCGCCTATGACGACATCCCGTGGTTCTGGACCGACCAGCACGGGGTGAACATCCAGATCACCGGGCTGGTGGAGGAGGCGACGCGCACCGTCGTGCGGCTGGACGAACCGACGCGTTTCGTCGCAGTGCACGTGGATGACAGCAACCGGGTCGCGGCGGTGACGGCGGCGGGTTCGCCGCGCGATATCCGTCCTGGCACGGCGCTGATCCGATCACGCCGGGCGGTCGATCCGCTGCTTCTGGCGGATCCGAACGTGACGCTGGCAACTCTGGCGCGGGGATAAGCTGGTCAGGCCCGCTGGTCACCCCCGCCAGGCCAGCAGCGCGCGCTCCAGCCGCGTCACCACCCACGACAGCACCAGCCCCAGCACCGACAGCACCACGATGCCCGCCAGCAGCCCCTCGGTGTCGTAGAGATTTCCCTCCGCCAGCACGAACGCGCCGATCCCGTGCTGCGCGCCGATCATTTCCGCCGCAACCAGCAGCACGATGGCGATGGAAATGGTGATGCGGAACCCGCTCAGGATCGCCGGCAGCGCACCCGGCAGCACGATCGAGCGGATGATCGCCCAGCGCGGCAGCCCGAAGCTCTGCCCCATCCGGATCAGGCTGCGCGGCACGTTGTCCACCCCGCCCGCCGTGCTGATCACCGTCGGAAAGAACACGCCGAACGCCAGCGTCGCGATCTTCGATCCCTCGCCGATGCCGAACCAGATGATGAACAGCGGCACCAGCGCGATCTTGGGGATGGGGAACAACGCCGAGACCACCGCCATCCCGGGCGAACGAGCCAGCGTGAACAGCCCGACTGCCAGCCCCAGCGCCACGCCCGCCGCCGTGCCGACCGTCCAGCCCACCGCGAGCCGTAGCAGCGACGCACTCACGTGCTGCCACAGCTCGCCGCTGACGCTGAGCGCCACCAGCGACTGCGCAACCCCGACCGGCGCCGGCAGGAACAGCGGCGAAATCCAGCCCGCCGAGCATCCAAGCTGCCAGACCGCCAGCAGCACCAGGATCGTCGCCACCGCCGCCCATGGCCGGGCCCGGGGCGCGAACCCGCCGCCCCGGAACGGCACCTCACCGGCGCGCTCATCCGGCCACATCGGCCATCTCACGTTCCGCGACCGCCGCATCCTCGCGGATCAAATGCCACAACCGGCGCTCCATCCGCAGCAGGTCCGCATCCTCCGCCGGCCTCTCCGCCAGGGGCCGCGCGATGCGCACGATTTCCCGCACCCGCCCAGGCCGGCGCGACAGCACCACGATCTGATGCCCGAGCCGCACCGCCTCATTCAGATTGTGCGTCACGTACACCGTGGTGGTGCCGGCCCGCGCGATCAGCGTCGCGAACTCCTCCAGCAGCATGGTCCGCGTCTGTGCATCCAGCGCCGACAGCGGCTCGTCCATCAGCAAGCAGGCGGGGCGCACCGCCAGCGCCCGCGCGATCCCCACCCGCTGGCGCATCCCGCCCGACAACTGCCGGGGCCACGCCCCGGCGAAGTCCGCCAGGCCGGTGAGCGACAGCACCTCCGCCACGCGGCCGCGCCGCTCCTCCCGTCCCATCGCATGTTCCAGCGGCAGCGCCACGTTGCCCGCCACCGTGCGCCACGGCAGCAGGGCAAAATCCTGGAATACATAGGTCAGCGGATTGAGGCAGTCCGCCGCCACCATCCCCTCGCTCAACACCCGCCCGGCACTCGGCCGGATCATCCCGCCCATGATGCCCAGCAGCGTCGATTTGCCGCAGCCCGAGGGACCCGCCAGCACCAGCACCTCCCCAGGTTCGGCGCACAGCGACACATCCTCCAGCACCGAAAGCCGGTCATAGGCGTGGCTGACGTGATCCGCCGTCAGCCGCAATCCGGAGCTCACGGTTTTACTTGAAACTGCGTGTCGATCAGGCTGGCCGGGTCGGCGGCGCCCTTCACCAGCCCCTGCGCCTTGAACCATGCAAGCTGCGCCAGCACGTCCGGCACATCCAGTGCGCCGTCCTGAGGATAATACCCGACGCCGGCCAGGATCTTGTCCCGTGCCTTGGGATCGCCGGTGAACACGTATTTCTCGATCAGCGGAATCGCCGCCTCGGTCGCCGCATCGACCATGGGCTGGCCATTGGCGCCGCTGCGCAGGAACGCCGCGCGATAATCATTCACGCCCCGTGCATAGGCCTTCATGAACGCGCGGAGCAGATCCGGTTTCGCCTGGATCATCCGCGGCGTGGTGAACACCGCGGTGATTTGGTACGGCACGATATCACCCACCCAGCCGATGATGTGCGCCTTGCCCTCGGCTGCCAGCGGCTTTGCCATCGAGCCGATGGCGATGGTCGCGTCCACCTGGTTGCTGCCGACCGCCGCCACCATGTTGGCGATCTCCTGCACCGGCCGCAGCACCACGGACTTTTCATCGAAGCCCAACTGCGCCGCCATCCGCCCGATCATGTAGTGAAACGACGACCCGTATTGGGTGATCGCGACGCTGTGCCCGCCCAGCTTCGCCGGCGTGGTCAGCCCTGCGTCATACGCCTTGTCCGAAACCACGATCGCCGACCCCTGCCAGCCCTTTTCCTCATGCAGCCCGCCGCCGATCACCCGCAGCGCGCCCTTCTCTGCCAGGTTGAAGAACCCGCCGGTCAGCGCCGTGATCCCCACGTCGATATCGCCTGCCACCGCCGCCGCGGCGATCGGCTGCGCCGCCGCGAAGAACACGAAGCGCAGGTCGATGCCCTCCGCCGCGAAATATCCCCGTTCCTTGGCGATATAGAACGGCGCCGGCGACAGCGTGTGCAGCAGGCCCAGGCGCAGCGGGGTCAGCTCGGCGGCAACCGCCCCAGGGGCAAGCGAAGAGGCAAGCGAAGGGGCAAGCGCGGCAGCAGCGGCGGAAAGCAGGACGGTGCGACGGAGCATCCGCCGCGTGCTACAGCCCGCCCAGATAGCGGGCAAGGGCCGCCAGGTCGTCGGCCGCGTAGGTCTTCAGCAGCGCGTTCATCCACGGATTGTTCGCCCGTGTCCCGTCATGGAACGCCTGCATCGTGGCTTGCAGATACACCACGCTCTGCCCGGCCAGCCGCGGGTTGGTGCTGTCCCCCAGGAAGCCGCCGAGATGGCACTGCGTGCACTGGCCCGACGCAATGTCCCCCGATGCGCGCGCCGCATCCGCCGACGAGGCCGAGGGCTGGCCCAGGTTGGGCCATGTCTTGGCTTCGAAATAGGTGGCCAGCGCCATCATGTCCTCGTGGCTCAGCTCGGCGACCATGGGCTGCATCATGGCGCTGGCGCGCGCGCCCGATTTGAAGTCCCTCAGTTGCAGGAACATGTAGCCCGCGTGCTGTCCCCAGATCACCGGGATATCCGCGCTGATCGGCACGCCGTTCTGGCCGTGGCATCCGGCGCACAGGGCGGCGATCTCTTCCACCGGTTTGGCGCTGGCTCCAGCCGTCATCGCGGCGGCCAGCGCCGCGATGACTGCCGCACGGACGATGGACGGCCTCAGTCCAAGGTGAACGCGATCAGCGCGTTCCCCCGCTTGTAGTCGAGCTGGGTGTTCCCGCCCGCCGCCACCGCGATGTACTGCCGCCCATCGACGGTGTAGGAGGACGGCGGCGCGTTCACGCCCGCGCCGGCCTGGAAGCGCCAGAGCTCCGCGCCGGTCGCCGCATCATACGCCTTGAAGAACCCGTTGCCCTCGCCGGCGAACACCAGCCCGCCCGCGGTGGCCAGCGCACCGCCGATCATCGGCTGTTCCGTCTTCACCTGCCAGACGATCCGCCCCGAGTTGTAACCCACCGCGCTGATGTTGCCCCACTGCTCTGCCCCGGGGATCACCTTGAACGCGCCCCCCAGCCACAGCTTGCCCTCCGGATACGGCGCGGGTGTCACCGAATAGGTCATCGGCTGGTGCAGGTTTACCGCGTAGGTCAGGCCGAGCAGCGGATTGACCGCCATCGGCGACCATTCCACGCCGCCGTTGGCGCCCGGCAGCATCTCGGTGCCGCCCGGCGTCGGCAGCGCCCACATGTTCTTCTGCGGCACCATCGCCTGGCTGAAGCGGATCAGGCTGCAATCCTCCGCCTTGTTGACATACACATGACCGGTCTTGCCCGCCTGCAGCACGCCCTTCGACCATGTTCCCTGCCTGGTCGCGCACCAGCACCAGCACCGGCGGGCTGACCGCATCCAGATCCCACACGTCGTGCGGCACGTACTGGAAGTGGCAGGCATATTTGCCGGTATCCAGATCGATCGAGACCAGCGAGTCGGTGTACAGATTGTCCCCCGGCCGCACATCGCCTTGCAGATCGGGCGAGGGATTGCCCACCGCGAAGTAGATGCGCCGGTGCACCAGATCGACCGCCGGGTTCTGCCATACGCCGCCGCCCAGCTTCTTGTAGAAATCGCCGTTCTTCGCCAGGCTCGTCCTTCTCGGCCTGGATGTCGCGATGCAGATCCCGCCCGGTGGCGTCCGTGGTGGCCCATACGCCCACCGAGTTTTCCGGGATCGTGTCGAAGTTCCAGATCAGCTTGCCGGTCTCCGCGTCATAGGCCCGCATGAAGCCGCGGATGCCATATTCGCCGCCATTGGTGCCGATCAGGATCTTCCCGTCCACCGCGGTGGGCGCCATCGTCTCGCTGTAGCCCAGCGTGGGATCGGCGATCTGCGTCGTCCAGACCGGTTGGCCGGTCTTGGCGTTCAGCGCCACCAGCTTGGAATCCAGCGTCGCGAAATACACCTTGTCGCCATACACCGCGACGCCGCGATTGTTCGGCCCGCAGCAATACGTGGTCAACGGCCCCAGCTTCTGCTGATACTCCCACAACTGCTCGCCGGTGCGGGCATTCAGCGCGAACACATGATCGAACGCGGTGGTGATATACATCACCCCGTTCACCACGATCGGCGTGGTCTCCATCGACTCCCTCACATCGGTCTGGAAGACCCAGGCCGGGTGCAGATGGGACACGTTGGTCGTGTTGATCTGCCGGTTCGGATAGAACCGGGTCTGCGCGTAGTTGCCGTTGGTGTGCAGGAAGTTGTTGCCGTCGCTCGCGGCGTGGTCCATCAGGTCCTGCGTGACCACCGAAAGGTCGCCATAGCGCGGCGGCGGCGGCACCTCCTGCGACCATCCGGATGAAGTGAATGCCAGTGCCGCGATCGCGACGCCGCTCAGCCCTAGAGCCGATCGCGTTCGCAAACAAAGGGCAGATCGCGCTTGACTGGAGACGCGATGCGAAAAAAGGGATCGCGCTTGACTGGAAACGCTCGCGTTTCCAGGAGCGTGTGAATCT
>CAVSUZ010000022.1:0-114020 GCA_963731335.1 uncultured Pseudomonadota bacterium | reverse complement strand
CACGAGTAACCGGTAAACAGACCGCTCACATATGTAACTGGCGCGTACTACGGCAAGGCGATTTTGGTTCGAATAGAGCAGTAGCCAAATGGATTTCCTGGCACACAGTCTAAGCACGACGTTTGTACGTTCAAAGTGATAATATATCCGTAGCGGATGTCCGTTACGGATATATGAAATATGTCGATTCAGAGTCTCGTCGGCAATCGGTGATCGAAGTCTGCCAGACGGAGCAGGTCGCCGTTCCAGGAAGCTATCTCGATCGGCTCCTCAAGACGTCCCAAAGCATCACGTATGACTTTCTGAACCTCATCCACGATCGTAACGCGACTGTGGGCGGTGATTGAGATATGAACGATATGATCCGGTGGATTGTCGTCTCCCTGGTTTTGGGGTTTGTCATGGGCCGCGTGATGATTCACTTGCGTGGACATCAGCCAAGTCGTTCGCAGGATCGCAGTGGCGCTTTCAGATTGCTCGCGACCCTCGGGCCGAGGAACATCGTCACGGACATAGTGCAAGGAATCATCATTGGCGGCGTGCTGGCGTTCATCACGTTCCAGATCATCGCGCACGCCTATGTAACAAAGGTCAATGGCTGGACCACCATGTTCGGATGCGGCGAACCCGGCAAAGGCGTGCTCTTACGAGCCGCATGTGCCAGTGAATTCCCTGGCCCAATAAACGTACCGCAAGAGGCCATGTACTGGAGAACGAAAGTAGACAGCGCGGGTCAAAAGCTCTCCGGCCAGCACGACTACATCATGCACTTTCCGGCAGGACAACTCCCGCCGAACCGTGCGTTCTGGTCGCTCACCATGGGCAATGCGCGAAATCACTTCGTGGGGAATCGGATCCACCGGTACAGCGTCAGCGACCGCTCCGGCCTCGTTCCGAATGCCGACAGCTCCGTCGAGATCTACATCCAGAATGCCGCTCCGGACGGCCATGAATCCAATTGGCTGCCCGCGCCCACAGGCAAGTTCATACTCTGGCTGCGCGTGTATCTGCCCGGCGCAACCATTCTGGACGGCAAGTACAAGGCGCCGCCGGTCGTGGAAACTCGGTGATAGCACCTGTGAAACACAAGCACCTCATTACATTCGGCTCGGCCATGGTTGTGGCATGGGCGCTCGGCACGTTCCTCTTCATCTACTTTTGGCCACATCTTGTGAGCAACAATTTCAAACGAGCGATTGTCCATCAAGGGTTTGGCGATGGCCCCGTCCCGATTGATACACTCTATACCGAGCCCCAAAAACTCTTTGCAGATCCCCTTCACACATCGCTGCCGCACGGAAGCTCGAATCTGATGACTGTTGGCGTGAACCACGACACGCTCCTTACTGTAGGCTGGTTGGACCTTAGCAGAGGACCCCAGGTTTTGCATGTGCCGGACTTCTCCGGGCGCTACTACAGCGTGCAGTTCACCGACCCGTTTGACGTCGACTTCGCTTACGTCGGCACGCGAACCACCGGTACGCAAGCGGGTGATTACCTCATTACCGGGCCGGGTTGGCAAGGAACGGTGCCGCAGACAATGAAGCAAATATCCTCGCCGGACAATTCGATACTCGTTCTTGGACGCGTGCTCGTGTACAGCGACAGCGACCTCTCAACCGCCTATAAGCTTGCGAAGCAGATCCAACTCGCGCCACTTGCCATTCGGCAACCCAGCCGTTCTCTATCCGGCTCTCACTAAAAATTCACCGCCTTTGCGTTAGCTGCAGATGCCGTGCACAAGTTGAATACATCCGGGACGGATGTAATATGAGACGAATGGACAAGTCCCGCCCCGCAGGGCCACTTACGCCGGCGGTGTTCCATATTCTTCTGGCCCTTTATGGCCGGGAACGTCACGGTTACGACATTATGCAGCAGGTCAGTGAAGACTCTCGCGGTGCAGTAAGAATGGGTCCTGGAACCCTTTATGGATCGCTCGATCGCATGATCGCGGCCGGTTTGGTGGTGAAGAGCAATATGCGAGATCCGCGCCGGATCTACTATAAACTGACTGCGTTGGGACAGGCGGCTTTAAAGTCCGAAAGCGAACGGCTTACTAATGTTGCGGCAATGGCGCGCCGGCAGTTGAAGCCAACATAGTGTTATGGAGCAACACGGGCAATATGGGACGTCTCGCTCGCTTGCAGTCTATGGATTGCTGCTGAAACTTTATCCGCGTCAGTATCTACAGCAGCACCGTGCCGAGTTGCTGCAGAATTTCGAAGACCTTGAGCAAGCGTCACAGTCGACGATCGCACTATGGCGATTTACCGCAAGAGATCTCATAGGCAGCCTCGGATCTCATCTTGTTAAGACACTTTCCGGCCAGACCGCAATCGTAGTCATTGTTCTTGCAGTTCTGCTCGCGAATACGGGGCGACACACGGTAGCGCGCCAACACGCCGTCGAGGGTTTTTGCTCCGGCTATATTCTCGGGTGGTTCGCTGGCTGGTTCGGAATACGGTGGCAAGTCTCCAGTGTCAGTCGAGTTCCGAGTCGCATCAGGTCATTGTCGGCGCAACTCTTGATCCTCGTAAGCGTACTGACCATCGTGATCATCGCCGCGGGAATTTTTCCTGGCGTCCCAAACCACATTGTTTGGGCTTCTTGCTACGGTTTTCTACTCGCGTGGGCCGCCGCATGGTTCGGCATTCGCTGGCAAACGCGACCCTGAAGGATATGCACCGCCTGCGATGATTGCACATCGCAAGGGAACAATTCACACCGGCCGTCGTACAACCAAACATGCGTCTTTTCGTCCTGACTGCCTTCACGCTGTTCCTCGTCACCTGCGACGTCCACGCCTCCAGCCTCGCGCTGAACCACGCGATCATCTACACCCAACCTGACCGGCCGGCTATTTACGACGGCATCATCCTGATCCAGGACAGGCGGATCGCTGCCGTCGGTCCCACCCGCACAATAAAACTGCCGCCCGGTATCCGCTCCATCGACTGTAGGGGCCTGGCGGTCACCGCGGGCTTCTGGAACAGCCACGTCCACTTCCTCCCGGCGCCACTTCTTCACGCCGACCATCAATCGCCAGACGTGCTCAACTCACAGCTTCAAGCGATGTTCACTCGCTGGGGTTTCACCACTGTCTTCGACATCGCCTCGATTCTCGCCAACACCAACTACATCCGCTCCCAAATCGATGCCGGCAAACTTCCCGGCCCGCGCGTCCTCACGGTCGGCGAACCCTTCTGGATCAAAACTCCTATCTATGTCCAGCAATATCTGGCTAAGTTCAACATCGCGATGCCAGAGGTCCACTCCATCCCAGAAGCCCGCGTTCGCGTCGACCGGCAAATACGCGATGGTGCGGACGGCATTAAGATCTTTGCCGGATCCATCGAGGCCGGCCACGTCGAGTACATGCCCGCGGACCTGGCCAGCGCCATAGTCGCCGAAGCCCACCGCTACAACAAGCTTGTCTTCTCACACCCATCCACGATTAAGGGAATCGAGATCTCTCTCAATGCCAGCGTCGACATCCTTGCTCACGTCACAACGTCGGAAGCGAATGAGCCCGGAACTACTTGGCCTCCCGAACTCGTCGCCCGTATGAAAGCGGTACACATGAGCCTCATCCCCACGCTCACTCTCTTTGATGTCGAAATGCAAAAAGGCCACGCCTCACCCGAGGCCATTCAACACGTCATCGCACTTGCCGTCACGGAAAAGCTGGTTGAGCGCCTCTTCGCTCTCTTTTCGAAGTACAACCATCTGGTTGTACGTTGGCATCGCCTGATCGCTTTTGCAAGGCGTGTTCGCTAGAATATGGCGGAAAGTGACGCAACTCCCCGGCCGGGCGCTGGCCGGAATGGTGGCTGTGCGCCGAATCTGAAAGAGAGATTCTGCGGGATCGGTCAAGGCCGGCTGTGGCGCCGGAGCGGGAGATCGAGCTCGTCTTATTTTGCCAACGGGATGGCCGCGCGAGATAGAACCCGAAAAACGCCGCTGTGTAGAGGAGGTTCTTTTAGACCTGCCCAATGACCAAGCTCTCCCGAGCCGCATCGACTACGTCCTTGGTCACTTCTCGCAGCGAATTGATTTCGAGAATTTTCTCCATCTGCGTGAGGAGACGGTTCAGCAGCCGGAAGTTGCCGCCGGTGACGCGGATGATGGCCGCGATGGCTTCTTCGGCCCAGGGCTGCACTGGTAGGTTCACTCCGACGGGTGTCCATCGCTGAGCCAACAATCGACGAATCTCCGTCGTTCCCAGTGGGCGAAATTCATGGACGAATCCGATCCGAGAGTAGAACTGCGCGTACCGCGCCAAGCGCTTTTCGAGATCGGGCATTCAGATCAGCACGATGCCAACTTCGCTGGCATCGAAGATGGCCCGCACTTGCTCAAGACTGGCCATGCGGAGACGGTCCGCCTCGTCAATCAAAATGAGCATTGTCGGGTCGGCGATCCGTGCATCCTTGAGTCCAAACTCTCGGGCCGCCTCACCATAGGTTGGCTCAAGTTTCGGCAAGTGCGTGCTCAATCAATCATGCCTCAGTGAGAAGCTTGGCTTCGTGCTCTTGGTCACGTCGCCGGATGGGGTCAAGATGTTGCTCGCTCTCCAGTCGTAGCGGGCGTCTCGCAAGATCTCTCAACGTGTCACGCGCAAATCGAATGCCAGAGGAGATGTTGCCCGGAGCATTGACAACGTCAGGGGTGTAAAGGACGGTGTCGAGCAGCGGGGTTTCAGTAGGGCCGGCCCTCCATCGATCCGATTGCTTGACCTTGTCCCAGCGGCTGTAGGTTCGAGCCAAGAGAGTCTTGCCGACTCCCGGCGGCCCATAGCGGAGGCCGATGTATCGGCAGCGGCGGCACGAGTCGCAGAATTCGGTGAAGCGCCGATGTGCGAGTGTTTCGACAACCGGCGGTTGTTGGCTATTCGTTTCGGTAACGCTTGAGGGGAGAGGATGCCCGTTTTGTTGGCTCGTCTGATTGTTGGGGTGGGGAGGCATACTCCGTGTCACCGCGTTTCAGGTCGATCAGCGTGTTTACGGCGGCCTGGCGGTCTCGAAGAACACCGCGCAGTTCCCGCCGACGCTGGTTCCGGGCGCGGATGATTTCAGGGAGAGGCACGGTTTGACCGGCGAGTTCAGCGCAGACGGCGCGGCACAGGAACTTGTGCTGATGCCGTTACGCTCGATCGCGGCCTCGACCACGGCAATGCTGCGCAAGCCTGGAAAGCGTGGCTCGCCGGGGAAGCGGCGGGCGGTGGACAGCCAGCCCACATCGTGGCTGACCGAGTGGCGGCGCAGTTCGACGCGGCCATGATCGCCATCGGTGGTCTCGAAGCGGCTGTGGAGGATGGCGGCGGGATCGTCGAGATAGCGGCGGATTTCGTCATGCAGGCTGGACTGGTTGTCCTTGACCGCGAGCAGATAATTGCCGCCGCGGTCAAGGATGGCCTGGGCGATTTTGGTCTGGCAGCCCATGGCGTCGATGGTGACCAGCGCGCCGGCCAGCGCGAGGCGTTCCAGCAGGAGCGGTATGGCGGTGATCTCGTTGGACTTGGCCTCGCACGCCTGCTGGCCGAGCACGAGTTGCTGGCTGCTGGCCCAGGCTGAAACCATGTGGAGCGGGCCGCGGTCCTTTCTGCGATCGTGCGTGCGTCGCGAGGTCTTGCCGTCGATGGCGACCACCTCGGGGACAGTACCGGCTGGGGCGGGTTGGCGCAGACCTTCGACCCAGGCGGTGAAGCACTGGGCAAAGAGCGCGCCGTCCAGGGCCTTGATGACATCGTTAAGGGTATCGTGGCTGGGGATGCCGGCCTCGAAGGCCAGCAGCCGGCGGAGGAAGTCCTGATGCATCTGACCCCAGCGCCTGATCTCGACGAAGTCCTCCGCTCCGGCCAGCGTGCCGCACAAAACCAGCAGCAGGACCTCCGGCAACGGAAACAGCACTTTCCAGCACTGGCGCGGGTCCTCCAAAGCGGAGAATTGCTCGATCAGCGACGTACCGCACATCAGGAAACCTCCTCAACCAGAGGTCTCCATGAATCAGGCTTCAGACCGCGCCGGAATCCCCAATCCTTCAAGCGATTGCCCTAGTAAGGCAGTCCGGAAAAAGGTGGGGCCGGTACGGTCGCGCGTGTCTAGCACGCGGTCGCGGGCGGGTGCGGTTGGGGTTGCCGCGTAGGGCGCTACGCGTCCTTCTCGCCATGATGGTGGCGCGCCCTGCGTGACGGGGTGAAGGGCGCGGTTCGGATTGAAATCCGTGCGAAAACGGTTGGCGGATTGGTTGCGACTGCACCGCGAGATTGCTTCGTCCACCCGCTTTCGCGGGTGTTCCTCGCAATGACAGGGTGGGCGCACTTCGGCGGCTCGTGATGACAGGGTGGGGATGCTTCGGCGGGTTCATGATGGCGGGTGGTTAGCTAGCTGAGATCGATGAGCAAGATGCCGGTGAAGATGGCGAGGGCCGCGGTGATGCGCGTGGGAGCCAGGCGTTCCTTCAGCATCACGGTGGCGAAGAGGGCGGAGAAGAGGACGGAGGTTTCGCGCAGTGCAGCAACGACGGGAATGGGTGCACGGGTCATGGCCCAGATGACGACCCAGTAGGCGATGACGGACATCGCTCCGCCGAGCAGGCCTTGCGGGAGATAGTTTCGCATGGGAGCGAAGGCTCGGGGACCGCGCCAGGCAAGCACGAGCACGGGTAGCGGTACGGCGTCGATGACAAAGAGGGTGGCAGCGTAGGCGCTCGGGTTGCCGGAGATGCGCGCGCCGAGGCCGTCGACGACGGTGTAGCCGGCGATGACGAGCGCGGTGAGCAGGGCGAAGACGGGTGCGAGGGGGTCGTGGCGGGCACGCGTGCCGCGCGTGACGGCGAGAAGCAGGATGCCGGAGCCGAGGGTGAGGACGCCGGCGAGGGCGCGCGAGGTGATGGTTTCACCCGCAATCGCAACGGCGAAGAGGGTAGCGAGCAGCGGCGCGCCGCCGCGGGCGATGGGATAGACGCGGGTGAGGTCGCCGCGACGGTAGGCCTCGGACAGGGCGAGATAATAGGCGAGGTGGAGTCCGGTGGAACCGACGACGTAGGGCCAAGCCCGTGGCCCGGGGGGGCCGAAGACGGCGAGCATGGGGATGCCGGTGAGGCCGGCGCCGATGACGACGAGGGTCATGGCGATGAGCGGTTCGAGCCGGGCTTTGACGAGGACGTTCCAGCCGGCGTGGAGGGCTGCCGCGGCGAGCACGGCGAGCACGAGGGGCGAGGTGATCGGCTGCATGGAGCCGTGTGTCATGCGGGCGGTTCGGGATAGTATTGCGGTGCCTCGCGGCGGTCGAACATGCCGTAGTCACGTACGATACGAACGCGCCGGAGCCGGGCGTTTGCGGGCAGGCGGAGGGTTTGCTGCCACGTTTCGGCGGATTCCGCGGTGCGCCAGGATGTGAGCAGGATGAGATCGCCGGGGGTGAGGACGGCATCGAAGACGTCCCAGCCGACGAGGCCCTGGGCGTTGGGATCGAGGCCGAGATGGCGCGCGCTGTCGGCCGGGGATGCGGGTGCGGGCGGCCCGGCATCGATGAGTTCGGGCATCGATGAGCCGGGCATCGATGAGGGTGATGGTGGAGGCGCCGATCGCGGTTTCATCGAGGCGCTGTTCGGTGAGCGTGTGGCCTTGGGGGATGCGGGTGTCGCGGGTGATCTGCCCGACGCGCAGGTGGTAATCGAGGAAGACTCCGGCGCGGCCTTTTTCCTGGGCGATGTGATGGCGGGCATGGGTGCGCCAGCGGATCAGGGATTTTTCATCGCGCCATGCCGAGAGGGAGAGGATCCATCCGTCGCGGGTGAGGCTTTTATAGCGGATGTTGTCGATGAAACCGTCTATTTGCTCGAGCTCCGGGCGGAGGGTTTTGGCGGTGGCGAGATAGGTGTCCCACTGGTCGGGCTTGGGGCGGACTTCGAAGATGGCGGCGAACATGGCGGGTTTCCTTATTTGCCGGGCGCCGGTGAGGGAAGGTTTACACATTCGCGGGACCCGGTCTCGCAACGCGCGGAGATGCGTTTCAGCAGTGCAGAGTACCGAGTGGAGGAACTCATGCGCTATATTCTCATTCTTCTGCCGTTTGCAGTGGCGGGGTGCGCGTATCCGGCCGGATATGGCTACAATTATCCGGGCTACACGTATTCCGGGCAGGCGCCGCAATACGCGGCCGGCCCGGGGTACTGCGGTCAGGGGTACTATGGTCCGCCGGCGGCCCCCGGCTATGGCTACGAGCCGGGCGCGTACAGTGCGGTCGCCGCGGGCGGTACCGAGAATTGCGGCACGCCGTTCGAGTTCAGGGCGTGCCCTCCGCTGCCGAGGCGGCCTTTGGCGTATTATCCGGCGAACCGTTCGTAAGCGGCGGCTGCCCTACCTCATAGGTCGGGACGGACGGGGGCGCGCGGCGGGTTCCGGCTGCGGCGGATACATTTGTGCAGCCGACAAATCAATTGTATATCGGCCCCAGCGGAGGAGGGGCCGAGCGGATGATCATCGCCCAGATCAGCGATCTGCACGTGATGGCGAGAGGCAAGCTGGCGTATGGCCGGGTGGACACGGCAGGGATGCTGCGCGAGGCGGTGGCGCATCTGAACCGGCTGCGCCCGGTTCCGGACATCATCCTGGTGTCGGGCGATGTGGCGGACCACGGCGATCCGGATGCCTATGCGGAGTGCCGCGACATTCTTGCCGGCCTGCCGGCCCGGTTCTTCGTCATTCCCGGCAATCACGACCGGACGGAGACGTTCCGCGCGGCTTTTGCCGATCAGGCGTATCTGCCGGGCGGGTCCGAGTTCTTTCAATACGCGATCGAGGATTTGCCGGTTCGGCTGGTGGCGATCGACAGCCGGCTTCCGGGCGAGGTGCGAGGCCGGCTGTGCGCTGATCGCCTGGGCTGGCTCGACGATACGCTCGGGCGGAGGCCGAACGCGCCGACCGTCCTGATGATGCATCATGCGCCGTTCCGCACCGGGCTGCGGCATTTCGATGCGGTGAGCCTGGAGGAGCCGGAGGCGCTGGAGGCGATCGTGCGGCGGCATCCGCAGATCGAACGGGTGGTCTGCGGCCATGTGCATCGCGCCACGCAGATCCGGTTCGGCGGGACGATCGCGTCGTCGTGCCCGGCGACGGCGCATCAGCTCACGCTGGATTTGCGTGCGGACACGGAGGAGTTGTTTTGTCTGGAACCGCCGGGATTTCAGGTTCATCGCTGGAACGGCACGCGGCTTTACACATACACGGTGACTGTCGGCGCGTTCGACGGGCCGTATCCGTTTCATACGCCGGGCGAGGACGCGTGATGCAGCAGTATCTGGAGCAGGCGATTGCGGCGGCGCGGGCGGGAGCGGATGTGATCATCCGCGGGGCGGCCGAGCGGGCAACACTGACGGTGGTTTCGAAGAAGCCGAATGACTTCGTGAGCGAGATCGACCGCAACTCGGAGCGGGCGATCATCGAGACGCTGCATGCGGCGTTTCCCGACCACGCGATCCTGGCGGAGGAATCCGGGCAGTCGGGCGGATCCGACCATACGTGGATCATCGATCCGCTGGACGGCACGACGAATTTCTTGCACGGCATCCCGCATCACTGCATTTCGATCGCGCTGCGGCGGGAGGATGAGGTGATCGTCGGGGTGGTGTTCGACGCGGTGAACGATCGCATGTTCACCGCGACCAAGGGGGGCGGGAGCCGGCTGAACGGCGAGCCGATCCGGGTATCGGAGCGGGGGTCGCTGGCGGAGGCGGTGATCGGCACGGGATTTCCGTTCACCGACTGGTCGTATCTGGACGATTATCTGGCGAGCCTGCGCGAGATCATGCTGCGCACGGCCGGCATTCGCCGTCCCGGCGCCGCGGCGCTGGATCTTGCCTATGTCGCCGCGGGCTGGGTGGACGGTCACTGGGAGACGAATCTGAACCCGTGGGACATGGCCGCGGCGATGCTGCTGATCACCGAGGCGGGGGGCACGGTTTCGGATTTTGCCGGGCGGAGGCAGGACCTCGGGCGGCGGAATATCGTCGCCGGTTCGGCGGGCGTGCATCGCGAGATGCTGGACGTGCTGCGGCATTATCCGGGGCTGGACTTCTGAACGTGGCCGACCCGCTGGGAGGGATCGAGGTCGATCGCGTTTCCAAGCTGTGGGGCAGCGTCACGGCGCTGGAGGATGTTTCGTTCGAGGCTCCGGCGGGAAGCCTGACCGTGCTGCTCGGGTCGTCGGGGTGCGGGAAGTCCACGCTGCTGCGGCTGATTGCCGGGCTGGACGCGGTGTCGGGCGGCCGGGTGTTGATCGGCGGGCAAGATGTGACTGAGTTGGCGCCGTCACGTCGCAACGTGTCGATGGTGTTTCAGAATTACGCGCTGTTCCCGCATCTGTCGGTGGGGGAAAACATCGTGTTCGGATTGCGGGTGCGCCGGGTGCCTCGGGCCGAGTGCGACAGCAAGCTGGAGCGCGTGGCCGCGCTGCTGGGGCTGAGCGGGCTGCTGGAGCGTCGTCCGGCGGAGCTTTCCGGCGGCCAGCAGCAGCGCGTCGCGATGGGGCGGGCGATCATCGCGGAGCAGCCGATCTGCCTGATGGACGAGCCGATGTCGAATCTGGATGCGCAGTTGCGCGCCGAGATGCGGGTGGAGGTGCAGGCGCTGCAACGGAAGTTGGGCATCACCATGCTGTACGTGACGCACGACCAGGTGGAGGCGATGAGCATGGCCGATCAGGTCGTGCTGCTGAACGCCGGCCGGATCGAGCAGATCGACACGCCGGACGCGATGTATGCGGCGCCGGCGACGCTGTTTGCCGCGCGGTTCATCGGGACGCCGCCGATGAACCTGGTGGAGCTGGAGTCCGGCCTGGGGGGCGGCGGCTTGGTGATCGCGGGAACCGGCCGTCCACGCGTGGCGGGGCCGGATGATCGCGCGCTGGTGCTGGGTCTGCGGCCGGAGGAGATCGAGCTGGCGGACGATGGCGTTGCGGGCGAGGTGATGCACGCGGAGTTCCTGGGCGCCGACACGATCCTGAAATGCCGGGTCGGGAGCCAGGTGGTGCAGGTGCGGGTGCCTCGGCTGGTTCGCATCGCGGCGGGGGAGACGGTGCGGCTGCGCTGGCGCGACGATGCGGCGCATCTGTTCGATCGTGCGACCGGATGCCGGCTGGTGGAAACCCGGCAGTTACAAACAGCAATGGGAGGATGAGGTGATGATGTCAGGACTGCGGTTGGGGGTTGTTGCGCTGGCGCTGGCTGCGCTGGGTTTCATTCGGCCGGCCTCGGCGGTGGATATCAATTTCTATTATCCGGTCGCGGTGTCCGGGCCGTTGACGGCGCTGGTGGAATCGATGGTGGCGGATTTCGAGAAGGCGAATCCGGGCATCACGGTGCATCCGATCTACTCGGGGAATTACGGGGACACGCTGACCAAGGTGCTGACGGCGTATCGCAGCGGGCATCCGCCGCAGGTCGCGGTGCTGGTTGCATCCGACATGTACACGCTGTTGGACGAGGATGCGGTGGTTGCGGTTGATGATCTGATCAAGACGCCGGAGGAGAAGAAGTGGCTGGAGGGCTTCTTCCCGGCGTTCATGAAGAACGGGACCGATGGGGGCAAGACGTACGGGATTCCGTTCCAGCGCTCGACGCAGATCCTGTATTGGAACAAGGCGGAGTTCAAGGCGGCGGGACTCGATCCGGATCATCCGCCGGCGAACTGGGATGAGCTGGTGGCCGACGGGAAGAAGCTGACGATCCGCGATGCGGGCGGCAATGTCAGCAATGGGGGCTGATCGTGCCGTCGGGCGTGACCTCGCACTGGTTTCTCCAGGGTTTCACGACGCCCAACAACGCAATCCTGATGAATGCGGAGGGGACGAAGACGTTTCTGACGGAACCGCGCGCGGTGGAGGCGCTGCAGTTCATGGGCGATCTGTCGCACAAGTACCAGATCATGCCGCCCGGGGTGATCGATACCGGCAGCGCGCCGAACGTGTTCCTGTCGGGCAAGGCGGCGATGATGTATCACTCGACCGGGAACCTGACGAACATCAAGACGAACGCGAAGTTCCCGTTCGGGGTGGCCATGCTGCCGGCGAAGGTGCAGCGCGGATCACCGACCGGCGGGGGCAGCATCTACATTTTCAAGAAGAACCCGCCGGACGTGCAGGCGGCGACGCTGAAGTTCGTGATGTGGATGACGAGCGCGGAGCAGGCGGCACGGTGGAGCATCGGGACGGGGTATGTGGCGCCGCGTGAGGATGCGTGGGAGACGCCGGCGATGAAGGCGTATGTCAAGGATTTTCCGGATGCATTGGTGGCGAAGGAGGAGCTGCAATACTCGGTGGCGGAATTCTCCACGCATGACGGCTCGCGGACGACGAAGGCGCTGGAGGATGCGATCGATGTGGTGGTGACGGGGAATGCCACGGCGGAGGCGGCGATGCAGAAGGCGCAGGCGGAGTGCACGCGGATTTTGCGGCCGTTCCAGCATTAGAGTGGGGGCGCGCGGGGCGTGAGTCAGGCGGGAACCGCTTCGATTGGTCGTTCCGCGCGGTTTGCCGCGACACGGCGGCCGGCGCGGGAGCGGGCTGCGTGGGTGCAGGGCTGGGCCCTGTTCCTGCCGGCTGCCGTGTTTCTGTGCGTCTTCACGTATTATCCGATCCTGTCCACGCTGTTCGACAGCTTTTTCAGCACGGCGCGGGCGCACCACCCTTCGGTTTTTACGGGTCTGGATAACTACCAGGCGCTGCTGAACGACCCGGTGTTCTGGGAAGCGCTGTGGAACAACACGATCTATGCGTTCGGGACGGTGCCGACGTCGATGGTCCTGGCGCTGATCATGGCGATGTGGGTGAACGGGCGGATCCGTGCGCGTGCGCTGGTGCGGATGTCTTACTTCACGCCGACCATTCTGCCGATGATTGCGGTCGCAAATATCTGGATATTTTTCTATGCGCCGCAGATCGGCCCGATCAACAACCTGATCGCCTGGCTGGGCTTCGGCCAGCGGAACCTGTTGGGGAGTCCGGAGACCGCGCTGGCCTGCCTGATGGTCGTGACGATCTGGAAGGAAGCCGGGTTCTTCATGATCTTCTATCTCGCGGCGCTGCAGAGCCTGCCGCCGAATCTGGCTGACGCGGCGCTGCTGGAGGGGGCATCGCGCTGGCAGTATCTCCGTCGGGTCGCGCTGCCGCTGCTGATGCCGACGACGCTGTTCGTCTTGGTGAATGCGGTGGTGAACGCGTTCCGTGTGGTGGACCATGTGATCGTCATGACGCAGGGCGGCCCGAACAACGCGACCATGCTGCTGCTGTATTACATCTATCTCAACGGGTTCAATTACTGGGATACGAGCTACGCGGCGGCGATGACGATGGTGCTGCTGGCGATCCTGGCGATCGTGGCGATCGGCCAGTTCGTGATCCTCGACCGGCGGACGCATTACTGACATGAGCGACATCGTCGGTGGAACGGCCTATTACGCGCGGCAGAACGCGATCGAGAAGCTGGCCGCCTGGGTGCTGGCGCTGCTGTGGATTTCGCCGTTGGTGTTTGCGTTCTGGGCGGCGTTTCATGACCCGATCGAGGTGAGCCGGTTCCGGCTTCTTGCGCCGCTGACGCTGCACAATTTTGCCTCGGCGTGGGCGGCGGCTCCGTTCCTGCGGTATTTCATCAATACGTTGATGGTTGTGACGCTGATCATTGTCGTGCAGTTCACGCTCTCGACCCTGGCGGGCTATGCGTTCGCGCGGTTTCAGTTTCCCGGGCATCAACTGGCGTTCATTCTTGTCCTGCTGCAGTTGCTGATTCTGCCCGACGTGCTGATCGTGGAGAACTATCGGACGCTGTCGGACATGTCGTTGATCGACACGGTGGCGGCGATCGCGATGCCGTATTTCGGCTCGGCGTTCGGGATTTTCCTGATGCGTCAGACGTTCAAGAGTATCCCGATCGAGCTGCATGAGGCGGCGCGGATCGAGGGTGCGGGGCCGCTGGAAATCCTGTGGCGGGTTTACCTGCCGTTGGCGAAGCCGACGTTCCTGGCGTATGGGCTTGTTTCTGTTTCGTTTCACTGGAACAATTTCTTATGGCCGTTGATCGTGACCAATTCCGTGCGGTCGCGCACACTGACGGTGGGGTTGCAGATATTCTCCTCAGGCGATCAGGGCATCAACTGGTCGATCATTGCCGCGGCCACGCTGATGAGCGTCGGCCCGCTGCTGATCGCGTTCATTCTGTTCCAGCGGCAGTTCGTGCAGTCCTTCCTGCGCGCCGGCATTCGGTAGCGGCGATGGACTCGATTGTTGACAGCGAGCAGCTCTATGCCCGTGTCGCGTGGCTGTATCACAAGGAGGATTTGACGCAGGGGGAGATTGCCGAGCTGCTCGGCCTCACGCGCCTGCGGGTCAACAAGATCCTAGGGGAATGCCGGTCGCTCGGGATCATTCAGGTGACGCTGAACACGCGTTTCGAGCCGTGTGTGATGCTGGAGCGGCGGCTGGTGCGGGAATTCGGGCTGACCGCCGCGGTGGTGATTCCGACGCCGCGCGACGCCGAGCGGATTCCTCGGCTGGTCGGTCAGGCCGCCGGACAGTTTCTGGTGCATCTTTTACGGCGCAACGGTATTTCGGCGATTGGCGTGGGGTGGGGCGCGACGCTGCGGGAGGGCATCCGTTCGATGGAGCAGGTGGATCTGCCGCGGGCGACGGTGGTGTCGATGATGGGGGGGCTGACGCGCGGGTTCGAGCTGAACACGTTCGAGATCGCGACGGAGCTGGCGCGGAAGCTGCATGCGGGTTGCAGTTATCTCGCGGCACCGATTTATGCGGGCAGCCGAGCGTCGCGCGACACGATCGTGGCGCAGAATGTATTTGCCGAGGTGATGGAGCGCATGCGCTCGGTGGAGATCGCGATCTTGAGTTCGGGGGATCTGGGGCCCCGCTCGCTACTGATCCGGCATGGCCTGCCGGATGATGTGACGGTGGAGTCGCTGGTGGCGGCCGGGGCGGTGGGCGATTTGCTGGGGCAGTTCATCGATAGGGACGGGGTTCCGGTGGATCATGAACTGAACCGGAGGGTGGTCGCGCTGCCGCTTGCGGAGCTGCGGGGGATTCCGACGGTTGTGCTTGCGGCGGGCGGTGTGAACAAGGCGGGGGTGATCGGTGCGGCGCTGCGCGGCGGGTTGGTGCGCGTGGTGGTGAGCGATGAGGCGACGGTGCGGCGGGTGGTGGGGGGTGTTGGGTAGGGGGAGCGACCGGGATGGGGGGCATTGTTTATGGGACCATCCTCGCCAGAATTGGTATCTCGTGAGTTAACGCCACGGGTTGGCAAAGGGGTTCAGCGTGAGAACGCCGAACCCCTTGAAGTCTCGTATGTTGCGGGTGACGACGGTTAAGTTGTGAACCACGGCGGTGGCCGCGATCATGGCATCCTCGATAAGATCATCCGTCCTGCGATGAATGAGCCGTGCCCAGGAGCGAAAGATTTGCGCATCCATGCTCAGGACATTGTAGGTCTCGGCAACCTGCTCCAGCCAAGCCTCAATCTCAGCCGCCTTGGCTTCATCCTGCTCACGGGTAATCTCGATACCCGATTGAATCTCGCCAAGGGTTACCGCGGAGATATGCAAATCCTCGTCGCGTACGTCCTTAAGCCAGGCAAGCACCGCGCCATGCGGACGAGCCCGGCGCAGTTCCGAGACAATATTGGTGTCGAGGAGGTACATCGATGATCAGCCGAGGTCGTCCACCTTGCGGCGGCGTTGCCGGCCGCGTCTAGGAACGTTCAGGTTGCCTCGTGCATAATCGCTCAAAAGCAGCTCCTTGAGCGTGGGCTTGGCCGCCTGGCTTAGTCTCTGCCAGTGGCCGGCGGGGACCAGGACGGCAGCCTCGGCGCCGCGTTTCGTGACGACCTGTGGACCTTCCCTCAAGCAGGCTTCAAGCATTTCGCTGAACCGTGCCTTTGCGTCGTGAACCGGCCAGGCGCGCATCAGCTTCTCCATGCGGGCATTGGAACTAGTCAGAGAACTAGTCTGAGCGGGCCGTTTTGCAAGTGGTGGGCCGGGTCTCGACCACTCGCGTGATTCGGGGTCATCAAGACGTGGTATCAGTTCTGTTCTGAAATGGCGGGCCGGGAACGACAATGATGAGCACTATGTCTACGCCATAGCCCTATGATGCGCGCATTTCAGTACAGGGTCCTGCCCTAGGGTTCGAGCAGCACAGTTCGCACCGGCTTTGATGCCCGTCCATCCGCCGAAACCATGAACTCGATGTCCAAGAGCCCTTCCGTCTCGCTGAGGCAAAGGCACTTGCATCATTTGTTTCCATCGACTCTTCGAATTCGCAGACCGAGCGGTGTCTTGAGAATCGCTCGCGTATCACCGGCAGCCTTCTTCAGATCGTCGCTGAACACTGCCTCGTTCAGTTCATAGGGAGATTCGATGAGTTGATAGTCGCGTTCGTAAAGTCCGTGCCAGTAGGCGCCGATCGTCGGAAGGATGACACTGGTGAAGAACGCCGACAGGACGCCGTCCCTTGTGTCGGCAAACCGCAATGCCTGGAGCAGATTGACTTCGTTGCCGTCGAGGTTGGCAAGAGAGTCGAAGCACCAGCCGTGATGAATTGAGTCGATGTCGCCATCTTCGTCTATAGCGAATTTCGCATAGCAAGAAGCCCCTGGACAGGTTTGTGTATCCTTCAAGCACCGGACGAGCGGTTCCATTGGAAATTTCCCGCCGCCCCCTTGTTCAGTCCGTCGTAATGCCTCCTCCTCGGTTATCTCAAGGATCCGTTTGGCTTCGGTAGCGTACCTGGCAACCGCAGGAAGCAGGTCATCTGGCCCAATCAAAGCATTGCCGGCAGAATCGAAGACGTATTGGCTCCGCGATGGAGTAGTTGCGGCCCGGTTACGGCTGGTGGGTGGCGCTAGAGAGGTCTGCACGGATGGCGGGGAAGTCGGGGCGATGAAGTCGTGCTCTGGGTTCGGCCGGGCCATTCGCGCCCTCCGCAAACGCATGGCAGCATCAACGCGGGTTTGAATCTGGTCACTCTCAATCTTCATAAGGGCAAGGTAACGGTCTGCTCGCGCACGATCAGGATTATGCGCCAGGACCCTCATTTGCTCCTTCACATCCGGTGTCAGAGCGTTGAAGTTCGGCGAGATCAGCGCCGACCCAAAACAATGGCTTGGGACCGATACCTGGCTGAAAGGAAGGCAAAAAAGCAGCGCCAACTGCGAGCCATTCAGCGCGTGCGTCTAACGGTTCGCGAAGTATCTCCCGTTCTATCGCTAGGAGAATGTCCTCCTTCGGATGCGGCAGCACTGAGACGTCGTAAAACGCATCCGGTTTTACATCGCCCTCTGCCATGATGCCTGCCAGATCAGAGACGATCTTTTCGTCGCTGTTTTTGAAACTCCTGGATGCGGGCACCGCATCTACCGCTTCTCTCCGCGCCCGGAAACTTTGCCGCAGCTTCGTTGAGAGCGATGCAAGCTTTGGCTGCCGATGAGCAATGCCATATGGCATTGGAGAACGCAGCCAACACGGATTCTTGAAGGAGAGCGGCGATGCTTGTTCGGGATAGATCAGACGGAGCGCTCGCGCCGTCTGCGCATTCATGTAGACGCTACTCTCGTTGTACAGCTTCGGGCCGAAGAAGTTGCTCAGCAACGGATTTGATCAACCCTCCGTTCATGTCCCATCTGCGCACCAACACGCCGGTTTGCGCGACGGACACGTACACGATCTCGCCGTTATCCAATTCAATCGTGGCGCCGCAACCTGCTGTCTCGCTGGACCTCAAAAGCTTCGGCATATCCTGATCCCTAGATTTCCGTCGTCAGACCAGATGGATGCCGGTCACTTGCAAGCTGAGGGGCCGCCGCAGTGTTGATGATTTGCAGCAACTCCGCGTCTCGATCATCGTGCGAAGCGACGCCGGTACGCAATTTCGGGAGCACGCTTCGTGCGTATTTGCATGCTTCCAGGAACGCCTCGGCTGTCTTCAGGACGACTTTTGGACTGAGGTCGTCGGGCGTCCTGTAGCTCGGTATGAGCCGCGCGACGCCGTCACGCGCAATGTCAAGCAGTCCATAGACGATGACCACATCCATGGCGCCTTTTTCGAGGAGCCCGATCTTGTGCGCGTTGGCCGGATAGACGATCGGAGCCGCCATCCGCGACAGACTTTCCAGCATTCTGGCGGTAATCGGCCCGTCTGTCTTGGCGCCCAGTTTTGTGAGGGAACCATGGACACCGAGCGCTCCCGGAATGAGTTGGCGAAGCTCTATGGCGAGTGATTTACGCAATGCGTCCAGCTCGCGATCAACCTTCCGGCGCTCGAGGTTCAGCGTGACGACCACGGCGATGACCGCAGCAATCAATGCGATCATTCCAGCGATCAGAGTTTGCCAGTGATCGACGAAATCGACAAGAGTTGTGTAGTGCCACGGCACAGCGACAGTCGTCCCCAAGCCCGGTTCACGCCCACGGATTGGCTCGTGAAGCGCCATCTGTCGGTTGACTCCGGTGTCGGTGCTTCGCCTTCTTCGTGACGAGGAGATCTTTTAGCATGACGCGGGAAGGACGGCATCGGATTCGGACGGCAAGGTAAAAGGGCCGACTGTCAGTCCGGCCTATATGGTTGGGTCAATTGGGACATTTGAACTCCGACTCGACCGCCCCTGCTGGCGCTTTAGGCTGAAAGCTCAATGATATCAATGCTCCGAGCGCCTGCCACTCGTTTCTATAGCCGGAAATGCCCTCCCTTGCGGGTGTTGCTTCAGTATGATAACTATATGCCGTGACGGAGCCGCGCGACCCGACCCTCGATGTGCTTCTCGACCTCGACGGGCAGGTTCTCGTGGTGGACCCGGAGGGCGGTCACTGGGTCCGGTTCGTGGTGACGCGCGTGCCCGTGTCGCCGGAGAAGCCGCATGGCATCGACTATTCGCTCACGCTGCACGGGCCAGATGGCGAGCGGCTGGTCGGGTTCGACAACGCGCATCCGGTGGCGAAGCGGAAGCGCGGCGAACCGCAGGACCATCGCCACCGGCTGCGGACGATCAGGGCTTACGACTACCGGGACGCGGCGACCTTGCTCGCCGATTTCTGGAGACGGTGGATGCGGTGTTGCGCGAGAGAGGAGTGATCCCATGACCACGTTGAAGGTCGGCATCGCCAGTTACGAGGAGATGAAGACGCGCACCATGGCGGTGGCGCGTGGCGAGCGTCGTGTCGCGGCCGACGAACCGAAGGTCTGGTTCACCTCGACGGAGTCCTTCGCCAAGGTCTTGTCGGCCGGCAACCGCGAGTTGCTCCGCGTCATCGCCGAGAAGGCGCCGGGTTCGCTGGACGAGCTGGCACGCATCACCGGCAAAGCCAAATCCAATCTGTCGCGCACGCTGCGGACGATGGAGGGCTATGGCCTGGTCCGCCTCGAACGCGGCGAGCACGGACGGATCACGCCCAAGGTGATGCATGACCGTGTGGAGCTGGACCTGCCGCTCAGGGCACGCTGAGCCATGAGCGATCGGGGGCGAGGCTGAACCGGCGGGCGTGCGACGATCGAGCAGCACGGGTTCGCCGCGATTTTGGTGTCGATCGGATTGGTCGGTGACGCGACGACTAATCACGACTTGCGGGTCCCGCCGTAGTAATTATTTCGAGAAGCTGCGCGGTAATCTGGCTGGGTTGCACTCGGTCCGCGTCAACAGTCAATGGCGGCTGGTCTTCCGGTGGGACAGCAGCCGCGGCGAAGCGGAAGGCGTCTATCTGGATGACCACAGCTACAATGAGGCGAACCATGCTGATGACAAAGCGCAAGCCGGCCACGATCGGCGAAATCCTTGTCGAGGAGTTCATGCAGCCTATGGCGCTGACGCAGGCGGCGTTGGCCGAAGCGATGGGCGTTCAACGCAAGCACGTCAATGAGTTGTGCAACGACCGCCGGAATGTGACGGCGGCGACGGCACTCATGCTCGCGCGTGTGTTCGGCAATAGCCCCGACTTCTGGCTCAACGTGCAGCGACGCAGCGACTTGTGGGAGGCGATGAATAGTCCCCGCGAGCGCGAGCGGATCGAACGCGCGAAGCCACTTGGTGCCGCGGCGTGATGTTGGTCACCGGGAAGGGGAAGGATGCAGTGGCGCAGGAAGCAGCCGTTCCGCTCTGATCTCGACGATCCTGCGCTGAAAGAGCGCATCGCGAGCGTCAAGGCGATCCGCGACCGGCGCACAGTGGCTGGCTTGCGGCCATTATTTGGGAGGCGCACCCGCAGGCCGTTCCCTTCGGTCGGATCAATGGTAATCCGAAAATCCAGCGGCTCCATGATCTCCGATGTTTCCGGCAAATGATCACCGAGGCGTGAGTTTCCGGAAGGGCGTCGGTCTGAACGATGACTGCTTCGCCGTTCACCGGGATCGGATTCTGAAAGCTCCGCCCGAACTCACCGCTGGTGCTCGGAATCTCGTCACAATCCGATTCACCTTGGATGTGAGCCCCCGTACTACTCTGGCAACTGCTCGTTCTGAGCACGTTCGTCGCCGAGAAGTCGATGCAGATTTTCAAATATCGCGTCCGTTTGCGACGATTTCATTGGGGCGCGGCGGAACTGGCGGTGCTCTGAAGCTTGCATGACCGGGTGGAGCTGGACCTGCCGCTTACGCTCTCACGGAAAGCAAGTTGAGTCATGACCGCCGGCAGCGCTTCCGCCGAGGGCAGGATTTGCCGGATAGAGAGCAGGGTAGCGGTTCGCTGGAAGAGGCTCCGCGCGTGGACTGGAGTGTCGTGAGACGAGAGGTTCCGCTGGGTTCCCGCTTGCGAGCATGTGAAGAAGTCGGCGGGTGATTGGGACGTGAGGTGGGCTGCGTCAGAAGCCGTTTGATACCACGCTGGGTTCCTTCAGTTCACGGACCAACCGCAACACTTCTGTTAACCTCGTGTTGCGATGGGAACCCAATATGACCAGCTCTGCGACGCAGAGCGCAAAGCGATTGGCCGGCTGCATGCGCCGGCCATCGCGCCGCCAAATCGCCACCACCCTGGCCCGCGCTCCAAGCACCATCAGCCGTGAGTTGCGCCGCAACAGCCTGCCCAGCCGGCACTGGCCCGCGGGGCAATACAGCGCCGAGCGCGCCGGCGAACTCACCCGACGACGACGACGGCGCGCCCGCGGCCACAAGCTGGCGCGCCAGCCCGCCCTGCGCAAACTCGTCCGCGACCGCCTTGCGATGGGATGGTCGCCCGAGCAGATCTCCGGCCGGCTGGCGCCACAGCATGGTCGCACCATCATCAGCCATGAGTCGATCTACCGTTTCATCTACTTCCGCACCGCCCAGAAGGACTACTGGAACCGCCTTCTGCCACGCCGCAAGCACCGCCGCGGCCGCCTCGGACGACGCGGCGCCAGCTCCGTCCACTTCATCAAAAACCGTGTCCACATCAGCAAACGCTCGAAGCGCGCCAACAGCCCTCGGCAGGCCGGACATTGGGAGGCCGACCTGATGCTGTTCCGCAAATACGGCCAGGCCGTCCTCATCGTGCACGAACGCCGCTCGCGGCTGATCCGCATTCAACGCCAGCCGTCCAAGGCCGCGCAAACCGTGCTCGGCGGTTTGCGCCAACTGCTCCGCCGCCTGCCCAACGCGCTCCGCCGGTCCATCACATTCGACAATGGCTCCGAGTTCGCCTTCCATCACCGGCTCGCCAGGCAATACCGGATGAAGACGTTCTTTTGCGATCCCCATGCACCTTGGCAGAAGGGCGGCATCGAAAACGCCATCGGCAGGCTGCGCCGGCCCCTGCCGCGCAAGTCCGACCTCGCAATCATCTCTCAGGAGCAATTCAATGCCGTCACCCGTCGCTACAACCAGACCCCACGCGAATGCCTCGGCTTCCTCACCCCCCAGGAGGTCTTCCGTACCATCAAACATCGTGTTGCAGTTCAAACGTGAGTGCACCTTCCCGCTTTCGCGGGAATGACGGAGGGTTGGTCTGTGCGACTTCTTCACACGCTCTTTCGCGGGAATGACGGCGAGGCAGGTCGTGCCATTTTTGCGGCGCGAAACTGGTCGTGTCCAGTGGCGGAGAGAGTGGGATTCGAACCCACGGTACGCTTGCACGTACACACGCTTTCCAAGCGTGCGCCTTAAGCCGCTCGGCCATCTCTCCGGTGGGCGGATTCTATACCGCCGGGGTGCCTAGGCGTCCATCTTGAGCGCGGCGAGGAAGGCGGACTGGGGGATTTCCACCTTGCCGAACTGGCGCATCCGCTTCTTGCCTTCCTTCTGCTTCTCCAGCAGCTTGCGCTTGCGGGTGATGTCGCCGCCGTAGCATTTCGCGGTGACGTCCTTGGACAAGGCGCTGATGGTTTCGCGTGCGATCACCCGGCCGCCGATCGCCGCCTGGATGGCGATCTTGAACAATTGCCGGGGGATCAGGTCCTTGAGCTTGGCGCAGATGGCGCGGCCGCGGGCCTCGGCGGCCGCGCGGTGGGCGATGAAGGAGAGCGCGTCCACCGGATCGCCGTTCACCAGGATGGAGATGCGGACCAGGTCACTCTCCTGGTACTCGTCCATCTGGTAGTCGAAGCTGGCGTAACCGCGGGAGACGGATTTCAGGCGGTCGTAGAAATCGAACACGACCTCGTTCAGCGGCAGGCGATACACCACCATCGCGCGGTTGCCGACATAGGTTAGATCGAGCTGTTCGCCGCGGCGATCGGTGCAGAGGTGCAGCACGGCGCCGAGGTACTCGTCGGGCACCATGATGGTGGCCTTGATCCAGGGTTCCTCGATGTGGTCGATGACCGAGCCGTCAGGCATATCGACCGGGTTGTGCAGCTCCTGCATCGTGCCGTTGGTTTTGTGGATGCGGTACACGACGGACGGCGCAGTGGCGATCAGATCGAGGTCGAATTCGCGCGTCAGCCGCTCCTGGATGATTTCCAGGTGGAGCAGGCCAAGGAAGCCGCAGCGGAAGCCGAAGCCGAGGGCGGCGGAGGTTTCCGGCTCGTAGTGGAAGCTGGCGTCGTTGAGTTGCAGCCTGGCGAGGCTTTCGCGCAGCTTCTCGAAATCGTCGGCATCGACCGGGATAGAGGCCGCACCAGACGACGGGGATGGAGGGTTTGAATCCGGCGAGCGGTTGGGCCGCGGGCCGGCGGTCTTCGGTGATGGTGTCGCCGATGCGGCAATCGGCGACGGTCTTGATGGCGGCGGTGATGTAGCCGATTTCGCCCGGGGCGAGATCGTCCACCGGCACCATCTTGGGGCTGAACACGCCGACCTGTTCCACGACGTGCACGCCACCGGTCGCCATCATGCGGATTTTCTGCCCGCGCTTGAGGCGCCCATCCTTGACGCGGACCAGGATGACGACGCCGAGGTACTGGTCGTACCAGCTATCGACGAGCAGGGCCTTGAGCGGCGCCTCGCCGTCGCCTTTGGGCGGGGGGAGCCGGGTGACCAGGGCTTCGAGCACGCCCTCGATGTTGAGGCCGGTCTTGGCGCTGATTTCCACGGCCTCGGAGGCATCGAGGCCGATCACGTCTTCGATCTGCTGCTTGACGCGTTCCGGTTCGGCGGCGGGGAGGTCGATCTTGTTGAGCACGGGAACGATTTCGTGCCCCGCTTCGATGGCGTGATAGACGTTGGCGAGGGTCTGGGCTTCGACGCCTTGGCTGGCGTCCACCACGAGCAGGGAGCCTTCGCAGGCGGCGAGCGAGCGGGAGACTTCGTAGGCGAAATCGACGTGGCCGGGCGTGTCCATCAGGTTGAGTTCGTACACCTGGCCGTCCTTGGCGGTGTAGGTGAGGCGGACGGTCTGGGCCTTGATGGTGATGCCGCGCTCGCGCTCCAGCTCCATGCTATCGAGGACCTGGTTGGTCATTTCGCGGTCGGGCAGCGCGCCGGTGGCCTGGATCAGCCGATCGGCGAGCGTGGACTTGCCGTGGTCGATATGCGCGATGATCGCGAAATTGCGGATGTGGGAAATCGGCGTTTCGGGCATTTGGGGGAATAAGGGCGCGGGTGAGTCGTCCAGATAGGGTGAAACGGCCTGGGAAGCCAGTCCGCGAGCGGTTTTCTTTTATCAAGGAGGGATTATGACGCTGCGCCGCACTTTGTTGATGCTTCCGGTCGTGTGTGTTGTGTGGCCCGCGCTGGGGCAGCAGGCGCCGACGACGCGCATCCGGGGCACGATCGACTCGATCAGCGGGACGTCCATGCAGGTGACGACGCGCGGGGGCGAGCAGTTGAGGCTGGCGGTGGATCCGAAGCTGAGGGTGACGGAAATCGTGCCGGTCACGCTCGGGGAGGTCGGTCCGGGCAGCTATATCGGGACCGCGGCGGTTCCGCAGCCGGATGGGACGCTGCGGGCGCTGGAGATCCAGGTGTTTCCGGAAGCGCAGCGGGGCGTCGGTGAGGGCACGCATCCGTGGGACCTTGCGCCGCAGAGCACGATGCTCAACGGGACGGTGGGTGACGTGGTCGGCACCCAGGGGCGGACGCTGACGGTGAAGTACAAGGGCGGCGAGAAGACGGTGGTGGTGCCGGAGACGGCGCCGGTGATCACGTATCAGCCGGGGACCGAGCAGATGCTGGTGCCGGGGGCGCACGTGATCATCACGGCGTCCAAGGCGGCTGATGGGGCGCTGACGGCGACGCGGGTGAACGTGGGGAAGAACGGGCTGGTTCCGCCGATGTAAGCGGGTTGACTGGTGTAAGCGGGTTGACTGGGCCTGGCGTTGGAGGTTGGTGCGCGGGCAGGGTCTGAAGGAGATGGCATGCTGCCGCGCCGATCGTTGATGATGCTTTCGGTTCTGTGCGTCGCGGCGCCTGGGTTGTCGCGAGCCGAGGAGACGGTGCGGATTCGCGGGACCATCGATGCGATTGACGCATCGTCGATCAAGGTCACCACGCGGGACGGCGGTTCGCTGACGCTGCTGCGCGATCCGAAGCTGACGGTGCGGGCGATCATTCCGGCGAGTCTCGGGGACATCAATCCGGGCAGTTATATCGGCGTGACGACGGTGCCTGGGTCGGACGGGACGCTGCGGGCGGTGGAGGTGCACGTGGTTCCGGAGGCGTCGCGGGGATCGGGCGAGGGGAGCCGGCCGTCCGACCTGGAGCCGCAGAGCATGATGACGAACGGCACGGTGGTGGATGTGGTGGGCACCGAGGGCCGCACGCTGACGGTGAATTACAAGACGGGCGAGAAGACGGTGGTGGTTCCGGAGAACACGCCGATCGTGACGTTCGAGCCCGGGGAACGGGTTCATGCTGGTTCCCGGGGCGCATGTGATCATCACGGCGACAAAGGCGGCGGATGGGACGCTGACGGCGCGGGGGGTAAGCGTGGGGAAGGACGGGCTGGTTCCGCCGATGTAGGGGGGCGACGGCTGTTGATGTTCGCCGTGCCGAAGACTGGCGCATCCGTAGGAATGCTCGGAGACATCCAGCAGGCGGCGGCTCATGGAGGTGAGGGAAAGCTAATGTGCCGCATCACGCGCGCGGATGCCGGGTCGCCGTTCGTCTGTGCGGCATGAGAAAGCGCGCCCCATAGCTCCGGCGGTGCAAGGGTCAGGTTGGGAGGGCTATACAGTTTGCGGTAAGCCCATGGATGCCAGACGCGATGTTCCAGGCGGCTGATTTCCATTGATTGCTCGGTCCCGATAAGCTCCAGACCGAGTGACCGCACCCACTCAGAACGTCACGAGGCGCCGGCGTGGGATCAGCTCCGGCGCGCCTGTCGCGGTCGGAAAGACCTTGAGGATATTGGGATCGGATAAATCCGCCCGCATGCCGCCGCTCAGGTGCGTCACAAGCCGGGTCGTGATCTGTTGTGTTTTCATAGATTAGGCGGCGTAAAGCCCTCCGGTCAGCGCGGCCATCGGCTTGAAAAATATCGCTCCATGCGCTACAGTTCTAAGAACTATGGTGCAAAGTGCGCGTTTACAAAACCAAGTGGGTGGCGCGGTTCGCGCGGCGGGAAAAGATCGGGGACGCCGAACTGGCTGAGGCGGTCCGGCGCGCCGGTCGGGGTCTGATCGACGCTGATCTTGGCGGCGGGATCATCAAGCAACGCGTGGCCCGCGGCGGACAGGGCCGCTCCGGCGGTTACCGGATGTTGCTGGCTTACCGTGACGGCCACAGGGCGGTGTTTCTGTATGGGTTCGCCAAGAGCGAGCGGGAGAACATAGACGCGGACGAAATGCAGACGCTGCGGGAAATCGGGGGCGCCTGGTTGGCCGCCAATGCGGAGCGGATAGCCATGGCCATCAAGGAGAAAGCACTCCAGGAGGTGCATGATGACGATGAAGACGCGAAAACCTAGCAGACTGACGACGGCGCTGCTGGAGACAGCGGACGACATGCGCCGCGCCGGTGTCATGGAAGCGACGGTGCATGAAAAGATCACGTTGCGTCACCTGGGGCGTCACCTGGGGCGTCACTTGGGGCGGCACCTGGGCGAACAATCAGAACCCGGGGCCGAGCCGATCACCGGAGAGGAAATCCGGCTGCTGCGCGAGCGCGCGCACCTGAGCCAAGCCGTGTTCGCGCGCCATCTGAACCTCACGACGGGCTACATCTCGCAGTTGGAGCGTGGCGCAAAGCGTGCAACCGGCCCCGCCCTCGTTCTTCTCAACGTCATCCGTCGCAAGGGCATCGAGGCGATCTTGTAATGATTAGTCCCGAGAGGCGAGGTTTTGGATTCGATTGAGCAACCGTGTGCATTGCCAGAAGCACGGCGTTTGGCTTGTGGAAATCGAGTCTCTGTTCCGGGAAGACAGGCTCGCCGTACGGCCCGACCACGTGGAACAGTCGACCTCTCGAAATACGATCTGTCGGCATCCAAGCCGGTAACCTTTGAATTCCAGAGCAAGACGGCACAGCTCAACGTGCCCGTGCCGCAGCCGCTTCTGGACGCCGTGAAAAGGCGGGCCAAAGCGCAGGGCATCGCATACACCCGCTTTATCCGCCAGTTGATTGAGCAAGCCGTCGGCCGGCCGGGCGGGCCGAAGCCGCGGCGGAATGGCTGACGTTCATCCGGGGTTTCCGCTGCCGGGGGGACCGACGTTCCGGCAAAGTTGGGGAGTCCACGTGCGATCTGTCACGCGAGCGGCCGCTGCGCCGGCTTAACAAGGACAGGGTGTGGCGTTCGGTGCCGCTGGCCCTGGATCGCCACGGCCCGCTGCGCGGGCCTCGCGATGACGATTGCGGTGCTGCGCGGGCCTCGCGATGACGATTGCGGCTCTGCGCGGGCCTCGCGATGACGATTGCGGTGCTGCGCGGGCCTCGCGATGACGATTGCGGTGCTGCGCGGGCCTCGCGATGACGATTGCGGTGCTGCGCGGGCCTCGCGATGACGATTGCGGTGCTGCGCGGGCCTCGCGATGACGATTGCGGTGCTGTGCGGACCTCGCGATGACGATTGCGGTGCTGCGCGGGCCTCGCGATGACGATTGCGGTGCTGCGCGGCCTCGCGATGACGATTGCGGTGCTGCGCGGCCTCGCGATGACGACGGCGGCACTTCGGGGCCTCGCGATGACGATTGCGGTGCTGCGCGTGCGAGCCTTCCAGACGATGACATTTCTTACCGCCCGGCTGCTGCCACGCGGACCGGGCGCACCGTCTGGACACGTTGGCCGCTGAGTTCGGCGCCGGCGTTGGGGTCCATTTGCGCCGAAAGCAGCGGTGCGAGCAGGGAGAATCCGGTGATCACGAGGAAGGCGACGGAGAAGTCGTCGTTCATCGCCGCCGTGTGATTGTGCCACAAGAGCGAGGCCGAGAGCGCCGCGGCGGCCACGGCGATGCCGGTGGAGAGCGCGACCTGCTGGATGGTGGTGTAGAAGCTGGTCGCCGCGCTCATGTTTGCGCGGGGCACATCGCCATAGGCGATGGTGTTGTATGCCATGAACATCAGTGACTGGAAGAAGCCCTGGCTGAGCAGCAGGGCATAGATCGCGATCGTCGGCCAGCCCGGGCGCAGGCCGGCGCACGCGCCGAGCAGGACGACCGAGACCAGCCCGACCCATACCATGACGTTGCGGAAACCGATCTGGCGGAGGATTTTCGGCGCCACCACGCGCATGGCGAGTGATCCGGCGGAGCTGACGAAGGTGATCAGGCCGCTCTGCGCCGCGCTCATGCCGAAGCCGAGCTGCAGCATCATGGGGAGCAGGAAGGGGGAGGCGCCGGCGCCGATGCGGGAGAACGAGCCGGAGAAGACCGACATGCGGAAAGTGGGGATACGCATGAGGCTGAAATCGAGGATGGGGTGTTCGCAGTGCTTGGCGTGCACCCAGTAGGCCGCGCCGACCACCAGGCCGCCAACGAGCAGTCCGGTGGTTGCGGTGCGGGAGCCGGCGCCGCGGCTCGCCATCTCGATCCCGAACATGAGGCAGGCCAGGGCAGTGCCGGAGAAGACCAGGCCCCAGACGTCGAAGGGCGTGGTCTCGCGTTCCTTCATTTCGTCGATGAACCGGGTGACGAGGACGATGCCGATGATGCCGATCGGCACGTTGATGAAGAAGATCCAGCGCCAGGAGAACCAGGTGACGATGAAGCCGCCGAGGGGCGGGCCGACGATGGGGCCGATGGTGGCCGGGATCATCAGCCAGGCCATGGCGGTGACCAGGTCGGACTTGGAGCAGACGCGCAGGAGCACGAGCCGGCCGACGGGGGACATCAGCGCTCCGCCGACGCCCTGGAGCATGCGGGAGGCGACCAGTGCGGCGAGGTTCTGCGAGACGCCGCAGAGGACGGAGCCGAGGGTGAACAGGGCGATGGCGGCGCGGAATACGGTGCGGGAGCCGAGTCGGTCCGCAAGCTTGCCGCTGGCGGGGATGAACATCGCGAGGGTGAGCAGGTAGGAGGTGAGCGCGATGTTCATGCGCAGCGGCTCGGTGTGGAAGCTCGCGGCCATGGTGGGCAGGGCGGTGGCCAGGACGGTGCCGTCGAGCTGCTCCATGAACATGGCGCTGGCGACGATCAGGGCCACGGTCCGGGTGCTGGCTTTGGGCTGGTCCTCGGTCATCCGCCCAAAATCACTCCGTCCGGCGTGCCGGCGGAAACGCCAGGGTTGCATGGCGGCGTCCGGCCCAGCGTATATGTCGTGTTGGGCGTGACAGCGGCGTAGGTGACAGCCTGGGCGGGCTGGGGTAAGCGCGGCTTCCCATGCCCAGCAGCAACGATATCCGCGCCAACTTCCTGAGCTTTTTCGCCCGCAACGGTCATACGGTGGTGGAATCCTCGCCGCTGGTGCCGCGCAACGATCCGACGCTGCTGTTCACCAATGCGGGGATGGTGCAGTTCAAGAACGTGTTCACCGGGGCGGAGAAGCGGCCGTACAACCGGGCGGCGACGGCGCAGAAATGCGTGCGGGCCGGGGGCAAGCACAACGACCTGGACAATGTGGGCTATACGGCGCGGCACCACACGTTCTTCGAGATGCTGGGGAATTTCAGTTTCGGCGATTACTTCAAGCCGCTGGCGATCGAGCTGGCGTGGACCTTGGTGACGCGGGAGTACGGGCTGCCGAAGGACCGGCTGCTGGTGACGGTGTTCGCCGAGGATGATGACGCCGCGCGGCTGTGGCACGACATTGCCGGGCTGCCGCACGAGCGGATCATTCGCATTCCGACCTCGGACAATTTCTGGCGGATGGGTGATACCGGGCCGTGCGGGCCGTGTTCGGAGATTTTCTACGATCACGGTCCGGAGATTCCCGGCGGGCCGCCGGGCAGCGCCGAGGAGGACGGCGACCGGTTCATCGAGATCTGGAACCTGGTGTTCATGCAGTTCGAGGAGGGGCCACCCGGGGTGCGGAGGCCCCTGCCCCGCCCTTCCATCGACACCGGCATGGGGCTGGAGCGGATGGCGGCGGTGCTGCAGGGCAAGCACGACACCTACGACATCGACATCATGCGGGCGCTGATCCTGGCGAGCGCCGAGGCGACGGGCACCGATCCGGACGGGCCGGCGCGGGTGGCGCACCGGGTGATCGCGGATCATTTGCGCAGCACGTCCTTCCTGATGGCGGACGGGGTGCTGCCGTCCAACGAAGGCCGCGGCTATGTGCTACGGCGGATCATGCGGCGGGCGATGCGACATGCGCACATGATCGGGGCGCGCGATCCGCTGATGTGGAAGCTGGTTCCGGCGCTGGTACGGCAGATGGGCACGGCGTATCCGGAACTCGCGCGGGCCCAGACGCTGATCGAGGAGACGCTGCAACTGGAGGAGACGCGGTTCAAGGCGATGCTGGAGCGCGGGCTGCACCTGCTTGCGGATGAAACGGCTCGGCTGGGCGAGGGGCAGAAGCTGCCGGGCGACGTGGCGTTCCGGCTGTATGACACCTACGGATTTCCGCTCGATCTGACGCAGGACGCGCTGCGCGAAGAGGGGCGGGACGTGGATGTGGGCGGGTTCGAGAGCGCGATGGCGGAGCAGCGCGCGCGGGCGCGCGCGGCCTGGGCGGGATCGGGCGAGGCGGCGACCGAGAGCGTGTGGTTCGAGATCAAGGAGCGCGTCGGGGCCTCGGAGTTCCTGGGCTACAGCACCGAACGCGGCGGAAGGCGAGATCGTCGCGCTGGTGGTCGATGGGACGCCAGCGGAGCGTGCCTCGGCGGGGACGGAGGTGGCGTTGGTGCTGAACCAGACGCCGTTCTACGCCGAGAGCGGCGGCCAGGTGGGAGATACGGGGGTGATCTCCGGGCCTGACGGGCTGCGCATCGTGGTGTCGGACACGCAGAAGAAGGTGGGCGAGCTGATCGTGCATTCCGGCATCGTTGCGGCCGGGGAGGCGCGGGTCGGCACGCCGGTGGCGGCGGATGTGGATCACGCGCGGCGGACGACGATCCGGGCGCATCACTCGGCGACGCATCTGCTGCACGAGGCGCTGCGGCGGCGGCTGGGCACGCATGTGACGCAGAAGGGGAGTTTGAACGCGCCGGAGCGGCTGCGCTTCGATGTCAGTCAGCCGCGGCCGATCACGCCGGAGGAACTGGCGGAGGTCGAGGCCGAGGTGAATGCGAAGATCCGCGAGAACACCGAGGTGGTGACTCGGCTGATGACGCCGGACGCCGCGGTGGAGATGGGCGCGATGGCGCTGTTCGGGGAGAAATACGGCGAAGAAGTGCGCGTGGTGATGATGGGCGCGCCGGACGGCAACAAGCACGCGTGGTCGATCGAGCTGTGCGGCGGGACGCATGTGCGGCGGACCGGGGATATCGGGTCTTTCAAGATCGTGTCGGAGGGTGCGGTGAGCGCCGGGGTCCGACGCATCGAGGCAGTGACGGGCGCGGCGGCGGAGGCGGTGGTGTCCGGCATGGATCGGACCTTGCGGGAGTCGGCGGCGATCCTGCGGGTGGCGCCGGACGATCTGCCGGAGCGGATCGGGGCGCTGGTGGATGAGCGGCGGCGGCTGGAGCGGCAGATTTCGGAGTTGCAACGCAAGCTGGTGACGGGCGGTGCCGCCGCCGAGATCGAAGAGGTGAACGGGGTGAAGCTGGCGGCGCGCAATCTGGGCGAGGTGCCGGCGCGCGATCTGAAGTCGCTGGCGGATACGATCGGCAAGCAGCTTGGCAGCGGGGTGGTGGCGCTGGTTTCCTCGGCCGAGGGGAAGGCGAGCATCGTGGTGGGGGTGTCGCCAGACCTGACAGGTCGGTTCAACGCGGTGGAGCTGGTGCGGGCGGCGTCCGCGGCGGTCGGCGGCAAGGGCGGCGGCGGGCGGCCGGACCTGGCGCAGGCTGGCGGGCCGGATGGGTCGCGGGCGGAGGAGGCGTTGAAGGCGGTGCGGGCGGCGTTGGGGCGATGAGTCGCGCCGAGGTCAGTGGAATAGCCGTAGATAGTATTGCAGTGCGAGGTGGATCAGTTCGCCGGTGATGACGGTAACCAGCAGCCCGACGATCCAGCGATGCGCCTGCGGGGATATGGCCACACGCGCACCCAGATAGCCTCCCGCGACGCTGCCCAGAGCCATTCCGCCGCCCAAGGTCCAATCGATTGAGCCACGCTCGGCAAAGATCAGCATCGCGACGAGCGTTGTCGGGATCAACAGCACGCTTTTGACGGCGTTGGCGTCGACGAGCGGAAGGTACGCACACAGCACCAGCACAAGCAGCATGTATGTCGCGGAATCCAGAACGATGAAGCCGGTCCAGATTCCCACCAGAAAGAGCAATACATGTTCCCGCCAACCGATGTGAGGTTTGCCGAGACGAGCGGCGTTCAGCAGGTCCTTCAGTTTCGTCAGAATGAGTATGAGCGCCATGACGACAGCGCCCGTGATGGCAACCCGGAGGTCGTGGCCTGGAATGACCTCGCTGATAAGGGCACCGATTGCCGCGCCGAGCGTGACGGGGATGCTCGCAATGAAACCGAGGTTCCAGGGAATCGCGTGCCGTCTTTGAAACCCGACGGTCGCGGTCAGTGCACCAATGAGAACGGGAAGCCGGTTTGTGGCGTTGGCATCGACCGCGTGCAGCCCCAGCCACAACAGAATGGGCAGAGAAACGGCGGACCCTGACGACGCAACCGTGTTGAGGAAACCACAAAACAGCCCCGCGAAAATCACGATCAGGAGGATCTCGGGACTGATTGCCATGGGATCGCCTTGTGAGAGGAAACGAGGTTAGCAAGAAATCCGGACAGGCAAGCGTTTAATACCAAGCGGCGTTGAAGATGACTCATGTTGCGGATGCACGGACGAACCGCGCGGTGGGTGAGAAAGGCGTGGATGGCCGGCCTTCGCCGGCCATGACGATGGGGGCGGCCGGGCGGAAAGGGTGAAGGTCAGCGCCGGCTGGTATAATACCAGCCAACATTGAGAGTGACTCATCTTTCCGAGGTTGGAAGCAGTGACGTGAAGCACGGCGGACCTTGTGGGTCGCGGCAAAGTCGTGGATGGCCGGCCTTCGCCGGCCATGACGAAACGGGTCACTGCCAATGTGCGCTGGTATAATCCATCGGTCCAGATTTGTAACCACTCTATCAAGCACGCTCGATGGCTCATTCCGCCCTGGCGGCCGGCTGCGCGCCGCAGGCGAGCAATCGTAGGGCCACCTCTCCATTACCCCGGGGCAGCGGCCCCGGTAGTAACAGAACCAGTGCGATTTGGTGTAAGAAACTTGTCATCACTGGCCGATCCGGGAGGCCCGAGAGATGAAGCCCATCATAAATCTTGACGATGTCACGTTCGACGATGTGGAAGAAAACGGTCTCTACACATCGAGCCGCGGCCAGATCAGCGACCGGATCGGCGCCCGCGATCTCGGCTACAACCTGACCGTACTGCCGCCCGGCAAGGTGCAGTGTCCCTTCCATAACCATCACGGCGAGGAAGAGATGTTCCTGATCCTGGAGGGCGAGGGCGAACTGCGGTTCGGCGACACGCGGTACCCCATTCGCACGCATGACGTGATCGCGTGTCCTCCGGGCGGACCCGACGTGGCTCATCAGATCATCAATACCGGGACGGCGGCGATGCGCTACCTGGCGCTTTCGACGCGCCTCGAGGTCGATGTGTGTGAGTACCCGGACTCGCGCAAAGTCATGGCGCGGGCGGGGAAGCGCGGTCAGCGGCGGCTTCGGGGCGTGTTCCGGGCGGAGGAGGCGGTGGATTATTATGACCGCGAGGGCGGCTGAGAGATCGCGCCGGCCGCGCGCACTATTTGAGCTGGCTGTCCTTGTTACCCCTGCGGTTAATCCCGCTCGTCACCGGACGGCGATCACGCGCCGACTGACACGTGATGCAGGTGCGGACCCCGGGCAGCGCACGGCGGCGCGCGTCCGGGATCTCGTCCCCGCATTCCGCGCAATGGAGCGCGCCCTCGCCTGCCGGCAGGCGGGCCCGCGCTCTCGACACGCCGTCCGTGACGGTATCGTCGATCTGATCCTGGACCGCTCCATCCCGAGCCCAGCCGCTTGCCATCGCCGTTTCCGATCCCCCATCGTCGGACGAGCTTGAGATAGGCGATCACACGGCCTGTTCCAGGTACGAGGCGCTCCCGGCAGCGTCCGTTTGTCACGATTGCGCTCGGCTCCATGCAGCCCGTAGGCTGGCTGCCCATCATCCCGGAAGGCCACACCGATGTCCCTCGATCCAAACCGGCTGATCCTGACCGGCGAAAATCCCTTTATCCGTCTGAGCGAGACCGATGGCGGCGCCCCGACGACAAACGCCAGCTTCTGGCGCATCCTGATCTCACCCGCCGGCGCCGGCCATGTGCTGTACATGAAAAGCGAGCTGACGCAGGAGCGGTGGAAGATCTACTCCGACAACATCGCCATGACGCGCTGGCTGCAGAAGACCGTGCAGGGGATGCTGAATGGCGAACTGGCGGACACCTCGATCCCGGTCGTCGATGCGGTGTTCGACAAGATGGGTGATGCGCGCGACTTCTGGACGGAGCGCGCGGTGTCGCACGACGAGGAAATCACCCTCACCTGGTACGATATCGGCGAGCCATTGCTGATTCATACCGAGCCGGGGGGCGGTGGTCGCAAATACGGCGTGTGCACGGTGCTGATCCCGGCGCTGGGAGCGCGATTGGCGGTGAATGGCGCGCAGGCGAAGGGCCGGCCGTTCCCGACCCAGCGGGAGGGAAAGCCGTTCAGCACCTCGGCGCTGGCGTTTTCCGAGAGCTGGACCGAGGCGCGGTGACGTTCGGGTGGCAACATGACGCCGCGTCGGGCGCTGCGCGCTCAACTCGCAATGACGTTGGAGCGGTGCTTCGCAACTACAGCAGCGATCGCCCGGATGCGCCGCCCACGCGCAGCGCGCCGAACACCGCGATCGCGGTGACGGCAAGCAGGATGGTGGAGAGCGCCGAAGCGGTGCCGACATCGCCATCCAGCACCGACAGATAGATCCGCACCGGCATGGTCACGGTCGAACCGACATAAAGCACCAGCGAGGACGAAAGTTCATCGATCGCGGTCACGAAGCTCATGAGCGCGCCGGCAAACACGCCCGGCAGCATCAGCGGCAGCGTGACCCGGAGGAAGGCCGAGGCCGGCCGGCACCCGAGGCTGACCGCCGCATCCTCGGTCGAGCGGCTGAGCTGGCTCAGCATCGTGGCGCCGGAGCGGACCGAGTAGGGCAGCCGGCGAATGAAGATCACCAGCACGATGATCAGCCCCGTCCCGGTCAGCAGCAGCGGGCGGCGGTTGAAGGCTGAGAGAAACCCGATGCCCATGACCACGCCCGGCACGATGTACGGCAGCATCAGCACGTTATCGAGCCAGGTCGCCAGCGGATTTGGCCGGCGCACCAGAACGTAGGCGACAAGCGTGCCCAGAACGACGATCATCGCAACGGCGGAGAGCGAAAACACCAGGCTGTTCATCACCGCCTGCGGCACGTCGTACAGCACGCGGGCATAAGACTGCACGCCGAAGCCGGGTTGCAGCACAGGGCCGCGCGTGCGCCGGAAGGAATAGACCAGGATCACCAGGGCCGGCAGCATGGCAATGCCGACGATGCCGTAGCAAATGGCGTGTGCGACGATCGATCGCCATCCCGACAGCACCTTCACGGTGGGCCGGCTCAGCATCGATCCGCCGTAACGGCCCCGCCCTGCCAGCTTGCGCTGCAACGCCACGAGCACCAGCGAGATCACCATCAGCACCACACTGATCGTCGAAGCCGTCCCAAGATTGCCGCCAAGCTCGCTGGTGAACTGCTGATAGGCTTCGGTCGAAAGCACGTGATAGTCGCGCCCGATCACCGCCGGGGCGCCATAATCGGCGATCGACAGCACGAAGGTCAGCAACGCGCCCGCGCTGACGGCTGGCGCGATCAACGGCAGCGTGACGCGGAACACCCGCCGCGCCGGCGACATGCCCAAACTCTCCGCCGCTTCCTCCACCGAGCGGCTGACGGAGGAGAACGCACTCGCGGTCAGCAAATAGACGTACGGGAAGTATTTGAACGTGAAGACCAGGATGATGCCGTCGCGCCCATAGATCGTGGGAATGGCGATCCCCATCGCCGCCAGCGCGTTCCGCACGAAACCGTTGCCGCCGAACATGATGACCCAGGCATAGGCGCTGATGAACGCCGGGGAGACGAGGACCAGGATGGTCAGTGCGGCGATGACCGACCGGCCGCGGATGACGAAGCGCGTGGTCAGAAAAGCCAAGGTCAGCCCGAGAATCAGCGCACCCACCATGCTGCAGAAACTCGTAACCAGACTGTTGATCAGCGCACGCCGATAGTAATGATCGGCAAGGATATCGATGTAATGCGCCGCGGTGAGCGCACCCGTGTCGTTATCGCGCAGGCTTTGGAACAGGATCGCCAGAACCGGGTAGATCAGCAGGCCGATCACCACCAGCCAGGCGATGGTCAGCGTGGCACTCCACAGGCCGAAGCGCGCAGGCGGGAATCTCATGGGATCCGATTGCCGCTCGCGGGATCGAACCAGGCGATCCTGTCCCACGGCAGCACGATGCTGACCGCATGACCGGTTGCCGAAAGCAGGTGGCGATCCGGGTTGCCGATATTGAGCAGCAGCTTCGTGCCGTCGGGCGTCGCCAGTGTGTATTGCACCTCTCGTCCCAGGAACGCACGCTTCAACATCCGCGCGTCCACCCGCGGCCCCAGGGGTGCCACATCGGTATCGTCCGTCATGACCAGATCTTCGGGGCGGATCGCGCCTTCCACCTTCGCCGGCAGGCTGGCCGCGATGGGCGCGGCGAAACGGCCGCCGAGCATGCTGATCGCACCGTTCTCGACCGACGCCGGGAAAAAATTGATCGAGCCGACGAACGCCGCCGGGAACATCCGGCTCGGCCGTTTATAAATTTCCCACGGTGTTCCCACCTGCTCGATCGCGCCGGCGTTCATCACGCAGATCTGGTCGGAAATGACCAGCGCTTCCTCCTGGTCGTGCGTGACATAGATCGTGGTGATGCCGAGCGATTTCTGAATGTCGCGAATATCCTCGCGCAGTTCGACGCGCAGCTTGGCGTCGAGATTGGACAGCGGCTCGTCCATCAGCAGAAGCTGCGGCCGGATGACCATCGCACGCGCCAGGCCGACGCGCTGCTGCTGGCCGCCCGAAAGCTCCTGCGGCATGCGATTTTCGTATCCGGTGAGGCGTACGGTCGCCAGCGCCTCGGCGACCCGCCGGCGGGCCTCGGCGCCTGACACGTTCCGGTTGCGCAAGCCGAAGGCGACGTTCTTCGCCACCGACAGGTGCGGAAAGATCGCGTAGTCCTGGAACACCATGCCGATGTCGCGCCGGTGCGCCGGAACGGCATCGATCCGCCGGCCGTTGACATGGATCTCGCCGGTATCCGCGGCCAGGAATCCCGCGATGCTGCGCAGCAGCGTGGTCTTGCCGCAGCCCGAGGGCCCGAGAAGCGTGAAGAATGCGCCGGACTGAACGGCAAGGTCGATGCCTTTCAGCGCCATCGCGGCCGGACCGTAGCTTTTTGTCAGTCCGCGAATCTCGACGTCGGCCATCCCCTCCCCGTTTGCCCCACCGGCTATTCCTTACGGAACGGGATTTCGATATGCAACGAGGAAGCGTGTTCCGAAGGGGAGAGAAACGGACATGAACCACAAAACCTTGCTCGGCGCCGCCCTGCTCGCGGCCGGCCTCGGCGCTGGCAGCGGCGCGGCTCAGGCGAGCGGCACCGTCGTCGTTTACACCGCCCACATCCAGTCGATCATCGATGCGCTGGTGCCGCGTTTCGAAAAGGATACGGGCATCCATGTCGATGTGGTGAAAGCCGGATCGGGCGATATCCTGAAACGGGTGAAGGCGGAATCCGGCGCCCCGCGGGCCGACGTGATCTGGAGCGTCGGCGGTGAGGAACTGGACGCGAACAGTGACCTTCTGCAGCCCTACACGCCGAAGGATGCTGCCGAGATCGACCCGAAATTCCAGGGCGGCAAGAACTGGCTTCCCTATTCCGGCATCGTCAACGTGCTGATCGTCAACACCAACAAGGTGAAGAAGGACGATGAGCCGAAATCCTGGATGGATCTGACCGATCCGAAGTGGAAGAGCCGCATCTCCATGGCGCGCGCCGATACCTCGGGGTCGGCCTATATGCAGTTGGCCACCGTGCTGACGATCTACGGCGCCGACCAGAAGGGCTGGGACGTTTACGGCAAAATCCTTGCGAACACGACTCTGTCCGACAGTTCCGGCGCCGTGCCGCGCTTCGTCAATGACGGAGAGCAGGCGGTGGGGGTGACGCTGGAGGATAATGCGCTGAATTATGTTCGGAATGGCGGGCCGGTCACGATCGTTTATCCGAGCGACGGCACCTCGGTGGCGGCGGACGGGATCGCGCTGGTGAAAGGCGCGCCGGACGCGGACAACGGCAAGGCGTTCATCGATTGGTGCCTGGCCAAGCCGTCGCAGGAATACCTCGTCACCGCGATCGGCCGACGCTCGGTGCGCACCGACGTGCCGGCAGGCAAGGACGTGCCGCCGCTGTCCGACGTGAAGACCATCAACTACAGCACGCAATGGGCGGGTGCTCATCGCGCCGAACTGCTGAAGCACTGGACGGAGCTCGTGCATCAGCGCTGATGCGGATCGAGGCGTTTTCGGAAGCCAAGCGGCCGAACCATCCGGAGCGGAATGAGGACACTTTCGTCGTCATTCCCGGCCGGGCCTACGCGGTCATTGACGGGGCGACCGATCGTTCGGGCCTTTTGTATGATGGCGGGGTGACATCCGGGTGGCTCGCATCCGCGGCGGTGGCGGCGAGCTTGCATGCTGTGTTCGGCATGACGCGGCCGCGCCCGTTCGATCCCGCGGCGGTGATTGCGGCGGCGACGACGGCCATCGCCGGCGAGTATCGCCGGCTGGGCATGCTCGACGATGCGACGCGAGAGCCGAACCGGCGGTTCAGCGCCACGCTCGCGCTGGCGGTGCCGGAGGGCGACGCGCTGCATCTGCTGCTGGTCGGTGATAGCGGCATCCGCATCAACGGGACGGCGCTGCATCAGGACGGCATGCTGCTCGACGCGATCGTGGCGTCGCTGCGGGTCGGCGTCTATCGGACACTGGAAGCCGCCGGTGTGGCGCAGACGGAGGTGGCGCGGACGGCCGCCATCGTCACTTCCCACGGCACGCGCCATAGCGCTGAGCAGGTGGCGCCCGCGCTGTCGGCAGAAGATCTGGCCGCGATCGAGGCTGCCGTGGTGGCGCAGTATCGCGGCTCGCACCCAGCGATTCCCGCAGAGGCGGTGAGGGCACTCGTGCAGGGCGGCATTCTGCTAGGCCAGCCGCCGCACAGGAACAACGCGGCATCGCCGCTGGGCTACTCCTGCCTGGACGGATTTGGCGTAGCGGAAGCGTTGACGCGCCACGTTCGCCTTTTGCGTGACGAGGTGCATTCAATCGAGCTGTTCACGGACGGGTATTTCCTGCCGGGCGATGCGGTCGGGGTTGCGTCCTGGGAGGCGATGTTCGCGCGCATCGAACGCGAGGATCCGGAGAAGACCGGGCGGTTCGCATCGGTGAAGGGCTCCGGGGCGGATGGGAGCTGGACCGATGATCGGACCTATGTGTGCGTGATTCCTGATCGGGCCTTACCAGATAGGAGCCGCGACAGGAGCACCACGCCATGGCCAGCTTGACCGTCACCTCCCGGGGCCGGTCACTTTCCGGAAGGATCTCCTGAAGCACCTCGGCATTCGCCCCGGTGACACGATTTACCTTGATCTCCTGCCTGATGGGCGGGCGGAGCTATGAGCTGATCGGCCTCAGGGATCGTGGCGGTCGATCCAGGGATTCCTGAACGGAAAGACTGACGGGTCCCGCGGATTCGGGGTATATTAAAACGGTGCCGAGTTGGTGGCGATCAGCGCGCAATCACTCTACGAATTCGCCTGGGTTCTCGAACGGAGATGCAAGACCTCGCGGGCCGATATCGCGGCAGCGATCGGTCGCATGCTTGATATGCGCAATGGCGCGGCTTCCGGCGGGTAGATGAGTGGTGCGCTGTGGCACCGAGCGTTCCCTTCCCTCCCCGCTTCATCCGTGATCCACTCTGCCGTGTCCTGACGGAGCGCGATCCCGCATGCCCGGTGTCACCCGCATCATCCCCGAAGTCGATTTCGAGAAGGACGGTGTTCAGAACGGCTATCTCCGGCTATTTCATTCGACCCATGCCTCGGCGTACGGGTTCATACCGATCCCCATCGTGGTGATTCGTAACGGGCGGGGGCCGACGGCGTTTTTCATGTCGGGCAATCATGGGGACGAGTATGAGGGGCAGGTCGCGCTGTGCAATCTCGGGAAGTGGCTCAAGCCTGGGGCGATACGCGGTCGGGTGATCCTGCTTCCCGCGGCGAACTACGCCGCCGCGATGGCCGGGCGGCGGGTTTCTCCGATCGATGATCTGAACCTGAACCGCATCTTCCCGGGTGATCCGGACGGCACGGTGACGCAGCAGATCGCGCATTACATCGAGCAGGAGCTTATGCCGCGGGCGGATATCTTTTGCGATCTGCACTCGGGCGGATCGTCTTTGATGTATGTTCCGTCGGCACTGGTCAAGACCAGCACCGATGCGGCGCGGCAAGAGAAACTGAGCGCGGCGCTGGAGGCGTTTGCCTCGCCGCACGCGTACATGGTCGCGGCCGGACCGGGGGGTGATGCGACGGCGAGCGGCGCGGCGGAGCGCAAGGGCGTGGTTGCAGTCGGTACCGAGCTTGGCGGGACGGGCACGGTGACGCCGGCGGCGTTGCGCATTGCCGAACGCGGGCTGCGCAATCTGCTGGTGCATGCGGGGATTCTGCCGGAGCACGAACGCATCGCGGGCGAGGGTCCGACGCGGGTGTTCGATGTCGGCGGGCAGGACTATTACAGTTACGCGTCGGAGGACGGGGTGTTCGAACCGGTCGTGGAATTGGGCGACATGGTGGAAGGCGGCCAGCTTGGCGGGCGCATTCATTTTCCTGAGCGCCCCTGGCTGCCGCCCGCGGAGATCCGGTTTCAAAGAGCAGGGTTCGTGCTGTGCAAACGGGTTCCCGGGCGAACGGCGCGCGGGGACTGCGTGTATCATCTTGGGACTGACCGGGGGACCGACCGCGCATGAACGAGAGCCCAATGGCTGACAGAACCCGGGGCAACGCCGATCCGTACCGCGTGCTGGGAGTGCGGCCGTTCATCAACTGCGCGTCGGTGCGCACGGCGCACAGCGGCAGCCTGATGCTGCCCGAGGTGCGCGCGGCGATCGACCGCGCATCGCGCGCGTTCGTCGGGATCGACGAATTGATGGAAGGTGCCGGTCGCCGCATCGCGGAGCTGACCGGCGCGGAATGGGGCATCGTGACGTGCGGCAGCGCGGCGGCGCTGACGCTTGCCACCGCGGCCTGCGTGGCCGGCAACGACCCGGTGAAGATCATGCGCCTGCCGTTCACCGAGGGGCTTCCCAACCGGGTGATCATGCCGCGCAACCAGCGCTTCGCCTATGACCAGTCCATTCGCGCGGTCGGCACCCACATCATCGAGGTTGACACTATCGCCGAAGTTGAGGAAGCGCTGGGGCAGAACGTGGCGATGATCGCGGTGCTGGGCACGCACGAGGATGCGTCGGCGGTGCGGCTGGACGACATCGTGCCGCGCGCCCGCGCGCATGCCATCCCGGTGCTGGTGGATGCCGCGTCCGAGCATATCGCTCGGCCGAACCCTTGGCTGGCGCGCGGCGCGGACCTGGTGATCTACAGCGGCGGCAAGTTCCTGCGCGGACCGCAGACCAGCGGGCTGCTGCTGGGGCGGAAAAACCTGGTGCAGGCGGCATGGGCCAATGCCTCGCCGCACCAGGGCTTCGCGCGCGGCATGAAGGTGTCGAAGGAGGACATCATCGGCCTGCTCGCGGCGCTGGAGGTGTGGTTCGAGGAGCGCGATCCGGCGGCTGAACTGCGGCGCTGGAATGACGATGTGGCGGAGATCGCGCGGCATCTTCGGCTGCCCGGGGTGAGCACGCGGGTGATTGAACCGCGCGGCGTGGTGCTGGTGCCGCGGCTGGAGGTGGCGTGGGACGTATCCCCTTCCAACGGGCATCCGATCGGCGGGGAAGCGCTGCGGCTGCGGCTGCTCGAGGGCGAGCCGCGCATCATGCTGGACGACATGGCGACCGGCCCCAACTCGGTGCAGGTCGATCCGTTCGGGCTGCAGCCGGACGAGGCGCGCCAAGTGGGCGAGGCGATTGCCCGCGCGCTGCGCGAGGCCGCGCCGCGAGCGACCGGCCGCACGGTTCCGCCGGGTGTTGATCTATCGGGGAGCTGGGCGGTCACGATCCGCTTTTTGCACGGCACCCGCAGCCATCGGGTGACGCTGCATCAGGACGGGGCGCGGCTGAGCGGCGAGCAGCTTTCGGATGGCTTCGCCGGGCCGGTGACGGGGGAGATCACGCAAGATGGGGTCTCGTTGCTGATGCAGGCGCGCTACGAGGGTAGCACGATCTCGTTCCATCTGACCGGCGAGGCCGGGCCTGAACGGATGCAAGGGCGGGTGGTTCTTGGCAGCATGACCGACCACCATCAGGGGCCGATCAACCTCGCGCAGTTCGGCACCGCGGCATGGGAGGCGGAACGAGCCGCTTGAGCGGCGTTCCCCCGCAACCTATCAAGGCGGGACAGGAACGAGGTATCCATGCCCAACCGCAACGTGGCCACCGTCTTTGGCGGATCGGGCTTCATCGGACGCTACGTGGTCAACCGGCTGGCGCAGAGGGGCTTCATCGTGCGCGTGGCGGTGCGTGAACCGGCGCACGCGCTGTTCCTGAAGACCGCGGGCGCGGTGGGGCAGATTGTCCCGCTGGGCGCGCCGATCACCAACGAAGCCGACATTTACCGTTGCATCGAAGGGGCCGAGGTGGTGGTGAACCTGGTCGGCATCCTGGCCGAACGCCGGCGCGGGGACTTCCAGCGCATCCATGTCGATGGTGCGGAGCGGGTGGCGCGGCTGGCTGCGTCGTGCGGCGTGACGCGGCTGGTGCATATCTCGGCGATCGGCGCTGATCCGGGCAGCGCGAGCCGTTACGGGGCCAGCAAGGCGGCGGGGGAAGCGGCGGTGCGGCAGGGCTTTCCCGCGGCGACGATTCTTCGGCCCTCTATCGTGTTCGGCCAGGAGGACCGGTTCTTCAACCGGTTCGCTCGGATTGCCCAGCTTTCGCCGGTGATGCCGGTGGTTTCGGGGGAGACGAAGTTCCAGCCGGTCTATGTGGGAGATGTGGCGGATGCGGTGATGGCCAGCCTGGCGCGGGCGGGGAGCGCGGGCGGATTGTTCGAACTGGGCGGTCCACGGGTTTGGACGTTCCGCGAAATCCTTGGCTACATCCTGACGGAGACGGAACGGCGCCGGCTGATGCTGGATGTTCCGATGGGGCTGGCGCGGCTGCAGGCGGGCTGGCGAGTTGCTGCCCTCGAAGCCGATCACGCGCGATCAGCTTGGTGATGCTGCAGCACGATAATGTTGCCGCGCCGGGTGTTCCGGGACTGCCGGAGCTGGGGATTGTGCCGACGCCGGTGGAGCTGGTGGTGCCCGGGTATTTGCGGCGGTTTCGCCGCGGGGGCGGTCGGCGCATTGTTCCTCAGGCTGACAAAAGGACCGGTTCGGACCGTTTCTTTCGGGGTGGGATCGGCGGGGTGACGGGCTTTTGGCGATTGCGAGGAGATATAGGTCAAAAAATCTGTCCTAATCGGCCATAACCCCCCTTCCTGATTGCTGCGCGCTCGGTTAAATCCGTTCTGGCACGTACAGGACGGGGGAGAGGGATGGCTGAGCGGATGCTGCGCTTTGTGAGCCTGCCGCAGCAGATGCCGGAAAAACGCGGCGTGGCGGAGCGCAGCCACGACTTCGACGAGATTTACCGGCTGTTCGCAGAGCAGGAGGCGGCGCGCCAGGCGAGTCGGTGCAGCCAGTGCGGGGTGCCGTTCTGCTCGGTGCACTGTCCGCTGCACAACAACATCCCGGACTGGCTGAAGCTGACGGCCGAAGGCCGGCTGGAGGAGGCGTACGAACTCGCCTCGGCCACCAACAATTTCCCGGAAATTTGCGGCCGCATCTGCCCGCAGGATCGGCTTTGCGAGGGCAACTGCGTCATCGAGAAGGGCTATGAGGCGGTTACCATCGGCGCGGTGGAGCGGTTCATCACCGACACGGCGTTCGAGCGCGGCTGGGTGCGGCCGATTACGCCGCGGCGGGAGCGCGAGGCCTCGGTCGGCATCATCGGCGCCGGGCCGGGCGGGCTTGCGGCCGCCGAGCAGCTTCGGCGCAAGGGGTACCAGGTCACGGTCTATGACCGGTATGACCGGGTGGGCGGGCTGCTGATCTATGGGATCCCGAACTTCAAGCTGGAGAAGCCGGTGGTGCTGCGCCGCCGGGGGCTGATGGAGGCATCCGGCATTCGCTTTGAGCTTGATACCGAGGTTGGAGCCACGCTGGCTTTTGCCGAATTGCGGGCACGGCACGAGGCGGTGCTGATCGCGACGGGGGTTTATCAGCCGCGCGATCTGGGCGGTCCCGGCGCCGGGCTGCCGGGGATCGTTCCGGCGCTGGAGTATCTGGTCGCCTCGAACCGCGAGAATCTGGGGGATCACGTGCCGGCGTTCGCCTCGGGCGCGCTGGATGCCAAGGGCAAGCGGGTGGTGGTGATCGGCGGCGGCGACACGGCGATGGATTGCGTGCGCACGGCGGTGCGCCAGGGCGCGGAGTCGGTGAAGTGCCTGTACCGCCGCGACCGCGCCAACATGCCGGGATCCATGCGCGAGGTGAAGAACGCCGAGGAGGAGGGCGTGGAGTTCGTCTGGCTGTCGGCGCCCGAGGCGTTTACCGGCGATGATCAGGCAAGCGGTGTGCGGGCGGTGCGGATGCATCTGGGTCTGCCGGATGCCAGCGGCCGGCAATCGGTTGAGGCGATCGAGGGCAGCCATTTCTCTCTGCCGGCGGATCTGGTGATCAAGGCGCTGGGGTTTGATCCGGAGGATCTGCCGGGGATGTTCGGTGAACCGGGGCTGACGGTGACGCGCTGGGGCACGCTGCGGATCAATCACCGCACGTTCGAGACGTCGCTGCCGGGGGTATTTGCGGCGGGCGATATCGTGCGCGGGGCGAGCCTGGTGGTGTGGGCGATTCGTGACGGGCGGGATGCGGCGGAGCAGATGCATCGGTGGATGGAGGCTCGGGCTTCGGTGCCGATGGCGGCGGAATGAGGGATGCCCGTTGTCGCACGCTTGTGCGCCCCTCGATCGAGATTGCCGCGGCTCGCTGCGCGAGCCTCGCAATGACATGGTTGGTAATCACTCTGCAGCGGAGTCACGCGCATGACTGAAATCCGCGTCACAGTTTCTTTCCTCCTGGGACGGCCAATACCGCAGCGCTGCGTCACACGTACCGCGCGGCGGATGAACATGATTCCTGCGGCGTCGGCTTCGTCGCCGCGCTGGACGGCAAGCCGCGGCGCGACGTGGTGCAGGGCGGCATCGATGCGCTGAAGGCGGTGTGGCATCGCGGCGCGGTGGATGCCGACGGCAAGACCGGCGATGGCGCCGGCATTCATATCGAAATTCCGCAGGACTTCTTCGCCGCGGCGGTGGAGCGCGGCGGCGCCAAGCTGATGCCCGGCGCCATCGCGGTGGGCCAGGTGTTTCTGCCGAAGACGGACCTTGGCGCGCAGGAGCGCTGCCGGCAGATCGTGGAAACCGAGATCCTCAATTTCGGCTATCTGATCTATGGCTGGCGGCAGGTGCCGATCAATGTCGAGTGCATCGGCGAGAAGGCCAATGCCACGCGGCCCGAGATCGAGCAGATCATGCTGTGGAATCCGCGCGGGAGGCCAGCAACGAGGAGTTCGAACGCGATCTGTACGTGATCCGCCGGCGGATCGAAAAGCAGGCGATCGCGGCGCAAATTCCGGAGCTGTATTTCTGTTCGCTGTCGTCGCGCTCGATCATCTACAAGGGGATGTTCCTGGCGGAACATCTGACGGAATTCTATCCCGATCTGCTTGATCCGCGCTTCGTGTCGCGCTTCGCGATCTATCATCAGCGCTATTCGACCAACACATTCCCGACCTGGCGGCTGGCGCAGCCGTTCCGCCGCGTGGCGCATAACGGCGAGATCAACACCGTTACCGGCAACATCAACTGGATGAAGAGCCACGAGACGCGGCTCGAGGCGGAGGAACTCGGCCCCTATCTGGAAGACGTGAAGCCGGTGGTGCAGGCGGGCGGGTCTGACACCGCGACCCTGGACAACGTGTTCGAGCTGCTGTGCCACGCCGGGCGCGACGCGCCGATGGCCAAGGCGCTGATGATTCCGGCGGCGATCAATGCGCGAGATGCCGAAGGCGCATCGCGACATGTTCCTTTACTGCAACGCGGTGATGGAGCCGTGGGACGGGCCGGCCGCGATCGCCGCGACCGATGGGCGCTGGGTGATTGCCGGGCTGGATCGCAACGGGTTGCGCCCGCTGCGCTACACCATCACCTCGGATGGGTTGATCATCGTCGGGTCTGAAACCGGCATGGTGAAGCTCGACCCCGAGCTGATCGTGGAAAAGGGCCGAGTCGGCCCGGGTCAGACCATCGGCGTGGACCTCCGAGCGGCGCGGTTCTTCGGCGACGACGAGATGAAGGACATGCTGGCGGCGCGGCAGCCGTTCGGCGAGTGGGCGCAAGCGCATCACGGAGATCGACCACATCGTGAAGACCGATGCGCCGGAACCGGCGCTGTTCCAGGGCGAGGAGCTGCGCCGGCGCCAGCTTGCGGTGGGATTCACGCTGGAAGAGCAGGAGATGATCCTGCATCCGATGGTGGAGGATCAGCAGGAGCCGGTGGGGTCGATGGGCGACGACACGCCGATCGCCGTGCTGTCCGATCGCTATCGCGGGCTGCACCATTTCTTCCGGCAGACGTTCAGCCAGGTGACCAACCCGCCGATCGACAGCCTGCGCGAAACGCGGGTGATGACGCTGAAGACACGGCTGGGGAATCTGGGCAACGTGCTGGATGAGGATTCCACGCAGTGCGACCTGCTGCAGCTCGAATCGCCGGTGCTCTCCACCGACGGAATTCCAGGCGATGCGGGCGTTCATGCGCAACTCCGCGTGCGTGGTGGATTGCACATTCGCGGCGGAGGACGGGGAGAGCGGCCTGCGCGCCGCGATCGAGCGCATCCGACGCGAGGCTGAGGAGGGCGTGCGCGCGGGTTGCACGCACGTGATCCTGACGGACGAGGCCCAGGGGCCGGATCGCGCGCCGATTCCGATGATCTTGGCGACCGGCGGGGTGCACACGCATTTGGTGCGGCAGTCGCTGCGCACGTTCACCAGTCTGAACGTGCGCGTCGCCGAGTGTCTTGACGTGCATTATTTCGCCGTGCTGATCGGCGTGGGTGCGACGACGGTTAACGCCTATCTGGCGCAGGAATCAATCGCCGACCGCCATCGCCGCGGGCTGTTCGGCAGCATGAGCCTGAAGGATGCGATCAAGCGCTACAAGAAGGCGGTGGACAAGGGGCTGCTGAAAGTGATGTCCAAGATGGGCATCAGCGTGATCTCGCCGTATCGCGGCGGCTACAATTTCGAGGCGATCGGATTGTCGCGCGCACTGGTGGCGGAATTCTTTCCGGGCATGCCGTCGCGCATTTCGGGCATCGGATTGCCGGGCATCGCGCGCAAGGTGCTGGATCAGCACGCGCTGGCGTGGAATGCCGATGTGGTGACCTTGCCGGTGGGCGGTGTGTACAAGCTGCGGCGGCACGGCGGCGAGGCGCACGCGTTCGATCCGGCGCTGATCCACACGCTGCAGACCGCGGTGGCGACGGACTCGTTATGCGACGTACCGGCGCTATGCGGATGCGGTTCGCAAGCTGCCGCCGCTCGCGCTGCGCGATCTGCTGGATTTCCGCACCGATGGGATCAAGCCGATTCCGGTGGATGAGGTCGAGAGCATCACCGAAATCCGCAAGCGCCTGGTTGCGCCGGGCATTTCGCTGGGGGCGCTGTCGCCCGAGGCACACGAGACGCTGTCGATCGCGATGAACCGCATCGGCGCGCGTTCCGACAGCGGCGAAGGCGGCGAGGACCCGGCGCGCTACAGGCCGCGGGAGAACGGCGACAACGCGAGTTCGGCGATCAAGCAGATCGCCTCGGGGCGGTTCGGGGTGACGGCCGAGTACCTCAACAATTGCCGCGAGATCGAGATCAAGATCGCGCAGGGCGCCAAGCCCGGCGAGGGCGGGCAGTTGCCGGGGCTGAAAGTGTCCGGGCTGATCGCACGCCTGCGGCATTCGACGCCGGGGGTGATGCTGATCAGCCCGCCGCCGCACCACGACATCTACTCGATCGAGGATCTGGCGCAGCTTATCTACGACCTGAAGCAGATCAATCCGGATGCATCGGTCTGCGTGAAGCTGGTGGCGCGGTCCGGGATCGGCACGATCGCCGCGGGCGTGGCGAAGGCGAAGGCGGATGCCATCCTGATCTCGGGACATTCCGGCGGCACCGGGGCGTCGCCGCAGAGTCTCCATCAAATATGCCGGGCTGCCGTGGGAGATGGGGCTTTCGGAGACGCATCAGGTGCTGATGCTGAACCGGTTGCGCCATCGGATCCGGCTGCGCACCGATGGAGGCATCAAGACCGGGCGGGACGTGGTGATCGCGGCGATGCTCGGCGCGGAGGAGTTCGGCATCGGCACCGCATCGCTGATCGCGATGGGCTGCATCATGGTGCGGCAGTGCCATTCCAACACGTGTCCGGTCGGGGTGTGCACGCAGGATGAGACTCTGCGCGCGAAGTTTGAAGGTTCGCCGGAGAAGGTGATCAATCTGTTTTCCTTCGTCGCCGAGGACGTGCGCAACATCCTGGCGAGTCTTGGCGTGCCGCAGCCTGAAGGATGTGATCGGACGGACTGACTTGTTGCAGCAGGTTAGCCGCGGGGCGGACATCCTGGATGATCTGGACCTCAATCCGCTGCTGGCGCAGGCGGACCCGGGCCCCTATGCGCGCTACTGCACGCATGGAGGGGCGGAACGAGGTGCCGGAAACGCTCGATGCGCAGATGATCGCCGATGCCGCATGCGCTGTTCGCGCACGGCGAGAAGATGCAGTTGCAATACACGACCCGCAACACGCATCGCGCGATCGGGACCAAGATCTCGTCGCAGATCACGCGCCGGTTCGGGATGACGGGGCTGCGGCCGGGGCATCTGACGGTGCGGCTGCGCGGCTCGGCCGGGCAGTCGCTGGGGGCGTTTGCGGTGCAGGGGCTGAAGCTGGAGGTGTTCGGCGACGCCAATGATTACGTGGGGAAGGGATTGTCGGGTGCCACGATCGTGGTGCGCCCCGGACCTTCGTCCACGCTGCGCAGCAACGAAAACACCATCATCGGCAACACGGTACTGTATGGGGCGACGGCGGGGGAGTTGTTCGCGGCCGGGCAGGCGGGCGAACGCTTCGCGGTGCGCAATTCCGGCGCAGTGGCGGTGGTGGAGGGCTGCGGCTCCAACGGCTGCGAATACATGACCGGCGGCACGGCGGTGATCCTGGGCGCCATCGGCGACAATTTCGGCGCCGGGTTCACCGGCGGCGTGGCGTTCGTGTACGATCCGGACGGCGTGTTCGCCAAGCGCGTGAACCCCGATACGGTGACCTGGCAACGCATTGCGCATCCGCATTGGGAGGCCGAGCTGAAATCGATTGTGGCCCGGCACGTGGAGGAAACGGGATCGCGCTACGCCGCGCGGCTGCTGCACGACTGGGAGCGCACGCTGCGCCATGTGTGGCAGATCGTGCCGAAGGAGTATGTCAGGCACCTGCCTGTGCCGCTGGAGGAGGCGGCAGAGGAGTTGGTGCGGGCGTGACGATCAGCGAGGCATCAGGCACATGACCCAGCATCCGCGTATCACGCTCGATCCCGATGTGCTCGTCGGCAAGCCGGTTATTCGAGGAACGCGCCTTTCCGTCGAGTTCGTCATCGGCCTGATGGCGGATGGTTGGAGCGAGTCAGAAATCCTGGAGAACTACCCGGGCATAAGCCACGGTGATATCATCGCCTGCCTGGCGTATGCGCGCGATGTTCTGAACGCGGAGAAGGTGTTCCCAAGCGCCGCCTGATATGCGCTTTCTTGCCAATGAGAATTTCCCCAAAGCCGCGGTTGATGCGCTTAGAGCCGCTGGCCACGATCTTGTCTGGGTGAGGACCGATGCCCCGGGCAGCACCGATGCGGAGGTGCTCGCAAGGGCGGCACGGGAGCAGCGGATTCTGCTGACCTTCGATAAGGATTTCGGAGAACTGGCGAGCCGCTCTGCTTTGCCCCGCACTTGCGGGATCGTACTGCTACGCATGCCCATGTCAGCGGCGAGAGACGTTGGACCGCGGCTGGCGAAACTTATAGCCGGGCGAGAGGACTGGACAGGCTGCTTCTCCGTCATCGAACCTGGCCGTGTTCGGATGCGCCCACTCGCATTCCATCCATGAACGGCCATACCGTCCGCGCGATGCCGGCCTTCTCCCGCGCCGCTCCATCAGGCACAGTCCACCGCACCCCAGCCCGAGCCGAGTCCGTGCCCCTCATCATTGCCTCGCGTCCGAATGTCTATTCCGGCAACCCGCTCGATCGTGTCGGTGCACGGCGTGACGATGAAGCCTGGGTCCGGGAGCAGCTTGAGCACCCGCAGTCGCTGTTCATCCCGGTGTGGCGCAGCCGCAACCTGATCTCCGGCATGGAAGACGGCCGGCCCGAAGCTGTGTATCTCACGGGTGAGGCGGCCGCCGCATTGCGCATGAACGGCGGGCCATGGGCGCTGCTGGGCATGCTGGAAGAGGGTGCGGTGTTCGCCATCGATATCTCGGACGCGGAGGACCCGCTGCCGCTGCTGCCCTCGGCAATTGGCCAGTTCACCGACCTGCGCTCCATCGGCTGGGGGGTGCCGAAACCCGAGGCCGCAATCCTCGCGCATGCGCGCGGCCTGATGCACTGGCGCACCCGCCAGCGCTTCTGCGGCTCGTGCGGCGCGCCGTGCGTGGTGAAGAGTGCGGGGCACATGATGCAGTGCACCGCCTGCAGGACAGATCACTTCCCGCGCACCGATCCCGCGGTGATCATGCTGGTGATGCGCGAGGATCGCGTGCTGCTGGGCCACTCCAAGCGGTTTCCCCGGGCCAACATGTATTCGACCCTGGCGGGCTTCGTGGAACCGGGTGAAAGCCTGGAAGAAGCGGTGCGCCGTGAAGTGCTGGAGGAATTCGGCATCTCGGTAGGCGAGGTGTGGTACCACTCCAGTCAGCCCTGGCCGTTTCCCGGAAATATCATGCTGGGCTTCCATGCCGAGGCGCTATCGGAGCATATCGTGGTGGAGGAAGCCGAGCTGATCGACGTCCGTTGGTTTTCGCGCGCGCAGGTGCGCGACCCTGACGCGCACGGCTTTGCCCTGCCGAGGCCTGACAGCATCGCCCGCCGCCTGATCGAGGATTGGCTCGCTGCCGCATGAAACCCATCATTCTGCTGTGTGTGTTGCTGCTTGCCGCGTGCGCGTCGCGCAGCCCCCCGATGCCGGGGGAAGCCGAGTGCCGCGCCGAGGCGTATAGTCAGCCGCAGGTCAAGACGGCGATCGCGAAGGCTAACCCATCGGTTACCAACAATCTCTTCGATAAGGACCTGCAGAACCGGCAGGAAATCGCACGCGAGACGGTGCGCAATGCCATGCTCGATTGCATGCGCCGGCGCGGCTTCGCCACGCCGGGCGGGGTGGAACCGGTCAAGCGTTATCCGTTCAGTTCCTGGGGGTCGTGAACGGCACGGGCGCGACAATCGGCTCCGGCGGGCTGCGCGGCGGAGACTTGGGCGGCGGCGGCACTTCGGGCGGCTCCTCCACCGGGATGGGGTCGGGCACGGGAACACCGGAGGGTTCGTCCTCGGGGTGGGGCGGCTGATCTGACGGCATGGAGGGGAAACGATAAGGCGCCGGACCGGTTGCGGCTTCAGCGCTAATTCCGCACGAGGTATTTGTCGATGATCTCCTGGTTCGGCTCGACCCCGAGGCCCGGCTCCTGCGGCAGGTGCGCATAGCCGTCCTTGATCATTACGGGCTTTTTGGCCAGCCGGCGGGAGATCTCGCTGGGTTCGACGCAGTATTCCATCACCAGCGCGTTCTCGATAGCGCAGAGGAAATGCAGCGATGCTGCCGTATTGATATCCGTCGTGAAGTTGTGGTTGCACACTTTCCGCCCCATCCGCTGGGCGATGGCGGCGATGCGCATCGCCTGGGTGAAGCCGCAACGGGTCAGATCGATCTGTACGATGTCGATTCCGCCCTGTTCGATCAGCCGTTCAAATCCTACAACGCTGCACTCCTGTTCGCCGGCCGCGATATGTTGCAGGCAGGCACGGGAAACTTTGGTGTATCCGGTGTAATCATCGGGGTGCAGCGGCTCCTCGATCCAGAACAGGCGATAGGGTTCGAACAGCCGCGCGCGTTGGATTGTGGTCTTGGCGTCCCAGACGAGGCCGACATCCAGCATGAAGTCGTTCTTGTCGCCGATGGCGGTGCGGATCGCCTCCACGTAGCGCAGATCGGTGGCGGCGTCGCGGCCGAACGGCTCCCACCCGAACTTCACTGCCGTGTGTCCGGTGTCGATTGCGCGTTTCGCGCGCTCCACCGTCGCCTCCACGGTGAACTGGAACATATTGGACGAATAGACGCGCATTTTATCGCGCAGGACGCCGCCGAGCAGTGTGACGATCGGCTGTCCAAGTGCCTTGCCCTTGATGTCCCATAACGCGATATCGACGCCAGCCATGGCCTGGATGGTGGCGCCGCTGCGGCCGAAATAAAGCGTCTGCTGATACATCTTGTCCCATAACCGTGCGGTGTCGAGCGGGTCCTCGCCGAGCAGGATGGCGCGGAGACCGTTGACCTGGGTGTGGGAGTAGGAGGCTTCGATCACTGCCTTGGCCACGGCCGGACAGCCATCGACCTCGCCCCACCCGACCAGGCCCGAGTTGGTGGTAACTTTCACCAGCAGCGCGTCCTGCGAGCTGTCGGTGCGCTGCTGGATGTCCGGCAACCGCAGATAGACCGCCTGCACGTCCGTGATCTTCATGATACCGCCTCTTTCCGGCCTTGGATGCCGGAAGCGTTCGCCACCCCGGCTGTTGCAGTCAAGCAGCCGCGTGCTAGCATCGATGAGCGGCAGATCAAACGTCGTGACAATGGGGGGATGCATCGATGCTGAATGCGGTTCGCGCGGCCGTCGCCGTTGCCTTGTCGTCTCGCCGCGGGAGCGGCCTTCGCCCAGCAGCCCGGTTATTACGTAGAAATGAAGCCGGACGTGGCGAATTGCGGCGATCCGTCCTACGACAACGCGGTGAAGAACGGCATCTCGCTCGGGTTCAACGTCAACCCGCCGGAGGCCTTTCAGGACGCCAACAAGCAGCCTACCGGCATCGATTGGGAAATCAACAAAGCCGTCCTGGACACGCTCGGCATCGGCAAGATCAACGTGGTGTGGATGCCGTGGGAGTCCGTGATCCCGTCGCTGCTGTCCCGCCGCATCGATGTAATCGGCGCCGACATTCATGTTACGCCGGAGCGCATGAAGGTGATCAGCTTCTCCGGCCCGGCATGGTGGTACGGTCCGGTGCTCATCGTGCGGAAGGGCAACCCGCTGAACGTGACGGCCTATGAACAGTTGAAAGGCAAGAAGGTCGGCGCGATCACCGGCAGTGCCGCCGACCTTTATCTGCGCCGCATCGGCGTGGAACCCACCGAGTTCAAGCAGGAGGTGGACGAACTGCAGAGCCTCAACCAGGGCCGGCTCGACGCCGTTCTGGAAGACGACGTGGTCTATAAGGAATTCGACGAGAAGAATCCGAACAACAGCCTTGATCCGCTGTGGAGCATTGCCGTTCCGAAGGAAATGGTGCAGGGCGGCGGTTACGGCATGGCGCGCTTCGGCATCCGCAAGGAGGATTGCTCGCTGCGCGCGGCTTATACCGCGGCGCTGGGCGAACTGCGCGCCAGCGGTGCGGTCAGCGCCATTCTGAAGAAATACGGATTGTCCGATCGCAACCTGATGATGTTCCAGTTGCACCCCTGAGCATGCGGCGGCCGTGATGCAAACCCGCATCGCGGCCCGTTTCTGAAGGCCCGTGTTCGAACTCTTCAACCCGCAGGTCGCGCTCGAAAATCTCGGGCCGCTGTTTGCCGGACTGCTGATCACCGTCGAACTCACGGCGGTGGTCATCGTGCTGGCGTTGATCGGCGGGCTGTTGGTCGCGCTGGCGGGCATGTCGCGCTTCGCGCCGCTTCGGTGGATCACCAAGAGCTATATCGAGGTGATCCGTGGCACGCCGCTGCTGCTGCAACTGATCTATGTGTATTACGTGCTACCCTCGATCGGCATCCGGCTCGGTGCCTTCACCGCCGGGGTGCTGGCGCTGACGCTGAACTACTCCGCCTACATATCCGAAGTGTACCGTGGCGGCATCCAGGCCATCACGCGTGGTCAGCATGATGCGGCGGCCGCGCTGGGCATGACGCACGGGCTCGCCATGCGGCGCATCATCCTGCCGCAGGCCGTGCGCATCGTCATTCCCGACTCTCGGCAACTACTTCATCAGCCTGTTCAAGGATACCGCGCTTGCCTCAGCCGTAAGCATCCAGGAACTGGTCTATACGGCGCAGGTGCGCGCTGCGATCAGCTTCCAGTATTTCACGCTCTATACCGTGGTGGGGGTGATGTATTTCGCGGTGAGCTTCCCGGCCGCACGGCTGGTCGGCTACCTGGAGCGCATCACCCGGGCCGGATACCGCCGCAAACGCGCGCGGCCATGACGGCCGAGCATGCCATGATCGGATCGAAGACCTGCACAAGCATTTCGGCGAAGCGCATGTGCTGCGCGGAATCGATCTGTCGGTTGCCACCGGCGAAGTCGTATGCGTCATCGGCCCCTCCGGCAGCGGCAAATCCACCCTGCTCCGCTGCATCAATCACCTGGAGGTGCCGGAAACCGGGCGCATCTGGATCGACGGCCAACTGGCGTATCGCGACGAAGAGGGCGGCATCTTCAGGCCGCACTCCAACCGCGCCATCGCCGCGGTGCGCGCGCAGGTCGGCATGGTGTTTCAGCAGTTCAACCTGTTCCCGCATCTGACGGTGATGGGCAACATCATCGAGGCGCCGGTGCACGTGCTGCGGCGGCCGAAGCAGGAGGCGCGCCGGCAGGCGTCCGGCGCTGCTGGACATGGTGGGCCTGTCGGACAAGGCGGAGTCCTATCCCGGAGGAACTGTCCGGCGGTCAGCAGCAGCGCGCGGCGATTGCCCGCGCCCTGGCGATGGACCCCAAGGCGATGCTGTTCGATGAGGCGACCAGCGCGCTGGACCCGGAACTGGTGACGGAGGTGCTGGGGGTGATGCGGCGGCTGGCGCGGGCAGGGCATGACGATGGTGGTGGTGACGCATGAAATGAACTTCGCCCGCCAGGTTGCTTCGCGGGTGGTGTTCATGGATTACGGGAAGATCGTGGAGGAGGACACGCCGGAGCGGATTTTCGGCAACCCGCGGGAGCAGAGGACGCGGGATTTCCTGCGGGCGGTGCTGGACCGGTAGGGGCCGAAACACGCGCAGTGGCGAGCGGTCGAATGCGGTTGGGGGCAACGGGGATGACGACTGGGGTGTTGAGAACCTCTCGGTCGGAGAGTTGGAAGACGCGCTCCGGATGGCGTGGGGTCGGGCGGTGGCAAGGAAGTCGCGGTAGGGGGTTGTTGTTGCGTTCGGTGCGATTGCTCCGCGAGATTGCCGCGGCTCGCTGCGCGAGCCTCGCAATGACAGCGGTACGGATGGCTCGTGTTATTGCGGGAGCACGTCCGTGAATACGAAGCCCTCGCGATCGACCGTCTTGCCGATGCGGACAGGGATGGGAGTGGCGAACATCGGTCCAGCGGAAACGACCGTGTGAAATTCACCGTTTTCACCGCAGGGATCGGCCGTCCGGGGCAGGTCCGCGAGCAAGGTGCGGGCGTCGGCCATGCGCGCTTCGTAGATTTCGTTCGGACACGGGCTCGGGATTGCCACTTTGATTGCCGACAGGTTCAGCGCGGCGATCTGCCGATCAAGCAGGGCGTGGCGGACGCCGTGCATGGCGACGCGGTCGTAAGGCTGGGAGATGGTGGTGAGCACGCCGGCGATTTCGATGCCGGCTTGCCGCGCCGCCAGGAGTGCGAAGGCGCTGTCTTTCCCTGATCCTCCAGGAGACGAAGGCCTTCATCCACACGATGCGCGGCGATGAAGTCGAGATCGACGTCCACGCCGATGCCCGGTTCGTCCGGAATAGGCACCGTGCCGTCCGGGCCAAGTGAGAAATGTGGTTTCGCGATGCCGCGGGTCAGGGGACTCTGGCTGACATTGAATTCGACGAAGCGGGCGCGCGGCAGGGTGGCGATGAGTTGCAGGCTGTAGCCGGTGAGCAGGTGGGTGAGCCAGGAATGGGGGACGAGGTCGAGGCCGTGTTGCTCGGCCAGGGCGGCGACCTTCACGGCGACCGATAGTCCGCCGCAGCGCGACAGGTCGGGTTGGATCACATCGGCGCAGCCAAGTTCGATGAAGCGCTGAAAATCCCAGACGGTGGCGATCTGCTCGCCGGCCGCGATGGGTACCGGGCTGGACGCGCGCACGGCGGCGTACTGGTCGAGATGTTCGGGGTGGATGAAGTCTTCGACCCAGCCGACGTTGTAGTCGGCGAGCCAGCGGCATAGGGCTTCGGCGTCACGCCGGCTGCGCATCTGCCTGGCGTTTTCCATCCGGCGGGATACCAGCCGGGATCGATCAGCAGCGTGCAGTCGGGACCGAGCGCATCACGCGCCGCTGCGACCAGTTCGCGGTCTCTTCCGGTGTCTTGTCCGAACACGCCCCAGCCGAACTTTACGGCTCGGAAGCCATGTTCGATGTAGCCGCGGACGGCTTCGGCCATTGCCTCGGGGGTTTCACGGAACAGCGTTGAGGCGTAGGCGGTGATGGAGTCGCGGCGACGTCCTCCGAGCAGGCGCGCGAGCGACATGCCGGCGGCCTGGGCACGGATGGACCACAGGGCGTTGTCGATGGCGGAGATGCAGTGCATGGCGATGCCGCGGCGGCCGTAATAGGCGCTGCCGATGTAGAGCTTGTCCCAAAGGCGTTCGACGTCGAGCGGGTTTTCGCCGAAGAGCAGCTCGCCCAGGGTGCGGAAGCCGAGCGCCGACATGCCCGCCCCTGCGATGATGGCCACGGCGGCGGGGGCGAGGGTTTCGACGTCGGCCCAGCCGGTCAGGCCTTCATCCGTGGCCACACGGATCAGGAGCTGCCAGTCGCCGTTGTCGGTCGCTTCACCGGCGGTCGAGCGAGCACCGTACGCCGTATCGCCGCGGAGCAGGACCGGCTCGACCTGGGTAATTTTCATGCGCACTCCGATTTAGGCGTCTTGCGAGTGAGTGTGGTGCTCGTGAGGCCGAGCGAGCAATCGCTCGAGATTGCTTCGGCCCTTCAGGCCTCGCAATGACAGGGGTGGCGCGCCGGCCCTTCGCCGGCCATGGCGGAAAGATTGGCGTCAATACCGAGCACTAGGCGCGATACCGTTCAGCCGCGTGCTTCTGGCGCAGGTTGGGGAGAATAGCCAGCCGCGCAGCGTTGAAGGCGTTCCACTGCGCCTCGTCAGGCAAAGACGGCAGGGTGATCAGTTCCTTGCGGTCGAAGGCGACGAGCGCTGCATCCACCATCTCGTTCACGTCCATCGCATTCGGTACGCTGTCGATGCTGCGGCCGCCGCGTTCCCAGATCTCGGTGCGTGTCGCGGAAGGTAGCAGCGCCTGGACGTAAATTCCACGCGGGCCGAGTTCCACCTGCAACGACTGGGAGAAGGTGAGCACGAACGCCTTGGTGGAGGAATAGACGCCGGGCAGGACCTCGGGGCCGAAGGCCAGAACGGATGCGAGATTGATGATCGAGCCGCCGCCGGAGGCGAGCAGGCGGGGGATGATGGCGCCGGCCAGGCGCACGACGGCGGTGACGTTCAGGGCTATCAGTTTTTCGGCCGCATCGAGATCGGGGTTGACGAAGCCGCCGAAATCGCCGGCGCCGGCGTTATTGACCAGCAGGGTGATGCGGGTGTCGTCGCGCAGGCGAGCCTCGACAGCGTGCAGGTCCGCGGGTTTGGTCAGGTCGGCACGGAGCACGTCGATGGCGGCGCCGGTTTCGGCGCGGAGCCGGGTGGCGATCGCTTCCATGCGGTCGCGGTCGCGGGCAACGAGGACCAGATCGTAGCCGCGGCGGGCGAGACGGTCGGCATAACTGGCGCCAATACCGGATGAAGCCCCGGTGATGAGCGCGGCGGGGCGCGTGGATGCGGACATAAGAGTTCTCCGGTTCAGTGGGTGTCGGCGGTGGCCGATTTTGGTGGATTGACCTGGCGCATCAGCAGCACGAGCGGCGTGGTCAGCGCGAAGACGATCATGATGGTGCGGAAGGCGTCGGCGTAGGCCATGGTGGAGGCCTCGCGGTACGCAAGCGCGCGCAACTGCTCCAGCGCAGCGAGATGGCCGGCGGGTGCGGAGCCGAGAATGGCGGTGAGGTGTGTGGAAAGGTCGGAGAGCAGGTGGTTCATCGCCGCGTTGGCCGGCGTGAGGGCGGAGGCGATGGTGAGGAAGTGCAGATTGGTGCGGGTGTTCAGCACGGCGCCGCTGATGGCGATGCCGACGGCGCCGCCGAAATTGCGCATCATGTTGAATAGGCCGCTGGCGTATTTCAGGCGCTCGGGCGGCAGGCTGCCGAGGCCCAGCGTGACGGCGGGGGCAACGGCGAAGACCTGGGGAAAGCCGCGGAGGATTTGCGGCACGAGCAACTGGCCGGCGCCCCAATCATGGGTGATGAAGGTGAAGCTCCACATCGACAGACCGAAGCTGGCGAGACCGAACATCATGAGCCAGCGCAGGTCGATGCGCTTGCCCAGCATCACGTAGATCGGCACGCCGATGATGGAGGCGATGCCGGTGGAGAAGACGGCGAGTCCGGTCTGCCAGGCGGAGAAGCCGCGCACATAACCGAGGAACAGCGGCGTCAGGTAGATGGTGGAGAAGATGCCGATGCCGGTGACGAAGGAAAGCAGACAGCCGAGGGCGAAGTTGCGGTTGCCGAGGGCGCGCAGGTCCACGACAGGATAGCGATAGGTCAGGCTGCGGATAACGAAGATGACACCGCTGACGCAGGCTATCATTGCGGCGTCGCGGATGGAGGCATCGCTGAACCAGTTCCAGCGCGCGCCTTCCTCCAGCACGTATTCGGCGGTTCCGAGCGCGATCGCCAGAAGCAGGATGCCGGGGTAGTCGGCTTCGCGCAGTAGCGACCGGTCGGGCTTGTCGATATCGACCAGCGTCGCGACGCCGAGTGCGACGAGGAAGCCGGGCACGATGTTGACATAGAACAGCCAGTGCCAGTTCAGCGTGTCGGTGATCCAGCCGCCGATCACCGGGCCGAGCGTGGGCGCGATGGAGGCGATGGTGCCGACAACGGCGGCGGCATAGACGCGCTTCGGCCCCTGGAAATAATGAAAGGAGGAGGTGAACACGGTCGGGATCATCGACGCGCCGAGCATGCCTTGCAGCGCGCGGAAGACGATCATGCTGTCGATGTTCCACGCCATGCCGCAGAGCATGCTGGTGATCGTGAAGCCGATGGCGGAGATGGTGAACAGCCAGCGCGTGGAGAGCAGGCGCGTGAGCCAGCCGGAGAGCGGGATCACGATGATTTCGGCGATCAGGTAGGCGGTCTGCACCCAACTGATCTGGTCCTGGGCGGCGGAGAGGCCGCCGCCGATATCAGCCAGTGACGAGGCGACGATCTGGATATCGAGCAGCGCGATGAACATGCCGACGCACATCACCGCGAAGGGCAGGATGGCGCGCATGGCGTTCAGCGGGGCGAAGTGTTGGCGGGACGGATATCGACACTGACGGTGGCGGAGAGGCCGGCGCGGAGGAGACCGAGCTGCTGGGCATCGGAGTCGAGCGCGATGCGCACGGGCACTCGCTGGACGATCTTGGTGAAGTTGCCGGTGGCGTTCTGCGCCGGGATCACGCTGAACACCGCTCCGGTTGCGGGTGCCAGGCTGGCGATGCGGCCGTGGACGATGCGTCCGGGCAGCACATCGGCCACCACGGTCGCGCGGTCGCCCGGTTTCATCTGGGCGATCTGGTCTTCCTTGAAGTTGGCATCGACCCACAGGCCCTGGGCGGGGACGACGGAGAGAAGGTCGGTGCCGGCGGTGACGTAGGCACCGACCTGGGCGGAGCGGTTGGCGACGTAGCCGGAAACGGGGGCGGTGATCTCGGTGTAGCCGAGGTTGAGTTGGGCAGTGCGGAGGTCGGCCTCGGCCTGGGCGATGTCGGCGCGGGCTGCCTGGATATTGGTATCGATCAAAACGAGTTCGCGGTTGGCTGCTTCCAGCGCGGCGGCGGAGACGAGCACGCCGGCGTGGGCGGATTGATCGGCTGCCTGCGCCCGTTCGGCACTTTGGCGAGAGCCAGCGGCGGTAAGGGCCAGAGTGGCGTAGCGGCGCGAATCCTGGGCGGCGAAGGCGGCCTGGGCCTGGCGGGAGGCGACCTCGGCCTGGGCGCCGGCGATCAGCGCCTGCTGGAGGTTGCGCCTGGCCTGGAGGTTGGCGAGCGCGGCCTGGCGTGATTGCAGCACGGCCTCGGCGTGCTGCAGGGCGGCCTGGAAGTCCTCGGGGTTGAGGCTGAGAAGCGGCTGGCCGGCGCGGACATATTGATTGTCGGTGACCAGGATGCGGCTGACGAAGCCGGCGACGTGAGGAGCGATCTGGGTGACGTCGGCGCCGACATAGGCATCGGTGGTGGTTTCGATGAAGCGGCCGTTGGTCCACCAGTCGTGCGCATAGTCCGCGGCGCCGAGGGCGGCGAGCAGGCCGAGCGCGGCGAGGGCGGGACGCTTGAGCGAAGGCCGCGGACGGCGGGTGATCGCGGGGGGTGCGACGACGTCGCGGGCCAGGATTTGGGTGGCGCTCATGACGTGTGGTCCGCGGCCGCGGGGCCGGGCGCGCTGCGGAAGGTTTCCGCGGTCATGATCTTGCCGGTGTTGCGATCCACCACGACCGGATCGGCCGGCTGGTTGGTTTCGTTGTCCAGCACGACGACGCTGGGGCCTTCGGGGGCGAAGTGCTTGTTGCCCCAGGCGAGCAGGGCCCACAGGACGGGGCGGAAATCGCGGCCTTTCTCGGTGAGCAGGTATTCGTGGCGGGGCGGACGCTCGCTGTAGAGGTGACGCTCGAGCAGGCCGGATTCGACCAGGGCGTTGAGCCGGCGGGTCAGCATGTTGGGGGCGATGCCCAGGCTTTTCTGGAACTGGTCGAACTGGGTGAGGCCGCGGAAGGCGTCGCGGAGGATGAGGATGCTCCACCATTCGCCGACGCGCTCCAGGCTGCGGGCGATGGGGCAGGACATGGCGCCGAAGCTTTTACGCTGCATGGCGGGGGGTAGATTGCATGATGGTAGTCAGTATGGGGTAGTAGGTAGCATCATGCAAGGGGCAGGGGCGCCCCGGCCCGGGTCGGGCAGGGGCGCTGGGTCGTGTCAGGCGGGAACGCGATGGAGGGCGCAGAGCTTGTTGCCATCCGGATCGCGAAGGTAGGCGAGATAGAGCGGGCCGGCGCTACCCTGGCGCACGCCGGGCGGATCCTCGATCGCCTTGCCGCCATTGTCGATACCCGCCTTGTGCCATGCGTGCGCCTGCTCCGGTCCGGTGACCGAGAAGCCGATGGTGCCGCCGTTCGCATGGGTGGCGGGCTTGCCGTCGATCGGCTTGGAGACGAGGAAGGCGCTGCCATTGTGGGCGTAAACCAGCCGGCCTTTGGCATCCTCGGTACCGGGCTTGCCGCCGATCGCGGTGAACAGGGCGTCGTAGAATTTTTTGGATCGGGCGATGTCGTTGCTGCCGATCATGACGTGGCTGAACATATCCAATGTCTCCCCAAAATCCGGGCAGCGACTTCGTGTCGCGACCGGGGCGCGGATTAAGGTGGGAAACGAGCGGCGCGTCCAGATGCGGTCCTGGGTGGGGGGAAGGTGCGGTTGGCCTGGATCGCCACGGCCCCTTCGGGGCCTCGCGATGACGAGGGGGAAGCGGCCCTATTTGCTGCTCAAGGTGACGCCTTGCAGGCGGATGAGGCCGTCGGGCACCTGGGTGAAGCCTTCGACTTCCTTGCGCATGCCGACGATGTTTTTCGGGGCCCAGAGATAGACCAGCGGCATGTCCGCACGCTCCTGCACCCAAACCTTGTGATAGTCCGCGCTGCGTGCCTTGATGTCGGTGACCAGACGCGCGTCATCCAGCCACTTGTCCACGTCCGGGTTGCTGTAGTGGCCGTAGTTGAACGTGCCCGTGGTGTGCAGGAACTGCCACATGTTACCATCGGGATCGGAGCGTCCGGACCAGCCGATCAGGTAGGCTTGAAAGCGCCCCGCATAGCCAGCCTGCAAGGACGAAGCGAACTCCATCGTCTGGAGTTTCACGTCGAAGCCTGCCTCGTTCGCCATGGCCTGGATGACCTGGCCGGCCTGCTGAATGTCGGAGTTGTTCTGGATGGTGAGGGTCACCGGAACCGGCAGTGAAGCGCCCGCCTGTTGCAGCAGTGCCTTGGCCGCAGCCACGTCACGTTTGGGCGGCACGATGGCCGGATCGTAGAACGGCGAGCTCGGCGGATTGGCCTGGGCGGTCGGGGTGAACATCCCGTTGTAAACCACACCGATCAGCGCGGTTCGATCGATCGCCAGTTCGAAGGCGCGGCGTACCAGTGCGCTTTTGCCCGCGACGTTATCCGCCGCGGGGCCGTTGCCGGTGTTGAAGGTGATGCCCTCGTAGGCGAGCGAATCATCCACTGCGAGCTTGAGTTTCGGATCATGCTGCACGGCCGGCACGTCACTGGGCAGGATCTGCTCCACGAGATCGACCGCGCCGGCTTCCAGGTTGGCCAGCCGCACCGCGGCGTTCGGCTGCGGGAGATAAACGACTTTGTCAAGATGGATGGCGGCGTTGTTCCAGTATCCGGGATAGCGTTCGAGTTCGATGCGATCCTGCTGCACGCGCTGGACAAAGCGGAACGGTCCGGAGCACACCGGATGCAGCCCGAATTTCTCCTGCTCTTGCTCCACCACCTTGGGCGGGAGGATCATGCCGGCGCGATCGGTGAACTGCGCGATCAGGGGAGACGAGGGTTGTTTCAGTTCGAGTTGAACAGTCAGGGGATCGATCACGGTGATGGCGCTGATGGCGTTCACCTCGCCGCGGCGCATGCTGCCCTTGGCGTTGAGTTCGCGCATGAGGGTGAACCGCACGGCCTCGGCATCCAGCGGCTCGCCGTCCTGGAAGGTGACGTTGGGACGAAGATGGATGATGAGGTGCGTCGGGTCCTTATAGTCGTAGCCGGTGGCAAGCTGCGGCACGATGTGCAGATCGGGCGAGATGTCGAACAGCTTGTCGCAGAGTCCGGCGAAGACGATGCGGCCGACATAGCTGGATCCGAGGGTGGGATCGAGCAGGTCGGGGTCCTCGCGGAGGCCGACGCGGAGGGTTTGGCCCAGTGCGGGGGCGGTGACGCTCAACGCCAGACAAAGCGCAATGATGATCCGATGCACTGTCCCCTCCCCTTCCCTTTCTTATGTCACGGCGTTTCGCACCGCGTATTCCGGCGCGCGCCACGCGCCGCTTTGCATGATGTCCCGAAGCACAGCGACGGCGTCCCACAGATCGACATGGCGCTGATACAGCGGCGCAAAGCCGAAGCGCAGGATGCCGGGATCGCGGTAGTCGCCGATGACGCCGCGGGCAATCAGTGCCTGCATAATAGCGTATCCATCGGGATGGAACAGACAGATCTGGCTGCCTCGGCGGGCCGGTTCGCGCGGCGTAACAAGGCGGAATAAATCGCCGCATTGCTGTGCGACCAGGTCGATGAAGAGTTCGGTGAGGCGCACGGATTTTTCGCGCACCGCGGCAATCGGTACCAGCAATGCGGTGTCGATGCCGACCTGCAGGGCGGCGAGGCTGAGAATGGGCGGGGAGCCGACGGTCGCCTGGGTGATTCCCGGCGCCGGGCGGTAGGAGGGTTCGAAGGCGAATGGCGCGGCATGGCCGAGCCAGCCGGTGAGAGGCATTTGGATTGCGCCGTGCAGGCGGGGCGCGATGTAGAGGAAGGCCGGCGCGCCGGGGCCTCCATTGAGGTATTTGTAGCCGCAGCCGACCGCGAAATCGGCGTCGCAGCCGGCGAGATCGAGCGGCACGGCGCCGGCGGAATGCGCGAGGTCCCACAGCATCAGCGCGCCCGTGCGCGTGCGCGGCTGCGGTGATCGCCGCCATGTCGTGCATCGCACCGGTGCGGTAGTTGACGTGGGTCAGCATCACGACGGCGGTGTTGTGGTCGATCGCGTTGATGATTGCATCCGGTTCGACGGCGCGCAGGTCGTGGCCCTGATCGAGAAAGCGGACCAGGCCCTGGGCCATGTAGAGATCGGTGGGGAAGTTCTCGGATTCGGTGAGGATGATGCGGCGTTGCAGGCGCAGGCGCAGGGCGGTGCCGAGCAGCTTGAAGACGTTGACGGAGGTTGAATCGCCGACCGAGACGCTGTCGGGCGGGGCGCCGATCAGGCGGGCGATGCCGTCGGCGATCCGCGCGGGTAGCGCCATCCAGTCGGCGTCGTTCCAGCTTCGGATGAGTCCCTGGCCCCATTCCTGCGCCAGGACCTCGGCAAGGCGTTGGTGAACGGCGCGGGGCGGCGGCCCGAGGGAGTTGCCGTCGAGATAGATGATGCCGTCGGGCAGCGCGAAGTGCTCACGCATGGGGGCGAGCGGGTCGTCGCGATCCAGTTCGGCGAGGTCGGGGCGTGTGAGGGCCGTCACGGGACGGCATCATTCATCGGCGGCCGGGGGTTCGTCCAGGCGGGGCGAGTCTCTCCTGGGAGGTTCCGACCGCTTCGGATTGGTGCGACTGCACCACGAGATCGCTTCGGCCCCCTCGCGCGGGCCTCGCAATGACACTGTGATGACGATCCTTGTTACGGCGGGCCTTGTTACGGCGGGCCTTGTTACGGCGGGCGACGTTCACGTTGGATGGCGGCATCGATCACGGTGCGATCGAGCACGCCGCAGGGGCTGTCGGTGCCCGGGAGGAAGCGGCGGAAGACGGCGAAACGCTCGCGGCTGACGGCGTAGAGGCGGCGGAGCTCCGCCAGCGGATCGGGGTGATCGTCGGCTCGGATGTCGAGATCGGGATACGGATCGGCGGAGCAGACGCGGAGCGCGGCCGATTGCTTGCCGCGTTTGTCGCCGCCGGCGGCCTCGCCGGCTTCCATGGCGGTGAGCAGGCGCTCGGGCAGGGAGCCGGTGGCGGCGAGGAAGGCTTCGAGGGTGCGGCGCACGACCGCCTGATTGGCCAGCATGTTGCCGGCCACGGAAACATCGGCGCCGCGGACGTGGCCGGCCCAGGTGACGCAGCCGGGGCCGGTGTGCTGGGCGATGCGGCCGGCCGCATCGAGAATGTGGAGCTGACGCTGTTCCGCGCCGGGATCGGGCGTGACGAGCGCGGCGAGGATGGCGGCCGGGTCTTCACCCGCGCGCAGGCGCGGCATCGCGTGGACGGCGTACATCGGATTGACGAGCGCCTGGGTGGAGAGGGCGCCGACGCGGCCTTCGACCGCGAGGCAGATGGCGCCGGTGGCGAAGAAGCGGGAGGCGACGGCGGCGCCGAGGGCGCCGGTTCGGGTATCGCGCGCGAGGATTGACCAGGTCATGGGTGTCCGTGTCGATGGCCCGCGAGATTGCCGCAGCCCCCTGCGCGGGCCTCGCAATGACGGCGCATCGGTCAGCCTTCGCCTATGCCGTTACCGTGTGTGCCGATCATGGCCAGCAGCTCGCGCCGGGTGGTCGGATCATCGCGGAACGCGCCGAGCATCCGGCTGGTGACCATGGTGACGCCGGGCTGGTGGACGCCGCGGGTGGTCATGCACTCGTGCGCAGCCTCGATCACCACCGCGACGCCGCGGGGCTGCAGCACGTCCTGGATGGTGTTGGCGATCTGGGAGGTCAGTTTCTCCTGGATCTGGAAGCGTTTGGAATAGGCTTCGACGACGCGGGCGAGCTTGCTGATGCCGACGACGCGCCGGTGCGGCAGGTAGGCGACGTGGGCGCGGCCGATGATCGGCGCCATGTGGTGCTCGCAGTGGCTTTCCAGCCGGATGCCGCGGAGCAGGACGATTTCGTCGTAGCCCTCGGTTTCCTCGAAGGTGCGTTCCAGCAGGGCGACGGGGTCGGTCTCATAGCCGGCGAAGAATTCCTCGTAGGAACGGACCACGCGTGCCGGGGTGTCGCGGAGGCCTTCGCGCTCGGGGTCCTCGCCCGCCCAGCGCAAAAGCGTCCGCACTGCCTGCTCGGCCTGTTCGCGGGAGGGCCGGAGGGGACTGGCCGCTGGGCTGGACTGCGTCTCGGTCGTGGTCGGGCGGGAAAGCACGTTCACTGAGTCGATCCTCCTGACGTTGTACGGCGCCCCGCCGCTCACGGGCGCGTGGGACCGATATGGTCGCCCTGGCCCGGGGGGCAAGCAGGCAGGGTCGGCTGCACGTCATAGAGTGATGAAGCCGCGGCGTGCGTGGCGCGTTACGGCGCTCGCATGTCCGCCACGCACGCCGCCGCGCCGTCTCCTGCTCCTGTTGCGGAGATGAAGGCGGCCGCGCGGGCGGCGCATCTTCGCTACGTGAGCGACCGGCGGCCGGGCATCAGGCGGATTCGCACGCCGAAGGGTTTCCGTTACGTCGCACCGGACGGATCGCGCGTCACGGACGAGGAGACGATCGGGCGGATACAGAAGCTGGCAATTCCGCCGGCGTATGAGCAGGTGTGGATTTGCCCCGATCCGAATGGACATCTTCAGGCGGTGGGGCGGGATGCGCGCGGGCGCAAGCGGTACCGGTATCACCCTCGGTGGCGGCAGGCTCGCGACGAATCGAAATACGCCAAGATGCTGGTTTTCGGGCGGGTGCTGCCGAAAATCCGCGAGCGCGTGGAGCATGACCTGGCGCTGCGCGGGCTGCGGCGCGAACGCGTGCTGGCGGCGGCGGTGCGACTGCTGGAAACCACCATGATGCGCGTCGGCAATGAGGAATATGCGAAGGCGAACAAGAGCTATGGTCTGACCACGCTGCGCAACCGACATGTGAAGGTGCAGGGCGGTCGGATCCACTTCGATTTCCGCGGCAAGCACGGACTGGAGCATCATATCGATCTCAACGATCGGCGGCTCGCGGGCATCATCAAGCGGCTGCAGGATTTGCCGGGGCAGGATCTGTTCGAGTACCTGGATGAGGACGGAGCGGTGCGGTCGGTCACGTCCGAGGACGTGAATGACTATTTGCGCGACATCACGGGGGAAGACATCACCGCGAAGGACTTCCGCACCTGGGCGGCGACCAATCTGGCGGCGGTGGCGCTGAAGGAGCTCGAGACATTCGATTCGGCGACCAAGGCCAAGAAGAACGTGGTGCGGGCGGTGGAAGCGGTATCACAGATGCTGGGCAACACGCCGACGATCTGCCGCAAGTGCTACATCCACCCGGCGATCTTCGACGGCTATCTGGACGGCTCGCTGCTGGACGCGCTGCGCCGTCGCGCCGAGGAGGCTCTGGCCCAGCCCCAGCTTGGCCTGTCGGCGGAGGAGGCGGCGGTGGTTGCGTTCCTCAGCCGCGGGCTGCAGCACGATGAGATCCGGTTGCCGGCGCGATGACGGCGTTGTCCGTGCGCGCCGTCGTCCTGGATCTGGACGGCACGTTGCTTGATACCGAGGCGATTTACCGTCGCGCCTTCACCGCCGCGCTGGCGGCCGAGGACCTGACGGTGACGCCGGCCCTGTATGCCTCGCTGGTGGGTTTGCCGACACGGAACAGGGGCGCTTTGCTGCGCCGCCATTTCGGGCGGCGGCTGTCCTGGCAGCGGTGCCTGAGCCGCTATTATGGATTCGAGCGCGGCTGCTGGCGGAGGGAATTCCGCTGAAGCCGGGGGCAGCGGAGTTGGTCGGCTGGGTTGCAGCGCGGGGGATTCCCATGGCGATCGCGACCTCGGCGAGCCAGTCAACCGCCGAGGCGCATCTCGCGCGGGCCGGGCTGCGCCGGTTTTTCGCGGCCGTCGTGACCCGCGATCACGTGCGCCACTGCAAGCCCGATCCGGAGAGTTTCGTTGCGGCGGCGCGCGCCTTGGGCGTGGCGCCGTGCGCCTCGGCCGTGGTGGAGGATTCGCGCCACGGGGTTGAGGCCGCCCTGGCCGCTGGCATGCGGGTGTTCACGGTGCCGGGGGAAGCGGGGCTGGTGTTTGCCCGGGGCGCCATTCTGGTGAGCGATCTGCATCACGTGCGCGCGTTGCTGGAACGGGAGCTTGAACCGGCGCTGTCCTGCAACGTTCAACCTGCCGCATGAACCTCGCCATCTTCGGCCTCGCGGTCAGCTCATCCTGGGGCAATGGCCACGCTGCGCTGTGGCGCGGGCTGATTGCCGCACTGCTGCGTCAGGGACACGGGGTGACGTTCTTCGAGCGAGATGCGCCGTGGTACGCTGCCAGCCGAGATGTGACGAAGCTGCCGGCGGGCGGGCGGCTGGTGATCTATCCCGATTGGGAGACGGTGCTGCCCGAGGCACGGCGCGCGTTGGCCCGGGCGGATGTGGCGGTGCTGACGTCCTACTGCCCGGACGCGCACGGGGTTGCTGATCTGTTAGCGTGCAGCACGGTGCCGATCCGCTGTTTCTATGATCTGGACACAGCGGTGACACTGGCGCGGGTGGGCGCCGGCGAACGGGTTGAATATTTGCCCGAGGAGGGATTGGGCGGGTTCGACCTGGTCCTGAGCTACACCGGGGGCGAGGCGTTGGACGTGCTGCGATCCCGGCTGGGTGCGCGGCGGGTGGCGCCGCTGTATGGCTGGGTCGATGCGACGCAGTACCGCCCCCTCGGCGCCGGCGGCGCGGTATCGTGCGGACCTTTCATATTTCGGCACCTATGCCGCGGATCGGCAGTCTTTGCTGGAACAGTTGTTCGTGGAGCCGGCGCGGCGGCGGCCGGACGCCCCGGTTCGTGATCGGCGGGGCGCATGTATCCGCAGGTTTTCGTGGACCGCCAATATCCATTTCGTGCGGCATCTGCCGCCGGGCGAGCATGCGGCGTTCTATTCGTCGTCGCGGCTGACGCTGAATGTGACCCGCGCGGCGATGGCGCGAATGGGCTGGTGCCCGTCCGGCCGGCTGTTCGAGGCGGCGGCTTGCGGCGCGCCGATCCTGTCGGACTGGTGGATTGGGCTGGACGCATTCTTCGAGCCGGGCCGCGAGATCCTGGCGGCGGAGAGTACCGAGGATGCGCTGGCGGCGCTGGATCGGCCGGACGAGGATTTGCGCGCCATCGCGGTGCGCGCACGCGAGCGGGTGCTGGGGGAGCACACGGCCGATCATCGCGCGGCGCAGCTTGTCGATACGCTGCAATCAATTCCGCGGAGGAGCCTGAACAAATCGTGGTGCCGCGAAAACACGAGCCGGGCATCGCCGGTGGGGTTCGATCCTCCGCTGGGTTCCCGCTTTCGCGGGAATGACGGAGGCGGTCTGTGCGATTCTTCACAGCCTCGGAGTGTGAGCATGTGGGGCATCATTCCCGCAAGGAACTCGCTCCGCCGCTGGCGTGGAGCTGCTGCCGGTGGGTGGCGCGGATCGCCCCCGGGCGGTGAGCGAATATTTGCTGGAGCGGATGGTGCCTGGCGGGGGCGGACAAGGTCTGCTTCGTGATCTCACCGTGGGAAGTCCGACATCGTGCGCTATTACGGCGGGAATTACGGGCGGGCGCCACCTGGCGTATGCGATCCAGTCGGGAACCGCTGGGGTTGTGCGACGCGATCTTCCGCGCGCTGCCGTTCATCGCGCCGGAGGAACAGGTGGTGGTGGGATTGCCGGATACGATCTGGTTTCCGGATGAGGGGTTGCGGGCACTGCCGGACGGCGCGTTTTCCTTTCTGTTGTTTCCGGTGGACGATCCGCGTGCCCTTCGATGCGGTGCTGACGGATGCGGAAGGGACGGGTGCTGGGGATCGAGGTGAAGCAACCGGCGACCGAAGCAGCGATTGGATCTGGGGGGCGTTCAAGCTGCCCGGCCGCACGCTTGCGGGCGTTGCACGTCTGTGGCGGGCGCGGGAGCGAGCGCGACGCATCATCGGCACGCTGGTGAATGCGTGGGTTGACGGAGGGCGGCGAGGCGCTCGGGGTGCGCGCGGGGACCGGATACGTGGATGTCGGCACGCTGGAAGGGTATCGCGGCGCCATGCGCCTGTTGGAAGCGCGGGAGACGGCGTGCATGATGACCGAGAGGACGCCGGCATCGCGACCGACCGCATCCGCGAGCGCGCGTGAATGGGGCCGTGGTTTCATAATTTGAAGCTACGCGGGTGCAGACAGCGCCGGAGCACTTCCTGGGCGATTATCCGACGGTGAAGTGGCGCCGGTTTGAACAGGCGATCCCGGCCGATCTGAGCGGACGAGCGTGCTGGACATCGGCTGCAATGCCGGGTTCTATTCCATGCAGATGAAGCGGCGCGGCGCGGCGCGCGTGCTGGGGATCGATTTCGACGAGGTTATCTGCGCCAGGCCCGCTTCGCCGCGGAGGTCGAGGGGCTTGAGATCGAGTTTCGGTCGTTGTCCGTGTACGATGTGGGCGCGCTGGAGGAGCGGTTCGACCTCGTGCTGTTCATGGGCGTGCTCTACCATTTGCGCCATCCGCTGCTGGCGCTGGATTTGATCCACGAACACGTCACGCGCGATCTGTTCGTTTACCAGTCGTTGCAGCGAGGGAGCGACGCGATCCGTCCGGTCGAGCCTGATTATGATTTCTGGCAGACGGAGATTTCGATGATCCGTCGTGGCCGAAGCTGCACTTCATCGAGCATCGCTATGCGGGCGATCCGACGAACTGGTGGGCGCCCAACCGGGCATGCTCGGAGGCGATGCTGCGCAGTGCCGGATTTGCGGTGACCGGAATCCGGAATCGGAGATTTTCATCTGCAAGCACGTGGACCGGCCCGGCGGGGACGAGGACGGCGCGGTCTATCCGGCGCGTCCTGGACGGCGGTGATGATCGAAGCGGCGATGATCTGGAACGAGCCGAACAACAAGTCCCACTGGGACTTGGAGGCGGATCCGGGTTGGGTGCAGTTCGCGCGGATGGCTCGGCTGGCGGGCGAGGCATCGCCGCGGAGAAGCCCGGCTTGCCGCGGGTGCTGGGCGGTGTTTCGCCGATTGATCCGGACTTCATCCGGCTGCTGGCGTCGCAGGGGGTGATGGAGCATCTGGATGCGGTGGCGGTGCACGGATTTCCGCTCGACTGGAACCTTTGGATGATCGACGACTGGCCGGCGAAGATTGCTGAGATCCAGGCGGCAACGCCGCTGCCGGTATGGGTCTCGGAAGTGGGGGTTTCGAGCTTCGGGGCGGAGGAGGTGCAGGAATGGGGGCTGCGCCGCACGGCGGAGCTGCTGACGGGGCGGTCTCCGCGGATTCATTGGTACAGCCTGTATGATTTGCCGGCGGCGTGGCCGGCGACGACGCGGCACAAGGAGGCGGAGGGTTCGTCGTATTACCGGCATTTCCACATGGGGCTGCTGGACGAGCATGGACGGCCGAAGCGCGCGGCCCGGGCGTTCCATGATGTGACGCCGGCGTTCGGGCTGTGCCAGTGGTTCCATTATGAGGACCACCGGCTGGATGACGCGGTGCGGTGGATGAAGAAATTCGGCGTGACGTATCTGCGCACGGGATTGTCGTGGGCGGACTGGTTCCGGCCGGATGCCGAGGCGTGGTTCGCGCGGCAGATGCGCGCGCTGGAAGATTTCGCGGTGACGGTGACGTTCTGCTTCACGCCCGAGCATCGGGGGACGTGGGCGCACTACACGGCGCCGCCGCAGGTAGCGGAGGAGTTCGCGGAGTTCTGCGCACTGATGCTGCGGCGGTATGGGTGAGGCTTGCGATGCGAGGGATTCCGCGCGCGTGAATAAAGTGCAGGTGTGACGTAGATGCGAGCCGGCCACGCCCAATGAGGTTGGAAATTCCGCTGGGTTCCCGCTTTCGCGGGAATGACGGCAGTGATGGTGGGCCTCTGACGGTTTTACAGGTCGCGTTTCCATTCGCGCCGGTTTCGCCTGATACCGCAGGCGGGGCGGAGCAGGTGCTGGCGGCGATCGATCGGCGATTGGTGGCGTCGGGGCACCGGTCTGTGGTGATCGCGTGCGAGGGGTCGGCGGTATCCGGGCGGTTGGCACCCATTCCGCGGTTTGCGGGTGCGGCGATCGAGCAGGAGGATCGGGCGAGGGCGCATGCGGCGATCCGGGCGGCCATGCAGCGGGTTCTGTGCGAGGAAGCCGTCGATGTGGTGCATCTGCATGGGATCGACTTCGCCGCGTATCTGCCGCCGGGCGACGTGCCGATCCTGGTGACACTGCACCTGCCGCCCGAATGGTACCCGCGAGAGGCGCTGCATCCGATTCGGGGACAGGTCTGGGTCCACGGCGTGTCAGGCAGTCAGCACGAGACGATCCGGCGGCTGGTTGATCCCGCGCACGCGCTGCCGCCGATTGCGAATGGCGTCGATGTCGGTGCGTTGCAGCGGCATCGGCATGCGCGGCGCGGCTTCGTCTTGATGTTGGGACGTATTTGTCCGGAGAAGGGGCAGCATCTGGCGATCGAGGCGGCGGCGCGGGGCCGTGTCCCGTTGATCCTGGCAGGCGCGTTGTTTCCGTACGCGGCGCATCAGGACTATTTCCGACGGGAGGTGGCACCCCGCCTGGGAGCGGGCGCGCGCTGGATCGGCCCTGCCGGGTTCACGCGCAAGCGGCGGCTATTGTGCGCTGCGCGGTGCGTGCTGATTCCCAGTACCGCGCCGGAGACCAGTTCGCTGGTGGCGATGGAGGCCGCGGCGTGCGGCACGCCGGTTGTTGCGTTTGCCTCGGGGGCGCTGCCCGAAACGGTGCGGGATGGAGTGACCGGGTTCATCGTGCGATCGATGGAGGAGATGGGCGAGGCGATCGCGCGTGTCGGCACGATTGATCCGGAGACGTGCCGCGGTGTAGCGCGGAAACGGTTCGCGCTGGACAGAATGACGGGCGCCTACCTGGATCGCTACCGGGCGCTGGCGCGCGTGTCCGAGGCGGCATGACGATCGAGGTCATAGGCGATTTTGAGGGTCCGCTTGTCGCGGAGTGGGAGCGGCTGTTCCAGCGCTGCCCGCATGCCACGCCGTTTCAGTCGCCGGCGTGGCTGGGACGATGGTGGAGGCATTTCGGAACCGGCCGGCCGGTGATCGCGACGCTGCGGCGGGATGGGGCGTTGCGTGGCGTGCTGGCGCTGTATGTTCTGGACGGTCGGCTGCTGCCGGTCGGCGCCGGGGTGACCGACTACCAGGACGTGCTGCTCGAGACGCCGGATGCGGATGACGCATCGGCGCTGGTGGCGGGGGTTCTCGGCGCGACCGACTTGCCGTGCGATCTGATCGACGTGCCGCCCGAATCCGTGCTGCGTCGTGTGCGGGGGCCGCCGGGCTGGGTGATCGCGCGTGAGGAGGATGCCCCCTGCCCTACCCTGACGCTGGATGCGAGTGATCCGCTGGCGGGAGTGCCGGTTGGCAAGCGGCGCGACATTCGTCAGTTCCGGCATCGGGCGGATCGCGCCGGCGGCTGGAGCGTGGAGGTCGATCGCTCCGATGAAGGCCTGTGCGCGCTGCTGTCATGGCATCGGGCGCGCCATCCCGATACTGATCCGCGCCTGCGGGCGTTCATTGCAGATGTGACGGCGGTCCTGCGGTGTGGCGAAGCGCGGATTTATATGCTGCGCGTCGCGGGCCGGCCGGCGGCGGCGTATCTCACGCTGGTCGCGCCGGGGCGGCTGCTGTTTTATCTCGGCGCATTCGATGGGGAATTCGCGGCGCTGAGCCCGTCCACGATCCTGATGGCGGAGATTATCGCACTGGCGGCGGCGGAGGGGCGGACAGAGCTGCATTTCCTGCGCGGCAACGAGCCTTACAAGTACGCCTGGGGCGCACGCGACCGGCGCAACATGCAGGTTCTGCTACGGCCGCGGTGATGGACCCGATTGCGCTCTGCCTGGCCGGACGGTTGTCGCCGCAGGTTGCGCTGGCGCGCGCGATCCTGGCAGGCGGGTCGCCGCAATCGGTGCGCGATCGGATCGCGGGGCGGGCGGAGCGGGAAGCGGTGGTGCTGCGGCGTTTGCTCGCGCGGGAGCTGGGGCCGGTGTGCCGGGCGGCGGCTGCCTATGGCTCGCACGAGGCCCGCAGCCTCGCGGCGATCCGGGCGGCCTATGATCGGGCCGTGGCGCACTCGCCCGAGGCCGCGGTGGCGGCGTATTCGCTGGGCTGTCCGGACCTGCTGGCGGAAGCGACGGCGGAGGTGGTGACGTGGCTGCGGTCCGAGGTGCCGGTGCGCGGGGCGGATGTACTGGATTTGGGCTGCGGGATCGGACGCATGAGCGCTGCGCTTGAGGGCGAGGCCGCGCGTGTCACGGGCGCTGACCTGTCGTTCGCCATGCTGTCCGAAGCGCGACGGCGGCTGGGGCACGGCGCCGGACTGGTGCAGACCGGAGCAGGGCTGCCCTTCGCGGCGGGCGCATTCGATGTGGTGCTGGCGGTGGATTCGTTCCCGTATGTCGTGCTTGCCGGCGAGGCGGATCGCACGGTGGCGGAGATTGTCCGGGTATGGGGGCGCGGGGCCGCGTGGTGGTGCTGAACCTGTCCTATCGTGGGTTGGACGCGGACCGTGAGGATGCGGCTCGGTGGGCCGCTCGGCATGGGCTGGTCGTGCGGAAGAACGGCGAACGTCCTTTTGCGCTGTGGGATGGCGCGGCGTTCATCCTGCAGCGGGCGGCAGGTTGATCGCTTCGATCCGCACGTCCACCGGGAAGATACGCACGACGCTGCGCGAGGCGGGTGAGATCTCGATGCGCTGAAACAGGTCGAGGGGCACGCCGAGAAGAAGCGCAAGGATCGCCTTGATGACGTCGCCATGGCTGATGATCGCCACGGCGGAGTCGGGATAACGCGCGCATATCCGCATCATGGCGGCGATGCCGCGCTGCTGGACCGCCAGCATCAATTCGCCGCCAGGGGGCGCATGGACGCTGCGTAAGCAATTGAACGCCTGCCAATCCGGGCTGTGGTGCAGGCTTTCAAACGCCGCCCCGGTCCAGTCGCCGAAATCGACTTCGTTCAGATCGGGATCAATCGTGACATTTACGCCCGCGCGCGCGGCGATGGGCGCGGCGGTTTCCAGGGCGCGGCGCAGGGGACTGGAGATGACGGAGGCCAGCGGGATGCCGGACAGTGCGTCGGCGAGCGCGCCAGCCTCGGCGCGGCCCTGTTGGTTCAGGGCATAGTCACCGGACCGACCCGCCAGAGTGTTGCCGAGCAGAGCATAGGAGGCATGGCGGATGAGGTGAAACGTCGTCACAGCCATTCTCCACACTGTGTCATTGCGAGGAGCGTGAAGCACGACGAGGCAATCTGGAAGACGGGGCACACGAAAGATCGAGCGACCAACCGGCCGGGATTGCTTCGGCCTTTCAGGCCTCGCAAGGACATTCGAACGGGTGTTACGCTCTCATGGTCCCGGTTACTACCCGGCGATGAACGCTTCCATCAGGGCCCGCGCCTGATGATCGGGGTACTGTTCGGGCGGGCTCTTCATGAGGTATGCGCTGGGTCCGATGAGCACGCCGCCGATGCCGCGATCCTTCGCGAGCTTGGCGCAGCGCACAGCATCAATCACCACGCCGGCGGAGTTGGGCGAATCCCATACCTCCAGCTTCAATTCACAGTTGAGGGGCACATCGCCGAAGCTGGTTCCCTCGATGCGGATGTAGCACCACTTGCGGTCGCTCAGCCATTCCACGTAGTCGCTGGGGCCGACGTGGATCGTGCTGGGGGGCGGCGTTGCGCCATCTGGCTGGTGACGGCTTGGGTCTTGGAGATTTTCTTCGACTCCAGGCGCTCGCGTTCGAGCATGTTCATGAAGTCGGTGTTGCCGCCGAAGTTGAGCTGATAGGTGCGGTCGATGCGCACCCCGCGTTCCTCGAACAGATTGGTCAGCACGCGGTGGACGATTGTGGCGCCGACCTGGCTTTTGACGTCGTCGCCGATCAGCGGCAGACGCGCGGCGGTGAAGCGGTCGCGCCAGGCGGGATCGGAGGCGATGAACACGGGGATGCAATTGATGAAGCCGCATCCGGCGGCCAGCGCCTGTTCCGCGTACCAGCGAACCGCGCGTTCGGACCCGACGGGCAGATAGCAGACCACGATGTCGGTTTCGGTCTGCCGCAGGATGGCGGCGACGTCGGCGACCGGAGCATCGGATTCGGCGATCACGTGACGGAGGTATTGGCCGATGCCGTCCAAGGTCGGGCCGCGGCGGACGGTCACGCCGAGGGTGGGCACGTCGGCAAACACCTGCGTGTTGTTGGGTTCGGCGACGATCGCGTGGGCGAGGTCATGGCCCACTTTGCTGGCGCCACATCGAACGCCGCCGAGAATGCCACGTCGCGGACGTGATAACCGCCGAGCGTGACATGCATCAGCCCCGGGACCCGCAGGGCGGGATCGGCGTCGGCGTAGTAAGTTACGCCTTGGATCAACGACGAAGCGCAGTTTCCGACGCCGACGATCGCCACCCGGACGCCCATTGCCTTCTCCGTTCCGAGCATCGTGGGGGTAAACGAACAAACCTTCGGGCCCGTTCCCTGGGCCCATTCCCGCGGTGCCACGAGTGGCGGGGTGAGCGGCGGCGGATTCCGAAACGACTTGTGTCTTATCCGGGCGCATGCTGGATTGCGGCCTGGAGGAAACATCATGTCGGATCGCCGCAAACAAGGATCCACCCCGCCGAGCCGGCCGGAACCGCCGTGGATTCCGGCTGCCGTTCTGGGACTGAGCGTGTCCGTGCTGGCGGCCGGAGCAATGACGCTCGGGACGTCGATCGCGATCAGCAAGGCCATCACCGGGAAGGGCTGAAGGCGCAGGGTCCGTCGCCCGCGCACCCACATCAGGTCCGTGTGCACCCTCGTCCTGCTCCATCGTCCCGGCCATATCTGGCCGATCTGCCTCGCCGCGAACCGCGACGAGAGGCTGGCACGCGCGTGGGATCCACCTGGTCCCTTCTGGCCGGAGATCGTCGCCGGACGTGACCGCGCGGCCGGGGGCACGTGGCTGGGGATCAACGCTTCGGGCGTGGTTGCCGGCGTACTCAACCGGCCGGGCAGCCTGGGGCCGGCGCCGGGCAAGCGCTCACGCGGGGAGTTGCCGCTGATTGCATTGCGCCAACCGACGGCACGCGCGGCGGCTGAGGCGATCGTTGCGCTGGATGCGGGCGATTTTCGTAGCTTCAACCTGATCGTCGCGGACCGGGACGAGGCGGTGTTCGTGCGCGGGCTGGGCCAGGGACAGGCCGCGGCCGTGGCGCTGGAGGCGGGCCTGCACATGATCACCGCGCACGATCCGAACGACCCGGCAAGTCCGCGCGTGGCCCGCCATTTGCCGCGCTTCCGCGCCGCCACGCCGCCCGAGACGGACGGATGGGCGTCGTGGCGGGCCATTCTGGCAGACCGGTCGGGCGACGCGCCGGAGCAGATCAATGTCTCGCCGCGCGCCGGGTTCGGCACGGTGTGCAGCGCATTGATTGCGCTGAAGGCGGCGGGGGAGGCCGAGTTCCTGTTTGCCGCGGGGCCGGCTGATGCTACGGCTTTCGTCCCTGTGGCATTGCCTCGATGTGCTCCGGTTTGAGCCACCTCCGGATTCGCTGTGCCGCTTCGGCCATCTCTGCCTCGGGTCCGCAATAGCTGAAGCGCACGAAGCGGCCGCCGCGGTCGCGATCGAAGTCGAGACCGGGGGTCGCGGCGATCCCGGCTTCGTCCAGCATGCGGGCGCAGAAGCGCACGCTGTCATTCGACAGGGCGGAGACGTCGGCGAACAGGTAGAACGCGCCCTCGGCCGGGCTGAGCCGGTCGAGACCGGCGCGCGGGAGCTGGTCGAGCAGCACGGCGCGGGATCGGCGATAGCGGGCAACGTTGGCCTGCAGCTCCGGATGGCAACTGAACGCCGCCTCGGCGACGATCTGAGAGATATGCGGCGGGCTGATGAACAGGTTCTGCGCCAGGCATTCGACCGGCCGCACCAGGTCCTCGGGCAGCACGAGCCAGCCGACCCGCCACCCGGTCATGCTGAAAGTACTTGGAGAAGCTGTTCACCACCACGGCGGACGCGCTGAAGGCGGCGGCGGTGGCGAGGGGGCTGTCGTAGTGCAGTCCGTGGTAGATTTCGTCGCTGACCAGCCGCACGCCTTGGGTGTCGCACCAGCGGGCGATGGCCTGCAACTCATCCGGGTGGAGCATGGTGCCGGCCGGATTGCATGGGCTGGCGACGATCAGACCGTCGGGCGGGGGATCCAGCCGGTCCAGCATTGCGACGGTGGGCTGAAAGCGGGTGTCCAGCCCGGTTTCCAGAACCACCGGCCGCATGCCGAGCGCGGTCAGGATATTGACGTACGGCGGATAGAAGGGCGCGGCGAGGGCGATGCGGTCACCACGGTCGAACGCCGCGAGGAAAGCCAGGGGAAATGCGCCGGAAGCGCCGACCGTGACGGCGATCCGTCCGGGCGGAACGCCGAGCGCGTACCAGGCCTGGTAATGGTCCGCGATGTGCTGGCGCAGGCCGGGGCGGCCGAATGCCTCGGTGTAGCCGAGCGAGTTTCCGGAGCGCAGCGCGGCCATTGCGGCTTCGACCGCGCCGGCGGGCGCACCGGTGCCGGGCTGACCGACCTCCATCCGGATGACGCCCGGGACGTTCGGCGGCAGCCGCGCGGCGCGGGCATTGGCGGCGGCGATCACGTCCATCACCATGAAAGGGGGCGCCGTGGCGCCCTGGCCGACCTTCAGTGTCATGGTAGGGGATTCGGTCATCGCGACCCGGCTTGCAAGCGAACGTGACTCGCCTCGCGCGGCTGCGACTGGACTCGTTACGGCTTGCTTCGCACATCTGGAGCGAAAGGAGCGCGACCATGCAGAATACGATGGAGACCGCCCGCGCCATGATCAAACGGCATGGAATGCAGGCGCAGGCCGTCGCGCTGGAGCGGGTTCAGGAAATGCGCCTCCAGAATGACGCGGTGGGGCTGGATCGGTGGCAGGCGGTGTATGCGGCGATCTGCGAACTGCGGCGGAAGCGGGTTCAGCGGATCGGACCGGAGGAGGTGTTCGACTACCGGTCGTAAAACGGTTCTTCGTCGGCTGCCATGGCTAGAGGATTGGCGCGTCCGGCCGGTGCGATGGCAGCAAAGAAAGCAACACGGAGATTACCGAGAAGGGCCAGAGGGCACAGAGACGTCAACCAATGTGCCGGATGACGGCCTGACGAGGCGGGATCTACCAGCGGGCAGCGGCGTGATCGTCGGCATCGCTGGAGTCCACCCAGCGTTCGGTGCCGTCGGTAAAGGTTTCCTTTTTCCAGAAGGGAGCCTTGGTCTTGAGCCAGTCGATCAGGAAGGCGGTCGCCTCGAGCGCCGCGTGCCGATGCGGTGCGGCGGCGAGGACGAGGACGATGTTGTCACCAGGACGAAGCGCACCGATGCGATGGATGACCGTGCAGCCCGACAGCTCCCACCGCTGTTCCGCCTGGGCCGCGATGCGGGCGATCGCCTGCTCCGTCATGCGGGGGTAGTGCTCGAGGGTGAGCGCACACAGCCGCCGGCCCCCGGCGATGTCCCGCACCACACCAATGAAGCTGCCCACCCCACCGACGCGGGTGTTCCCGGCGGTAAGGGCCGCGACTTCGCGGCCAGGATCGAAGTCCTCAAGCTGAACGGAGATGCGGGCCATGTCAGCCGCCGGTCACGGGCGGGAAAAAGGCGACCTCGTCACCGGGGCGGACCGGGGCGGATGCCGAGGCGAACTCCTGGTTCACCGCGCAACGGATCACCGCCCGGTTTTCGAAGGCGGCCCGGTGTCCTGGTGAACGCTCGCTGAGCCACGCCACGAGGTCGTCCACCGTGCGGACGCCGGCGGGCAGGGCCAGCCTCTCCTCGGATGCGCCGGCGCGCTCCCGCAGCCAGGCGAAGTAGAGGACGGTGACGGGGCGATATCCGGGGCGATATCTGGGGCGAGGTCGGGCATGCCCCCTTATTTAGGTGTCGGGATCGTCTGTACCTGCCCGTTCGAATAGATCACGGTGCTGGTTCCGTTGCCGTTGGGCACCACGATGCCGGTGGTGCCGTTCGGCAGGGTGATGGTCCGATAGCCGCCGCCTCCCCCGCTGACCGCCCCCGGGCCATTGGGGGTGTTCACGACCGCTGGGCCGGACGGCTGGGGCGCATTGGGTGAGGCCACGGGCGGCACGGGTGGAATGGAGGTGGACGGCGGCGGCGGCAGGGGTGGCGGCGTGGAGCTGCCGCGCTGCGGCGGGACGGGCGGGGGCACCGCCTCGTTGGGGAGGAGCTCCGCCTTCCTTCTCGAGTGTTTCCAGCGTGGGTTCCGCGGCTGGCGGCGGGGGCCAGAGGTTGCCGGGTTCCACGGTGAGGGGCTGGACCTCGACGATTTCGCCCTTGGCGCGGCGCAGGTTCTCACTATCGCCATTAGGCAGATAGGGATCGGTCCCGGCCGTGAAGGGCAGGTGATGCCACGTGGGAAAGTCACAGCCTGAAAGCGCTATACAGCAGCCGAGCAGGACAAGGCGCCGCATCAAGAAGGCTCCGGTTTAGAAGCGAATGCTTGGTAGAAGGCCAACCGCTCTCATGCGCCAGCGGGCGCGGGCGCGGCGATGATCCATTCCGCGATGATGTCGGGTCGGTCAAGCGGAAGCTGCGTATGGTGACCCAACGGCAACACCCGGTCGGATGCGACTGCGGTGATATCTGCCATGTCCGGCCAGAGCGGGGGTTTGCCCAAGTCGGACCGGTAGACCTCCAGCTTGGCGCCAGGGTGGGACTTGAAGCCCTCGACCAGCACCAGGTCCACGGGGGCGAGACGCCCAAGCAGCGTGTCCAGATCCAGTCCGGGATCGGCGTTTTCATTGGGATTTTCATGCAACAGCACCCAACGGCGAGCGGAGGCGACCAGGACCTCCTGCGCGCCGGCCTGGCGGTGGCGGTAGCTGTCCTTGCCGGGCCGGTCGATGTCGAAGCCGTGGTGGGCGTGCTTGATGGTTGAGACGGAGAGGCCGCGGGCGCGCAGCAGAGGGAGGAGGGCGACGATGAGGGTGGTCTTGCCGGCGCCGGACCAGCCGACAATGCCGAGCACGCGCATTTCCGGGGTTCAGGCGGAGGGTGGCAGGGCGCGGGAGCCGGACGGCACGGCGGTGGCATGGCGCAGGCCGGCGGTGAGGTAGTCCCATCCGGTGAGCAGAGTCAGAGCGGCGGCGATCCAGAGCATGGCGGAGCCGATGGCGCTGACGGGGATGAAGGAGAGATGGAGCAGCCGGGCGGAGGGGTCGCCGGCGAGCAGGGTGCCCAGCGCGCCCATCTGAAATCCGGTCTTCCACTTGGCGAGCTTGGTAACGGGCAGGCCGATGCGGATGCCGGCGAGGTATTCGCGCAGGCCGCTGACCAGGATTTCGCGCAACAGGATGATGACGCCGGCGTAGAGGGTATAGCCGTACAGGCCCCCCTCACCCGCCAGCATCATCAGTGCGGCGCCGACCAGGAGCTTGTCGGCGATGGGGTCCAGCATGCGGCCGAGATCGGATTGCTGTCGGCGGGAGCGGGCGAAGTGCCCGTCCAGATAGTCGGTGATGGCGGCGGCGCTGAACACGACGCAAGCGGCGAGGTCGGCGGCAGGAATACGCAGCGCGGTCAGCGCCACCACGACCGGAATGGCCGCGATGCGCGACAGCGTAAGCATGTTGGGAAGGTCGGTCAGCATGCGACGCAGAGAGTAGGGGCTGGGGGCGCATTGGTCCACGGCGGTAGTGAGGTTATGATGGTGACTATGCGCACTACCGACCTGTATCGGGCAGGATTTCTACGCCTGGGCGAATGAGCAGGCGGCGCTGCTGCGCAGCGGCCGGGTGGCGGAAGCGGACCTTGCGAACATCGCCGAGGAGATCGAGAGCATGGGGCGGAGCGAGAAACGCGAGCTGGTGAACCGGCTCGCGGTGCTGCTCGCCCATTTGCTGAAATGGCAGTACCAGCCGGGCCGGCGCGGCGCGAGTTGGCGGCTGACGATCGAGGAGCAGCGGCAGCGGCTGGCGGCGCATTTGGGTGACAACCCGAGCCTCAAGGCGGCACTGGCGGAGTCGATCGCGGCAGCCTACGGGCTGGCTCGTTTGCGCGCCGCGCGACAAACCGGCCGGGCGCGAACGGACTTCCCGGCGGACTGCGAATGGAGTTTCGAGCAGATCCTGGATGACGGGTTCTGGCCGGAGCAGCCGGTGTCTCGACAGGTGACGGAGGACTGACCAAACTCCCCCCGCTTTCACAGCGGGGAAACGTTCATGGTTCGCAGCAGCCTGCTCGCGCTTGGCATCGCGGCGCTGAGCCTGACCGCCCACGCAAGGGCGGCCGACCTCCGGGTGATGTGCTATCAGGATGGCAATGAATGCGAGGTGTACAAGGACCTCGCGGGGCGGTTCATGAAGGACCATCCGGATGTGCACATCACCGTTGATACCGTGCCGTACAGCGCGATCCTGCAGAGCCTGCCGGTGCAGCTTGCGGCGGGGAACGGTCCGGACATCGCGCGGGTGACGGATTTCGGGGCGACGGGGAAGTATCTGCTGGATCTGCGGCCGTACCTGTCGGACGCGGCGATGTGGGAGCAGGAGTTCGGGCAGGTGCTGGACTGGATGCGGCCCGATGCGAAGGACCAGGGGATTTACGGGCTGCTGACGCAGCTTACGGTGGTCGGGCCGTTCATCAACAAGACGCTGTTCGAGCAGGCGAACGTGCCGATCCCGGGGCCGAAGGCGACATGGGATGATTGGGCGGCGGCGGTGGAGAAGGTTGCGAAGGCAACCAGCACGCCGTACGGCATGGCGTGGGACCGCTCCGGTCACCGGTTTGCCGGGCCGGCGATTTCCTATGGCGCGAAGTATTTCAATGCGGACGGACAGCCCGAGGTGATCGACGAGGGTTTCAAGGCGATGGCCAGCCGCTTCGTCGAATGGAACAAGAACGGCACGGTCGAGAAGGACGTCTGGGCGGCGGAAGGCGGGGCAGCGTACAAGGACGCGTTCAGCGCGTTCTCCAATGGGCAGATCGTGCTGTATCTGTCCGGCAGTTGGCAGATCCATCGGATGGATACGCAGATCGGCAACGCGTTCGACTGGGAGGCGGTGGCGAATCCATGCGGTCCGGCGGCGTGCACCGGCATGCCGGGCGGCGCGGCGCTGGTCGGGTTCAAGCAGACGAAGAGTCCGAAGGAGGTGGCGGCGTTCCTGGATTATCTGGCGCAGCCGGCGATTTACAAGGAAACGATGGAGCGGACGGACTTCATCCCGGCGGAAGCGTCGGTGCTGAAAGCAGGACCTGCATTATCAGAACATGTCAGCAGGCCGGGCAGGCGGCGGTGCAAGCGTTCCTGGGGAATGCGAAGACACTGGTGCCGGTGGCGTACAAGCTGCAGGGCTATCGCTATAATCGGGTGATCTTCGATGCGACGGTGAGCCGGCTGAGCCAGGCGATCGTGGGGCAACTGACGCTGGATCAGGCGTACGCGCGGATCACGCAGGATGTGAAGCAGGCGCTGTCGGCGATGAAGCAGTAGCGATGTCCGGCGTAGCCTCGCCCGGGCCGATGCGGCGGGTGCTGTGGGGCGGGTTTGCGTCGGTGATGAACCTGCCGGAGCGCCCGATGACTTGGGCGCAGTCCCGGCTGAGGGGCGGCCGGCTGGGCTGGCTGTTCGTGATGCCGAACCTGGCGGTGTTCAGTCTGTTCACGTTCCTGCCGATTGCGATTGATGTGTACTACGCTCTGACCGGCGGGACGGATCTGCTGCCGCAGCAGCGGCCGTTCACCGGGGCGCAGAACCTGGCGCAGTTGCTGGCGTGCAAGAACCATTTCGTGCCGAATACCTGCGTGAACGACCAGTTCTGGTACGGGGTGTGGAACACGCTGTGGTTCGTGCTGTTCCAGGTGGCACTGATGGTGGTTTTCAGCCTGATCACCGCGCTGGTGCTGAACCGGCGGATCCTCGGGCTGGGATTTTTCCGCGCGATGTTCTTCTACCCCGTGCTGCTGTCTCCGGTCGTGGTGGCGCTGATCTGGAAGTGGATTCTGCAGCGCTTCGGGCTGCTGAATGCGGGGCTGGCGGCGGTGGGCGCTCAACCGGTGGATTGGCTGCTGAACGCGCACTGGGCGTTCTTCTGGACCATCTTCGTCAGCATCTGGGCCCATATGGGATTCTACACGCTGATCCTGCTTGCGGGGTTGCAGGCGATCCCGCGCGATATCTACGAGGCGGCGTCCATGGATGCGGCACCGCCGGGGCGGGTATTCTGGCGGCTGACGCTGCCGCTGCTGATGCCGAGCGTGCTGGTGGTGCTCGTGCTGGCGCTGATCCGGGCGGTGCAGATTTTCGACGAGGTGTGGGTGCTGACGGGCGGCGGGCCGGGCACCGCGACGACGTACCTGGTGGAGTTCATCTACAACACCGGGTTCGCCCAGCAGGTGCGGCAATACGGGCTGGCATCGGCGGCGTCCCTGCTTTTGGCGGTAGTTCTGTTGGTGCTGACGGCGATCCAGCTTCTGCTGATGCGGCGGAGTGCGAAACTTGGTTGACCGAACCCGACGTTGGCGATGGCTGACGGCCACGCGCGGGCGCGGGCGGATGGATTGGACGGATTACGCGACGTACGCGTACCTGGTGCTGGGCGTGCTGCTGATGTTCGGGCCGGTGCTGTGGCTGGGCGTGAGTTCGCTGAAGTCCCAGGCCGGGATCGACATGTTCCCGCCGCGGTTCCTGCCGTGGGAGCGGGCGCAGGCCGTTGTGCCCGGATACGACCATCCTCTGCCGCTGATGCGGGTGACGACGGGCGATCACGCGGGGCAGGCGCTGGCGGAGGTGCGGCGCATCGGGCTGACGGCGCAGTTGGTCGATCCGGCGGAGCCGAAGACGCTGATCCGGGTCTCGACCAAGAATGTGGCTCCGGTCATGCGGGTGCGCGCGGCCTGGAGCAACTATTCCAACCTGCTGACGCAATTCAATTTCCCGCTGTATTTGTGGAACACGGTGTTCATAACCGTGGTGGCGACCGTGATCACGCTGCTGATCAACTCGATGGCGGCGTTCGCGCTGAGCAAGTACCGGTTTTCCGGGCGCGACGCGGTGTTCCTGATCATGTTGGCGACGCTGATGATTCCGCCGACCATCGTGCTGGTGCCGAATTACCTGATTGCGACGGAGCTTGGGCTGGCGAACAGCTTGTGGGGGGTGATCTGGCCGGGTGTGGCGACACCCACGGGGGTATTCCTGCTGCGGCAATACATGCTGACCTTGCCCGATGACCTGATCGAGGCGGCGCGCATGGACAACGCGAGCGAGTGGCGGATCTACTGGCGGATCGTGTTGCCGCTGTCGGCTCCCGCCTTGGCGGTGCTGGCGATCTTCTCGGTCATGTGGCGGTGGAATGAGTTCCTGTGGCCGATGGTGGTGCTGAATGACGGCCGCAAGTTCACGCTGCAGCTTGCGTTGAATTCGTTCCAGGGCGCGCTGGCGACGCAGTGGAATTACGTGCTGGCGATGACGGTGCTGACCTTGCTGCCGGTGACAATCGTTTTCCTGTTCCTGCAGCGGCAGATCACGCAGGGCATCGCCTCGGCGGGGGTAAAATAGCATGGCCGCATTGACATTGCGCGGGGTGATCAAGCGCTTCGGTGAGACCGAGGTGATCAAGCGCGTGGGCTTCGACGTGACGGACGGGGAGTTCGTGGTGTTCGTGGGTCCGTCGGGCTGCGGCAAATCGACGCTGCTGCGGCTGATCTGCGGGCTGGAGAGCGCCACCGAGGGCGACATTCTGATCGACGGGGAGCGGGTGAACGAGGTGCCCGCGGCGCGGCGGGGGCTGGCGTTGGTGTTCCAGTCCTATGCGCTGTATCCGCACATGACGGTGTATCAGAACATGGCGTTCGGGCTGGAGAACCTGCGGACTCCGCGGCGGGAGATCGAGGCGCGGGTGGCGGAGGCGGCGCGGATGCTGCAGCTGGAGCCGTATCTGCAGCGGCGGCCGACGGCGCTTTCGGGCGGGCAGCGGCAGCGCGTGGCGATCGGCCGGGCGATCGTGCGGGAGCCGAAGATTTTTCTGTTCGACGAGCCGCTGTCGAATTTGGATGCGGAGCTGCGCGTCAGCATGCGCAACGAGCTGGCGCAACTGCATCACCGGCTGGGCACGACGATGATCTACGTGACGCACGATCAGGTGGAGGCCATGACGATGGCCGACAAGATCGTTGTGCTGCGGGCCGGCGCAGTGGAGCAGGTGGGATCGCCGCTGGAATTGTATAACGAGCCGGCGAATCAGTTTGTGGCGGGGTTCATCGGCTCGCCGCGGATGAATTTCCTGGACGGGCGCGTGGCAGGTCCGTGTGCCGAGGGCGCGCTGGTGGAGGTGCCGGGTGTGGGCGCGCTGCATGCGCCGGCGCGGCTGGCGGCCGGCGCCCCGGTCACGCTGGGGATCCGGCCGGAGCATATCCGTCTGGGTGGCGCATCGGTGAACGGCGGCCGGCGGCGAGGTGGCGAATGTCGAGCAGCTTGGGGGGCTGAGTTATGTGCGGATGGCGTCGCCGGAGCTGACGGTGCAGGTTCCCGGGCAGACACGATTGGCGTACGGGCACCGGGCGGAGGTCAATCTGCCGCCGGCGGCGATCCATGTGTTCGACGCGGAGGGGCGGGCGGTGCCTCGGCTGATTTCGGCGGATACGATGGCCGGTCTGCCGGCGTGAGGCCGGTCCGCAACGCGAGCGGGATCGAGCGGACCGAGCGCGGCGTTGTGGTGCGGCTGGATGATGGCGTGCGCGCGCGGATCAGCGTGCTGGCGCCGGATGTGGTGCGGGTGCTGTTTCTGCGGCCGGAGGGATTGCGGCTGGACCGGACCTGGACGGTGCCGGCGCATGGCGCGGATGACGTGCCGTGGGAGGGTCGGGACCGGATGGACGAATCGTCCTGGCCGGCGCCGGCGTTTTCGGTGCAGGAGGGCGACGGGCGGGCGGAGTTGCGGACGGACGCGCTGGCGGTGGGGATCGAGTTTGCCCCGTTCCGCTTGGTGTGGCGGCTGGCGGATGGTCGCGTGTTCGCCGCGGACCGGGCGGCGCAGCCGTATTTGCTCGGCTCGGGCGGGGCGCATGCGCACGCGCAGGTGCGCGATCCGGCGGATTTCTATTGCGGGCTGGGGGACAAGACCGGGCCGTTGAACCTGCACGGGCGGCGATTGCGGATCGCGATGCAGGACAGCCTGGGGTTTGACGCCCGGTCCGGCGATCCGCTGTATAAGCACTGGCCGTTCCTGTTGGTGCGCGATGCGGTTAGCGGCACGGGGTATGGTGTGTATTACGATAATTGCGCACGGGCGGAGTTCGATCTCGGGTGCGAACGGGATAATTACTACGGCGCGTATCGGACTTATGAGGCACGGGACGGCGACCTGGATTATTACATGATGCTCGGGCCGGCGCTGGGTGATGTGACGCGCCGGTTCCTATGGCTGACGGGGCGCCCTGCCCTGCCCCCTTTGTGGTCGCTGGGCTTTGCGCAGACGGCGATGGCGATCGCGGACGCGCCGGATGCGCAGGCGCGGATGGAGGCGCTGATCGAACGCTGCCGGACGGAGGAGATTCCGCTGGGCGCGTTCCATTTCGGCTCGGGCTACACGATGCGGGAGGGGAAGCGCTACGTGTTCACGTGGAACACGGAGAAATATCCCGGACGCGAGGGGGTTGATGGCGCGGTTCCATGAGGCGGGGATCAAGCTGGTCGCCAATATCAAGCCCTGCCTGCTGGACGATCATCCGGCGTTCAATGACGTGGCGGCGGCGGGCGGGTTTGTGCGCGACGCGGGTGGTGCGCCGGTGATGGCGCAGTTCTGGGACGGCGAAGGCGCACATATCGATTTCACCAGCCGCGCCGGCGTGGCGTGGTGGCAGGACGGGCTGGCAGACCAGGTGCTGGCGACCGGGATCGACGTCGGATGGAACGATAACAACGAGTATAATTTGCCGGCGGATGATGCGACGTGTGACGGGTTCGGGCGGCCGGTGCCGCTGGAACTGGTGCGGCGGCGTGCAGGCGCTGCTGATGACGCGGGCGACGATAGAGCGGCAGCGTGCGGTGAAGCCGGGCGAGCGCGCGTTCACCGTGACCCGCGCGGGTTGTCCGGGGATCCAGCGATACGCGCAGACCTGGAGCGGCGACAACACGACGGGTTGGCACGATCTGCGGTGGAATCTGCGCACCGGGTTGCAGATGAGCCTGTCGGGGCTGCTGAACACCGGGCATGACACGGGCGGGTTCTCGGGGCCGATCCCGGATGCGGAGCTGCTGATCCGGTGGACTCAGGCGAGTTCGGTACACCCGCGGTTCATCATGAACTCGTGGAAGCCGGACGGGGTGTTTACCACGCCGTGGCTGCACCCGGAGGCGCTGCCGGCGATCCGGGAGGCGATCCGGTTTCGGATGCAGCTGGTCCCGGTTCTGTACAGCCTGCTGCACCGGGCGGCGTCGGATGGGGAGCCGGTGATCCGGCCGACGTTCCTGGCGTTCGGTGACGATCCGCGCACGTGGGAGGATTGCGACGAGCTGATGCTGGGGCCGTATCTGCTGGCGGCGCCGGTGGTGGCGGCGGGCGAGCGGGCGCGGTCGGTGTATCTGCCGCGCGGGCCGGAGTGCTGGTTCGATTTCCGGACGGAGGAGCGCTTGCCGGCGGGCGAGGTCGCGGTGGTCGCGGCGCCGCTGGATCGGCTGCCGCTGGTGGTGCCGGCAGGGGCGATCGTGCCGATGGCGGAGGGAACGGGCCGCTGCGTGCGGGTGTTTCCGGGGCCGGGGACCGGAGAGTCGGCTTTCGTGCTGGTGGAGGATGACGGGATCAGCGCGGACGGGCCGGTGACGCAAGTGCGGATCGGGCTGTCGTGGACGCCGCGGGAGGTGGTAGTTTCGTGTGAGACGACCGGCGGGTATGCGCTGCCGTATCAGACGATGACGGTGCGTTTGCCGGCCGCAGAACGGCGGACGGTGCGCATGGTGGCAGGCGTCGGCTCGCCGCGCCTCGGCTGACAATCACAAGCGACGAGTTGCCCGTGTCGATCATCGAGCATTTCATCAAGCCGCGTTCCATCGCCGTCGATCGGTGCATCGGAGCGGCATCGGATTACGGCGGCCGCCTGCTGCGCAATCTGCGGGACGGCGGGTTCCAGGGCGCGATCTACCCGGTCAATCCACGGCGGCCCGAAGTGCAGGGCATGCGGGCTTGGCCGGATGTGGCCGACATTCCCGAGGCCGGCCGATCTGGCGGTGATCGTCGTGCCCGCCTAAGGCATCTGGCGACGTGGTGGAATCCTGCGGCAAGCGCGGCATCCACGCGTGCGCGATCATCACCGCCGGGTTCGGCGAGCGCGGCGCCGAGGGCGAGCAGCGAGCAGAGGGAGCTGCGTGGATTTGGCGCGCGCGGTGGGGGTGCGGTTCACCGGGCCGAACAGTCTGGGTGTGACGAACGTGCGGACCGCATCTTCGCCACCGCGTCCTCCAGCGCCGGCTGGGGCCGCGCGGAGCTGCGACCGAGCGGGATCAGCGTGGTGTCGCAGAGCGGCGCGCTGTCATTCAATCCTGTTCCCAGCCGCGCGGCGGAACGCGGCATCGGGCTGCGGGCGATCGTTTCAGTCGGCAACCAGGCCGATCTGACGGTTACGGATTTCGTCGAGTATTTCGTGGAAACAGATGAGGAGACGCAGGGCGGTCGCGCTGTTCCTGGAGGGGCTTGCCGGACAACGAAGGACGACGGCTGCTGTCGGTGGCGCGTCGGGCGCGGGAGCTGAACAAGCCGATCCTGGCGGTGAAGGTCGGCCGCAGCGCCGCGGCGGCCGCGGTGGCGCGATCGCATACCGCGGCGCTGACCGGCGACGATGCGATTTATCAGGGTGCGTTCCGTGCGGCGCACATAACCCGAGCGGATGACCTGGACGAGCTTGTGGGAAACGGGGTCGCTGCTGGCGGCCTATCCGGATTTCTACGCCGTCCGGAGGCGTCGGGCTTCCTGTCCAACTCGGGCGGCATGAACTCCTTGTTCTCCGATCAGTGCGGCATCAACGGGGTGACGCTGGCGGAGCTGGGGCCGCAGACGATCACGGGGATCGAAGCGATCCTGTCGGGCTTCGGGGCGGCGGGAAATCCGGCGGATGTGACGGGCAATATCGCTCGGCCGGCGCTGGTCGATCTGATCGACCTGTTCACCGCCGATGCGGCGGTGGATTTGATGGTGGTCGGCACGACGGGGTCGGCGAACGGGCAGCGGTCGCTGGATATCGCGGCGAATGTGCGGCGGGCGCGGGAGCGCACGAAGAAGCCGCTGGTGGGGCTGTGGTTCTCGGCGCTTGCGGGGGCGACGCCCGAAACTTCCGGTGCCGCGGCGCTGGCCGAGGACGGGGTGCCGGTGTTCGCCGAACCGTCGAAATGCGCGCGGGCATTGGCTGCGCTGTATGCGTATCGGCGGCCGTTGGCGGCGGAGCCGGCGCCTGTTGCATTGCCGGCGGAGGTGAGCGCCGGTGCATGGGCGGAGACGCAGCAGGATGCGCTGCATCTGCTGGCTTTGTGCGGGATTGCGACGGCGGCGCTGCATGCGACGCGCGAGCGCGGATGATGCGGTCTCGATCGCGGGACGGGTCGGCTATCCGGTGGTGCTGAAGATCGAGGCGCCAGGACTGCGGCACAAGACCGAGCATGGCGGCGTGCGGGTGGGCGTGAGCGATGCGGAGATGCTGCGGCGGGAATGGACGTCGCTGTGGGCGGATACCGGCGGCGCTGGGGCCGGAGCGGCGGGTGATGGTGCAGAGGCAGCTCTCGGGGTTGGAGCTTTTGCTGGGCAGCCGCATCGATCCGACATTCGGTCCGGTGGTCGCGCTGGGCGGCGGCGGCACCGCGGTGGAGATCGAGCGGGACCTGGTGTTCCGCCCTGCCCCGCTGGATGCCGCGGCGGTGCGGGACATGTTCGATTTCCTGCGCGTGAGCAGGCGGTTCGGCAGCGTGCGCGGTGGGCGGGCGCGCGATGTGGATGCGCTGGTCGCCGTGGTGGTGCGTTTCGGCGCACTGGCGGCGGCGCTGGCGGAGGCCGGGACCGAGATGGAGATCAATCCGCTGATGGTGCTGGGCGAAGGCGACGGCGTGTGCGCGGTGGATGCGCGGCTGACGCTGGGTCTTGGGCGGAAGGGTTAGTCGGGAGCATCGTTCGATGCATTCTACGTCACATCGCGAGCTGCCGATCTGGCGGTCGATGATGTTCGTTCCGGTCAATGTGAGCGAAATACGTCGAGAAGGCGCATACGCGCGGGGCGGATGCGATCGTGCTCGACCTGGAGGACAGCATCGCGCCGGGCGACAAGGAGGAGGCGCGCAAGCTGGTGGAATCGGCCGCGCCGATCTGCGCGCAATCCGGTGCCGATATCCTGGTGCGGATCAACCGGCCGATCGAGCTGGCGGTGCGGGACATCGAGGCGGTGGTGTCGCCGATCGTGAAGGGGCTGAAGCTGCCGAAGACGGAGAGTGCCAGCCACGTGCGGCTGCTGGCCGAGCTGATCGAGACGGTGGAGCGGCGGCGCGGCATGGAGGTCGGGCACACCAAGCTGATGCCGGCGATCGAGACGGCGGGCGCGTTCTTCCGAGCCGAGGAGATCGCGGCGGCGCATCCGCGCAATATCTCTCTGACGCTGGGGTCGGAGGACTTCACCGCCTCGATCGGGGCGGTGCCGGATGTGGAGGTGATGACCTATCCGAAGCAGCATGCGCTGATCGCGGCGCGCGCGGCCGGGCTGCGGGCGTTCGGGGTGATCGGCTCGGGCGCGGATTATCGCGATGAGACGGCGTTCCGCGAGCTGATCCGGCGGTCGCGGCGGTTCGGCATCCAGGGCAGCACGTGCATCCATCCGGCGATCGTGCCGCTGCTGAACGAGGGGTTCAGCCCGACACCGCAGGAGATCGCGCATGCCAAGCGCGTGGTGGAGGCATATGAGAAGGCGGTGGCGGAGAAGCGCGGATCGTTCAGTGTCGATGGCAAGATGATCGACATCCCGATCGTCGAACGCGCCGAGGAATTGCTGGCGATCGCGCGCCGCTTCGGTTCTGGGGCAACGGCGGCGTGATCGCCGGCTGGTCTTCCTCCGCGCCTGCGACTGCCATGCGCATGTCTATGGCCCGCCGGAGCGGTATCCGATGCGGCCGGGCGCTCGCTACGTGCCGCCCGCGGGATACCTCGCCGATTATCAGGCGATGCTGCGGCGGATCGGCGTGGACCGCGCGGTGGTCGTGCAGCCGACGGTGTATGCCAATAACGCCGCGACGGCGGATGCGCTGGCAGCTTCGGGCGGACCGTGGCGGGGGGTGGCGAAGTTCACTGACGGCCGGGCGGTTGCGGATTTCGCGGAAATGAACCGGATCGGGTTCCGCGGCGTACGGGTTGGCATGGGACGAGTTCGCTGCTGCTGGAGGAGATTGCGCGGGCGATCGCGCCGTTCGGCTGGCACATCCAGCTTCATGCGGATGCATCGCATTGGGCTGATCTGGAATCGCGATTGCTGGCGCTGCCTGTTCCGGTGGTGCTGGATCACTTCGGCCGGATCGATCCCGGCGTATGGTCAGGACGGGGCGGAGATGACGGCGGTGAAGCGGTTGCTGGGACTCGGGACGGTGCTGGTTGAAACTGTCCGGTTGTTACCTGGTGAGCCATCAGGGTTTTCCGTACGCCGACCTGGACTCCATCGCCAAGGCGCTTATCGCGGCGCGGCCGGACCGGCTGGTGTGGGGGAGCAACTGGCCGCATCCGTCCCAGGACGACCCGCCGGACGAGGCCGCAGCTGCTTGGGCTGCTGGAACGCTGGGCGCCCGATCCGGAGGTCCGCGCGGGCATCCTGGTGCGTAATCCGGCTGCGCTGTACGGATTCTGAACGATCAAGAGGGAGAGACGTTTTGGCACGTGGTTTGACTCGCAAGCAGTTTGTTACCGGGGCGGTGGCGGGCGGTGCAGCGGCGATCGATTCGGAGCGGGCACGGGCGGCGCGGCCGATCGTCATCAAGTTCGGCGTCGACCTCACGCCCGACCATCCAACACCGACCCATGTCCAGGCGGCTGCCGAGGAGATCAAGGCGGCGACAAACGGCGCGGTGACGCTCAGCGTGTTCGCCAACAACCAGCTCGGTGACGACACGCACATGCTGGCCAATCTGCGATCCGGTGCGATGCAGATGATGGGCATCGGGGACAACATCCTGGCCGACCTGGTGCCGTCCGCCGCGATCGACAATGTCGGGTTTGCGTTCCGGCAGTCCAAGACGGCGTGGGCGGCAATGGACGGCGATGTCGGCGCGCTGGTGCGTCCGCAGATCGAGAAGGCCGGGCTGCACGTGATGGACAAGGTCTGGGACATGGGTTTTCGCGAGATCACGACCAGTACCAAGCCGATCAACTCGCCGGCCGATCTGAAAGGGTTCAAGATCCGCGTGCCACCGAGCGAGATGAATTTGTCGATCTTCAAGGATCTGGGCGCCGCGCCGGTGACGATGAACAGCGCCGAGCTCTACACGGCGTTGCAGACCAAGGTGGTGGACGGGCAGGAGACGCCGCTCGGTGTGATCGAGACGAGCCGGTGGTATCAGGTGCAGAAATACTGCTCCTTAACCAACCACATGTGGGTCGGATACTGGATGGCGTTCAACGGTGCGTTCTGGAAGGGCCTCTCGCCGGAGTATCAGAAGGTCATCAGCGACGCGCTGAACAAGGCGGCGGATGCGCAGCGGGTGGCGAATTCGGACTTGAATGCGTCGCTGCAAAGCAAGCTGACCTCGCAGGGGCTGACGTTCAACACGCCGGACACGGCCCTGTTCCAGAAGGCATTGCGAGATGCGGGTTACTACAAAGAATGGAAGGAGAAGTTCGGGCCGACCCTGTGGTCGGCGCTGGAGAGGTACACGGGCGCGCTGGGTTGATGAGAGCAGGGGATCGAGATGAGCGGAGATGACAAGTTCGCGGCGGGGATGGCGGTACGGCGGAAGACGCTGGGTGACGATCATGTGGACCGCGCGAGCGCGAATATCCGGCCGTACCATAAGGAGTTTCAGGACTTCGTGGCGCGCTACGGCTGGGGCGAGATCTGGACCCGCCCGGGCCTGTCGCATCACACCCGCCGCGTTCTGGTGATGGGCACGATGGTCGCCCTGGGCAAGTGGGATGAGTTCCGCATGCACCTTAAACCTGCTCTCAAAAGCGGCGAATTTCCTTTGTCCGACGTCACCGAGATCTTGCTGCAGCAGACGATCTATTGCGGGTTCCCCGCTGGCAACACAGCATTCAAGGAGGTCGCGCGCGTGCTCGAGGAACTCAAAGCGGAAGGCGTGACGGTCGAGGGGAGCTGAGACTGTCCGAGAACGGCACGGGCGGGTGGGCCAACTGAGTTGATGACGTTGGGCGCCGAGATCACTTGCATCCCGCGCGTTCGACCACGCCTTGAATCTGCGGCTGAAGCTCCGGATTCGGTTTTGAAAATTGAGCGTGCAGTTTGGTGATGGTCTCGCAGGCTGCGCGCTTTTCGTTAATCGCGGTCATGGAGATTGCCAGACCCAGCAGCGCGGTCTGGGCGTGGCTTCCCTTGGGTGAGCGGTTGTACGCGTCATCATAGGCGATGGCGGCACGGGACCATTGGTGCTGGCCGGCGAGGGACTGCGCGAGCAGATACTGCGCGTCGTAGGCGCGGGGGGAGTTGCGCTTGCCGAGGACTTCCTCGGCGGCTTTCTGCGCACCGGCGTAGTCCTGCTGCTTGAGGGCCGCGTAACCCTGCTGGAGCACGACCTCGGGCGTGCGCGGGCCGGTGGACGCGGGTGGCGGGGGCGGCGCGACAGTGGCCGGGCTGGTGGTGTTCGCGGCGATGCGGGTGGGCGGAGCGGAGGGCTTTCCGCCGGTACCGGACTGCATCTGGAACCGCATGTCGTCGATACGCTTGCCGAGATCGGCGCTGGTTTGATTGAGCGTGTTTTGCAGCTCATCGACGCGGCCCCGGAGTTGGCGCACCTCGTCCTCCAGCGCGGTGACGCGATTGACCAACTGGGCGGTGAGGTCGGAGTTGGTTCCTTGCGCTTGGGCATAACCGGGCGGCTGGGCGTAGTATTGGGCGTAGGCGGGAGCAGCCGCCAAGAAGGGCAGCGACGCGGTCGCGAGCAACCACCGTTTCATGCCTGCGTGCCTCCTATTGGTTGTTCGGTGGGCCGATTCTTAGGATCGGACCACTCGGGACTCCAGCGCCGCCTGGAGCAGGGCGGCGGTACGATAAATGCCATGGACCATTTTGCTGTACGGCAGGACCAGGAAAAGGGCGAGAATGAAGCCGAGATGGATCGCCAGGGTGACGCCCATGGCGACGGTCTGGCGCAGCCCGAGCAGGGCGAGGCCGGTGAACGCCGCCATTGCCAGCAGGAGCAGCAGGGCGACGTCGGCGCCGAGCAGGGAGCGGGCGGCGGGGCCGGGATCGTCGATCAGTTTCATGGCGAAGAGGCCGCCGGCGCCGGCGGCCAGGCCGATGCCTCCGACGGTGCCGAGCAGGACGGGGACGCTGATGAAGTCGTACGGTGCGGGGCTGTCCAGGAAGGTGTGCAGCACGAAGCCGCTGCAGGTCGCGGCGAAGCAGAGCAGAAAGCCGAAGAACATGGCCTGGTGGAGCCAGCGACGGGTCATGGAGAAGCGCTCGGAGTTGTCGTTGCAGCCGTGACCGCCGCCGCCGAGGTTGCGCAAGGTCAGGACATCCCATGCGGCGCGGGCCAGCGCCTGGGGGGTGATGGCGGGATGCGGCGCGGTGTCGCGCCAGTAGGCGCGGGCACCCATGGCCATGGCAAAGAGCGAGAACAGGAAGGTGACCAGTCCGACGACCTGCATCAGCCAGAGCGGGATGATGCGGTAGAAGGAGCCGGATTCCATGCCCCAGACGCCGTGCAGGCTGGCGGGCGTGACGAGTGCGGTGACGAGGATCAGCGCGACGGCGAGCGATACGGCGGTGATGAGCGACAGGAGCACGCCGTTGCGCTGGAAGGCACGGGCGAGTGCCGGGGGCCAGGCGTATTCGGCGTAACTTTCGGCCCGCACCAGTGCGAGGCTGCGGGGGACGTTGATGCCCCATTCGTGCGGCGGCGCGTACTGGCAGGCGTAGTAGCAGCCCCGGCAATTGTGACAGAGGTTGGCGAGGTAGCTGATGTCGCCTGAGGTGAACTCGCGGCGGAGTTCGATGGCGGGGAAGACGGCGCAGAAGCCCTCGCAGTAGCGGCAGGCGTTGCACACTTCCATTTCGTGCCGCGCGCGTGCGACTGCCTCAGTTTCCTGCATGGCGTGCCCCGTGGCCGCGGCCGAGACGGTGCGGTTGGCCTGGATCGCCACGGCCCGCTACGCGGGCCTCGCGATGACGGGGGGCAGGCGAAGTGCGACGCGGCCTCAGTTTCCTGCATGGCGTGCCCCGCGGCGGCGGCCGAGACGGTGCGGTTGGCCTGGATCGCCACGGCCCGCTACGCGGGCCTCGCGATGACGGGGGGCAGCCAGTGCGACGGGCTCAGTTTCCTGCATGGCGTTCCCCGTGGCGGCGGCCGAGACGGTGCGGTTGGCCTGGATCGCCACGGCCCGCTACGCGGGCCTCGCGATGACGGGGGGCAGCGAAGGCGGCGGCCTCAGTTTCCTGCATGGCGCTCCTCCGTAGCCGAGACGGTGCGGTTGGCCTGGATCGCCACGGCCCGCTACGCGGGCCTCGCGATGACGGGGGGCAGCGAAGGCGACGGCCTCAGTTTCCTGCATGGCGTGCCCCGTGGCCGCGGCCGAGACGGTGCGGTTGGGGACAGCGAGGGCGGCGGCCTCAGTTTCCTGCATAGCGCGCCGCCTGCTCCCCCGCGATGCGTCCGAAGACGGTGCCGATGGTCATGCCGAAGCCGGCGAGATAGCCGCGGCCGAGGATGTTGCCGGCCATGATCTCGCCCGAGGCGAAGAGGTTCGCCGCGGTCTGCCCGTTTTCCATCAGCACCTGCGCGTTCTGGTCCACCCGCACGCCGAGATAGGTGAAGGTGATTCCCGGACGCAGCGGGTAGCCGGTGAAGGGCGGCGTGTCGATGATGCGGGCCCAGTTGGTCTTGGGCGGGTCCAGGCCCTCGGTATGGCTGCCGTCCAGCCGGGTATTGTCGAAGGTGCCGGGGCGGACGGCCTGGTTGAAGCGGGCGACGGTGGTGCGGAGTTTTACGGGATCGAGGCCGAGGCGCTCGGCCAGTTCACCGAGGGAGGCGGCCTGCACGGCGGGATAGACCGACGGCATGAACAGCGGGACGGATTTGGCGTCGCAGACGGAGTAGGCGATCTGGCCGGGCTGCTGGGCGATCAGCCGGCCCCAGATGGCGTAGCGCTTGGGCCAGACGTCCTCACCTTCGTCATAGAAGCGGTCGCCGTCGCGGTTCACCACGATGCTGAAGGGGACGCTGTCGAGGCGCGTGGTGATGCCGCCGTCGAATTTCGGCGCGCGGGCGTCGAGCGCAACGGCGTGGCACTGGGTGGGATCGCCGACGCTGGCGACGTTCTGGTCGAGGAGGTTGCGGAGCAGGCGGCCTCGGTTGAAGGGGGTGCCGCGGATGATGAAGTTATCGACGGCGTCGCCCCAGTATTGGCGCATCCAGTCGAGGTTGGCCTGGAAGCCGCCGGAGGCGACGACGACGGCGCGGGCGTGGGCGGTGTGGGGGAAGCCGTTCCAGGTGAACTCGATGTGTTGGACGGTGCTGTCGCGGATCGGCAGGGCGATGACTTCGCTGTCATACAGGATGTCGATGCCGAGGGCCTCGGCGGTGAGGTAGTAGGCGTTCACCAGCGCCTTGCCGCCGCCCAGGAAGAAGGCGTTGGTGCGGGAGAGATTGAGCGTGCCGGTGAGCGGCGGCTGGAAGCGCACGCCGGATTGCTGCATCCAGCCGAAGACGCCCGATGAGGCGCGGATGGTCATGCGGGCGAGGGTTTCGTCGGTGTTGCCGGCGGTAACGCGGAGCAGATCGTCCCAGTATTCGTCCTCGTCGTAGGTGCCGGTCATGGGGCCGGCGGGGCCCATGTGCATGGCGCGGAGGTTGCGGGTGTGGCGGCTGTTGCCGCCGCGGAGGGCGCGGGGGGCGTGTTCGATGAGCAGGACCCGGGCGCCGTGCTGCCGGGCGGTGATGGCGGCGCAGAGGGCGGCGTTGCCGCCGCCGGCGACCAGCACGTCGTAGGGTCGGGAGAGGTCCGGCATTGGTTTGTGGAGTAGCGGGGCGGGCGATGGCGGGGCAAGGGCGGGGGTGGGGCGGTGGGTGGAGGGGAAGCCCCTCGGCCCTTCGATCCTTGCCCCACAGATGTATATTCTGACGAGGCGTGCGCGCCGACGGCGGAGAAAGACCATGAGCGACGAACCATTCAGCATTCCACCCGTGCCATTGATGACACCCCGCAGGCGCGGGACATGTCGGGGTTATCAGGGCCTCGCGCAGCATCTTGGCGGATGTCGAGCGTGATCACCGAGGCCGCGCGGCTTGAGCGCACAGCGACAGTGGTGGCTGACCTACTCCATCGCGCTGGCACAGACGAACCGGCCTAACCCGAACGGGCAATGACCAGCCGCCGGGGCTGGGGCGGGCGGCGTGGAAGCGTGGAAGGGTGGTCGTCGTGGGTGCAGGCAGCAGTTGTGTCAATGGGCCTGCACCTTGTTTCATCTGATTGCGGCCTGTTTGGAGAGCCTCACGGTCTGGGATTCACGAAGGGGAGCATGAGATGGACGCTGATCGCGCGGATGCACGCTGATGGCTTGGGAGTGCTCAAGGGCACGGGCGGCGAGCCCCGGAGGCCGGGCAGGTCGCGAGAGGTATGCGATCGCAGCAGGTGGTCTTCTGGCGCCGGTATTTCCCGATCACGCCACCCTCCCACCCTCGGCGAGTGGCCGGCATCGGTCTGGCTGAGACCAAGCCTGTGATCGAGCAATATCTCCTGGCGAAAGCCATTCCGTGGTTCAAGCACGTGAACGACCATTGCGCCCGCAACCGAAAGCACATCCAGGTTGACCGACTTCGGCTCTTCCTTAAGCGCTCGGTCAAAGATCAAGCGAACCGGAACTTCCCTGCAGCCCAATTTGCGGCTGATAGAAATGCTTGGATCGACTCGACACTTCGACCCAACGTCCGTTGCCTCAATTGATTTTCCATTGTCACCTGACAGCTGTACCAATTGGATTGGTCTGCATCGCGGGTCATCGGTTGCGGATGGCGGCGCGCACGGGAGCTCGCGTCAGCCTTCGCGCCAGCTGACGAAGCAGCACCCCACGATGCCGAAGTGACATGGTCTACAGGCCTCGAGTTAGAGGCGCTGAACTGCGAGGTCGACTTCATGGCGTGGTATCGCAGCGGCGGCATGCTCAATGACGAGCGAGACGAACCGCAGCTCGTCCTGGGAGAAGCAAAGAGCTTTGGACGCAATGCTATCACCGCCAGTCAACTGCGAACCTAAAGAAAGTTGCAAGAAGGTTCCCCGGCGCCGTTATGGTCGTTTCCTCGCTTCGCGAGATCTGCGACTATTTGCCCGAGGAAATCGTCCGGTTGCAAGAACTCGCCCGAGAGGGTCGTTCCAGTTTGCATGAAGGATTGCCCCAAAATCCACTGATCGTTCTCACCGCCACGGAGTTGTTTGCCCGGCACGGATCTTTCCAGGCGTGGAAGGATATGAACCCCAAAGACGAAGTGCATCCGTCCGTTGATCCGCGGGACCTAGGGGCCTTGGCTCAATTGACCCAGCGCCGCTACCTTGGGCTGTTGCCCCACTGGGAAGAGCAGCTGCAGGAGCAACGCCTTCCCGGACAACATCAGCGCTTATTGAGCCTAATTCGCGCTCGCGCTCAACAGATGGAGACTTAAACCTCGAACTTGGAATCGAACGGCACTTCGCCCGGCTCACGATGGTTATCGCAATGTCAGCTTTCGGGAGACAACAAAGTCGGCGTCGGTGACCGACGTGGGTCGGAGCCAAAAAGTCAAACTGAGACCTCCCCAAGGGCGGCACCCTTTTGCAGGCCGGGGTTCTGCCGCATGGTTGGGAGAAGCGGTAGGGAGAAGGTGATGTCCGAGGAGGCTGCCTGGCACGAGACCACACTGAAAGTGCTGAAGCGCCACGATGTGCGGCTGGTGGTCTATGTGCCGGATAACGTCCTGCGGCCGCTCATCAACGGCGTCCACGACGACCCATTCTTCACGGCCTTCTCCGCCTCCCGCGAGGAAGAAGGCCTCGGCATCGTCGCCGGTGCCTGGATGGGCGGCATGCAGGGCATCCTCCTGATGCAGACCAGCGGCTTCGCGACCCTGGCCAACGTGATCGCGTCGCTGCCGGTGCCGTATCAGATCCCCACCCTGATGATGGTGAGCGAGCGCGGCACGCTGGGCGAGTTCAACCAGGGGCAGGCGCTGGTGGCGAAGACGATGCGCCCGGTGCTGAACGCGGTGGCGATGGAGCACCACACGATGTCTCGGGCTGATGAGGCCGAGTTCATCCTCGACCGCAGCATCCGCCAGGCCGTCGCGACCCGCATGCCCGTCTGTTTCATCCTCTCGCCGCTACTGACCGGCGGAAAGGTGTTCGAGCGATGAGCGCGACCAATCAGCCCGGGCATCGGGATGCCGCGAAGGAAATGAGCCGGTTTGATCTGACCAAACGTCTGGTAAGCCGGCTGCAGCACAACGAAGCGGTGATCGGCGGCATCGGCTACACCAATTTCGATCTGTGGGCCGCGACCGCCGGCCGGAGAATTTTTACATGCTGGGCAGCATGGGGCTGGCCTGCCCGATCGCGCTGGGGGTAGCGCTGGCGCAGCCGCAGCGGAAAGTATTCGCGCTGGAGGGGGATGGCTCGATCCTGATGCAGCTTGGCTGCCTGGCACGATCGCGACGCGCCGGCCGGCCAACCTGGCGATCATCATCATGGACAACGGCGCGTATCAGATCACCGGGGGCCAGACGACCGCGACGGCGCAGGGGGCGGATATCGTGGCGATTGCTCGGGGTGCGGGCTCAACCAGAGCGCCTGGGCCGCCGACGAAAGCGCGTTCGAGGAGCTGGTGGCGCAGGCGCTGCGGGAGGACGGGCCATGGCTGATCGGCTGCCGGATCGACAACGCCACGCCGCAGACCGCGACCGAGCGTAATCCTGCCCGATTCACGCGGGAATTTATGCAGGGACTTGGCGTCATTCAGTAGTCCCCCCGTAACCACGAAGGAGATACCGATGTCCCCTGCCCGTCTGATGCTTGCCGCGCTGAGCCTGTCGATGCTCGCCGGTTGCACCAACCCTTATGATCCAGGGCAGCGTGCCGTTGGGGGCGGGCTGCTGGGGGCCGGTACCGGGGCTGCCATCGGCGGCATCGCGGGGGGTGGCCACGGGGCCGCGATCGGCGCGTTGGCGGGCGGAGCGCTAGGTGCGGTGGGCGGTGCGGTGACCACGCCGACGCCGCCTCCGCCGGCCTACGGGTATGGATACGCGCCACCGCCTCCTCCGCCGCCGGGGTACTATCCGCGCTACGGATACTGACGGGCCTCCGAATACTTTTGCAATCTCGGGTTGTGCAACGTATAGTCCCGGTTGCATCACAGCCGGGATGACGGCATGCGCGTTCTGGCGGTCTTCGGGACCCGCCCTGAGGCGATCAAAATGGCGCCGGTGCTTCGGCGCATGGCTCAGGCCCCTGGCCTGACGCCGCTGGTCTGCGTGACGGCCCAGCACCGCGCGATGCTGGACCAGGTTCTGACCTGCTTTGCCATTCGGCCGGACCGCGATCTGAACCTGATGCGGCACGGGGCGGGGCTGAACAGCCTGTCGGCCGCGGTATTGGCGCGGATGGACCAGGTATTCGCAGACCTGCGGCCCGACTGGGTGCTGGTGCAGGGCGACACATGTTCGGCCTTCGCGGCGGCGCTGGCGGCAGCGCATGCGCGGCTGCCGGTGGCGCATATCGAGGCGGGGTTGCGCACCGGGGATGCGGACTCGCCGTGGCCGGAGGAGATGAACCGACGGTTGATCGCGCAGGTGGCCGCGCTGCACTTCTGCCCGACGGCGCAGGCGCGGAGCAATCTGCTGCGGGAGGGGATCGAGCCGGCGCGGATCGAGGTCACCGGCAACACCGGGCATCGACGCCCTGCTGGATACGATCGCGCTGCTGGATGCCGATCAGCGGCGACGCGACGCGGTCGAGGCGACGTTGCCGGCGCTGCGTCAGAACAAGCGGCTGATCCTGGTGACCGGGCACCGGCGGGAGAATTTGGCGGGCGGACTGGCGCGGGTGGCAGACGGGCTGGCTCGGCTGGCGGACCGCGGCGATGTGGAGATCGTGTTCCCGCTGCACCTCAATCCGGAGGTGCGCCGGGCCGCGATCCCCCGGCTGAGCAACCGGCCGGGTATCCACCTGACGGAGCCGCTGGATTACCTGCCCTTCGTGCAGTTGATGCGGCGGTCGGCGATCATCATCACTGACTCGGGCGGGGTGCAGGAGGAGGCGCCGAGCCTGGGCAAGCCGGTGATCGTGACGCGCGATACGACCGAGCGCGCCGAGGCGGTGGCGGCCGGAACTGCGGAGCTGGTGGGGACTGATCCGGACCGGCTGTTCACGCGGGCGAGCAGGCTGCTGGATGACGAGGCGCTGTATGCTCGGAGGGCGGTTCCGCATCGCCGTTCGGCGACGGCAAGGCGGCGTCCCGCATCGTTGAGGCTCTGCTGCATGCATAGCGTGCGCCGGATCGCGGTGCTGGGGCTGGGGTATATCGGCCTGCCCACCGCAGCGGCGTTCGCTGATCAGGGCGTGGCGTGCTCGGGGTGGATACCGATCCGCGCGTGCTGGATCGGATTCGCGACAGGGCGGGTCATCTGCTGGAGCCGGCGCTGGGCGCTTTGGTGCGGCGGGCGCTGGGGTCGGGGCGGCTGGTGGTGGATGGTGCGGTAGCGCCGGCGGAGGCGTTCATCATCGCGGTCCCCACTCCCGTTGCGGCGCGATACGCGGGCGGCCGATCTGCGGGCGGTGGAGAGCGCGGCGCGTGCCATCGCGCCAGTGCTGGAGCGAGGCAATTTGTGGTGCTGGAGTCCACGGCGCCGGTCGGAACGACCGAGCGGGTCTCGGCGATGCTGGCCGAGGCACGGCGCGATCTGCGGTTTCCGCATCAGGCGGGTGAGCATGCGGACGTGCAAGTGGCGCATTGTCCCGAGCGCGTGCTGCCGGGGCGGATCGTGGAGGAGATGGCGAACAATGCGCGGGTAATCGGCGGCGTTGACCCGCGATGCGCGGAGAGTGCGGCGGCGCTGTATCGCATCATCGCGCGCGGCGAATGCCGGCTGACGGATGCGCGCACGGCGGAACTCGCGAAGCTGGCGGAGAATGCGTATCGGGACGTGAACATCGCGTTTGCAAATGAACTGGCGGGCGTGTGCGAGGCGCTGGGGCTGGATGCGCGGGAGCTGATCGCGGTGGCGAACCTGCATCCGCGGGTGGACATCCTGGCCCCCGGACCGGGCGTGGGCGGGCACTGCATCGCGGTCGATCCGTGGTTTATCGCGGGGGCGTGTCCCGGATCGGACCCGGCTGATCCAGGCGGCTCGGGCGGTGAATGATGCGCGGCCGGAGGCGATCGTGGCGATGGTGCGGGCGCGCGCGGCGGCGATGGAGCGGCCGGTCATCGCGTGTCTGGGGCTGGCGTACAAGAAGGACGTGGATGATTTGCGTGAGAGTCCGGCGGTTCGGATCGTCGGCGCTCTGGCGGATGCGGCGTGCGGCACGGTGCTGGCGGTGGAGCCGCATATCGACGCGCTGCCGCCGGCGCTGGCGGAGCGGGACGTGGCGTTGTGCGGGTTGGATGAGGCGGTGGAGCGGGCGGATATCGTCGTGCTGCTGGTGGCTCATGGTGGTTTCCTGCGCATCGACCGTGCGAGGCTGATCGGCAAGGTGGTGATCGACACGCGCGGGGTGTGGTAGTATGCAAATCGTAGAAGCACGGCATTCATCCGGTGTCATTGCGAGGCCTAAGGGCCGAAGCACTCTCCGGCCGATTGGACGCTTGATCTCTCGCGCGCCCCTTGACCGGGATTGCTTCGCCGCCGCTCCTCCATCGCAATGAGCACGATACGATGACGGGGAGACGCCAATGATACAGCACTTCGATCATGCCACGATCGTGGTGCGCGACCTCGACCGGGCGCGGCGGTTTTTGAAGCGCTTGGCTTCAAGGAGGCGATCGCCGTGGTGATCACCGGCGAGCCGTTCGCTTCCTATATGGGGGTGAAGGATATCGAGGCGGATCACGTCACGCTGGTGCTGGAGAATGCGACGCCGCGCACGGAGATTTAGTTGCTGCATTATCGCCGGCCGCCGCCGGTCGATGATCCGAATGTCCGCGACCTGCACAAGATCGGCTTCAATCACATCTGCTTCGCGACGGATGATATCGAGGCGGAGATTAAGAAGATGCGCGCGCATGGGTTCGAGACGCGCACCGATCTGCTGGATTTCCACGCGCGGAAGCTGGTGTTCTTGGATGGGCCCGAGGGCGTGGTGGTGGAGCTATCGCAGTGGCACGATCAGCCGGTGGAGCAGCCTCGCTAAATCGGCTTGCCGGCGCTGGTTTGCCATTGCGCCTGCATCAGCGCGTTGCTCGGTACGGTGCGGTCCACAACCTTTCGCGCGGAATCGACGCCCACGACCGGTAAGCCGGCGGGATCGAGTATGCCGATCTGCACCAGCACTGACGCCTGGTCCCAGTAGATGTGCTCGTGCACCAGCTTGCCGTCCTGGAATTGCACGATGGCCACCGTGGGGACGCTGACGGCGCGTCCAGTCGGGGGGATACCCGGCAGCATCCAGTCGATCGGGGTGGTGTGGGTGAAGTGAACGATGAACTCGTCCACGAGGCGATCTTTTCCGATTGTCCGGCTGACCGGCGTCAGGCGGAAATCCGGCGGGTTCACGCCGATGAAATGATATTTGTAGATCGCTTCAGCTCGTCATGGCCGACGCCGCCGGTCATGGTGGGGATATGGTTGACGTATGGCTGATCGACCATCGTCGCCATGGTGGCGTCCACGTCGCGGGTTTCGAACTCGTAGCTTGTATGGGCTTCCCACAACCGCGCCAGATCGTGTTCGGGCATGTCTCCCCTCCCCTTTTATGGTTTGTGCCCTGGCTGCCGGAGAGGCTATCACCTCGGGCCGAAATGCGATATTGCGGCTGCCAACCAAAACACGCAGGGAGGATTTATCCGGTGTCCCGTATCACCCGCCGCGCCGCACTGGCTGGCATTGCCGCGGTTCCCCTCGCCCGTCCCGCCCTCGTTCGCGCGCAGTCGAGTTCGAAGCCAGTCCGGATCGGGCTGCTGAGCGATATGGGCGGTCCGTACCGGGACGTCGGCGGGCCGGGCGCTCGCGTGGCGGTTGAACTCGCGGTGCAGGATTTCGGCGGTTCGGTGCTGGGCCGGCCCATCGAGGTGATGCAGGGCGACTGCCAGAACAAGCCGGACGTAGCGGGAGCCTTGGCACGTCAGTGGGTGGATGATTCCGGCGTGAACGTGCTGGCCGACGGGGCGGCGACGTCGTCCGGCCTTGTCAATCCAGCAGGTTTCACGCGAAAAGAAGGTGGTCTATCTGATCACCGGTCCGGCCTCGACGGACTTCACCGGCAAGCTGTGCTCACCCTATGGGTTCCACTTCTGCTACGACACCTATGCGCTGGGCAAAGGCACCGGCGGGCTGCTGACCAAGGCCGGCGGCGACACCTGGTTCTTCATCACCGCGGACTACCTGTTCGGCTACTCGCTGCAATCCAACACCGAGACGTTCATTAAGCAGGCGGGCGGCAAAGTCCTGGGCAGCGTGCGCGCGCCTCTGGGCACCAGCGATTTCAGCAGCTACCTGATCCAGGCGAAGTCGTCCGGCGCCAAGGTGATCGGGTTCGCCAATGCGGGCACGGATCTGCAGAACTGCATCAAGCAGGCGGCCGAGTTCGGCATCGCCAAGGGCGGCCAGCGGCTCGCGACGCTGCTGATGTTCATCACCGACGTCAATTCGCTCGGGCAGCAGACCTGCGAGGGGCTGGTGCTGACGGATTCGTTCTACTGGGATCTGACCGACAAGACCCGGGCGTGGACCAAGCGGTACGTGGCGAAGATGGGCACGCCGCCCTGCATGCTGCACGCGGGAAACTACGCCGCGGTGACGCATTGGCTGAAGGCGGTGAAGGCGGCCGGAACGCTGGACGGCGATGCCGTCGCGGCGAAGATGCACGAGACGCCGGTGAACGACTTCTACCACGACAACGTGCGCATCGAGCCGAACGGCCGGGTGGAAGATAAGATGTATGTCTGGCAGGTGAAGCCGGCTGCCGGATCCCGCATACAAGTGGGACTTCTACAAGCCGGTGGCGACGATGGCTGGGCCGGATGCGACGATGCCTCCGGCGGAATCGGGATGCCCGCTGGTGCACGCCTGAACGGGATTGAACCGAACGTCGGCTGATGGCGTTGTTCCGGCCATGCTTCACTTCGGTCCCTTGCCTGCCGACACGGTCCATCTCTGCATCGACATGCAGCGTGTGTTTGCCGAGACAGACGCCCTGGCACACACCCTGGATGCCGCGGGTTCTGCCGGTGGTGCGGCGCATTGCGGAGGCCCATGCAGACGCGCACGGTCTTCACGCGCTTCATTCCGGTGCACCGGCCGGAGCAGGCGCACGGTGCGTGGCGACGCTATTACGAACGATGGGCGGAGCTGACGCTGGATCGGGCCGATCCTGGGTTGTACGACCTGCTTCCGGCATTCCGCCCGCTGGTGCCGCCGGCCATCGTAACCGACAAGGGCACATACTCGCCGTGGGGCGAGCCGGGATTTGAGCGCGTCATCGCCGGCCTGGGGCCAACGACTTTGGTGATCACCGGCGCCGAGACGGATGTTTGCGTGCTCGCGGCGATCTTGGGCGCGGTTGATCGGGGCTTTCGCGTGGTGGTGCCAACGGATGGGGTATGCAGTTCATCCGACAGCACGCACGACGCACTGCTGAAGCTGTACCAGGAACGATATTCGTTGCAGATCGAGGCAGCGAAGTCGGAGGAGATTCTCGCGGCGTGGCGCTGAAGCGTTACAGGTATTTGCCGCGCTCCTTGATCTCCAGCGTATAGGCCCGGTACGTGATGCCGAGCTCCTCCGCCCGCGCCAGCCGGCGAAGCGCAATTTCGCGCGGCGGGGTCTTCCACGCCTTCTTGTGCGCGCGGCTCCAGCACCAGCCACGCCAGGATAGGGCACCGGGGTCCTCGTCTGCATCCAGCGGCGGGCCACCGTTATGTCCCAGGCCGAATTCCAACCGGTCCCGAAGCGCCGAACGAGGCGGACGGCGCCGGGACCGCCCTCCCGCCGGGTGCATCAAGCAGCCTCCTTGCTTAAAGCGTGATTCACGCCTCCGGCGAGTTCGCCTGCGGCGATCACGCTTTGGCCACGGCTCGACGCGCCATCACGCCGATCAGATGCGCGCGATATTCGGCGCTGGCGTGGATGTCGCTGTTCAGACCGTCGGCCTTGGTCGTGATGCTGGCTGATTGCGTCCGGGCGAGAAGTTGGCACGTCAGCGCCTTCTCCATCTCGGCATGGCGGAACACGCCGTTCTGTCCTGCGCCGGTGATCGCCAGCCGCACGCCATTGGCAAATCTGGCCACGAACACGCCGACGATCGGATAGCGCGACGCCGGGTTGCGGAATTTCTCGTAAGCGGATTTCTGCGGGACGGGGAAGGTTACCGCAGTAATCAGTTCGTCAGGCTCCAGCGCCGTCGTGAACATGCCCTTGAAGAAATCGTCGGCCTTGATCTCCCGCTTGTTGGTCTTGATCGTGGCGTTCAGTGCCAGCGCGGCGCTCGGATAGCACGCGGCCGGATCATTGTTCGCCAGACTTCCCCCGATCGTCCCCCGATGCCGCACCTGCTCGTCCCCGATCCAGGACGCAAGATCCGCCAGACCCGGAATGCGCGCCCGCACCTCCTTCGACTTCGCCACCGCGCCGTGCGTGGTCATGGCCTGGATGGTCACGCTGTCACCGGACGCGCTGATGCCGACCAGCCCAACCTTGCCGAGGTCCACGATGGTCGTCGGGCCGCGCCAGGCGCTGCTTCAGCACGGGGATGAAGGTCATGCCGCCGGCGAGCGCCTTGGCTTCCGCATCGGCGCTCAATGCGCGGGCCGCTTCGTCGATGCTGCCGGGCTTTTGGTAGGCGAATTCATACATCGACTGATCCCTTCCTATTCCGCCGCCATGCGGGGCGCGCCCGAGCGAATGATCGACCAGATTTTCTGCGGTGTCGCCGGCATGTCGATGTGGCGCACGTTGTAATCGCGCAGCGCATCGACCAGCGCGTTGATCACCGCGGGCGGGCTGCCGATGGCGCCCACCTCGCCGCAGCCTTTCACGCCCAGCGGATTGTGCGTGCACAGCGTGACCGCCGTGCCCACCGTGATGTTCGGCACGTTGTCCGCGCGCGGCATGGTGTAGTCCATGAACGAGCCGCTGAGCAGTTGGCCGGAGCTCATCGTACACCGCGTTCTCCAGCAGCGCCTGGCCGATGCCCTGCGCCACGCCGCCCTGCACCTGGCCCTCGACGATCATCGGATTGATCACCCGTCCGACGTCATCCACCGCCGTGAAGTTCACCACCTCGGTCACGCCGGTGTCGCGATCGATCTCGACCTCGCAGACATGGCAGCCGCCCGGGAAGGTGAAGTTCTTCGGGTCGTAAAAGGCGTTCTCTTCCAGGCCGGGTTCGAGGTCCTCCACCGGATAATTGTGCGGCACGTAGGCTGCGAGCGAAACTTCCGTCGAGCGACTTTGCCTTGTCAGTGCCCGCCACGCGGAAGGCGCCGTCCTTGAACTCCACGTCGTCGGCCGAGGCTTCGAGCAGATGCGCGGCGATCTTGCGTCCCTTGGCGATGATCTTGTCCATCGCCTTGACCATCGCACTGCCGCCGACCGCGAGGCTGCGGCTGCCATAGGTGCCCATGCCGAAGGGGATTTTCGCGGTATCGCCGTGCACGATCTCGACCTGGTCGAGTCGGCACGCCGAGATACTCGTGCACCACCTGCGCGAACGTGGTTTCGTGTCCCTGGCCGTGGCTGTGCGAGCCGGTGAACACCGTCACGCTGCCGGTCGGGTGCACGCGGATGTTGGCGCATTCGTACAGAGCCGGCGCGGGCACCGAGCGAGCCGACCACGGCCGAGGGCGCGATGCCACAGGCTTCCAGGTAGGTGGAGACGCCGATGCCACGCAGCTTGCCTTTGCGGGCTGCTTCGGCGCGGCGGGATTCGAAGCCGGCGACGTCGGCGGCGTTCAATGCGGCATCGAAGGTCACGCCGTAGTTGCCGCTGTCATATTGCAGGGCGACGGGGGTTTGGTACGGGAAAGGCGTCAGGCGGGATGAAGTTGCGCCGGCGCAGTTCCACCCGGTCGATGCCGGTTTCGCGGGCGCAGACATCGACCAGGCGTTCGAGCAGGAAAGTGGCTTCGGGGCGTCCGGCGCCGCGATAGGCATCGACGGGGACGGTATTGGTGAAGACGGCCTTCACCTCGGCATAGATGGCGGGGGTCTTGTACACGCCGGCGAGCAAGGTCGCGTAGAGATAGGTCGGGATGCAGGGCGCGAAGGTGGAGAGATAGGCGCCCATGTTCGCTTGCGTGCTGACGCGCAGCGCGAGGAAGTTGCCCTGGGCATCGAGCGCCATCTCGGCCGTGGTGACGTGATCGCGGCCGTGCGCGTCGGACATGAAGCTTTCGTTGCGCTCGGCGGTCCACTTGACCGGGCGGCGGAGTTTGCCGGCGGCCCAGGTGACGATGGCTTCCTCGGCGTAGTGGTAGATTTTGGAACCGAAGCCGCCGCCGACATCGGGCGCGACGACGCGCAGGTGGTTTTCCGGGATGTGCAGCACGAAGGCGCCCATGAGCAGGCGAATGACGTGCGGGTTCTGGCTGGTGGTAAAGAGGGTGTAGTCGCCGCTGTTTGCATCGAACTCGCCGACCGCGGCGCGCGGCTCCATGGCGTTGGGCACCAGGCGGTTGTTGATGAGTTCGAGCTTCACGGACTTGGCCGCGCCGGCGAAGGCCTGATCGACGATGTCCTTGTCGCCGATTTGCCAGTCGTAGCAGAGATTGCCGGGGGCATCGTCGTGCACCAGGGCGGCGCCTGATTTCAGTGCCTGGGCCATGGTGGCGATGGCGGGCAGGTCTTCGAGGTCGATATCAAGCAGCTCGGCGGCGTCCTTCGCCGCCTGTTTCGATTCGGCGATCACCACGGCGATCGGGTCGCCGACATGGCGCACCTTATCGATGGCGAGCACGGGGTGCGGCGGCTCCTGCATCGGGGAGCCGTCCTTGCTGTGGATCTGCCACCCACAGGGCAGCCCACCGATGGCGTCGGCCTGCATGTCGGCGCCGGTGAACACCGCGACCACGCCGGGCGCGGCCTTGGCCTGGGCCGTTTCGATGCGGGTGATGCGGGCGTGCGGCCGGTCGGAGCGGCGGATGAACGCGTAGAGCTGGCCGGGGCGGTTGATGTCGTCGGTGTAGTGCCCCTGGCCGCTGAGGAAGCGCCGATCCTCTCGCCGGCGGACCGAGGCGCCGATGCCTTCGAATGGCATTGTCTGTGCCCCCTTCGTTCTTGGCTATTCGGCGGCCGCGGCGGCCGGCTTGCCGTGCATCAGCGGCCAGGCGGCGGCGATGGCCTTCACGATGTTATGGTAGCCGGTGCAGCGGCAGAGATTGCCTTCCAGCCCCTCGCGGATCTGCTTTTCGGTGAGGCCCTCCGGGTGGGATTGCACGAGGTCGATGGCGCTCATGACCATGCCGGGGGTGCAGAACCCGCATTGCAGAGCGTGGTGTTCACGGAACATCTCCTGCATCGGGTGGAGCGTGCCGTCGGGTGCGGCGAGGCCCTCGATGGTGAGGACCTTCGTGCCGTCGGCCTGGATGGCCAGCATGGTGCAGGCTTTGATCGATTCGCCGTTGACATGCACCACGCAGGCGCCGCACTGGCTGGTGTCGCAGCCGACATGGGTGCCGGTGAGGCCGAGCTTCTCGCGCAGGAGCTCCACCAGGAGCGTGCGGTTTTCCACCTCGACCCTGTGCTGTTTGCCGTTCACCGTCAGGCTCACCTGAGGCATCGCATCCCCCTTCTGCCGCGCACGCGTGTTGCCGGTCACAATGATGGGGCGCCGGGTGGGTGGTCAAGCGGCGGGGGGGGGGCGGAGGGGTGGGGTGGGTCGGCTGGATGGCGGATGGGGTGGGGAGCGGAGGCAGCAACCGTGGGTTGAAGTCGGCGGCGGGTTCTTGTCGGCGGGTGTCTGTCGGTAAGATTACGCTTGCAATAATACCATTCGACTGCTTCATTTCCATCGTTAGGGCTTGGGGGCTGGTTCCGAGTTCGAAAAGCGAGGGAGGCTCCGTTCAGATGACAATCCGGCACGTTTTGCTGGCGGTCCTTGTTAGCGGGGGGGGCGTTAATCGGCGTAGCTGATTCGCCCGCGGCGAATGCCGCTTACACCGTGACCTTCAGTCAGGTCGGGGCTGATGTGGTTGCAAGTGGAAGTGGGAGTATAGACCTTACAGGGCTTTCGTTTTTGGTGACTGTAGGCGAAGGTCGCGTATGTCGAACCCAATTATCCAGCGAGAGTTGACTGGTCCTGCTGCGTCAGTAGCTACCGACCTTATATGTGTTCGCCACAGGGCCGAACACATTGGGGCCGGGCGGTTCCCATTCGCCGACCTTCGGAACCGGTGACCTGGTCGGCCTGATCAGCCACCCTTTCCGAGCATTGTCGTTCCGGGAGGGATATGTCTCCGGTGCGCCTCTGGCCGACAGTTCAACGTACCTGAATCAGCGTTCGCCAGTCTCGGTCTTGCCGTGGGAACTTACGTTTACACCTGGAGTTCCGATACATTCACGATCGATGTGGTCGGGCACCACTCCTGTGCCCGAGCCCGTAGCCCTCGTTCTGTTGAGCGCTGGTCTGCTTGGCCTCGGTCTGGCCCGCAAGGCGCGTAGAACGGCCCAATGCCCGCCGGGTCGGCCGGCGGGCCTGAGCCGCATCACCGTTCGACAATAAACACTGCCGTCGGCCAGCAACGGCCATCCTCGCGAACGTAGCTTCATCGCCAGTGCTTCGGCCGCGCTCAGTTGCCACTGAGCAGGGCGATGGCAGCGGCGGGATCGACGATCGAAATACCGGCATGGCGCGCCGAGAATGAGGAGGTCGGCGTCACCGGAGATGATCAGGTCGGCCTGCGTGGTCACCGCGAGAGCGAGCACCGCATCGTCGTCGGGATCGCGACTGACCTGAGCGGGCAGCGACGGCGGCTCGACAATTTCGGCGAACCGCCGCAGCTCGGCCAACATCCGCTCGGGGTTGGTCCGGAGCGGGCCAGGATCGTCTGGAACTTGGGGCGGCGGATGACCTCGCCGAGTTCGGCGAGCAAGGCCGGGCTGGTGATCACCGTGAGCGCCGCCGGCGCGAACCTCTTCGATCAGCCTGTGCGGTGGCCCGCGCCAGAGCAGGCCGGACAGCAGCACATTGGTATCAATGACCGCCCGCACGTCGCCGACGCTCAGCATCCTTGCGCTCAGTCCGGGCCGCCTTCACCTCCGCGCCGATCTCTTCCATGGACATCGGCTCGATGCCGGCTTCGGCCACGCGGTCCGCGATCGAGAGCAGCGCGTCCGCCGCTTGCCGGCGCCGGATCGCGTCAGTGAGCAGCCGGTCGAGGGCCTGCGGCGTGAGCAGCCCCGCGTCGCGGGCGGCCTTCGCCGTTGCCTCGGGCAGCTCGATTTGAATTTTCGTCATGGCCTCCTCCGTCAGATTGTCTTCCGGCGCCGGACCTGGTGCTGGAGCACGAGTTCCCCCGGAGGACGTCTCCTCGAAGCGAAGAATCAGGACGTCGGCGCTGATGGACAATGCAAGCGTGACACGGCAGGCGCCGTGACTCGCGCTCCTCCGATTGTGGGTATTCGCCAACTAAACCTTGCGCAGCGCTCGCCGCTCGCCGGCCGGAAGTGCCACGTCGATGCGATCTCCGGGGCGCACGTCGCCCGAGGCGAACACGGTGGCCATGACGCCGGCGCGCAGAATGAGGCCGCCGTGTTCGTCGCGGTCCAGCACCGCGTTCATCAGCCCGAGCTGGTAGGTATCGAGCTGGCGGCAGGGATTGCGCAGGCCGGTGACCTCGACGACCGCGGTCTCGCCCAGATGCAGGTGGGTGCCTTCGGGCAGGTCGAGCAGCGAGAGGCCGCGCGTGGTGACGTTTTCGCCCATGGCGCCGGGAAAGACCTTGAACCCGGCGGCGCGGAGCTCCTCCAGCAGTTCTTCGCCAATCAGATGGACCTGGCGGAGGTTGGGCTGCGTAGGGTCTTTGGCGACGCGGGAGCGGTGCTTCACGGTGGCGCCGGCGTGGGCATCGCCATCCACGCCCAGGCCTTCGATCAGGCGGATGCCGAGGGCGTTCGGCTTGGTGAAGCTGTGGCGGGGCGAGAGGCTGACCGCGATGACGGTGCGGCTCATCTTCATTCCGCGGCAGAGAATTCCAGGCGCTGGACACGGAAGGTCTTGGATTTCCGCTTTCGTGCGTGTGAAGACGTCGCGGTCATGGCAAAAGCCGAACCGGGCATCGCCAAGGTCGATGAGTATATGCAGACGAAGCGAAGGTAGACCAGACATAAACA
>CAVSUZ010000021.1:0-40694 GCA_963731335.1 uncultured Pseudomonadota bacterium | reverse complement strand
GATCGAGCGCAAGCTGGAGCGCGATACATATATGTCTGCCGAGGAAGCCCGGGATTTCGGCATCGTCGATCAGGTTGTGGAAAGCCGCGAGCCGCCGTCCGGCGACACGCTCCAGACCTAGGGACCACCCGGGGCCATGAACCCCGACCACAATACCCCCACCGCCCGGGCGGTCGCGGCCTGCAAGGCCGCTGCCGCCCGCTTCTGCTTGTCCGGCCCCGCCCCCGGAGGCTAAGCTGTCGTTGAATTCGTCCCGCCCGGGACAGGAGTGCCAATGAGTAAGTCTGGCGATTCCAAGAATACGCTGTATTGCTCGTTCTGCGGCAAGTCGCAGCACGAGGTTCGCAAGCTGATTGCCGGCCCGACGGTGTTCATCTGCGATGAATGCGTCGAGCTGTGCATGGACATCATCCGCGAGGAGCACAAGACGCACCTCGTGAAGTCGCGCGACGGCGTGCCCACCCCGCGCGAAATCTGCAAGGTGCTGGACGATTACGTCATCGGTCAGGACCATGCGAAGCGGGTGCTCTCGGTCGCCGTGCACAACCACTACAAGCGGCTCGCCCACGGCGCCAAGAACAACGACGTCGAGATCGCCAAATCCAACATCCTGCTCGTCGGCCCCACCGGTTCAGGTAAGACCCTCCTGGCCCAGACGCTGGCGCGCATCCTCGACGTGCCGTTCACCATGGCGGACGCCACCACCCTGACTGAAGCAGGCTACGTCGGCGAAGATGTCGAAAACATCATCCTCAAACTTCTCCAGTCCGCCGACTACAACGTCGAGCGCGCGCAGCGCGGTATCGTCTATATCGACGAGGTCGATAATATCAGCCGCAAATCCGACAATCCTTCCATCACTCGCGACGTCTCCGGCGAAGGTGTGCAGCAGGCGCTGCTGAAAATCATGGAGGGAACCATCGCCTCGGTTCCGCCGCAGGGCGGGCGGGATCATCCGCACAGGAATTCCTTAGGTGGACACCACCAATATCCTGTTCATCTGCGGTGGCGCCTTCTCGGGCTGGAAAGGATCATCGCCGCGCGCGGCAAAGGCTCGGGCATGGGCTACGGAGGCGAGGTGCGGGGGCAGATCAACGCCGCATGGGTGCCATCCTCCGCGATCGAGCGCGTCCTGCCCAGATTCGGACTGTCCCCGATTCATCGGCCGGCTGCCGGTCGTCGCCACGCTGGAGACCTCGACGAGAATGCGCTCGTGGAAATCCTGACCAGGCCAAAAACGCGCTGATCAAGCAGTATGCCCGCCTGTTTGAGATGGAGGGTGTGAAGCTCACCTTTACCGATGACGCCCTCGCTCGGTCGCCTGCCGCGCCATCGCCCGCAAAACCGGGGCGCGCGGACCCGCTCGATCATGGAATCCATCCTGCTCGAAACCGTTCGAGCTTCCCGGGTTGGACGGGTCGAGGAGTCGTGATAAATCGCGAGGTCGCCGAGGCCCGGGCCAACCCATTGTATCTCTACAGCAAGGAACGAGCGGAAAGCAGCGCGTCGGCCTGAACATTGCGCCGGCGGGGAGCACCCCGCCGGCGGTTGAAGACCTTGCGGCTCATGGCCATGGTCCCGATATCCGTTTTTGTGAATGGCGTATAAACGCGCCGAGATGGGCGGGAACCATGCCGGAACGGGTGGAACCTGCCGCGACTGTCCAGAAGGAGGTCCCATGACACAATCCGATCGGCCAGCCCCGGCTCAACCGGGACGCCCATCCGGAGAAGCGCCGCAGAATGCAATCAGGAGAAGGCGGCCCCGGTGCGGGCCGATCTGGTCCCGGTCCTGCCGCTGCGCGACATCGTCGTCTTCCCGCACATGATCTGACCGCTGTTCGTCGGACGCGAAAAATCCGTTCGCGCGCTCGAAGCCGTGATGAAGCAAGACAAGCAGATCCTGCTTGTTGCGCAGAAGAACGCTGCGCATGACGATCCCGCCCCTGACGATATCTATCGTGTCGGCACTGTTTCAACGATCCTGCAGCTTTTGAAACTGCCCGATGGCACTGTGAAGGTGCTGGTCGAGGGTGGACAGCGTGCCAAGATCACCAGCTTCAAGGAAATCCAGAACTACTTTGAGGCTATTGCCGAACCCCTTCCGGATCAGATCGGTGAGGCAAAGGAACTGGAAGCGCTCGGCCGCACTGTCGTGTCCCAATTTGAGCAGTACATCAAGCTCAACAAGAAGATCGCGCCCGAGGTCTGGTCTCGCTGATCAGATCGAGGACCCGAGCAAGCTCGCCGACACCGTCGCCGCACACCTAATCTCAAGATCGCCGAAAAGCAGGAAGTGCTGGAAACCCAGAACGTCGGCGAACGTCTGGAACGCGTCTTCGGCCACATGGAATCCGAAATCGGCGTGCTGCAGGTCGAAAAGCGCATCCGCAACCGCGTGAAGCGGCAGATGGAGAAGACCCAGCGCGAGTACTACCTGAACGAGCAACTCAAGGCGATCCAGAAGGAACTCGGCGAAGGCGAGGACGGCAAGGACGAAACCGCCGAGCTTGAGGACAAGATCAAGAAGACCAAGCTCTCGAAGGAAGCGCGCGAGAAGTGTGTCGCCGAGCTCAAGAAGCTCAAGACCATCAAGCCGATGAGCGCCGAAGCCACCGTCGTGCGCAACTACCTCGACTGGATGCTGTCCATTCCCTGGAAGAAGCGCAGTAAGATCCGCAACGACGTGGTGGAGGCCGAGAAAGTCCTAAACGCCGACCACTACGGCTGGAAAAGGTCAAGGAACGCATCATCGAATACCTCGCCGTGCAGGCGAGGAGCCCAAGTGCGCGGCCCCATCCTCTGCCTCGTCGGTCCTCCAGGTGTCGGCAAGACCTCGCTCGGCAAGTCCATCGCCCGCGCAACGGGACGGAACTTCGTGCGCATGTCCCTGGGCGGCGTGCGGGATGAAGCCGAAATCCGCGGCCACCGCCGCACCTATATCGGCTCAATGCCCGGCAAGGTCATCCAGGGCATGAAGAAGGCCAAAACCTCCAACCCGCTCTTCCTGCTCGATGAGGTGGACAAGCTCGGCGCCGATTGGCGTGGCGATCCCTCCTCCGCGCTGCTGGAAGTTCTCGACCCGGAGCAGAACAGCACGTTCAACGATCACTACCTTGAGGTCGATTACGACCTGTCCGACGTGATGTTCGTCACCACCGCCAACAGTCTGCGCATGCCCCAGCCGCTGATGGACCGCATGGAGATCATCCGCATCCCCGGCTACACCGAGGATGAAAAGGTGGAAATCGCCAAGCGCCACCTGATCGCCAAGCAAAGCGAGGCGCACGGCCTGAAAAAGGACGAGTGGTCCATCAGCGAGGAAGCGCTGCGCGATCTGATCCGCTACTACACGCGGGAAGCCGGCGTGCGGAACCTGGAACGCGAAATCGCCAACCTGGCCCGCAAATCGGTGCGTGATATCGTCACCAACAAGACCAAGAAGGTGCAGATCACCCGCAAGAACCTGGAGAAGTCCGCCGGCGTGCAGAAGTTCCGCTTTGGTGAGACCGAGGCGGAAGACATGGTCGGCGTCGTCTCCGGCCTGGCCTGGACCGAGGTGGGCGGCGAAATCCTCACCATCGAATCCGTCGTCGTGCCCGGCAAAGGCAATATCAAGAACACCGGCAAGCTCGGCGACGTGATGCAGGAAAGCGTCTCCGCTGCGATGAGCTACGTGCGCTCGCGTTCGATCCGCTTCGGCCTCAAGCCAACGCTGTTCGAAAAGCGGATATCCACGTGCATGTACCGGAAGGGGCAACCCCGAAGGACGGCCCTTCCGCCGGTATCGCCATGGCAACCTCCATCGTCTCGGTCCTCACCGGCATCCCGATCCGTCGGGACGTGGCCATGACGGGTGAGATCACCTTGCGCGGCCGCGTGCTTCCGATCGGCGGGCTGAAGGAAAAACTTCTGGCGGCGTTACGTGCCGGCATCACCACCGTGTTCATTCCCAAGGATAATGAGAAGGACCTGGCGGAAATCCCGGACAACGTCAAAAAGAACATGAAGCTGATCCCGGTCGCGGACGTGGACGAGGTTATCGCCCAGGCCCTGGTGCGGCGCCCCGAACCTATCGAATGGGAGGAACCGCCCGAACCGGTCGCCCCTCCCAAGCCGGCCGAGGCCGCCGCAACCTTGACTCACTGAACTACACCGTCGGCGGAGGGGCCGCGCGCGAGCCGAACCAGGACAGGAGCCCGCCCTCACCGCCGGGCTTGCCCCATCCACCTTCCTTCCTTCCTTTTTGGTAGGACCCGGACGCAATCGCGTGCGCTCTCGTTGACGGGCGGGAAACCCGCCCGGTAAAGCAGGTGTGGCTTCAACTCGGCCCGTTGCCACTCTGGGAACTACCGGACGATCCACAGTTAAGGGGAGAATGCGTGAACAAAATGGAGCTGATCACCGCCGTTGCGGAACGGACGGATTTGTCTCGCGCCAAGGCGAGCGAGGTTGTCGATGCCGTGTTCGGCACAATCGAAGGAGCATTGAAAAAGAAAGAGGAGGTCCGTCTCGTCGGCTTCGGCACCTTTGCCACCGCGGACCGCAAGGCAGGAACCGGACGCAATCCCCGCACCGGTGAGCCGATGGAGATCGAAGCCTCCACCACTGTGCGGTTCAAGGCCGGCAAGGGCTTGAAGGACGCCGTTCAGTAAGTGCGTTATTGCGAGGCGAAGGGGCCGAAGAATCTCGGCCGGTCGTCTTGACCCGGGGCGGTTAGCTCAGCGGTAGAGCATCTCGTTTACACCGAGAGGGTCGGCGGTTCGAACCCGTCACCGCCCACCAGCCTCCGAACGAACCAGCGCAACGAACCGCCGAAGCTGCGCCGGCTCGACATCCGACACCGCGGCCATCATCAGCCCGCCCTGCCGCCAGCGTACGATCTTGAAGCCCTCCGCGCTCGTCTCCGTCGGAGCCTGATCACCCGCCCCCGGCGACGCCCAGGCGAACAGGTCGATAATGTGCTGATCGTGTCGATAGACGCCGATCGCGGTCGGTCGGCCCTCGATCATGTCGGCCCGCCCGCCGATCAGCGGAAAGCCCTGGCCCGCAAAATCCTCGATCCCCGGCGAGACACCCAGATGCGCCGAGAGCCACGGCTTCACCACGTGCTGGTTGCTGGTCTGCACGTCCATCAGATGTCCGGCGACCATGGCTGCCGCGTGGTGGTCGATCAGCGCCTGCGTGACGGAGATCCCCCGCGGCGCCTGGATCAGCAGCACCAACGCCGCGCCCGCCAGCGCGCCAGCCAGCCCCGAACCGGTCATCCACCCCGCCGGCCACCACGCGCCAGTCCACCAGCCTCCGCCAGCCAGCCATAGCCACCCGCGCCCGGGCGCGGGCAACATCCGGCAGCGAATCCAGAATGCGCGCCGCCAGCGCCGGCGGGGCGCGGTGATACACCAGCTTGTCCTTCAATGGGGGAGACTATTGCTCACGAGCGTCCTCGGCATTCCAGCTTCGCCGCAGTGCCGTCGGGCCCGTGCCAGGCGCGACATCACCGTACCCACCGGAACCTCGGTGACACGGGCGATATCGGCATAGGACAGTTCCTCCACCTCCCGCAGCAGAAGCACCTCCTTTTGCTCCGGCGGCAGCGCCGCCACCAGCCGGTTCACCCGCGCCGCATCCGCATCCGCCAGCAATACCGCTTCTGGGTCGGGCGTGTGCCGGGACCACATGGGATCGGCCTCCGGTTCCGGTTCGTCGCCCGTATAGATGATGCGTCCCGCCGACGCCTGACGGGCGCCGGTGGCAAACCGGTTGCGCAGGATCGTCAGCAGCCAGACCCGCATGTCATCGCCACGGAACGCATCAAAATAACGCCACGCACGCAGATAGGCCTCCTGCACCAGATCGTCCGCCCGCGCCGCGTCGTTGCACAACCAGCGCGCAAGATTGTACGCCGCATCCAGGTGCGGCAGAGCCAGTCGTTCAAAGCGCTCTCGTCGTGGGTCGGTCACGTGTCTTCCGGCTTAGGCAATACCCACGCCGCCCCGCACTTATTCCCGCGACAAGCGACAAGATTATTTTCGTCAGGAACGGAATGCGCCGCTGGCGGCACGGGTATCAGAGGTCGGGACAAACAGGAGGCCCCAATGACCCAACCCGATCTGACCCGCCGCCACGCGCTGAGCTGCATGGCCTGGTGCGGGTCCGCCATGCTGTGGACCGTCGCCGGCGGCATTCCGCGCGCCCGCATCATGGGAACCGCGAACGCCGCGGAAAACGGCTTCACCTTCGCCCAGATCAGCGACAGCCATCTGGGATTCGACAAGCCGGCCAACACCGATCCGTTGGCAACCTTCCAGCAAGGGCTGAATGAAATCGCCGCTGCGCCCGTCAAACCCGCCTTCCTGATCCACACCGGGGACATCACGCACCTCTCGAAGCCCGCCCAGTTCGATCTCGCCTCGCAGGCCATGGGGACCACCAAACTGCATACCTACACCGTCCCCGGCGAGCATGACATTCTCGAAGAGGACGGGAAAAGTTACCTCAACCGCTTCGGCGCCGGCACCAAGGGCGACGGGTGGTACAGCTTCGATGCCGGCGGCATCCACTTCATCGGCCTGGTGAACGTCGTCAATCTCGGTGGCAACGGCCTCGGCAATCTCGGTCACGAGCAGCTCGAATGGCTCGAGCATGACCTCGCCGGCCGCAGCGCGAGCACCCCCATCGTGGTCTTCGCGCACATTCCCCTTTGGGTCGTCTATCAGGATTGGGGCTGGGGCACCGCCGACGGCACCCAGGCACTGAGTTACATGCGCAAGTTCGGCTCCGTCACCGTGTTGAACGGGCACATCCACCAGGTGCTGCAGAAGGTGGAAGGCCACGTGGCGTTCCACACCGCGCGCTCCACCGCGTTTCCCCAGCCGGCGCCGGGAACGGCGAAAGGCCCCGGCCCGATGACGGTCCCGCCCGGCGAGCTGCGCCACGTGCTCGGCACTGCAAAGGTCAGCTTCGTGCGGACCGACTCGCCGCTCGCCATCGTCGATACCCCGCTGGCCGGGTGATCGCGATGCAACGGCGAACGCTACTCGGCCTTCTTGTCCTCGGAACCACCGCCGGCGCCGGCCTGGTGCCGGCGTGGGCGGACAAGCCGGTGGAGGTGACGATCGACAACTTCACCTTCACCCCCGCGGCGCTGCGGATCACCCCAGGCACCACAGTCACCTGGACCAACCGCGACGACATCCCGCACAGCATCCTGTGTCCGGCGCTGAACGTCCGGTCCCACGCGCTCGATAGTGGGGACAGCTTCAGCTACACGTTCACCAAGGCCGGAACCTTCGATTATCTGTGTGGCATTCATCCGCATATGCGGGGGCAGGTGGTCTGCGGCTGAATGCGAACCCGCTGGAAGTAGGGCAGGGGTCCGCGTATCTTGGCAAGCAGGAGAAGCAGCATGCGCAGCGGGACGCGGAACCCCACCCCTCACCGGAAGAGTAAGCCCAAAACGGTCGCCCCGAAAAAATCCACCGGGAAAGCCTCGATCCGCATTCTTTCGCCGTCCCGCGGACCACGTACGCTGTCCCACCGGGAAATCGAGCAGGCCACCGAGAAAGTGTTCAGGGACCGCGTCGAAACCAATGGCTGAGTCCGCCGGTATAGGCGTTTCCAGCGAGACATCAGAATCTGCTCATAAACTGCCCGTTCGACAATCCATACCAACCGCCCTCCCGGGCTTTGATATTCACCACCTTCGATTGTGGGCGGCGGCCCCGGTGCGCCCTGGAAGCATACGATGCGGGCGAGGCGCGGATCGGAAAGATCATACGGATCATTCGGGATTGCCGGTGGGGCATTCACGACCTGTCACGGACTGACCTCAATCCCAATAATCTACCCCGCTTCAACATGCCTCTGGAACTCGGTCTGTTTCTCGGCGCCCGGTGGTTCGGAACGGGACCTCACGACAGGAAGTCCTGCCTTGTGCTGGACTCCGACAAATATCGCTACCAGGAGTTCATCAGCGACCTCGCTGGCCAGGATATCGCGGCCGACGGCAACCAGCCCGCCGGAGCGGTTCGGCCGTCAGGCGATGGCTCGCGACTTCCAAAACCGGCGTTGGAAATCTGCCCGGGGCGGAAGCAATAATGTCTCGCCTTGACAGTTTCACGGCCGAACTCCCCGCCATCTGTGCGGCTACGCGTCGCGCAGAAGACGAACTGACCTTCACGGAATTGGCTGATGCCGCTTCTACTTGGCTGAAGCGTGAACTGCACGACGAACCTCCACGTTCCTGACCTCGACCGGCGGGACTTTCAGCTGCCCGCCAGACGTTTGCCCCGACACATCCGGGTTGACGCCCCCCCGGCTCCGGCCTAAGTGCCGCTTGCCGCTGCGGGTGTAGCTCAGTTGGTTAGAGCGTCGGCCTGTCACGCCGAAGGTCGCGGGTTCGAGCCCCGTCACTCGCGCCAGCGGCGGTTGGCCTGCGCCGTACGGCCGGGTAAGGAAAACAACAATGCCATACGTCTTGCCCGCCTATCTGCCGGTTCTCGTCTTCATGGTCATCGCCGGAGTCATCGCCTCCGCGATGATCGGCGGTTCGCTGTTCGCCGGCGCCAAAGACCCGTACCCGGAAAAACTCTCCGCCTATGAATGCGGCTTCGAAGCATTCGATGACGCCCGCCGCCGCTTCGACGTCCGCTACTACCTCGTCGCCATCCTGTTCATCATCTTCGATCTCGAAGTCGCCTTCCTCTTTCCCTGGGCCGTCAGCCTCGGCAACACCCGCCTGTTCGGCTTCCTCTCGATGCTCGGCTTCCTCGGTGTCCTGACCATCGGATTCATCTACGAATGGTGCAAGGGCGCGCTGGAGTGGGAATGAGCGCATGAGCCAGGCCGCAAGCACCCCGATCACCCCGATCGCCTGGAACCAGCCAGGCACTCTCACCGGGACCAGAACAGGACGCGGTGATCCGCGGCATCACCGGCGAGATCGAGGGCAAGGGATTCCTCGTCGCCAACCTCGATAAAGTCGTCAACTGGGCCCGCACCGGCAGCATGTGGCCCATGACCTTCGGCCTCGCCTGCTGCGCGGTGGAGATGATTCACGCCTACATGCCGCGCTACGACCTCGATCGTTTCGGCATCTTTCCCCGCGCCTCGCCCCGCCAGAGCGACGTGATGATCGTCGCCGGCACGCTGACGAACAAGATGGCACCCGCCCTGCGCAAGGTGTACGACCAGATGCCCGACCCGCGCTGGGTCATCAGCATGGGAAGCTGCGCCAACGGCGGCGGCTACTACCATTTCTCCTATTCGGTGGTACGCGGCTGCGACCGCATCGTGCCCATCGATGTCTATGTTCCCGGCTGCCCGCCGTCGGCCGAGGCGCTGGTTTACGGGATCATGCAGTTGCAAAAGAAAATACGGCGCACCGGAACCATCCTGCGTGACTGACACCGAATTGCCCGCCGCTGCGCTCATGCGCAACGTCGGCGCGCTTCCGGGCGTGCGCGCCGTCCGCAGGACCAGGATGAAATGGTCGCCGAGGCCGAGCGGGATACGCTGCTCGCACTCATGACGATCTGCGTGACGATCCCCGCTTCGCCTTCGCCCAGTGCATGGATATCTGCGGCGTTGACTGGCCCGAACGCCCCCACCGCTTCGATGTCGTGTATAATCTGCTCTCCGTCGCGCTGAACCAGCGCCTCAGGGTCATCGTCACCACCGATGAAACCACCCCGGTCCCTTCGGTGAACACCGTCTGGCCCAGCGCCACGTGGTGGGAGCGAGAATGCTGGGACCTTTACGGCATCGTCTTCTCCGGCCAGCCCGATCTGCGCCGCATCCTGACCGATTACGGCTTCGAAGGACACCCGCTGCGCAAGGACTTCCCGCTCACCGGGTATGTCGAGGTCCGCTACGATGAAGACCGCAAGCAGGTCGTCTATGAACCGGTGAAGCTCACGCAGGAATGGCGGAGCTTCGACTTCATCTCCCCGTGGGAAGGCATGCTCACCCTGCCGGGGGACGAGAAGGTGCACGAGCAACGGGCGAAGATCACCCGCACCGCGCCGATCCCCGCGCCCGCCGCCAAGGACAACGCATGAGCGGCGACATCCTTCCCGAGAGCGAGGCCAAGCGGCACCACGTCGTCGAGATCGACAGCCACGCCATCAATTTCGGCCCGCAGCACCCGGCGGCGCATGGCGTGCTGCGCCTGATCCTCGAAATGGACGGCGAAGTCGTCGAACGCGCCGATCCGCATATCGGCCTGCTCCATCGCGGCACCGAAAAGCTGATCGAATACCGCACCTATGTGCAGAACGTGCCGTATTTCGACCGGCTGGATTACGTCTCCCCGATGGCGGAAGAGCATGCCTACGTGCGTGCTGTGGAGAAACTGCTCGGCATCGAGGCGCCCGAACGCGCGCAGTGGATACGCACCCTGTTCGACGAGATCACCCGCGTCCTGAACCATCTGCTCAACATCACCACCTACGCGCTGGACGTGGGGGCCATCACCCCGAGCCTGTGGGGCTTCGAGGAACGCGAAAAGCTGATGGAGTTCTACGACGCCGCATCCGGCGCTCGGCTCCATTCCAATTACTACCGCCCGGGCGGGGTGAACCGCGATCTTCCGGCCGGCCTGACCGACCGTATCGCCGAATGGGCCGAGACCTTCCCCAAATTCATCGACGACCTGGAAGAACTCCTCACCGCCAACCGGATCTGGAAGCAGCGCACCGTGGATATCGGCCTGATGACGGCCGAGGATGCGCTGGCCTGGGGCTGGAGCGGCCCGCCGCTGCGTGCCTCGGGCGTGCCGTGGGACCTGCGCCGTGCCCAGCCTTACGCCAAATACAACGAGGTCGATTTCCACATTCCCGTCGGCCGCAACGGAGATTGTTTCGACCGCTACCTTGTGCGCATGTGGGAAATGCGGGAGAGCGTGAAGATCATCAAGCAGTGCCTGGCGAAGATGAAGCCGGGCCCCGTGCGCATCCAGGACCACAAGATCATTGCCCCGCACCGGGCGGAGATGAAGCGCTCGATGGAGGCGCTGATCCACCACTTCAAGCTGTTCACCGAAGGCTTCCACGTGCCACCCGGCGCCACCTACACCGTGGTGGAAACCCCCAAGGGCGAATTCGGCGTCTATCTGGTGGCTGACGGTACGAACCGCCCATACCGCTGCAAGATCCGTTCGACCGGCTTCGCCTTCCTGCAAACCATGGATTTCATGGCCAAGCGCCACATGCTGGCCGACACGGTGGCGATCATCGGATCGCTGGACGTCGTGTTCGGCGAGATCGACAGGTAGCACATGTCGGACCAGATGAAGCCGCCGGCCGGAGCCGGCTTCCCTGACGCGGGCGCACCGCAGCCCGCCGCCTTCACCTTCGACCAGGACAGCGTGAAGGTGATCGAGCGCGAAATTGCCAAATACCCGCCGGGCCGGCAGGCCAGCGCGGTGATCGCCCTGCTCTACCTGGTGCAGGAGCAGATGCGCCGGCAGACCGGCAGCGGCTGGGTGCCGCGCGCCGGCATGGACGCGGTCGCGGAAAAGCTGGGAATGGCGCCGATCCGGGTGTACGAGGTCGCCACCTTCTATACCATGTTCAACCTGAAACCGGTGGGGAAGTGGCACCTCCAGATCTGCACCACCACGCCCTGCTGGCTGCGCGGCTCCGATGATGTCGTCGCCGCCTGCCGCGCCGAAACCGGCATCGCCAACTGGGGCGAGACCAGCGCCGACGGCATGTTCACCATGTCCGAAGTCGAATGCCTCGGCGCCTGCGTCAACGCACCGATGATGCAGGTCAATAACGAGGATTTCTACGAGGATCTCGACGCCGAGCGGACCAAGGCGTTGCTCGGCGCGCTGCGCCGTGGGGAACCGCCGAAGCCAGGTTCCATGAGCGGCCGGCAGACATCCGCCCCTGAGGGTGGACCCAACACATTGACCACCCTGCGCTTCGCACCCGGGACATAGATGCTGGACGATAAGGACAGGATCTTCACCAACCTCTACGGCCTGCACGATTGGCGGCTGAAGGCGGCGCGGTCGCGCGGCGACTGGGACGGCACCAAGGACATCCTTGCCAAGGGCCGCGACGCCATCATCGAGGAGATCAAGAACTCCGGCCTGCGCGGCCGTGGCGGCGCCGGCTTCCCGACCGGCCTCAAATGGTCGTTCATGCCGAAACAATCCGATGGACGCCCCGCCTACCTCGTGGTCAACGCCGACGAATCCGAACCCGGCACGTGCAAGGACCGCGACATCATGCGCCACGATCCGCACAAGCTGATCGAGGGCTGCCTGGTCGCCTCCTTCGCGATGGGCGCTCATGCCTCCTACATCTACATCCGCGGGGAATTCTACGACGAAGCACGGGTCCTGCAGGCCGCCATCGATGAGGCCTACGAAGCCGGGCTGATCGGCAAGAACGCCTGCGGGTCCGGGTTCGATTTCGATCTCTATCTGCACCGTGGCGCCGGCGCGTATATCTGCGGCGAGGAAACCGGACTGCTGGAAAGCCTGGAGGGCAAGAAGGGCATGCCGCGGCTGAAGCCGCCGTTCCCGGCCGCGGTCGGTGTGTACGGCTGCCCCACCACAGTGAACAACGTCGAAAGCATCGCCGTCACCCCCACCATCATGCGCCGCGGCGCAAGCTGGTTCACCGGGATCGGGCGGCCCAAGAACGCCGGGACCAAGGTCTATTGCATCTCCGGCCACGTGAACAAGCCGTGCAATGTCGAGGACGCGCTCGGCATCCCGCTGCGCGAGCTCATCGACCGTTACGCCGGCGGCGTGCGCGGCGGATGGGACAATCTGCTCGGCGTGATTCCCGGCGGTGCTTCGGTTCCCGTCATCCCGAAATCCATTTGCGACACCGTGCTGATGGATTTCGACAGCCTGCGCGATGTCAAAAGCGGCCTCGGCACCGCCGCGGTCATCGTGATGGACAAATCGACCGACATCATCCGCGCCATCGCTCGCCTGTCTCAATTCTACAAGCACGAAAGCTGCGGCCAGTGCACGCCCTGCCGCGAAGGCACCGGCTGGATGATGCGCGTGATGTACCGCATGGTCGAAGGCCGCGCCGAACCCGAGGAGATCGACACCCTCGATCAGGTCACCCGTCAGGTCGAAGGCCACACCATCTGCGCCTTGGGCGATGCCGCGGCCTGGCCGATCCAGGGCCTGATCCGCCACTTCCGCCCGGTGATGGAGGAACGCATCGCCGCCTACAAGCAGCGCGCCGGCTCATCCCGCATCCCTATGGCCGCGGAATAGCCCCATCCCCGTCATGGCCGGGCTTGGCCCACGGCTTTCCGGTTCGCTACGCCCACGGCAGCAGCGCCTGTTCCGGGCTGCTCCATCGCGGCACCTCGTCTGGCAGGCGAGCAGTTCGCGGATGCATCGGCGGTGCATCAGGTTGGCCTTCACCACCGTTGCGAAGGCAAGCGGCGGCACCGTGGCATCCAGCGCTGCCCGGGAGAGCCGCAACAGCAGGAACGCGATCAGCGCCACGATGATCTGAATGCGCACGGCGTTCTCGCCGGTGCCAGAAAGTGCCTGATCTTCAGGGTCTGCTTGACCCAACGGAAGAACAGTTCGATGCCCCAGCGGCGTCGATAGAGGGCGGAAATCTTCTCCGCCGGCGAGGTCAGATCATTGGTGACAAGGCGCAGGATCTTGCCGCTCTCGGTGCGCACGCGCACCTCGCGCACGCGCCGGTTCATCGGATTGCGCCGGCTGTGCGCCTGGCGCTGCGGCAGCAGACCGGTGCAATCGGACAAGATCGCGCCGCCCGGCTCGACCAGGCGTTCGCCGATCTCGCGCAACGGCGTGTTGACCTTCAGCCGAGTGACGATACGGCAGCCCGAGGCATCGAGTTCGGCCCACCAGGCATACTCGTCACCGATCTGCTCGCCGCTTACCGGAAGACGGAATAATGCCCAAACTCACCATCGACGGCATCGAGGTTGAAGTCCCCGCGGGCTCCTCCGTGCTGCAGGCCTGCGAGGCCGCCGGCATCGAAGTGCCGCGCTTCTGCTACCACGACCGCCTCTCGATCGCCGGCAACTGCCGCATGTGCCTGGTCGAAATCGAAAAGGCCCCGCCGAAACCCATCGCCTCCTGCGCCTGGCCCGTCGCCGACGGCATGGTCGTGCACACCGACACGCCGATGGTCCGCAACGGCCGCCGCGGTGTGATGGAGTTCCTGCTGATCAACCACCCGCTCGATTGCCCGATCTGCGACCAGGGCGGTGAGTGCGACCTGCAGGACCAGGCGCTCGGCTACGGCATGGATCATTCGCGCTACCGCGAAAACAAGCGCGCGGTGGACGACAAATATCTCGGCCCGCTGGTGAAGACCGTGATGACGCGCTGCATCCAGTGCACGCGCTGCGTCCGCTTCATCACCGAAGTCGCCGGCGTGCCCGAACTCGGCGCGATCGAACGCGGCGAAAACCTCGAGATCACCACCTATGTCGAGCAAGCCCTGAGCTCCGAACTGTCGGGCAACATTATCGACCTCTGCCCGGTCGGCGCACTCACCGCCAAGCCGATCGCCTTCGCCTATCGAAGCTGGGAGCTGAAAAAGACCGACAGCGTCGATGTGCTGGACGCGCTCGGCACCAACATCCGCATCGACTCGCGCGGCCCCGAGGTCATCCGCATCCTTCCGCGCCTCAATGAAGACGTGAACGAGGAATGGCTCGGCGACAAATCCCGCTTCTCGGTCGATGGGCTGATACGCCGCCGCCTGGATCGCCCCTGGGTGCGCACCAACGGCAAGCTACAACCCGCCACCTGGCCCGAGGCCTTCGCCGCCATCGCGCAAAAACTCCAGGCCACGTCAGCCGACCGCATCGGCGCCATCGCCGGCGATCTGTGCGACGCCGAAAGCATGTTCGCGCTCAAGGAACTGATGGCCTCGCTCGGCTCCGCCAATCTCGACTGCCGCCAGCGCGACGACCAGCTCGATGCGTCCCGCCGCGAGTTCTACATCTTCAACTCCGGCATCGCCGCGATCGATGATGCCGACGCCATTCTGCTGATCGGCACCAACCCGCGCCACGAAGCGCCGGTGCTGAACGCGCGCATTCGCAAACGCTGGCTGCATTCCGACCTGCCCGTCAGCCTGATCGGCCCGGCCACGGACCTCACCTACCCGGTCCAGCACCTTGGCGACTCGCCGGTCGCCCTGGCCGACACCGCCGGCCCGGCGCGCGACGTCTTCAACGCCATGGCCAAAGCCAAGCGCCCCATGATCATCCTCGGCGCCAACGCCACCGCCCGGCCCGACGGCGCCGCCATCCTCGCGGCCGCCTGGAAACTCGCCGAGGAAGTCGGCGCTCTGACCGCCGAGTGGCACGGCTTCAACATGCTCCACACCGCCGCCGCCCGCGTCGGTGCCATGGACCTGGGCTTCCTGCCTGGCCCCGGCGCCAAGGGTTTCGCCCAGATGATGGGCGGTGAGACCGACGTGCTGTGGCTGCTCGGCGCCGACGAGTTCAACACCAGCCGCATCGGCCGCGACACCTTCGTGATCTACCAGGGCCATCACGGCGACCGAGGCGCGGCCCGGGCCGATGTCATCCTCCCCGGCGCCGCCTACACCGAAAAATACGGCACCTACGTCAATACCGAGGGCCGCGTGCAGCGTGGCTATCTCGCCATTTCGCCGCCCGGTGAGGCACGCGAGGACTGGACGATCATCCGCGCCCTCAGCGGCGTTCTTGGCCGGCCGTTGCCGTACGATAACATCGGCGCCCTGCGCGCCCGGCTCGAACAGGCCAACCCGGTCTTCGCCCGCGTGGACTTCATGCCCCGCTTCGGCGCGGCTGACCGGAGCGGCCCCTCCGCCGGACACACCACCCTGACCGACGCCGCCTTCCTCCCCGTGTTCGAAAACTACTATCAGACCGACCCGATCAGTCGCGCCAGTCCCACCATGGCCGAGTGCGCCGGGCTGTTCGCACCGCAGTTGCAGGCGGCGGAGTAGCCGATGAACAACGAAAGCGTGTGGCAGACGCCGCTCGGCCATCTCGGGATCGAATTCGGCGAGGCGCTGGCCCTGCTCATCCCGCTGCTGATCATGGTCGCCTACCTGACCTACGGGGAGCGCAAGGTGCTCGCCGCCATGCAGGTCCGCAAAGGTCCCAACGTCGTCGGCCCCTTCGGGCTTCTGCAGCCCTTCGCCGATGCCATCAAGCTGGCCACGAAAGAAACCATCATCCCCTCGGGCGCCAACCAGTTGCTGTTCCTGATGGCACCCATGATCACCTTCGGCCTGGCGCTGATCGCCTGGGCGGTGATTCCGGTGCAGGCCGGCTGGGCCATCGCCAATATCAACGTCGGCATCCTCTATCTTTTCGCCATCAGCTCGCTCGGCGTGTACGGCATCATCATCGCCGGCTGGGCCAGCAACTCGAAATACGCCTTCCTCGGCGCCATGCGCTCCGCCGCGCAGATGGTCAGCTACGAGGTCTCCATGGGCTTCGTGCTCGTCTCCGTGCTGCTCTGCGCGGGCACCCTGAACCTCTCGGGAATCGTCGAGGCGCAGCGGAAAATCTGGTTCTTCATTCCCCTGTTCCCGATGTTCGTGGTGTTCTTCGTCTCCGCCCTGGCCGAGACCAACCGCGCCCCGTTCGACCTGCCGGAAGGCGAAAGCGAGATCGTCGCAGGCTTCATGGTGGAGTACAGCTCGCTCAGCTTCGGCCTGTTCTTCCTCGGCGAATACGCCAACATGATCCTCATGAGCGGCCTGACCTCCATCCTGTTCCTCGGCGGCTGGATGGGGCCGTTCGGACTGTGGCCCGCGATCGGCCCGATCTGGTTCATCCTGAAAATCTGCTTCCTGCTGTTCGTGTTCATCTGGGTGCGCGCCACCTTTCCGCGCTACCGCTACGATCAGCTCATGCGGCTCGGCTGGAAGGTCTTCCTTCCCGCCAGCCTGCTCTGGCTGGTGATCACTGCCGGCGGACTGCTCGCCACCGGCTTCATCCCCGTTCCGGCCTGAGGGGAACTCTCATGCCACGTCTCGACCGCACCGCGCGGAGCCTGCTGCTTTCGGAACTGGCCCGGGGCATGTGGGTCACGCTGCGCTATTTCTTCAAGCCGAAAGCCACGATCAACTACCCCTACGAAAAGTCCCCGCAGAGCCCGCGCTTCCGTGGCGAGCATGCGCTGCGCCGCTATCCGAACGGCGAGGAACGCTGCATCGCCTGCAAGCTGTGCGAGGCGATCTGCCCGTCCCAGTGCATCGTCATCGAGGCCGAACCCCGCGCCGACGGCTCCCGCCGCACCACGCGCTATGACATCGACATGACGAAGTGCATCTACTGCGGCCTGTGCGAGGAAGCCTGCCCGGTGGACGCCATCGTCGAAGGACCGAACATGGAATTCGCCACCGAAACACGCGAGGAACTGTTCTATGATAAGCAGAAGCTGCTCGCGAACGGCGACATCTGGGAAGCGGAATTAGCCAAGCGGCTTGAGATGGACGCGCCCTACCGGTAAGGACCCCGTCGCCATGTCCGCTTACCCCGTTGTCTGTTTCTACGTCTTCTCGGTCATCCTGATCCTGTGCGGCGCCATGGTTGTCAGCTCGCGCAACCCGGTGCACTCGGTCCTGTTCCTGATCGCGGCGTTCTTCAACGCCGCAGCGCTGTTCCTGATTGCCGGCGCGGAGTTCCTCGCCTTCATCCTGGTCATCGTGTACGTCGGCGCCGTCGCGGTGCTGTTCCTCTTCGTGGTGATGATGCTGGACGTCGATTTCGTCCAGCTTCGCAGCGGCTTCCAGCGCTATCTGCCGATCGGGCTTGCGGTCGGCGCGCTGCTGCTGACCGAACTGGTCTTCGTGATGGCGGGCTGGACAGTCCATCCCGCGGTACCGCAGCTTCGCCTCTCTCCCACACCGGCCGGCGTCAGCAATACCGTGGCGCTCGGTCGCATCCTGTACACGGATTACGTCTTTCTCTTCCAGGCCGCCGGGCTGGTGCTGCTGGTGGCGATGATCGGCGCCATCGTGCTCACCTTGCGCGACCGCCGGCGTTCGCGCCACCAGATCATCCGCATCCAGACCGACCGGGACCCGCATGATACGCTGGAGCTGATGGACGTCGGCATCGGCGCCGGCGTGCAGAGCCTCGGCATTCTGCGCCCGAAGACGACCGAGCCGGGCGATATCGATCAGGACCCGTACGCCGAGCCCGAGCCGGCCCACCCGCATGGAGGCCACTGAGATGCCGATCGGCGTGGGGCACTTCCTGATCGTCAGTGCCATCCTGCTGGTGCTGGGCGTGTTCGGAATTTTCCTGAACCGCAAGAACATCATCATCATGATGATGTCGATCGAGCTCATCCTGCTCTCGGTGAACCTGAACCTCGTGGCCTTCTCCGGCTCGCTCGGCGATCTCGCCGGCCAGGTCATGGCGATGTTCGTCCTCACGGTGGCCGCGGCCGAGGCTGCCATCGGCCTCGCCATCGTGGTGATCTATTTCCGCAACCGCGGCTCCATCCAGGTTGAAGACGTCAACCTGATGAAAGGCTAAGGGGTCCCGGCATGCTGTTGATCACCGCGGTGTTTGCGCCCCTGTTCGGGGCGATGGTGGCGGGCCTGGCAGGCCGATGGATCGGTGACCGCCCGGCGCAGGCGGTTTCCATCATCTTCATGCTGCTGGCCGCGACCTGCGGCCCCCTCGCCTGGGTGCAACTCGAATGGGGCGGCGCGCTGGCTGGCTCGCTCTCGCTCGGGCCATGGATCTACGCCGGTAATTTCCAGGTTGATTGGGCGCTTCGTTACGACTCATTGTCCGCCACCCTGGTCGCGATGGTCACCTTCGTGTCGATGCTGATCCACATCTACACCGTCGGTTACCTGGCGCATGACAAGTTCCGGAGCTATCGGTTTTTCGGTTATATTAGCTTATTCACCTTTAGCATGCTGATGCTGGTTACCGCCGACAACCTGCTGCAGCTCTTCTTCGGCTGGGAAGGCGTCGGGGTGTGTTCTTATCTGCTGATCGGCTACTGGTACGACCGACCCGCCGCCTGCGCCGCGGCGATCAAGGCCATGATCGTGAACCGCATCGGTGATCTCGCCTTTACCATCGGCCTGGCACTGACCTTCCTCACCTTCGGCTCGCTCTATTTCGATACTATTTTTCACGCTCTGCCGCAGCACCAAAACGAGGTCTATTCGCTGTTCGGCATACGTGTTTATGAGCTGATCGGGGTGCTGCTGTTCATCGGCGCGATGGGCAAGTCGGCGCAGCTCTTCCTGCACACGTGGTTGCCCGATGCGATGGAGGGTCCTACGCCGATTTCGGCGCTGATCCATGCCGCTACGATGGTGACTGCAGGTGTGTTCTTGATGGCGCGGATGGGACCGCTGCTGAATTACGCACCTGACACACTCGCCTTTATCGAAGTGATTGGTGCCACCACGACCATGTTCGCGGCTACCATCGCCATGACGCAGTTCGATATCAAAAAAATCATTGCATACTCGACAATATCCGAGCTCGGCTTCATGATGATCGGCATCGGCGTCGGCGCCTACCAGACCGCGATATTCTTGTTGGTCTGCCATGCTTTCTTCAAGGCACTGCTGTTCCTCTGCGCTGGCGCAGTGATCACTCAGCAGCACGAAGAGCAGGATATTCGAAAGATGGGGGGGCTGTGGCGCAAGATGCCGATCACCTATCTGACGTTCTGGGTGGCAGCGCTCTCGCTCGGGGGGATGTGGCCGTTCGCGGGTTCTCAGTCGCATGATGCGGTGTTGGAGGCGGCCTTCGCAGCGGGAAGCAGTTTCGGCTATTATGGGTATATCGCCGGGCTGGTCGCCACATATCTCACCGTGCATCTACATTTTCCGCGAACTGTACCTGGTGTTCCACGGTACACCGCGGATGACGGCGGAAAGGTTCGCACACTCACGGGAGGCGCCGCCGGTAATGACCGGGCCGTTAGTGGTGCTCGGGATCGGCGCAATCGTGGCGGGCTTCCTCCTCGGACCATGGCTCGTCGGCGGAGAGTGGCAGGGGTACTGGCGCGACGCCATCGTGATCGCCCCATGGAACCGGGCGATCGCCGGAATGGAGAACCTGCCTTTGTTGGCGGCGTGGCTTCCCCTGATCCTGACAGTCGCCGGCATAATCACGATCTACATATTGCTACGTGTTGGCGCCGCTCATCCCGGCGTGGCTCGCCGACCGCTTCCGGCCGATTTATCTGTTGTTCCTGAACAAGTGGTATTTCGACGAACTGTACGATTTCCTGTTTGTCCAGCCCGCCTTCAAGCTTGCGCGCCTGCTCTGGCAGACGGGTGACGCCACCATCATCGACGGCGTGCCCAACGGCCTGGCTGAACTGACCGTCGATGGATCGAAAGGCGCGGTCAGAATCCAGACCGGCTCCATCGCGGTCTATGCCTTCGTCATGCTGATCGGCCTCGTGGCCCTGGTCGGCATCTATCTGATCTGGCGGTGATCGCGATGAACGCCGTGGGTTTTCCCGTTCTGTCGCTCATCACCTGGCTGCCGCTGGTGGGCTGTATCGTCATCATGGCCGTCCGCGGCGATGAGGAAACCGTCGCCGCCAACGCCCGCTGGACCGCGCTGTGGACCAGCCTGATCGTCTTCGCGCTCAGCCTGGTGCTCTGGGCCAACTGGGACCCGTCCAATCCCGGCTTCCAGTTCGTCGAATCAGTGCCATGGCTGCCCGATTATGGCGTGGGCTACCGCATGGGCGTGGACGGAATCTCCGTCCTCTTCGTCCTGCTCTCCACTCTGCTGATCCCGATCTGCATCCTGGCAAGCTGGGAATCCGTCAAGCACAACGTGCGCGAATACATGATCGCCTTCCTGATCATGGAAACGATGATGGTCGGCATGTTCTGTGCGCTCGACATCATCGTGTTCTACGTCTTCTTCGAAGGCGTGCTCATCCCGATGTTCCTCATTATCGGGATCTGGGGCGGCTCGAGGCGCGTCTATTCCGCCTTCAAGTTCTTCCTCTACACCCTCACCGGCTCGGTGCTGATGCTGATCGCCATCCTGGCGATGTGGTTCTACGCCCATACCACCGACATCGCGGCCTTGCTGCACACCAGCTTCCCGCCCGAGATGCAGTTCTGGCTCTTCCTCGCGTTCTTCGCCTCGTTCGCGGTGAAGGTGCCGATGTGGCCCGTCCACACCTGGCTGCCCGACGCGCATGTGGAGGCACCCACCGCCGGTTCCGTCATTCTGGCAGGCGTGCTGCTGAAGATGGGCGCATACGGATTCCTGCGGTTCTCGATGCCCATGCTGCCGTTGGCCTCGGCCCACCTCGCGCCGATGATGTACACCCTTCTCCGTCGTCGCGGTGATTTACACGGCATACGTCGCTCTGGCGCAGGAGGATATGAAGAAGCTGATCGCCTACTCCTCTGTTGCGCACATGGGGGTGGTGACAATCGGCATTTTCACCTTCGACGTGCAGGGCATCCAGGGCGCGCTCTTCCAGATGCTGTCACACGGCATCGTATCGGCCGCGCTGTTCCTGGTTGTCGGTGTTCTCTACGACCGGCTGCACACGCACGAGATCGCCCGCTTCAATGGCCTGGTCGATCGCATGCCGCTCTATGCCTTCGTGTTCATGCTGTTCACCCTGGCCTCGATCGGCCTCCCCGGCACGTCGGGATTCGTCGGCGAGTTCCTGGTGATGATCGGCGCGTTGCACGTGAATTTCTGGCTGGCCCTGCTCGGCTTCATGGGGATGATTCTCGGCCCGATGTATATGCTCTATCTGTATCGCCGCGTGATCTTCGGCAGGCTGACCAAGATGGACCTGCGGAACATACTGGACCTCTCGCCGCGTGAGGTCGCCTTGTTCGCCCCGCTCGCCGTCATCACGATCTGGATGGGCGTCTATCCGACCAGCTTCACCAGCTTCTGGAACAGCACCGTCGTGCAACTGGTCGCCGAGCACCAGCAGGCCATGGCGACGCAACCACACAACGTCCGTCTGGCGGAGAATGGCCGATGAACTGGGTCGTCGCGATCCCGGAGATCATCCTCTCCGTCTGCGGCATGCTGATCCTGGTCTATGGCGTTCTGCGCCGGCCGGATCAGACGCAAGTCTGCACCATGCTGACCCTCGGCGCCTTCCTGGTCACCGGGTTCCTGATGGTCACCCGCGTGGGCGGCATCGGCTACCACGGCCAGTTCACGGTCGATCCCTTCGCCGTCTTCTGCAAGGGACTGATCCTCGCCGGCGCCGCGCTGTCGCTGATGCTCGCGCTCGATTACAACCACGCGCAACGCATCGAGCGCTTCGAGTTTCCCGTCCTGATGATCTTCGCGGTCGTCGGCATGATGGGCATGGTCTCGGCGACGAATCTCATGACGCTCTATCTGTCGCTGGAGCTGCAATCCCTCGCGCTCTACGTCATGGCCGCCTTCGCCCGCGACGATGTGCGATCCTCCGAAGCCGGCCTCAAATACTTCGTGCTCGGCGCGCTCGCCTCAGGCCTGCTGCTCTACGGCATCTCTCTGGTTTACGGCTTCTCCGGCACGATGGATTTCCGCGCGCTGGAGCAGGCGCTGACATCCCCTGGATCGGCGTCGGCCGGAATGGTGGTGGGCGTGGTGTTCGTGATCGCCGGCCTGGCATTCAAGACGTCGGCCGCGCCGTTCCATATGTGGACGCCCGATGTGTATGAGGGCGCGCCCTCGTCGGTCACCGCCTTCCTTGCCACCGCGCCGAAAGTCGCCGCCATCGGCCTGTTTCTCCGCGTCATGGTCCAGCCGTTCGGACACCTGCTTCCATCCTGGCAGCTCATCCTCGAAATCATCTCCATCTGCTCGATGATCCTCGGGGCCTTCGCGGCGATCGGCCAGTTCAACATCAAGCGGCTGATGGCGTATTCCTCGATCGGCCATATGGGATACGCGCTGATCGGCCTGGCCGTCGGCACGGAAGCCGGCATTCGCGGATTGCTGGTCTATCTCCTGGTCTATGTCGTTCATGAGCGCGGGCACCTGGGCCTGCATCATCGCCATGCGACGCCGTGGCCTGGCGCTGGAGAAGATCGAGGATCTCAACGGCCTCGCTCAGACCGATCCTGCACTGGCGCTGGCCTTTGCCGTGTTCATGTTCAGCATGGCGGGCATCCCGCCGCTCTCCGGCTTCTTCGGCAAGCTGTACGTGTTCCTCGCGGCGGTCCAGGCGGGGATGTGGGCGCTCGCCATCATCGGCGTGCTCAGCAGCGTGGTTGCATCTTACTATTATATGCGGATCGTGAAGGTGATGTATTTCGACGCTCCGGTGCCGCCGTTTGATGCGAAACCAACCGCCACGGCCTTTGTCGCCGCGGTGACCGGCCTGTTCACGCTGCTGTTCTTCCTGTTCCCCTGGCCGCTGGTCTCCGCGGCGGGTGCGGCGGCGGCGTCACTGTTCGGATAGGCGAACCCGGCCGGCCGCTCACGACCGGCCGGGCCGTCTTTACGGACTACGGATGATCTTGATTTTGATCTTGACGATCAAATTCAGCTTCATCACTATCCGTAACGGAAGCCATGCATGCTTCTCCATGCCAGCCTCCTTGGTTTGCCGGCCGGCTCGATTCCCGGCCGGCATTTCATTTTCGCGGCCCCCCTGCTAACAACCGATGAACCAAGGGCGCGGGCCATGCTGCTCGTCATCGATGCCGGCAACACCAACATCGTCTTCGCCGTCCGCGACCAAAGCATCTGGCGCGGCACCTGGCGCATCCAGACCGAACCCCACCGCACCTCCGACGAATACGCCGTCTGGCTCCTCACCCTGCTCGATCGCGCCGATCTGAAGCCGGAGTCCATATCCGGCGCCGTCATCGGCACCGTCGTGCCCGCCGCGCTCTACCACCTCCGCCGCCTCTGCCGCGACTGGTTCAGCCTGGAACCGCTGATCGCGCGCGCGTCGCTCGACTGGGGGTTCGAGATCAAGGTGGACAACCCCGAGGAAGTCGGCGCCGACCGCCTGGTCAATGCGCTCGCTAGCCACCGCCGTTTCGGCGGACCGCTGATCGTGGTGGATTTCGGCACCGCTACCACCTTCGATATCGTCGATCACGACGGGGCCTACCTCGGCGGTGTGATCGCGCCCGGCGTCAACCTGTCGCTCGAAGCGCTGCACCACGCCGCCGCCCGCCTGCCGCGCATCGGCATCGGGCGGCCCCAGGCAGTCATCGGCCGCTCCACCGTTCCCGCCATGCAATCCGGCGTCTATTGGGGCTATGTCGGGCTGATCGAAGGGATCGTCGCCCGCATCAAGGGCGAATACGGCGCGCCGATGAAGGTGATCGCCACCGGCGGCCTCGCCCCCCTGTTCGCCGAAGGAACACTGGCGATCGAGAAGATCGAGCCCGACCTCACCCTCGATGGGCTGCGCATGTTGGCGGAGCGGAATCCCGCGCCCACATTAGCCCGTGAAAGATCACGGTTGAGCGACACGGAATGAACGATATGGAGGCCGATCTGGCCTTCCTGCCCTTGGGCGGGACGGGTGAGATCGGCCTGAACCTGAACCTCTACCGCTGCGACGGGCGGTGGCTGGCGGTCGATTGCGGCCTCGGCTTCGGCGGCGCCGAGCATCCCGAGGTCGATATCATGGTGCCCGATCCGGCCTTCATCGCCGAGCGGCGCGACCGTCTTGTCGGCCTCGTCATCACCCATGTGCACGAGGACCACATCGGTGCCGTGGCGTGGCTGTGGCCGCAACTGCGCTGCCCCGTGTACGCCACGCCGCTCGCTGCCACCGTCCTTCGGCGCAAGCTCACCGAAGCGCAGTTGCTGCCGCAAGTGCCGATCCGCATCATTCCGCCCGGCGGCGCCTTCGACCTGCCGCCGTTCTCACTCCGCTTCATTCGCGTCGCGCACTCCACGCCCGAGGCGCAGGCCCTCGTCATCCGCACCCCAGCCGGCACCGTGCTGCACACCGGTGACTGGAAGCTCGACCCCGAACCGCTGATCGGCCCGCCCACCGACGAAGCCGCGCTCGCCGCGCTCGGCGCCGAAGGCGTGCTCGCCATGGTCTGCGATTCCACCAACGCCATGGTCGAAGGCCATTCCGGCAGCGAGGCCGAGGTCCGCCGCAGCCTCTCCGTGCTGATCCGCGCGCTGAAAGGCCGCGTCGCCGTCACCTGCTTTTCCTCCAACATCGCCCGCATCGAATCCATCGCCTGCGCGGCGCGCGATTGCGGCCGCAGCGTCTGCGTGGTCGGCCGATCCTTGCGCACCATGACGGCCGCCGCGCGCGAATGCGGCTACCTGAAGGACATTCCGGAATTCCTGTCCGAAGACAACGCCGGCATGATCCCCGATGACGCGCTGCTGCTGCTGATCACCGGCAGTCAGGGCGAGCCGCGCAGCGCGCTGTCGCGCGTGGCGCTCGACACCCACCCCCGTGTCGTCCTGGGCGAGGGCGACACGGTGATCTTCTCCAGCCGGATGATCCCCGGCAATGAACGCGCCATCGGCACGGTGCAGGACAATCTGATCCGCCGCGGGGTGCACCTGATGACCGACATGGATCATGTGGTGCACGTCTCCGGTCATCCCGCGCGCGACGAGCTGCGCCGCCTGTATCGCCTGGTGAAGCCGCGCTACGCCGTTCCCGTGCACGGCGAATGGCGCCACCTCTCCGCTCATGCGGAGCTGGCGCGCGACTGTGGCGCGACCCCGGTGCTGCTCGAGGATGGGGACATCCTCAGCCTGGCGCCCGGCGCGCCGGAGGTAGTCGATAGCGCGCCGGTGGGCCGGCTCGTTCCGGATGGCGGTCGTCTGGTGCCGCTCACCGGCCCCGTGATGGCCGCGCGTCGGCGGATGTTGTTCAATGGCGTGGTCGTGGCCAGCCTGGCGGTGGACGACGCCGGGCGCCTGCGCAGCCCCCCGCGGGTCAGCGCCCCGGGCCTTCTGGAACCGGATGATCCTGACGCGGGCCGCATCAGTCAGGAACTGGCCGATGCGCTGGCCGACCTTCCCGCCGCCAGCCGCCGCGACGACGCGATGCTCACCGACGCCGCGCGTGCCGCGCTTCGCCGCGCACTCGGCCGGCGTCTGCAGAAGCGGCCCATTGTGGACGTCCATCTGTTGAGGGTGCGATGAACTGGTTTACGGGAGTTGTGCTCTACGCCCTGATCTGGTGGATCGCATTGTTCGCCGTGCTGCCGTTCGCAGCCCGCCCGCGGGCGGAGCCTGACCCGGTCAGCGGCTGGCGCGGCACGACCGAGCACCCCCGCCTGTTATGGATTGTGATCGTCACGACGCTGGTGGCCGGTGTGATCTGGTTCGGCGCCTGGCTGCTGATCGAAAGCCCGTATCTGAGCTTCCGGGAGGGCTGGCTCGCGATCTCTCAATAAGGCATCGCTGTCACAGCCAGGAACGCGCACAGGCCTGGATGCCCGGGCGCGGACCCGCACGGCAAAGCATTCCTGACAGGTGCTTCAGCCTGCCACGGCCCCCTGCCTTTGCGTTTTCTCCCTAAACCTGGGCGGCCGTATCAGACCGTGTCCGCCCGCGCGGTCCACTACAGGCGCGGCAACGTTTTGTCACGTGATTTCGATCATAGAAGTGCGAAATCCCGTGGTTTTCTTGCCGGACTTGGTCGTGCGGCGAAAAGAAATATCGCGGTCGCGTTCCGGACCGGCCTGATTGGCAGCCGACCGGCCTGCCTGTAGGGTCCGCGCCTCCCGTGACCTGGACGATCGTTGAATGCGCCTCTCTCATGGCCTGATCCCCACGCTGAAGGAGACCCCTGCGGAAGCGCAGATCGCGTCGCATCGCCTGATGCTGCGCGCCGGCCTGGTGCGGCAGACCTCGGCCGGAATCTACGCCTGGCTGCCGCTCGGCTTTCGCGTGCTGAAGAACATCGAACGCATCGTGCGGGAAGAGCAGGACGCGGCGGGCGCGCAGGAAATGCTGATGCCGACGATCCAGCCCGCGGAGCTGTGGCGCGAAAGCGGCCGCTACGAGGACTACGGCAAGGAGATGCTGCGCATCAGGGATCGCCACGACCGCGACATGCTGTTCGGTCCCACCAATGAGGAGATGATCACCGATCTCGCCCGCCAGTCCGTGCGCAGCTACCGCGAACTCCCGCAGATCCTCTACCACATCCAGTGGAAGTTCCGTGACGAGGTGCGGCCCCGCTTCGGCGTCATGCGCGGACGCGAATTCCTCATGAAAGACGCCTACAGCATCGACCTCGATTACGCCGGGGCTGTCGTCAGCTACCGCAAGATGATGCTGGCCTATATGCGCACGTTTCAGCGCATGGGGCTGCAGGCAATTCCCATGGTCGCCGAATCCGGCCCGATCGGCGGTGATCTCAGCCACGAATTCATCATCCTGGCGCCCACCGGTGAAAGCCAGGTCTGGTACGACAGCAACTTCGAGACGATCGATTGGGTGAACGCCGCCTACGATTACGGCTCCGCCGCCGATCTCGAGCGCTTCTTCTCGCTCATGACCAGCATGTACGCCGCCACCGACGACAAGCACGACCCGACCGCCTGGGACAAAGTCCCGGCCGATCGCCGCCGCGAAGGCCGCGGCATTGAGGTCGGACACATCTTCTATTTCGGCAAGAAAATACTCCGAGCCGATGCGCTTCTCCGTCGCCGGACCGGACGGCAAGCCGGTGAATCCCGAAATGGGCAGCTACGGCGTCGGCGTCAGCCGCCTGGTCGGCGCGGTGATCGAAGCCAGCCACGACGACGCCGGCATCATCTGGCCCGATCCGGTCGCGCCGTTCCGCGCCGTCATCATCAACCTCAAGCAAGGCGATGCCGCCTGCAACCAAATCTGCGAAGCGCTGTACCGTCAGCTCGGCACCAACGCGCTCTACGACGATCGCGAGGAACGCGCCGGCGTCAAATTCGCCGATGCCGACCTCATGGGCCATCCCTGGCAGATCGTCGTCGGTCCCCGCGGCGCCGCCGCCGGCACCGTGGAACTCAAGCGCCGCGCCACCGGCGAACGCCACGAACTCGCCGCCGACGCCGTGCCCGACCGCATCCGCTAGTGCGGGTCATGCTGCGAACCGCCCAACCGTCATTCCCGCGAAAGCGGGAACCCAGCGGAATGTCGAGCCTCGCCGACGATTCCCGCTTCGCACTCTCGCCACTGCCGCGATTTCTTCACACGCCCGAAAAGCCCACCCCCCCATCCCCTGACCCCCATGTTCAACGCGTTTGAACGTGCCGTCGCCGGGCGCTACCTGCGCGCCCGCAGGGGCGAGCGCTTCGCCTCCGTCATCGCCGCCTTCTCCCTCGTCGGCATCGCCCTCGGCGTCGCCACCCTGATCATCGTCATGAGCGTCATGGGCGGCTTCAAGGTCGATCTGCTCAGCCGCATCCTCGGCTTCAACGGCGATCTTGGCGTTTACGGCGCCAACGGGACGCTGGTGGATTATCAGACCGCGGCGCAGCGCGTCGCATCGATACCCGGCGTCACCGCCGCCATCCCCGTGCTCGACGGCCAGGTGCTGCTGCAAGGCCCGCGCGGCAATGCCGGCGGCGGCCTGGTTCGCGGCATCGCACCCGATGATCTCCGAAACCAGAAACTGGTCAGCGGCCATGTGGTGGCTGGCTCCCTCACCGATTTCGGCCCAGACGATACCATCGCCATCGGCAGCGGCCTCGCCCGCCAGTTCGGCGTCACGCTGAACGACAAGATCACCCTGATCTCGCCCCAGGGCGCCGCCACCGCCTTCGGCATGGTGCCGCGTGTCAAAGCCTACCGCGTCGTCGCCATCTTCAACGTCGGCGAATACGCCTACGATTCCACCTACGTCTTCATGCCGCTCGCGGCGGCACAGGTCTATTTCCAGAAGCCCGGCGGCGTGACCCAGATCGAGGTCACGGTCGCCGACCCCGACCAGGTCCGCAGCTACACGCGCCGGATCATCACCGCGCTGAATGGTCTGCCCGTCACCGTCATCGACTGGCAGCAGAGCAACAACAGCTTCTTCACCGCGGTGCAGGTCGAACAGAACGTCATGTTCATCATCCTGGCGCTGATCATCCTGGTCGCCGCCTTCAACGTGATTTCCTCGCTGATCATGATGGTGAAGGACAAAACCGGCGACATCGCCATCCTGCGCACCATCGGCGCCGGCCGAGGCGCCATCATGCGCATCTTCCTCATGTGCGGCGCCTCGGTCGGCATCGTCGGCACCGCCGTCGGCACCATCCTCGGGGTGGTCTTCACGCTGAACATCGACAGCATCCAGGACTTTGTCCAAAGCGTCACCGGCGTGAACGTCTTCAACCCGGAAGTCTATTACCTGACGCACCTGCCGGCCCGGCTCGACTGGTCCGAGGTCTGGAAGATCGTCATCATGGCGCTGGCGCTTTCGCTGCTCGCCACCGTCTATCCGAGTTGGCGCGCCGCCCGCACGGACCCCGTTGAAGCTCTGCGCCATGAATGACACGCCGCCCCTGGCGCTGCGTGCTGTTCGCCGGTCCTACCGCAGCGGCGAGGGCCATCTCGACGTCCTGCGCGGCGCCGACCTCACGCTCGACGCCGGAGAGATCGTCGCCCTCGTCGCCCCCTCCGGCGCCGGCAAATCAACCCTGTTGCACCTCGCGGGCCTGCTGGAAAAACCTGATGGCGGTTCCGTCCTTGTCCAGGGACGCGACGCCGGCACGCTGCCCGACGCCGAGCGTACCGCCATCCGCCGCGACACCATCGGCTTCGTCTATCAATTCCACCACCTGCTCGGTGAATTCTCCGCGCTGGAAAATGTGGTGCTGCCGCAGATGATCGCCGGCGTTGCGCGCCGCACCGCCGCCGATCGCGCGCTCGCCCTGCTGCGCGCCTTCGGACTGGAACCCCGCCAGTCACACCTGCCCGGCAAACTTTCCGGTGGCGAGCAGCAACGCGTCGCCATCGCCCGCGCCCTCGCCAACGCACCGCTCGTGCTGCTCGCCGACGAGCCCACAGGAAATCTCGATGAAGGGACTGCCGGCGTGGTCTTCGACGAGCTCCTGCAGATGGTCCGCGGCCAGGGTCTCGCCGCCCTGATCGCCACCCACAATCCCGACATCGCCGGCCGCATGGATCGCATCGTCACACTGCGCGAAGGACGCCTGATTCCGGCCGCCATGTGAGATGTCTGCGCCTCAGCCAGTCGGCTCCGCCAACTCGATCACCGCCACCCCGGCCGCCCTCGCAGCCCGAGCCAACGCCCGGTCGCGCGTCGCCAGCGGTATCCTCCGCTGGATCGCAACATCCAGGTAGGCCGCGTCGTACACGGTCAGCCCGTGCCTCCGCGCCAGCATCCGCACGTGGCCGAACACCCGTCCGTGCATCGCCACCTCCGTCTCGATCGGCAGAGCGTTCAGCGTGTCGATGAAATCCGCGCAGCCGGCTTCTGTCGCGCGGCCGCGCCGTTCAGCCTGCATCAGCAAATTGGCGACTTCGAAATGCCACAAGATCGGAACCCAGGCGGTGCGCCGTTCCATCGACTCCAGAAGCGCGGCTGCCGCCGGGCTGGCCTCGTCCCGGAAACACCAGGCGACCGCGACGGACGCGTCCAGAACGAACGCATCCGCCTCATCTCCGGCCAAGATCCCGCATCTCCTTCCAATCCCCTTGCAACGTGTGCTTATCCGCAAGCGCCTTCAGCCGGGCGATCGCCGCACGTACCTTCCCCGCATCCGCGCGCGCTCCGACGCCGGACAGCTTCGCAACCGGCCGCCCGTGCCGGGTGATGGTGAATTCCTCACCCCGCTCCACCCGCTCCAGCAGTTCGGACAGGTGCGTCTTGGCTTCGAAAGCCCCGATGGTCTCCATCAACCAGTCGATCCAACATACCACCCGCCCCTCGCCCCATAACCCGCATTGCCCGCCGCTCCCCCGCCTGCCAGACTCCCCGGCCACGGAGAACCCCGATGGACCTGCGCTTCACCCCCGAGGAAATCGCCTTCCGCGACGAAGTCCGCGCCTTCATCCGCGACAACCTCCCCGCCGACATCCGCGAGCGGATGCGCCTCGGCCACCCGCCCCGCAAACAGGACACCGTCACCTGGCAGCGCATCCTCAACAAGAAAGGCTGGGCCTGCCCGCATTGGCCCGTCGAGCATGGCGGCCCCGGCTGGTCCCCCGTGCAGCGCATGATCTTCATCGAGGAAAACCAGGCCGCCCCGGCCCCCGAACTCCTCTCCTTCAACATCACCATGATCGGCCCCGTGCTCATCCAGTTCGGCACCGACGCACAGAAGCAGCGCTTCCTCGACCGCGCACGGAACCTCGACGACTGGTGGTGCCAGGGCTTCTCCGAACCCGGCGCCGGCTCCGACCTCGCCTCTCTGAAAACCAAAGCCGAACGCGCAAGGCGACCACTACATCGTCAACGGCTCGAAAATCTGGACCTCCACCGCGCACAACGCCGACTGGTGCTTCCTCCTCGTCCGCACCAACCCGCAACGCCGCCAAGCGCCAGGAAGGCATCTCCTTCCTCCTCGTTGACATAAAAACCCCCGGCATCACCGTCCGCCCGATCATCTCCATCGACGGCAGCCACCACCTGAATGAAGTCTTCTTCGACGACGTGAAAATCCCCATCGACAACCGCGTCCACGAAGAAAACCGCGGCTGGGACGTCGCCAAATATCCTCCTTGGAAACGAACGCACCGGCATCGCCCGCATCGGCCGCTCGCGCGAGCGCCTCAACACCTCCAAGGAACACGCCCGAGAGGCCCGCTTCAACGGCCGCCCCCTCATCGAGGACGCCGCCTTCCGCCAGCGCATCGCCCAGCTTGAAATCGACATGACCGCGCTGCAGATCACCCAGTACCGCGTCGTCTCCGCCCACGCGAACCAACGCGACGGCCGCCCCGACCCGCTGTCGTCCGTGCTGAAAGTAAAAGGCACTGAACTCCTGCAAGCCACATCCGAACTCGCCATGGACGTCGCCGGTCCGCTCGCCATGCCCTTCTGGGCGCAGGAACTCGCCGCGCTATCCAACGAACCCGACCTCGACGCCGAATGGGCCGGCGAATCCGCCGCCGGCTACCTCATGCTCCGCGCCGCCTCCATCTACGGCGGCACCAACGAAATCCAGAAGAACATCCTCACCAAAGCCGTCCTGAGGCTCTGACAAACTGCAACACTATTCGACGCCCCGTACCTGTCACTTGCACGAACCGCCCCTCCGTCACCGCGATAGCGGGGGCGACGAAGCAATCTCGGCCCAGCGACGCTTAATCTGCATCGACTGCACTCTCCCCTGCTCCCCATCGAGCTCCGCCCATGAACTTCGACCTCACCGACGAACAGCGCCTCCTCCAGGACAGCGTCCGCCGCCTCCTCTCCGACCGCTACACCTTCGATCCCGCAAATCCCACCTCGCCTCCGAACGCGGCTGGAGCGAACCCATGTGGGCCCGCTACGCCGAACTCGGCCTGCTCGGCCTGCCCTTCGCCGAACAACACGGCGGCTTCGGCGGCGGCCCCGTCGAAATCATGCTGGTCATGCAGGAATTCGGCCGCGTCCTCGCCCTCGAACCCTACCTCGCCTCCGTCGTCCTCGCCGGCACCGCCGTCAACGCCGCCGCCACCGACGCGACAAAAATCCGCGACACTCCCCGCCATCGCCGACGGCTCGCTCCGCCTCGCCTTCGCCCACGCCGAGCGCGCACGCCCGCTACGACCTCACCGACGTCACCACAACCGCCCGCCGCCCAACGGCGGCTGGGTCATCGACGGCGCCAAGCACGTCGTCCTGCACGGCGACTCCGCCGACCGCATCGTCCTCAGCGCCCGCGTCTCCGGCGAACGCGACGACCCCGACGGCATCGGCCTCTTCCTCGCCGACGCACACGCCGCCGGCCTCGCCAAACGCACCTACCCGCTGCGCGACGAAACCCGCGCCGCCGAACTCTCGCTTCACCGAACGTCCCCGCCGAACCGCTCGGCGAACCAGGCAACGCGCTGCCCGTCATCGAACAGGTCATCGCCGCCGGCATCGCCGCGATGGGCGCGGAAGCCGTCGGCGCCATGGAAACGCTGCACGAAATGACCCTCGACTATTCCCGCACGCGCGAGCAGTTCGGCCGTCCCATCGGCCAGAACCAGGTGGTGCAACACCGGCTCGCGGACATGCTGATGTCGCTGGAACAGGGCCGCAGCATGGCCATGTTGGCTACCATGAGCGTGAATGAACCCGACCCGCACCAACGTAACGCGCAACATGTCCATGGCAAAGGTGGGGTATGGACAGGCGGCGCGGTTCGTCTCCCAGCAGGCAATTCAGTTGCATGGCGGAATCGGCATGACGGAGGAGTATGCCGCCGGGCACTACTTCCGCCGCTGCATGGTGATCGAGCACACATTCGGGGATATTTCGTGGCATCTGGCGCGGTTGGCAGCGCAGGTGACCTAGCTTTCGGCTGCAGCCGGAGCGGCCGCGCGTCAGCGCGCGCCGCCGGCGCCTGCCGTGGCTGCTGATCCTCTCGCTTCTGCTCCACGCCGGATTGCTCTCGGCGCTGCTGTTCCTTCGCCTGCGCCCGAAAGAATCCGAATGGCTGCCCCCGCCCGCCGTGGACGTGATCTACGACACCGGCGGTTCGAAGGAAGCGCCCTCCGTCCCCAATCCGGCCCCGCGGCAGCCGAACACGCCGGCCTCCCCTGCCCCGGAACCCCAACCGGAACCCCAACGCGGGAATCCCCCACGCAAGCCGAAGCTCCCCGCGCCGGCCTCTCCCCGCCCCCGCTCTCTGCCGACCCCGCCGACCCCCGTGCCCGCGCCACCCACCCTCGCGCCCGAACAGATGGAAAGCGCGATCCAGCTCGTCCCCCCGGAGCTTCCTCCTCCGCCGCCTTGAGATTGCCGGCCCCGCCGCGTCCGGCACCGGCGCGCCCCGCTGCGCCCCCGAGACCGCGCAGCCCGCTCTCCGCCCCGATGGCCTATTCCCTCGGCCCGTCATCACGCAGCGCCGCGCCGGCCCGCATGGGACATCGTCAACTGGACCTCGCCTTCGCACCGGGCTCCGGCGCCGACCGCCTTCAGCCGCTCGCGCGGTCGGACGATCCCGAAGTCGGAGAAGACTGGCTCAACCAGGTCGCTGCCTGGTTCAAGCGTCATGGCTATTACCCGCCCGAGGCCGGAATGAACGGCCAGCAGGGCGTCGTCACCATCGCACTCCAAGTGCGTCACGACGGTCAGGTCGAGGCCATCCGGCTTGAAGATCGCTCCGGCTCACCCTGGCTCGACATGGCCTCGCTCTCCGTCTTCCGCGACGCCAAACTTCCGCCACTCCCACCCGACTGTCACCGCCGCACAAATCCCGCTGCACTTCACCATCCACTACGTCATCCTGAATTGAACCATTCGTCATTACGAGGAGGCTGCGCAGCAGCCCGACGAAGCAATCCAGGCCCGCCGCACCGCCCGTCCCACGTCATTGCGAGGAGGCTGCGTAGCAGGCCGACGAAGCAAATCCAGGCCGCCCGTCCACCGTCATTGCGAGGCCCGCGTAAGCAGGCCGACGAGCAATCCAGGCCCGCCGCACGCCGCCTCGATCTGGAGTTCCAAAACCGCACTTCCACACGCGCAACAAATTGCCCACCAACCCCATATCTCGCGCTAGTGAACCGCACCACCACCTCGCCGGCATTGCTCCCCGACGCCCCGCCCCCTACTTTCCCGTCTCACGTCGGAGAGGATGCATATGCCAACGGTTCCGAAATCCCGTATCGCGGAGGGCTCGCCGAACCCGCGCGGCGCGAACTGGGACGGGCTCGGCGTGAATTTCTCCCTGTTCTCCGCCAACGCGACCAAGGTGGAGCTCTGCCTTTTCGATGCCGGCGGGGAACGCGAACTCGAACGGATCGACCTGCCCGAATACACCAACGAAATCTTCCACGGCTATCTGCCTGATGCGCGCCCCGGCACCATCTACGCCTATCGCGTGCATGGCCCTTACGAGCCCGAACAGGGGCATCGTTTCAATCCCAACAAGCTCGTGCTCGATCCGTACGCCAAGGCCCATGTCGGCAGACCTGAAATGGGATCACGCCTGCTTCGGCTACACGATCGGCGCCGAGGGCGAAGACCTGACCTTCGATGAGCGCGACAGCGCGCCCTTCGTGCCGAAATGCCGCGTCATCGACCCGGCCTTCACCTGGGGCCGCGAACGTCATGCCCGAAATTCCGTGGGAGCGCACGATCATCTACGAGACGCACGTGAAGGGCTTCACCAAGCGCCATCCCGCTCTGCCCGAACATCTGCGCGGCACCTATGCCGGCTTGGGGCAGAAAGACGTGGTTGATTACATTCGCTCGCTGGGCGTCACCTCGGTGGAGCTGCTGCCGGTCCATGCCTTCGTCACCGACAGCTATCTGGAAGACAAGGGCCTCACCAATTACTGGGGCTACAACACGCTCGGCTTCTTCGCGCCGGATCAGCGTTATGCCGCCGTGCCCGACTTCGTCTTCTCCGAGTTCAAGGAGATGGTCGCCCGCCTGCACGACGCCGGGCTCGAGGTCATCCTCGACGTGGTTTACAACCACACCGCCGAGGGCAACGAACGCGGCCCCACCCTCTCGTTCCGCGGCATCGATAACGCCTCATACTACCGGCTGATGCCGGATGAGCCGCGCTATTACATCAACGACACCGGCACCGGGAACACCTTCAACCTGTCGCACCCGCGCGTCCTGCAGATGGTCACCGACTCGCTGCGCTACTGGGTCACCGAGATGCATGTCGATGGCTTCCGCTTCGATCTCGGCACCATCCTGGCCCGTGAAGTCTTACGGCTTCGACGAAGGCGGCGGCTTCCTCGATGCCTGCCTGCAGGATCCCGTCCTTTCCACCGTGAAGCTGATCGCCGAACCCTGGGATATCGGCCCCGGCGGCTATCAGGTCGGCGGCTTCCCGCCCGGCTGGGCGGAATGGAACGACAAGTTCCGCGACACGGTGCGCGCGTTCTGGAAAGGCGATGAAGGCAAGCTATCCGACCTCGCCACGCGGCTCGCGGCCTCGGCCGATGCGTTCAACCGGCGGGGCGCAAGCCCTGGGCGAGCGTGAATTTCATCACCGCGCACGATGGCTTCACGTTGCAGGACCTGGTCTCCTATAACGAGAAGCACAACGAGGCGAACGGCGAGGAGAACCGGGACGGCCACTCCGACAACCATTCCTGGAACCACGGCGTCGAGGGTCCGACCGACGACGACGACATCCTTGAACTGCGCGACCGTCAGAAGCGCAATCTGCTCGCCACCCTGCTGCTGTCGCAGGGCACGCCGATGCTGCTGGCCGGTGACGAATTCGGCCGAACCCAGCAGGGCAACAACAACGCCTACTGCCAGGACAACGAGATTTCCTGGGTGGACTGGAACATCGACGATTTCAATCGCCAGCTCATTGACTTCGTCCGCAAGCTGACCGGACTCCGCAGCGCCTTCCCGATCCTGCGGCGCAACCGCTTCCTCTCGGGCGACTACAACCAAGACCTCGATGTCAGTGACGTGCGCTGGCTGACGCCCGCGGCGAACCGACATGACCGAGGAGCAGTGGGGCGACTCCAACGCCCGCTGCCTCGGCATGCTGCTCGACGGGCGCGCCCAGGCAACCGGGATCAAGCGGCCGTCGATGGACGCGACGGCGCTCCTGGTGCTGAACGCGCACCACGACGTGGTGAATTTCAAGCTGCCCGAAGTGGCCGGTGCGAAAGTCTGGCGTCGGCTGATCGATACCAACGCCCCTGAAGCGGAAGGCGCTCAGCGGGTCCGCATCGGCGACGAGTACCAGATCACCGGCCGCTCGCTCCTGCTCTTTGTGGTGGAACCGGAGCATGCGGCGAGCGTTGCCCTGCGTCGGGCCCGGGCCGCTTTGCAGCGCGTGGCCGACGCGCCCGCCGAGGTGCCCGCCGCACCGGAAGCCGCTCCGGCCGAAGCACCCGAGCCTGCCCATGCAGGGGAATGAATGATGCGCGCCGGGGTTGGCCGGCGGCGGCGCGCGACATAAGATCAGCGACCCATGGTATGACACAGCAGGAGCATGACACATGCATCGACGCGTACTTCTTGCCTCCGCCGTTATCGCCTTCACGCCGATGCTGGCGAGGGCGGACGAAAGCATTTCCGGACAATGGCAAGCCAATCTCGGTCACAACGTGATCATCGCCATGGACGTGCTGGCGGATGGCCATTGGACCAGCCAGACCGTGCAAAGCGATAAGGTCGTGGCCGAGATGGCCGGCACCTATGACCAGAAGAAGACCAACGCCACAACCGGCACGCTGGTCTTCACGCCGGTGAAGGCGAAAACCACGACGGAGCATGGCCCTGCCGAGGTCGAGCATGACAGGTACACGATCGAGCAGGGCGGGAAGGTGCTGCGGCTCGTATCCGGCAAGAAGGATGTTATGATGTTCCACAAGCAAGCGTATGCCCAGTAAGATGGAGGGATCTTCGATGCGACATGCACTGATCGCCGCGGCTGCCGGCCTGGGGCTCATCGCGGCCAGCCCCTCGGCGAACGCGGTCGGCTGCCTCTCGGGCGGCGCTGCGGGAGCCCTGGCGGGTCATATGGCAGGGCACGGCGTGCTCGGCGCCCTCGGCGGCTGCATCGCCGGACATGAGTGGCACAAGCACCAGATGAACCAGAAATCCATGCAGGATCAGCAGAGCTACGTTCAAAGCCGGCAGCAACAGGATCCGAACTACAAAAGCCCCTGGCAGGAATGATCGGGCGGGGGCGGCCGGCTCGGCCGTCCCCAAACCGAAACGAGTCTTGCACAACATCCGACCCCTGAAATCCCCATCTTGCACAACATTCGACCCGCGAAGTCGCCGTCTTGCACAAAACTGACCCCCCAAAATCCCCGTCTTGCACAACTTTTGCCGCCCAAATCCCAATCTTGCACAACATTTTCCCGCCGCCCCACCCCGTCACCCCAACCGAATTTGCCGCCCGCCTCGACCCGCTCGGCCCCTTCGAACCCCACCCCCGTCTCGCCATCGCCGTCTCCGGCGGACCCGACAGCCTGGCCCTCGCCCTCCTCACCGCCACCTGGGCCACCCACCGCGACGGCACCGTCCTCGCCCTCATCGTGGACCACCGTATCCGCCCCAAATCCACCGCCGAGGCCCAAACCGTCGCCCACCGCCTCACCGCCCTGAACATCCCCAGCCGCATCCTCACCCTGACCGGCCTGACCCCCGGACCCGCCCTCGCAGAACGCGCCCGAGACGCCCGCTATCACGCCCTCTCCACCGCCTGTCGCGACGCCGGCATCCTCCACCTCCTTCTCGGCCACCACGCAGCCGATCAGGCCGAGACCCTGATGATCCGCGCCCTGTCCCACAGCGCGTCCCACGGTCTCGCCGGCATGCCCGTCCTCCGCGAGACCCCCCACCTCCGCCTGCTCCGCCCTCTCCTCGGCATCGACCCCGCCCGGCTCCGCGCCACCCTCCGTCACGCCGGTGTCCCCTGGGTCGAGGACCCCTCAAACACCAACCCCGCCTCCCTCCGGCCCCGCCTGCGCCTCGAAACCCGCAACCCCGCCCACCAGGCCCTCGCGCCAAGCCGCAGCCACGGCCGGCACCGCCCGGGCCCGCGACGAAACCCGCACCGCGGATGAACTGGCTGCCACGACCGCCCTTTACCCCGAGGGCTACGCCATCATCCGCGCCCACCGCCTCAGCACCGCTGCCCTCGCCTCCCTCATCCGAGCCGTCACCGGCAACTGGCATCCACCCCGGCCGCAGCCGCTCGACCGCACTGGCCGCCCAACTCCGCCCCGCTACCATCGCCGGCGCCCGCATCCTCCCCGCCGGCAAGCTCGGCCCAGGCTTCCTCCTGGTCCGCGAACCACGCGCCATCGCCCCGCCCATCCCCGCGACACCGAACACCACCTGGGACAACCGCTTCCGCCTCACCGCCACCGCCCGGCCCGAAACTGCACCATCGGCCCCCTGGCCAAATCAGCCGCCCGGCTCCGTCACCTGACCCCCCTCCCGGCCGCGATCCTCCGCACCCTCCCGGCCATCCGATCACCGTGAATCCCTGGTCGCCGTTCCCCATCTCGGCTACCCGAACCCTGAAACCTGCGCCGACTGGCCCATGCTCTTCTCACCCCCGATTCCGGCCGCCCCCGCTCCCTTCTTCCCCGACCCGTGTCCCACCCCTAAAGACCTGATCCGAGACCGCGCCCTGGCTCTCGGCTTCGATGCGATCGGCTTCGCCCCCGCCGCCCTGGCCCCCGAGGCCCGCCAGCGCCTCCAAACCTTCCTCGCCGCCGGCAAACACGGCGACATGGGCTGGCTCGCCGACCGAGCCGACCAGCGCAGCGACCCCCAAACCCTCTGGCCCGAGGCCCGCACCGTGATCGCGCTCGGCCTCTCCTACGCCCCCGATACCGACCCGCTCGCCACGCTCACCCGCCCCGACCGAGCCACCATCTCCGTCTATGCCCGCAACCGCGACTACCACGACGTCCTCAAGGGCATGCTGAAGACCCTGGCGCAGTTCATCGTCTCCCGCGCCCCCGGGCAGCGACGTCAAAGTCTTCGTCGATACCGCCCCTGTCATGGAAAAGCCGCTCGCCCAGACCGCCGGCCTCGGCTGGCAGGGCAAGCACACCAACCTGGTCTCCCGCGGCCACGGCTCCTGGCTCTTCCTGGGCGAGATCTACACCACGCTCGAGCTCCCGCCCGACCCGCCCCACGCCGGACCGCTGCGGCTCCTGCACGCGCTGCCTCGACATCTGCCCCACCCGACGCCCTCCCGGCGCCCTACGTGCTCGATGCGCCCCGCTGCATCTCCTACCTCACCATCGAGCACAAAGGCCCGATCCCGCACGAGCTCCGCCCGCGCTCGGCAACCGCATCTACGGCTGCGACGACTGCCTCGCCGTCTGTCCCTGGAACAACTTCGCCCGCACCACCAGCCACGCGAAGCTCCAGGCCCGCCCCGACCTCGCTGCCCCACGCCTCGCCGATCTCGCCGCGCTGGACGACGCGGCCTTCCGCGCCCTCTTCGCCGGCTCCCCCATCAAGCGCATCGGCCGCAACCGCTTCATCCGCAACGTGCTGATCGCCATCGGCAATTCCGCCGATCCCACCCTCCGAGCGGCCGCCGAATTCCACCTCACCGACCCCGACCCCATCGTCGCCGAGGCCGCCCAATGGGCCTGCGCCCAGCTCACGTGACCGAGGGTCTGACCAAGCGCAGCTTCTCCCTCTCGGGCCATCGCACCAGCGTCGCCCTGGAACCCGAGTTCTGGACCGCCCTCGAACAGCTCGCCGCCTCCCGCAGCCAGCGCCTTTCCGCCCTCGTCGCCCACACCGACGCAACCCGCCCGCCCGGCCAACCCCTCGCCTCCGCCCTCCGCGTCCTCGCCCTCCTGTGTCATTGCGAAGCCCGCGCCAGCGGGCTGAGAGCAATCCCCTGCGAGAGTTCGCACACGAACCGCCCCCGCCCCATTAACCCCTCATCAACAAACACCATGGCACGATCCACCCGTCTCCCACACGGAGAGCATCCATGATGGACGCGCTTTCCCCCACCACCCCCACCCAGCCCCCGGTCACCCCACTCCTCCTCTCCGACCGCCTGCTCTCCCTCGCCGAACAAGCGGACCGCGCCGGCATGCGCCTCACCGCCGAGCGTATCCTCCGCCTCGCAACCACCGTGCTGAACGAGCCACCCCCGCTTCCCCAATAGCCGCGCCCCACCCGGCGCCCCT
>CAVSUZ010000020.1:0-45985 GCA_963731335.1 uncultured Pseudomonadota bacterium | reverse complement strand
ATCAGCGACAATCCGGCCGGCACCCAAACTTCCGGCTGGATCGACGCCTGGCGCTCCGCCCCGAGCGCCTACGCCGTCGCTGCACGCTCGACCCGCGATGTTGCCGCCGCCGTGAACTTCGCCCGCACCTTCCGCCTGCGTCTGGTCATCAAGGGCGGCGGACACTCCTATCTCGGCGGATCGAACGCAGCGGACTCGCTGCTGGTTTGGACGTATCTGACGAGTGGAATCCGGCTGCACGACGCCTTCGTCCCCTTCGGGTGTGGCGGCATGGCGCGCCCCTCGCCCGCCGTGTCGGTGCAAACCGGTGTGCGCTGGATCGCCGCCTACAATGCCGTCACCACCGCAGCGGGGCGCTACGTCCAGGGTGGCGGCTGTGCCACCGTCGGCGTCGCCGGGCTGGTGCTCGGCAACGGCTTCGGCCGGTTCGCCAAAGCCTACGGCTTCGCCGCCGGGTCCCTGCTCGAGGCCGAAATCGTCACCGCCGACGGCATCACCCGCGTCGTCAACCCATGCCGCGATCCCGAGCTTTTCTGGGCACTGAAGGGTGGCGGCAACGGCAGCTACGGCGTGGTCACGCGCTTGACCCTGCGCACCCACACACTGCCCGAGTTCTTCGGCAGCGTGCTCGGCACTATCAAGGCCAACTCAGACGACGCGTTCCGCAAGCTGATCGCCGGGTTCAACGCTTTCTACGCGTCCAACCTGTTCAATTCGCATTGGGGAGAACAGGCGTCCTTCGGCAGCGACAACACGCTGCGATTGAGCCTGGTCTTCCAGGGTCTCACGGAAGCTCAGGCGAAGGCCGTCTTCCAGCCGTTTCTTGATTTCCTCGCGGCCAGCCCGGCCGAGTTCACGGTCAGTGATCGGATTCGTTTTATCGGCATCCCGGCGCGGCATTGGTGGGACCCCGCGTATCTCGCTGCGCATTTTCCTCAAAGGATCGTCCACGATCCGCGTCCCGGGGCACCGGCGACAAACATCTGGTGGGCCGGCAACCAGGACGAGGTCGGCTTCTTCGTTCACGGCTATGAATTCGGCGGGCTGCCGGCCCGGCTGCTGAGCGAACCCGATCGCTCCCGCTTCAACGATGCCCTGTTCGCCGCCAGCCGGTTCTGGCCGGTGACTTTGCACTACAACAAGGGACTTGCCGGCGCCTCGCCCGAGGTGATCGCCGCGGCGCGTGATACGGCGATGAACCCCGCCGTCTGTGACGCATTCTGCCTGGCGATCACCGGTACCGCAGGACCGCCCGCGTTCCCCGGCATGCCGGGGCTGGGGCCCGATCTGGAAAGCGCGCGTCACGATGCGGCGACCGTGAGGCAATCGATTGGCATCCTGCGGACCCTGATGCCCGACGCGGGCTCGTACGTGTCGGAAGCCGGATTCCACGACCCCGCGTGGCAGCAGCACTCGTTCGGTGGCAATTACCCGCATCTCCTCGCCGTGAAGCGCCGCTACGATCCGCATGGCCTGTTCACCACCCACCACGGTGTGGGCAGCGAAGCCTGGAGCCCGGACGGCTTCACACCCGCCTGATGTGGACACCGGACCACCGTTGACCCATATCGTCGCAAGCGCAACGTCCAATGGGGAGCGCGATCATCCATGAGGAAAACGCCTCTCGTCCTCGCGCTCGCGGCCTCGCTCGCGATGCTGTCGGGCTGCGTCCCTGCAACCTACGCACCCCCGGCGGTGCCCCCTCCACAGGCGGAGAGCATTCCGCTGCCGCCGGTCACCGGGGTGCCGCTGATCTGGCAGCCGGGGCACTGGAACTGGACCGGCACCGGCTATGCGTGGCAGCCCGGGCTGTACGTGCCCCAGGGCGGCCACAGCAACATGTTCATGCCGGGCTATTGGGCGCAAACCACCGCCGGATGGGCCTGGGTGGCACCGCACTGGATGTAACCGGCCGCGTCACGCGGACAGCAGCCTCGCCGCCTCCCGCACCACGGCTTCCTCCGCGCGCCGGCACGCCACGAAATGCCCCACCGACAATTCCCGCAGCGCCGGCACGCCCTCGGCGCAGGCCGGCTGCGCGAACCGGCATCGGGTGCGGAACACGCAGCCCGAGGGCGGCGACAGCGGGCTCGGAATCTCCCCTTCCGGCAGCACGCGCCCCGTCGCCAGGCCCGATTCCGGCTCAGGGATCGCCGCGATCAGCGCCTGCGTGTACGGATGCCGGGGCGCTGCGAAGATCGCCTCGGCCGGCGCCACCTCCATCACCCGCCCAAGATACAGCACCATCACCCGATCCGCCGCGTAGCCGACGGTCGCCAGGTCATGCGCGATCAGGATCATCGCCAGGTGGCGCCGGCGCTGCAGCGCGATCAGCAGATTGATCACCTGCGCCGCGATCGACACATCCAGCGCCGAGACCGGCTCGTCCGCCACCAGCAGCGCCGGATCGCAGGCCAGCGCGCGGGCGATGCTGACCCGCTGGCGCTGCCCGCCCGACAACTGATGCGGCAGCCGGTTCAGCAGCGCCGGCGACAGCCCCACCTCCCGCATCAGGCTCTCCACCCGCCCACGCAATTCGCCACGCGTGCGCGTCAAGCGGTGGATCGCCAGCGGCTCGGCCAAAATCTCGCCGAGACGCATCCGGGGATCGAGCGAGCCGAACGGATCCTGGAACACCGGCTGAGCTGCACGGCGGAATGTCTGCAGATCGGCACCTCTGAAACCGGCGATGTCGCGCGAACGAAACAGGATGCGCCCGTCCGACGGCTCCTGCAGCCGCAACACGGTCTGACCGATCGTGGTCTTCCCCGAGCCAGATTCGCCCACCAGGCCCAGAATCTCCCCCGGTTGTACCTGGAACGACACATCCGACACGGCGTGCAGCCAGGCGTTCGGCCGCAGCACGCCGCGCCGGACGGGAAACCGCACCGACAGGTTCTCCACCGCCAGCAACGGTCCGCTCATGCCGGCACCTCACCGGCCCGCACGCACCGCACGCTGCGGCCGGGGGCGACCGGCGACATCGGCGGCCGCGCCACGTCGCACAGCCCGGGCAGGAATAGCGGACAGCGCGGGGCAAACACGCAACCGGGCGGCAGCGCCGAAGCATCGGGCACCATCCCCGCGATGGCCGGCAGGGTCAGCGTGTTCTTCGACATGCCAAGCCGTGGCACCGATTGCAGCAGCGCGCGCGTATAGGGATGCAGCGGCGCCGCGATCACCGCGGCGGCCGGTCCCTCCTCCATCGCCTGCCCGGCGTACAACACCAAAATCCGGTCCGCCACCTCACGCGCCACCCCGAGGTGATGCGTGATGAACAGCAGCGCCATGCTGCGTTCCGCGCGCAGCCGCTTCAGCAGGACCAGGATCTGCGCCTGGATCGTCACATCCAGCGCCGTGGTCGGCTCGTCGGCGATCAGCAGCGCCGGGTCGCAGGCCAAGGCAATCGCGATCATCACCCGCTGCCGCAGTCCGCCCGACAGTTCGTGCGGAAACGTCTCCATCCGGCGTGCGGGTTCCGGCACCCCCAGATGTGTCAGCAACTCCAGCCCGCGCGCATGCAGCACCGCCCGTGGCGCCGGCTGATGAAACCGCATCGCCTCGATGATCTGCTCGCCCACCCGGTGCACCGGATTGAGGCTGGTCATCGGCTCCTGGAAGATCATGCCGATGTCCTTGCCGCGCAGACGTTGCAAGGTCGCTGCATCGGCCTCGGTCAGCTCGCGCGCGGTGCCGTCGGCCTCCATGAACCGCAGTCGTCCCGCCAGCCGCGCGGTGCGCGGCAGCAGGCGCATCACCGCCAGCGCGAGTGAGGACTTGCCGGACCCTGACTCGCCCACGATCACCAGGCTTTCGCCGCGTGCCAATTCGAACGACACGTCCTGCAATGCCGGAACCGCGCCGTAGGACAGCGACAATCCCTCCACCTGCAACAGCGGCGCACTCATTGGGCGCGGGGGTCAAACCCGCGCCGCAGCGCGTCGCCGAGCAGGTTGAACCCCAGCACCACGACGAAGATCGCCAGCCCCGGGAAGGTCGCGATCCACCAGGCCGACAGGAAATAATCCTGGCCGTCCGCCAGCAGCGCGCCCCAGTCGGGCGAGGGCGGCTGCGCGCCCAGGCCCAGGAACGACAGGCCCGCCGTTTCGATGATCACCGATCCGGCCTGCAATGTCGCCATGACAATCACCGGCGAAAGGCTGTTCGGCGCGACATGACGCACGATCACACGCGCCGACGACGCGCCCAGCGCGCGCGCCGCCTTGACGAAATCAGTCTGCCGCACGCCCAGCACCTGGCCGCGGATCAGGCGCGCGTATTGCGGCGTATAGACGATGCCGATCGCGATCAGGGAATGGAGCAGACTCGGCCCCAGCGCGGCGACGATGATCAGCGCCAGGAGCAGATAGGGGAACGCCAGCAGTACATCCACCACACGCATGATCACCGCGTCGGCCACCCCGCCCAGGTAACCCGCGATCAGGCCCATCACGCTGCCCAGCACCAGCGCCAGCCCGTCGCCGATCGCCACGGCCAGCAGCGCGTAGCGCGTGCCATACAGGACCCGGCTCGCGACATCGCGGCCGTACTGGTCGGTGCCGAAAAGATGCACCCAGGATGGCGCCGCCAGCGCGTTCATCAGGTCCTGGTCATAGGGATCGTAGGGCGCCACGAGCGGCGCGAACGCGCACAGCGCGAGAAACAGCACCACGATCGCCGCCCCGATCTTGGCCGCCGGCCGCCCCAGCAAGGAGGAGGCGCGGGGCGGCGCGGCGACAAGGAGCGCCCCGCTCATGCGCGACGGATGCGCGGATCGAGCACCGCGTAAAACAGATCGACACAGAAATTGACCAGGACGAAGACCGCCGCGATGAACAGCGCGCCGGCTTGCACCACCGGATAGTCACGCGCCAGGATGGCATCTACCATCAGCCGCCCGAGCCCGGGCAACGAGAAGATCGTTTCCGTCAGGAACGCGCCTGACAAGAGCAGGCCAAGCTGCAGTCCGATGACCGTCACGATCGGGATCAGCGCGTTGCGCAGGATGTGGGCGCGGATCACCCGCCCCTCCGGCAGCCCCTTGGACCGCGCCGTCCGCACATGGTCCAGGTTCATGCTGGCCAGGATCTCACCCCGCGTGATGCGCGTGATCAATGCCAGCGGAATGGTCGCCAGCGTGGCGGCCGGCAGGATCAGGTGCCGCACCGCCTCGCCCACCAGGACCGGGCTGCCCGACAGGACGGCGTCCAGCACGCTGATGCCGGTCGGCTGCGCCATACGCGATCCCACCGGCATCAGGCCGCCCACCGGGAACCAGCCGAGGGTTGCCGAGAACAGCAGCAGCGCCATCAGCCCGAGCCAGAACACCGGCATCGAAACCCCGAACAGCGTGGGCGTGGTGATGGCCGTATCGACCCACGTTCCTTCCCGGAACGCCGCGAACACGCCCACCGGCACGCCGATCGTCACCGCCAGCACCAGCGCCGAGAGCGTCAGCTCCAGCGTGACCGGAAAAGCCTGCAGCACTTCGCCGAACGCCGGCCGGTTATCGCGCAACGAGGTGCCGAAATCGCCGGACAGTGCCCCGGTCAGGAACCGCCAGTATTGCACGATCACCGGCTGATCGACCCCAAGCTGGTGCCGCAGTTTGGCGAGCGACACCGCGGTCGCACGATCACCCAGCAGCAACGTGGCAACATCGCCCGGCAGCAGATGCATGGCGATGAACACCACGATGCTGACGCCGAGCATCACGAGCAGAAGCTGCCCGATCCGCCCGGCCAGGTAGTCGAGCAATGGGCTAGTCCCTGAAATCGGGGGAGCGCGACACGCATCCCCATGTCGTTGCGAGGCCTGAAAGGCCGAAGCAATCTCGACCGGTCCGGCGCGAGAACGCTCGTGCGCCCCCCAATCGAGATCGCTTCGGCTCGTTACGCGAGCCTCGCAATGACACGATTCGCGGCATGACTCGCTCTCTTGCGATGGTGGCTCCTAGCTCAGCGACACCTTCTCCATATCGAAGAACATCTGCGTCGGGTTGAGCTGGTAACCCTGCACCCGCTTGCTGACCGCGCGCACCTGCAGCACCGAGTTGATGAAAATCCACGGCGCCGCATCCAGGATGATCTTCTGCGCATCCTGGTAGATCTTCACGCGCTCGGCATGGTCCGTGGTGCGCAGCCCCTTGGCGAACATCGCATCCAGATCGGGGTTCTTGTAGCGCACCGTATCGGTGATCGGGATATTGCTGCTGCCCCACAGCGCATTGAGGAAATTGTCCGGATCGCCGTTGTCGCCGGTCCACCCCACCAGGAACATGCCGCCGTATTTCGCCGACCGGATCGTGGACAGATACGCCCCGAACTCGACCTTCCGCACCGTGACCTTCACATCGACCTTCTGCAGGAAGCCTTGCACCGCCACCGCCAGATCGGGACCCACCGGGTTGTAGCCGCGGCCGGAATTGTAGGCCAGCAACTCCACCTCGAACCCGGGCTTCACACCCGCTTCACCGAGCAGCGACTTCGCCTTCGCCGGATCGTACGGATAGCCCTTGAGCGACGGATCGAAGCTCCATTCCGACGCCGGCAGCGGCGAGGTCATCGGCGCCGCAAGATCGTGATACAACGCCTTGTCGATGGCATTCTTATCGACCGCATAGTTGAACGCCTGGCGCACGCGCACATCATTGAACGGCGCGGTGTCGCACGGCATTCCGATGCCGCTGACCGCCAGGCCCGGCTGGGTCAGCACCTCCACATCATGGTCGGCCCGGATTGCCGGCAGCACCTGCGTGTTGGTATCCGCCCAGATGTGCATGTCGCCGTTCTTCAACGCCAGCAGACCCGCCGACGGATCCGGATACTCCTTGAACACCAGCTTGCCGATCTTCGGCTTGCCGTTCCAGTAGTTCGGATTGGCTTCCAGCATGATCGCATCACGCGGGCGCCACTCCTGGAACACGTAAGGGCCGGTACCCACCGGGTGCTGGCGGAAATCCTTGCCGTATTTCGCCGCCGCCGCGGGACTGACCACCCCGTTCCACACCATCGCCAGGCTGGTCAGGAACGGCGCGTTCGGCTCCTTCATCTTGAACACCACGGTCATGTCGTCCGAGGCGGAGTAGGACGCCACCGAGCCATAGGTGAAGTCGATATACCCCTCCACCGGCCCGGTGTTGTAGATGTAGTTCGGATCGGACTTCTTCAGGAGCCGGTCGATGCCCGCCAGGTACGTCTTCGCGTTCAGCGCCGTGCCGTCATGGAACGTCACGCCCGGCCGCAGCTTGAACGTATAGGTCAGTCCGTCGGACGACGCGTCGTAGGACTGCGCCAGCCCCTCCATCGGGTCCGTGGTGCCGGGCTTGTATTTCATCAGGCTGTCGAACACCGTTGCCATCACGAAGCCGGAGGTGTTGTTCAGCACCGCCTCGGGATCGAACCCGGTCGGGTCGGCGGCGATGCCGATCACCAGTGTGTCCGCCGGCGCCTCGGCCCGTGCGCGACCTGCGAGTCCGATCCCCGTCAGTGCCACACCCGAGCCAAGCAGCACGGACCGGCGAGTGAATATCTGGCTCATGCAACCCCCCTTTAGCCTTTTATGTCAGCGCGACGCCGCGCGTTTCTTCCATGCGCAAGAACGTGGCGATGCCGATGACGCAGATCGCCATGATATAGACGGCGATCAGCCAGGGCATCTTGATCGACACCAGATATGTCGCGATCAGCGGCGCCGTGCCGCTGAAGATCGCGGCACAGATCGCGTAGGGCAGGCCGACGCCCGAGGTGCGCACCCGCGTCGGGAACAGCTCGCACAGCGTGACGGACAGCACCCCGTCGACCATGGACAGCAGCAGGCAGCCGACGATATCGACCAGCAGGAAGCTCCAGAAATCGCCGTTCTCCAGCAGCTTCAGCATCGGCCAGGCCAGCACGAAGAACCCGCTGGCATAGGCCAGCAGCAAGGGCCGGCGGCCGACCCGGTCCGACACCGCTCCCGCGATCGGCGTGGCAATGCAGAACACGATCAGCGCGATGATGCCGCCGATGAACCCCTGGCTCAGCGGCAGCCCGCCGGCGATATGCGCGTAGGTCGGCAGGAACACCACCCAGATGTAGAACTGCACCGTTCCCATCTGCATCACGAAGACCACGAAGGATTGCCACGGATAGTCCGTCAGCGCGCGCATGATCGGATTGCGCTCCAGGCTGTTGCGCTGCTCCACTGCGACGAAATGCGGCGTCTCCGGCAGGCCGGTGCGGATATACAAGCCATACAGCGACAGCACGGCGCCGAGCAGAAACGGAATGCGCCAGCCCCAGGCGCCCAAAGCGCCGGCTGCGGAATCAACCCGGTGGTCAGTGCCGAGACGCCGGTGGCGATCAGCACCGCAAGGCCGACGCTGCCGATATGGAAGGAACTCGCGAACCCGCGCCGGTTCGGGCGGTGCATGCTCCACCAGGAAGGCGGCGCCGCCCTGGAACTCCCCGCCCGCGGAAAATCCTTGCAGCAGCCGGGCGAACAGCAGCAGCAGCGGCGCGGCGATGCCGATCGCGCCATAGGACGGCGTCGCCGCCACGATCAGGCTGCCGATCCCCATCAGCACGATGGTCAAGCCCAGCATGCGCCGCCGGCCGTAACGGTCCGCCATCGGCGACAGCACGATCGAGCCGACCGGCCGCATCAGGAAACCCAGCGCAAAGGTGGAAAGCGTCAGCAGCAGCGCCACGATCTTGTCGCTCTGCGGGAAGAACTGGCCGGCAAACACCGCGGACAGCAGACCGTAGATCGTCCAGTCGTACCATTCGATGATGTTGCCGATAACGCCGCCGGTAATGGTCGTCACCCGCGACGGCATCGCGATCCCGGACACGTCGAAGGCTGTCGCCGGATACCGGCTGTTGCTCATGCCCGTTCCCCGATTTGTCGTTGCAACCGAGCGGTCACGCTCTGGATGGCATGATCCGTAACGGTCGCATCGTAGGGGCCGGGTCCGCTTTCCTGCAAGAAGTCGTACAACGCCGCCTGCGCCGGACGCCGCAGTCCGGGCGCCAGGCTGGGCAGCCAGGCCGCGACGCGCTGCGCCGCGATGCCGAACCGGTCCTCCCACGCCGTGCGGCCGGGGCCGTAATCGAACGCCGGCAGCGCACCGCGCGCCGCCGACAGCCTCGCCCGTTGCGCCGCCGTGGCATCAGCATCCACCGAGCCGTCGCGCAGCACCACGCCGTACACGTGCCGGGCGCGTTCCGCTGAAACCAGTCCGGCCGCGACATCCGCCGCCACCGCCTCGGGATCACGCGCCAGCGGATCACCCCAGCCGCCGCCACCGCCGCCCCAGATGCGGATGACCTCGCCCAGCGCCGGGCGATACACCGTCTGCTTGCCGATCTCGTGCGGCGGCTGGTTTTCGCGCTCGCCGACATTGCCGCAGGTGGTCCCGGCCAGTCCGCCCGCCGCACCCCAGGCCGAGAAATGGTGCCGATCCTTGCCCCGCATCACCACCACCGCGGCCGGATGCCGGATCTGCAGATCGTATTCCGATCCGAACCCGCCGCGATGCTCGCCCGCCCCTTCCGTGTCCGGCCGCAACCCGAACCGCCGCACCAGCACCGGCGCCTCGGACTCCAGCACCTCAACCGGCACGTTGCGCAGGAACGCCACCGACAGTTCGGACCCCGGAGATCCCGTCCTGCGTCGCACTGCCGCCGGACCCGCCCGACAGCGGATTGGCCACCACCACCCGGCCGGCCTCGCCCAGCTCCGAGGTCGATATGTAAGTAATCACCACCGCGCCCGAGCCGCCCGCCGGCGCCAGCCCCGGCGCCGCCCGCGCCAGCAATCCCAGCACCAGGTCGTGGATGCGCATCGCCGTCGTGAACCGCATCCCGCAGGCCGCGGGAAACCGCGCGTTCACAATGGATGCGTCAGGCAGCACCAGTTCGATGCAGCGGATGATCCCCGCATTGATGTGGATCAATTCCGATTTGGTCACCACCAGGTTGGTCAGCGCCATGCACAGGAACGGGTGGTGCTTCATCGAACCCGTGGGCAGGTTCAGTGCCGCCCGCACCTGCGGGTCCGATCCCGGTGAAGTCCAGCGTCACCGTCCCGTCACCCTGCGAAATCAGCGTCGCCGTGATGCGCACCGGCAGGTCGCTGACGTAATCATCCTCGAAATACTCGTCGAAGCTGTACCGTCCGGCGGGAATCCGCGCCAGCACCTGCCGCGCGAGCTGTTCCGTCCGATCCAGCGTGGCATAGATCGCCTGATCCACCGCCCCGCGCCCATAGCGTTCCGCCAGCCGCGTCAGCCGCTGCTCCGCCTTATCCAGCGCCGCGAGGCACGCCGTCACGTCGCCCCAGTTCAGACCCGGAATGCGGCAATTGTCCGCAAAGATCGTCCACAGCTCCTGGTTCAGCACCCCGCCGCGCATCAGCTTCACCGGACGCAGCCGCAGCCCTTCCTGGAACACCTCGTTGTTGCGCATATCGATGCTGCCCGGCGCATAGCCGCCGACATCGGTGCAGTGGATGAAGGTCCAGGCGAAGCACAGCAGCCGGCCATCGATGAACACCGGCTTGAACAGATAGATGTCGTTCAGGTGCATCACCATGCCGCCCGTGGTGTACGGGTCGTTGGTCATCATCACGTCGCCCGGCACCCAATCGTCGAACGCGCGCGTCCCCGCGTGCATCGGCACGCCCATGATCGGCGTCGCCCCGCTGCCGTACGGATAAGCGAAAATCTCGCCCTCCTTCGTCACCAGGGAGACAGCGAAATCCTGCGTCTCCTTCACGAAGGTGGTATGGGACGACCGCAGCACGATCCACGCCATCTCATCGACGATCGCCTTGAACAGGTTGGCGAACACCTCGGCGCTGATCGCGTCCTGACGGGTCACGGCGTCCATCATGCGTCTCTCTCCAGCACCATCGCTCCCGCCGTCACCCGCCTCGCCCGCCAGCCCGGCGGTACCAGCGTGGTCGTATCCATCTGGTTGATGATCGCCGGGCCGGCTGATCGTTTCATCCTCGCCGATGCTCGCGCGGTCCACCACCGCCGCTTGCATCACCTTGCCCAGCAGCCGCACCGGGCGGCTCGCGCGCGCCGCAACGCCTGCACCCTCCTGCACCGACGCCACCGGCGGGCGCGCCATCGCGCCGACCACGTGCGCCCGCAACTCCTTCATCCAGATCCGCGCGTCCTCGTTCGCATGACCGTAGGTCGCGCGGTGTGCGGCATGGAACGCCGAGGCGATCCGCGCCGTATCGCCCGCCTCCAGCCAGGCGCGGTCCAGCGGCACCGAAACGTCATACCCCTGGCCGTCGTAGCGCATCTCCGCCGCCAGCGCGGTCCGCACGCCAACCGCCGGAATGCGTGCGGTCTGTGCCGCAATCCACCCCTTCGCCTGCTCCTCCAATTCCGCCAGCAGCGACGCAAGCCGGCCCGAAGGCAACGCATGCAACTGTTCGTACACCGGCTGCACCAGATCGCCCTCCAGATCCGCCCGCGCCGCACCCAGCGCACTCAGCGCCCCCGGATACGGCGGAATCAGGATCGTATCGATCGCAAGCTCCTCGGCCAGCAGCGCCCCCAGCAGCGGCCCGGCACCGCCGAACGCCACCATGCGGAACCGCGGCGCATCCACCCCCCGCCGCGCCAGCACGTTGGACGCCTCCGCCGTCATCATCGCGATCGCGATGCGGATCGTCGCCGTCCGCCACGTCTTCCACCGGGCATCCCAACGGCCCGGCAATCCGAGACAGCGCCGTCCGCGCGGGCGCCATCCGTAACGGCAGCTTGCCGCCCAGCCGCTGGTCCGGCTCCAGCAGCCCGCACACCAGGAACGCATCGGTCAGCGCCGGAATCAGCGACCCGCTGTCATAGCTCGCCGGCCCCGGATCGGCGCCCACGCTGCGCGGCCCCACCTTCAGCGAACCCGCCGGATCCAGCCAGATGATCGACCCGCCCCCGGCGCCGATGGAAGACACCGCCACGGTCGGCGTCAGCACCGGAAACTCCGCGACGTGCTCCTCGGAACTCAGCACCGGCCGGCCGTCGCGCACCACCCCGATATCCGCGCTGGTGCCGCCGACATCCAAGGTCATCAGGTCGGCCGACTCCCACCCGGCGTCCCGCGCCGCCTCCGCCGCGCCGCTCACCCCGGCCGCCGGGCCGGACAGCAGTGCCACCACCGGACGCTCGTGCAGCGTCCCGGCAAGCTCCGCCCCGCCATTGGATCGCGCGATACGCGCCGGCGTGCCGATGCCGCGCTCCTCCAGCCCCGCGCTCAGCCGATCGGCATACGATTCAACCAGCGGCCTGATGCCCGCGTTGATCGCTGTCAGCACCCCGCGCTCGTACTCGCGCGCCTGAGGCCACACATCGGATGACAGCTCCACGCGCAACCTCAACCCGCTCCGCGCGATCACCTCCCGCGCCGCTCGCTCATGCGCCGGATTGCGGTAGCTGTGCAGGAACACCACCACCGCGATCTCCACCCCATGCTCGGACAGCTCGCGCGCCGCCGCCAGCACCGCAGCCTCGTCCAATGGATCGATCTCCGCGCCCGCCGCATCGATCCGCCCGCCCACCTCCCGCACCAGGGCGCGAGGGATCAGCGGCACCGGCCGGCGGGAATCGAACCGCATCGGATGCGGCAGCGCCAGGCGCTGCAATTCGAACAGATCGCGGAATCCGGCCGACACCAGCAGCCCGGTGCGCGCGCCCTTCCGCTCGATCAGCGCATTCGTCGCCACCGTGCTGCTATGCGTGTGCACCATCCCGCGCCAGGACTCCGCCCCCGGCCGCAGCGCTGCATGCACCTCGTCCACCCCCGCCAGAATGCTCGCTCCCGGGTGCGCCGGCGTGCTCGGCACCTTGAAGCAGTGCAGCGTGCCGTCCTCGGCGATATGGATCAGATCGGTGAACGTGCCGCCCACGTCGGTGCCCAGCAACGCGCTCATCCTGCGGTCACCTCGCGCCCCATCGTGTAAAATTCCGCGTTGGGCCGCAGGCTGATCCCGTTCGCCAACCGGTTGCTCATGGCAAAGAACGCCGCGATCGCCACGATGTCCCAGCAATCGTCCCGGCTGAAACCGTGTGCCTCCAGCGCGGCAAAATCGTCGTCGCCCACCTTCGCCGCATCCAGCGACACCTTCATCGCCACATCCAGCATCGCCCGCTGCCGCGCCGAGATATCCGCCTTCCGGTAATTCACCGCCACCTGGTCGGCGATCAGCGGATTCTTCGTCCTTATGCGCAGGATCGCCCCATGCGCCACCACGCAATACTGGCAGCCATTCGCCCCGCTGGTCGCCACCACGATCATCTCCCGCTCGGCCTTCGTCAGCCCTCCGGTCGCGATCCATCAGCGCGTCATGATAGGCAAAGAACGCCCGGAACTCCTCCGGCCGGTGCGCCAGCGCCAGAAACACGTTCGGCACGAACCCCGCCTTCTCCTGCACCGCCATGATCCGCTCGCGAATATCCGCCGGCACATCGTCCAACGTCTCGGGAACAGGAAATCGGCTGATCGCTGCGCTCATCCTCCGAAGCGTATCGCCTCGCCCGCACCTGTGCCAAATCTCCGGCACACATGCCCGCTCTGCCCCCAGAGATCCGCGCCGCCCTGGTCCGCATGGACCTGCTCCGCGCCGATGAACCGGCGCAGGCCACCGCGCTGACCGGCGGCGTATCGTCCGATATCTGGCGGATCGATCGCGCCGCCGGCCCGATCTGCGCCAAGCGCGCGCTGGCCCGGCTCCGCGTCGCCGCCGACTGGCAGGCGCCCGTGGAGCGCAACCTCTACGAAGCACGCTGGATGCGTCACGCCCACCGCATCAGCCCCTATTGCTGCCCCCAACTGCTCGGCCAGGACCGGCAGACCGGCACCATCGCCATGGAATACCTGCCGCCGGAAGACCACCCGGTCTGGAAGGAACAGCTCCACGCCGGACACGCCGATCCCGATTTCGCCGCCGCGGTCGGCACCACGCTCGTCGCCATCCACGCCGCCACTGCGTCGCAACCCGAACTGGCCGCCGAATTCCCCACCGCTGACATCTTCCGCGCCATCCGCCTCGATCCCTATCTGCTCGCCACCGCGCGCGCCCATCCCGACCGTGCCGCCGCGCTCCAGTCGCTCGTCGCCGCCACTGAAGCCAATCGCCGCGCGCTCGTGCACGGTGACGTCAGCCCCAAGAACATCCTCGCCGGTCCGCACGGCCCCGTGTTCCTCGACGCGGAATGCGCAACCTGGGGTGATCCCGCCTTCGATCTCGCCTTCTGCCTCAATCACCTGTTGCTGAAGTGTCTCTGGACCCCGCCCGCCACCGACCGCTTCCTGGCCTGCTTCGATACACTGTCAGCCGCCTATCTGGCCGGTATCACATGGGAGCATCCCGCCGCCCTCGAATCCCGTGCCGCACATTTGCTCCCCGGCCTGTTCCTCGCCCGGGTAGATGGCAAATCCCCGGTGGAGTACATCACCGCGGATCACGACAAGAACCGGGTGCGGCGCTGCGCTCGCGCTTTGCTGACCGCGCCCGTGGAGATTCTGGGGCTGGTTCGTCACACCTGGGCCAACACGCTTGCCGATCGGAGCAACGAATGACCGACACGCGCATTGCCTTCGTGCACGGCCGCCGCGTCTGGGATAGCCGCGGCCGGCCCACCGTGGAAGCCGACGTGCTGCTGGAGGGCGGCGCCGTCGGCCGCGGCATGGCACCCGCCGGCGCCTCCACCGGCACCGGGAGGCGCTGGATCTCCGCGACGGCGATGCCAAATTCGGCGGCTATGGCGTCACCAAGGCGGTCGGCCACATCAACGGCGAAATCGCCCGCGCTGTCGTCGGCCTCGACGCCGCCGATCAGAAGACGCTGGACGCCAAGCTCATCGCGCTCGACGGCACGCCCAGCAAATCCCGCCTCGGCGCCAACGCCCTTCTCGCCGTCTCCATGGCGTCCGCGCACGCCGCCGCCGCCGCCGCCGGCCAGCCGCTCTATCGCTACCTCGGCGGACGCGACGCGCTGACGCTGCCGCTGCCGCAAATCCAGATTTTCGGCGGCGGCGCCCATGCCGGCCGCCGCGTCGATATCCAGGACTTCCTCGTCGTCTGCCCCAAGGCCGACAGCTTCGCTGAAGCCCTCGATATCACCGCCGAGGTGTATCGCGCCGCCGGCGCGCTGATGGCAGAAACCGGAAACCTCTACGGGGTCGCCGACGAAGGCGGCTGGTGGCCCGCCTTCCGCACCAATGAGGAAGCGCTGGAGCATCTCGTCCACGCCATCGAGCATGCCGGCTTCAAGCCGGGCACCGAGGTCGCCATCGCATTGGATATCGCAGCCTCGGAATTCGGCCGCGGCGGCAAATACCACCTCGCGCTCGAGAAAAAGGAACTCGATACCGAGGGCCTGATCAAGCTGCTGGTCGGCTGGATCAAGACCTACCCGATCGTCTCCATCGAAGATCCGCTGGCCGAGGATGACTACGCCGGCTTCATCGACTTGACCAAGGAAGTGGGCGGCCGCGTGCAGGTGGTCGGCGATGACTTCCTCGTCAGCCAGGCCGCCCGCGTGCGCGAAGCGGCGCTCCGCGGCGCCGCCAACGCCGTGCTGCTCAAGCCCAACCAGCGCGGCACGCTCACCGAGCTGAAGGACGCGTGGACCGCGGCGCAGGAAACCGGCATGGCGGGCATCATCTCGGCCCGCTCGGGTGAAACCGAGGACACGACCATCGTGCACCTCGCCGTCGGCTGGGGTGTCGGCCAGCTCAAGGTCGGCAGCTTCGCCCGCAGCGAGCGCATGGCGAAATGGAACGAGGCGCTGCGCATCGAGGAAGCGCTGGGCGCCAACGCGGCTTTCGCCGGCACCGAGGCGCTCGGCCGCTCGAAACGATGAACGTCGTCTTCCATGCCGCGGCGGGACCCGACCTCTCGGCCCGCCTGGCATCGGTTGCCTCTTCCACTTTGCGCATCACTCCCTGCGCGGAAACCGACGACGCCTTGCTCGCCCGTCTGCTCCCCGAAACCGATGTGCTCTGGCACGTGCTGAAACCGGCCACCGCCGCCATGATCGCCGCCGCGCCCCGCCTGCGGCTGATTCAGAAGATCGGCGTCGGCGTGAACACCATCGATCTCGAGGCCGCGCGCGCCCGCGGCATTCCCGTCTGCAACCTGCCCGGCACCAACGCCCAGGCCGTCGCGGAAATGACGCTGCTACTCATGCTCGCCACCCTGCGGCGGCTGCCGATACTGCACGCGGCGACGGCGTCCGGCGCCGGTTTCCGCCTTGATCCGTCGCGTCTCGACGGGTTGGGGGAAATATCAGGCCGTGTCGTGGGCCTGGTCGGATACGGGGCGGTTGCGCGTGCTCTCGCGCCGGTGCTCGCTGCTCTCGGCGCGCGCGTCATTCACTGGGCCCGCCAGCCGCGCGCCGAAGGCTTCCATGAACTAGCGGACCTGCTCGCTGAATCCGACATCGTCAGCCTGCACCTACCGCTGACAGACGAAACCGCGCGCATCATCGATGCCGCGGCACTGCGCCGCATGAAAGCTGGCGCAGTTCTGATCAACACCGCGCGCGGCGGGCTGGTGGACCAGGCGGCGCTGATCCAGGCGCTTCGCACCGGCCAACTCGGCGCCGCCGGGCTCGACGTCTTCGATCCCGAACCGCCGCCGCCTGATGATCCGCTGCTTGCCTTGCCGAACGTGGTGCTGACGCCGCACGTGGCATGGCTCACCACCGGAACCTTCGATCGCAGCTTCGCGCTCGCCGCCGAAAACTGCCGCCGGCTGGAGGCCGGAGAACCGCTGCTCCATCGAGTGACGTAGTCGTTACGACTCCAGCATCCGCCGCAGCAGTTCCACGTCCTCGGCGAACGTTGCGTCCCGCTCCATCAGCTCCACCACCCGCGCGACGGCGTGAATAACCGTGGTGTGGTCCCGGTTGCCGAACATCCGCCCGATCTCCGGCAGGCTGCGTCCCGTGAGCTGCTTGGCCAGATACATCGCAATCTGCCGCGGGCGCGCCACGTTGCGCGCGCGCCGAGCGGAAGACATGTCCGTCAGCCTGATGTGGTAGTGCTCCGCCACCCGGCGCTGAATTTCATCGATCGTGATCCGCCGGTCATGCGCGCGCAGCACATCGTGCAGCACTTCCTGGGTGGTTTCCAGCGTCACCTGCCGGTTGAACAAATTGGCGTGCGCGATCACCCGGTTCAGGGCGCCTTCCAGTTCCCGCACGTTACTGGTGATCTTGTGCGCAAGGAATTCCAGCACCTTCGCCGGCACCGCCATGCCCGCAAGCGTCGCCTTCGTCTCGAGAATGGAAATCCGCAGCTCGAACGTGGTGGCGTGCAGATCTGCCACCATCCCGCAATTCAACCGCGTACGCAGCCGGTCTTCCAGGCCCGACAGATCCGACGGCGATTTATCGGCCGACACCACGATCTGCTTGCCAGCATCAACCAGCGCATTGAACGTGTGGAAGAACTCCTCCTGCGTGTTGTCCTTCCCGCTCAGGAATTGCAAATCATCCACCATCAGCACATCGACGCTGCGCAACTGTTCCTTGAATTCCATCGTGGACTGGTTGCGAATGGCCGCAATGAAACGATACATGAAACGCTCGGCGGTCAGGTACGCCACCGTCGGCCGTGATCCCTGCGTGCGATTCACCAGTTCCCAGGCGATCGCCAGCATAAGGTGTGTTTTCCCCAACCCGACACCGCCATACAGGAACAACGGGTTGAACCCCTGGCTGGAAGGCCGCTCCGCCACGCGCCGCGCACACGCGTGCGCAAATTCGTTCGGCTTGCCGACAACGAACGTGGAAAACGTGAAGCGCGGATCCACCGACACTTCGTGCCGTTCCGGCCCGGCCGGAACCGCCGCGACAGGCGGAGACGGCGGCGGCAACTCGCCGCCCGACTGCGGCCCCACGCGAATTTCGATCCGGCGCACCTCGGGAATCGTGCCTTGAATCAAGGTGCGCAGCTTGGTTTCATAATGCTCGCGTACCCAGTCGCGCAGAAAACGCGTCGGCAGCAGCAGCGTCGCTTCATCGCCGTCAATCGCGCTCAACTGAATCTGGCGAATCCAGGTGCGGTACTCCGCATCGCTGAACTCCGCCTGCAGCCGGGTCCGGACCAGATCCCACCGTGCGCTGACTTCGCCTCGGCCTCGGTCAACGCTGGCCATGACGTCCTCCATCGCAAGGGTGTCTGATGCCACTGAACCATCCCCGCTGAAGCGGCTCTTCACGGCCGCTGATCGCTCAGACCACGCTCCTGCCGTCAGCACCACACGTGATGCACAACACGAACAGGCTTAATGCTTCAGTAACTATACCCCGGCACTCCGTGCTGGCAAACGCCAAACGACTCGCGATGGAAGAAAGCAAGAAGATTGCGCACCGCCATCCAATGCACAGCAAACAACGCACTGCAGCCCTATGATGCAGCGTTCGACATAAACAGATCGGTGTGTCGTCAGCGCCCTATGGCGCGAAAAAAGCTCAGCCCTTGCCGAGCTTCTTGATGCTCGCGCTCAGCCGTGACAGCTTGCGCGCAACCGCGTTGCGATGCACCACGCCTTTCGTCGCGGCTCGCTGCATCTCCGGTTGCGCCTCCCGCAACGCCGCAACCGCCGCGTCCTTCTCTCCGCCGGCAATCGCCGCCTCAACTTTTCGGATGAACGTGCGCATCCGCGACTTTCGGGCCCGATTGCGCTCGGTCCGACGAAGGGTTTGACGGATGCGCTTGCGCGCGGAAGCAGTGTTCGCCATGCGTCTCTAAGCAACAGGTTTGAGTCGGAAGCCGGGGGTTCTAGTCGCCGCCGAACCGCGAGTCAATAAACCGCCTCGCGTTACCACTCCGTTCATCCTCTCGCGCCAAATTCGGCCAATGCCGCATCGGCAATCAGACTGACGCAATGAACGTCCTCCGCGCCGCCGCGCCCATCGCGCGCGTCCAGAGCTTCGCGTTCAGCGGGATCGAAGCCGCCCCTGTCGAAGTCCAGGTGCAGCTCTCCCCCGCCGCCCCGGCCTTCCTCATCGTCGGCCTGCCTGACAAGGCGGTGGCCGAGGCCCGCGAACGCGTCCGCGCCGCTTTCGCCGCCATCGGCCTTTCGCTCCCGCCGCGGCGCATCCTCATCAACCTCGCTCCCGCCGATCTGCTCAAGGAAGGCAGCCATTTCGATCTGCCCCTCGCGCTCGCCGTGCTCGCCGCCATGGACATCCTGCCGCGCGACGAACTCTCGGCATACGCCGCCTTGGGAGAGTTGCATCTTGACGGCACGCTGCATCCCGTCGCCGGCGTGCTGCCTGCCGCCATAGCCGCCGCGTCGCGCGAGCTCGGCCTGATCTGTCCCGCCGCCCAGGGCGGGGAAGCTGCCTGGGCCGGCAATATCGAGGTGCTCGCCGCGCCCGATCTGCTCTCCCTGATCAACCATTTCCGCGGCTCCCAGGTGCTGGCGCCGCCGCCGCCTGCGGGTGTCGCGGAAGCCCCGCGCGGGCCAGACCTGATCGATGTGAAGGGCATGGAAACCGCCCGCCGCGCGCTGGAAATCGCCGCCGGCGGCGGCCACAACATGCTCATGATCGGTCCCCCCGGCGCCGGCAAATCCATGCTCGCCGCCCGCCTGCCCGGTCTTCTGCCCGATCTCTCGCCCGCCCAGGCGCTCGAAGTCAGCATGATCCACAGCGTCGCCGGATTGCTCGACGGCGGTCGCCTCGTCATGCGTCCCCCATTCCGCGAACCCCATCACTCCGCCTCCCAGGCTGCGCTCAGCGGCGGCGGCCAGCGCGCCAGACCGGGCGAGGTATCGCTCGCCCATCGCGGCGTGCTGTTCCTGGACGAACTTCCCGAATTTCCCCGCCAGGCGCTCGAGGCACTGCGTCAGCCCATGGAATCCGGCCGCACCACCGTGGCGCGCGCCTCCGCCCACATCACCTACCCGGCGCGCTTTCAGATGATCGCCGCCATGAACCCGTGCCGCTGCGGCCATCTCGGCAATGCCGCGCGTGAATGCGGCCGTGCCCCTCGTTGCGGCGAAGACTACCAGAACCGCGTCAGCGGCCCGGTGCTCGACCGCATCGACCTGGTGATCGAGGTGCAACCCGCCTCGGCCGCCGAGTTGGCGCGCGCCCCCGCCGGCAAATCAACCGATAGGGTCGCCGCCCGCGTCGCCGCCGCACGCGCCGCCCAGGCCAGGCGTGACGGTGAGGGCGCAACCAACGCCGAAGCCGACATTCGCACCATCATCCTTGCAGCCGAGGCGCAGCGCCTCGCCGAGCAGGCGACGGAAAAACTCGGGTTGTCGCCGCGCGGTTACACTCGCGTTCTGCGCGTCGCGCGCACCGTCGCCGACCTCTCGGGCGCTGCAACCGTGGGCCGGGTCCATGTCGCGGAAGCCCTCGCTTTCCGCTATCGTCTTCCGGGAAGAAGGGTCTGAACCCGAAAGGACGCACCCTCCATGACGGTGGCCGAACTGATGTCGCGCAACGTGATCGCCATCGCACGCGATGCCCCGTTGTCCCAGGCCGTGCAGATGATGCTGGACCATCGCGTCAGCGGCCTGCCCGTGGTGGACGCCGACGGCACCGTCGTCGGCCTGCTCACCGAAGGCGATCTGCTCCGTCGCGCCGAAACCGGCACGGAAGGCAAGACCGGCTGGTTCGCCGGGCTGTTCTCCCTCGGCCGCCAGGCCGATCATTACATCCGCACGCACGCCCGCCGCGTGGGCGAACTCATGACACCGGACCCCATCACCGTTTCCCCCGCAGCGTCCACGGAAGACGTGGTTGCCCTCATGCAGCGCCACGGCATCAAGCGACTGCCGGTCGTCAGCGATGGACGGCTCGTCGGCATCATCAGCCGGGCGGACTTCGTGCGCGCCTTGCAGAAGGTACTCTGCGCCGCAACCCAGAGCACCACCGATCCCGCGATCATCGAGGCAATCCGCGCCGAGTTGAACCGCCAGCCCTGGGCGCACAACCGCTTCCTGACGATCACCGCCCAGAATGGCGTCGTGCAGATCGATGGCTGCGTCTTCGACCCGCGGGAACGAGATGCCATCCAGGTCGTCGCCGAAAACACCCCGGGCGTGACCAGCGTGATCAACCGCCTGGCCTGCGTCGAGCCGAATACCGGCATCGTATTCGAACCCGAGGATAACGCGGCAGCACCCCCATGCCTCTGACCACTACCCTGGCCTTCCCCGCACGCGCCGTGCCAGACTGATATCAAATCGGGAGGACCAGTTTGATGCGCCGCGCCCTCACCCTGCTTGCCGCTACCTTGCTTGCGTCCGCCCCCGCCCTGGCGCAGCCCAAGCAGGTGCTCACCATGTCCATCTTCTCGCAGGACATCGGCACCCTCGATCCGCACATGGCCGTCGGCACCCAGGACCGCATCCCCGTCTCCTGGATGTTCAACGGCCTGGTGCGCTTCAAGCCGGGCACCATCGATCCCAAGCAGATCGAACCCGACCTCGCGGAAAGCTGGGACAAAAGCGCCGACGGCCTGGTCTGGACGTTCCATCTCCGCCACGGCGTGCAATTCCAGGGCGGCTTCGGCGAACTCACCGCCGATGATGTGGTGTTCAGCCTGAAGGACGCCGCAAATCCCAAAACCTCCGCCTTCTCCGGGGACTATGCCGCGTTCAAGAGCGTCGAGGCGGTCGATCCCTACACCGTCCGCATCACCCTCTCCCAACCCGTCCCCAGCCTGCTCGGTCTCGTCGCCAACTATTCCGGTGGCTTCGTCCTCTCCGCCAAGGCCTTCACCCAGCGCGGCGCCGACTTCGCCCGCAATCCCATCGGCACCGGACCGTTCACCTTCTCCTCCGTCACGCCGAACCAGGCGCTCGAGGTCGTGGCAAACAACGCCTACTTCCGCGGCAAGCCGCAATTGCAGAAGATCGTCTATCGCTTCATGCCTTCGGTCGCCTCGCGCGATCTCGCCTTCCAGACCGGCGAACTCGATGTCACCGACGGCGCCCAGGATCAGCACTGGGTCGATCGCATGCGCAAGCTTCCGCACACCGTCGTCGATGTGATGGACCCCGCCGAACTCAGCCAGCTCTATCTCAACATCACCGTCAAGCCGCTCGATGACATTCGCGTCCGCCAGGCCATCGCCTACGCCATCGACCGGCCCGAACTACAGCATTGGCGCGGCGCCGATGTCTCCCGCGAACCGCACAGCGTCATCCCGACCGGCTATCTGGGTTACACGTCCGACAACGGCCTGCTCCCGCATAATGTCGATAAAGCGAAACAGCTCCTGACCGAGGCCGGCTATCCCAACGGCCTCACCCTCAAGATGATCCACAGCCAGAACCCGGACATGCTCGCGGCCATGCAGGTGGTGCAGGCGCAGCTTGCCAAGGCCGGCATCAAGATCGACATGCAGGTTGTGGAGCATGCAACCTACCACCAGATGATCCGCCAGGATCTCAGCCCCGTCGTGTTCTACGCCGCCGCGCGCTTCCCCGTCGCCGACACCTACCTGACGCAGTTCTTCCATTCGCGCAGCATCGTCAAAACCCCCACCGCGGTGACCAACTTCAGTCATTGCAACGTGGCCGATGGTGACATCGATGCCGCCCGCACCGAGCAGGACGCGGAGAAACAGACCGAGGAGTGGGTCGATGCGCAACGCAAGATCATCGCCGCGGTCTGCGCCGTGCCGCTGATCGAAACCCTCCAGGTCTGGGCCCATCACGACGATTTCGACTATGGCTTCAAGCAGACCGGCGCGATGGCCACCGGCCCACTCGTCACCGAACAATCCCACTTCACCAAATAATGTCATTGCGAGGCCGCGTCAGCGGCCGAAGCAATCTCGACCGACCGAGGACACCGCATGACCGACCTGCACACGATCAACAGCAAAGCCGCCTGGCTCGGCTCGCAAATCGACTACCGCACCGAAGGCCTCCACCTTCTCTCACCCGCGGACCTCGATGAACTCACCGCCGCCCTGGGTACCCTGCGCGCCGGCGGTGATCCGGACTTCCCGGACATAACATCCGAAACTTTCCCGCTGCCCCGTCTCGGCACACGCCTCGCCACCCTTCGCGACGACCTCCGCCACGGCCGCGGCTTCATCCTGCTCCGCGGCCTCAGCACCGCACGCTTCAACCCCGACGACATGGCCCGCATCCTCTATGGCCTCGGCACGCATCTCGGCACGCCCACGCCGCAATCCTGGCAAGGCGAGATGCTTGGCAACGTCATCGACGTGTCCGACGTCGAAACCCAGGCCCGCGGCTATCACAAGGGCGGCGGCCAGCGCATGCACTGCAATTCCTGCGACATCGTCGCCCTCATGTGCCTGCGCGAAGCTGTCTCCGGCGGCGTCAGCCGCATCGCCAGCGCCGTCGCCGTGCACGACCGGATCGTCACCGAGCGCCCCGACCTCGCCCGCGTCCTCTACACGCCCATGCCGTATCACCGCATGGACCTCGATGCGCAGTACGGCACCGGCCGCCCCTCGCGCGGTCCCGTCGCCACCTTCGCGGTGCGTGACGGCGAATTCTCCTGCTATCTCAGCACCGTTTACGCGACGCGCGGTGCCGGCGGCACGCTCCCGCCCGACGCGCAACGGGCGCTCGACATGATCGAGACCCTCGCCTCCTCACCCGAGTTCTACCTCGACATGAACATCCGCGCCGGCGACATCCAGTTCCTCAACAACCGCCTGCTCTTTCACGGCCGCACGAACTACCAGGATGCACCGGACATCGCCTCCCGACGCCATATGCTGCGCCTCTGGCTGCGCGTCCCCGATTGGCCCGAACTGTCCGACAATCAGCGCGTGCACGCGTCCGACGATCACCGTCTCTGGCTGCGCCAGCGCCAGCCGTATATGGAGGTCCCGTCGCGCTATCTCGCCGCCATGACCCGGCGCAAGGAATTGGCCGCAGCCGACTGATCCCTCATCCGGTCATCGCGAGGCCCGCGCAGCGGGCCGTGGCGATCTCGTGGTCAGGGCGCAAGCTATCGCGAACCGCGGCTTCCGGAGCCGAACCACGCAACACCGTGCGGATACCCTCGCACTTGATACCGACAGCCCCTACATTGAATAGATGCCGGCGAAGCCGCGATCACGATCGGAGCTCCTGAGAATTCTGCGCCACCATGAGGCTGACCTGCGGGCACGCGGCGTTGACACCCTCACTTTGTTTGGCTCGGTTGCGCGCGGGGATGCAACCGAAGTGTCCGATGTCGATCTGGCGATCCGTCCGGCAGCTAACTTTTCATCCGGAGGATTTGACCACTTTGGCAAGCTGGAGGCTCTTCGTCACGAACTCTCGAGTCTCCTCGGATGCGACGTGGACCTCGTGGAAGAGCCTGCCGCGGGTGCACGTCTGAAGCGCGTCATCTCCCAGGAAGGCGTCCGTGCCTTCTAGCCGACCCGCTGTCCGGTTCCAGGACATCCTCGACAACATTCATCTGATTGGGAGCTATCTCGAGGGGATCGACCGGGCGAGGTTCGTTACCGACCGGCGTACCCGTGACGCCATCGAGCGATGCCTCGAACGCATCAGCGAAGCCGCGACGAAGCTGGGCGAAGAGGCGGAGCAGTTCGCGCCCGGACCGCCCTGGCAAACGATACGGTCATTCGGAAATGTGCTGCGTCACGCGTATGATCAGATCGACCCAATGCGAATTTGGGAGATCGCGCTTCGTGACCTGCCACCACTTGAGGCAGCCGTTCTCGGAGCACTGAAAAGGCTCGACGATCCGCCCGAAGATGAGGAACGCCCTTAGATTTCGGTCGTTTTTCCCCAGCCCAGCCCTCACACCGGATGATAACACGCGAAACCGTGCCCGCCGCCCGCCTCCCACGCCGGATACCTCTCCCGGCATTCCGCGCTCGCCCGCGCACAGCGCGGATGGAAATGACACCCCGGCGGCGGTGACGCGGCTGACGGAATCTCCCCCACCACCCGCGGCATCACCCCGCGTCGCGCCGGATCGGGCACCGGCGACGCATCCCGCAGCATCGCCGTGTAAGGATGCCGAGGCGCCCGGAACACCTCGCCCACCGGCCCCTCCTCCACGATCCGCCCCAGATACATCACCGCCACCCGGCTGCAGAACCAGCGGATCACCCCCAGGTCGTGGCTGACGAACAGGAATGTCAGCCCGCGCCGCTCCTGCAAACCCCGCAGCAGCATCAGCACCTGCGCCTGCACCGACACATCCAGCGCCGAGACCGGCTCGTCCGCCACCAGCAAGGTCGGCTCCAGGGTCAGCGCCCGGGCAATCCCGATCCGCTGGCGCTGCCCGCCCGAGAATTCGTGCGGATACCGCTCCAGCGCCGCCGCCGGCAGCCCCACCTCCGCGAGCAACCCCGCCGCACGCTCCCGCGCCACCGCACCGCGCGCCACGCCGTGCACGCCAGCGGCTCGGTCAAAGTCTGACCAATCGTGCGCCGCGGGTTCAGCGACGAATACGGATCCTGGAACACGATCTGCATCCGCCGCCGCAGCGTGCGCAGATCGCCGCCCCGCGCGCGCGTCACATCCCGCCCCGCGAACCGGATCGCGCCGGCATCCGGCTCGATCAGCCGCAGCGCCGCCCGCGCCAGCGTCGATTTGCCGCAGCCGGACTCGCCCACCAGCCCCATCGCCTCGCCGGCCTCCACCGCGAAGCTCACCCCATCCACCGCATGGATCGTCGTGGTGACCGGCCGAGGAAATCCCTTCGTCACGCTGAACGTCTTCACCAGCCCGCTGACCGACAGCAGCGGATCGGTGCTCATGATTTCGCGCGTGCCCCCTTCGCACCACCAACCCCACGCGCGGCCCGCTCCGCTTCGCTACGCGGCCTCATCCCACCCTCAGCCGAGGATCGGTCGCATCGCGCAACCCGTCCCCCACCATGTTCAGCCCCAGCACCAGCGCCAGGATCGCCAGCCCCGGAAAAATCGAAAGCCACGGCGCGTCCAGAATGTTTTCGAACCCGTCGCGCATCATCCCGCCCCAGGTCGCCGCCGGCGGCTTCACCCCCAGCCCGATGAACGACAGCGACGCTTCCGTGCGCACCGCCGTCGCCATCCACAGGCTCCCCATCACCAGCACCTCGTCCAGGATGTTGGGCAGCACGTGCACGAACAGAATCCGCACATGCGAAAACCCCAGCGCACGCCCCGCCTCGACGAACGGGCGTTCGCGCAGCGACAGCACCGGCCCGCGCGCGATGCGCGCGAACGGCGCCACCGCCGTCAGCGCAATCGCGAACACCAGGTTGCCGACGCTCGGCCCCATCAGCGCCACCACGATCAGCCCCAGGATCAGGCTGGGAAACGCCAGCAGCATGTCCATCGTCTGCATCGCCAGCAGATCGACCCGCCCGCCGGCGTAGCCGCTGATCATCCCGATCGTGCCCCCCACCAGCATCGCCGCCAAGGTCGAGGTCACCGCGATCAGCAGCGAAATCCGCGCCCCCCACAGGATGCGCGACAGCACGTCGCGCCCGAACTGGTCCGTCCCCAGCGGATACGCCCCGCCCGGCGGCGCGAGCTGATCCACGATATGCTGCGCGTTCGGATCGTGCGGCGAAAGCCACGGCGCGAACAGCGCGCCCAGCACAATCAGCACGCACAACACCGCACCCAATGCCGTGGTCGGATTCGCCGTCAGCCAGCGCAGCTTGCTCATGCCTGCCGCACCCGTGGATCGATCAGACCGTACGCCAGGTCCGTCAGCAGGTTCACCACCACGATCAGGAAACAGTAGATCACCAGCAGGCCCTGCAGCATCGTGTAGTCCCGCTGGTTCAGCGCGCCCACGATCACGCTGCCCAGCCCCGGCCGGCTGAACACGATCTCGGTCAGCACGGAATTGCCGAGCAGAATGCCGATATACAGCCCCACCACCGTGACCACCGGCATCGCCGCGTTATGCGCCGCGTGCCGCCACACCACCCGCCGCCACGGCACGCCCTTGGCGCGCGCCGTCCGGATATAGTCCTCCCCCAGCACCTGCAACACGGCGCTGCGACTCACCCGGGTGATGTACGCCGCCATGATGACACCCAGCGTCAGCGCCGGCAGGATCAGCCGGTGCAGCGCCTCCAGCGGCCCGCCCGTATTGCCGGCACCGATCACCGGAAAAATCTGCCAGTGCACCGCGAACGCCAGCAGCAGGAACACGCCGGACACGAACACCGGAAACGACAGCCCGATCAGCGACAGAATGCGCGCCGCCACGTCGATCAGCCGGTTGCGGTGCAGCGCCGCCCACACACCCGACGGCACGCCGATCAGGCAGCCGATCGCCAGTGCCGACAGGGTCAGGTCGATGGTGTACGGCAGCACCTTCCCCACCTCGCTCAGCACCGGCCGGTTGGTCACCATGCTGGTGCCGAACCGGCCGCTCAGCGCATGTCCCACGAACTGCGCGTATTGCACCCAGATCGGCTGATCCAGCCCGAGCTTCACGTGCAGCGCCGCCACCGCCGCCGGCGTCGCCTGATCGCCCAGGATCGCTATCGCCGGATCACCCGGGATGATCCGCACGATGACGAACACCAGCGTCAGCACCGCGATCAGCGTGGGAATCGCCGCCAGCAGCCGGCGCAGCACGAAGAAGATCATGTCCGCGCCAACACGCAGCGCGCGACATGGCCGTCACCGCACGGCACCAACTCCTGCGGCTGCTCGCACGCCGCCTGAGCAAACGCGCAGCGCGGCGCGAACCGGCACCCCGCCGGCATGTCGCGCAGCGCCGGCACGCTCCCCGGAATCGCCGCCAGCGCCTCCGGCTCGGCGTCCAGCCGCGGGATCGCCCCGAACAGCGCCCGCGTGTAAGGATGCACCGGCCGCGAGAAGATCGTTTCAACCGGAGCTTCCTCGACGATCTGCCCGGCATACATCACCGCGACCCGGTCGGCGATCTGCGCCACCAGCCCCAGATTGTGCGTGATGAACAGCATCGCCATCCGGTGCCGCGCGCGCAGATCACCCAGCAGCCCCATGATCTGCGCCTGGATCGTCACATCCAGCGCCGTCGTCGGTTCGTCCGCCAGCAGCAGCACCGGCTCGCACGCCAGCGCCATCGCGATCATCACCCGCTGCCGCATGCCGCCGCTGAACTGGTGCGGATAATCGTGGAACCGCGCGCCCGCCGACGGAATCTTCACCTCCTCCAGCAGCGCCAGCGCCCGAGCCTCCGCCGCCTGGCGTGAAATCGTCCGGTGCACCCGGATCGCCTCGGCGATCTGCGACCCCACCGTCATCACCGGATTGAGGCTGGTCATCGGCTCCTGGAAGATCATCGCCATCCGGTCGCCGCGCAGCTTCTCCAGCGCATGCTCCGCCAGGCCCGCCAGTTCCGCGCCATCCAGCACGATGCGTCCGTCCGCGATGCGCCCCGCCGGCCGCGGCACCAGACCCATGATAGACAGCGCGGTCATCGACTTGCCGCAGCCGCTCTCGCCCACCAGCGCCAGAGTCTCGCCCGGCCCGATGGAGAACGAAACGCCATCCACCGCCGCACACCACGCACCGCCGATGCGGAACTCTGTCCGTAGCCCCCGGACGTCCAGAACCGGCGCGTCCGTCACGCCGCGGGTCGTGTCATTGCGAGGATCCCCCGCGAAAGCGGGGGACGAAGCAATCTCCCTCAAGGGGCGCACGCTTGTTCGAGCGCCGCATCCGTCGAGATCGCTTCATCCTCCAGGCCTCGCAAGGACATGGTGGGGGATTATCCGCTCGCCGCAGGATCGACGCGCGTCACCGCCCCCGCGCCCGCCTCCGGCGTCAGCCTCACCTCGTGATACGTCCCGTCGATCCACGCCTGGAACTGGTCGCGGTAGTGCGGACTGCCCGGCACGCCGGAATTGCCGATATTCTGCACCGCCAGGAACCGATCGGGCGCGGTGAAATCAACCACCAGCCGGTACTCCGCGCCGGACGACGCCATATGCGGCGGCAACTCCCCGCCCGTATTGCGCAGCGTGTGCGACCCGCCATCCACCGGCGCCGGCCCGATATCGAACGCCGAGTCCACCGCCGGCGACGATAGCGGATGCTTCCAATGCGCCAGGTGTACCCGTGCCCACGTCCACTCCGCCGGCGCCTGCCCCAGCCGTTCGCGCAGATGCGCAACCGTCTCGCGTGCAACCATCGCCGCCTCCGCCGCCGTCCCGCCCGGGAAATAGTCCGGCACCGCGCCTTCGAGCAGGCTCGACGCCAATCCGGTCTGCTGCACCGTCAGATCGAGCAGCCGAGGCGGCAGGTGCCGCCCCAGAACACGCCGCGTCCAACGCGCCATGAACGATTCGAACACCGTCGGCGCCGCGCTCTCCAGCGCGTAACGATAATCCCACCCCGCCAATGCCCCCACGAACAGCCGCACATCCGCATCCGCGCTGTCCTTCAACAGCCCGCACAGACGCGGCGCCAACCGCTCCGCCCGGCAGTTCTTCACGTCGTTCTGCACTCCGACATTGGCCGCGTGCCCCAGCCGCCCGTCGCCACCCAACGCCTGATCCAGCCGCACGCCCCGATGCCCCTGCGAATACGCGCCGTAGATCGGGAACGCGAAATCCGGCGAGACGATCCGCTGGTTCGCGCTCGCCACATAACCACGGCCCGGATTGAAACTCCGCGGCAGTTCGTCAAACGGAATATACCCCGTCCACTGCATCCTCCGCATTGCCCGCATCGCGGAACCCGGAGGTGATGCGCCCGCGGATCGGCAGCCGGCCGGACATCTGATAGCCGATATTCCCACTGCCGGTCGGCATAGACGAAATTGAACACCGCCACCGCCCAGTCGCGCAGCACGCGGCGGAATTCGCCCCAGCTCGTCGCACCCGACAGCCCGATGCTGGCCCGCAGATCGTCGAGATGCTCCGCCCCCACCCAGCGCATCGACAAAGGCGGATCGCCGCCCTCCGTCACCGGCGTCAGCAGCGCGTTCACCACCGGCCCGCGCACCGTGGAGCGGATCGTCAGTGTACGCTCCGCCCCGCCGCGCACCCGAATGGACACCGACCTCTCATCGAACCGCCGCCACGCACCACCTTCGCGATACAGCGACGCGATCATCCGGCTTCACCTCTTCCCGGTACAAATCCCGCGTCGAGGCCATGTTGTTGGTAATCGCCCAGGCGATCGCGCCATTGCAGCCCCACCACATGCCCGGAAATCCCGGATGCCCCGCGCCCGCCGCATTCCCGTTCGGCCCATGCAGCGCATACTCGTACCACGAAGACGGCACCCAGAACGGCTGATGCGGATCACCGCACAGGATCGCCGCCCCGCCCTCGGTCCGCTCCGGCCGCAACGCCCAGTTGTTGCTGCCCGTCGCATCATCCGTGCCCGCCGCACCGGACGCGGTCGAGGCACTCGCTCGGCACCACCAGATTCTCCGCCGCCTCCGGCGTCAGATACAATGCTCACGCAACGCCTTCCGGCAGGAAGCGCGCGCTCTCCGCCGCGGCCAGCCGATCGATCCGCCCGTTCAGCGACCACCAGATGCCGCGCCCGATCGCCACCACGTCCCGCACGGTGAACGGCGCCGGAGCATAGTCCAGCAGCCGGAACTCCACCGGCACATCAGCCCCCATCACCTCGATCGCGCGATTGATCCCCGCGACATACGCCTCCGCCACCGCGCGGGTCGCGCCATCCATCGCCTCCACCTCGCGCGCGCGATCAGATCGAATCCCACCGTGCGATGCGCCACATCACTCGCAACATATCCCTCCCCCAGAATCTCCGCCTGCTCTCCCAGTGCTCGCCGCCGCAGCCGGTCGATCTGCCACAGCCGGTCCTGCGCCGTCGCCACGCCCAGCCCGAAATGCAAATCCTCCAGGCTGCCGCCATGGATGTGCGGCACGCCGGCAGCGTCACGCCGCACCTCCACCGCGCCGCTCACCCCACCGCTGAAGCGCCCTTCCAGCTTCGGCGCATGCCGGCGCAGCCAGTCATCCCGCGCCTCGTCAAATTCCGCCGCCGAAACCCCCGCCGCGCGACATACGTCGTCCCGCGGCGCCCGGCTTCGCATCGCCGCCAGCAGCCGATCATCACTGATTGCCATTCCCGCCCTTCCTCACGCCACCGCTCGCGCGGCGCTTCTGCACGTTATCCAGATAAACCACGCCGGCGATCAGCAATCCTTCGATCACCATCTGCCAGAAGGAGTTCACCCCCAGCAGATTGGCCCCATTGCCGATTGTTGTGAACAGCACCGCGCCGATGAAGCAGCCCACCACCGTGCCGCGCCCGCCGAACAGGCTCGCGCCGCCCACCACCGCCGCCGCAATCGCCTGCAATTCGGCCCCGTATCCCGCGTTCGGATTGCCCATCGTCAGCCGCGCCACCAGCATCATGCCCGGAAACCGTCGCGAACACCGCCGCCAGTCCATACGCCACCACCGTGACCTTCGTGACGTTGATGCCGACCCGCCGCGCTGCCTCGATATTGCTGCCGAGCGCGTACATATAGCGCCCGATCCGCGTCGCCCCGAGCATGTACTGCGAGGCGACCGCGAAACACAGCATGATCACGAACATCGTCGGAATGCCGAACACCGACGTATTGGCCACCAGCCCCAGCGACTCCGGCATCCCCGAAACGGTCATTCCGCCCGAAACCAGCATGGTCAGGCCGCGGAAACCCTTGCAGCCCCGCCAGGGTCACGATGAACGCCGGAATCCCCAGCTTGTCGATCGCCAGACCATTCACAGTGCCGATCACCGCACCCAGCAGCAAGGTCAGCAGCACCGCCGCGATCACGTTCATCCCGCTGGTCAGGTCAAAGCGCGAAGACGATGCCCGTCAGCCCCGCCACCGATCCCACCGACAGGTCGATCCCCGCCGTGATGATCGTAAACAACTCGCCGTACGCGATGATCGCGTCCACCGAGACCTGACGCATGATGTTGAAAATGTTCCCGGTGGTCAGAAAGTAAGGCGACGCCACCGCCAGCCCGACCCACAGCAGCACCGTGCACAGTGCGACCCACGTCTCCACCGGCAGGTGATGCCGGAGTTCACCTGAGCCGCTCTTGCTCAGCCGCCGTCGTGCCGGGCCGAACGGTGGCGTCCATGCCCTACTCACCCAGGAAAGGCGTCAGTTTGTACTTCTTCGGATCCAGCAGCCCCTGCATCTCCGGACTGTCGATGTTCGCCTTGGTCACCACGTGAACGCCGGAATCGATGTATTTCGGCAGCACCGTGCCATGCGCCGCCTCCACCCCGTACCACACCCCCGCATAGCCCATCATGAACGGGTTCTGCACGATCAGCCCGTCAAGGTTGCCGTTGCGGACGAAACTGATCTCCTGGTCCGAGGTGTCGAACGCCACCGCGCAGATTTTCGAACCCAGGCTCTTCTCCTGGATCGCCCGCCCGGCGCCGTCGCCCTCCAGCTCGTTATCGGCGAAGATCCCCACCAGGTCGGGATGCCGCGTCAGAATGTCCTCGGCGTCGGATAGCGCCCGCGCCGGATCGTTGTTGCCGGTCCGATGCTCCACGATCTTCAGCCCGGGATACTTCTTCAGCTCCTCGACGAACCCGTGATCGCGGTCGTTCAGCGACTGCGCACCCGCCAGCGCCGTCATATACGCCACGTTGCCGTCCTGCTTGCCGGTGCGCGCCTTCACGCACGCCGCCACCTCGTCGGCCGCCTTCTCCCCGCCCGTCACGTTGTTGGTCGCCAGGAACGTCACATATTTCTTCGTGTTGGCATCCGAATTGATCACGATCACCGGGATTCCCGCCTTGGTCGCATTCTCGATCGGCTGCGCCAGCGCCTGAGCGTTCGTCGCCGCAACCACGATCGCCGTCGGATGCGACGAAATCGCGTTCTCCATGATCGATACCTCGCCCGCGACATCCGTCTCGGCCTGCGCGCCCAGCTTCGACAACTGCACGCCCAGCACCTTCTGCGCCGCGTCCGCCCCGTCGAACACCGTCGCCCAGTATTGCGAGGTCGTCGCCTTCACGATCACCACGATCCGGTCCTTGGAAAAGTCCGCGGTCTGGGCAACAGCCGAACCCGCAAGCGCGAGGCCGCCACCGTCGTCAGCAGCAATCCTTTCACGCGATCCCTCCTCTGGTTGGCATCATTGTTTCACGCCGGAAGAGCGTCCGCCGTTTCCGTGAACCCGGTCATGTATTTGATCAGCTCCGGCTGGTCCGTTTCCTCGGCCCGCACCGCCTTCACGATCTGGCCGCGATACATCACCGCCACCCGGTCGGCCACCTCCAGGATTTCGATCAGGTTGTGGCCGATATAGATCACTCCTACACCCTCGGCCGCCAGGCGCCGCGCGAGCTGAATCACATGCTCCCGCTCCATCACCGCCAGCGCCGCCGTCGGCTCATCCAGAATCACCACCTTCGCCTGCCAATACAGCGCCCGCGCGATCGCCACCGCCTGCCGCTGTCCGCCCGACAGACGCGACACCGTCCGCGCCTTCGCTGGAATCCGGCTCTCGATCCGCCGCAGCAGCGAATCCGTCTCCGCCCGGATCTTCCGGTTGTCGATCGCCGGCAAAAACCCCAGCCAACGCCGCACCGGCTCCCGCCCGAGAAAAATGTTCGCCCCGACCGATAGCTCATCCGCCAGCGCCAGGTCCTGATAAACCGTCTCGATCCCCAGCCCCCGAGCATCCGCCGGCGACCGCAGCTCCAGCCGCTGCCCGTTCAGCCGGATTTCCCCCGAATCCGCGTGATAGACCCCGGAAACATGCTTGATCAGCGTGGACTTGCCGGCCCCATTGTCGCCCACCACCGCCAGAACCTCGCCCGATTCCAGCGTCAGGCTCACGCCCCGCAGCACGCTGATCGGCCCGAACGCCTTGTGCACCCTGTCAACCTCCAAAAGAGCCGCCACGCGCTTCTTTCCCCCGCGTCTTGCGCGCGGTCTTGCACGTCCAGCTTTGTGCGAACACCATAGCCTCGTCAACGCCGACTGGGCCATGTCCCTCACCCGCGACCGCCCCATCGTTCCCGGCCGTGCCGCCCTGCTCATTATTGATGTGCAGAACGGCACGTTCAGCGACCAGGACGCGCAGCACCGCCCGGAATTCCACGGCACCGCCCGAGACCGCACCGTCCCCAACATCCGCCGGCTGCTCTCAGCCTTCCGCTTCGGCAAAACTCGAAGTCATCTACACGGTGATCGAAAACCTCACCGCCGACGGCCGCGACCGAAGCCTCGATTACAAGCTGTCCGACTTCTTCTACGCCAAGGGCTCATGGGAGGCGCAGGTCCTGCCCGAGATCGCGCCCGGCCCCGACGAACTCGTCCTACCCAAAACCTCCTCCTCCGTCTTCAACTCCACCATCCTCGATTACCTGCTCCGCAACATCGGCATCGAGGATGTCTTCGTCTGCGGCTTCCTGACGGATCAATGCGTCGATCACGCGGTGAAGGACGGCGCCGATCGCGGCTTCTACATGACCTGCGTGCACGACGCCTGCATGGCGGAGACCCATTGCCCGCCACCATGCCGCGCTCGACTGTTTCAAAGGCTACTGCCGCATGATCGACACCGATGCGACACTCTCGCTTCTCTAAAAACGAATAGGAATTAGGTGCGAACCATCGCACGAACCCCCCTCCGTCATTGCGACAGCAGAATCCAGCGCCGACCGAGCCTTCCGCGGCCCAGTTCGCATTCTTGCCCCACCCGGGACGCCCTTACGTAAGCCAACGGCCAGCTCAGTAAATCTCCCCGTACAACGCACACAGCTCTCCCCGCTCATCTCCGCCACGTGCGCAATCTCCGCCCGCTTGAACCGCACATACGCGTCAAACAGCACCGGCCCCATCCACCCCTCCGCCGCCGGATCAGCCACCAACGCATCCACCGCCTCCGCCAACCCTCCGCGGCAGCGATGCCGCCGTCCCCGCCGGCAGCTCCATCCCCCGCCGCACCCCATCCGCACCGGCAAAAATCAGCGCCCCCAGCGCCAGGTACGGGCTGGCCGCCGCATCCGCCACACGGAACTCGATGTTGAACCGCCGCGCCGTATCCTCCGCGCCCTCCGGCGCGAACACCGGACACACCCGCAACGCCGCCGCTCGATCCTGCGCGCGGATATCGATCACCGTCGGCGCCCAGCGGTTGGGCGTCAGTCGCAGGTAGGAAACCGGCGCCGGCGCGGTGATCGCGCACAGCGCCGGCAGATGCGCCAGCACGCCCGCGCAAAACCGCCGAGCCATCACGCTCAGCCCCAGCGCATCCGCCGGATCATGCGTCGCCGGGCACCCCCTCCGCATCCCGAAAACTGAAATGGATGTGCACCCCGTTCCCCGTGCCATCCGCCACCGGCATGGGTGAGAACATCGCCCGCCCGCCCATCCGCGACGCAACCGCCCGAGCGATCTCCCGCGTGATCACCGCCTCATCCGCCGCCCGCAGCGGCGCCGCCGGAGCAACCGAGACCTCGGTACTGCGCCCGTGCCGAACTCGGCCAAAAACGATTCCGGCTGCAACCCCGCCTCACGCAGCGCCGCAACCAACGCGCCGCCAAAACCGCCCGCACGCCGGAACGCACTCAGGCTATACGGATCGCCCGGCCGCCCCTCCACCAGCCCCTGACACACGAACTCCTGCTCGAACGCGGCGATCATCTCCACGCCCAGACCGCGCAGCTCCGCCACCGCGCGACGCAGGAATTCGCGCGGACAGCACACCCACGCCGCACCGTCCGGCGTACAAATATCGCCCAAAACCAGGTGCTCCACCGCCGAGCCATCCGCGAAATCCACCCGCGCCCGCGCATCCATGTCCGGCACGATCATCACGTCGCCCGCGGTGCCGAACGGCGTCTCCCAGATCGGCCCCACCGCCGACAGCATCAGGTTCGAACGGCGTCCACCCCACCCCGGTCCGCCGCCGCGCCTCCAGCTCCCGACCGGCAGCCCCTTCCCCCGCACGTGCCCCGCCAGGTCACACGTGCCGATAAACACCAGCTCCTCGTTCATCATCTGGTCCGATCCCGACGCTTGCTCCCGCAAGCGTCGGGTGAATTGGCCCACAAGACAAGTTCTCCGTTGCCCGGCGCGCAAGGGATTCCGGTAACTTACGAGCGGAACTTAAGGCTGCCCCGCATGTCCCCACGCAGACAGTTGGGAATACGCAATGCCATCGCACTGACGCTGCTGGCAACGCTGGCAGGCTGCGCCGGCTCAGGGTCATCCTACCGAGCCACCCTGAACCTCACCCCGGGCCGCTACTATCCGCCGCCCGGCCCGCCCTCCGACCCCTGGGGGCCCTACATCCGCGAGGCAGCCGCCCGCTTCAGCGTGCCGCAGCAATGGATCCGCGCGGTGATGCGCCAGGAATCCGCCGGTGCGGCCGATGCGCTGTCACCCGCCGGCGCCATCGGCCTGATGCAGGTCATGCCCTCAACCTACGCCGGCCTGCAATATCGCTACGGCCTCGGCAACGACCCGTGGGAGCCGCACGACAACATCATGGCCGGCACCGCCTACATCAAGGAAATGTATGACCGGTTCGGCTCGCCGGGCTTCCTCGCCGCCTACAATGCCGGCCCTGGCCGCATGGACGACTATCTCTCCACCGGAAACCCGCTGCCGACCGAGACGGTGCACTACGTCGCCTCCATCGCCCCCCGTCTCGGCGGCCCCGGCCCGACCGCGCTGCCGACCTACGCCTTGCACGCCAGCCCACCCCAGGCACCTGCGATCCCGATGCCGCCTATGACCCAAGCCGCCCCTGCGCGCCGGCCGTCATCTACGCCTCTGCAACGCGACCGATGGTCTCCGCCGCAGCCGACACCGCAAAACTGCGATCTGGATGAGGCCTACGATCCCACCCGCCCGTGCACCCCGCCGCCCGTGGTCCTCGCCTCGGCTGTGCCACCCCCGCCGCAATACCCGCCGTCCATGCTCTACCACCCCGCCCCGCCGCCGCGCGTGCAGTACGCCAGTGTGCCCGTCGTCCCCCCGCCGCACTCCGGCCGCCGCCACGGGGGGAGACTGGGCGGTGCAGGTCGGCGCCTTCGCCACCCCCGCCACCGCGCGCACAGCGGCCTCCACCGCGCGCAGCGAGATCCCGACCCTCCTTGCCGCGGCCCGCATTGCCGTCTCCACCACCGAGCCGTTCGGCAATGCGGTGCTCTACCGCGCGCGCCTGACCAATCTCTCCGCCGACCAGGCCGCCCGCGCCTGCTCCGCCCTCGCCATGGCACGCTCGCCCTGTCTGCTTATCCGGCCCAGCGAGGGTTGAACCGTCCCTGGCCCTTTCACCGCACCCGCCGTTGGCTCAGCCACGGCGGCATGGATGCCTAACGCGCGGCGCCGGAACACCGGTTCATCTGCGACAGTGGGTCGTGCACCCAGTGCCAGCCGCACCCGGGGCGCCCGGGTATTTGGGGGCGGTCGGTCCGGCCGTCGTGTGACGCACGCCCGGACCACAGCGCTCAGCTTTTGCGGTGCTCGCCACTCTTGGCATGCGCACGCGTCGAACTCTCATGGGCCCGGCCCGAATGACCGTGCGCTTCGGTGGAGGCCGCATGGCCCTTCTCATGCTCGCCCCGGCCGTGATGTTCAGCCGCGGTCCGATGCGACTGGGCCGCGCGCTCGTGGTGCTCTGCGGCTTCCTTGTGGCTGTCCTTGGGCATTGCTCTCTCCGTGTCGTGCGCCCGCGTGGCGCCGCCCTACAACGGGCGCCCCCTCTGAAAGTTCCTGCCGGTGCCCTCGCGCGGGGCTGGCGTTTCGGTCCGAAAAGCCCATATAAGGAGCGGCACGGCGTTTTCGGCCTGGGCTAATCGCACGCGTTTGCGGCGCAAATCGCATCCGGCTTTCACCCATTTCGAAAATCTGCATCACCCGCATGTCGCGGGTCGCCGGTGTTGCGAGGGTTAAGCAAATGTCAGTTGGAACCGTCAAATGGTTCAATCCCACCAAAGGCTTCGGCTTCATCCAGCCGGATGATGGCGGGAAAGACGTCTTCGTCCACATCTCCGCTGTCCAGATGGCAGGCATGAGTGGACTGAACGAGGGACAAAAGGTCAGCTTCGACCTGGAGCGTGGGCAGCAGGGCAAATCCTCAGCGGTGAACCTCAAGGCCGTATAAACCCAGTGCCGTGGCGGCCTAGGTTCGCCGCCACGGCTTTCCAGCCTGCAGGAGCGGCGATGGCCAGACACAAATACCGTGTGGGCGATCGGGTTGAATACACCCGAAGCCCCTTCGACGGCGATGCAACCTCGGGTGTCTATACCATCACCCGACTCATGCCCACTGATGGCGCGGACGTGCAGTATCGCGTCAAGAGCGCAAACGAAGTGCACGAACGAACGATGAAAGAGAGCCAGCTTCGTAAGGACTGAACGTCCCCGGCGGGATTCGAACCCACGGCCCCAGGATTAGGAATCCTGTGCTCTATCCGGCTGAGCTACGGGGACATCGCTGCCTCATGATACCGTCTGCGCCCCCGCCGCACCACCCCGAACCCCCATGACGGAACCGCGCATCAAATCCGGCCTCTGGGTGCGCATGGCCCTCCGCCTCGCGGATAACGCCGGCGCCTTTGGCGCCATCCTCCGCAAGGGAGATCCGGATTCCGGCGGCATCCTCGTCGTGCTCCGCGCTCACGGCGGTCTGCTCATCCTCTCCCAGGTCCGCGCCGCCGACGGCAATGAAGCCTGGATGCGCGCCACCGGCCCCGATCCTGTGGACCAATCGACGGCCGACGCCTACCTCGAGCGCGCCGCCCGCCGTGACCCCGATCTCTGGGTCGTAGAGTTCAACACCCGAGACTTCACCCCGCCGTTCGAGGCCAAAATCCTCTGATCATTCAGACGCGAAAATCTACGACCGATACGACCCGTTGATATCGATATACCCGTGCGTCAGGTCACACGTCCAAACCGTCGCACGCCCACGCCCCAGCCCCAGATCCACCTCGATGTGGATGTCCCGCCCGCGCATGTGCTCCACCACCGGCGTCTCGTCATAGCCCGGCACGACCCCGCCGTTGCTTCGCCATCCACATCCCACCGACCGCCACGGAAATCCGGTCCCGATCCGCCGGCTCCCCGGCCTTGCCCACCGCCATCACGATGCGGCCCCAGTTCGCGTCCTCCCCCGCCACCGCCGTCTTTACCAGCGGCGAGTTGGCAATCGACATCGCCACCCGCTTGGCAGACTTCGCCGTCGTCGCCCCCGTCACATCGATCCGGATCAGCTTCTGCGCACCTTCGCCGTCGCGCACCACCTGCAGCGCCAAATCCAGCAGCACCTGGTTCAGCTTGTCGCTGAAATCCGCGAGCATCCGCCCGCCCTCGGCTGGCAGGCGGGGATGTTTCGCCGCACCCGTCGCGAACAGCAGCACGGTATCCGACGTGGAGGTATCCGAATCCACCGTCGTCCGGTTGAAGCTTGCCTCCACACCCTTGCGTAGCAGCCCGTCCAGCACCGGCGCCGGAATCTTCGCATCCGTCGCGAGGAAGCACAGCATCGTCGCCATGTCCGGCGCGATCATTCCGCTCCCCTTGGCGATACCGTTGATCCGCACCTCCGCACCGCCGACCCGAGCCACCCGCGTCGCCGCCTTGGGGAACGTATCCGTCGTCATGATGCCGCGCGCCGCATCTTCCCAGCCGTCATCGCGCAACGCCCGATGCAGCGCCGGTAGCGCCGCGGTGATCTTCTCGTGCGGCAGCACCTCGCCGATCACCCCGGTGGAAGCCAGGAACACCTGCTTCGCCGGACACTCCACCAGCTCGCCCGCCGCCGCAGCCGTTGCCTTGCAGGCTTCGCGCCCTGCCTTGCCGGTGAAGACGTTGGCATTGCCCGCGTTGACCACAACGGAGCGCGCCTTGCCACCACGCAACGCGGCGCGGCACCAATCCACCGGCGCGCCCGGGCAGCGGCTGCAGGTAAACACACCCGCCACCGTCGTGCCGGGATCGAAGACCATCATCACCAGGTCCGTGCGGTCCCGGTAGCGGATGTTCGCCTCCGCCGCGCCCAGCCGCACCCCGGTCACCGGCGCGAGCTCCGGCATCTGCACCGCAAGCGGCGACACCTGCATGTCCATGCGATCCTCTCCCCTGTGTGCGGCCGATTTACCCGCCTTGTTACGGGTTGGACAGGGCCTCCGCCGCGTGCGCAAGTTGCCGGTCCAGCGTCACGAGCTCCGCGCGGAGGTGCTGCGACAGCCACAGATAGCTCGCGTCATAGGCGGTCGGTCCGGCCTGCGCTGCCAACTCCACCACCGCGTCATGATCCACGCTCATCTCTTCGATGGCCAGCAACGAACGGAGCCGCAGCCCATGCGCCAGAGCGTCGCTCCGCTCGGCGTGGCGACGCTGTTTGATCAGACAGACATTCGCCAGTTCAAAGCTTAACAGGCTCGGGGCAACCAGCGATGCATCAGCAATTCGCTCGGCCACCAGCGGACCATCCGGTTCCCCAAACAACAGTGCGGCCACCGCGGAACTATCAACGACTTTAACGGCCATCCCGATCCGCGCGGATCAGTTCCACCGCCTCGCGGGGCGTGCTGATCCCCAACCGCTTGACCTCTGCCAGAAGCTGGGACGGAATCGACCGCTCCTGACCTCCGACGGCACTCTCGATAATCGCCAACGCTTCATGCTCCAGCGAGCGATGATGTTTCTCTGCGCGCGCCCGCAGTCGCTGCACCAGCAAATCAGGAGCATCCTTGATGGAAAGATCGACAGGCATGGAAGTCATCCGCTGTGGCCGTTCTTAAACCTAATCCAATTCTACACATGGGCCAATTGCGACGGGGAGCAAATTGGAATGGGCGGGCAAATTGGACGAGCCAGGCCCCGGCCGCTATTCCCGTCGCCGAAAGGAATCAGCATGCCGGTTGTACGCGTTCTCGCCCCTGCCGGCTGGCTCGCCTGACGTGTTTCCCTCCCTCCTGATCGCCAACCGCGGCGAAATCGCCTGCCGCATCGCGCGCACCGCCCGCCGCCTCGGCCTCGAAACCATCGCCGTCTTTTCCGACGCCGATGCCGGCGCGCTCCACACCGAGGCCGCCGACCGCGCCATCCGCATCGGCCCTGCCCCGCCCCGCGACTCCTATCTCAACATCCCCGCCATCATCGAAGCCGCCCGCAAGACCGGCGCCGCCGCCATCCATCCCGGCTACGGCTTTCTTTCGGAAAATCCCGCCTTCGCCGAAGCCTGCCTCGAGGCCGGCCTGGTCTGGATCGGACCGCCCCCTGCCGCCATGCGCGCGATGGGTTCGAAATCCGCCGCCAAGGCACTGATGCAGCGCTCCGGCGTCCCCGTCCTGCCCGGCTACCACGGCCCCGACCAGTCGCCGCAGCACCTCGCCGAGCATGCCGACAAGATCGGCTACCCCGTCGTCATCAAGGCGGTCGCCGGAGGCGGCGGCCGTGGCATGCGTGTCGTCCATAACGCCGCCGACTTCCCGGCCGCCCTTGCTGCCGCGCGCCAGGAATCCGCCTCCGCCTTCGGCGACGACACCGTGCTGATCGAGCGCTACCTCCAACGCCCGCGCCATATCGAGGTGCAGGTGTTCGCCGACACGCACGGCAACGCCGTCCACCTGTTTGAACGCGACTGCTCTGCCCAGCGCCGCCACCAGAAAGTCATCGAGGAAGCCCCCGCCCCCGGCCTCGACCCGGAAACCCGCAACGCCATGGGCGCCGCCGCGGTCGCCGCCGCCCGCGCCGTCGGCTACACCGGCGCCGGCACCGTCGAGTTCGTCTTCGAACACGACGCCTTCTTCTTTCTGGAAATGAACACCCGGCTGCAGGTCGAACACCCGGTCACCGAACTCATCACCGGCTTCGACCTCGTGGAATGGCAGCTCCGCATCGCCGCCGGCGAACCACTTCCGGCCGAAGGCGACGCCATCCGCATCCACGGTCATGCGTTTGAGGCCCGCATCTACGCCGAGGACCCCGCCCGCGACTTCGCCCCCTCCATCGGCCGCATCCAGGCGCTGCACCTGCCCGAGACCGTCCGTATCGACACCGGCGTCCGCGCCGGCGACGACGTCTCCATCCACTACGATCCGATGATCGCGAAACTGATCTGCCACGCCGATACGCGCGACCAGGGGCTCGGCATGCTCCGCCGCGCGCTGGCCGAATGCCTGGTCGCCGGGGTCACCACCAATCTCGATCTGCTCAACCGCATCGCCGCGCATCCTGCTTTCGCCGCCGGCGGCATCGACACCGGCTTCATCGCCCGCAATGGCGAAACGCTGCTCCGCGCCAATACCCAGCCGCCGCCCCGGATCCTTGCGCTCGCCGCGCTCGGCGTCATCGCGGCACAGGACCGCGCCGCCGCCGAGGCCGCCGCGCGCAGCGCCGACCCAAACTCCCCCTGGCACGCCACCGACGGCTGGTGGCTCAACGCCAGCATCGACCGCACGCATGAGCTTTCAAACCGATCCGCCCGCCGCGATCCACCTCCGCCCCCTTTCCACCTCTCTTACAGGGCGGCGGCTGGCGGCTCGGCATCGCCAACGAAACCTTCCTCGCCCGCGCCAGCCTCCACCCCGACGGCATGCTCCGCGCCGAACTCGACGGCACCTGCCACCACCTCCCGTTCCACCTCGCATCCGGCACCGTGCTTCTGCGCGAGAACGGCGAAACCTGGCGCCTCACGCTCGCTGACCCGGCCGCCGAGGCCGACGCCGCCGCCGACAACACCGGCCGCCTGGTTGCCCCCATCCCCGGCCAGGTCACCGCCGTCCACGCCGCCCCCGGCGACCACGTCACCCGCGGCGCCCTGCTCGTCGTCATGGAAGCCATGAAAACCGTGTTCCGCCTCAACGCGCCGGCCGACGGCATCGTCAGCGACGTCGCCTGCAAGCCCGGCGACATCGTCCAGGAAGGCCAGGTACTCGTTCGCTTCAAGGAAGAAGACGCCGAGTGACCCCGCCCGACCCAATCACCATCGAAGTCATCGGCAGCGCCCTGTCGTCCATCGTCGAGGAAATGGGAGAGGCCCTGATCCGCGCCAGCTTCTCCACCAACATCAAGGAACGCCGCGACTGCTCTACCGCTCTGTTCGATACCGAAGGCCGCACGCTCTGTCAGGCCGAGCACATCCCCATCCACCTCGGCAGCTTCCTCGATCTGATCCCGCAGATCCGCGCCCGCCATCCCGCGGCCGAACTCCGCCCGGGAGACGTTTTTATCGGCAACGACGCCTATGCCGGCGGCGGCACCCACCTGCCCGACATTGTCCTCGCCGAGCCGGTCTTTGTGCGCGATACGCTCGTTGCCTGGGCCGTCAACCTCGCCCACCACGCCGACTTCGCCGACCGAGGCCACGCCCACATCTACCAGGAAGGCCTGCGCATCCCGCCGGTGCGCCTCTACCGCGCCGGCACGCTGGATCAGGACATGCTCAGCCTCGTGCTGCTCAACTGCCAGGTGCCGCGCGAGCGCCTGTCGGACCTGCGCGCGCAAATGGCGGCCAACCGGCTCGGCGTCGGGCGCCTCACCGCGCTCTGCGACAAGTATGGCACCCAGACCGTGCTCGCCGCCGGCGCCGCGCTGCTCAACTACGCCGAGCGCAAGATGCGCGCCGGCATCGCCCGCATCCCCGACGGCACCTACCGCTTCGCCGACCGCCATGACTGTCCCGAGATCGACGGCGAGCTCGATCTCTCCTGCACCATCACCGTGACCGGTGACGAGATGCACCTCGACTTCGACGGCTCCCCCCAGGTCCGCGCCGGCCTGAACATGACCTTCACCGCCCTGCTCTCCACCGTCTATTACGCGGTGAAGTCGCTGGTCGATCCGACCATCCTGCCCAATGCCGGCCTGGCCCGCCCGCTGCATGTGACCGCGCCCACCGGCACCATCGTCAATTGCCTGCACCCGGCCGCGGTGAACGGCCGCCTCGGCACCTGCCAACGCGTGGTGGACCTGATCTTCGGCGCGCTTGCCCCGGCCATTCCCGACCGCGTCATCGCTGCCAGCAACGGCGCCTGCACCTCGGTCACCTTCGCCGGCACGCTGCCCGATACCAACACGCTGTGGGTTTATCTGGAGACCATCGGCGGCGGCTCCGGCGCGCGCGCCACCAAGGATGGACTGGACGGGGTGCACGTCCACATGACCAACACCTCCAACCTTCCCGTCGAGGCGCTGGAGCGCGAATACCCCCTGACCTTGCTGCGCTACGAGCTGGTGGACGGCTCCGCCGGCGCCGGGCGCCACCGCGGCGGCATGGGTCTGCGCCGCACCTATCGTGCCGAGGCCGAGTGCCGCGTGCGAGTCGATATCGCCAGCATCCTCAGCGCGCCCTGGGGCCTGTCGGGCGGCGGCCCGGGCGGCCGCGCCGCGATCCGCACCACCGGGCCGATCGACCACGGCCGCGTCACGCTGCATCCGGGCGACACGCTGGAGATCGTTACGGCTGGCGCCGGTGGCTACGGCACTGCACGACCCGACACAATGTCATCGCGAAGCGATGAGCGGCACCACTCCAATCTCATTGCGAGAAGGGCGCATAGCGCCCGGTCCCTGCGAAAGCGGGGAAGCAACCCAGGGCGAACCGCACGCCATCACCGCGCATCGTGTACAATGTCATTGCGAGGCTCGCGTAGCGAGCCGCGGCAATCTCGCGGTGCAGTCGCACCGATCGGCACAGAACGCACCAGCCTACACGCATCACCGGTCGAAATCGGTGTGGCTTGGGCAACCAACCGATCTTAGCCCGCATATCTCAAACTCGGCAGGTGCATCGGGGGTCTGATTGAGCGAAAGTACTTCTGCGACAAAGCCTTAAGGAACCCCTGAACAAGCAGCAAATCGCTTGGTTTGACCGGACACCCCGACTCTCCGGATGAGCACAAACTCATGGCGCGCGACGTGTCGCCCCAAGCGGTTCGCGATCAAGCCGCTTCGCCGCAATTTTCATCACCGAAGCGGTCCCTCGGACACACCACGCCTGTCAGACACGCAATAACCGGCGCCGCACCATGAACAGGTTGGCCAGTCCGCAGGTCACCCACAGCCGCTCGGTGTTCTTCGCCAGACCGCGGTAGCGGACTTTGACAAACCCAAACACCCGCTTGATCACCGCGAACGGATGCTCGACCTTGGCACGGCGAAAGCCGAATACCGGACGAAACCACGATCCTGAACTTCCGCCATTTGCTGGAGAAACACCAGTTGGCGGAGAGCCTGTTTCAGGAGGTCGTCTCGTTGCTGACCGAGCATGGCCTGATTTGCGAGAGGGCACCATTGTGGACGCGACGCTGATCGCCGCCCCGCCCTCGACGAAGAACCGCACGCGCACCCGTGACCCGGATATGAGTCTGATCAAAAAAGGCAACCAGTGGCATTTTGGGATGAAGGCGCATATCGGCGTCGATACGGCCAATGGGCTGGTGCATACAATGCAAGCCACCACCGGCAAGGTGTCCGACTACAGCATGTCAGAGACGTTGTTGCGCGGCGAGGAAGCCACGGCGCACGGCGACCGCGGCTATGCCGACAAAACCCGCGAGCCTGACCGCCCCCGCGGTGAGGACGACGTAGGTCGACGCTGGTTTGTCCCGTTCAAGCGCAGCAAGGGCTGCGACACCACACCCGAACAGAAGCGTCTCAATCGCCTGCTGGCTGCGCTGCGATCCGCGGTCGAACATCCGTTCCGGGTGCTCAAACGCCAGTTTGGCTATCGGGTGGTGCGCTACCGGGGACTGTTCAAGAATGAGCAGAACCTGTTCAGCCACTTCGCTTTGATCAATCTGCATCTCGCCCGGAACCTGCTCAAACCAGCCTGACGGTCACCGGGGCGACCTTCGTCCAACAAACCCGACGTGACACCGGGATCGCCAGCGAAACAGCGATTTCGCGCCCGGACACCGACCTACAGCTGAACCAAGTCGCTCGCGGACCCGCAGGCTGACCTCGCCAACTTCAACCCGACAGAAATAACCTGTTCGAGGTTCCGACGCGTGTAGCGCAGACCTGTTTGGCTTTGCACCTGTTGAAGGCCGCGCGGTTGTCGCGGCATTCGATGGCGGTACGATCGCCTCGGATGCCG
>CAVSUZ010000019.1:0-37848 GCA_963731335.1 uncultured Pseudomonadota bacterium | reverse complement strand
TACCGTCGCAGTGGATCAGGGGCCAGCAGAAGCCCGATGACCCACCCCAGATAGAACCGTGCATCCACCCAGAGATCCGCCGCACTGTAGAGTGGCGCCAGCAGCAATAACGCCGCCCCGAACAGGAGCCATCCGACGCTCACCACGCCGACGATCCAGGCCAGCGGCGTAAATCCAGCCGCCCGCCGTTCCGACGGGCGGAGACTGATCGCCACAATGAGGACCGTCGGAACGAAACTTGTGACCGCGGACTGCCACGGCCAGGAAAACACCCAGCACACGACCAACGGCGAAAGGATCGCACAGGCGGCGGTGGCAACGCCCAGCCACCGTTTGCCGCGGGTAAGCCACGCGAGTGATACGGCGAAGGGTGTCCACGCCCAGCCCAGCGTCAGGGCGAGCGCGTCGCTGAGGGCTGTCTCACCGCCGGACACCGCCGACGTGATCGCATCGTGCAGGAACACCGAAACAACGGCGAAGGCGATGCTCAGAAGCACCGTAAAAAATGCGTCTCGTGCGTGCGTCCTCGGTGCGTCATGACCATGCGAAAGACGCCGGGCACTTTCCATCAGGGGTTCGACAAAAAAAGCCAGAATGGCGCCAACCAGCAGGGCGCCCACGATGGTGTTCCAATCGGAATGACCGATCGCGATGGTCATGCCTTGCCAGATGAACTCCGGCGCGGCCGCACAAACGGCAATCCATAGCGACGATGCGAGCACAGCGGGAATGGAGCTCATCGAGGCATCGTGGCGAGGATCGAGCTGAGGGTGCACGGGCTCCCGAATGCCTCCAAAAATCCGAAGCGACACCTGCCTCTCAATCGCCCCGATGGCCACGCCTACCGATGCATTTTGTCCAGATTGATCCGAGACCCTCTCTCTCCTCTCCCGCGCCCCGCTGCACAACCCCCTCCCACCCGCTATCCTCCCCCCATGATCCCCCGCATCGCATTCGACCCCGGCGCCCCGGCCCCCCTCACCGACATCCGCGTGATCGACCTCTCCCGTCTGGTCGCCGGCAACATGCTGTCGCTGCAGCTCGCCGACCACGGCGCCGAGGTCATCAAGATCGAGGACCCGCAGAAGGGCGACCCGCTCCGCGCCTGGCACGTTAAGGGCGCCAGCCTCTACTGGAAGGTGTACGGCCGGAACAAGAAAAGCCTCGCCCTCAACCTCCGCGCCCCCGAGGGCCGCCGGGCCTTGCTCGACCTCGCGGCCAAATCCCAGGTCCTGATCGAGAATTTTCGGCCCGGCACGTTGGAAACCATGGGCCTCGCGCCCGACGCACTTCACGCCCGCAACCCCGCCCTGGTGATCGTGCGTGTCTCCGGCTTCGGCCAGGACGGCCCCTACCGCGAACGCCCCGGCTTCGGTTCGCTGGTGGAAGGCATGTCCGGTTTCGCGGCGAAGAACGGCTTCGCCGACCGAGCACCCGTGCTGCCTCCGCTCGCCATGGCCGACATGATCGCCGGCCTCTACGGCGCCTATGCCGTCATGGTCGCCCTCCGGGTCGCCGGAAGGCACCGGCAAGGGTCAGGTCATCGACCTGCCGCTGTTCGACCCGATCGTCTCCGTCCTCGGCCCCGACGCCGCGATCTACCGCCTCACCGGCGAGAAGCCCCAGCGCACCGGCAGCCGCTCGGCCACCACCTCGCCCCGCGGTGTCTGGCGCACGTCGGACGGCCGCTACATCGCCATCTCGGCCTCCATGCAGCCGATGGCCGAGCGGCTGTTCCGCGCCATCGGCCGGCCGGACATGATCGACGACGCCCGCTTCCGCACCAACACCGACCGGGTGCAGCACGCTGATGAATGCGACGCCCAGGTCGCGGCGTTCATCGCCGCCCGTACCCTCGACGAGAACATGAAGGTCTTCAATCAGGCCGACGTCACCGCCAGCCCGATCTACGAGATCGACCAGTTCCTCGATGACCCGCACGTCCAGGCCCGCGGCGTGGTGGTCGAGGCACCCGACGAGGAGATCGGCTCCGTGCTGATGCACGGCATCATCCCGCGCCTGTCGGAGACGCCCGGCCGGCTGCGACGGCCGGCGCCGCGCCTGGGTCAGCACAGCGCGGAGATTTTACGCGCGGTCGGCTACGACGAGGCGCAGATTGCCGCGCTGGAACAGGCGGGAGTCACACGTCATGACCGAACCTGAAAGCTTCACATTCGCGGACGACGGCGCGGTTCCGAACACGCGCCTGCCGATGCTGGTCTATCGCGCGGCCGTCCCGGCCGATCCGGATGCCATCGAGCGCCTGTTCGAGCAGAACCTCTGGCCGCCCGCCTGGCGCAACGGCGTCCACCCGTTCCACCACTTCCATAGCGCGGCCCACGAAGCCCTGGGCGTGGCCCGCGGCTCGGCGGAAGTCCTGTTCGGCGGCCCCGGTGGCAAGGTCCTGAAGGTGCAGGCCGGAGACGTCGTGGTGCTTCCCGCCGGCACCGGACATTGCCGCCAAAGCGCCTCGCCCGACCTGCTCATCGTCGGCGCCTATCCGAAAGGCCAGTCGGGCAAGGTGGACCTCCGCCGCGGCAAGCCGGAGGAACACGACGAAGCCGTTCGCAACATCGCCAAGGTGCCGACGCCGGAGGCCGATCCGGTTCGCGGCGCCGACGGGCCGCTGCCCCGGCTCTGGACCTGACATGCCCTGGACCCCCGAGGAAGCCGAACGCCACACCCACAAGGCGACGACACGCACCCTTCAGGAACTCTGGGCGAAGGTTGCCAACGAGGCACTGGAGCGGACCGGCGACGAAGGCCGCGCCATCCGTGAGGCGAATGCTGTGGTCGCCCGCCAAGCGTCTCATGCCGGCTCACCTTGACAGCGGCCCACTCCGTCTTGGCGGGTGAGGACCAGGGTTCATAAACTGCTCGCGTCGTTGTTCGAGCCGGGTCGCATGAAAAGGTTACACAGACAAAGAATAGATGCGCACAGATGGATAAAAAATCTAGAGACATTGGCAAACTAGACAAATCTCCAGGCGCCGCAGCGGGAATTAAACAGTAACTTGGCGCCGCTCATCTTCTAGCTATCTGCGTGTGTCTGTGTGCATCTGTTCTTCATCTGCGTAAAGACTTCCTTTCAGCCCCAGCGACCCATCGCCGGCCACCCTGGGGAAAACCTGGAGCCACCCGATGAAGCACAGCCTGCTGGCGGGCATCATTCTCGCCGCGCCGTTCACGGCACACGCCCAGGCGCCGGCGTCGTGCGGCCCCTCGGGCTCCGCCGAGTGCTTTCAGCGCCCGGTCGATCTGTTCAACGGCATGCTGATGAATGGGCAGAATGCCTATCGCGCGTCCAATGCCGATGCGCAGCCCGCCATCTCCATCGGTCCGTTCGCCGGCGCGTCGCTGCCCGGAGATGCGCAGTTCTGGTTCGCCGTGGGGCCGTACGCGTTTCGAAAGCGCCGAGACGCGGCTGTCTGAAAGCCTGGCGATCGGCCTCGGCGCCGGCATTGCCAACACCACGGCCGGCGGCTTTTTCGCCGGCATCAGCGCCGGCGCCTCGATCACCACGCAGGTGAACAGCATGGCGATCGGCCTCGATGCCATGCGGGACTACTGGGACACATCAGGCGGCCTCGCCATCGGCATCGGCGCGCTGCAGGACGGCATCGGCGCGGATAACGTCGGCATCGGCAGCCTGGCGATGGCGGGCGCGTACGCCACGATTACGGTCACCGCCACGCCGGCCGCGGGAGATCAGCTCAAAATCGCCATCTCGTCGGCCAACCCCTGCGCCGGCCGAGCATCGCGAAATTGCACCACCGGCATACCCGTGACTGCGGCCTATACGGTGCGGGCAGGGGACACGGCCGGTTCGGCAGCCTCCGGCCTGATGAACGCGATCAACGCGACGAGGGTTGATTACATCCTCGGCGACGGCATCGCGGAAAACCTGCACAACGGGTTCCGGATCGGCGCCCAGTCCGGCCCCCGGGCATCCGAACACCATCAAGATGCACACGCCCGCGAACTGGCAGTTGTCCTTCGCCTATTCGTGCACGGTGCCGGCTGCGGGAACGAGGGTGTAACAATCAGGCGTGGCTTCACCGGCTCCCACAACGTGGTGATCGCGCCGAAAGGCTTGGCCAGCCCGCTGCTGACCGACCCGCAGAACAACGTCATCATCGGCCAGAACACCGCGGACGGAAATGACGCGACCAACCCCTCCAACGACGTGTTCCTGGGCGACGGTATTGCGCCGAACATCACGACGGGCACCTGGAACATCATCTCCGGGACGCTGGCCGGCGCTTCCCTGACCAGCGGGAATGGGAACGTCATCAGCGGCTTTGATGCCGGATCGAAGCTCACCACGGGTTCCAACAACCTGATCGAAGGCAACGGCGTTGCTTCGGCCACGCTGCGGACGGGCAGCAACAATGTCCTGGCGGGTGCGTCGAAGGCGGTCGATACGCCGGCCGCCGATACCGACAACTACATGAACCTGTTCAATACGATCATCGAAAACACCACCGCGCCGACCATCCGCGGCGGTTTCGGTACCGGCTCCCGCGTGGTGGCCGGGGCCTCGACCCACGCCTTCAGCGTGAATGTCGGCACGGGGGGGACCGCGTCGTCGGGCATCATCGACATGGGGCGCAACCCGGCGCCGCATCTCTGGGCGTGCACCGCCGTCGATATGACCGATCCGGCCGCATCGAACACGGTTGCCGTGCCCACCGACGCGACCACGATAAGGCTGGTGAATTACGGCCGCACGACCGGGGCGATCACGGCCTGGGCAGCCGGGGACGTGGTGGTGGTCGGGCCCTGCACGGCGTTCTGACCTATCGCAGCACCGCCCCGGTCGCCTTGGCGACGGCCGCGACCACCTTGCCGGCTGCGGCTTCCAGTTCCGCTTCGGTCAGGGTGTGATCGCGAGGCTGGAAGGTGACCTCGACGGCCAGCGACTTCTTGCCGGCGGGCATGCGGTCGCCCTGGTACAGATCGAACAGCCGGACCTGGGCGATCAGGGTGCGTTCGGCGCCCTTCGCCGCGCGGAGCACGGCATCGGCCGGCACCGCGAGATCCACCAGGAAGGCGAAATCGCGCCGGACCGGCTGGAAGGCCGGCAGGTCGGGGGCTGCCCGGCGACGTCGCTTGGGTTCGGCGACCGCATCGAGGAACAGCTCGAAGCGCGACCGCGCCGGGCAGGTCGAGCTTTTCCAGCACCGCGGGGTGCAGGGCGCCGAACCGGCCGAGGATCACTTTCGGCCCTTGGCGGACCACGCCGGAGCGCCCGGGGTGGTAGAAGCCGGGGGCATCGGCGGTGACGCTGAGCGCCTCCATCGGCACCGCGAGGGCTTCCAGCGCGGCGTAGAGGTCCGCCTTGGCGTCCATGCGCGTCGAGCGGGCGGGACGGTTCGGCCCAGTTGCGCTCGGTGGTGCCGGCGCGGAGGCCGGCCGCGACCAGCGTCTCTGCGCCTGGCCTCGGCGGAGAAGGCCGGGCCGATCTCGAACAGGGCCACGTCGGGCCAGCCGCGGGCGGCGTTGCGGGATGCGGCGAGGGCGAGGCCGGCCAGGGGCGTGGGCCGCATCTGGTCCAGGTCCGCGGCGATCGGGTTGGCAACGCGGAGGGTTTCGGGGGTTTCGCCGAACAGGGCGGCCTCGGCGGTCGCCATGAAGCTGAAGGTGACGCACTCGACCAGGCCCTGGGCCGCGAGGGTGCGGCGGACCAGGGCGGTGCGGGCCTGGCGGGGGGTCAGGGTCGGGCCGGGGACCACGCCGGGGACGGGCAGTGAGACGGGCGGGATGGAGTCCAGGCCGCGGAGGCGGAGGACTTCCTCGATCAGGTCGGCCTCGGCTTCGACGGCCTCGGCGCCTTGGGCGGCCTGGTTCGCGTGGTTGGCGTCGAGGTCCGGCGCCTGGTCGAGCGAGACGCCGGCGGCGATGTCGTTGCGCCAGGAGGGGACCGATACGGTTACGCGGTCGGTGTCGCGGGTTTGCACGGCGAAGCCGAGCCGTTCCAGGGAGGCGACGGCTTCGTCGGGCGGGACTTCGGCGCCGCCGAAGCGTGGCCAGGCGGCTCGAAGCGCAGGCTGGCGGAGCGGTGCCAGTCGGGCATGCGGCCGGCGGAGACGACGGAGCCGGGTTCGCCGCCGCAGAGGTCCAGGATCAGGCGGGTGGCGGCTTCGACGGCGTCGGGCATGATGGCGCGGTCGATGCCGCGTTCGAAGCGGGACCGGGCGTCGGAGGCGACCTGGTGGCGCCGGCCGGTCAGGGCGACGCGGACCGGATCGAACAGGGCGCATTCGATGAAGACGGTGCGGGTGGTCTCGTCGCAGCCGGTGGCCTCACCGCCGACCACGCCGGCCATGGACTGCACGCCGGTGGCATCGGCGATGGCGCAGTCTTCGGGGGTGAGGGTGTATTCCTTGCCGTTGAGGGCGAGGAAGCGCTCGCCGGCACCGCGGCGGAGGATCAGTTCGGGGCCGGCGACCTTGTCGGCGTCGAAGACGTGGAGCGGCCGGCCGAGGTCGCAGGTGAAGAAGTTGGTGACATCGACCAGGGCGTTGATGGGGCGCAGGCCGATCGAGGTGAGCCGGCGCTGGAGCCAGTCGGGGCTGGGGCCGTTGCGGAGGCCCCTGATGGTGCGGCCGAGGATCCAGGGGCAGGCTTCGCGGGAAGTCGATGCGCCAGCGCAGGCCGCCGTCGAACACCGGGCGGCACCGGGGCCGGGTTCCAGGGGAGCAGGCGGCCGAGGCCGGCGGCCGCGAGGTCGCGGGCGACGCCGCGGACCGAGAGGCAGTCGCCGCGGTTGGGGGTGACGCCGATATCGAACAGCGGGTCATCGAGGCCGGCCCAATGGGCGTAGGATTCGCCGACGGGCGCGTCCTCCGGCAGGTCGATGATGCCGGTGTGGTCGTCGCCGAGGCCCATCTCGCGGGCCGAGAGCAGCATGCCGGCGCTTTTGACGCCGCGGATTTCGCCGACTTTCAGGGTGATGCCGGTGCCGGGGATGAAGCTGCCGGGCGGGGCGAAGACGCCCTTCATGCCGGTCCGCGCATTGGGGGCGCCGCAGACGACGGAGACCTCGCCGTTGCCGGTGTCGACCCGGCAGGCGCGGAGGCGGTCGGCGTTGGGGTGCTGGACGGCCTCGATCACCCGGGCGATGCGGAAGGGGGCGAGTTCGGCGCGGGTGTGGATGGATTCGAGTTCCAGGCCGATGCGGGTGAGGGTCTCGCCGATGGTTTCGGCCGAGGCGTCGGTGTCGAGGTGGGTGCGGAGCCAGGAGAGGGTGAATTTCATGGGGTTCAGTCCGGGGCGACCCGAAGTCGTGGATGGCCGGCCTTCGCCGGCCATGACGAGGAGGTCTAGGCCCGATGACGAGGGCAGGATGACGACGGTCACGCGGCTTCATGCAGCATGGCCGGGGCGAGCGGGTTGAAGCCGTAATGGCGGAGCCAGCGGATGTCGCTGTCGTAGAAGGGCCGCAGGTCGGGGATGCCGTGCTTGAGCATGGCGATGCGCTCGATGCCCATGCCGAAGGCGAAGCCCTGCCATTGCGAGGGGTCGATGCCGACATTGGCGAGCACCCGGGCGTGGACCATGCCGCTGCCGAGGATTTCCAGCCAGTCGGTGCCTTTGCCGAGTTCGCCGGATTTGCGGTCCCAGCCGATATCGACCTCCATGCTGGGTTCGGTGAAGGGGAAGTAGCTGGAGCGGAAGCGGACGGGCAGCTCGGCGATGCCGAAATAGGCGCGGAGGAAGTCGATCAGGCAGCCCTTGAGGTGGCCGAGGGTGATGGCTCGGTCGATGACCAGGCCCTCGACCTGGTGGAACATGGGGGAGTGGGTGGCGTCGTGGTCGGCCCGGTAGGTGCGGCCGGGGACGATGACGCGGAGGGGCACGCCGCGCTCCATCATGGCGCGGATCTGCACCGGGGAGGTGTGGGTGCGCAGGACCGGGGGGGCGGTGTTGGCCTGGGTGGCCAGGTAGAACGTGTCCTGATCGTCCCGCGCCGGGTGATGGGTGGGGATGTTGAGGGCGAGAAGTTGTGCCAGTCGGTTTCGATGTCCGGCCCCTCGGCGATGGCGAAGCCCATGGCGCCGAAGATCGCGGCGATTTCTTCCGAGGTGCGGCTGATCGGGTGGATCAGGCCGCGGGGACGGGGCCGCGGGGGGAGGGTCGGGTCGATGCGCTCGGTGGCGAGTTTGGCTTCGAGTGCGGCTGATTCCAGCTGTTGCCGGCGGGTTTCGAGGGCCTGGGTGAGGGCGTCTTTCAGGCGGTTGAGGGCCGCGCCGCGGTCCCGGCGCTGTTCGGGCGGGGTCTTGCCGAGGTCCTTGAGCAGGGCGGTGAGGGTGCCGTTGCGGCCGAGCAGGGAGACGCGGATGGCGTCCCAGGCGCGGAGGTCGGGGGCCGAGGCGATGGAGGCCTCGGCTTCGGCTTTCAGGGTTTCGAGGTCGTTATCCATGGTCAGGCCAGTGCGGTTGGCACCGGATTGCCGCGTCGCGCTTCGCGCTCCTCGCAATGACGATGGGGGGTGTCTGAAGGGTCGGCAAGGCCTTATCCCAGGGCGGCCTGGGCCTTTTTCACGATCTCGGCGAAGGATTCCGCGTCATCGTAGGCGATCGCCGCGAGGACCTTGCGGTCGAGGTCGATATTGGCTGCCTTCAGCCCGGCGATGAAGCGGCTGTAGGTCATGCCGTGTTCGCGGACCGCGGCGTTGATGCGCTGGATCCAGAGGCCTCGGAAGTCCCGCTTCTTGTTGCGCCGGTCGCGGTAGGCGTACTGGAGCGACTTCTCAAGCCGCTCGAGCGCGGCCCGGTAAGTGGTTGATGTGCGGCCTCGGAAGCCCTTGGACTGCTCCAGGACCTTCTTGTGCCGGGCGTGGGTGGTGGTGCCCCGTTTGACGCGTGCCATGCCGTGTTCTCCTTAGTTTAGAGCGAGATTCACGCGCTCCGACGTATCCGCCTCGCGCGATCTCGCTCTAATCCAGACCGTAGGGTGCCCATTGCTTGACGGTGCGGGCGTCCATGGGCGTGAGGGTCTGCATGCGGCGGTTGGCTCGCTTGGTCTTCTGGGTGCGATTGATCAGGCCGTGGCGCTTCATGCCCGGGCCGGCTTTGACCTTGCCGGTGGCGGTGATCTTGAATCGCTTCTTGACCGAAGACTTGGTCTTCGCCTTGGGCATTTGGTTCTCCTGTTTGATTGGGTCCGGGGTACGGACAGAACGTCGCGGCCGGGCATGCCCCGCCCGGGCGCGCGATCGGGAGGCGGGTCTATAGCGGGGGGGTGCCAGGGGGCGCAAGCCGGCCGGAAATGTTGGTCAAGACTCGGGGAATCGGGGGTGAGTTTTGGTCAACATTAACGGTTTCGGGGGTCGATGTTGATCAACATTAACGGTTTGGGGGTGGAGTGTTGTGCAAGACTCGGGTTTTGGCCGGCGAAAGTTGTGCAACATTTTGGGGTGCAGCGGCCGATGCGGGTTCGAAAAATGAGCCAACAACGGTTTTTAGAGAGCGGCCCGTTGCTGATGACCAGCATCAGAACGGTGGAGGCGCCAGGGACCTGAACATAGATGTCACGTTGCCGGCGAGGGCGATGTTGTCGGGGTCGAGTGCCATGACAGGTTGGCCCGCCGAGAGATTGAAGTGGGGCAGGCTGGCCCAGATCACGCTCGGGCTGGTGGTGAGCTGGAAATAGTATGTCCGGCTGGTGAGGTCGGCGACGGAGCGGTATTCGGTGTTGTAGATGCCGAAGTTCTTGTAGGGCGCGCCGAAGGGGACGGAGACGTTCGCCATGATGGCGAACATCGATGCGACGGCTTCGCGCGTGTTCCTTGGTTCGGGCAGGACGCGTTCGTAGTATGCCGCGCGTTGGAAGCGATCGGTGGGCGAGACGTTGCCGGGGAGCGGCGTGTTCGAGCTCGGGTTGGCGAAGTCGTTTTCCGCAGCCATTTTCTTAAGCAGGGCGAGCTGGTCGTCATAGGGCGGGTCGTTGGTCATGACTCGGTAGTCGCGGCCGTGGTGGATGACGACCTTGCCGTTTAGATGCTCGAGAATGGCGGAATCGCCGGTGGCATCTTCGAGCGCGAGGTGGACGGTGGCTTTGTGGCCATGCGCTTCGACCATGACGATCTGCACCTGCTCGAGCAGGCCAAGGGCTTCGGTGACGGTACGGGCGTTATCGAGCGCGTATTGCAGCCAGAGGCCCGCTTGCAGGCCGGGCTTGTTGACATCGCGCGGACCGAAATCGGTGGCGTTGAGATAAAGTAGGTGGCCGGCGAGGCCATGTTCGTTCATGCCGTCGGCGCTGCCGATGCCGTACGTGGTGGTGACGATGCTGCCGTAGCGCGAGGTCCAGCGGGCGGGATTGGTGCGCACGACGGTCTCGGGGCCGGCGCGGCCGCCATCGCGTTTCATGCCGCGGGGGAAGACGGTGAGGATGGGATGGGTGGATTCCGGCCAATCCATGGTGCGTCCGACGATGACGGCGAGGCCGCTGGTATTCCATAGAACGCGGGTGCAAGCGGAGGCGGGCGACGGGGCGAGACCGACGGCGGTGGTCGCGGCGACGGCTACGCAGAAACGCCGGCGATTTAGGGATGACGCGGAACGAGTTTCAGCGATCAAAGAAGTTTCCTTTCGAACGGGTAGGTGTTGAGCGAGATCGCTCCGTTCGTGGTGACCAGGACCTGGTCCTCCAGCTTCACGCCGAAGGCTTCGCCGTCCTTTCCGGCATAGCATTCGAGGCAGAAGATCATGTTCTCGCGGATGACGCGGTCCTCGGGCGGTTCTTCGTGCATGTCCTGGGGGTAGGGGATGCCGGGGCCTTCGTCTTCCAGGCCGGCCTGATGGACCATGGTTCCGTAGCGGCCTGTGACATAGGCCTCGGGCAGTTTGGGAGCGGTGCGGGAGAATTCGGCGAAGCTCATGCCGGGCTTCATGAGTTCGCGCATGCCGTTCACGCAATCATAGGCGATGCGGTAGGCTTCCTTTTGCGCGGGCGTGCCCTCGTCGCCGCAGAGGAAGGTGCGGGAGACGTCGAGCACGTAGCCTTCGTAACCATTCGCGTCGGTGTCGATGCCGACGAGGTCGCCGGGCTGGATGAGCTTGTCGTGCGCCTCGGACATCCAGGGATTGGTGTTGGTTCCTGATGCAACCAGGCGGGTGAAGAGGAACTCGCCGTGATTGCGGAGCAGGGTGTTGCTGAGGACGGCGAGGAGGTCGAGTTCGCGGATGCCGGGGCGGATGGCGGCTTCGAACTCGGCGAACATGGCATCGGCGATGGCGCAGTTGAGAACCATCAGTTGGATTTCTTCGGGGGTTTTTATCTGGCGTGCGTCGATGGTTGCGGCGGTCGGGTCGGTTATGCGGATGCCGGCGTCGGTCAGCGCCAAGAAGCCGTTGCCATCGAGCTTATCGACGGCGAGGGGTGCGCCGGCGCAGCCGAGTTCGGCGAGGGCGGATTTGATTTCGGCGGCCCAGGATTTGGCACGGGTAAGGCCGGCGGTGCCGGCGTATTGCCAGGAGGTGAAGGGGCGGACGTCGCGGACGAGTTTTTGGGAGACGTGCGAGGAGGTGCGGTATTCGAAGAGGATCGGGTCGTGGTCCGCGGCGAAGAGGCAGCAGCGGGCGAGCGTGCCGGCGGTCCAGACTCCCATCACGTCGGTGCCGGTGGCGTAGCGGATGTTGGCGGGGTTGAAGAAGAGTGCGACGGGGATGTTGTGGGCGCGCATGGCGTTGCGCAGGCGGGTGGTGCGGTTGGCGCGGAGCGCGTGCATGTCGATTTCGTTCAGGTTGGGCACGCGGAGGTGTTGGATGTGGGGGTTGTGCGGGCGGTGGCGGTCGGGGGCACCGATTTGCATGGGGGTCCTTGTCTGGGCTCTACGGGCGATGTCTGTGCGGTTTGTGGGGAAGGAAGTTTTTAACACGGAGGGTAGTGGAGAGCCACGGAGGGTGTTGGCGAAGTGACGCGTGCGCTGCCACGGGTTTTGCGGTTCGCACGTTGTTTATGTGATCAGAGATGTCGAATCGTTCCGTATGGTTGCCCTGGTGGTGGATGCGTGCGGTTGGCCTGGATTGCCGCGTCGGGCGCTGCGCGCCCTCCTCGCAATGACGAGGGGGCGGTCCTTGCAACGACGTCAGACCAGCGGTGATGGTCTGGGGCGCGAGCCGTCGATGAAGCGGGTGTAGCGGAAGGGTTGCGGATCGACGATGGGGCTGTCGCTGGCGACGATGTCGGCCATCAGGCGGCCGGCGCCGGGGCCGATGCCGAAACCGTGTCCGGTGAAACCGGTTGCGATGTGAAAGCCGGGGATGGAGTCCACGGGAGAGATGACGGGGACGCCGTCGGGGGTGACGTCGATGACGCCGCCCCAGCTTTGCGCGACTTTCATGTTTTGCAACGCCGGGAATGCGGCGATGGCGTGGGTTTTCGCCTGTTGCAGGATCGGCTCGTAGGGTTCGGGATCGAGGGTGCGGACGGTTTCGAACGGTGATGGTGCGTCGAGCGCCCATTTGCGCGGGACGCGCCAGTCTTCGAGGAACTTGCGGCCGATGCGCAGGCGCATCTTGCGCCATTCCAGCCGGTAGCTGGGCAGGAATTCGGTGAACAGCGAGAAGGCGTCGGGGGTGATGTCGAAGAGATTGCCGCTCCAGCTCGCGACGTTGTAGCCGCCGTCGAGGCGTTTGCGGACGCCGAAGCCGAAGCCGCTGGCGGAGGTTTCCGGGCCGCCGGAAAGCGGTTCCGTACGAAACACCGAGGACATGACCTTGAGCTGCGGCAGACGGATGCCGTTATTGCCGCAGAACAGGCGCGACCAGACGCCGCCGGCGAGCACGACGCTGGTGCAATCGATGGGGCCTTTCTCGGTGACGACGCCGGAGATGCGGCCGCCCTTGGTTTCAATGCCGCGGACGGCGCAGTTGGTGACGATTTTGGCGCCGGCTCGGCGGGCCGCGGCGGCGATGGCGGGGGCGGCTTTTTGCGGCTCGGCGCGGCCATCACTGGGGGTGTAGAGGCCGGCGCGCCAGGTGCCGGTGAGGCCGGGGAGCACGTCGGGGAGTTCCGCGGGCGTCAGCATTCGGCTGTCCATTTGATGCGGTCGGCCGACCTCATCGAGCCAGGCTTCGCGTTTCTTCACGTCGTTTTCGTCGCGGCAGAGATAGACGATGCCGCATTGGCGGTAGCCGGTTTCGGCTTCGGTCAGCGTGTTGAGCTGGCGCCAGATGCGCAAGCTTTCGAGGGCGAGCGCGGCTTCGCGCGGGTCTCGGCCCATGGCGCGGGTCCAGCCCCAGTTACGGCTGGATTGCTCACCGCCGATGTGGCCCTTTTCGCAGAGGGCGACGGTGATGCCCTTGAGCGCCAGAAACAGCGCGGTGCTGGTGCCGATGATGCCGCCGCCGACGATGACGACATCAACTCGCGGCGGGATGGCGGTATCGGTTTCAATCGGATCGAGCGGCGGTCCCACGGGTCAGAGGTCCTTTGCGAGGCGCAGTGCGTCGTACACCGCGGCGTGAATGTTGCGGCTGGCGACGGCGTCACCGATGCGGAAGAGGCGGAAGCGTCCGTCCGGATTGCGCGTCACGGTCTGCGGGCGGCCGGAGAGCAGGGCGGGATGGTCGATCTCGCCGTGGTTGACGGAGAGGGGTTTGAGGGCGTGGTAGAGGTCGTCGGCCGGCAGGGTGCCGTGTTCGATGACGACCTGATCCACCTCGCGTTCGGTGCGTTCGTCGCCGTAGTCGGAGCCGAGGATGGCGAGCAGGGCGTTGCCCTGACGTTCGACGCATTTGAGGCGGGTGTTGATGGTGACGCGGACGTCGTTGCGGAGGAAAATTTCGGCATAGGCGGCGTGGTTGAGGCCGCCCATTTCGGGAGCGAACATGCGCTCGGGGGTGACGATTTCGACCTCGCTGCCGGCATGGGCGAGGAATTCCGCGGTCTGCATGGCGGGATGGGCGCCGTTGTCATCGAACACCATGACGCGGTGGGCGGGTTTGATTTCGCCGGAAAGGATGTCCCAGGTGGAGACGACGAGGTCGTTGCCCTCTTCGAGCACGGCGGTGTTGGGGACGCCGCCGGTGGCGATGAAGACCACGTCGGGATTTTCGGCGAGCACGTCATCGGTTTCGGCGTAGGTGGCGAAGCGGGTGGTGACGCCCTGTGCCTCGATGCGCTGCAGGCGCCAGTCGATGATGCCCATCATTTCCTTGCGGCGCGGCACGCGGGCGGAGAGCAGGACCTGGCCGCCGGCGCGTTCGGTGGCTTCGAAGAGGGTGACGGTGTGGCCGCGGGCGGAGGCGACGCGGGCGGCTTCGAGACCGGCGGGGCCGGCGCCGACGACGACGATCTTGCGGGCGGGACCATCGCCGCGGGTGATGACGTGCGGCATGGTCGCTTCGCGGCCGGTGGCGGGGTTGTGCACGCAGAGTGCGTCGTTGCCTTCGTAAATACGATCCAGACAATAGGTGGCGCCGACGCAGGGGCGGATGTGATCCTCATTGCCTTCCATGATTTTGCGCACGATGTGCGGGTCGGCGATGTGGGCGCGGGTGAGGCCGACCATGTCGAGCTTGCCGCTGGCGATGGCGTGGCGCGCGGTCGGGACGTCCTGGATGCGCGCGGCGTGGAAGGTGGGGAAGCGAGTGGCGGCGCGGACCTCGCCGGCGAAATCGAGATGTGGGGCGGAAGGCGTGCCCTGAATGGGGATGACGCGCGAGAGGGCCGCGTCGGTTTCCATGTGGCCGCGGATGATATTGAGGAAATCGACCTTGCCGCTGGCGGTGAGGCGGCGGGCGATTTCGATGCCTTCCTCACGGGAGAGGCCTTTGGACCAATCCTCATCGGCGACCATGCGGATGCCGACGATGAAGTTTGGTTGTGTGCTGCGGCGGACGGAGTCGAGCACGCGGTGGGTGAAGCGGAGGCGGTTGTCGAGGCTGCCGCCGTAGTCGTCATCCCGATGGTTGGTGGCGGGAGACCAGAACTGATCGGGCAGGTGGCCGTAGGCGATGATCTCGATGCCGTCGAGGCCGGCGGCTTCCATGCGGGCCGCGGCGGCGCCGTAGTCGGCGACGATACGGTCGATGTCCCAATCTTCCAGTTGCTTCGGAAACGAGCGGTGGGCGGGTTCGCGGATCGGCGATGGTGCGAGGACGGGCAGCCAGTCCGCTTTGTTCCATGCGGTACGACGGCCGAGATGGGTGATCTGGATCATCACCGCGGCGCCGTGTTCGTGGCATTCATCGGCGAGGCGGCGCATCCAGGGGACGATTTCGTCCTTGTAGGCGAGGAGGTTGCCGAAGACGGGCGGGCAGTCGGGCGAGACGATGGCAGAACCGGCGGTCATGGTGATCGCGATGCCGCCTTTGGCTTTTTCGACGTGGTAGAGGCGGTAGCGGTCCTTGGGCATGCCGTCTTCGGAGTAGAACGGCTCGTGCGAGGTGCTGAGGACGCGGTTGCGGAGGGTGAGGTGCTTCAGTTGGAAGGGCTGGAGGAGGGGGTCTTTGGTCTGGGGAGAGGGTGCGGAGTTGAGTCATCGGAGGGGCTGTGTGTGAGCGGGGTGGCGGAGGTGGGGTTGGACAGCCCGCTGGGTCCCCGCTTTCGCGGGGATGACGATGTGGCGGGCCGGTGCGGTTGGCCTGGGTCGCCACGTCGGGCGCTGCGCGCCCTCCTCGCGATGACGATGGGGGTCATTGTGTGTGAGCGGGGTGGCGGAGGTGGGGTCGGATAGCCCGCTGGGTCCCCGCTTTCGCGGGGATGACGATGTGGCGGGCCGGTGCGGTTGGCCTGGGTCGCCACGTCGGGCGCTGCGCGCCCTCCTCGCGATGACGACGGGGGTCATTGTGTGTGAGCGGGGTGGCGGAGGTGGGGTTGGACAGCCCGCTGGGTCCCCGCTTTCGCGGGGATGACGATGTGGCGGGCCGGTGCGGTTGGCCTGGGTCGCCACGTCGGGCGCTGCGCGCCCTCCTCGCGATGACGATGGGGGTCATTGCGTGTGAGCGGGGTGGCGGAGGTGGGGTTGGACAGCCCGCTGGGTCCCCGCTTTCGCGGGGATGACGATGTGGCGGGCCGGTGCGGTTGGCCTGGGTCGCCACGTCGGGCGCTGCGCGCCCTCCTCGCGATGACGATGGGGGTCATTGTGTGTGAGCGGGGTGGCGGAGGTGGGGTTGGATAGCCCGCTGGGTCCCCGCTTTCGCGGGGATGACGATGTGGCGGGCCGGTGCGGTTGGCCTGGGTCGCCACGTCGGGCGCTGCGCGCCCTCCTCGCGATGACGATGGGGGTCATTGCGTGTGAGCGGGGTGGCGGAGGTGGGGTTGGATAGCCCGCTGGGTCCCCGCTTTCGCGGGGATGACGATGTGGCGGGCCGGTGCGGTTGGCCTGGGTCGCCACGTCGGGCGCTGCGCGCCCTCCTCGCGATGACGGTGTGCGGGCGCCGGCGTTCATGGTGGCGCAGGGGCTGGGGACTGGGCGGTGCGCAGGTCGGCGAGGGGGATGTGGCAGAAGATCATGTGGCCCTCGGTGGTGTGACGCATGGGCGGTGTTTCGCGGTCGCAGATCGCGCCGACTTTGCGTGGACAGCGGGTGGCGAAGCGGCAGCCTTTGGGCGGATTGAAGCGGCTGGGCAGTTCGCCGCTGAGCACGATGCGTTGGCGTTCTTCCGCGGGATCGACGGACGGCATGGCGGAGAGGAGCGCCTCGGTATAGGGGTGGAAGGGCGGTGCATAGAGCGCGCGGGTGGGGCCGCATTCCATCACCTGGCCGAGATACAGCACCACGACGTGGTCGGCGATGTAGCGGACCAGACCGAGGTCGTGGCTGATGAACAGCATGGTTGCCTGGTTCTCGGCCTGGATGCGCAGCAGCAGATTGACCACGGCGGCCTGCACCGAGACGTCGAGGGCGGAAGTGGGTTCATCTGCAATCAACAGGTCGGGGCGGCCGGCGAAGGCTCGGGCGATGGCGACGCGCTGTTTTTGTCCGCCGGAGAGCTGGCGGGGCAGAGCGTGACGGACGGAGGGCGGCAGGCGCACGAGGCGCAGCAGTTCGTTGACGCGTGATTCGATTTCCGTGCGACCGCGGCCGAGGCGGAATTTGCGGAGCGCTCGGGCGATGGGCCAGCCGGCGGAGAAGGACGGGTTGAGCGTGCCATCCGGGTTCTGGAACACCATCTGGATCGCCGCGACCTGCTCGGCGCGGCGGCGGTCCACGGGGCGGTTGGCGATATCCTCCCCATTGAAACGAAGGGCCCCGCCGCTGGCGGTATCGAGGCCGGCGAGCACGCGGGCGAAGGTGGATTTGCCGGAGCCGGATTCGCCGACGACGGCGAGGACCTCGCCGCGATGGGCCTCGAGGTCCATGGCGTCGAGCGCGCGCACGGTGCCATGGCGCATGCGGTAGAAGCGCGAGAGGGATTCGGCCTGGAGCACGCTGTCGGCAGCGGTATTGCCGGCGGTGGGAAGATCGGGCTCGGGCGCGGCGAAGGTTTCCTGCCAGCGGACGCAGCGCGCGTGATGGTTGTCGGCGATGGGCAGCAGCGGGATCGGGCGCGCGCTGGCAGAGATCGGGCAGCGCGAGGGCGCAGCGGGCGGCGAAACCACAGCCGGGCGGCCGACGGCCGGGTGATGGCACCGAGCCGCCGATGGGGGCAAGCGCGGCGCTGCGCTTGTCGCGTCCGGCGCGCGGAATGGCAGAGAGCAGACCGCGCGTATAGGGGTGGCGGGGCGCGGCGAAGAGTTCGCGGACGGGTGCGTCCTCGACGAGTTCGCCGGCGTACATCACGCCGACACGCTCGGTGACGCGGGCGATCAGGCCGAGATTGTGGGAGATGTAGAGCAGCGCGGTGTGACGGTTGCGTCTGATCTCATCGATCAGATCGAGCACCGCGGCTTCGACGGTGACATCGAGGCCGGTGGTGGGTTCGTCGAGAATGAGCAGCGACGGAGTTGGCGAGCAGCGCCATGGCGATGACGACGCGCTGCTTCTGGCCGCCGGAAAGCTGGTGCGGATAGGAGCGGAGGAAGGCGTCGGGGTCGGGGATATGGACCTCGCGCAGGGTATCGCGGGCGCGGGACCAGGCCTGCTGGTGCGAGAGGTTCTGTTGCAGTATCGGGCCTTCGATGAGCTGGCGGCCGATGGTCATGCTGGGGTTCAGAGCGCTGGCGGGTTCCTGGTACACCATGCTGATGCGGGTGCCGCGGATGCGCTGGAGTGTGGCGATGTCGGCGCGGACCAGGTCCTGGCCCTCGAAGCAGGATTTCGCCGTTGGCGATGACGCCGGCGGTGCCGAGATAGCGCATGATGGCGAGGGCGAGGGTGGATTTGCCGCAGCCGGATTCGCCGACGACGCCGAGGCTTTCGCCCTCGTGGAGGGTGAGGGAGAAGTCGGGGATGGCGGTCAGGCGGCCGCGCATGGTGTGGTATTCGATGCGCAGGTTGCGGATGTCGAGCAGCGGTTTGCGCGCTTGTGCCGATGTTTCCAATACGGCGATGTCAGTCTGCGCGTGCGAGTTCATTCAGCCCGTCCGCGAGAAGGTTGAAGCCGAGCACGAGTGAGACCAGTGCGAAGACCGGGAACAGCGCCATGGCGGGAAAGACGGTGAGCATCGGCGTGGCCTGCTGCACCATGCCGCCCCAATCGGGGGTTGGCGGCGGGATGCCGAGGCCGAGGAAGCCCAATGTGCCGATGATGATGGTGGTGTAGCCGAGGCGGAGGCAGAAATCGGTGATGAGGGGCCTCGGCAGTTGGGCAGCATTTCGATAGCCATGATGAAGAAGGCGGTTTCGCGCCGGAGACGCGCGGCGGCGATGTAGTCCTGGCGGACGATCTGGATGGCGAGGCTGCGCACGATGCGGGAGATGCCGGGGGCGGAGGCGAGGATCACGGCGACGACGATGTTGAGCGCGGAGGCGCCGACCGCGGCGATCAGCACGACGTAGAGCACGACCACGGGGAAGGACAGGATGACGTCGCTGACGCGGCTGATCAGCGCATCGACCCAGCCGCCGTAATAGCCGGCGAGAAGGCCCATGCAGGCGCCGACGGTGTAGGCGGCGAGGACGGAGCTGGGGGCGAGCATCAGCACGATCCGGGCGCCCCAGAGCAGGCGGGAGAGGGTGTCTCGGCCGAGGGAATCGACGCCGAGGAGGTGCTTCCAGGAGGGGCCGGGCGCGCCCATCGCCAGGTAGTCCTGCGCGGTGGGTGAGGGCAGCGGCAGGAGCGGGACGATGATGGCGAGGATGACCCAGAAGACGATGATGCCGAGGCCGGTCATGGCGACGCCGGAGGTCGGCAGGCGGCGCAGCAGTCCGGGTGGTGCGGCGGATTCCTGTTCGGTGATGTCGATGGCGTGCGGGAGGGTGATGTCGGATGCCATCAGCGCACCTGCGGATCGAGCAGCCAGTAGCCGATGTCGCTGAGCAACTGGGTGGATATGGCGACGACGAGGGCGATGAGGGTGGCGGCTTCGATGAGCGCGATGTCGCCGAACAGCGAGGCCTGGAGCAGCATGCGGCCGAAGCCGGGATAGGCGAAGACGGTTTCGGTGACGACGACGCCGCCGATCAGCCAGTTGATTTGCAGCAGGATGACGGTGAAGGGCGCGATCATGGCGTTACGCAGGGCGTGGCGCAGGATGACGGTGCGGCGGGGCAGGCCTTTCAGGGTGGCGGTGCGGATGAAGGGCTTGTTGAGCACGTCGATCATGGCGGCGCGGACCATGCGGGCGACGTAGCCGGAATCGTAGAGCACCAGGACCATGACGGGCAGCACGTATTGCGGCGGCGAGCGACCAGGATGAGCCGGTGGAGAGCGGCGAGGTGCCGGGCAGCACCTTGAGCCAGACGGCGAAGACGGCGGCGAGGATGACGCCGATCGCGTATTCCGGCATCGATGTCATGGTGATGGAGGTGACGGAGAGCGCTCGGTCCAGCCAGCTTCCTGGTCGCCATGCCGGCGAGCACGCCGATGAGGATGGAGAGCGGCACGATGATGGCGAAGGCGATGCCGGCGAGCACGGCGGTGTTGCCGAGGCGGTTCCACAGGACGTCATCGACGGGGACGCGGAAGAGGGTGGAGTAGCCGAAGTTGCCGAGGTAACGACCGCCGTGGGGTTCGTTGACGCCGAGGCCGAGCTTGGGGTCGTTCAGCGGATCGGCGCGGACGCCGAGCAGCACGCCGAGCCAGCGGCCGTAGCGGACCAGCAGGGAATCGTTCAGTTGCAGTTTTTGGTAGAGGAGATCGACCTGCTCCTGGAGGGCGTAGGCGCCGAGGGTTTCTCGGGCGACGTTGCTGGGGGAGAACTGGGTGACGGCGAAGACGAGGAAGGTGGCGGCGATGAGGGTGAGGAGGAGGGCGGAGACGCGGTGGACGAGGAAACGCAGCATCGTCGGGGGGTGCGGGGTTAGGGGGCGGACGGGGGGTGCGCGGGGCGCACCGGCGGGGCGCCCGATCGTTCGTGCGCCCCTTGAGGGAGATTGCTTCGTCGGCCCGCTGCGCGGGCCCTCCTCGCAATGACAGCTTGCGCATCCTACGTGCCGATGGCGATTTCGTTGCCGAAGACGTAGTTGCTGGGGTGCATGTTGAAGCCTTTGACCTTCTTGTCCATGAAGGTGAAGGCCTCGGCGAACATGGGCTGCGCCATCGGGCCGTCGGTTTGCAGGATGGTTTCGAGCTTTGCCATGACCTCGGCGCGCTTTTTCGATTCGAGGATGCCGCCGGCCTGGTTGAGCAGAGTGTCGAATTCGGGGTTGGAGTAGCCGGTTTCGTTCCACGGCACGCCGGTGCGGTAGGCCAGGTTGAGCAGCATGACGCCGAGCGGGCGGTGGTACCAGATGGTGCAGCCGAAGGGCACCTTGGTCCAGACGTTCCAGTATTCGGCGCCGGGCATGACGTTGAGTTTGACGTTGACGCCGATGTCTTTCCATTGCTCGACGGCGGCCTGGCACTCGGCGACGATCCAGCCGGTGTCGGAGGGGACGGCGAGTTCGGTTTGCAGGCCGTTCGGGTAGCCGGCTTCGGCGAGGAGTTTCTTGGCTTGCGCGACGTCGCGATTGACGTCGGGGACCTTGCCGTAATCGGGCAGCACGGGGGCGACGTGGCAGTCCTGCCCGACGGTGCCGAGGCCGCGCAGGGCGAGCTGGACGAAGCTGGCGTTGTTGAGGCCGAGGCGCATCGCCATGCGGACCTTGGGGTCGTTCCAGGGCTTCTGGTCCACGTGGAATTTGAGCACGGCGCATTGGGCGCTGCCGACCTTGTGCAGTTCGAGGAAGGGCATGCCCTGGAGCGCGGGGGCCTGGCTGGGATCGGTGACGACGAGGCCGTCGATCTGGTGCGAGGCCAGGGCGGAGATGCCGGTCGCGGCGTCGTCCCCGAGGTCGATGAACTGCATCGAGTTCAGATACGGCCCGCTGCCCCAGTAAGACTTCGCGGCCTTGACGGTGGCGATCTTGCCGATCTGATACTCGGTCATGGTGAAGGCGCCGGTGCCTTGGGCGCCGATGCCGAACACGCCCTTCTCGCCCGGGTAGAGCATCAGCGCGGGGTAGTGGAACAGGTATTCCGGGATGGCGACCTGGGGGGTCTGGCCGTTCAGCCGGATGGTGTGGGAATCAACTTTTTCGATGGCGTTGGCGTCCCACCATTCCAGTTTGGTCTGGGGCTTGCCGTCCTTGTCGGTGCCGTTGGGCACCTTCTTGAGCATGAAATCCTGCACCAGGCCGATGAAGGAGGAGCCGACCGCGGGATCGGTCAGGCGCTTGAGGTTCCACATCACGTCATCGGCGGTGAAATCGTCGCCGTTGTGCCACTTGACGTTCTGGCGAACTTTCAGGGTCCAGGTTTTCAGGTCCTCAGCTCGCGTCCAGCTTTCGAGCAGATAGGGGTGGGTGACGTTGTTCTGGTCGGTGAGGGTGAGGTATTCGCAGACCTGCCGGGTGACGTTGGAATCGTAGCCGCCCCAGGAGTAGGTGGCGGGATCGTTGAGCGCCTTGACGCGGGTGCCGAGGCGGAGCGTGCCGCCTTTCGGCATGGTCGTCCCTTGGGTCGTGGTCCCTTGGGCGGCGGTTTGTGCCGCGGCGGGTTGCGGCAGGCCGGCGAAGGCGTAGGCGGCGGGGGCGGCGATGCCGAGCAGGGTGGCGAGGCGGACGAAGTCTCGGCGGGAGATCTGGCCTTCCGCCAGCTCGCGCCGGAGCAGATCGAAATTCCGATTGCGCGGTTCGTCCGCCATGATGCCCCCCGGAGCATTGTGTCTTTGTTGCGGGACCGGTCGGTCCGCGGTGTTCAGTTTCGCATGTGGCCGGAGCGGCTGTCCATCGTTCAGGCCCGAAGCAGGTGCACGGTGTGGCGGGCGATCATGGCTTCCTCGTTGGTGGGGATGACGCGGAGCTGGAGGCGGCTGCCGGCGGTGCTGATGAGATCGGCGGCCTTGGCGTTGGCTGCGTCGTTGAGTTGGGCGCCGAGCCAGCTCAGGCGCCGGGCGACCATGGCGCGGATGGGCGCGGCGTTTTCGCCGATGCCGGCGGTGAAGACGAAGCCGTCGAGGCCGCCGAGGCTGCTGACCAGCGCGCCGGTTTCGCGGGCGATGCGGAAGACGAAGAGATCGATGGCGTTGTGTGCGGCGGGATCGCTGCTGGCGAGGAGGGTGCGCATGTCGCTGCTGATGCCGGAGACGCCGAGCAGTCCGGATTCGTTGTAGAGGATGTGTTGATCTGATCCGGTGACAGGTGATGCTGCTGCTGGAGGTAGAGGATGGCGCCGGGATCGATGGTGCCGGTGCGGGTGCCCATCACCAGGCCATCGAGCGCGGTGAAGCCCATGGTGGTGTCGATGCTGGTGGCGTTTTTCAGGGCGCAAAGGCGGCGCCGTTGCCGAGATGGGCGACGATGACGCGGCCCGCGGCGAGGTCGGGGGCGATGTCGCGCAGCCGGCCGGCGATGTATTCGTAAGACAGGCCGTGGAAGCCGTAGCGGCGGACACCTTATCGGTGAAGCGCGCGCGGCAGCGCGATCTGCTGCGCGAGGCGCGGCATGGTGTGGTGGAACGCGGTGTCGTAGCAGGCGACTTGCGGGAGATTGGGACGCGCGGCGGCGATGGCGCGGATCGGCGCGAGATTGTGCGGCTGGTGGAGGGCGCGAGCGGGATCAGCGCCTGGAGCGCGGTCGAGGAGCGGGGGCGAGATGCGCTCGGGCTGCACGTGGTCGGCGCCGCCGTGCACGATGCGATGGCCGACGCCGATCAGCGACGTGGTGTTCAGGTGGTGATCGACGAAGTCGAGCAGCGCGGCGAGCAGGGTTTCGTGGGAGGCGGCGGCGTCGGGCCAGCGTTGTTCGTGGAGTGTTTGTCCGCTCGCATCCTTGGCGATGAAGTGCGGCGCGGTGCCAATGCCTTCCATCTGGCCGTGCGAGAGGGTTTGAGCGCGTCGGCTGCGAACAGCGCGAATTTGATGCTGGAGGAGCCGGCGTTGATCGTAAGGACCGCATCAGGCATGGGTGTTCTTGTGCTTTGAGTATCCATTCACGCGGCGAAGCGCGGTCACGGCGTGACTTGCGCTGCTCTGCGACCGGATACTCTGTGCGTTCGCGGGCGGATAGCGTCAACGCAATTGTGAAGGAGCAGAAGCGGATGTCACAGACGGTGCTGTCGGAATCCGAGCTGCGGTTGATGAATGAATGGTGGCATGCGGCGAATTACCTGTCGGTGGGGCAGGTGTATCTGCTGGCCAATCCGCTGCTGCGCGAGACGCTGACGATGGAGCATGTGAAGCCTCGGCTGCTGGGGCATTGGGGGACGGTGCCGGGGCTTAATTTCATTTGGGTGCATCTGAACCGGATCATCCGGGCGCGGGATTTGAACATCCTGTATATCGCGGGTCCGGGGCATGGGGCGCCGGGCGTGGTGGCGAACACGTATCTGGAGGGCACGTATAGCGAGCTGTATCCGGCGGTGTCGCAGGATGTGGAGGGGATGGAGAAGCTGTTCCGGCAATTTTCCTTCCCGGGCGGCATTCCGAGCCACGCGGCGCCGCAGACGCCGGGCTCGATCCATGAGGGCGGCGAGCTTGGCTATTCGCTGGCGCACGCGTTCGGCGCGGTGCTGGACAATCCGGACCTGATCGTCGCTTGCGTGGTGGGGGATGGCGAGGCGGAAACGGGGTCGCTGGCGACGTCGTGGCATTGCAACAAGTTCCTGAATGCGGCGACGGATGGCGCGGTGCTGCCGATCCTGCACCTGAATGGTTACAAGATCGCCAATCCGACCGTGCTGGCGCGGATCGCGCCGGAGGAGCTGGATCATCTGCTGCGCGGGTTCGGATACAGCCCGCATTATGTGGAGGGCGACGATCCGGCGGTGATGCACAATTGATGGCCGGGCGTGCTGGACCAGGTGTTCGACGAGATCCGCGACATCCAGGCCGCGGCGCGCGAGGGCGGCGCGGCAGAGCGTCCGCGCTGGCCGATGATCGTGTTGCGCAGTCCGAAGGGCTGGACCGGGCCGAAGACGGTGGACGGGCTGAAGGTGGAGGGGTTCTGGCGGGCCCACCAGGTGCCGTTCACGATGGAGAATCCGAAGCATCTCGGGCTGCTGGAGCAGTGGATGAAGAGCTACCAGCCGGAGGTGCTGTTCACCAAGTCGGGCGCGCTGCGCGAGGATATCGCGGCGCTGTCGCCGAAGGGGGATCGGCGGATGAGCGCCAATCCGCACGCCAATGGCGGGTTGCTGAAGCGTCCTCTGCGGCTGCCGGATTTTCGCGACTACGCGGTGGATGCGACGCAGCCGGGCCGACGGTGGCGGAATCGACCAAAGTGCTGGGCGATTTCCTGCGCGACGTGATGCGGATGAGCGCCGAGGCGCGGAACTTCCGCATCATGGGGCCGGATGAAACCGCTTCCAACCGGTTGCAGGACGTGTTGGAGGCGACGGACCGGGCGTGGGATGCGGCGACGATCCCGGAGGACGTGCATCTGTCACCCACCGGCCGGGTGATGGAGATATTGAGCGAGAATGTGTGCGAAGGCTGGCTGGAGGGTTATCTGCTGACCGGCCGGCACGGGCTGTTCAACTGCTACGAGGCGTTCATCCACATCGTGGATTCGATGTTCAACCAGCACGCCAAGTGGCTGAAGACCAGCCGCGAGGTATCCTGGCGGCGGCCGATCGCATCGCTGAACTACCTGCTTTCGTCGCATGTGTGGCGGCAGGATCATAACGGTTTCAGCCATCAGGACCCGGGATTCATCGACCACGTGGTGAACAAGAAGGCCGACATCGTTCGGGTGTATCTGCCGCCCGATGCCAACACGCTGCTTTGTGTGATGGATCACTGCCTGCGAAGCTGGGACCGGATCAACGTCGTGGTGGCAGGCAAGCAGCCGGAGCCGCAATGGCTGGATATGGATGCGGCGGTGAAGCACTGCACGCAGGGCATCGGCATGTGGGAATGGGCGAGCAACGACCGGGGCGAGGAACCTGACGTGGTGATGGCGTGCTGCGGTGATGTGCCGACGCTGGAGACCCTGGCGGCGGTCGATTTGCTGCGTCGGAATTTGCCCGATCTGAAGGTGCGGGTGGTGAACGTGGTCGATCTGATGAGCCTGCAATCGAAATCAAAGCATCCGCACGGGCTGACGGACGCGGATTTCGACGCGCTGTTCACGAAGGGCAAGCCGGTGATCTTCGCGTATCATGGTTATCCGATGCTGATCCATCGGCTGACTTACCGGCGCACCAATCACGACAATTTCCATGTGCGCGGGTTCGAAGAGGAAGGCACGACGACGACGCCGTTCGACATGGTGGTGCGGAACCGGCTGGACCGGTTTCATCTGGTGGGGGATGTGATCGACCGGGTGCCTCGGCTGGGGGCGGCGGCGGCGTATGTGAAGCAGGCGATCCGCGACAAGCTGATCGAGCATGAGCAGTATATCGTGGCGCATGGGACGGACATGCCGGAGGTGCGGGATTGGTGCTGGCCGGAGACGCATGGGTGAGGGGGGTGACCGCGGTGCTCAGCTCTCTCAGAGCGGTGTCTGTGCGGGCTTGCGGTGAAGGCAGTACTAATACCAATCGGCATTGAAGATAACTCATGTTGCCGATGCACGGACGAACCGCGCGGTGGGTGAGAAAGTCGTGGATGGCGGACCAAGTCCGCCATGACGGTGGGGCGGCCGGGCGGAGAGGGTCAAGGTCAGCGGCCGGGACGCGGGCCATGACGAAGACAGCGAGCCAGGGTGATCGACATACGGTGCGGTTCGCCCTGGATCGCCACGCCGTCGCTGAGCGACGGCTCGCGATGACAACGGGACGCTGCGCGGTGACTCGTCGGGGGCGATGGGGGCAGGCGCGCCGGCTGGCTGCGGTCAGTCCTCGCCGGCCTCGCCGATGTGGTGCTGGGCGTAGAGTTGCGGGCCCAGTTCGCCGATCAGGTTGAGCTGGGTTTCCAGGTAATCGATATGGCTTTCCTCGTCCTTCAGCAGCGATTCAAAGAGCAGGCGGGTGACGTAGTCCTTGGCGGAGTGGCAGAGGGTTGCGGCTTCTTCGTAGAGGGCGCGTGCGGTCAATTCCGCCTGCAGGTCACGCTCGATCACCTCCTTGACGGTCTGGCCGATATGCAAGGAATCGAGCGTTTGCATGTTGGGGAAGCCATCGAGGAAGATGATGCGCTCGATCAGCCGGTCGGCGTGCTGCATCTCCTCGATTGATTCCTTGCGCCACTGCTTGGCGAGGTCCTTGTAGCCCCAATTGTCGAGCAGCCTGTAGTGCAGCCAGTACTGGTTCACCGCGGTCAGTTCATGGCGCAGGGCGTCGTTCAAGCGCGCGACGACGTCGGGGTTGCCTTTCATGCCTGGCTCCTTCGCTGGTCGAGGTATGCCAGCGATCGGGCCGGCCCGCTACCGCAGGGTGATCACACCGAAGGGGGCCACGGACCCGGAACGTGGCAGGCCTCGTCGGGTCCGGGCCAGGGCGGCATGGCGGTACCGACCGCGACGAGCGGGTCGGGGCCGTCGGCACGGAACTGGAAGCGGGTGGCGACGGGAATGAGGACGGAGGTGCCGGGGCCGACGTCGATTGTGGATTCACTGTCGGCGAGCTTGCGCCACATGCGGCCGGTGCCGGAGAGGAAGAGCCAGACTTCCTCGATGGTGCGGTGGGCGACAGCGCGGGAGACGGCGCCGGCGGGCAGGGTGAAGTGGGCCATGCTGCCGCGGGTGCCGGCGCAGAGGATGCGCACCTGGGAGCCGTCCGGGGCGATGGCGTCGGGTTCGGAGGAGAGGCGGGTGTGGTCGGGGGGCATGGGGTGGTCCTTGCTGACCTGTGATGTGTTTCATAGCGCGGCAGAGGTGCAGGCGGTACCTCGATCCGAGCAACCGCTCCGGGTTCAGAGATGTCGCAACTGCGGGACGACCTGGCTTGTTACTTCACGGCGGCCTGTGGGCTGCGTAACGGCTTGGCCTCGGGTACGGCGGCCGGCGATCGCGGCGCTGGCCGAGCTTGCGGGCCGATCGGCGGGGCCGATCCGCGCCCGTGCCGAGCGGGTGCTGACGAAGGAGTTCGGACCTTACGTGGTCAGCGAAGGTGTGCCGCCGTGCGTAGCGCCGTTCGAGATTGTTGAAGCGTGCAGCGGGATGTGCCGGTCATGCGTGTGGCATTGGGGGGAGCCGCAGCCCGACCCGGCGGGGGACTCGCGTGTACAGCCTCGGGCGGCGGCGCGGATTGCGCGGCAGGGGCCGAGGGTCATGGGTTCACCGCTTCGTCGGGACGCGTGCCCCAAAACGCGCTGCGCCGCAGCCATCCCCGATAGCCGCCAACGCGCACCTTGCACCATGCGGAGGCGTGGGTGCACCGGGTGATCGCAGGACACGCCCGGCGCCCGTGACGATAAAGCATCGCCGGCGGACGAGCAGTGCCTGATGGATCCAGCCGGTGACGCCGTCATAGTTCTCGACCAGGCGCCAGGTACCGAATTCGCGCGCGATTTTCACCGGCGGGTCGGCACGCAGGTAAACCCACTTGATGGTGTCGGGCAGACCCATTCCGGCGATCAGGGACAGGCCCGGGTCACGGCCGCAAGGGCTTGCGGCCTGAGGCGATCGCGCTCCCGGGCCACGAGTTTGTTGTTTCCTGAAGCGGCTTCGGGCATTGTCGGGATTGTCCCGAGCACCCGGCGCGGGAGAGTGCGGCGCGTCGTCGATTGGATGCGCCGCCGCCGAAGGCGCAACCGGCCCCCGGAAACGCTCAGGCACCAGGGACCGCGTCGGGCAAGGGACCTCTGGAAAGCCGGCGGGCGCCTCGGCACCCGCCGCACCGACGGGGTAAGGGCCGCGCGCACTCACCGTGGCCCGAATCTTTCAGGTTCCGCGACAGAGGGGGGCCAGGGGAGCGGTTCGCGCCGCGCCAGGCCGTCGTCGTGGAACAGAGGTTCTTGGAGTTGGGGGGCGCAGGTTTTGATCGAAAATGCATTGCTGGATGATCCGACGCCGGAGGAGCCACGGCTCAGCCCGCTGGACGCGTGGCACCGCGCGCATGGCGGGCGGATGGTCACCTTCGCGGGATGGTCGCTGCCCGTGCAGTACCGACTTCGCCGGCGAGCTGGCGGAGCGCTGCCGGGGCGGCATCATGGCGGAGCACCTGCACTGCCGCGCCAAGGCGGCGCTGTTCGACGTCTCGCACATGGGGCAGGCCATGCTGGCCGGCGCCACCGCGCCGGCGGCGCTGGAGCGGCTGGTTCCGGGCGACGTCAGCGGTCTGAAGCCGGGCCGGCAGCGCTACACGCTGCTGATGAACGAGGCGGGCGGCATCATCGATGACATGATGGTCGCCAATCTCGGCAGCGACCGGCTGTTCCTGGTGGTGAACGCCGCGCGGCGCGGCGTTGACCTGCCGCATATCGCCGCCGCGCTTCCCGAGTCGGTCCGGCTCACCGCGCTGGAGGATCGCGCCTTGCTGGCGCTGCAGGGCCCGGCGGCCGCGGCGTGCTGGCGGCGCTGTGTGCCGGATGCAGCCGCGCTGCCCTTCATGGGCGTGGCGGAGACGCAGATCGCCGGCATGCCGTGCCCGGTCTCCCGCTCCGGCTACACCGGCGAGGACGGCTTTGAGATTTCCGTCCCCGCCGACTCCGCGGCGGCGGTCGCCGATCGGCTGCTGGAGAGCGGGGCCGGTGGTGCCCGCCGGCCTCGGCGCGCGGGATTCGCTGCGGCTCGAGGCCGGGCTTTGCCTCTACGGCAACGACATCGACGAGCTCACCTCGCCGGTGGAAGCCGGGCTGATCTGGGTCATCCCGCGCAAGCGGCGGGAGTCGCGGGGGATTTCCCCGGCGCGGCGGTGGTGCGCGACCAGTTGGAGAACGGCCCGGCGCGTCAGCGCGTCGGGTTCCGCCCGGAGGGCCGGGCGCCGGCGCGCGCCGGAACCGAGATCGTGGCCGATGACGGGACCGCGGCCGGCACCGTCACCTCGGGCGGCTTTTCGCCGACGCTGAACGCGCCGATCGCCATGGGCTATGTGCGCCGCGACCTCGCCGCGCCGGGCACGCGGCTGCACCTGATGATCCGCGGCAAGCCACAGCCCGCCACGGTCTGTCCGCTGCCGTTCGTGCCCCACGCCTACGCGAAATAGAGACAGAGGAAATCGTTCATGGCCACACGCCCCTCCGCCGACCGGACCGGACACGAGACCCGCTACACCAAGGAGCATGAGTGGGTGCGCCTCGACGGCGACCTCGTCACGGTCGGCATCACCGAACATGCGCAGGAGCAGCTCGGCGACCTGGTGTTCGTCGAGCTGCCCGAGATCGGCCGCGACGTCGAGGAGAACGATGCCGTTGCGGTGGTGGAGAGCGTGAAGGCCGCGGCGGATGTTTATGCGCCGCTGGCCGGCAAGATCATCGAGGTCAACCAGGCGGTGGTGGATGACCCATCGCTGGTGAACTCGGAGCCTGAGAGCGAGGGCTGGCTGTTCAAGCTCGAACTCTCCGAGCCCGAGGCCTTCGACGACCTGCTCGATGAGGCCGGCTACCGCGAGTACCTGGAGTCGCTGTGATGGATCAGCTCGCCGAACTTGCCGAGCTGGAGGCCGCCGACAGTTTCGTCTCCCGCCATATCGGCCCGTCGGAAACCGACATCGCCGCCATGCTGCACGCGCGTCGGGGCGAGCAGCCTGGCGTGATCTGGCGGGCAAGACGCTGCCGCAGGCGATCCGCTCCAACCATGCGCTGGCGCTGCCGCCGGCCGATCGACGAAGCGGCGACGATCGCCGAACTGCGCGAGCTGGCCGCAGCGAACCGAGCGCGTGAAGTCGCTGATTGGCATGGGCTATCACGGCACGCATACCCCGCCGGTGATCCTGCGCAACGTGCTGGAGAATCCGGGCTGGTACACCGCCTATACGCCGTACCAGGCGGAGATCGCGCAGGGCCGGCTGGAGGCGCTGCTGAATTTCCAGACGATGATCTGTCGAACTGACCGGCATGCAGATCGCCAACGCGTCGCTGCTGGATGAGGCGACCGCGGCGGCCGAGGCGGTCTCGATGGCGCATGCCGTCGGCAAGGCGCGGTCCGACGTGATCGCGGTGGCGACGGACGTGCATCCGCAGACCCGCGCGGTGCTGGCCACCCGCGCGTGGCCGCTGGGATTTTCGCTGGTCGATGTGGCGCCGGGCGACCTGGCGGCGATCGGCGCGGCCAATCCGTTCGCGCTGGTGCTGCAATATCCTGGCAGCACCGGCGCGTTCCGCGACCTGTCGGCTGAAATCGACGCGGCGCATGAAGCCGGCGCGCTGGCGATCGTCGCGGCCGATCCGCTGGCGCTGGCGCTGCTGACGCCGCCCGGCGAGATGGGCGCGGACGTGGTGGTCGGCTCGGCGCAGCGCTTCGGCGTGCCGATGGGCTTTGGCGGCCCGCATGCCGGGTTCTTCGCGACGAAGGAGATCTACAAGCGCGCCATGCCGGGCGGCTGGTCGGCGTGTCGATCGACGCCGCCGGCGCGCCGGCGATGCGCCTCGCGCTGCAAACGCGCGAGCAGCACATCCGGCGCGAGAAGGCGACCAGCAACATCTGCACGGCGCAGGTGCTGCTGGCGGTGATCGCCGGGTTCTACGCGGTCTGGCACGGGGCCGACGGGCTGCGCCGCATTGCCCGGCGGGTGAATCTGCAGGCGCGGCTGCTGGCGGATGCGGCGCGGCAGGGCGGCCTGCGTGTGCGCGCGGACAGTTTCTTCGACACCTTCGCGGTGGAAACGCCGGATGGCCGATGCGCTGATGGCGCGCGCACGGGAGGCGGGGTTCAATCTGCGGCGGATCGACGCGCGTGCGGTGGGCATCGCGCTGGACGAGACGGTGACGCGGGGCGATCTGGAGACGCTGGCCGGGCTGCTGGGCGGCCGGGTGTCGGATGCCGCGCCGAGCATTCCGGCGGAGCTGCTGCGCAACACGCCGTGCCTGACGCATCCGGTGTTTCGGGAGCATCGCGCGGAGCATGAGATGCTGCGCTATCTCAAGCGGCTGGAAGACAAGGACGTGGCGCTGAACCGCAGCATGATCCCGCTCGGGTCGTGCACGATGAAGCTGAACGCCTCGGCGGAGATGATCCCGGTGACGTTCCCGGGCTTCGCCGACATGCATCCGTTCGCGCCGGCCGAGCAGACGCGCGGCTATGATGAGATCATCTTGCGGTTGTCGGCATGGCTGCGGGAGATCACGGGATTTGCCGCGGTTTCGTTGCAGCCGAACGCCGGATCGCAGGGCGAGTATGCCGGGCTGCTGGCGATCCGCGCGTATCACCGCGCGCGCGGCGACAGGGCGGCGCGATGTGTGCCTGATTCCCTCGTCGGCGCACGGCACCAATCCGGCGAGCGCGGCGATGGCGGGGCTGCGCGTGGTGGTGGTGGGCTGCGATCGCGAGGGCAACGTGGATCTGGACGATCTGCGCAAGAAGATCGCCGCGCATCGCGGACAGCCTGGCGGCGCTGATGATCACCTATCCGAGCACGCATGGCGTGTTCGAGACGGAGATCCGCGAGATCTGCGCGGCGGTGCATGAGGCCGGCGGGCAGGTGTATATGGACGGCGCGAACATGAACGCGCAGGTGGGGCTGACCAGCCCGGCGGCGATCGGCGCCGATGTCTGCCATCTCAATCTGCACAAGACGTTCTGCATTCCGCATGGCGGCGGCGGACCGGGCGTGGGCCCGATCGGCGTCGCTGCGCATCTGGCGCCGTTCCTGCCGAACCATCCGCTGCGGGCCGATGCCGGGCCGGAGACGGGGGTGGGGCCGGTCGCGGCGGCGCCGTTCGGCAGCGCGATGATCCTGCCGATTTCGTATGCCTATGTCGCGGATGATGGGGGGCGCCGGGCTGACGCGGGCGACCGAGGTGGCGATCCTGAACGCGAACTACATCGCGGCGCGGCTGCGGGCGCATTATCCGGTGCTGTATTCCGGCGCCGGGCGGGATGGTGGCGCATGAGTGCATTATCGACTGCCGGGGATTCGACGCCGAGGCGGGCGTGAAGGTGGAGGACATCGCCAAGCGGCTGGCGGATTACGGCTTCCACGCGCCGACGATGTCCTGGCCGGTGGCGGGCACGCTGATGGTCGAGCCGACCGAGAGCGAGAGCAAGGCGGAGATCGACCGGTTCTGCGATGCGATGATCGCGATCCGGGCAGGAGATCGCGGCGATTGCCGCGGGGCGGCTGGATCGCGCGGACAATCCGCTGAAGAACGCGCCGCACACGGCGGCGGAGGTGATGGCGGAGCGCTGGACGCATGGGTATCCGCGGGCGCAGGCGGCGTTCCCGCTGCCGTTCGTGCAGGCGGCGAAATACTGGCCGCCGGTGAAGCGGGTGGACAATGTGTACGGCGATCGGAACCTGGTTTGCACGTGCGCGCCGCTGGAGGCCTATGCGGAGGCGGCTGACTGAACCGCCGTGTTGTCAGCAAAATGGGACATATCAGATGAGACGGACCATCCCTTTGATTGCCGTTCTTCTCGCGGTTCCTGCGGGGTGGGCGGACGCGCAGCAAGCGCCCTCGCCCAACATGAGCTTCTTCGTGACGAGTACCAGCCTGGGCAAAGGGGGCGACCTGGGTGGACTGACGGTGCCGATCGCCATTGCCAGGAGCTTGCCCAGGCGGTGGGTGCCGGTTCGAAGACGTGGCACGCTTATCTGGGCACCCAGCCGGAGAACGGCGTTGCGGCGGTGAATGCCAGGGACCGGATCGGCACCGGCCCATGGTATAACGCAAAGGGGGTGGAGATCGCGGCCAATCTCGAGGAACTGCACAGCGACAATTATAAGATCAACAAGACGACGGCTCTGACGGAGAAGGGGAATTTCGTCAGCGGTCGGGGTGATACGCCGAACCAGCATGACATGCTGACCGGCAGTCAACATGACGGAACTGCGTTTCCCGCCGGTGAGGACAAGACGTGCCATAATTGGACAAGCAGCGGCGAGGGGAGTGCCATCGTCGGCCACACCGACCTGATCGGCAATGCGCGCGGCCCGAATTTTTGGAACTTCTCGCACAGTACACCGGGCTGTAGCGTGCCTGACCTGGCGAAAGTCGGCGGGGCGGGATACTTCTACTGTTTCGCGGTGCGCTGATGCGTTGCAGGTTTGAGCCGCCGCCGCCCGGGCGATGACGTTTCAGCGGTGCGGTTCGCCTGGATCGCCACGGCCCGCTGCGCGGGCCTCGCGATGACGATGGGGCGGGCGCGCGGCCGACAGGTTTCGGTCTACTGTTTCGCGGTGCGCTGATGCGTTGCAGGTTTGAGCAGCGGCCGCTGCCTGGGTGATGACGTTTCGGCGGTGCGGTTCGCCTGGCTCGCCACGGCCCGCTGCGCGGGCCTCGCGATGACGATGGGGCGCGCGCGCGGCCGACAGGTTTCGGTCTGCTGTTTCGCGGTGCGCTGATGCGTTGCAGGTTTGAGCAGCGGCCGCTGCCCGGGCGATGACGTTTCAGCGGTGCGGTTCGCCTGGATCGCCACGGCCCGCTGCGCGGGCCTCGCGATGACGGTGGGGCGGGCGCGCGGCCGACAGGTTTCGGTCTACTGTTTCGCGGTGCGCTGATGCGTTGCAGGTTTGAGCAGCGGCCGCTGCCTGGTGATGACGTTTCGGCGGTGCGGTTCGCCTGGATCGCCACGGCCCGCTACGCGGGCCTCGCGATGACGATGGGGCGGGCGCGCGGCCGACAGGTTTCGGTCTACTGTTTCGCGGTGCGCTGATGCGTTGCAGGTTTGAGCAGCGGCCGCTGCCTGGGCGATGACGTTTCGAGCGGTGCGGTTCGCCTGGCTCGCCACGGCCCGCTGCGCGGGCCTCGCGATGACGATGGGGCGCGCGCGCGGCCGACAGGTTTCGGTCTACTGTTTCGCGGTGCGCTGATGCGTTGCAGGTTTGAGCAGCGGCCGCTGCCTGGGTGATGACGTTTCGGCGGTGCGGTTCGCCTGGCTCGCCACGGCCCGCTACGCGGGCCTCGCGATGACGATGGGGCGCGCGCGCGGCCGACAGGTTTCGGTCTACTGTTTCGCGGTGCGCTGATGCGTTGCAGGTTTGAGCAGCGGCCGCTGCCTGGGTGATGACGTTTCGGCGGTGCGGTTCGCCTGGCTCGCCACGGCCCGCTGCGCGGGCCTCGCGATGACGATGGGGCGCGCGCGCATTTCGTGCGGAGAGCCGACAGGTGATCGGCGCAGGCCAGGGTCGGCAGTACCGGCAGTTCGCGTGCGAACTCTCACACGAGATTGCTTCGTCGGCCCGCTACGCGGGCCTCGCGATGACGGCGGGGTGGGCAACAGGTTTCAGACGTAATATTCCTGCAACGGCGCGAAACCGTTGAAGCCCTGGCTGGCGTACGTCGAAACATACGCGCCGGTCGCCAACAGTTGCACCTGATCGCCACTGGCAAGCGCCAGTGGCAGCCGGTAATTCGCCCGCTCATACAGGATGTCGGCCCCATCGCAGGTCGGCCCGGCAAGCGCGACCGGCCCCGTCGCGCCGCCATCATGCGGCGTGGTGATGGCGTAGCGGATCGCTTCACCCTCGGTTTCGGCCAAGCCGCCGAACCGCCCGATGTCGAGATAGACCCAGCGCACCGCGTCATCGCCGCGGTGACTGACCAGCACGACCTCGGCATTGACCACGCCGGCGTCGCCGACGATGAAGCGGCCGGGTTCGATGACCATCTCGGGCAGCGCGTTGCCGAAGCGGGCGGTCATGCCTGCCATGATCGTCTGGGCGAAATCGCCGATATCCGGCACGTCGTCCCGGTAGCGAGTGGGAAAGCCGCCGCCGAGATTCAGCATGCGCAGGTTCACGCCCGCCTCGGTCAGGTCGGTGAACAGCATGCCCACCTTGCTGATCGCCAGGTCGTACGAATCGGTCCGCGTCTGCTGACTGCCGACGTGGAAGGACAGACCGTACGGATCGAGACCAAGGTCCCCGGCCCGCAGCATCATGTCGCGCGCGTGGCTGACGGTGGTGCCGAACTTGCGCGACAGCGGCCAGTCGGCGCCTTCATTCTCCACACGGATGCGGCAATAGACGCGGGCGCCGGGAGCGTGGCGCGCGAGCTTCGTAAGTTCCTCGTCGGAATCGAAGGCGAACAGCGAAATGCCCGCGTCGTGCGCACTGCGGATGGCCGAGACCTTCTTGATGGTGTTGCCGAAGCTGATGGCGGCAGGTGTGGCGCCGGCGGCGAGGCAGGCTTCAATCTCCTCGAAGCCGGCGGCATCGAACGCACTGCCGAGCGTAACCAGCCGCTGCAGCACCGACGCAGCGGGGTTGGCCTTTACGGCATAGTAGATGCGTGCGAGCGGCAGCGCGCGCATCAGCGCACGATAGTTCGCCTCAACGCGGTCCAGGTCCACGACCAGGCACGGTGTGGGCGGCTGCTGCTCAGCAAGAAATCGGGCGATTTTTGGCGTCATCGCGCCGGGCCCCCCTTTCAGTGCGCCCGCCTGATGAAGGCGGCGGACGGAGTTGACGAAACGGTCGAACGAACCAGCGACCTGAGCGAGATTGCCAGAACGCTTGACGTCGTTGCGTAACCCCAACAGGGCCAGAGGCACGTGCGTTGCTGCGTAAGGGCGGCAGATAGGCCCCCCATCCCCCCCATGCAAGGACAAATCCCACGAATCCCCCCTGGGGCGTGAAAAACCGGCTTGAACCGCCGACGCTTCGACTATCTCGTGGGAGTGGTGCACAGGCTTGCGGGTGGACAGCGGCCCGATCCGGAATGATGCCGTTCACGGCCGAAGATGGTGGCGAATCGTCTCGGCCACGGCGCTTGCGCTGATCAGCGACCGCGGTTCGATGGCCGCGGCAGGCTGCGCGTTCTACGCGACGCTGGCGTTGTTTCCCGCGATCAGCACGCTGGTTTCGATCTATGGCCTGGCGTTCAAACTGGAAACCATCGAGCAGCAATTGAGGCTGCTGCACGGGCTGCTGCCGGCGGCAGGGTACAACCTGATTGCCAATCGGGTGCATGACCTGGTGACGCAGCCTTCGGCGCAACTCGGCCTCAAGTTGATCATCAGCTTTGTGGTGACGTTCTGGAGCGCCAATACCGGCACCAAGTCGCTGCTGTCGGCGCTGAATGTTGCGTACGGGGTGAACGAGGAGCGCAGCTTTCTGCGCTTTCAGGCTGTCACGCTCGGGCTGACCTTCTCGGCGATCGTGGTGGTCGTGCTGGGCATTTCGGTGCTGGTTGCCATTCCCGTGGTGGTCAACGGCATCGGCCTGGGGGCGGAGTCCACCCAGCTTATTCACGGCTCCGGTGTGTTCATGCTGGTGCTGTTCGCCGCGGCGTCGATCTTCGTGCTGTATCGCATCGGTCCGGCGCGCAAACGCCGCCGGCGCCAGCGGCTGTTGCCCGGCGTGTTCGCAGCGACCCTGCTCTGGCTCGCGGCGTCGGCCGGGCTGAATTTTTATATCGCGAACCTGACGGAATCTGGGTGTGACGTATGGTCCGATTGCGGCAGTGATCGGCATCATGCTGTGGTTCTATCTGACGGCCTATGCGGTGCTGGTCGGCGCCGAGCTGAATGCACAGCTCGAGGGGCCGCTGCCCGGGCGGGAGGGAGCATGACGATCGCGCGTTGGGTGTTCGCCGGTGGTAGCGCGGCGCTGCTGGCGTTTCCCGCCGCCGCTTGGCCCCGCCCCGTGGTGGTGGAGTTGTTCACATCGCAGGCTTGCTCCGACTGTCCGCCGGCCGATGCGCTGCTGCACCGGCTGCAGCAGGACGATCCCGGCATTCTCGCGCTCGATTTGCACGTGACGTATTTCAATGGCCCGGGATGGACGGATCCGTTCTCGTTCAAGGCGATCACCGACCGGCAGGAATGGTACGCGTCGGTGCATCATGCGGGCGAGGTCTATACGCCGCAGGCGGTGATCGACGGGCGCACTGTGGCTATCGGCTCGGAGCGGGAAGCGATTGTGGCGGCGATCGAGCGCGCGCGGCGTGCGGCTGCCGCGCCGGAGGCGGCGGTCTCCATCAGCCCGGAGGAGGGCGGCTGGCACGTGAGCGTGCAAGGACGTGCGGCGAGTGGGCCGGCGACGGTGCTGGTGCTTTCATTTGACGCAATCGACCGGACGGCGGTGCGCGGCGGCGAAAACGGTGGTGCGGAGCTGACCGAGATCCACGTGGTGCGGTCGGTTAGCTCGCTTGGCGCGTGGACCGGCGCGCCGGTGGAGGGGCACGTGCCGTCCGGGCCTGGGGCGCACATCGTCGTTCTGGTGCAGCAGAGTGACGGGACGATGCTGGGCGCGGGGAGTTTGTAGGGGTGAGATCGTCCGGATTCCGTCACGCCGCCGCTTCTGTGCCGGCTCGCGACGAGGGGGCTGGGCGGGCGGCGGGATGACGGCTCCACTGTGCGGTTCGCCTGGATCGCCACGGCCCGCT
>CAVSUZ010000018.1:0-74441 GCA_963731335.1 uncultured Pseudomonadota bacterium | reverse complement strand
AGGAGCGCGGCATCGGCACGCCGGCGCGTATCGCGCGATCCAATGGCGGGGCGCGGGAGCTTGCCGGGACGCTGCACGAGCGTCCGGTGGTGGCACTGCTGTCCGGGCCGGCGGCGGGTGAGCGGCGCGGCGCGAGGCGGCGCACGATGCCGGGTGGGAGCATGCCGATCTGATGACCTTGGATGTCGGCGGCACCAGCGCGGATATCGGGGTGGTGCGCGACGGCCGGCCGGTGCTGAGTTCCGAGGAGCACGTCGCGGAGTTTCCGGTGCTGAACTCCGACGGTTGCAGTGTCTTCGATTGGTGCGGGGGCGGGTCGATCATCTGGCCTACTCCGACCGGTTCGCTGAAGGTCGGGCCGCGCAGCGTAGGCGCCGATCCGGGGCCGGCGAGCTATGACAGCGGGTCGCTGATTTCGCCGCTGACCGATGCGTTCCTGGTGTGCGGGCTGCTGGAGCCGGACCAGCGGCTGGGCGGCAAGCTGCCGTTACGGGATGGCGCCCGCGCGGACGGCGCTGTCTCCGGATTGCCGGGCCGTTGGGATGCCCGGTGGAAGACGTGGCGGACGGGACGATCCGCATTGCCATCGCGATGATGACGGCGGAGGCGTCCAACGTGCTGGCGCGGCGGGGTGTGGATGCCCCGCGGTTCCGCATGGTGGCGTTCGGCGGTGCCGGGCCGCTGCTGGGGGCGCTGCTGGCCGAGGAGCTTGCGATCGATATGATCCTGGATTTCGCCGTATCCCCGGGCGCTGAGTGCGCTGGGTGCGGCGCGGGCGGTCTGGAGGGCGAATCCTGGTGCAGCCGGTGTACGAACAGTTGCATGCGTTGCCTTCGGGCCGGCTTGCGTCGCTGCTGGCGGAATTGGAGGAGCAGGCGAAGGGGTGGATTGCGGCACAGACCGCACCGCATTCCGGCGGTTGGCGTGCGGACCGCGCTGGCGGCGGAGATGCGCTACGACGGCCAGGGGTATGACGTTTCGGTGCCGCTGGACCGCGCCTGGCTGGAGGCGGGCGACACGGCGCGGATCGCCTCGGCGTTCCATGCCTGCGCACCGCGCGACTTACGGGCATGCGAACGAGGACGCGCGGATCTGGATGAAGGAGCTGCGGGCGCACGTGGTCGTGCGATGGCGCGCCCGCCGGTTGCGTCGGTTCAGGAGGGGGCAGGAGTTGTGGCGCGCACGAGCCGCCCGGTGCGGCTGCTGGGCAAGGTGGTGCAAGCCGGCGGTGCTGGACCGTGCGTAGCATCGGCGAGGATGAAACGATCAGCGGCCCGGCGATCATCAACCAGATGGAGACCACCACGCTGGTGCCCCCGGGCTGGCGGGCAAGGCGGGTGGCGGCGGGAGCGATGGTGCTGGAGAGAGACGCATGATGGACTCCGTGACCCGCCAGGACGCGATCAGCGCGGAGGTGTTTGCCAACCTGTTCAAGGCCATCGTGGATGAGATGGCCTGGATCGTGCTGCGGTCGTCCCATACGACCTTCGTGAAGGAGACGCAGGATTTCGCGGTTTCCCTGGTGACGAAGGAGGGCGAGATTTTCGCCTATCCGTACGGCAGCGGGGCGACGCCGATCATGGGCGTGCCGACGCACGCGGGCACGCGCGCGTTCGCCGATTGGGTGCCGGGCGACGTGATGATGACCAACGACCCGTACACGACGGGCGGCATGGTGATGCACCTGAACGACATTTACCTGTTCAAACCGGTTTTCATCGATGGCACGGCTGCTGCGCTTCGCCTGGACCTTCATCCACTGCACCGATGTCGGCGGCTATGCGCCGGGCAGCATCGATATGCGCAACAACGAGGTGTTCCAGGAAGGGCTGCGGCTGCGTCCGGTGAAGCTGATGCGCGGCGGGGTGCTGAACGAGGAGTTATGGACGATCTTCGCGGATAACTGCCGCATTCCGGGGCTGAACTGGGGCGACATGACGGCGTGCCTCGCAGCCTTGGATAAGGCGGAGGAGCGGCTGACGCGGCTGGCGGAACGCTATGGCCGGGGTGCGGTGGATCAGGCGATCTATGCCGACGCTGGATCGCACGGAGCAGTTCGCGCGGCAGGTGCTGGCGCGGATTCCGGCCGGACGCTACAGCTTCGACGAGTATTTCGAGGATGATTACGTCAGCGACCTGCCGGTGCGGATCACGGCGACGCTGATTTCCCGGGGTGACGGGACGGTGACGCTGGATTTCACCGGGTCGGACCCGCAGGTGCGGGCGGCACTGAATTTGCCCACCGGGTTCGATGCAGCACGACCCGTTCCTGTGCATGGCGCTGACCAACCTGGTGGTGACCAAATCGGAGTTGATCCACATCAATGCGGGGATTATCCGCTGCATCGAGCTGGTGCTGCCCGACGCATCCATTGTGAACGCGCGGTTTCCCGCGGCCTGCGGCATGCGATTGACGACGGCGATGCGCATCCACGATCTGGTGTTGGGATTGCTGGCGCGGGCGGCGCCGGGGCTGGCGCCGGCGGGCGGCTCGGGCGCGGTGGTGATCACGTACATTTCCACCTCCGAGTTGGGCGAGACCGGCCGGGTGGTGTGGCCAATCCGCTTTCGGGTGGCTCGGGTGGGAGTGCGACGCAGGACGGGATCTCGGGGTCTGAATTGTCGGTGGTGTCCTGCCAACGTGCCGGTGGAGGTGTTGGAGTCCGAGGCGCCGGTGCTGGTGCGGCGGTTCGGGTTGCGGCCGGACACGGAAGGCGCGGGCGAGCATCGCGGCGGGTTCGGATCGGATACGATCTGCAGATCCGGCATCCGGCCGCGGTGGTGGTGATGCGGGGCAAGGACCGGCACCATTTCTCGGCCTGGGGTGCGGCGGGCGGATTGGCCGGGACCACCTGCGGCAATATGGGCGAGCGCGAAAACGAGGCGCCGCACGAGATCGGCAAGCAGACCGTGTATCGTCCGGCGCTGGGTGAGGTGATTTGCATCTGGGGCGGCGGTGGCGGCGGCTGGGGTGATCCTCTGTGGCGTGATTCCGCGGCGGTGGCGGCGGATGTCGCGGCCGGGCTGGTTTCAGCGGAACGCGCCCTGGCGACGTGTACGGCGTGGTGCTGCGTGACGGCTCGGTGGATGCTGATGCGACGGCGGCGCAACGGGCGAGGCTTTCGGCAGGGCGCGGTCCGCTTGCGGCGTTTGATTACGGCCCGGGCCGCACGGCGTGGGAGGACCGGTTCGGCATTGCGGCGCAGCGCGTCGCGGCCTGGCTGCCCAGCCTGGCGCCGGGGCTGCGGCGTCCGGCGCAGGCGGCGTTGTATCGACTTCTTGCAGGAAACCGGACCCGGCCCCTACGATGCGACCGTTACGGATCATGCCATCCAGAGCGTGACCGCTCGGTTGCAACGGCAAATCGGGAACGGCATGAGCAAGGGCCGGTATCCGGCGACGGCTTCGACTGTCCGGATCGCGATGCCGTCCCGGGTGATGACGATTACCGGCGGGGTTATCGGCAACATCATCGACGTGACGACTGGACGATCTACGGACTGCTCTCCGGCGGTGTTTGCCGGCCAGTTCTTCCCGCAAAGCGACAAGATCGTGGCGCTGCTGCTGACGCTGTCCACCTTTGCGCTGGGCTTCCTGATGCGGCCGGTCGGCTCGATCGTGCTGTCGCCGATGGCGGACCGTTACGGCCGGCGGCGCATGCTGGGATTGACCATCCTGCTGATGGGGATGGGCAGCCTGATCGTGGCGGCGACGCCGTCCTATGGGGCGATCGGCATCGCCGCGCCGCTGCTGCTGCTGTTCGCCCGGCTGCTGCAAGGATTTTCCGCGGTTGGGGAGTTCCAGGGCGGCGCCGCCTTCCTGGTGGAGCATGCACCGCCCATCGCCGCGGGTTCGCGAGTTCCTTTCATATCGGCAGCGTCGGCCTTGCGTGCTGATCGCCACCGGCGTTTCGGCACTGACCACCGGGCTGATTCCGCAGCCCGTTTTGGGCGCCTGGGGCTGGCGCATTCCATTTCTGCTCGGCGCCGTGCTGTCGCTGTATGGCTTGTATATCGCACCGGCCTGCCGGAGACGCCGCATTTCGTCGCCGCGGAACAGCGCGACAGCCTGGAGAAGAACCCGATCATGCGCGCGCTGGCGGACTATCCGTGGCAATCCTTCGTGGTCTTCGTGATGCAGATGGGAACCGTGCAGTTCTACATCTGGGTGGTGTTCCTGCCGACCTACGCGCATATCGCGGGCGGACTGCCGCTGAGCCAGGGGTTCGTCGGCGGCATCATCGCGCTGATCGTGTTCTGCATTGCCACGCCGTGGCAGGAGCGGCGTCGGACCGGGTCGGCCGGCGGCCCGTCGCTGCTGGCCTATGCCATCGGGTTCTTCGTGCTGGCCTGGCCGATGCTGAGGCTGCTGGAGAACGGCGATTTCTGGAGCTTCCTGCTGGTCGATATCGTCGGCTGTCTGCTGCTGGCGATGGCTGACGGTGTGCTGTCCGTCACGCTGTGCGAGCTGTTCCCGACCCGGGTTCGCACCTCCGGCGTGGGCCGCCGTACGCGATCTGCGCGGCGATCTTCAGCGGCACGGCGCCGCTGATCGCGACGTATCTGGTCTCGATCAAGATGCCCTGGCTGATCGCCGTCTATATCATGGTGATCTGCGTCATCGGCATCGCCACGTTCCTGCGGATGGAAGAAACGCGCGGAGTTGCGTTGACATAAGGCTGGGGGATTTCATGAGCCACATCTTCACACGCCGCTCCGTCATGCTCGGCTCGGGCGTGGCACTGACGGGGATCGGACTTGCCGGCCGCGCCGGGCCGAGGCGCCGGCGGACACGCTGGTGATCGGCATCGCCGCCGACCCGACCGGCTTCGATCCCGAGGCGGTGCTGAACAACACCTCCGGCTTCGTGATGGCAACGGTGTTCGACAGCCTGATGAAATACAAGCCCGGCACCACGGACCCGATGGAGGGGCTGGCGCAATCCTATGACGCGTCGTCCGACGGACTGACCTATACGTTCAAGCTGCGGCCGAGCGTCACGTTCCATGACGGCACGGCGCTGAACGCCAAGATGTACCTGGCCGGCATCGACCGGCTGCTGAAAAAATCCGATCCGAACTACATCTACAACACGGGTCCGGTGGAGGGGTATATCGACTTCACCTATGGCTCGGTGGCGTCCGACTGCGCCTCGGACGACATGACCGTGGTGTTCAAGATGAAGGAGCCGAACGCGCCGTTCCTGACCAGCCTGGCGATGGTGTGGAACGGGGTGGTCAGCCCGGCGGCGGCGGCGAAATACGGCAAGGATTTCCGCCAGCACCCGGTCGGTACCGGCCCTTACGTGTTCCAGGAGTGGCGCCCGCGTGATGCGATCATGCTGGAAGCCAATGCGAACTACTGGAACGGCAAGCCGAAGATCGGCAAGCTGGTGTTCAAGGAGTATCCGGATCCGTCGGCTGGTCTGCTGGCGTTGAAGAACGGCGACATGCACATCTGGGCGGATACCAACACGCAGCTTCTGCCGGCAATGCGGGCCGACCATGATCTGGCGCTGCTGACCCAGCCGGGCCTGGCGGTCAGCGGCATGGGCATGCCGTGCGACACCGCGCCGTTCACTGATGTGCGCGTGCGCCAGGCATTCAACGACGCGGTCGATAAGAACGCCATCGACAAGGCGCTGTATCATGATCTTGCGGCGGCGATGACCTCACCGCTGCCGGCATCGGAATGGAGCTTCGATCCGTCGCTCAAGGGCTATCCGTACGATCCGGCGAAGGCGAAGTCGCTGCTCGGTGAAGCGGGTATCAAGCCCGGGTTCGAGGTGGAGTTGCTGGCCTACAATTCCGGCCGCGGCTACAACCCGGTGGGTCCCGATCTGGCGGTGGCGGTGCAAGGCTTCCTGCAGAAGGTTGATGTGAAGGTCACGGTGCGGAAGGTCGAGTTCGGGGCGTATCTGTCCACGATCCGGTCGGCGAAATACGGCGGCATGTTCCTGGTGGGGTGGACCGGCGACAACGGCGATCCGGACAATTTCCTCAATGCGCTGTGGGGCAGCAGCAATATCCCGATCACCGATACGGTGCGCTACAAGAACCCCGATCTGGATGCGATGTTCGCCAAGGGGCTGCGCACCACGGACCATGCCGAGCGCGTGAAGATCTACCAGGATGCGCAGAAGATCATCCTGGATGCGGCGCCGTGGATTTTCGTCAACTCGGTGCTGCAGGTGCGCGCGGTCAGCAAGCGGGTGCAGGGTTACCAGCTCAACCCGACGCAGATGTTCTTCGATATGGAGAAGGTGTCGCTGAGCTAGGAGCCACCATCGCAAGAGAGCGAGTTATGCCGCGAATTGTGTCATTGCGAGGCTCGCGTAACGAGCCGAAGCGATCTCGATTGGGGGGCGCACGAGCGTTCTCGCGCCGGTCCGGTGGAGATTGCTTCGGCCTTTCAGGCCTCGCAATGACATGGGGATGCGTGTCGCGCTCCCCCGATTTCAGGGACTAGCCCATTGCTCGACTACCTGGCGGGGCGGATCGGGCAGCTTCTGCTGGTGATGCTCGGCGTCAGCATCGTGGTGTTCATCGCCATGCACCTGCTGCCGGGTGATGTTGCGACGCTGCTGCTGGGGGATCGTGCCACGGCGGTGTCGCTTGCCAAACTGCGGCACCAGCTTGGCGTCGATCAGCCGGTGATCGTGCAATACTGGCGATTTCTGACCGGGGCACTGTCCGGCGATTTCGGCACGTCGTTGCGCGACAACCGGCCGGCGTTCGGCGAAGTGCTGCAGGCTTTTCCGGTTACGCTGGAGCTGACGCTCTCGGCGCTGGTGCTGGCGGTGATGATCGGCGTGCCGGTGGGGGTGTTCGCGGCGTTCCAGGAAGGAACCTGGGTCGATACGGCGATCACCACGCCCACGCTGTTCGGGGTTTCGATGCCGGTGTTCTGGCTCGGGCTGATGGCGCTGCTGCTGTTCTCCGCAACGCTCGGCTGGTTCCCGGTGGGCGGCCTGATGCCGGTGGGATCGCGCATGGCGCAGCCGACCGGCATCAGCGTGCTGGACGCCGTCCTGTCGGGCAACCCGGTCCTGGTGGGGGAGGCGGTGCGGCACCTGATCCTGCCGGCCGCCACGCTGGCGACCATTCCGCTGGCATTGATCACGCGCATCACGCGGGGTGAGATCCTGGCCAGCATGAACCTGGACCATGTGCGGACGGCGCGGTCCAAAGGGCTGCCGGAGGGCCGGGTGATCCGCGCCCACATCCTGCGCAACGCGCTGATCCCGATCGTGACGGTCATCGGACTGCAGCTTGGCCTGCTCTTGTCAGGCGCGTTCCTGACGGAAACGATCTTCTCGTTGCCCGGACTCGGGCGGCTGATGGTGGATGCCATCCTGGCGCGTGATTATCCGGTGGTGCAAGCCGGCGCGCTGTTCATCGCGGCGGTCTTCGTCCTGGTCAATTTCTGTGTCGATCTGTTTTACGCGGTGCTTGATCCGCGCATCCGTCGCGCATGAGCGGGGCGCTCCTTGTCGCCGCGCCGCCCCGCGCCTCCTCCTTGCTGGGGCGGCCGGCGGCCAAGATCGGCCCGGCGATCGTGGTGCTGTTTCTCGCGCTGTGCGCGTTCGCGCCGCTCATGGCGCCCTACGATCCCTATGACCAGGACCTGATGAACGCGCTGGCGGCGCCATCCTGGGTGCATCTTTTCGGCACCGACCAGTACGGCCGGGATGTCGGGAGCCGGGTCCTGTATGGCACGCGCTACGCGCTGCTGGCCGTGGCGATCGGCGACGGGCTGGCGCTGGTGCTGGGCAGCGTGATGGGCCTGATCGCGGGTTACCTGGGCGGGGTGACCGACGCGGTCATCATGCGTGTGGTGGATGTACTGCTGGCGTTCCCCTATCTGCTCCTGGCGCTGATCATCGTCGCCGCGCTGGGGCCGAGTTGCTCCATTCCCTGATCGCGATCGGCATCGTCTATACGCCGCAATACGCGCGCCTGATCCGCGGCCAGGTGCTGGGCGTGCGGCAGACTGATTTCGTCAAGGCGGCGCGCGCGCTGGGCGCGTCGTCGGCGCGTGTGATCGTGCGTCATGTCGCGCCGAACAGCCTTTCGCCGGTGATTGTCATGGCGACATTGCAGGCCGGATCGGTGATCATCGAAACGGCGGGCCTGTCGTTCCTGGGCCTGGGCGCGCAGCCGCCCTCGCCCGACTGGGGCGCGCTGCTGGCGGACGGCCAGGATTATTTCCTGTCGGCCTGGTGGATCGCGACCTTCCCGGGGCTGGCGATCTTCGTCGTGGTGCTGGGGTTCAACCTGCTCGGCGACGCGCTGCGGCGCGGGTTTGACCCCCGCGCCCAATGAGTGCGCCGCTGTTGCAGGTGGAGGGATTGTCGCTGTCCTACGGCGCGGTTCCGGCATTGCAGGACGTGTCGTTCGAATTGGCACGCGGCGAAAGCCTGGTGATCGTGGGCGAGTCAGGGTCCGGCAAGTCCTCACTCGCGCTGGCGGTGATGCGCCTGCTGCCGCGCACCGCGCGGCTGGCGGGACGACTGCGGTTCATGGAGGCCGACGGCACCGCGCGCGAGCTGACCGAGGCCGATGCAGCGACCTTGCAACGTCTGCGCGGCAAGGACATCGGCATGATCTTCCAGGAGCCGATGACCAGCCTCAATCCGGTGCACCGGGTGGGCGAGCAGATCATCGAGGCGATGCGGTTTCATCAGCCGGCGCCACGGGCGGTGCTGCATGCGCGCGGGCTGGAGTTGCTGACACATCTGGGGGTGCCGGAACCCGCACGCCGGATGGAGACGTTTCCGCACGAACTGTCGGGCGGACTGCGGCAGCGGGTGATGATCGCGATTGCCTTGGCCTGCGACCCGGCGCTGCTGATCGCCGACGAGCCGACCACGGCGCTGGATGTGACGATCCAGGCGCAGATCCTGGTCCTGCTGAAGCGGCTGCGCGCGGAACGCAGCATGGCGCTGCTGTTCATCACGCATCACCTCGGGGTGGCGCGTGAGGTGGCCGACCGGATTTTGGTGTTGTACGCCGGGCAGGCGATGGAGGAGGGACCGGCCGCCGCGGTGATCGCGGCGCCGCTGCATCCCTATACGCGCGCGCTGCTGCAATCGGTGCCACGGCTTGGCATGTCGAAGAACACGCTGACCCTGCCGGCCATCGCGGGGATGGTGCCCGATGCTTCGGCGCTGCCGCCCGGTTGCGTGTTTGCCCCGCGCTGTCCGCTATTCCTGCCCGGGCTGTGCGACGTGGCGCGGCCGCCGATGTCGCCGGTCGCCCCCGGCCGCAGCGTGCGGTGCGTGCGGGCCGGTGAGGTGCCGGCATGAGCGGACCGTTGCTGGCGGTGGAGAACCTGTCGGTGCGGTTTCCCGTCCGGCGCGGCGTGCTGCGGCCGAACGCCTGGCTGCACGCCGTGTCGGATGTGTCGTTCCAGGTACAACCGGGGGAGATTCTGGGCCTGGTGGGCGAATCTGGCTCGGGGAAGACCACGATCGGTCAGACCGTGTTGCGGCTGCAGGAGCCGTCGGACGGGCGCATCCTGTTTCGTTCGCGCGACATCGCCGGTTTCAGAGGTGCCGATCTGCAGACATTCCGCCGTGCAGCTCAGCCGGTGTTCCAGGATCCGTTCGGCTCGCTCGATCCCCGGATGCGTCTCGGCGAGATTTTGGCCGAGCCGCTGGCGATCCACCGCTTGACGCGCACGCGTGGCGAATTGCGTGGGCGGGTGGAGAGCCTGATGCGGGAGGTGGGGCTGTCGCCGGCGCTGCTGAACCGGCTGCCGCATCAGTTGTCGGGCGGGCAGCGCCAGCGGGTCAGCATCGCCCGCGCGCTGGCCTGCGATCCGGCGCTGCTGGTGGCGGACGAGCCGGTCTCGGCGCTGGATGTGTCGATCGCGGCGCAGGTGATCAATCTGCTGATCGCGCTGCAGCGCCGGCGCCACCTGGCGATGATCCTGATCGCGCATGACCTGGCGACCGTCGGCTACGCGGCCGATCGGGTGATGGTGCTGTATCTCGGGCGGGTGATGGAGGTGGCGCCGGCCGAGGCGATCTTCGCAGCGCCCCGGCATCCGTACACGCAGGCGCTGATCGCGGCGATCCCTGAGCCGGAATTGGGCCTGGCGACGGGGCGCGTGCTGCCGGAAGGGGAGATTCCGAGCCCGCTGTCGCCGCCCTCGGGCTGCGTGTTCCGCACCCGATGCCGGTTCGCGCAGCCGGCCTGCGCCGAGGGCGTGCCGGCGCTGCGGGAATTGTCGGTGGGGCATTTCGTGGCGTGCCGGCGCGCGGAGGAAGCCGTGGTGCGGGAGGCGGCGAGGCTGCTGTCCGCGTGACGCGGCCGGTTACATCCAGTGCGGTGCCACCCAGGCCCATCCGGCGGTGGTTTGCGCCCAATAGCCCGGCATGAACATGTTGCTGTGGCCGCCCTGGGGCACGTACAGCCCGGGCTGCCACGCATAGCCGGTGCCGGTCCAGTTCCAGTGCCCCGGCTGCCAGATCAGCGGCACCCCGGTGACCGGCGGCAGCGGAATGCTCTCCGCCTGTGGAGGGGGCACCGCCGGGGGTGCGTAGGTTGCAGGGACGCAGCCCGACAGCATCGCGAGCGAGGCCGCGAGCGCGAGGACGAGAGGCGTTTTCCTCATGGATGATCGCGCTCCCCATTGGACGTTGCGCTTGCGACGATATGGGTCAACGGTGGTCCGGTGTCCACATCAGGCGGGTGTGAAGCCGTCCGGGCTCCAGGCTTCGCTGCCCACACCGTGGTGGGTGGTGAACAGGCCATGCGGATCGTAGCGGCGCTTCACGGCGAGGAGATGCGGGTAATTGCCACCGAACGAGTGCTGCTGCCACGCGGGGTCGTGGAATCCGGCTTCCGACACGTACGAGCCCGCGTCGGGCATCAGAGTCCGCAGGATGCCAATCGATTGCCTCACGGTCGCCGCATCGTGACGCGCGCTTTCCAGATCGGGCCCCAGCCCCGGCATGCCGGGGAACGCGGGCGGTCCTGCGGTACCGGTGATCGCCAGGCAGAATGCGTCACAGACGGCGGGGTTCATCGCCGTATCACGCGCCGCGGCGATCACTTCGGGCGAGGCGCCGGCAAGTCCCTTGTTGTAGTGCAAAGTCACCGGCCAGAACCGGCTGGCGGCGAACAGGGCATCGTTGAAGCGGGAGCGATCGGGTTCGCTCAGCAGCCGGGCCGGCAGCCACGCCGATTTCATAGCCGTGAACGAAGAAGCCGACCTCGTCCTGGTTGCCGGCCCACCAGATGTTTGTCGCCGGTGCCCCGGGACGCGGATCGTGGACGATCCTTTGAGGAAAATGCGCAGCGAGATACGCGGGGTCCCACCAATGCCGCGCCGGGATGCCGATAAAACGAATCCGATCACTGACCGTGAACTCGGCCGGGCTGGCCGCGAGGGAATCAAGAAACGGCTGGAAGACGGCCTTCGCCTGAGCTTCCGTGAGACCCTGGAAGACCAGGCTCAATCGCAGCGTGTTGTCGCTGCCGAAGGACGCCTGTTCTCCCCAATGCGAATTGAACAGGTTGGACGCGTAGAAAGCGTTGAACCCGGCGATCAGCTTGCGGAACGCGTCGTCTGAGTTGGCCTTGATAGTGCCGAGCACGCTGCCGAAGAACTCGGGCAGTGTGTGGGTGCGCAGGGTCAAGCGCGTGACCACGCCGTAGCTGCCGTTGCCGCCACCCTTCAGTGCCCAGAAAAGCTCGGGATCGCGGCATGGGTTGACGACGCGGGTGATGCCGTCGGCGGTGACGATCTCGGCCTCGAGCAGGGAACTGGCGGCGGAGCCGTAGGCTTTGGAGAAGCTGCCGAAGCCGTTGCCGAGCACCAGCCCGGCGACGCCGACGGTGGCACAGCCGCCACCCTGGACGTAGCGCCCCGCTGCGGTGGTGACGGCATTGTAGGCGGCGATCCAGCGCACACCGGTTTGCACCGACACGGCGGGCGAGGGGCGCGCCATGCCGCCACACCCGAAGGGGACGAAGGCGTCGTGCAGCCGGATTCCATCCATCGGATGCGTCCAAACCAGCAGCGAGTCCGCTGCGTTCGATCCGCCGAGATAGGAGTGTCCGCCGCCCTTGATGACCAGACGCAGGCGGAAGGTGCGGGCGAAGTTCACGGCGGCGGCAACATCGCGGGTCGAGCGTGCAGCGACGGCGTAGGCGCTCGGGGCGGAGCGCCAGGCGTCGATCCAGCCGGAAGTTTGGGTGCCGGCCGGATTGTCGCTGATGAAGTAGGGGTTCTTGATGCCGGTCAGCACGGCGGCGCAGGCCGTGCCGTTTGGGTCCGCCTGGCAGGGCGCGAACAGCGGCTGGACCTTGATCAGATTGCCGCGGACAGCTTGCCGCAGGGATTCCCAGGCGGCGGGGCCTGGCCAATCAGGATCGCCCGGACGCACGCGGGGTAGGCGCGCCGGCGCGGACTGGGCGGCGGCTGGTCCTGTGCCGGCGATTGCCGAGCCGGCGGCGCCGCGGAGAATGGTCCTGCGATCGAGCGGCATGATCCAACGCTCCTCCCACAGAGCAGTTGCGGCGGATCATAGGTCGCTCAGTCCGGCGGCACCAACACCGTGGCGACGGCCTGCGCGGCGATCCCTTCGCCGCGTCCGGCAAATCCCAGGCGCTCGGTGGTGGTGGCCTTGACGGAGATGCGACCCACCTCGGTGCGCAGGAGTTCGGCCAGGCGCGTGCGCATCGCCTCGGCGTGGGGCGTGATCTTCGGGCGTTCGCAGATCAGGGTGACATCGGCGTTGCTCAGGATGCCGCCGCGCGCGGCGATCCGGTCCGCGGCGTGGGTGAGGAAGCGGGCGCTGTCGGCGTCCTTCCATGCGGCCTCGGAGGGTGGGAAGTGGCGGCCGATATCGCCCTCGGCCAGCGCGCCGTAGATCGCGTCGCACAGCGCGTGAATGCCGACATCGGCGTCGGAGTGGCCGGCGAGGCCCCTGTCGTGCGGCACGCGCACGCCGCACAGAAACAGCGGTCGATCCGTCTTGCAGGACGTGCACGTCGAAGCCGGTTCCGGTGCGCGGGAGTAAGTGCGCGGCGAGAATGCGCTCGAGCCGTGCCAGGTCGTCGCGGATAGGTGATCTTGATGTTGTCCTCGGATCCCTCGGTGATCATCACGGTCTCCCCGATCGCTTCCAAGAGTGCCGCGTCATCCGTCGTATCGGGAATGCCGGACCGGTGGGCCCGCAGGATTGCCGGAAACCGGAACGCCTGGGGCGTTTGCGCGCGATACAGCCCGGCGCGGAGGATTGTCTGGATGATGCGGCCGTTTTCCACCCGCTTCAGCGTGTCGGCCATGGGGGCCGCGGGGATGGCGCCGGGCGCCATGTGCAGCGCGCGGAGCAGGTCCGGGACGGTATGCGCGGGGATGAATGGCCGTGCGGCATCATGGATCAGCACCACGTCGGGCGCGTGGGGTTCCAGCGCCTCCAGCCCCAGGCGGACGCTGTCCTGCCGTGTGGCACCGCCGGGAATGGCCGGCAGGATGCGCAAGCCATCCAGCGCTTGGCTTATGGCGACGGCATCGCCGACGGGCTGGATCAGCTCGGCGTAGCGCGCCAAAGCTTCGGCCGCGTGGCGAATGACGGGCCGGCCGCCCAGGCCGTGCTTTGCCCAGCCCGCCGCCAATTCGCAGCATCACAACCCGGGACAACCTTCACAACGTCGAAAAACCCAGCAAGCGCCCGATATTACCACGGGGTTTGAGAAATGCGGGTTAGCCTGCCAATCGCTCCTGCGCCTCATGCTCAGCCAGGCACGCCTCGCCATCTGGCGTCAGAGTGAAGGTGCTGCCCGGTGGCTCGCGACGTCGCCCCGCCGCGCTCTGATCGTCATCCCAACGCACCAGGTGGGCGCGTACCAACGGACCGATGACACTGGCGTCCTGCGCCGCCGCGGCCCGGCAAGTCCCTTTGCGCAAATCGGCGAGAAACGCCACTTGTTCTCGCGTCAGATGCATGGGCCGGTGCCCTCCCTACGACCACGCGTGAATCGGACACTCCAACAAAGCGCCCGGCCGCAGAGTTTCAGTCACGGCGCCGCGGCACTCTGCAGCATATAACCCACCTCGGCACAGATTGTCGCCGCCGCCTGTTTCATCCCCATTGCTTTCGCCCATACCGGCCGATCGTCGCTCCTGATGTCATAACTCCTGAAAGCGGTACCGTTGATGCGCAACTCCGCCCAGCGCTGCCCAACGCTCTCCGCCGGCACTGGGACATCCATCAGCGCATCCCGCTTCGGGTGCCGTTCGCGCCACATGTAATCGATAAGATTTGCCAGTTGGCCGACGCGCGTTATGCCATCCGCCACCGAATTGACCGGCTGGTAGTCATGGAGGAAAGGATTCCAAACCTCGATGCGAAACCGGTTCGCCTCTGTCTGATCACCCGTCTGTGTAATCTTTAACGAAGGACGGCATGGACCGCGCCTGTTCATATCTGCTCCTCAAGCATCTCGGCCGTGCCGCATGGCAAAAACTGGCTCCCTTGCATATGGGAAGCCGCAATGACATTGCAGCTATGCGGGCAACCAAATTCGCGGCAAGGTCTTTGCTTCGGCCTTCATCCATCCGATGGAGCTGCGGTATTCCATGACTGCGGCGGACACGTTCGGCGGCCGGGCGTCAACCCGCCGCCTGACCCATCGCGCCTGACCTACCGCAGTGCCACGCCGGAAATGATCACCTGGGAATAGGCATACGGATACTCATCCGTCATCGTCAGCGCCACCATCGCCGCCATCCCGGGCGGCGTGATGTGCAGAAGCCGCGCCGCGGCACCGCCCGTCATCCGCATCGTGGGCTGACCGGACGGCAGGTTCACCACGCCCAGATCGGAGAAGAACACCCCCTGGCGAAATCCGGTGCCGAGCGCCTTCGCCGCCGCCTCTTTCGCGGCGAAACGCTTGGCCAGCGTGGCGGCCCGAATGCGTTCGGTGCGCCGCGCCGCCTTGGCGCGCTCCACCGGCGTAAAGACGCGTTCCAGGAAACGTTCGCCATGCCGCGCGATCGCCGCTTCGATGCGGCGGATATCAACGATGTCCGACCCCAGGCCGAGAATCATCAGCCCTTGGCGCGTTCCACGCTCTTGATGCGTGAAACCCCGCGCAGCCCGGCAATCACCCGGCCAAGATGCCCGATATCGCGCACATCCACATCCACCAGGATCTCCACGAAATCCTGCTGACGATTGACGATCTTCAGATTGGCGATCGCCCCTTCCTGCTTCGCCAGCGCGTTCGTGAGGTCCGCCAGCGCCGCCGGCTCGTTCTCCGCAATCACGCTGATCCGCCCGGTGTGCACGCCGCCTTTCGCAGCTTCGGCGCTCCAGCCGACCTCGATGAAACGCTCCGGCGTCGCCGAAAAGCCCTCCAGCGTCTGGCAGTCTCGCGCGTGGATCGTCACGCCCTTGCCCGTAGCGACGATGCCCACGATCTCGTCGCCCGGCACCGGATGGCAGCAGCCGGCAAAATGATACGCCATCCCGGGGACCAGACCGGTGACCGGCATGCCGGCCTCGGCCCGGCCGGTGCGCGACGCCGGGCGCGGCGGCAAAGTGGCAACCACCCGCGGCGCCCGCGGTGATTGACGCAACTCCGGATACGCCGCGTGCACCACGTCACGCGGACCGATATTGCCGTTGCCCACAGCAATGTAGAGATCATCGACCGAGGCGAATTTCAGCGCCTTCAGCGCCGGATCGAGTGCCTTTTCCGATCCGTCCGCCCCGGCCTGGCGGAACGCCTTCGCCAGTTCCGCGCGTCCCGCATCGAGATGTTCGTGCCGTTGCTGCTGGTGCACGAACCGCCGCACCCGCGCGCGCGCCTTGCCGGTGACGACGAAGCGTTCCCATTGCGGCGACGGCGTGCCGCCGCGCGCCGTCATGATCTCCACCTGGTCGCCGTTCTGCAACTGATAGCGCAGCGGCATCAGCCGCCCGTTCACCTTGGCGCCGACGCAGGTATCGCCGATCTGGCTGTGCACGGCGTAGGCGAAATCCACCGGGGTCGCTCCCCGCGGCAACTGGATCAACTGGCCCTTGGGCGTGAAGCAAAAGACCTGGTCGCCGTACAGTTCGAGCTTGGTGTTCTCCAGGAACTCGTCCGGCGCTGCGGAATTCTCGAGAATCTCCAGCAGGTCCTGCACCCAGCGAAACTGGTGCACATCCTGAGCCGAGGCGTCCAACTGCTTGTATAACCAGTGCGCCGCCACTCCGGCCTCGGCGATCTCGTGCATCTGCTGCGTCCGGATCTGCACCTCGATCTTCTGGTTGCGCGGCTCGCGCAGCGTCACGCCGGTGTGCAGGCTTTGATACCCGTTCGATTTCGGCGTGGAGATGTAATCCTTGAACCGCCCGGCGATCACCGGAAACGCCGAGTGCACCGCACCCAGCGCCATGTAACAAGCCTCCTTCGTCGGCACTGCGACGCGGAACGCCATGATGTCCGACAACTGCTCGAACGCCACGTTCCGCTGCTGCATCTTCTCCCAGATGGAGTAAGGCGACTTCTCCCGGCCGGTCACCTCAACCACGTGAACCCCAGCCTCTTCGCACACCCGCCGCAGCTCGCCCCGCACCTCCTCGATCACGTCCGCACCCTGCCCGCGCAGGAAGTTCAGCCGTGCCTGAATCGTCGCGAACGCCTCCGGCTCCAAGTTCCGGAACGCCAAGGTTTGCAATTCGCTCTTCACCGCCTCCATGCCGATCCGCTCGGCAAGCGGGGCGTAAATCTCCATCGTCTCCCGCGCGATCCGCTTGCGCCGCTCCGCGTCGGTCACGAACTGCAAGGTCCGCATGTTGTGCAGACGGTCTGCCAGCTTCACCAGCAGCACCCGGATGTCCCGGCTCATCGCCAGTACCAGCTTGCGGAAATTCTCCGCCTGCTTCGTGCGGTCCGATTGCAGCTCCAGCCGCGTCAGCTTGGTGACACCATCCACCAGCGACGCGATCTCTTTGCCGAACCGCCCCTCGATCTCGGACAGCTTGACCGGCGTATCCTCGATCACGTCGTGCAGCAGCCCGGTGACGATGCTCGCCGTATCCAGCCGATAGCCGGCAAGGATATCGGCCACCGCAACCGGATGGGTGATGTACGGGTCGCCGTTGTCGCGCTTCTGCGACCCGTGCGCCTTCATCGCCAGCACATAGGCGGCGTCGATCAGCCCCGTGTCGGCATTCGGATCGTAGCTATGGACCTTTTCGGTCAGCTCGAACTGGCGAACGATCGAGGGCCGCGCCAGCGTGTCGCCCTCGGCCTGCGCCAGCCCCCGGCCCAGCCCCGGGCCCAGCCCCTCTGGGGCGAAAACCTGTTCGAAAGGGGCGGGGCGCGCCACTACAATCGATCAGTGACGCCCGCCGAGTTCCGCCTCGATCGCCGCCTCGATATCGTCGGGCGACATCTCCTCGGTTTCAGCGGTCAGGTTCGCCGCCTCTTCCTCGGCCGTAACGTCCTGCAGGCCGAAGATATTTTGGTCGGTCGGAATCAGATCCAGCACCTCCTCATCCGCCGGCTCCGGTTCCGGCACCCGCGACAGCGACCGGATCAGGTCCTGCTCTATCCGCGCAAGGTCAATCGTCTCGTCGGCGATCTCCCGCAGCGCCACAACCGGGTTCTTGTCGTTGTCCCGGTCGATCGTGAGCTTCCTCACCGCGGCTCACATTGCGGGCACGCTGCGCGGCCAGCAGCACGAGCTCAAAACGGTTCGGGATCTTTTGAACGCAATCTTCAACGGTTACGCGCGCCATGCGCCACTCTCTCCGCAATCAGTTCGGGGCAAGCCCACGATGTAAGCATCCCCAGAGAAAAGCGCAAGAAATTGGGAAGAGCGCAAGAAATCAGCCCTCCAGCGGCTCCACCCCGCTCAGATCGGCGCCCGCGAGCAGCCCCGGGACCGATATGCCAATCCTTGGGTGCACCCAGCCCGGCGCCACATCAGCCAGCGGACGCAGCACGAAGCCGCGCTCATGCGCCCTCGGGTGCGGCACGATCGGGTCAGGAGCGTCCCGCACCAATTGATCCATGGCAATGATGTCCAGATCCAACGTGCGCGCCGCATTCGGCACCCCCCGCGCACGCCCCCTCATGCTCGATCGCCTGCAGCGCCGCCAGCAGCGCCTCCGCCGTGATCGAGCCGATCAGATGCGCCACACCATTGATGTAATCCGGCTGCTCGCTGCGCGGAACCGGAGCCGTGCGATACCACCGCGAAAGCGCGCGCAATCGAACACCGGAAATGCAATCCAGACGTGCAGCCGCCCACCGGCACGCATCCAAAGCCGTGCGCCCCCGATGCGGGAGGTTTGCCCCCAATGCGATCAGCAACATTCACCCTCCACGCGCATTTCCACGGCAGCGGAAAAGTGGCATAATCGTTTCGCCTTGTGTCTGGACTTTCTCCGCGATCAGCCCTCCTCCAGTCCCCAATTTCCGTAGTCCCCTATATCTTAGGACCCACCATGGTGTTTCTTCCCTCCGAGCGCATCGCACTCTTCATCGACGGCGCCAATCTCTACTCCGCGTCACGCAACCTCGGCTTCGATGTGGATTACCGCAATCTTCTCGCCTACTTCCGCAAGCAGGCGAACGTCGTGCGCGCGTACTACTACTCCGCGCTGCTCGAGACCGAGGATTACTCCCCGCTCAAACCTCTTACCGATTGGCTGGCCTACAACGGCTACAGCCTGGTCACCAAGCCCGCACGCGAATTCACCGATTCCGCCGGACGACGCCGCATCAAAGGCAACATGGATATCGAGGTCGCTGTCGATATGCTCGAACTCGCCCCACGCATCGATCACGCGGTGCTGTTCAGCGGCGATTCCGATTTCCGCCGCCTGGTCGAAGCCGTCCAGCGCAAGGGTGTGCGCGTCTCCGTCGTCTCGTCCATTCGCACCACCCCGCCCATGGTCGCCGATGAGCTTCGCCGCCAGGCCGACCAGTTCCTCGAACTCGCCGAAATCGCCGAGAACTTTACCCGCCGCCAGACCGAGCAGCGCCCCCGCCCGGCCTCCCCGCCCAGACCGGCTTCGGGACCCGCCGCAGGACCGACGCCCGGACCCACGCCCGGACCCACGCCCGCCGAACCGTTCCAGCCGACCGAGCAGGCGTGATCGGACCCGAGCGGGATTGTCCCCTCTGTCCCCGGCTGGTCGCCTACCGCACCGCCAACCGGGCCGCCTTCCCCGACTGGCACAACGCCCCCGTTCCCGCTTTCGGACCCATCGACGCGCGACTCGCCATCGTGGGCCTGGCCCCCGGCCTTCGCGGCGCCAATCGCACCGGTCGCCCCTTCACCGGCGACTATGCCGGCGTCCTGCTCTACCAAACTCTCGCGCGTTTCGGCCTCACCACAGGCACCTATGACGCCCGCCCGGACGACGGGCTGGCGCTGGTTGATTGCCGCATCATCAATTCCGTCCGCTGCGTGCCACCCGAAAACCTGCCCACGCCAGCCGAGATCCGCGCCTGCAACCCGTTCCTCGCCCAGGATCTCGCCGCAATGCCGCGCCTCCGCGGCATTCTCGCACTCGGCGTCGTCGGCCACGGCGCGGTGCTGCGCGTCAAGGGAATCCCCCTCGCCCGCATGAAGTTCGCGCATGGTGCGATCCATGCACTGCCCGAAGGGATCGTGTTGGCCGACAGCTATCATGTGTCCCGCTACAACACGAACACCGGGCGGCTCACGGCGGAAATGTTCGAGGCGGTGGTGGGGACGTTGCTGCAGCGGATTCGGGGCGCCTCCTGACCGATGCGGGTCGCGATTATCGGGGCCTCCGGCTACGGCGGCGCACCGCCGCGAGCCCGAGCAGCCCGGCGCCGAACACGGGCGTGGCAAAGCCGAGCTTTATGGGGCTGAATTGCTGCGTGCCAATTATACTGTCGGTCGGCGCGAAGTCCGTAATGGAATTGTGCGTCGTGCCGTAGGTGTTGATAAATCGATCGGCCGTGGTGCTCAGGGTCACCGCAAGCCCACCGGCACTGAACCCGGTGACCGGATTGGGAAGCTGCTGCGGATCACCGTGCAACACGCCCCAATCCAGCAGATCATTGGCGCCGAGCGCGGCCCGGCTGGTCACCTCGGTCACCGACGTGGCGTGCGCTGCGGCGCCGCTCGCCAGCACGAGGCCAATAGAGACGGCGAAGCGGCCGGTCCTTGCAAGTTTCCAAGCTATCTGAATTTCTCCTGTTGCGTCTCTGGCTTCATGGAGCGGGGCTATGCGCGGGCCGATTTTCGTGGCCCGTCGGGACATCTGCCGTAGCGTCGTCAATCGGTTGCATCGTTTCCGGGTTGCTGATCAACGCCGTGCGCACCGCCTGCACGAAGATCGCACGGTCCCACATTGGCGCCAGAAGGAGCGCGGCGAGCAGCAGCCACACCGCAATCATCGTCACCCACCAGGCCCGGGCCAGTGCGATCAGCGCCTCGGTCGCGTTGGGTTGCGGTTCAGGCATCCGGAGCCGGGGCAACTTCCGGGACGCCATGAACAGCCGGTTCCGCACGCGCAGCGCCATGATCTCGATGAACCTTGGGACGATCGGGAAGCGGGCCGAGCGAACCAAGCCCACCGCATGCACGCTATGAGACGGCGATAAAAAGTCGTAAATTCTTGGCAAAGGCTGACCCTCGGGTTCAAATAGGGGCATGGAGAGGGCGGACCGAGACGATATTTTCCTCTTCGAGGGCTTTCGCCTGGACCGACACGGCGGTGGTCTGTTCCAGCAGGTCGAAGACGGCGCGTTTGTCCCGGTCCCGATCGGGCCGCGCGCACTCGATGTCCTCAGCGCATTAGTTGAGCGTGCCGGAGAGCTCGTCACCCGGGACGAGATCATCGCCGCGGCCTGGCCGGACACGGTGGTCGAAGACAACAATCTGAACATGCAGATCGCGGCGCTTCGCCGCGTCCTGGACGAGGGACCGCCGGCGTCGAGTTGCATCCAGACGATCCCCCGGCGCGGCTACCGCTTCATCGCCCCGGTGACCCGCGCGGAGCGTCCCGAACCGCCCGCGCCGCCAGTTCATGTGGCTGCTCCGGCCGCCCCGACGTTGCGCGCCCACCCGGTCCGCAAAGCGATCATCGCGGGGATCGCCGGCACGCTGATGCTCCTGGCCGTCGCGACCGCCGCCTGGAAGGTGCATGCGCGATGGTTCCCGGTGGAACCGCCAGCACGATTGTCGATCGTCGTGCTGCCGTTCGCCAATCTGGCCGGCGGCCCGCAGCAACAGTATTTCGTTGACGCCATCACCGAGGATCTCACGACCGACCTGTCGCGGCTGGCGGACATGCGGGTGATCTCCTGCGACACCGCCTTCACCTATAGGGACAAGCCGGCCAACGCGAAGCAAATCGGCCGCGAGCTCGGCGTGCGCTACGTGCTCGAAGGCAGCGTGGAGCGCTCGGGCGACCAGGTGCGCGTCAATGCGCAGTTGATCGATGCCGGCACCGACACGCATCTATGGGCGGAGCGGTTCGACCGGGATCTCGGCGACCTGCTGGCACTCCAGAACGACATCACCGCCCGCATCGCGATCGCGCTTAATTTGCGGCTGATCGCATCGGAGGCCGAGCGGCCGACCGAGCACCCCGATGTCCTCGATCACATTTTTCGGGGACGCGCGGAGATCGACAAGCCGGCGTCACCGCGGAGCTTCGCCGCGGCGATGGCCGAGTTTGAACAGGCCTTGGCGCTCGATCCAAGCTCGGTCGAGGCGGAGGGCCGGATGGCCACCGCGCTGGCCTCCCGGGTGCTCGACAAGATGAGTGACACCGCTCATGCGGATGTCGAACGAGCGAACGAGCTGGTCGAGCAGGCGTTGGCAGCCTCCCCCGACAACCCTCTGGCACATTTCGCCAAGGCTCAACTGCTGCGGGCAGAGCACCATTGTGACCGGGCAGTCCCCGAATACGAAGCCGTGGTTTCCGCCAACCGCAATGCGATCACATCCATCGGAAATATTGGCCGGTGCGAGATCTATCTGGGGCAGATTGACCACGGCATCGCGCTCGAAGAGCGGGCGATCGAGCTCAGTCCGCGGGATCCGTTCCTCGGGGTCTGGTACTTCCGGATCGGACAGGCGCGGATGCTGCAATCGCGTACCGACGAGGCACTGCAGTGGCTGGAAAAATCGCACGATATGAATGCCGACCCTTCCGGTCGTGGCCGCCTGGCTGGCCGCCGCATACGGCATCGAAGGCGACGTGCCGCGCGCTGCTGCGGCGCTTGCCGAGGCTCGTAGGCTCAGCCGTACCGGGTGGCCCGTAAGCCTCGCGGCCGAGCGGACGGGGAGTGCCAAGGAGTTCACCACCAAGGCGGCCCGGGCTCTGGTGGAGGCCACCTATCTCGCCGGCCTGCGCAAGGCCGGCGTGCAGGAGGAATGACAGGACCCTCACCCGGTGCGCTGCGCGCACCGACCTCTCGCGCGCCGCGGGAGAGGTGAATTGCGCACAATTTAGGACTTTTTATCCCCGCCCCGTAGCGGGCGCGTGGGCGCGCGAGGTGTGATCGGTAGTTCCAAGGAGGACCGATCGTGCGCCCTGCCCGCATTCTGGCGGCTTTGGCCGCCCTGTCGCTTGCCGCTCTCCCCGCCCATGCGACGACATTCACCAACGGTGAGTTCGTCACCCACAACCCGATACAGTATGGCACTCTGCGCGGCTTCATCGCAGATCCCCCAGCCGCCGCCCTGATCGAGGACAACTTCAACACGGTTCTCGCGCCGGTCACCGGGTATTTGGAAGTGGGTATTCCGGCCCGGCGGGGTTCTCCATGATATTCGACAGTGCCGATGCCATCATCGCCTACCTGCCGGGCGGAGCCGCGCCCGGACCGCTGACCGCCGATCTGCTTGACCCCGTCTCACCCCTGACGCCCTTCCTGGGCGGCTGGCTCGTCACGGCGACCATCAATGTCGATCTGTCCTATGCCGCCGTGCTGGCGCATCCGTCCGGCGTCGCGCTCGGCGATCTGCTGTTCCAGCACCTCGATTCGTTTATCGGCAAGCTTGGATTCGCCGGACAAACTGTGCCCTTCGGCCCGGAAATGGCCGAGCTTGACGGCATGCCGGTACACGAGGTGCTGTCCGAGGCCGATCTCTATCTCGGGGGCGCGGCAAGCCCGTTCACCGACTACGACCTGCTGATGGCCCTCTCTATCGTGGATATGTCCTTCACGGACGGACAGGTGGCGGATAATGCGGCGTATCTCACGCTGCCACCCTCGGCAACGCCGGTCCCGGAGCCACCCGCCTGGGCGATGCTGCTCGCCGGGGTCGCGGGCCTCGGCATCGCCCGCGGCGTCAAAGCAGCCCGGCCGCGATGTTCACGGTCAGCGCCAGGATGACAGTGTTGTAGAGAAACCCCACCAGACCGTGCAGCGTCGCCAAGCCGGCGCAGCTTGCGGCTGGTGATCTGCACATCGGACACCTGGAACGTCATGCCCAGGACGAGTGCGAAGTACATGAAGTCCAGGTAGTCCGGCCGCTTCTCCCCTGGAAAATCCAAGCCGCCGTCAAAGGTGCCGGGCGGCGCACTGGGGGGCGTCTCGTCTCGTGAATAATATTCATGCGCATAACGGAAGGCGAAAGTGACGTGCGTCATCAGCCATGACGCAAACAGCGTGATGGACACCACGACAACTCGAAGGCTTTTCAGCTCCGGCGGCAGATCCTTGCTGTTGGCGAACACGCCGAAGATCGCGACGAAACTGACCACCGCGGCCGCGAGCGTGAAGAAGAAGATGGTCCACTCGCCTTCCTGCTCGCGGGCGGCATTTTCGGGCATCTGCGCCGCGGCTTCCGTCGTGAGCAGCAGTGCGGCGGAGACCAGAAACACGATCACACCGATATCCCAGGCCACCACGGCGCGGGTAACCCACCGGCCGAGCGGAGGCAGCAGCATCCAGGCCACGATGCCGCTCAGCACGCCGGTCACCAGCCTTGGCCGGTAGCGAACCGCGCGCCAGACGGTTAGCGCCGCGGCCATTTGCTCAGTCCAGAGCGGCGAGCAGGCCGGCGAACAGGCGGGCGCGCTGGGGCAGGCTGTGGATCAGGATGTATTCGTCCAAGGTGTGCGGGCCGGCGCCCTGCACGCCGAGACCATCCAGGGTCGGAATGCCCATCGCGCCGGTGAAATTGCCGTCGGAACCGCCGCCCGCGCTCTGGTGATGCAGGTCGATCCCCAGTCCGCGGGCGATGTCTCGGGCACGGTCGTAGAGCGCCATCACGTGCTGGTCCGGCTCCCACACCGGCCGGGTGACGCCGCGCGTTACCTTGAAGCGGACATCGCCCTGGTCCGTTGTCAGCGCCAGCATGCGTGCCACGCCGCGATCCAGGTCCTCCTGCCGCTTGGCCATCGAGAGCGCCTCGGCACTGCACGTGGTGGACACGCAATTCACCCAGGTTCCGCCGCGGATCACACCGACGCTGAACGTGCAGTCATCCGTCGTCATGTCCTCGATTTGCAGAATCCGCCGCGCCATCTCCCGGATCGCGGAGCGACCTTCCTTCAGACGCGCGCCGGCGTGGCTCGGCCGCCCGGTCGCCTCCAGGTTGAAGCGCGCGATCGCGTAACGCCCGGTGACCACGCCGCCGTCAGGACGCGCCGGTTCCGGCACCAGCACATACCTCTGGCGCGCGCCCTCCGCCTCGATCAGATCCCGCGTGGACGGACTGCCGACCTCCTCGTCGCTGGTGAACAGCACCGTGATCGGCAACGGCGGGGCGACCCCGCGCGGCGACCAATGCGCGGATCGCCTGCAGCGCGATGAAATTGCCGCCCTTCATGTCGCAGATGCCGGGACCCCAGGCGCGCTCGCCATCCTGCCGGAACCGCAGATGCGCCAGCGTGCCCACCGGATGCACCGTATCGAAATGCCCCAGCACCAGGATGCCGGGTTCATCACGGCGCGCATGGGGAAACCGCGCGCGGACGCAGTCGCCGAACCCCATCCGGCCGGGAATACGCTCGACCGAGGCGCCCGCCAGCACCAACTCGCGCGTCACCAGGTCCATCATGCGGTTCACCGCGGGCGCGTCCCAGGTCGGGCTTTCGCACTCCACCCATGGACGCAGCCCGGCCAGCATGCTCTCGGCGTCGAACGGAAGGTCGGCCGGATTCATCGGAACCTCATGGTGCGTGTCGATGAGGAGCTTAGCAGGCTGCCCGAGCAATCCGAACGCGCTTCAGCGCCCGGTCACGGCAGGCACGAAAGGCGCTCGCCGAGAAGGCTGAAAAACCGCTCCGTGTCCAGCCGCTCCAGCACCGTCACGTTCGCCGGATTACCGCTGCGCTGCCAGCGGTCGATCACGGTTCTTCCGCGGCTCGGCCCGGGACCGAGCGCCACCGTCGCGGCGCAGGCCCGCGTGGTGAACAGCGCCGGCGCAATCAGCCACGCAACAGCACAGGCATCGTGCAGCGCTCCGCCTTCGCCACCCAATCGGCGGGACGGCGGCACCCGCGCCTGCGCGTCGCACAGCATCCGCAAGCACGCCCCGTGGCCGGCGCCGCGCAAGGCGGCGATCCGTGCCGCCGTGGCCACCGCCTGCGCCGTCACTTCCAGCGTCGCCATCACAACAGGGCGCCCGGCCGAAAGCACAATCTGCAACGCCTCGGGATCGGCGGCTGCATTGAATTCCGCGCACGGCGTCACGTTGCCCTCGCCCCACGCGCCGCTCATCAGCACGAAGCGCTCGACCTTCGCGGCAACCGACGGTTCGGTCGCCAGCGCCAACCCGAGGTTCGTCGCCGGCCCGATGCCGACCACCGTGACTGGCTGCGCCGCCTCCCGCAGCATCCGCCGGATCGCATCGGCGGCAACTCCGTCAGCCGGCGTCCCACCATCCGGCAGACCGCAACCCCGAAGCCCGTCGGGCCCGCCCTGGAAGGCGCCGATCAATCCCCGCTCCGCTCCGGCAAACACCGGCACCTGCGCCCCGGCCAGCCGCCGCAGCCCGAGCGCGTTTCGCAGCGCATCCCGCATCGCCACGTTGCCACCGCTCACGGTCACGCCCAGCACGTCCAACTCCGCCGAGGCGAAGGCCAGCAGCAGCGCGAATGCATCGTCCGTGCCTGGATCGCAGTCGATGATCACCGGTCGCGCCACCACCCGCTGCCCCGATCTCAATCGCCGATGTCTTACCGACGGCGACGGGTCACGCCCGGTGGTCCGGATGTTGCTGCACCACGATCTTGCTCAGGTCCTCCGGTGACCCGAGCGCGCCCGTCTCGTGCGCCGGCAGGGCGAACAGTCCCGCATCGCACCACGGCAGCCGGCTCTCGATGCCCAGGGCGAAACCTGGCCGCACCGACCCGGGATCGTCCAGCGTGGCGATCCCCACATCCATGTGGTCCGGCTTGCGGTCATACTGAAAACCCAGCGGTGTGCCGCAGCGATGGCAGAAGGACCGGCGCGCCGCCGAGGACGAGCGGAACCAATCCGGTTGCTCGCCGGTCCACGCGAAATCCGCAACGTCCACCATGGCCCACGCCCAGAACGGCGAGCCCGTCGCCTTCTGGCACATCCGGCAGTGGCACAGCCCCGCCTTCGGCTCGGCGTACATCGCGTAGCGTACGGCGCCGCATTGGCAGCCGCCGGTGTGCACGGGAGTGCGGGAGGTGCTCATGCGCGATGCTCGCCCATCCGGCCCGCGCGATCAAGGCAAGTGCTTCGCGCATTAAACTCAGGTCTCGGCAGCCGCGACTCACGCGGTCGCCAAGACCTGGTATACCAGCGCGCAGGGTTGGCGTGGCGGCGGCGCGCAAAACAAGAGTCAACCCGCCGCCTCCACGAACGCTACACTCCCCCCATGCGCTACCCCGCCGAGCTCGAACAGCATTGGCAGAATGCCGGCGAGGACCTGCTCATCCGCCCCATCCGCCCCAACGATGCCGCCGCTCACGACGCGTTCTTTCACCGCCTCTCCCCCGATGATATCCGGCTCCGGTTCTTTGCCTGCGGTCCGCGAACTGACCCCGCAGCAGCTCGCACGCTTCACCCGCCTCGACTACGAACAGGACATGGCGCTGATCGCGATACGGCAAACCACGGGCGAAACGGTCGCCGTCGCCCGCCTGGTCCGCCAGAGCGATCCAGCCATCGGCGAATTCGCCGTCGTGGTGCAGCCCGATGTTAAAGGTCGCGGCCTCGCTACCCATCTGATGCGGCGATTGCTCGATTGGGCGCGTCAACATGGAGTGAAGCACGTGGTGGGCGAGATCCTGGCGGAAAACACCCCGATGCTGGACCTGGCCCGCCATCTCGGCTTCACCCTCGATTACGCAGCCGGCGACGCACAGGTGATCAAGGCGCATCTCTCACTCGCATGACAGCCACCGTCACCGTCACGGCAGACGAGGCCGATGTCCGTCTCGATCGCTGGTTCCGCCGCCATTTCCCCGGCCTGCCGCAGAGCCTGATCCAGCGCCTCTGCCGCACCGGGCAGGTGCGCGTGGACGGACACCGGGCCGATGCCTCCCTGCGCCTGGCTCCCGGCCAGGCCATCCGCGTTCCGCCCTTGCCGCCTGCACCCGAACGGCCCCAGCCCCCGCCGGTCCCCGCCGAGGCCGCCCAGGACCTCCAGGCCTGCGTGATCTATCGCGACGAGCAGGTGATCGCCCTGAACAAGCCGGCCGGGCTGCCGGTGCAAGGCGGCCCCGGCATCGCCGCCCACCTGGACGCCTGGCTCGACGCCCTGCGCTTCGGCGCCGACCGGCCCCGCCTGGTCCATCGCCTCGACCGTGACACCTCCGGTGTCCTGCTCCTCGCGCGCTCACCCGGCGTCGCCGCGAAACTCGCGGCGCTGTTCCGCGGGCGGGAGATCGACAAGACCTACTGGGCCGTGGTCACCCGCCGGCCCGTGCCGCCCGAAGCACGCATCGAGATGCCCCTGCGTCGCGTCACCGGCGGCCGCGGCGAGCGAACCATGATCGCCGAGCCGAACGATCCCGACGCCGCCCGGGCCGCCACCGAATACCGCACCATCGACCACGCCGGCCGCATCGCCTGGCTGGAGCTGCGCCCCCACACCGGACGAACCCACCAGTTGCGCGTGCACTGCGTCGCGGTCGGCGCCCCCATCCTGGGCGACCTGAAATACGCCCGCCCCGACCAGAACGGCGCGTTCGCAGCAACCGTAACGGGACTGTCCGACGCTCTCCATCTGCACGCCCGCGCCCTCGACCTGCCCCATCCCGCCGGCGGGACACTACGACTGGAAGCCGACCTCCCCGCCCATATGAAGGAGACATTCAAGACATTGGGTTTCTCGGCACCTCCCCCGGCCGCACCGACGCGCGCCTGAATGAACACCTTCCGACCCATGGGGCTCATGCCCCCTTCCCCGGAGCAGGCGAAGCGGATCCGCCGCAAGGGATTGCTCGGCACCGCCATCGGCGTCGGCGTGGTGGCTGCCGCCCTCATCATCGTCGGCGTGGTCCGCCTCAATTCCCTCAAGCCGCGCGTGGCCGACATCCTGTCCGGCGCCGCCGGCCACCCCGTCGCAATCAACGGCCATATCGGCCTGGGTTGGTCGCTGCACCCCACCATCGCCGTCACCGACGTCACGATCGCCAACCCCCCGGGCTTCTCTCGCGCGGACCTTGCCCAAATCGCCGCGGTGGACGTGCGGGTCTCCCTGCTGCCCCTGCTCCGTCACCGCCTCGAGCATCGACAGCATCGCGATCCACGACCCCGATATCCTGCTCGAGCGCGCCGCCGACGGGCACGAGAACTGGCAGCCCGCCGCCGCTCCCGCCCCGCCGCCGAACACCGCCGCCGCCACGAACGAGGCGCCCCGCCGAAGGCTGGCCGTATCGCTCGACAGGCTTACCGTCACCAACGCCCATCTGGCCTATCGCGACGACAAGACCGGCCACGTCACGGCGGTCGATCTCCGCCAGGCCACCCTGACCGAGAAGGGCCCCGACGCACCCGCGAGCATCCAGGGGCAGGCAGTGGTGAACGGCCTGACCGTCAACGCGAACGCTCAGACCGGATCGCTCGCCGCCTTGCAGCGAACCCAAACCCAACCGTGGCCTATCTCGGCCACGCTCTCCGCGGCCGGTGCCAGGCTGACAGCCAAGGGTGGCATCGCCCAGCCGCTCGCGGGGAAGGGCTATGCCCTGGACCTCACAGCCGCCATCCCTGATCTCGCCGCCCTCCGTCCGCTCGCGCCGAACGCCGGGCTGCCATCACTGCACGACGTGAACCTGGCCGCCCACGTCGCCGACAGCGGCGGCCCGGTCCCCGCCATCTCCGCCGTCACGGTCAGCAGCGGTGCAGGCGATCTCGCGCCGCTGCTGCCGGGCGTGAGCCTGGAGCAGGCGAAGCTGTCGCTCGCGGCGCTCGATCAGCCGGTCAGCGCGGACGCGCATGGGGCGTGGAAGGGCTCGGACGTTCACGCCTCGGCCACGTTCGGCTCGGTCTCCCAGTTCCTCACCGGCCAGCCCGCCGGTGCCTTCCCGATCACCATCGAAGCCAACGCCGGACCCAACCGGTTCAGCGTGAAAGGCGCCGTGAGCGATCCGTCGCACCTGAAGGGCCTGAGTGTCGCCATCACCGCACAGGCGCCGGACCTCGCCGCGCTGTCGGCCCTGGCGGGCCGGCCGCTGCCGCGCCTCACCCAGGTGACGTTCTCGGGTCAACTGACCGACCTCGGCGGACTGACCAAGGGGGTCGCCCTGACCAAGGCGGCATTCTCCAGCGCCCAGGGCGATCTGACTGGCGATCTGCTGCTCATGGCCGGCAAACCGCCCTCCATCAAGGGCACTCTGACATCGGGCCGGCTGGATCTCGACGCGCTGCAAACCGCCATGCCCCCCGAAGCACCCGCCTCTCACCCCGAGGCTGCGCCGGCAACGCCCGCGCCGGCACCACCCCATAAGACCGCCGCGCCGCCCGCTCACCTGATCCCCGATACGCCGCTGCCGTTCGCCTCGCTCCGGGCGGTGAATGCCGATCTTCGGCTGACCATCGGGTCCCTGATCGTGCGCGGGGAAACCTGGCGCGACACGATCGCCGTTCTGTCGCTGGACGGCGGCCGGCTGCGGCTCGACCCGCTGCGGGCGCAGCTTCCGGCCGGCACACTGGACAGCACGATCACTGCCGACGCTTCCAAACCGGCGCCTCCGGTCAGCCTGAAGCTGAACGCGCCGTCCGTGGGACTCGCCCCGCTGCTCGCCATGCTCGGGGCACCGCCGGTGGCAAGCGGAACCGCGAACCTGCAGGCCGATCTGCACGGCGCCGGGGCCTCGGCGCACGCCATCGCCGCCACGCTGGGCGGCACCGCCTCCATCACCATGGCCGGCGGCCAGATCAACACCGACCTGCTGCAAAAGCTGGCCGGTCCCGCCCTGGCCCGCGTCAATCCCGCCGCGCTGCTGGTGCATGGAGGCTCGACCGACCTGAAATGCCTGGCCGTTCGCATGAGCGCCGAAAACGGCCAGGCAAAGCTCGATCCGATCGCGTTGAGTTCCGGACTGATCAGCGTCGGCGGCTCCGGAACCGTGAACCTGGGCGCCGAAACCCTCGATCTGCACCTCCGTCCGCAGGGCCGCATCGGCGGCACCGGTTTCGAAGTCCCCTTGACCATCACCGGCTCATTCGCCGAGCCCCGTGCCGCGCTCAATGACACGGGCGCCGCACAGGCCGGTGTCGAGGCGGTGATCGGGATCCTCTCCGGCAAAAAGTTGCCGGGCGTCGCCCAACCTCCCGCCGTTAGCTGCGGGCCAGCCAACGCTCCGCGTGCCGCCCCTGCCGCCCCGGCGAAACCACCCAATCCGGCCGCCATCCTGCGGCAACTCCTGCGCTGAGCATGAAGCGCTTCTGGACCACCGCCGACACCGCCCCCGCCGACGCCGGCTGGCAAATCCTGCTCGATCGCCGGCCCGTCCGCCTGCCCGGCGGCGCGGTGCTCCAGGTGCCGGCGGAGCCGTTGGCCCGGGCGATCGCCGCCGAGTGGCAAGACGCCGGCCGCGCCAAGGGTGGCGACATGACCTTCGCCGACACCCCGTTGACCCGCCTCGCCGGCACAGCGCAGCAGCGGATCGCCCCCGATCCCTGGCCCACCATCGACGCTATCGCCCGCTACGGCGAAAGCGACACACTCTGCTATCGCGCCGAGACACCCGACAGTTTGGTGCGCCGCGAGCATGAGCGATGGCAGCCGTGGCTGGATTGGGTCGCGGCGGAGTATGGCGCGCCATTGCGGGTCGTCGCCGGCATCGCGCCGCTGAAACAGCATCGCGGAAGCATCGCCGCTTTGCGCAAGGCGGTCGCCGAGTTCGACGCCTTCGGTCTCGCCGGCCTCGGTGTCGCGGTCCCCGCGCTCGGCAGCCTTGTGCTCGGTCTGGCCCTCGCCCGAGGCCGGCTGAACCCCGAGAGTGCCCACGCGCTCGGCGCGCTCGAGGAGCTGTACCAGGTTGAAATCTGGGGCGAGGACGCCGAAGCCGCAGCCCGCCGCCGCGCCATCGCCGCCGACGTCGCTCTCGCCGCCCGCTTCATCCAGCTCGCCCATCCATGATCGCCAAACGCCTGATCATCGCCGGCCGGGTCCAGGGGGTGGGCTTTCGCGACTGGATGGTCGCCGAGGCAGACCGGCTCGGCGTCCACGGCTGGGTTCGCAACCGCCCCGGCGGCGATGTGGAAGCCCTGATCGCCGGCGACGCCGACGCGGTCGAGGAACTGGCGCGATACTGCCGCCGCGGACCCAGGCTGGCACACGTCACAACGATCACCGAGGAACCCGCCGAGCCGCCCGATCAGCAAGGGTTTCAGCGGGTCCGCGGCGACTAAATGAACCGGCCCCCTGCGTTTGACTCGCAAAGCGCCGGATGCGTAAGGTCCGCCCCATGTTGCAGATGCGAACAGTCGCGAGTTCTAGCCCACGGTCGAGCCAAGCCATGAAGATACTCGTCCCGGTCAAGCGGGTGGTCGATTACAACGTCAAGGTGCGGGTCAGGACCGACGGCTCCGGCGTCGAAACCGCCGGCGTGAAGATGTCCATGAACCCGTTCGATGAGATCGCCATCGAAGAAGCCATACGCCTCAAGGAACAGGGCGTCGCGACCGAGATCGTCGCCGTCTCCCTCGGCATAGCGCAGTGCGCCGAGACGATCCGCACCGCGCTCGCCATGGGCGCCGACCGCGGCATCCTGGTGGAAACGACCGTCGAGTTCCAGCCCCTCGCAGTCGCCAAGCTGATCAAGGCCATCGCCGATAAGGAACAGCCCAGGCTGATCATCCTCGGCAAGCAGGCCATCGACGATGACATGAACGCCACCGGCCAGATGCTCGCCGCCCTGCTCGGCTGGCCCCAGGGCACCTTCGCCAGCAAGCTTGTCATCGAGGGCGAGCAGATCACCGTGACGCGCGAAGTGGACGGCGGGCTGGAAACGGTGGCGCTGAGCCTGCCGGCGGTGATCACCACCGACCTGCGGCTGAACGAACCCCGCTACGCCTCCTTGCCCAACATCATGAAGGCCAGGAAAAAGCCGATCGAAACCATCAAGCCCGAGGACCTCGGGGTCGATCCGTCCCCGCGGCTGACGCTGGTGAAAGTCGCGGAGCCGCCCAGGCGCAAGGCTGGGCAAAAGGTCAAGAGCGTCGCCGAGCTGGTGTCCAGGCTACGCACCGAAGCGAAGGTGATCTGACCATGGCAGCGCTGGTTCTGCTGGAATACGACGCCGCGGGCATCAAGCAGCCGTCGCGTTCGGCGGTCGCTGCGGCGACCAAGCTGGGCGAGGTGCACGGACTGGTCCTCGGTGAGAACATCCAGGCGGCGGCCGAAGCCGCGGCCAGGCTGCCCGGCCTGGCCAAGGTCTTAACCTGTGATTCACCGGTAATGGCGCATCTGTTGGCCGAGCCGGTAGCAGACTTGCTGGTTGGCCTGGCGCCGGCCTACTCCCATCTGCTCGCCGCCGCCACGGCGGTGGGGAAGAACATCATGCCGCGCCTGGGCGCCCTGCTGGACGTGCAGCCGATCAGCGACATCGCCGGGATCGAGGATGCCGACACCTTCATCCGCCCGATCTATGCCGGCAACGCGCTCGCCACGGTCAAATCCTCGGACCGCCTCAAGGTGATCTCGGTCCGCGCGGCCAGCTTCGATCCGGTGCCGCCCGAAGGCGGCCATGCCAGCATCGAAGCCGTGGAGCCGCCCGCCGACACCGGCGCATCGCGCTTCGTCTCGGCCGAACTGTCCAAGAGCGAACGGCCCGAACTCACCGCCGCCCGCGTGGTCATTTCCGGCGGCCGCGGCATGCAGAACGGCGAGAATTTCCACCTGCTCGAACCCATCGCCGACAAGCTGGGGGCCGCGATCGGCGCCTCCCGCGCCGCCGTGGATGCCGGCTTCGTGCCCAACGACTACCAGGTCGGCCAGACCGGCAAGGTGGTGGCCCCCGACCTTTACGTTGCCGTCGGCATTTCCGGTGCGATCCAGCATCTCGCCGGAATGAAGGACAGCAAGGTGATCGTCGCAATCAACAAGGACGAGGAAGCGCCCATCTTCCAGGTCGCCGATTACGGCCTGGTGGCTGATCTCTTCACCGCGCTGCCCGAACTGGCAGCGGAACTGGAGCGCTCCTCATGAATGTCGATGTAAACCCGGCGGAGCTGATTCCCGGACAACCCGACGCGGCGTCTGCCATCGCCCATGTGGGCGTCGTGGGCGCCGGTCAGATGGGCAACGGCATCGCCCATGTCTGCGCCCTCGCCGGGCTTTCCGTCACCATGCTCGACGTGAAACCCGAGGCCCTCAAGAAGGCCATGGCCACCATCGGCCATAACATGGATCGCCAGATCCATCGCGATCTGATCACCGAACAGGAAAAGCAGGAGGCGTTGCAGCGCATCGCCACCGCAACCGATTACGCCGGCTTCGGCGAGGCCGATCTCGTGATCGAGGCAGCCACCGAAAAGGAGGAGATCAAGCACGCCGTCTTCCGCGCGCTCACGCCGCACCTCAAGCCGGATTGCATGCTCGCCTCCAACACCTCCTCGATCTCCATCACCCGCCTCGCCGCGGCGACCGACCGGCCCGAGAAGTTCATCGGCATGCACTTCATGAACCCCGTGCCGGTCATGAAGCTGGTGGAGATCATCCGCGGCATCGCCACCGACGAACCCACCTTCCAGGCCGTGCAGGCCCTGGCCGACCGGCTCGGCAAGACCGCCGCTGTTGCCGAGGATTTTCCCGCCTTCATCGTCAATCGCATCCTGGTGCCGATGATCAACGAGGCGGTGTACGCGCTCTATGAAGGTGTCGGGTCGGTCAGCGCCATCGACACGTCGATGAAGCTCGGGGCGAACCACCCTATGGGCCCGCTGGAGCTGGCCGATTTCATCGGCCTCGATACCTGCCTGTCGATCATGCAGGTGCTGTACGAAGGCCTCTCCGACAGCAAGTACCGCCCCTGCCCGCTGCTGGTGAAATACGTCGAAGCGGGGTGGCTCGGCCGGAAAACCGGCCGCGGGTTCTACGACTATTCAAAATCCCCGCCCCGCCCGACGCGCTGACCCCTTCCGCCACGGCCCATCCCGCAAGTAGCGGGGCTTCCCGTACGCCCGGAACGATTTTTCAGAATCAAAACGACATCCCACCGAACGTTCATGCTATCCCGCAAGAACAGCGGGGGGAACTCGATGCAGCGGGCGGGCCGCGGGCTGGCGGCATTCAACTTCCTGATCGCGGCGATGCAGACCGGGTTCGGGCCGTTCATCAACCTGGCTCTCATCGACGCCGGATGGAACCAGGCGCAGACCGGGCTGGCGCTGAGCGTCGGAACCGTCGGCGCGCTCGGCCTCCAGCTCCCAGGCGGAGCGCTGGTGGACGCGGTGGTCCGCAAGCGGTTCATCCTCGCCGCCGCGACCATCCTGACCGGGGCCAGCGCGCTGCTGTTCTGCATCCCCCTCGGCCGGATCCCGGTCTTCGGCGCCGAGCTGGTGCATGCCGCCGCCGCGACCGTCATCACCCCCGCGATCGCCGCCGTGACGCTGGCAGCCTTCGGTCATGACCGCCTGAGCGCCTCCCTCGGCGGCAACACAAGATGGGCCTCCCTCGGCAGCGCCGGAGCCGCCCTGATCCTGGGCGGCGTCGCGTCCTGGATCGGCAACCGCATGATCTTCCTTGCCGTCGCGGTCATGGCCATACCCGCGGTCTGGGTCCTCAAGTGGATCGAGCCGACCGCCGTGGCACACGGCGAAACACACGCCGCGGTCAAACACCCGAAGCAGCGAAAGAAAGAGGGCCACCGCTTCTGGCGCATCTACCTGCACCTCCATATCCACGGCTTCGCCATCTGCGTGATGCTGTTCTCGCTCGCCAACGGCGCCATGCTGCCGCTGGCGGTGAACGCGCTCGCCGTTCACAATCGGCTGGCCGGGCTGGTGATCTCGGCCGCCATCATCGTCTCCCAGCTCGTCGTCGCGGCAATCTCCCCCGCTCTCGGCCGCGCCGCCGAACGCCGAGGCCGCCGCCCCATCCTGCTCCTCGGCTTCGCCGCACTGCCCATTAAAGGCGCCCTCCTCGCCCTGCTCCCCGGTCTCCCGGGCCTGCTCATCGCTCAGGCCGCCGATGGCGTCAGCGGCGCCGTCATGGGCATCATGATCTCGCTCATCGCCGCGGACCTGACGCGGCACACCGCCTTCATGAATCTCGCCATCAACTCCTTCGCGCTCGCCGCCGGGTTAGGCGCCGCCGTCAGTACCTTCGCCGCCGGCTGGCTCGCCGACCGCGCCGGCACCGAAATGGCGATGCTGGTCCTCACCGCCATCGCCGTCGCCGCGGTGGTGGCGCTGCGCCTGCTGGTGCCCGAAACGCATCCCGCCGCCGCACGCTTGCCTGGCCATCCCCGAGCCGCAAGGATGCACTCCAGACCCAAGGAGTGATCATGCTGCAAGCACCGCCCGCCCAGCCCGGCATGCGCGAGGACGAAATCGACACCCCCGCCCTGCTCATCGACCTCGACGCCTTCGAGTACAACCTCGACCACATGGCGGCGCTGCTCGCCCCCACCGGTACGAAACTCCGCGCCCACGCCAAGACCCACAAATCCCCCGTCATCGCCCGCCTCCAGATGGCCCGCGGCGCCATCGGCCAGTGCGTGCAGAAGGTCGGCGAGGCCGAGGCACTGGCCTGGGGCGGCATCCCCGACATCCTCGTCAGCAACGAAGTGGTGGCGCTCGGGCAAACTCGCCCGCCTCGTCGCCCTGGCCCGGCTCGGCCGCATCGCGGTCTGCGCCGACGACGCCGCCCAGGTCGCGATGCTGGAGGACGCGGCCGCCCACGCCAACATCCGCCTGCCCGTCCTGGTGGAGATCGACGTCGGCGCCGGCCGCTGCGGCGTCTCCCCCGGCCCCGAGGCCGTCGCGCTCGCGCAGCGCATCGCCGAATCCCGCCACCTGAGCTTCGGCGGGCTGCAGGCCTATCACGGCAGCGCCCAGCACAGGCGTACGGTCGAGGAGCGCCGCAAGGCTATCGACTTCGCGGTGGACGGCACCCGTCGCACCGTCGAGCAACTGCGCCAGCAGGGCCTCGAATGCCCCATCGTCGGCGGCGCCGGCACCGGCACCTTCGTGTTCGAATCCGCCTCCGGCGTTTACAATGAGATCCAGGCCGGCAGCTACGTCTTCATGGACGCCGATTACGCCCGCAACCTCGATGAGGCCGGCAAGCCGGTCAGCACCTTCCGCCACTCACTCTTCGTGCTGGCAACGGTCATGAGCACCGCGCGTCCCGGCCTCGCCGTGCTGGATGCCGGGCTCAAGGCACTCGCCACCGAAAGCGGCATGCCGACGCTATGGGCGCGGCCGGACGTCAAATACGTCAGCGCCTCGGACGAGCATGGCAAGCTGGAAGTTCCGAGCGAAACGGAAGCGCTGAAGCTCGGCGAGAAGGTGCGCCTGGTACCCGGCCACTGCGATCCCACCGTGGATCGCTACGATTGGTATGTCGGCGTGCGCAACGGGCGCGTCGAATGCCTCTGGCCGGTCGCTGCACGCGGCGCGATGTACTGAACCCTCGTGCCTGGCGCGCCCGCCGGCCGATGACGGTCCGGCCGTTCGGCAGGCCGCCCTCGCATCCCGATCCCTCGGGACGCGTTCATCTCGCTGATGATAGGAAAATCGCGTCGGTTCTGGCTCTTCGGCCTGGGACTCCCCGCCATCGTGGTGGCGCTCGTCATCGCCGCGTGGATCTTCGCCGGCCCGCTCCTGAAAGGTATCGTCGCATCCCGCGCCTCGGCTGCGATCGGCCGCACCGTCACAATCGGCTCCCTGCACGTCCATCCAGGCCGCATCACCACCGTAACCGCCGACAACGTCACCATCGCCGAGCCGCCGAACTGGCCGCAGCCGAACCCGCCCTTCGCCCAGATCGCGCAACTCACGGTCCGCTTCGACGTCTGGACCTGGCTGTGGCACCGCCGGACCGTCATCCCCAGCATCGACATCAGCCAGCCGCGCGTGTTCGTCGCCGAACTACCCAACCATGACGCGAACTACCGCCTCAACCTCGCCTCCTCCAGCGGCAGCAGCACCACTCAAATCGGCGAGCTTCGCATCGATGATGGCCAGGTTCGCGCCTTGCTCGCCCCGTTGCGCGCGAATGTCGCCGTCGCACTCCGCACCGAACAGCCGCCCGGCCGGCCCGCATCCCTCATCGCCGAGGCCCGCGGCACCTACGCCGCCCAGCCGATCCAGGGCCGCCTGGTAGGCGGCGCCATCCTGGGGCTGCGCGACACCAACACACCCTGGCCGATCGATCTGATGATCGCCAACGGTCCGACCCAGGTCCGGCTCCAGGGCACAATCTCCGACCCGATGGCGCTCGCCGGCGCCAATCTCCGCCTGAACCTCGCCGGCCCGAGCCTCGCGCGCCTCACCCCGCTCACCGGCATCGCACTGCCCGAAACGCCCGCCTACCGGCTCGCCGGCGCGCTCGATTTCGCCAACCACCGCGTGCGATTCACCGACATTCGCGGGCAGGTCGGATCGAGCGACCTCGAAGGCACCATCGCCGTCAGCCCCGATGAGCCTCGTCCGGTCATGACCGCCGATCTCCAATCCCGGGCGGTCGATCTGGTTGATCTCGGTGGTTTCATCGGCGCCAAGCCCAGCCATACCGAAACAAAGCAGGAAGCCGCGGCCCCCGGACTGTTCCCCACCGCGCCGATCAGCATTCCGAAGTTCAGCTACGCCGACGTCCATCTCCGCTACCGCGCCGGCGCGATCCGCGGACGCTCCATGCCGCTCGACAATGTCGCAGTCGCCCTGGACATCGTGAACGGACACATCCTGCTCCACCCGCTGGATTTCGGCGTAGGCTCGGGACGCATCGAATCCACCATCAAGCTCGATCCCGCGGGCAACGCTGTCCGCACCGAGGCGGAGGTGAATTTCCAAAGCGTCGCCGTTTCGGAACTCATGAAAGCAACCGGCACGTTCGGCGGCGCCGGTTCGATCAGCGGCAGCGCCCGCATCTCCACCGAAGGTAATTCGGTCGCCTCCATGGCCGCCAACGGCAATGGCGAGATCATCCTCGGCATGGCCGGCGGCGATCTCTCCGCCCTGCTCGTCGATCTCTCCGGTCTCGAGTTCGGCGATGCCCTGCTCTCGGCGCTCGGCATTCCGAAGCGCACCCAGGTTGAATGCCTGATCGCCGATTTCGGATTGCAGCACGGCATCCTGCAGTCGCGCGCATTGATCATGGATACCGGCGAGGCGATCGTGAACACCAGCGGCGGAATCAACCTGCAGACTGAAGCCATGCGATTCCAGATCCGCACCGCGCCGAAGCACATCACCATCGGCACGCTGCATGGTCCGATCAACGTATCGGGCACCCTGAAGCATCCCTCGATCCTGCCCGGGGCCGAGACCGTCGCCCGCGCCGGCCTGGCCGGCGCACTGGCGGCGATCTTCCCTCCCCTCGCCGTGCTGCCCACCATCCAGTTCGGCACACAGGATCAGCATCGCTGCGAGGCCCTGCTGGCCCAGGCACGGGAGCAGGCGCCGGGGACCAAGCCGCCGGCGCCGGAGCGTCCGTCGCACCGGTAGCGGTTGCCTCCATCCCTGTTTCGCCATACGGTACGGCGTTTCAGAAATCAGGACGCTTTGGCCACCTCCAAACCTCAGGACCCGTATCGCCTTGCCTCCCTTCGCAAGGGATTGGAGGTGATTGACTGCTTCACCCGGCGTGAGAGTTGGACCCTCGCCGAGTTGGCGGCCGCGCTCGACCTCAGCAAGCCGACCATCTTCCGCATCCTCCACACGCTCCAGGAGTTCGGCTTCCTGACCAAGGACCCGGACAGCGCACGGTACGCGCCGGGGCTGCGGTTCCATGCGCTCGGCTCCGCCGCGCTGCGGCGCGAACATCTGCGCTGGCAGGCGCTGCCGCCGATCCAGGACCTCGCCGAGTCGACCGGCGAAACCGTCCATGTCGGCATCCTGCACGGCTGGGAAGCGGTCTGCGTTCAGGCCGTGGAGGGAACTCGCCTGATCCGCATGCACGCGTTCGTCGGCAAGCGCACGCCGGCCCATGCCAGCGCGCTCGGCAAGGTGCTGCTCGCGCACCTCCCGGCGTCGGAGCTGGACCACCTGCTCGCCGACCGTGAATTGCCGCGCTTCACCCCGAACACACTCAGCGATCCGCACGCGCTGCGCGCGGAACTGGAGCGCATCCGCGCGCAGGGCTGGGGCATGGACAATGAGGAGATCGAGACCGGGCTGCGATGCCTGGGCGTTCCGATCACCGATCACACCGGCCGTGTTTCCGCCTGCATCGCCTTGGCGGCCCCCGCGGCGCGCATGGAACCCCAGGACCTGCGTGCACTGTTGCCGCGGCTGCGCGACACCGCCTCCCGCATCTCCGTGATGCTCGGCAGCCCGATCCGACAAGCCGCCTGAACGCGAGGTTCATTGCCATGAACGGCGCCGACATCATCGTCGATTTCCTGGTCCGGCAGAACGTCCCGTACCTGTTCGGCCTGTGCGGGCACGGCAATGTCGGATTCCTCGATGCCGCGTTCAAAGCGCAGAACCGCATCCGCACGATCTCGGTCCATCACGAGCAGACCGCCGGCCACATGGCGGATGCGTATTTCAAAGTGCGCGGCGAGCCGGTCGCGACCTTCACCTCGTGCGGGCCGGGATCGGCCAACCTGGTCGTCGCACTCGCCGCCGCGATGATGGACAGCTCGGCTTTTCTGGCCATCACCGGCAACGTCCCGACCAGCCAGTTCAACCGCCAGCCCTTCCAGGAAACCGGGCGGTTCTACCAGGGCGATTTCCCCTCGGTGATCCGTCCCTATGTGAAGCGCAGCTTTCAGCCCACCCGCGCCGACATGGTGCCGCTCGCCGTCCGCCAGGCATGGGAATTGCTGACCGCGGGACGGCCGGGCCCGGTCAATCTCGACGTGCCGCTGAACGTCTTCGTGGAAGAAACAGCCTATGGCGCTCCTTCGCCCGCAACACGCGTCGCGAACGGCACACCCGGTGCACCGGATGCGCTGGCCGCTTCACTCGATCTTCTGCTCCACGCCGAGCGTCCGGTCATCATTGCCGGCCAAGGCGTGTTGCTCGCGCAAGCCTCCGCCGAGCTGACCCGCTTCGCCGAAGCGATGCAGCTCCCGGTCGTGACCAGCCCGAACGGCAAAGGCTCGATCAACGAGCGCCACGACCTCGCATTCGGCTCGATCGGGCGCAACGGCAGCTACGCCGCCAACGAGGCAACCAAGAACGCCGATGTCATTCTTGCGCTCGGCTTCTCCTTCGACGACCGCGCGACCAGCGCCTGGGTCGATGGCTACACGCTTGCCATCCCGCCCAGCCGGCTGGTCCAGATCGACATCGATCCCGCCGAGATCGGGCGCAACTATCCCGCGGAACTCGGCATCCTCGGCGATGCCAAGGCGAGCCTGGCGCAGCTCTCGTCGCTTGCCGCATCGCGTCTGGGCGGCACGCGATCCGCCGACACCCCGTGGCTCGACCGGTTACGTCGTGGGCGCGCGGTCTGGCGCGAATACCAGGATGGCCTCGCGGTCTCCGATCAGGTGCCGCTGCGCCCCGAACGCCTGATGCGGGCGCTGTCCCGCGCCGTGCCGGAAAACGCCGTCGTGGCGAGCGACGTCGGCGTGCACCACAACTGGATCATCCAGTTGTTCGATGCGATTCGTCCGCGGCAGTTGATCCACTCCTGGGGCTTCGCCGCCATGGGGTTCGCAACGTCCGGCATTCTGGGCGCCAAGCTCGCCGCACCCGACCGGCCCTGCATCGCCGTTGTGGGTGACGGGTCGTTTCTGATGACACCGCATGCGCTCGCCACCGCGGTGGAATACGACATTCCGGTCGTTTGGCTGGTGTGGAACAACTACGGATACTGCTCGATCCGCGACATCCAGGTCGGCATGTTCGGCGGCCGTGAACTCGCCACCAGCTTCCAGTCGGACCGTACGCAGGAGCTGTACAGCCCCGACTTCGCGGCGCTCGCGCGCAGCTTCGGCGTGGCCTCCCATCGCATCACCCGCGCCGATGAGACCGAGGATGCGCTGGCCGCGGCCATCGCCGCCAACCGGCCATACCTGATCGAAGTTCCGGTCGATCGCGACATCCGCCCGATCGGAACGGGAAGCTGGGAATTGCCGCCGTTGCCGCCGCCGGAACCCAATTTCCTCAAGGCACTCGCCGCACGCGGACTGACACTCTGAAGCAAACAATGGGGGGAACACAATGAAACGCCGCACGCTGCTGACCGCCGCCGCCGCCCTGCCGTTCGCAGGAATGCGCGCCCACGCCGCACCGGCGATCTCGGATGGGGTGGTGAAGATCGGGGTGCTGGACGACATGTCCGGCGTGTTCGCCGACCAGCAGGGCATGGGAGATTATGTGTCGGCGCAGATGGCCGCCGAGGATTTCGGCGGCACGGTGCTCGGCGCGCCGGTGCAGGTGATCCAGGCCGATCTGCAGAACAAGCCGGATATCGGCCTCTCTATCGCGCGCCGCTGGTTCGATCAGGAACAGGTGGACGCGATCTTCGGCCTGGGCAATTCCGCCGTCGCGCTGGCCGTGCAGGAACTCTGTCACCAGCGCCAGAAGATCGACGTCGTCATCGCCGCCGGTACCACCGACCTGACCGGCAAGGATTGCTCCCCCTACGGCGTGCACTGGGCGTACGACAATTACTCCGCGGCGAAGGGACCGGCCGATGCCCTGATGAAGCAGGGCAAGAACAAGTGGTTCTTCATCGTCTCCGACTACGCCTTCGGCCATTCGCTGGAGGACAACGCATCGGCGATCGTCCGCGGTCTTGGCGGCACCATTCTCGGCCATGCATTGGTGCCGTTGGGCGCCACCGACTACTCCTCCCAACTCACCCAGGCAGCCGCGACCCATGCGGACGTCGTCGGCATCTGCTGCGGCGGCGCCGACTTCATCAACTGCGCCAAGCAAATGGGCGAGTTCGGCCTGATCCGCAGCGGCATCACGCCCGCCGCCCTGAATTGCTCGCTCACCAACATCCATTCGCTCGGCTTGCAGGTCGCCCAGGGCATGCTGTTCAGCCAGCCCTATTACTGGGATCGCGACGCGCCGAGCCGCGAGTTCGCCGACCGCTTCGCCAAGCGCGTCGGCCGTCCGCCCACCGCCTTCCAGGCCAGCACCTGGGGCGCGGTGACACACTATCTGAAAAGCATCCAGGCCGCCGGCACCGATGCCGCCCCCGCGGTGATGGATAAGATGCGCTCCATTCCCATCAACGACTTCATGACCAAGAATGGATCGCTGCGCATCGACGGACGCGTCATCCGCGATGAACTTCTGCTTCAGGCCAAAAAACCTTCCGACTCCCATGGCCCCTGGGACCTGCTCGAGGTGGCGCAGGTCATCCCCGGAAAGGACGCGTTCCGCCCCTTGGATCAGGGCGGTTGCCCGCTGGCCACCTGAGCCACGACGCCATGTACGGACGCGACGGCGCCGCCAACCCAACAGGCGCTCTTCCGCCTAGTACCCACTATCGTGGGAGCGTGAGCCTTGCTGCATGTCGTGTCATTGCGAGGAGCGCGAAGCGCGACGAAGCAATTTCGGCCGAGGGGCGCACGAGCAATCGAGCACTGGATCGCCGGAGACTGCTTCGGCCTTTCAGGCCTCGCCATGAGATAAGGGCTGCGTGTCGTGCTCCCATAATTCCGGGACACTAGGCCCGCGTTGCTATCCGGACGGCCCGATGGCAGAGATGCGCCACCGGGAAGGGACAGCGCATGATCATCATTGGCCGCCGCCGATGCATCCGCAACTGATCATCTTCGATTGCGACGGCGTGCTGATCGACAGCGAGGTGATCGCGTGCCGCGTCACCGCTGACGCTCTGACCCAGGCGGGCTACGCAATCTCGACAGAAGACCTGGTCCTGCGGTTTGCCGGCCATTCCAGCCGAAGCATGTACGACATCGTGGAACGCGGGCTGGGACATAAGCTGCCCGAGGACTTTGAAGCAAACACGCGCCTCACCCTGGAAACCGCGTTCCAGACGGAACTGCGAGCCATGCGGGGGATCGAAGCGACGCTCGACGCCCTCCGCATTCCCGCCTGCGTTGCCTCCAGCAGCTCTCCCGCGCGGCTGAGTTTCACGCTCGGGCTGGTCGGCCTGCACGCTCGTCTTGCACCGCACGTGTTCAGCGCGGTTTCGGTGGCGGCCGGAAAGCCCGCGCCCGACCTGTTCCTGTTGGCCGCGGAGACAATGCGGACCGCCCCGAGCGACTGCCTGGTGATCGAGGACAGCGTTCCCGGTGTGCACGCGGCACGTGCGGCCGGCATGCGGGTGCTGGGGTTCTGCGGCGGCGGACACTGCGCCGCCGGCCATGCGGCCCGGCTGCTGGATGAAGGCGCTATGGCGGTGTTTTCCGATATGCCGAAACTGCTGGACCTGATCGACTGATCAGGTTCCGAAAACGAGGTACGCGACCGCCATGACCACGCATCGTGCAGATCTCGGACAGCCATCTCAGCGCCGTGAAGCCTCACTTCATGGGCAACTGGGCACCCACGCGGGCTGGATCGCCGAACAGGACCCTTCGCTGGTCATCCATACCGGCGATGTTTCCGTCGATGGCGCGGGCCACGAGCCTGATCTTGCGCTGGCCGCCGCCCACATGGCGGAGCTCGGCAAGCCGGTGCTGACCGTCCCGGGCAATCACGATGTCGGCCTGCCGAATTCGCCGACGCAGCCCGTCAATGCCGAGCGGCTCGCGCGCTGGGACCGGTCGTTCGGCCGCAATTGGTGGCTGCATGATATTCCTGGCTGGCGGCTGATCGGGTTGAACGCGATGCTGTTTGGCTCCGGCGATGGCCGCCGAAGCCGAGCAGTTGGCCTGGCTCTCCGGATCGATGCGATCCGCGGCTGGCCGGCGTATCGCCTGGTTCATGCACCAGCCGCTGTTCATCGAACATCCGAATGAGCCGGACACCGGATACTGGTCCGTGAAACCCGAACCCCGCGGGCCGCTCCTGGACCTTCTGAACCGGCACCACGTGTCGCTGGTGGCGAGCGGCCATCTGCATAAGGCGCACGACAGCACGCTGGACGGCGTTCGCTATATCTGGTGCCCGGCCACATCCTTCGCGGTCGGGCCCGGCCATGCAGCCCGAAATGCCTGGAACGAAAGACCTGGGCGCGGTCCTGTATGAATTCGAAAGCGACCGTGTCACCGCATCGGTCCTGACCTCGATCAGCTCAGGGTGCACTGGATCGATGATGTCGTGCACGAAGTCTATCCGCAGTCCGGCTGCCTGGGGCCGCGCATGGCGGCGTCGGAGCTTCGGGCGATCAGCAAGGCTTTCGGATCGGTCCGCGTGCTGCACGGCGTCGATCTCGATGTGCTGGACGGCGAGTTCCTGACCCTGGTAGGCCCTTCCGGCTGCGGCAAATCGACGCTGATCCGCATCATCGCCGGGCTTGAGTCACAGGATGCCGGGCATGTGCCATCGGCGGGCGCGCGCGTGGACCATCTGCGTCCGTTCGAGCGCAAAGTCGCGATGGTGTTCCAGAATTACGCGCTCTACCCGCACATGACGGTTTTCAGAACATCGCGACCCCGCTGATCATGGCGCGGCTCGCGTATGCGCGGAGCGTCTGCCGCTGCGTGCGTCTGCTTTCGCCGCGGCGGCGCCGGCTGCTGCGAGCGGATCGCCGCGGATGTGCGCGCCGTGGCCGCGCAACTGCAGATCGAACCGCTGCTGCACCGCCGGCCGGCGCAGTTGTCCGGCGGCCAGCGCCAGCGTGTCGCGCTGGGAAGGGCGATGGTCCGGCACCCGTCGGTGTTCCTGATGGACGAGCCGCTGTCGAATCTCGATGCGAAACTGCGCGTGCACATGCGGGCGGAACTGATCGAGCTGCACGCGCGGCTTGGCGCGACGTTCATCTACGTCACGCATGACCAGACCGAGGCGATGACGATGTCGGACCGCGTGGCCATGATGGATGCCGGGCCGCATCCTGCAAATCGGCCGGCCCGTCCGAGCTGTACGAGCAGCCGGCGAACGTGAAGGTTGCGCAGTTCATCGGCAGCCCGGCGATCAATCTGTTCCCCGGAGGGTCGGATCGGCAAGTTCGGTCGCGTGCAGGTCGCTCGGCAACGCTTTGCCGATCTCCGTCGCGGCGGCGCGAGGCACCCGGCCGTCAGGTCGGGGTACGCCCCGAAGCACTGGTGCCCAAGCGGCCGGCGCATGCGCCTTCCGATGGCTGCCAACTCCTCGGCGCGCTTGCGTCTGCGCGAAAATCTGGGGCCGGAGCAAATCCTGCATTTCCGGCTTCTCGGCAGCGGAACGAGCCCTGCGCTGTGCCGTGTCAGCCATGAATTCGCCGAAACGCTCCCGCCGGACGCGGACGTGACGTTGCGTTTCGCGCCCAGGGACTGCCGGATATTCGGCCCCGACGGGGAGCGTTTGCCGGCTCGGGACGCCGTGCCCGCGGCTTGCCCCGATTCGCGGCCGGCTTGCATCCCACCTTCAGCGAAATGCCGACGCGGTGAGCGTCAATGCCCAGGTCCGCTGCCGAGCGGCGGAACGCCATCGGGCTGGTGCTGCCGGCCTTCATCCTGCTGCTGATTGTCAATATCGCGCCGCTGCTCGTGCTGCTGGGACTTTCATTCTCCGACTACGAACTCGGGGCGGTTGACGTGAGTTTCGTCGGCGGATGCGAACTTCCGCCAGGCGCTGGCCGACCCGATGGTGCGCAGATCGATCGGCAATACCTTCCTCTATGTGGCGATCGTCCTGCCCGGTGCACGTTCCTCGCACTTCTCGTCGCCTTCCTCGTGCACGGCCGGCAGCAGTCGCGGGCGATCTATGAAGTGATCTACTTCCTGCCGGTCACGTCCACCCTGGTCGCGATGGCGACGGTCTGGATGTTTCTGCTGCACCCGAGCATCGGGCCGATCAACCAGTTCCTGCACTGCTCGGCATCGGCCAGTCAACTTCCTCGGCACGTCCCGGGCTGGTCATCCCGACGCTTGCCGTGATCGGCGTCTGGCAGCTGCTCGGCTTCAACATGGTCCTGTTCCTGGCCGGGCTGTCCGCCATCCCGCGCGAACTCTACGAAGCCGCCGAAATCGACGGCTGCCTGCACCGGCCTCGACCGGTTCCTGACCGTCACCTGGCCGCTGCTCGGCCCGACGACGATCTTTGTCGTCGTCACCACCTCGATCACGGCATTCAAGGTGTTCGATACGGTCGCGGTGATGACGCGGGGCGGTCCGATGAACGCGTCCCAGGTGCTGCTCTACTCGATCTATGTCGAGGGCCTTTCGCTATTTCAAATCCGGCTATGCGTGCCGCGCTGACGGTGATCTTCCTCGCTCTTCATCGTGCTCTGTTCGCCATCGGGCAGACCTTCGCTGATCGGTCGCAGGTCCATTATGGCTGAGCCGGCCGCCGCCGCTGGATGCGATGCGCGCCGGCCGCCCCGGATGGCGCTCTGCCGCTTCGCCGTGCGGGAACGCTCGCTCTGGCCCACGCGGTGCTGCTCGCGCGGCAGCGTCGTGATGCTGCTGCCCTTCGTCTGGATGCTGCTGACCTCCGTCACGCCGCCGGCGGAGGTGTTCGACCCGCGCTTCCACCTCCTGCCGCGACACTTCTGCCGGTCTCGCACAATTATCGCTGACCGCGCTGCAGCCAATCGCCGCTGCTGCGCTTCACGCTCAACGGGCTGATCGTCTGCGCGGGCATCCTGGCTCGGCCAGGTCGTGACCGCGGTGCCATGCGCCTATGCGCTGGCGAAGCTGCGTTTCCCGGGCCGCTCGGTGCTGTTCGCGCTGGTGCTGATCGGGCCTGTGCATCCCGATCCAGGTCCCGGCGCTGCCGCTCTATATCGCGCTCGCGCAAACTCGGCCTGCTCGAACACCTATTTCGCGCTGATGTTCCCCTTCTTCCTCTCGGTCTTCGCGATCTTCCTGTTCCGCCAGTTCTTCAGCACCTTCCCCGACGAAATCATCGACGCGGCGCGGCTCGACGGCGTCAGCGAATTCGAGATCGTCTGGCGCATCGTGGTGCCGAGCGCCTGGCCCGCGATCGCCGCCTTTGCCGTGTTCTCCTTCGTCGCGCACTGGAACGACCTCTATTGGCCGCTGATCGTCATCAGCGACACCCGGCATGGCAACGCCGCCGCTCGGCATGATGTTTTTCGCGAGCGCGGAATCGGGAACCAATTACGGCGCGCTCAGCGCGGCTGCGACCATCTCCACCGCTCCGCTCCTGCTTCGCATTCCTGCTCGCCCGGAAACGCTTCGTGCGGCGGGATCACCATGAGCGGCTGAAATAACGCGCCGTGCCAACCAACCGTCGGGAGGATCACATGATCTGCGACATCAAGATGTGGCCGGGCAGCCGGCCCGCTCGGCGCCACGCTGCCGCTGTTCGCCTTGGCCGGCATCCGCCAGGGCGGCGCCGTGTCACGCTCGACGTCTATTATGCCAATCCGAGCTTCGCAGACCTTTCTTCATCAGATCGCCCAGGCGTTCATGAAGCAGCACCCGACATCACCATCAATTCCGCGCGCCGGCCCCGACCTATGACGTGGCCGAGCAGACCATGCTGCGCGAGGCGATCACCAACCAGCTTCCGGACGTCGACTTCCCGAGCTTCAGCTTCATGCCGGAGCTGGTTCGCGCGCTGCTCAAGCGCGAACCAGTATCCTCGATCTCGGCCCGCTGCTGCAGAAGGAGGGCCCGGATTGGGTCAAGGCGAACTACACCGCGAACACGCTCGACCTCGCGCAAGGTCGACGGAAAGCAATACGGGATGGCCTTCAATGCCTCCCTGCCGATCGGCTACGTGAACGCCGATCTCGTCAACAAGGCCGGCGGCGATCCCGACCAGATGCCGACGGAATTGGCCGGCGTGATCGATCTCGCCCGAAAGATCCACGCGGCGGACGGTCCGTCGAACGGCATCGGCTACAGCGTTCAGGTCTGGCCGGATGACTGGCTGTGGCAGGCGATCGTGATGCAGAGCGGCGCGCGCATCCTCGACGCCGACGGCACCAAGGTCGGCTTCGGCGATGTCCGCGCGGGTTGCCCGTGCTGAAGCTGCTGCGCAGCATCGTGGTCGATGGCGGGCATGTCGCTGATCGATTTCGACCAGGCGCGCGAGGCTTTCGTGGCGGGCAAGACCGGCATGTATTTCGACACGCCGGCCCGGCTGACGGCAGGTCACGGATCTCGTCGGCAACCGCTTCACGCTGAAGACGCGCTGTTTCCGGTCGACGACAAGGCGCATGGCGGGCTGCCCACGGGCGGCAATGCGGGCATCATTACCGCGAAGGCCCCCGAGAAGCAGAAGGCCGCGTGGGAATACATCAAGTTCATGACCGGCCCGGAGCGCAGACCATCGTCGCAAAGGCGACCGGCTATATGCCGCTTAACATCCAGGCGGTCGGCGCCGGATTTCCTCAAGCCCTTCTACGAGGCCAATCCGAATTTCGCGACGGTGGCGCAGGAAGTGGGTCGCGCGCTTCCCTGGCAGGGCTATCCCGGGCGGCAACTCGGTGCGCATCTGGCACGCCCAGCGTGACATCATCAACGGCGTGATGGCCGGCACTGTCAGCCCCGAAGATGGAGCCAAACAACTCGTCGATCAGACCAATGCTCTCATCTGACAAGTTGGCTCGCGCTTTGATAACGATATGACCGCGGCACGCCGAACCATCTTCATCGCCAGCCCGCTCGAGCCGCAACACGTCGAGCGCATCCGCGCCGTCGATCCCCACCGCCTGGACATCGATTACCAGCCTCGACCTGCTCCCTCCCACCCGCTACACCGCCGACCACCACGGCGCACCTTTCACGCGCAACGCCGATCAGCAGCGCCGCTGGCACGAGGCGCTCGCCCGCGCCGAAATCCTCTGGGACCTGCCCCCCACGCCGGCCGACGTCGCGCAGGCAAAGCGGTTGCGCTGGATCCAGACCACCAGCAGCGGCATCGGCCCCGCCGCGCACCGCCTCGGCCTGCTCGATCGCGACGTTCTCATCACCACCGCGCGCGGCGTTCACGCCGGGCCCCTCGCCGAGTTCGTCTTCATGGCGCTGTTGCTCCACGTCCGCGGCCTGCGACATCTCGACGCTGAACAGCGCGCCCATCGCTGGGTGCGCTATTGCGGTCAGGAACTCGCGGGCCAGACCTTGCTCACCATCGGCGCCGGCGACCTCGCGCGCGGCATCGCCCAGCGCGCGCCGCGCCTTCGGCATGCGCATCATCGGCATCACCCGCGATCCCGGCCGCCCCCGCGCGCACGCCGCTCTCTTCGACGCCCTGCTGCCCGCCTCCGACCTGCATAACCGCGCTGCCCCAGGCCGACGCCGTCGTGGCCACCTTGCCGCAAACCGACGACACCGCCGGCCTGATCGGCGATGCCGCATTCGCCGCGTTCAAGCCCGGAGCGGTGTTCATCAACATCGGCCGCGGCACGGTGGTGGATGAAGCCGCCCTGATCCGCGCACCTGCAATCCGGCCGCATCGGCTTCGCCGCGCTGGATGTCGCCGCCCACGAACCGCTGCCGCCTGAAAGCCCGCTTATGGGACATGCCGAACGTGCTGATCAGCCCGCACTCGGCCAGCACCGTCACACGCGAGAACGCCAAGATCACCGACATCTTCTGCCACAACCTGCGTTGCTATCTGGATGGACGGGTGGCAGACATGCGAAACGTGTTCGACAAGCGCACGCTTCTACTGACGGCCGCCACGGGGGAGAAAACACCGCATGGACCAGCTCAGCCGCCGCTTCGTCCTCGGCGCCACTCTCGCCGGCATCGCCGCCCCGCGCCTCGCACGCGCAGCCCCCTCAGGCGAGATCGTGCTGATGGCCTATTCCGGCACGTTCCAGGACAACTACACCAAGGCAGTTGTGGAACCGTTCATGGCCGCCAATCCCGGCCGTCAAGGTGATCTACAATCCGGGCGGCAACTCGGCGCAGATGCTCGGCATGCTGCGGGCCCAGCGGTCGCATCCGCAGATCGACGTGGACATCATGGATTTCTCGGTCTCCCGCGTCGCCAACAAGGAAGGCCTGTTTCACAAGTTCACGCCCGCCGAAGTGCCCAATATGGCGAACATCTACGACCAGGCAAAAATGCCCGGCGATTGGGGTCCCGGCATCACCTTCGACAACCTGGTGATGATCTACAACCCGCAGAATGTGAAGCCGCCGCCCACCGGAATTCCCGATCTGCTCAACCCCGCGCACAAGGGCCGCATCGCCTTCTCGCCCGCGCCCAACGTCATCGGCATCGCACTGCAGCTCGTCGTCGCCCACTACCTGCGGCGCCGATTACAAAGCCTCGCCCGATCCGGAAATCGACGTGCTGAAGAAGATCGCCCAGAACGTGCAGACCTGGAACGCCATGCCGGACAACTACACCATGGTGATCAACGGCGACATCGATATCGGCATCGGCTGGAACGCCCGCGCCCAGGACTACAAGAACAAGGCCCCCGGCAAGATCGACTCCATCACCATGCAGCAGGGTTCGATCCTCGATATGGACACCATCAACCTCGTCGAAGGCAGCCGCAACCCTGACGCCGCACTCGCCTTCATCAACTACGCCCTCTCGCCCGAGGCACAGGAACGCTTCGCCAAGCTGATGTATTACGGACCGTCGAACCGCAACGCCAAACTGCCCGAGGACATCGCCGCCCGCACCTCCTCCTATCCGGCAACCCTGGAAAAGATGCTGCCGGTCGATTGGGAATACGTCGCCTCCGTACAGGACCAGTGGTCCAACCTGTGGCGGCGCGAGGTCGTGCCGGCACGGTGACGCACGCCGACCCCGGCGGCTATCTCGCCCTGCGCAGCACGTCACCAAGCGCTACGGCACCGGACCCGAAGTCGTCTCCGACTGCAACCTCGCGGTCGCGCGCGGCGAGTTCATTACCCTGCTCGGACCGTCCGGCTGCGGCAAGACCACCGTCCTGCGCATCATCGCCGGCCTGGTGCCGCCCTCCTCCGGCCGCGTCACCCTCGGCGGTGAGGACATCACCGCCCGCCCCGCGCACGCCCGCAACATCGGCCTGGTGTTTCAGAACTACGCGCTGTTCCCCCATCTGTCGGTCGAGCGCAACATTGCCTTCGGATTCGACATGCGCGGCATGCGCGGCGCGGCAGCGCGCGATCGAGTGAACCGCGCGCTCGACCTGGTCCGCCTCGGCGGCCTCGGCGCGCGCATGCCGAAGGAACTCTCCGGCGGCCAGCAGCAACGTGTCGCGCTCGCCCGCGCCCTGGTCATCGAGCCCGCGCATCCTGCTGCTCGACGAACCGTTGTCGAACCTCGATGCAAAGTTGCGCGACGATCTGCGCGGCGAGATCCGCGACATCCAGACCCGGCTCGGCATTACAACCCTGTTCGTCACCCACGACCAGGCCGAGGCACTGACGATGTCCGATCGCATCGCGGTGATGAACCGCGGCCGCATCGAACAGATCGGCACGCCGGCCGAGATTTACGAAAGACCGGCGACCCCCTTCGTCGCCACCTTCGTCGGCCGCACCAACCAGATCGCCGCCGCGGTCGAAAGCGCCGGCGCCGGCCTGTCCTGCTTGACCGCGCCCGGGACTTCAGGTCTGCGCGCCCGCCGAGCTGCCACCGGGCCAGGGCGCCACGATCATCGTCCGGCCCCATCGCATGCGGCTCTCCCGCTCAACTGCCGCCGACCCCGCGGGCACCAACACCATTCAAGCCACCATCCGCCGCATCGTCTTCGCCGGCGAAGCGCGTCCACTACGCGCTGGAGGCGTCCGGCACGCACCTGACGGTCGAGAACCCGACCGACTCCGGACAGCAGATCCAGCTTCGCCGTCGGCAATCCGTCTTCGTCCATTGGCCGATCACCGATACCGCTGGTGTTCGCGCGCACATGAAGCGCCTCGCTGCCGCAACCGCGCTGCTCTCCCCCGCCGCCCTCCTGATGCTGCTGGGCTTCGTCCTGCCGATGCTCTGGCTGATCCGCCTGTCGCTCGATCGCGCGGAAGAAGGCGGCGTGCTGATCCCCGATCTGACCGCCACGAACTACACTCAGTTCGCGCACGACCCCTTCTATCTCGCGATCCTTCTCCGCACGCCTGGCTCTCGGCGTCGGCGTGTCTCTCATCACCCTGATCTGCGCCTATCCGATCGCGCTTTTTCTGTTTCGCACGCGCTCGCGATGGCGCGGACTTCTGGCGGTTCTCACCATTTCACCGATGCTGGTCAGCTCCGTCGTGCGCACCTTCAGTTGGATGGCGATCCTCGGCGATCGCGGCCTGATCAACCAGGTGCTGCGCACCCTGGGGATCACGCACCCATCCGCTGCTGCTGATGAACAACATGCTGGGCGTGGTCATCGGCCTGGTGCAGATCGAAATGCCGGTGATGATCCTTGCGCTGATCGCCGGCCTGTCGCGGCTCGATCCCGCGCTGGAGGAAGCCGCCCAGACGCTCGGTGCCAAACCCTGGCGCAGCTTCCTGCGCGTCACCTTGCCGCTCAGCATGCCCGGCATCGTGCTCGGCTGCCTGATCACCTTCGTGCAGGTCATCAGCTCCTTCATCACCCCGACCCTGCTCGGCGGCGGACGCATCTACCTGATGGCCACCACGATCTACGAGGAGGCGCTGGAAACACTGAACTGGCCGCTCGCCGCCGCAATCTCGCTCATTCTGATTGCCGTCTTCGCCCTCTGCGCGCTGCTCTATGAGCAGCTCAGCGGTCGCACCGCGCAATGACCGCGCGCAGTCCGCATCATCATCGTCGCGCTGTATGTCTTTCTGCTCGCGCCGATCGCCATCGTGGTGCTGACCTCCTTCAGCAACGATGCCTACCTGGCGTTTCCGCCGTCCCATTGGGGCTCGGCGGCTACGCCGCACTCTTCCACAATAACGCCTTCCGCGCCGGGCTGGAAACCAGCCTCGGCTCTCGGTGTGGCGGTCACGCTGCTGACCTTGATCTTCGGCACCGCCGCGTCCTTCGCCATCGCCCGCTTCCGCTTTCCCGGCGCCGGGGCGCTGCTTGCCTTCTTCACCGCGCCGCTGCTGCTGCCCGACCATCGTTCTTGGCCTGGCGCTGCTGCTGGTGTTCGCGCAGCTCGGTCTGCTCGCAACCTTCACCGGGCTGCTGATCGGCCACGCCGTGATCGCCATTCCCTACGTCATCCGGCTGATGCTGACCGCGATCAACAATGTCTCCCCCGCGCTGGAGGAAGCAGCGGCGACACTCGGCGCCAACCCCGCCCGCGTGTTCTGGCGCGTCACCCTGCCGCTGATGCGCCCTGCCCTTCTCGCCGCCGGCGCACTCGCGTTCCTGGCGTCCTTCGATGAGGTGACGATCACGCTGTTCCTGGTCGGACCACGGATGACCACCCTGCCGATCGAGGTGTTCCGCTACGTGCAGAGCCACGCCGATCCGCAGGTGTCCGCGCTGTCCGTTCTGCTGATCGCACTGACGATGGGGGTGATTCTGCTGATCGAGCGCAGTCTTGGCCTGATGCGGGTGGTGTCCGGATAATATACCTCGCTGTCGCCCCTCGCTGCGCGACGGCGATCCCGGATTGCGTAGCTCGTGTGTCAGCGCATTCTCATAGACCTTCTCCAGAAACCCGGTACCCAGGACATTTTGGACAGTGAACGCACAACCGATCACGCGTTCGGAAAGCTCGCTCAGCTTGCCTCGATCGGCGTGCGTCGGCGTGCATCTGCGTAGATCTGCGTAAAGATTTTTCTTTCAGCCCACCCGAATACCGGGCGACCGAAAGGTGTACTGGTATCGCGGGGCTGGTGGGGCGGAGCCGACGCGGGACCTGCCTTTCCTCCTCCGTGCTCCTCAGTGGTTCTCCGCGACCTCCGTGTTAACACTTTCAACCAGGCCAACTGCGAGGACCTCGCCAATCTAACCCTTGAAAAGTCATCTACACTAACTCTATAACCCACCCTATGAATACCTTCACCCTCCTCGACAACGCCTACCGCCACCTCACCCGCCGCCTCTGCCGCGCCCTCCCGCCCGCCCCCGCCGACGACGAACGCGCCGACCGGGATAGCGCCGCCATCGCCCAGGTCGCCGCCCTCCAGCCCGCCAACACCGCCGAGTTCAAACTCGCCGCCCAGTTCGTCGCCTCGTCGGAGCGCGCGCAGCACTGTCTCACCCTGGCCGACGAACCCGACCTGACCCCCGCCCTCGCCCTGCACTGGACCGGCCGCGCCGACCTCATGATGCGCCAAGCCACCAGCGCCCTCCGATCCCTGCTCCGCCTGCAGGCCGAGCGGCGGAAAATCGAAGCCGACCCCAAGGCCTACAGCCGAGGAGAGCGCATCGAGGACCACATGACCGTCATCATGGCCGAGGCGGTGGCAAATCCCCCGCCCGTCTCGCCGGATAACTCCGAATCCCACACACGTCACCGCGAGGCGCAAAGCGCCGTGGCGGTCCAGGCCAGCCGCACAACCGCTCCGGTCTCATCCCGCGATCCGGAATCGCGACACTTCTCTCACCGCGATCCCCGCCCCGCCCCTTCCACGTCACCGCGAGGCGCAAAGCGCCGTGGCGGTCCAGGCCAGCCGCACAACCGCTCCGATCTCATCCCACGATCCGGAATCGCACACTTCTCTCACCGCGATCCCCGCGCCGCCCCTTCCACCTCACCGCGAGGCGCAAAGCGCCGTGGCGGTCCAGGCCAGCCGCACAGCCGCTCCGATCTCATCCCACGATCCGGAATCCGACACTTCTCTCACCGCGATCCCCGCGCCGCCCCTTCCACGTCACCGCGAGGCGCAAAGCGCCGTGGCGGTCCAGGCCAGCCGCACCGTCGCTCCGGTCTCATCCCGCGACCTAAATCGACACTCCCTCGCCGCGATCCCCGCCCCGCCCCTTCCACGTCACCGCGAGGCGCAAAGCGCCGTGGCGGTCCAGGCCGACCGCACAGCCGCTCCAGTCTCATCCCACGATCCGGAATCGCACACTTCTCTCACCGCGATCCCCGCGCCGCCCCTGCCACGTCACCGCGAGGCGCAAAGCGCCGTGGCGGTCCAGGCCAGCCGCACAGCCGCTCCGGTCTCATCCCACGATCCGGAATCCCGCAGCAAAAAAACTGAGAACTCCCCCGAGACACCCCGCCGCGCCCCAACGTTGGCGCTCGGTCCATCTCGGCCCCGTCGTTCCCCTTAGCGACATGATCCCCACCGACGAATGGGACCTGACCGATCCCCCGCCTCCGATCAGCGCCGATCACCCGCGATGAACACCCTCGGGCGCCCCTCCGGCGTCAACCGTTTCTTCATCCCTCCATAAGCACCATCCGCCCCGGCGCCGCCCGGCCTCGGCCACGCCGCCAGACCCTCGTTGCCCGGGAACCGCCGATTCGAACTCCTATGCTCTCTTCGCCACACGCATCTCAACCATTGCCGTCCTCCGTCGTCGCGTCAGGCACGCCGCACGGCTGGCCGACTGGCCGTTCGCGATGAAGATCGGCGCGCTGCCCATGCTGGGGCTGGCAGCCGGCATCGGCATCTCCGCCTATGCCACGGTCACGCTGGATTATCAGACCCGGCTCATGCGCGCGGTGGTGGTGGACGACCTGCCCGTGGCCATGCGGCTGTTCGACCAGGCCGGCTCTCTCCAGGGCATCATCGCCGGCGCGCAGGGGATTTTGTCGCTGCCTCCGGCGCACACCTTGTCAGACAACGTGGAACGCGACATCGCGCGGCTCAGCTTCCAACTGGAAACCACCATGAGCGCGCTGGCCGCCGCCCGGGCCGACATCGGCTCTCCCGTCGCATCGGCGAAGATTACCCGCATTATCGAGGAACTGACCCCCATCCGCGATGCCATCGCGGCCGCCGGACTGCATCCTGAAGCAGACGCACCGGCGGTGGCGATCCAGAACATCGAAAAAACCGCGCACAACGCGCTCGAGGAGCTGTCCGCCCTGGCCCGCGCCTCGGTCATCGATGCCAGCCGGCGCGCCGAACTCTCGCGGATCGCGGTCGAGAAGGCGCGCATCAGCTTCATTGCCGTCACCGCGACAGTGGCTTTCGTCCTGGGGCTGTTTGCCTTCCTGATGGTGCGTGGAACGGTGCGCTCCATCCGCTCGATCGCCCAGGCCACGCTTCAGGTTGCCAGGGGCGACCAGGTGCTGGACATCGCGCGCCTGCACCGGCGGGATGAGTTGGGCGCCATCGTTCGCTCGCTTCGTGTGTTCCAGCACAATGTCGCCCGTATCGCGTTCCTCGCGCACCACGATGCGCTGACCGGGCTGCCCAACCGGCGGCTGTTTCACGACCGGCTGGAACTCGCGGTGGCGCAGGCCGCAAGGGGTGTCGATGTCGCGGTGTTGTGCCTCGATCTCGACCGGTTCAAGGCGGTGAATGACACGCTCGGCCATCCGGTCGGCGACAAGCTGTTGCAGGAGGTGGCGCGCCGGTTGGCGGCATGTCTGCGTGAAGGTGACACGCTGGCCCGGCTCAGCGGCGATGAGTTTGCGGTCCTCCAGATCGGCGTCGCCCGCCCCGAGGACGCGGCTCTGCTCGCCCATCGAATCGTTCGGGTTATCGGCGAACCGTACGAGGTGGAATCGCACCGCGTGGTGATCGGCACCAGCATCGGTATCGCGGTCACCCCACGGGACGGAACCAGCGTGGACACGCTGCTCAAGAACGCCGACACCGCGCTGTATCGCGCCAAGGCTGAAGGGCGCGGCATCTATCGCTTCTTCGAGCAGGAAATGAACGCCGAGTTGCAGGCGCGGCGCATGCTGGAGCTGGATATCAGGCGTGCCATCGAGGAATCGCAGTTCGAAATTCACTATCAGCCGCTGATCAACCTGGCGTCCCGAAGGATCAGCGGGTTCGAGGCGCTGCTGCGATGGCCGCATCCCGAGCGTGGGATGGTGGCCCCGGCGGAATTCATCCCGGTTGCCGAGGATACCGGTCTGATCATCACGCTGGGCGCATGGGTGATCCGGGAGGCCTGCATCGAGGCGGCCGGTTGGCCCGAGCATGTGAAAATCGCCATCAACCTCTCGCCGGCCCAGTTCCGCAATGAGGATCTCGTCGGCATCGTCGGCCAGGCGCTCGTCGCCTCGGGGCTCGAGCCTTCACGCCTGGAGTTGGAGATCACCGAGAGCGTCCTGCTGCAGCCGGATGATCCGAACCTGATGACCCTGCACCGGCTGCGCCAGATGGGGGTGCGGATTTCGATGGATGATTTCGGCACCGGGTATTCGTCGCTGAGTTACTTGCGCAGCTTCCCGTTCGACAAGATCAAGATCGACCGGAGCTTCGTGCAAGGACTGTCGCTCGACGGCGGCTCGGTCGCCATCATCCGCGCGGTGACCGGGCTGAGCCGGAGCCTGGGCATCACCACCACGGCGGAAGGGGTCGAGACCGACGAACAATTGCACTGCCTGGTGCGCGAAGGCTGCCACGAGGTGCAGGGTTATCCTGTTCAGCCGCGCGGTTCCCGCGGGCCAAGTGCCGGAACTTCTGGATCAGGAGGCTCCGGTAGCCGCGTAACTGCAGCTATCCGCGATCATCGGTCTGGTTCGCCCGCCCTGCTTGCGCCCCAGCCATTCGGCCCACAGCCAACACAGCAACGCCGCGCTCGCAAGAAACGCGAGCGGCAGCGCGATCGCCCGCGAGCCCTTCGGTGGGCAGAATCCACGCCACCACGCCGCTGGCCACGGCGCCCGCGACAAGCTGCATGACCCCGAGCGCGGCAGAGGCGACGCCGGCCTGTTCGCTCCCGCGCTCGATCGCCAGATGCTGGAGGTTGGGCGCGATCACGCCGCGGGCAAATAGAACGAACAGCAGCGGTGCCAGCAGCACAGCATGCGATAGCCTCATCACGTCGCAGACCGCCAGAACGATGCCAGCCGCCACCTGCATCACAAGGCCCACCCGGATCAGGCTGCCGGCGGCTATCCCAGCCGGCCAGTCGCCCGCTGGTCAGAGCACCAGCCGTGAGCGCGACGGCCGTGGCGGCAAACACCGCGGGGAACACGAACGGGGGCAGCCGCCACACCCCCATGATCACCAGGGGGGAGCCGGCAATATACGTGAAAATCGCCGCATAGCTCAGCGCGTTCGTCACCGCGACAGCGACGAACAGATCGTCTTTCAGGATCGCGCCAAGGTTGCTGGACTGGTCCCGCCGTCCGTCCGGACGCGACTCGCCGAAGCCGGACCAGGCGATCACCCCCAGCGTTGCGCCACCCATCACCAGGATGGCGTGAACCGAGCGCCAGCCGGCAAACGCGGTCAGGAGGGAACCGAATGCGGGCGCGAGGATGGGCATCACGCCCACCATCACCGCGACATACGCTCGCTTGATCCGAGCGGCCTCGCCCCTGAACAGGTCCTGAACGATGGCAAACGAAATCACGGCGCAGGCGCCCGCGCCAATGCCCTGCACCAGGCGCATCAGCACCAGCATCGGGCCGGAGACCGCCAGGGTGCAGGCCAGCGCCGTTGCCGTGTACAGGCCGATCGCCAGCAACAGCACCGGGCGCCGCCCGACACGATCCGAGCGGGGACCGGCGACCAACTGGCCCACGGCAAAGCCGGCCATGAACAATGAAATCGTCAGACCCGCCATGGTAACCGAGGTGCCGAGCGCCCCTGGCAGCACCGGTAACGTGGGCGCGCTGAGATCGATGGAGAGCGTCGGAAGCGCGGCAAGCAAGCCGAGGAAAGCGGTGAAGGCTCGACTATCGGCTCTTAGCCACGACAACGGAGAGCCCGTTGCTGATACGAATTGACCCTTGGCGGTTTCGGCAAATGACCGTAAACTCGCACGCTGGACAGAGGCGGTCTTTCTGGCGCACGCACCTGGTGTGCTACCTGTCGCATGATGACGGTCCGACTTTATTTTGGAAGTGAATGAGTGTTCAAGTGAACCCGTCATCCGTGGTCGATTTTCATGCCCAGCAGCTTGGCTGGCGGGTGGCGGTGCTGCCGTTTCGCAGCGCCGATGCGCAGCTTGAGCATGGACTGGCGCTCGGCATGGCGGAAGAAGTATCCGGTGCCCTCGGGCGCTTCCGCGCACCCCGCCTTGTTACGACCGCAACGTTCTGGGATGGCGCCGGGCCGATCAGCGACACGCCGTCCCGCGCCCGGGCCTGCCAACTGGACTACCTCGTGGACGCGGTGATGCACATTAGCGGGAAAAGCGTGCGGGTCGATATCCGGCTGCTCGACGTGGTGCTGGACTTCGAGGTGATCTGGGCCGGGCAGCTCGAAGGCCGGCTGACTGACCTCTATTCCCTGCAACTGCGCATCGCCTCGGCCATCGTGGCGCAAATCGAGCCGGACGCGGCCTCCCATATCCAGGCCGAAAGCCTGACGCCCACCGGGCTTGCCGACGCCCATCACGCGGTGCTCGGTGCGATCCAGGCCATCTTCCGCATGAAGCGGGCGGGCTTCATGCGCGCCCGCACGCTGCTCGAACGCGCTGTGCGGCTCGACCCGGATTATGCGGCGGCGCATACCTGGATGGCCTATTGGAGCATCCTCGCGGTGGGCCAAGGCTGGGTCGAGCGCCCGGCCGAGGTCACCACGATGGCGGGTTCCTCGGCGGACCGCGCAGTCGAGCTCGATCCCACGGATGCACGGGCTTTGGCGCTCGCAGGGCACGTGCGATCCTACCTCTTTCACGATGTACCGAAAGCGCTGAGGTTGCATGCGACAGCGACGGAGCTCAATCCGAACCTGGCGCTCGCCTGGACGCTCAGTGCCTGGTCACGTATCTACAACGGAGAGCACTCAGTGGCGATCAGCCACGCCGGAAACGGTGTGTCGCTTTCACCCAGAGACCCGTTCATCTTTCTTGCCGAGCATGCGATGATGACGGCGCAGTTCTTCAGCCGCCATCTCGAAGAAGCGGATATGCTGGCCGAGGTAGTGCTGGAACGCAACCCATCGCACGCCTCGGCACTCTACGTCAGGCTGGCGATCCTCGGAAATCTCGGACGGATCGAAGAAGCGCGGCGCTGCCTTGCAGCCCTGCGGCGAATCAACCCGCATGTTTCCGTGAGTGCCATCGTCTCACGCCCGCCCCTGCGTCCGCACGATCGCGAATATTATGAGACGGGATTGCGCCGCGCCGGCGTTCCCGGATGATACAAACGTCAAGCCGGAACACATCCCGCCCCCGATCCCAGAACGTGCCGCAACGCTTGCAGCAATTCAGCGAGCCTCAGCGGTTTCCTAAGCAGCAGGAGCGGTCCTTCCCCGTCGCGTTGCAACTGGGCCTGCCAATCATCGGGGGCATACGCCGTCATCACCACGATGGGCAGCATGGGGCGGTTCTCGCGCAGGCGGCGAACCAGGGCCAGCCCGTCGAGGCGCGGCATAAGAAGGTCCGTCACCAGTGCATCGAAAGTGACTGACTTCGGCTGTTTCCAGCGCCTCCTGTCCGTCAGAACTGACGGCAACCCGGAAGCCTTGCTGGGCGAGGAAGTCATTCAGCGTTTCGGCGAGCAACTGGTCGTCCTCGGCGATCAGAATGCGCGGCTGCTTCTCGGACATGTCTTGCCACGGTGCGTCAGGTCTCCCTCAAGCTATTCCGAGATTGCTCAACCTTCACCTCACGTTGGCATCAGCGAGATCGTTTAACGGCGGCGTGACGCAGGCCGGCTCAGCCGATGGCGACCTGCTCCACGTGGCCAGGCGCGCAGGCGCGGGGCAGATACACCCGTACTTCCGTGCCTTCGTTCAGCTTGCTCTCGATGCGCACACTGCCACCCGATTGCCGTGCCACACCGTACACCTGACTCAGACCCAGCCCGGAGCCCCGGCCGGGAGCCTTGGTGGTGAAGAAGGGTTCGAACACCCGCGCCAGCGCAGCTTCCGTGATGCCCAGGCCGGTATCACGCACCGCCACCATCACATACTCCCCGCTCGCCAGTTCCTCCGGGTCCTGCTCTTCGACCCTGATGTTGCTGGCGGTGATGGCCAGGCGCCCTCCGGCGGGCATGGCATCGCGGGCATTGATCGCGAGATTGAGCACCATCTGCTCGAACTGCACCGGATCAACCAGTGCCTGCCACAAACCCGGCTCGCAGTGCATGTGCAGGATGATGTCGGCGCGGAGTGAGCTGTTGAGGAGATCACGGAGACCCTCGAGCGCCTCGTGCAGGTCAACCGGTCTTGGCTTCAGCGTCTGATTGCGGGCGAAGGCCAGAAGCTGGCGGATCAGCGCGGCGCCGCGATCGGCCGCCTGCAGGATCACCTGAGTGCGCCGCGCCTCGCGTGAGCCGGGCGCGAGTTCGCCCTGCAGCATTTCTGCATTGGCAGAGATGGACGCAAGCAGGTTGTTGAAGTCGTGCGCAATGCCGGCCGTGAGGCGCCCGGTTGCCGCCAGGGTCTCGGCACGGCGGGCCCGTTCTTCCGCGGTACGGCGGTTGGTGATGTCGGCATACAGCGTGACGAAGCCGCCGTCAGGCAACCTGTTGCGGCGGATCTCCAGAATGCGCCCATCGGGGCGTTTGCGTTCGATAGTCCCCATGCTCGCACCCAGCCGGAGCAAGGTGATGCGACGGGCCACTTCGGATTCCGGACTGACCTCACCAAACTCTCCGGCCAGCGCCTGGGCCCGCAGAATGTCTTCCATCGGCAGGCCGATGCGCAAGATGTCCTTGGGCACTCCGGTGAATTCTGGAAAATTGGCGTTCCAGGCGAGCAGCCGCATCTCGGGATCCACCATCATGATCCCGTCGCTCATGCCCGAGAGCGTCGCCTCCAGTTGCTGGGCTTTGGCACGCTCCCGCTGTTCAGCGGCCTGAAGCCGCAGATTGGACTGTGCCAGCGCGGCCTTGTCGAGCACCACCGCATCGTGACGGCGGCGCACGCCTCGGTCGGCCCAGTAGGCCGCGCCAGCCATCACCAGCACCAACAGCGTGCTCGCCGCGGTGAACGCGATGGCCGCACGTTGCCATTCCAACGCGGGCAGCATGGCGTATTCCTGGTCGGTGCCGACCAGGACCCGAAGGTCGTATCCGGGCACGGTGGCGAACGCCCAAACGCGCAGTGCTCCATCGAGCGGCGAGCGGCCGCTCCAGAGGCCCCGTCCCGCCCGGGTCGCTTCGGCAAACAATGGCGATCCGGCGAGGCTCAGTTCCGGCTTCAGCACGCTTGTGTCGCCAACTCCGCGGACCGATCCGTCAGTTGTCGCGACAATAAGTGCGCCGTGCGCGCGAAGATCGAGTTCGTCCGCCAGCAACTGGAATCGTGCGGCCTCGAGAGAAGCAACCACAACCCCGGCGAAGGTTCCGTCCGGCGCGTCCAGGCGGCGCACGATATTGATCTGCCAAACGCGGGTTTTCATCCCACGGGTGAGCGAACCGATGAACATTCGCCGCTCGTCGTTTCGCAGCGTCGCTTCATGCTGAAAATAGTCCCGCCCGGTGACGTTGTCTCCCACGAGGTTCGGGCGGGAACTCCGACGGATAATACCACTGCTGTCGGTCAGGAATATCTGCAGCGAGTTGTCGGACAGAGCGAGCAGTCGCTTGCGCCAATCATCGAAATTGAAGTTTTGCGGATCGTGCTCCCACTCCACCTCGATGATTCGGAGGCTCTGGTCTGTTACCAGAAGTTCACGCCGGATTTCCTCGGCCGCGAGATCGGCCTTGTTTTGCAACGCCATTTGGACCTGGGCGCGCGTCTCGGCGCGATGTTCCAGGATGGCGGAAGCGGCGCCGAACCAAAGAACCCCGATCATGATTCCAGCCGCAAGAAGGATAAGGGCCGGAGTAAATCTCTGAAGCGTGCGGCTTGCCGAAATCATGCCGTTGGCCGGGTGACGGACGGCGGGCGATATACCACCCTTTCACCTGATCGTGAAAGCAAAAATCCCCGTGCGGCTGCGCCTCGCTGCTCGATCGCGTGTCGGTAGAGGTTCAGCGGATGGCAGGTTCTTCCCCGCGATCGGTGGTGCGGGGCAGGAGCGTCTGGGGATCGACGGGACAGAGCCGGCGCTTGCGCACGGTGACGGCGTAAAGCCCCTGGCGTTCTTCCCTATCGGGGTGCGGCAGTAAAATCCTGCCGAGCCGGCGCCATGACTCGGCATCCATGTCGGCGGCCTCGGTGCAGGTGAAATCGCCGAGGGTTTCCTCCCGATAGGCGAGCTGAGGAATCGGTTGAAGCTGGAGAAGTGGCCAATGGGAGCGGATATAAATCGTCGTGTCGGTCTTGGTCAGGCGGAAATTGGTGAAGAGCGGACCGAACCAGATATCCGTCTCGACGATGCCTTCCCATGCGACGATGCCGGTGGGACCCGGCAGGTTCACCGGCGGGCGGACCGACAAACTCCAGCCCTCGCGCGTCCGCGCAAGCAGTCCGGTCCACATCTGCACGGCGCCTTGCTCCGGCAGCGCGGTGAGGAAGGGCGGCGAAAAGCCGCGCAGTTCCTCAGGTACCGTTTCGTCGAAGTAGTCCGCGTAGCCAGGGAATTGCACGGCGCCGCTGTCGGTTCCCGAGAGCGGCATCCAGCTCTCATCATCACCGAAGGACCAGAAGATCTGCTCGCCGTCCCACAGCAGACGAATATCCAGCGGGGGGAAAACCCAGTAGCCAAATCCGGTTGCCGTGGTCAGCGCGTCGCAGTAGCGCATGGCGCGACTGGGGATATATCCCGCGGCTGCGCGTTCGGCTCTTTTCGGGAATCTTGCCTCAGGAATGAGGCGGACGAAATCAACAATGCTGTCGGGGCACATGGGAGCTTAATGAGCGGGCCGGGCCTGGCATCCTGCGGGATCGCAGGACGCCGTGCCCGCAACAATCAATTAAAACCGCATCATTCCGCCACCGATGTGGACACGGCCCGAGTCCTTGGTGAAGCGCATCATTCCTCCGCCAATGTGAACACGACCGGAGTCCTTGGTGTCCTTGCTGGTCGCGACGGGCTTCTGGACGATCTTGGTGGAAGAAGCGGGCTTGGTCATTGATCAATCTCCCGGCTTGATTGCCGCCGATAGTCTTAACGAAGGAAAGGGGCTACTGTAAAGGTCAAAATCAGGGTGGGACGAAAATTATTCAAGAATTCTCTGTCTGATTTCGCTCAAATCAGGCGCGAATACTCTCTTGCCCAGTTTCTTTTCTCAGAAAGTTTTGCGCGTCCCGAATTAGTTCACAAACGTATTTGGTTCTGGCGTGTCGCATCTCATTGCAGGCCGAACTCGTTGATACGTGCGAAACGACACCCCCGCCAGTCACCCAACTGCGAATTCCCGCTGAATTCCTGCTGATGGTCGCCCGACCAGGCGAGCCCTTTTGGCCGCTGCCGCCCCATGGTTTCCGATCATCTCGGATCAGCCCAACATCCTGTCCGCGCGCCGTCCGCAGGATTGCGGGCCGGCGCGCTCAAAGCGGCGGAACCAGCCGCCTGCCAGGCGTTCAACGCCCAACAAACCGACGGGAAGGCGATCTCCGGCCATGGAATCCGCTCCCATGAAAACAACGCGACTTCGAGGCTCTCGGGGCCGGCGGCAAAGGCCGGCGGCCCGGCGAAGCCGCCGCGGAAGATCACCTGCACCTGACTGAGCCGGCGGATCGAAAACAACCCGAGGACTCCCTCAAGCACGATCCGCGCACAGGCTTCCTCCCATGCCTCACGCATGGCGCCTTCTTCCGGCGTCTCACCCAATTCCAGATAACCGGCCGGCAGGGTCCAGAACCCCCGGCGCGGCTCTATCGCACGGCGGCACATCAGCACCGCCGCACCCGAGACCACGACGGATCCGACCACAACTTTCGGATTTTCGTAGGCGATGTGGCCGCAATCAGGGCAGATCAGGCGTTCGCGACTGTCGCCGTCCGGGACGCGGCGCACGAAGTCGGGCATCGGATTGCCTCCCTCTTCGCGGGTTTGCTGTCAGAGTTGGCCGGTTTCATCGGACTCATCCGCGATTGATGCAACCGATGCACCGGCGGACGACCTCGGACACGTGACTGCGAACCGCGAGACGGGTGCCGCTTGGCACTGGACGTCGTACAACCCGTGCTGCGGCGCGGCCTCAGACCGTAAGGTCCAGCAGCGAGCCTCGCGGCAGCGAGGTTGGCGGCCGCGTGTCCGGCTGGGGCAGTATCTTGAAGGGCGGCCCGGCGGCGGCGCCAGTCGCGGCGGCCGCAGCGCCGGACGAGGCGGCGGCGTTGGGCGGCCAAACCGAGCCGATGGACGATCCTGCCAGCGCGCCGAACAGGGAGCCGATGCCGGGCATGGCACCATCAAAGCCACGACCCGGTTACGAAACGGTTAACGCGGCCACGCCCGGCAGCGTCTTGCCCTCCATCCACTCCAGGAAGGCGCCGCCGGCGGTGGAAACGTAACTGAGCCGATCGAGCATGCCGGCCTGGCGCAGGGCGGCTACGGTATCGCCTCCGCCGGCCACACTCCGCAATCCGACCGCGAGTGCGCTCGGCCACAGCCCGCGCCACGTCCAGCGTGGCGCGATCGAACGGCGCAGTTTCGAACGCGCCGAGCGGCCCGTTCCAGATCACTGTCTGCACCTCATCGAGCGCGGTGATGATCGCTTCAACCGTTTCCGGACCAACGTCGAGTATCTTCATATCCGCAGGCACCTCATTCACCGGCACGGTCCGGACGGGCACATCAGCGGCGAGTTCGCGCGCGACCACGGCGTCGGTCGGCAGGATGACGCGGCACCCGGCATCCTTGGCGCGGCGCAGGATGCCGCGGGCAGTCTCGTGCATCTCCGGCTCCTGCAAGGAGGTGCCGACGGCGACGCCCTCGGCCGCGAGGAAGGTGTTCGCCATGGCGCCGCCGATCACCAGCACATCGACGCGGGAGAGCAGGTTGCCGAGCAGATCGAGCTTGGTGGACACCTTGGCACCCCCGACGAGCGCCATGAGGGGATGGCGCGGATTGCCCAGGGCGGACTCCAGCGCCTCGAGCTCGGCCTGCATGAGCCGGCCCGCATAGGCCGGCAGCAGATGCGCCACCGCCTCGGTGCTGGCGTGGGCCCGGTGCGCCGCGGAGAAGGCGTCATCCACGTAGATGTCGGCCAACCGCGCGAGTTCGGCGGCGAAACCAGGGTCGTTGGCCTCCTCGCCGGGGTGGAAGCGGGTGTTCTCGAGCACCACCACGGCGCCGTCCTGCAGGCGCTCGACCGTCTGCTGCGCTGGGATGCCGATGCAGTCCTCGGCGAACAACACGCGCTGCCCGAGCACCGTGCCCAGCGCCTGGGCCACCGGCGCCAGCGACATCGCCAGCATGCGCCGCCCCTTCGGGCGACCGAAATGGCTGCACACGATCACCTTCGCGCCCTTGTCCGCCAGTTCGCGGATGGTCGGGCAGAGGCGTTCCAGCCGGGTGGTGTCGGTCACCTTGCCATCGCGCAGCGGCACGTTCAGGTCGGCACGAAGCAGAACGCGCTTGCCGGCGACGTCGAGCCCGTCCAGCGTGCGGAAGGCCACTTACAGCGATCCGAACAGCGCCGCCGTGTCGGACATGCGGTTTGAGAAACCCCACTCGTTGTCGTACCAGCCCATTACCCGGACCAGTTCGCCATCCACCACCGCGGTCTGCGTCGCATCGAAGGTGCAGGAGGCCGGGCAATGGTTGAAATCGGTACTGACCAGCGGGACGGTATTGTAGTCCAGGATACCGCGCAATTCGCCCTCGGACGCGCGTTTCATGGCCGCGTTCACCTCATCCTTGGTGGCCGGCTGCCGGAAATTCACGTCCAACGAAACCAGCGACACGTTCGGCGTCGGAACGCGGATCGCGGTGCCGTCCAGCTTGCCCTTCAGCTCCGGCAACACCAGACCCACCGCGCGCGCCGCACCGGTGCTGGTGGGGATGGAGGAGAGGGCGGCGGCGCGGGCGCGGTGGAGGTCCTTGTGCAGCGTATCCTGCAGCCGCTGATCGCCGGTATAGGCGTGGATCGTCACCATGTAGCCGCGCAGGATGCCGAACGCTTCGTGCAGCACCTTGGCCATCGGCGCGAGGCAGTTGGTGGTGCAGGAGGCGTTGGAAATCACCGTCATGTCCCGCGTGATGGTCTTGTGATTCACGCCATACACGACGGTGGCATCGACGCCGTCGGCCGGAGCGGAAATCAGCACCTTGCGGGCGCCGGCCTGGATCAGCGCCGAGGCTTTCTCCTTGCTGGCGAAAATGCCGGTGCACTCCATGGCGACATCGACGCCCTTGTAGGGCACCTTGGTCGGGTCCTTCTCGGCCGATACCTTGATCGGCCCCCAGCACCCGCCCGCCGTAACGGATCGTCAGATCACTGCCGGAGACTTCGACATCGCCGGGGAAGCGGCCATGCACGCTGTCGTATTTGAACAGGTGAGCATTGGCTTCCGGGCTGCCCAGATCGTTGATCGCCACCGGGGTCAGATCGTCGCGCCCGCTTTCGATCATGGCGCGCAGCACGAGCCGTCCGATCCGTCCGAAGCCGTTGACCGCGACCTTCACTGACATTCTTTGCTCCTTAGCGTTTCAGCCTAGCCGCTTTTTGACGGCGGCCACGACGGCATCGGACGTGATGGCGAAATGTTTGTAAACAGCTTCCCAGGGGCCGGATGCACCGAATGTCGTCATGCCGATGAACACGCCATCCGGCCCCAGCCAGCGTTCCCAACCGAAGGGCGAAGCGGCCTCGATGCCGAATCGCGGCGCGCCGCCGAGCACAGTGCTGCGGTAGTCTTCGTCCTGCCCCTCGAAAAGCTCCCAGCAGGGCAGCGATACCACGGCGACCGCGATGCCTTCCTTTGCCAGCATCTCGCGCGCCTCCATGGCGATGGAAACCTCGGTGCCTGTGGCGATCAGCGTAGCCTGCCGCGCGCCCTCCGCCTCCGCCAGCACATACCCCCCGCGGGCGCACTTATTGCCGTTGGTGTCGAACCGCATCGCCGGAACCGCCTGGCGGCTGAGCACCAGCAACGACGGTCCCTCGGTCCGCTTGAGCGCGAGTTCCCAACACTCGGCGGTCTCCATGGTATCGCCCGGCCGATAGACGTGCACATTGGGCATCGCCCGCAAGCTGGCCAGGTGCTCGACAGGCTGGTGCGTGGGACCGTCCTCGCCGAGGCCGATGAAATCGTGCGTCAGCACGTGGATCACACGCAGACGCATGATCGCGCCAAGCCGGATCGCCGGCCGCATGTAGTCGGTGAACACGAAGAACGTGCCGGTGTAGGGGATCAGTCCGCCGTGCAACGCGATGCCGTTGGCCGCCGCACCCATGGCGTGTTCGCGGATGCCGAAATGGATGTAGCGGCCGGCGTAGTTGCCCGGACTGACGATACCCATCGACTTCACGAACGTCAGGTTGGAGCCGGTCAGGTCGGCCGAACCGCCGACCAGTTCGGGCACCGCCGGGACCAGTGCCTCCAGCGCACGCTGGCTCGCTGCGCGGGTGGCGAGCTTCGGCTTGTCCTCGGCGATTTTCTGCTTCAGCGCGGTCATTGCCTCGTGCCAGCTTTCCGGCAGCTTGCCGGAAACCACCCGCTCGAACTCGGCTTTCAGCGTGTGGCGCGCGAGGCGCTTGAGCCAGCGCCCGCCGGGAGGTGGCGCCGCGGGTCCCGGCGGCACGCCAGCGTTCCATGAGCTCGTCGGGCACGGTGAAGGCGGGTTCGTGCCAGCCCAGAAGCTGCTTGGCCCCCGCCGCCTCCTTGGCGCCGAGTGCCGCGCCGTGCACCGCGGCAGTGCCCGCCTTCGTCGGCGCCCCCAACCCGATGATGGTGCGGCAGGCGATCAGCGTCGGCTTGCGGGAGCGCACCGCGAATGAAAGCGCCGCGGCCACCTGCGCCGCATCGTGCCCGTCCACCGCCTTGGTGGCCCAGCCCTCGGCGGCGAAACGCTTCAGCGCGTCTTCCGACCGGGCCAGCGCCGTGTCGCCGTCGATGGAGACATGGTTGTCGTCATAGAGGAAGGTCAGCTTCTCCAGCCGCAGGTGGCCGGCGAGGCTGATCGCCTCGTGACTGATGCCCTCCATCAGGTCACCGTCCGAGCAGATCACCCACGTGCGGTGATCGACCAGCGACTTGCCGAAGCGCGCCGCCAGCATCCGTTCGGCCAGGGCCATGCCGACCGACGTTGCGATCCCCTGACCGAGCGGGCCGGTTGTGGTCTCGATTCCCGGCGCCTCGCCGTATTCCGGATGCCCGGCGGCGGGAGACTCGAGCTGGCGGAAGTGCCTGATGTCATCGATGCCCATGCCCTCGAAGCCGGTGAGATAGAGCAGGGCGTAGAGCAGCATGGAGCCGTGACCGGCGGACAGCACGAAGCGGTCGCGGTCGGGCCAGTGCGGATCGGCGGCGTCGAACTTCAGGAAGCGCGTCCACAGCACGGTTGCGACGTCGGCCATCCCCATCGGCAGGCCCGGATGCCCGGAATTGGCCGCCTCCACCGCATCAATCGCCAGCGCCCGGATGGCATCGGCCATTCGCCGCTGCTGGGTGATGGGTCGGGATAGGATCTCCGCCTGGCGCGCGAGAACGGGATTCTCAGCAGGAAGTTCAGCAACAGCCGCCATGACATCTCCCGGGGGAAAGTCGCGGGACATACGCACAGCCTTTCGGGACCGACAAGGGTGGCGGGTCCCGGCCCGAGCGCAGCCGCCAACCAACCCCGCGCCCAGTATGCCCGAGTTCCCGCGGAACCTGGGTTATCCTCCCCGACTTCGTTCACAGGCTTGCAACACTGGCGCCGGATGCCGAAGATGATGGCATGTTGGTTGACGGGAGCATCGCACCGGTTGCGCCCGCCGTTCCCTGGCGCACTTCGCCGGGGGCCTTCGCCGCGCTCGACCTCGGCACCAACAACTGCCGCATGCTGATCGGCACTCCGTCGGGCGGAGGGTTCCGGGTGTTGGAGAGCTTCAGCCGGATCGTCCGGCTCGGCGAAGGGCTGCACACCACGGGCCGGCTCGGCGAAGAGGCCATGGGCCGTGCGTTGGGTGCGCTGGAGACCTGTGCCGGACGGCTGGCGCGCCGGCCGGTCCGCGGCATGCGGGCGATCGCCACCGAGGCGTGCCGGCGCGCGGCCAACGGGCCGGAATTCCTCGCCAGGGTGAAGGAGCGCACCGGCCTCTGCTTCGATATCATCTCCACCCGCGAGGAAGCCGAACTCGCCCTCGAAAGCTGCGCCTCCCTGCTCGGCGGCGATGTGCGCCGGGCGCTGCTGTTCGACATTGGCGGCGGCTCGACGGAACTCGCCTGGGTCCGGGTGGATCCGCAGCACGGCCCGGTGCTGATGGGCTACGCCTCGATGCCGGTCGGGGTGGTTACGCTCTCCGAGCAATTCGGGGCGCACCGTTTCACCCATGCGGGGTTCGAGGCCATGGCGGCGGACGTTGCGGCGCGCTTGCTGGCATTCGAGCGGGTGCATTGCATCGGCCATGAGATTGAATGCGGCGGTGTGTTGCTGCTGGGCACCAGCGGCACGGTTACCACCCTGGCCGGCGTGGCACTGGATCTGCCCCGCTATCAGCGTCTGCTGGTGGATGGGGTGATGCTGAGCCGCGCCGAGGCGGAAGCGGCGCTGGGGCGGCTTCGCATGCTGGGCCGCGACGGGCTGGAGCAGCATCCTTGCGTCGGGCCCCGACCGGGTGGATTTCGTGCTGCCGGGCTGCGCGATCTTTGCGGCGATCACGGAACTCTGGCCGGCGACGCAGGTCGCGGTAGCCGATCGCGGACTGCGCGAGGGCATGTTGCTGCGCATGATCCGGTCCGACCGGACCCGGCGCACCCATTCCTGGCCGCGTATGCGGCGATGACGCAAGGCCCGCCCGGGGGGGCCAAGGGGCCGCCGCGGGCACTGTCGGTGCCGGTACGCACCGCACGCGGACGCAGCGGGGCATCGCAGCGCTGGCTGGCCCGCCAGTTGAACGATCCGTATGTCCGGGCGGCACAGGACCAGGGCTGGCGTTCCCGCGCTGCCTTCAAGCTTCTCGAACTCGACGAGCGCTTTCACCTGCTCCGTTCAGGCGCGCGCGTGGTGGATCTTGGCGCCGCGCCCGGCGGCTGGACGCAGGTCGCGCTGCGCCGCGGCGCCAGCATCGTGGTGGCGGTTGATTTGCTCGAGGTTAACCCCATTCCCGGCGCCACGCTGCTGCGTGGCGATTTCACCGATCCTGCGCTGGTGGATCAGATAAGTCGCGCACTGCAGGGGTGTGCTGATCTCGTGCTGTCCGACATGGCGCCGAACACCACCGGCCACGGCCCGACGGACCATTTGCGCATCATGGCGCTGGCCGAAGCGGCGCTGGCGTTTTCCTGCGAGGTGCTGGCGCCTGGCGGTGCCTTCGTCGGGAAAGTGTTCCAGGGCGGCACGGAGCGCGAGATGCTGGCCGCCATGAAGCAGCGCTTCGCGACCGTGCGGCACGCCAAGCCGCCGGCAAGCCGGAAGGAGTCGCGAGAGCTGTACGTCGTCGCCACGGGGTTTCGGGGCGGCTGATTCAAGGTTGTGCCCCTCCTGCCGGATGCCCAAATCCATGAGCACGGGGCGCCGCGCGGGTGCGCCGCCCGAGAGCGGCCCGTACCTCCGATTCGGAAAAGGAGTTGCGCCATGCTGGTTTCCGACGTTCTTCAGGGCAAGGGTCATGAGGTGGTGAAAATCCGCCACGACGAAACCGTGGCGGATGCCGTGCGCAAGCTCGCCGAGCACCGGATCGGCGCCCTGGTGGTCGAGGATCGCTGGACACGCATGGGCGGCATCTTTTCGGAACGGGATTTCGTCAATGCAACAGCGCGCGAAGGTGCTGCGGCGCTCAACCACCGCGTCGCAGATCTGATGTCCTCTCGCGTCATCACCTGCGAGCCGACCGATCGGATCAATGCGGTGCTGGCGAAGATGACCGTCGCGCGAATTCGCCATGTGCCGGTCGTGGAGAATGATCGGCTGGTGGGCATCGTCTCCATCGGTGACCTGGTCAAGCACCGCCTGGAGGAGAAGGAGCTGGAGGCGAACGTGCTGTTGGAATTGTCGCGCCTGCGGGCCTGATTCCGGCCGGTCGAAAAAATCGCACCAACCGCCCCATTCCCGGGCAAAGCCATCCACGCTTCCGGCCGACCAACCGTGGGCCGACCAACCGTGGTAAGAATAGATAATGGACATTCGCAGCACCCTGCATGAGCTGAAAGACCGCGGGTCAGGGTGCCAGCCTCCGAGGTAGTGCATCTCTATCGGCAGGCGTTTGCTGAATTCGGGACGCGCGCGCTGTGGAGCAACCTTTTTTTATCAGGCGTCGGTCAACGGCGGCGGCGATACCACGGACCTCGAGTGGGTGGTGGACAGCGATTTCGCTTCTACCCCGCGCAGCGCGATCCCGATTTCGGCTACGTGCTGCATCCTGCCGATCGCGCCACCAACAAGATCATGGCTGCGGCGGGGCGACGCGAGCCGCGTGACATCGTCGATTTTGGTCGATATTCACGACCATATCCTGCCCCTGGGCGCAGTGGCATGGGCCGCCGTCGGCCGCTCGCTGGGCTTCACGCCCGAAGGACTCATCAACGAGGTGCGCCGTCTGGCTCGCTATACGGCCGCCGACTTCGAGCGCGTTGCCAGCGACCCGCCGGTCGATGCGGGTGTTCAGTCCGGGGACATGGTGGACACCTGTCCGAGACATGGCTGACAGATCTCGCCTGGGTCAAGTCGATCACGGCAATCTGGTGACCCCCAAGGAAGATGCCGTAGCGGCCTGCCTCGCCACGCGGCCGGATCGCCAGTCGCTCACCGAACAACGCCTGACCGACCGGCCACAGCCGGCCCTTGAAGCTGATGGCGGCGCGCGTGCTGCCGACCTTGCGGACGATCTCTCCCGCCTCATACCGAAGCTCCGCCGGTCGCTCCGGCACCGCCGCGCACTCGGCCGATAGCGGCTGGCTGGCACCGCCTGCCCCAACGCCTCGTGCGGCCATCAGATTGTAGAAGTCGCGCCACGATCGAACGCCCGTTGCGCATCAGCCAGGTCGCGGAAGCGACACAACTCATACACCTCAGCATTCAGCGTGCGGTGCAGGCGCTCGTTCTTGCCGCGGCTCTGCGGATGATACGGGCGGCTGTGCAGAAAACCAACGCCAAGCTTCAGCAGCCATACCCCGAACCGCGTCCGGCGCTGTCCAGCGCTGTCACCCCATGGCGAACCATTGTCGACGAAGATCGCCTCAGGCAGGCCATAGCGGCGGAACGTCACTTCCAGATGCTGCCGGACCGTGAGGACCGTTCGTCAGCACACGCTGTCAGGCACAGCAGATAGCGCGAATGATAGTCCACCACGGTCAAAGCGTGACACCGCGTCCCGTCGGCCGGCGTCACCCAGCCCTTGAAGTCCATCTGCCACAGCAGAATCGGCGCATCCATCTCGAACCGCTGCGCCGCTGGCGAACCACCAGCCGCAGCCACAATGCGGCCATGCCGACGCAGGATCGCGTGCACCGTCGCGGCCGCCGGCGGCACAATGCCCCTCGCTTCAGGCAATGCCCATCTTGCGCGCACCCCAGGCCGGATGCGCATCGCGCACCGCCAGCACCTCGGCTTCCAGCTCCGCCGCTGTGCGACGCGGACTGTGCTGCGGCGCACGCGAGCGATCCACCGAGGCGGCATCGCCGCCGGCCGATCGCGCCCGCCATTTGTAGCCGGTCTGTGCGCTGATCCCGAACCGGCGGCACAGTTTCCGCCGGTTCACCCCTTCCTGCTCCGCCAGCCGCACGAACTCGCGCCGTTGATCCACCACCGACACCTCCTGCCACGGCATGGGCCGCCCTCCTCGCGGTTGATCCATGCATCTTGCGGTGTCAGCCAGGTCTCCGGCGAAACCCTTCCGCCGACAGAGCAACCCGTCCACGGCACCAAAACCGCCTCTTCGGCCGCGGTCTCGCGTCAGCCCCGGAGCCGCAACGCGGTGCGCCGAAGGCGCAGGGCTTGACCGCGAGACCGCGGACCGGAGCACAATGTTCAGTG
>CAVSUZ010000017.1:0-256607 GCA_963731335.1 uncultured Pseudomonadota bacterium | reverse complement strand
GCCGGGTCGTGCGCCGTCTGCGCGAGGCGCTTGACGCCGCTGATGGGTTCGTAAGGCGGATGCCGACGGACAAGATCGGCATGTTGTTTCTGAAAGAGGGACTGCCCGTTCAGCCCGATCCCGATCGCCTTGACGCTGATGCCATCCATGCCGGCGCGCGGCACGGCCACTGGCCGACTTCCGCGGAGATCGGCAGCGCCATGTTGGAGCGGTATCGCGAACGTTCTCCGTAACTCTGCTGCCGATGATTTGATCTCACGTCGGTGGCCTAAATCGGTGAGCCGTCGGAGCACTTGATCCCCGGACGGAGGGAGCAAGACACCCCGTGGCCCATCGGAACTTCGCGTCGGAACTACCTCCGGATCGGCGGCTGCTCCACCATCCGCAGATACGGCTTCAATTCCTTCCAACCCTGCGGGAAGCGCTGCTTCGCTTCCTCATTGGAAACGCTCGGCGAGATGATCACCGGCTGACCGTCGGTCCAGTTCACCGGTGTTGCCACCTTGTGCGCATCGGTCAGTTGCAGGCTGTCGATTGACCGCAGAATCTCCTGGAAATTCCGCCCGGTGCTCGGCGGGTAGGTCAAAATCAGCCGCACCTTCTTGTTCGGGTCGATCACGAACACGCTGCGCACCGTGATCGAGGGATCCGCCTCGGGATGCACCATTCCGTACAGGTCGGAGACTTTGCGGTCCGGATCGGCCAACACCGGGAAGTTCAACGCCTGTCCCTGAGTTTCCTCGATGTCCTTCTCCCAGCCCTTGTGGCTGGTCGTGGGATCAACCGAAAGCCCGATCGGCTTGACATGCCGCTTGTCCCATTCCGGCTTCAACCGCGCCACCTCGGCAAGCTCCGTGGTGCAGACCGGCGTGTAATCCTTCGGATGGCTGAACAGCACGCCCCAGGAATTGCCCAGCCATTTGTGTAAGCTGATCCGCCCCTCCGTGCTGTCCTGTTCGAAATCGGGCGCCACCTGCCCTAGCTGAATTGCCATCGTCGTCCTCCTTCCCGATACCGGATGATATGCGGATGAACAGCAGACCGGAAAACCCCCCGGTTTGTCCGCCACCGATCCCTGATATACTCAACTTCCAAAGGAAGTTGGGTTAAGTCTTGTTTCGCGCGCAGCCGCCACGCCAACCCTGCGCGCGAGATATCCAAATTCCTACGGAACCTGGGTATACCTCACCCCGCGATGTCCGACGAATGCCCCTCACACCCGGCCCTGCTGCCGGCTGGCCTGCGCGACCTTCTGCCGCCCGCGGCCGAGACCGAGGCAGCGGCCGTGGAAGCCCTCATGGCCGTGTTCGCCGGCCACGGCTACGAACGGGTTAAACCGCCGCTCCTCGAATTCGAGGATAGCCTTTTTGCCGGTTCCGGCGCCGCCGTGGCGGAACAGACCTTCCGGCTGATGGACCCCGACAGCCAGCGCATGATGGGCCTGCGCGCCGATACCACACCCCAGGTTGCACGCATCGCAACAACCCGCCTGGTCAACGCCCCCCGCCCCCTCCGCCTGTCCTACGCCGGCCAGTGCCTGCGCGTGCGCGGCAACCAGCTCGCGCCCGACCGCCAGCTCGCCCAGGCCGGCATCGAGCTGATCGGCAGCGATTCCGTCGCCGCCGACGCCGAGATCGTGCTGGTCGGGGCCGAGGCGCTGCACGCCGCCGGCCTCCCGCGCTTCAGCTTCGATCTCACACTTCCCACCCTCACCCGGGCGATGCTGGATCAGGCGGGCATCGCCGAACCCGCGCGCGGCGCGTTGCTCCGCGCGCTGGATCGCAAGGACGCAGCCGCCGTCGCCCGCCACGGCGGCCCCCTCGCGGCCGTGCTGACCGACCTGCTCCTCGCCGCCGGACCGGCCGACCGTGCCCTCGCCGCCCTCGCCGCCGCACAGATGGGCGACACGGCCCGCGCGCTCGCTGATCGATTGGCGGAGACGGCGGCCGCCATCCGCGCCCGTGCCCCGGGCCTCCGCCTGACGGTCGATCCGGTGGAGTTCCGCGGCCTGCGGTATCATACCGGGGTCGCGGTCACGATCTTCGCGCCCAACCGGCACGAGGAACTCGGCCGCGGCGGCCGCTACCTATGCGGCGACGAGCCGGCCACGGGCCTCACGCTCTATCCGGATGCCATCCTGCGCGCCGCGCCGCCGCGCCCGCCCCGGCCTCGCATCTATCTCCCGCTCGGCACGGATCCGGAACAGTCGGCTCGGCTTCGTGCCCAAGGCTACGCCACCATCGCCGCGCTGAACGGCACGAATGATCAGGCCGAAGCGGGGCGCCTCGGCTGCTCGCACATTCTTCGCGACGGCACCCTCCTGCCCCTGGAACCCGGAGAAGCCTGATGGCCAACGTCGCCGTGATCGGCGCCCAGTGGGGCGACGAAGGCAAAGGCAAGGTGGTCGATTGGCTCGCCAGCCGGGCCGAAATCGTCGTGCGATTCCAGGGCGGCCACAACGCCGGCCACACGCTGGTGGTCGGCAATGAAACCTACAAGCTCTCGCTCCTGCCCTCCGGCCTGGTGCGCGGCAAGCTCGGCATCATCGGCAACGGTGTGGTGATCGATCCCGCCGCCCTGTTCGCCGAGATCGAGCGTGTGCGCGCCCAGGGCCTCGCGGTCACGCCGCGCACCCTGCGGATCGCCGACAACGCGCCGCTCATCCTGCCGCTTCATGCCGCGCTGGATCGTGCCCGTGAGGCCGCGCGCGGCGACCGCAAAATCGGCACCACGGGCCGCGGCATCGGACCGGCTTACGAGGACAAGATCGCCCGCCGCGCCATCCGCGTCGCCGACCTCGCCGAGCCCGACACCATCGACGCCAAGCTCGACGAGCTGCTGCTCCACCACAACACGCTGCTCGCCGGCCTCGGCGCGCCCACATTCGAAAAGTCCGCGCTGGCGGATGCGCTGCTCGACATCGCCCCCCGGCTGCTTCCGTTCGCCGAGCCTGTCTGGGAACGCCTGGATCAGGCCCGCCGAGCCGGCACCCGCATCCTGTTCGAAGGCGCCCAGGCCGTGATGCTCGATGTCGATCACGGCACCTACCCCTTCGTCACCAGCAGCAACACCGTGGCCGCGACGGCCGCGAGCGGCTCCGGGCTTGGCCCCAATGCCGTGGGCTTCGTGCTGGGCATCGCCAAGGCTTACACCACGCGGGTCGGTTCAGGCCCCTTCCCCACCGAGCTGACCGACGCCATCGGCCAGCGCCTGGGCGACCGCGGCAACGAGTTCGGCACAGTCACCGGCCGCCGCCGGCGCTGCGGCTGGTTCGACGCCGCGCTGGTGCGCCAGGCGGTGAAGGTCGGCGGCATCCAGGGCATCGCGCTGACCAAGCTGGACGTGCTGGACGGGTTGGACGAGCTGAAGATCGGCACCGGCTACCGGCTGGCCGGGGAATACCTGCGTCATCTTCCTGCCTCCCCCAAAGCCCAGGCCGCGGTGGAACCGGACTACGAAACGATGGAGGGCTGGAGCGGCTCGACCCGTGGCGCTCGCTCCTGGGCCGACCTGCCGGCGCAGGCGGTGAAATACGTCCGCCGTATCGAGGAGCTGGTGGAAGCCCCCGTGACCTTGCTGTCCACCAGCCCGGAACGCGACGACACCATCCTTGTTCGTGATCCGTTCGAGGGGTGACGGCGCGCAGGTGGAAGGTTCCACACCGATTATGGATTGCTTAATTTCAAGCTTTAGTTCATCTTCACTACCTGGCTTCCCATGCCGGCGCCCAGATCGCGGCGAAAATGAATGGATACAGGAAGGATACAGTTATCGTGAAAGCAAGCTTTAGAGGGGCGCTACTGGCGGGGGCGGCATTTGCTGCGCTCTCGGTCGTGGCGCAGCAGGCAAGCGCCAGCGTCATCACGCTGACGTTTGAAGGATTGGCCAACGGTGAGCCTATCAACAACTACTACAATGGCGGCTTCGGCGGGTCGGGCTCCGGCCCCGGGCCGAACTATGGGATCACCTTCAGCTCGAACTCCCTGGCGATCATCAGCGCCGCGGCAGGGGGCTCGGGTAACTTCACCAACGCACCGTCCGGACACACGATCGCCTTCTTCCTCTCCGGCCCTGGTGACGTCATGAACGTGGCCGCCGGCTTCAGCACCGGCTTCTCCTTCTTCTACGCGGACCAGGTTGGCTTCACCGGATCGGTCAGCGTCTATAGCGGGCTCAGTGGTTCGGGCACATTGCTCGCCACCCTCACCCTGCCATCGACACCCGATCCGTACAATGTCTTTGTGCCCATTGGCGTCGGGTTCCTTGGGACCGCCGAATCCGTGGTGTTCTCGGGATCGGCCAACTTCATCGGGTTCGACAACATCACCCTTGGCTCGTCCTCCCCGACTGTGCCCGAGCCGGTACTCGCTGGCGCTGCTTGGCACCGGCCTGCTCGGGCTGGGTCTTGTGCGCGCGCGCCGCAAAGCCTGATCCGGCTTTCGACCGCAAAGTGGGGCGGCGCATCGGCGCCGCCCCTTTTTGTTAGAAGCTCTGCTATGGTCCTGCCGTGAGCGATCTCCCATCCCTGCCCCGCCACGGCCCTGGCGTAGCCCGCAACCAGCCTTGCCACTGCGGCAGCGGACGTCCGCGGCATCTCTGCTGCGATCCTCCCAGGACACTGGTTGACGTCTTCACCCCGCTCGGCGGGCAAATCCGTCAGGCCCTGACTTCCCAACAAACTATTCGCCAAGGCGCAGACCCTGCTGCCCGTGCGCATGCCCATCAGACCGTTCAGCGTGCACTCGCCCTGCGCCGAGCAGGCAAGCTTGCCGAGGCGCTGCCGGCGTTTCGTGAGGCGATCGCGCTCGCCCCGGAAAACGCGTTGTTGCACCACGATTTCGGTCTGAGCCTGGTCCGGCTCGGCCGGTTCGCTGAAGCGGTTGTGCCTCTCCAGCAAGCCGCGGCCCTTAAGCCGAACTTTGCCGAAGCCTATTATCAGCTCGGTTTCGCCCTTCAGGCTTTGGGACAGGAACAGCCCGCGATTGCAGCCTATCGCCGTGCTGTCTCGATCAGTCCCAAACTGACCGACGCTCACAACCGAATGGGCTGCCTGCTCCAACTGGCCGCACGCCACGACGAAGCCAAAGCGGCTTTTCGCAACGGCCATGCTGCTGGACGCCGCACGCCCCTCGGCGTGGTGTGTGAGGCCCGTCTTCTCGCACTGGAGGAAAACCACGCGGCGGCGGCCGAATGCTTGCGCCAGGGCCTTGCTCGCTACCCGAACGATCTCGAATTGATCACGACGCTCGGCAGCGTCCTGACCTTCGCGGGCGATCTGGAGGGCGCCGCCGCCCAGTACGAGAAAGCCATTCCGATCGCCGCGCGACACCAGATCCTGCCCCTGGTCTCCCTGGTCCAGCTTCGGCGCATCACCGAAAAGGACCGGGCTCTTCTTTCGCGGATGGAAGAACTATCGCGCGCCCCCGGGCTGACGGACGTATCACGCATGGAGCTGTTCTTTGCGCTGGGCAAGAGCAGCAACGATCTCGGCGATTACGAGGGCGCGATGCGCTATTTTGACGCCGCGAATGAGATCCGGCGCACCTTCGCGAAATTCGACCGCCGCAACATGCAGCAGCAGGTGGATCGCATCATCTCGCAGTGTGGCGTGGACGACCTTCGCCTCCGCGCCGAGGACGGATGTCCTGACGAGACCCCCGTTCTGGTGCTCGGCATGCCACGGTCCGGCACGACACTCGTGGAATCCATCCTGTCGAGCCATCCCCAGGTGACCGGGGCCGGCGAGCTTACGTTTTGGATGGACCACGCTGCTGCCAGCGACCGCGAGGGCCCCGCCGCAGTGTCCAGAGAGGCGCGCGCTTCCTTGGCCGCAGATTACAGTGCTCTCCTGCGCAGTTACTCGAAGGACGCACTGCGCGTCACCGACAAGATGCCGTTCAATTTTTTATGGCTCGGCGTGATCACCGCGGCACTGCCGAAGGCCCGTATCGTTCATTGCCGGCGTCACCCGATCGACACGTGCATTTCGATCTATTCGACCAATTTCCAGGTACGCCGCGGTTTCTTCGCCACGCGCTCGGACCTCGTATTTTATTACCGTCAATACGAGCGCCTGATGGACCACTGGCGCCACGTGCTGCCGGCAGACCGTTTCACCGAAGTGACGTACGAAGAACTGATCGCCAACCGTGAATCGGAAACGCGCCGGCTGATCAACTTCTGCGGTCTTTCCTGGGACGATGCCTGCCTTGCACCGGAACTGAACCAGCGCATCGTGAAGACCGCGAGCATGTGGCAGGTCCGCCAGCCGGTTTACACCTCCTCTGTCGCCCGTTGGAAACGCTATGAACCCTGGCTCGGCGAGTTCGCCGAATTGATCGCCCGCGAGGAACAAAACGTCGGACACCAAACAACCTGAACCTCGGCACCCGGCATTCGCCGGACCGGACAGCCTCACCCTGCGGCAACGCTCCTGGCGCGGTCCCTTCGCGCGCCGCGCCGGCCTGATGCATCTGGCGCCCGCGCGTTTCCCCGTCACCAACACCGCCGCCCAGCCACTGGCGCTCCTGCATCACACGGTCGATCCCCTGCGATGCGCGAACGGCACCCTCGCGCCCGGCGCGCTCACGCTCGAGGCCGAACGCAGCGAGCCGCTCGATCCTGGCGAGAGCACCCAACTCGCCCTCACCGGCGCCATCCCGGCCCGCGCCGGCACATACACCACCGCAATCCGGCTGCTCGCCGGATCGGGTGAAACCACCACCATTCCCGTTGCGCTGGAAATCCCCGCCGCCTCCGGCTGGGGCATTCTCTGCATGCTGTTCGGCCTCGTCCTGCTCGGCACCGTCAACCTGCTGCAGGGCGAAGGCGACATCCGCACCCGGCTGCACGACGCACTGCAGGCCCGGCAGGACATCCACACCACGCTGGAGGCAAATCCCGCGCCGCAGAGCCGCGCGCCGGACGTCGCGCTCATGGACCACGATTTCGATCGCGCCATCGGTATCCTGAGCCGGCGGCGCCAGCCCTCGGTGGTGGATCACCGCGCCGCCGAAGCGCAGCCCTACCTCGATGAAGCGACCAGGACGGCGGCCAGGCTGCGGGCCGATCTCGCCGGACTGCCGCGCGGCGCCGCCGAGATCGAGGATGTGCGGCGGGACTGGACCGCGCTGCAGACTACGCTGCAGCAGATCGCCGCCTTTCCGCAGACCCCGCCCGCGCCGAACCAGCAAGGCTTCGAAGCGAGGCTCGACGCCTTTCTGTCCAATTTCCGCAATCGCGCGCTGCGCGATCCGGCCGCCCTGGTTGTCGCCGAAATGTCCACGGAGTTCGGCCGCATGGAATTGGAGAAGACGGCCGGCGAAGGTGACGCCGCGCGCGACCTCGCGCTCAATACCCGGGTCTGGCTGCAGCGCTCCGCCCTGTTCTTGCAGCGCGCGCTCACGCTGTATCGCACCGCGCTGATCCAGGCGGGGTGGATGCTGAACACCGATCGCGTGCTCCGCGCGCGTGTCGCGAAAGACGACTTGCTTGCGGACGACCGCGCGGCGATCCTGGCCAATCTCGACCAGGCGGAAGCGAAGCTTGCCGGCACCGCCAGCTACGAGGACTTTCGTGATGCGAACCGCCTGATCGACGCGGCCTGGACCGCACAGGTCCGCGGCTCCGCGAACGTCGCCAAGATCAAGGTCGATCAGGCGATCGCCGCGGCCAACACGCAGACCGACTACGCCGACGTCACCGATCTGATGGCGAAGCTGCAGGCGGAGCCTCCGCCCCACACGCTGGCCACCAAGCAGGCCGGGCTTACGCGGATTCTTGCGCTCTGGCGCACACACGTCGCCAGCGTGACCGACGCACCGATGCGCGAGACCATGCAGCACCAGTTGGATTCGATGCAGATGCTGCTGGAAGCCGGCAAGCTGATGGACGCATCGGCGGGCTATCGCGCGTTCATCGACAACTGGACGAAGTGGAACGGCAAACTGGTGGATCAGGCGCTGGACCAGATCGATCACCCGCGCTGCCTCGAATACTTCGCCGACCTCCAGCGCGACGCCGCACGGATCGAGGCCACCCTGCGCGAGTTGCCTGCCAGCCCGCAGCTTATCGCCTGGGATCGCAGCCTCGATCAGATCAGGCTCGATCTCCTGCGCCACGGCCCCGATGCCGAGACAGTGTCGTCCGGTTGCATGGGACCGCTGATCGAAATCGGCAGACACGCCGTCGCACTGTCCGGCGATCTGTTCACAGCAGGCTTGATCGATGTCGCGCTGCCCGCCGCTACCCGCCTGCGACTGGCACAGGAATCCGGCGTCGCCTCGGCGGTCGCGATGACCGGCGCCAACATGACGCGTCCCCGCGCCCTGGTGATTCAGCCGCGCACCCCGGTGAATGAGCGTGTGGTCGGCCGCGATCTGATTTTCGATCTCACCGGCGCCGATCCGGTATGGGGCAGTTCCACCACCATTCGCGTGGATTACGGCGACGGCTCGGCGGCGTTCAGCGCCGATGCGGAAGCGGTGCGCCGGGGCCGCCCGATCGTCCATGAATACAGCGCGCCGACGACCGCGCAGGTCAGCGCGACCGCAACGGAAGACCCGAAACCGGGCGAAGCGACGGGCACGCTGCTCGGCCAGGGCAACACCACCGTGCTTGTCCTGCCCTCGCCGATCACCGGGGCGCGCATCGTCGCCGATGAGTTTCTCAACCTGCGCTTCGCGCTGGCGCTGCTGATCGCGATGACCGTCTATTACTGGCGCTACCACAGCCGCACCACCGTCTTTGGCGCGCGCGGCTACGACTATGTGGAGGCATTCGCACTCGGCTTCGTGGTGGACGCCGCCGTGTCGCACTTGCCCCAGGCTATCGCGGGACTCGTGAGCTGACCCGGCGGCCCCACCGTCAGCCGCTACACCTGCGGCGCAATCCCGACATACTGGTACTGGTGGATAATGTCATCCAGCGGGTATTTCTTGTCCTCGCGGATCTGGAAGATGCTGATCGTCCGGTCCATCAGGTCCCCGTATTTGTCGAACGAAACCTCCCCCTGCAGCGTCTTTACGTGCGCGGTCTGGATCGCGTCGCGCACATTCGCCGCGGTCACCGGCTTGTTCGCTGCAACCACGCGCTTGATCGAATCCGCGATGACCAGCGCCGCATCGTATGCGGTAATGGCATAATCATCCGGCTGCGTGTGGAATGTGTCGTTGTATTTCTTGATCCAGGCGGCTACGTCGGGATTGGCCAGCGTGTGCGGCGCGGCAATGGTCGCGTACCAGCCCTCCGCGGCGGGAAATCCCGCTGCTTTCAGCATCTCGATGGAATACATCCCATCTCCGCCGCCTTTGATGGCCTTCGGCACAATGTCATACGACTGCTTGGCCAGCTTCACCCCGGCCTGGCCCACGCCGCCGTAATACAGCGCGTCAGGGTTCAGCGACTTCATCTTCGTGAGCACCGGCGTGTAGTCGGCCGCCTTGGGATCGAGCCGGTCCCGCCCCATCACCTTCATGCCGACTTTCGGCGCCTGCTCCTGAAACGCGTCGGCCAGCCCCACGCCATAGGCGCCGCTATCGTCCAGCACATAGACCGTCTTCACCCCGAGTTTCTGCGCAAAGTAATTTGCCAACTCCGGTCCCTGGTAGGCGTCCGTGGTCACCGTGCGGAAGTAGATCGCCTTGCCGCTGGGGTCGTATTCGTCGGCGAACTTCGGGTTGGTGATGTCGGGATTGGTCGAAGATGGCGTGATCGTCGCCAGGTCCCCCTGGCTCAGAATCGGCGCCATCGCCTTGCCCGCACCGCTCATCATCGGCCCCACCGCGGCCACCGCGCCCTCGCTGATCATCCGTCGCGCATTGGTCGCAGCCTGCGCCGGGTCGTACTGCCCCGCGGTTGCAGTCCCGTCATCATAAACGACAGCCTTGATGGTGTATCCCGGGATCGCGTGCTTCGCGTTCGCCTCGTCGAAGGCCAACTGCGCGCCGTAGAGGATCCGCTGGGCGCTTTCGGCGTCGGCTCCGGTCAGCGACAGGTCGATGCCGACCTTCACCGTCTGATCGGCGAAGGCCGGGCGAAATCTGGACGCGGCAGCCAGGGCAGCCGTGGATGCGAGCAATTTTCCGGTTTCGCGGCGAGTGATCATGCAGCCCCTCCTGTACGGTCGGATCGGGGTGCACCGCGTCGCAGTCTCAGGCGCAACCGCCCGATCGGTTCCTGATTCTACAATGTTCGGTGCCCGGATGAAGACTCCGGAACAGCCACGCCGTGACGCTGATTTGCACGTTCGGGTGAACAAGCGCATGAACCGCGCGTTAATTGTTACGAACGCACCGATCTGGGTGATTTGACTCCTGTTAAAGCGACAGGCGGAGCAGGTGGGCGATTTCGCCGACGATCCCGCGCCGGAATGCCAATACGCAAACCACGAAGATGGCGCCCTGCGTCACCGTCACCCAGTCGCCGAACTGCGCGAGGTAGTTTTCCATCCCCGTGGTCAGCGCCGCGCCCACCACCGGGCCGAAGATCGTGCCCAAGCCCCCCAACAGGGTTGTCAGCACCACCTCGCCCGAACGCGAATAATGCACGCCGTCCAGGGTGGCGATGCCGAACACCACCGCGCTGGTTGCCCCAGCCACGCCGGACAGCGCGGTGGAGAGGATGAACGCGATCAGCTTGTAATCATTTGTGCGGTAACCGAGCGATGTGGCGCGCGGCTCGTTCTCCCGGATCGCTTTCAGGACCTGGCCGAAGGGTGAGTGGATCACCCGGTGGATGAGCAGAAAGCCGGCCAGAAAGATGCCCGCGGTCAGCCAATACATGTGCATATCGCTGTTGAGGGAGAACAGTCCGAACGCGGTGCCGCGGGGCACCTGCTGGATACCGTCCTCCCCGCCGGTGAACGGTGCTTCGAGGCAGAAGAAATAGACCATCTGCGCCAGCGCCAGCGTGATCATGGCGAAGTAGATGCCGGACCGGCGGATCGCCAGATAGCCGAGGCACAGACCCAGCACGCCGCCCATGGCGCCGCCCAGCGCTATCGCGACCACCGCATCGACGTGCCAGAATTTCAGCGTCCAGGCACAGATATAGGCGCCCATGCCATAGAACGCCGCGTGCCCGAACGACAGCAGCCCGACATAGCCGATCATCAGGTTGAAGGCGCAGGCAAACAGTGCGGTGGTCAACACCCGCATGAGAAAGATCGGATACAGCACGTGGGGCAGCACCACGATCAACACGAGCAGGATGAGGAAGGCCACGCCCTGGGCGCGGGTGAAGCCGAAGACGCTGGTGCGGTTGCGCGCCAGGCCGGCAGCTTCTTCGGCGGTGGTGGTGGTCGATGACATCAGACGGTCTTCCCGAACAGGCCGCGCGGCAGGAACAGCAGCACGATCACCATCACCAGGAACACCACGGTCGCCGAGGCCTGCGGGTAGAACACCTTGGTCAGGCCCTCCACCACGCCCATGGCGAAGCCGGTGATGATCGATCCCAGGATCGAACCCATGCCGCCGATCACCACGATGGCGAACACCGTGTTGATGAAGTTGTCGCCCATGTTGGGGTTCACCGAGTAGATCGGCGCGGCCAGCACGCCGGCGAGTGCGGCGAGCGCGGCGCCGCCGGCGAAGGTGAGCGTGACGAGGCGCGAGACATTCACGCCGAAGGCGCGCACCAGGTTGGGATTTTCCGTCGCTGCGCGCAGCCGCGCTCCCAGAGACGTCTTTTCGATCACCGCCCATGTGGTCAGGCACACCACCAGGGCGAAGATCACCACCCAGCCGCGGTAGTTCGGCAGGAACATGAAGCCGAGATTGGTCGCACCCTGCAGCACCTGCGGGATCTGGTACGGCATGCCGGAGCTGCCGTAGTAGTTGCGAAACAACCCCTCGATCACCAGCGCAAGCCCGAAGGTCAGCAGCAGCCCGTACAGGTGATCGAGGTTGTAGAGCCGGCGGAGCATGGTGCGTTCAAGCACGATGCCGAACGCACCGACGATGATCGGCGCCACGATCAGCGCGGCGAAATAGGGAATGCCGGCATAGTTCAGCAGCATCCAGGCGGCGAAGGCGCCCATCATGAACAGCGCGCCATGCGCGAAGTTGATGATGTTCAGCATGCCGAAGATGACGGCCAGGCCGAGCGACAGCATGGCGTAGAACGCGCCGTTGATCAGACCCAGCAGAAGCTGGCCAAACAGCAGCGGACTTGGAATGCCGAAGATGGTGAACATGCGACCTCAGACGCCCAGATATTCGTGCAGCTTGTCCATGCTGGCTTCCAGCATGTGGTTGGGAATCATATCCACCACCCGGCCATGCTCGATCACGTAGTGGCGGTCCGCCACGGTGGAGGCGAAGCGGAAGTTCTGCTCCACCAGCAGCACGGTGAAGCCGCGTTCCTTGATGGCGTGGATGGTGCGGCCGATCTGCTGGACGATGACCGGGCGCCAGACCTTCGGTCGGTTCATCCAGCAGCAGCATTTTCGCACCGGTGCGCAGGATGCGCGCGATCGCCAGCATCTGCTGCTCGCCGCCCGACAGCTTGGTGCCCTGCGCGGTGCGCGCCCGTTCCTTCAGGTTGGGGAACAGGGTGTAGATTTCATCGACGCTCAACCCGCCGGGCGCGATCACCGGCGGCAGCAACAAATTCTCGGTCACGCTGAGTGAGCCGAAGATGCCGCGTTCCTCGGGGCACAGCGCAATGCCCGATCGTGCGATCGCTTCCGGTGCAGCCTGCGCCAGTTCCCGTCCACGAAACCGGATGCTGCCTTCGCGCCGCGGCACCAGGCCCATGATGGATTTCATCGTGGTGGTCTTGCCCGCGCCGTTGCGGCCGAGCAGCGTCACGACCTCGCCCTTCGCGCACTTCGAAGCGAACGCCGTGCAGCACGTGGCTTTCGCCGTACCAGGCGTTCAGATCGGCGATTTCAAGCATGTTCCATCGCCGGCGCGTCGGTTCCCAGATAGGCGGCGATCACCTCGGGATTGCGCGAGACCGAGGCGTAATCCCCTTCCGCCAGCACGCGCCCGCGCGTCAGCACGGTGATGGTGTCGCACAGGCCCTGCACCACCGACAGGTTGTGTTCGACCATCAGGATGGTGCGGCCGGCCCGGATGGTGCGGATCAGCTCGACGATGCGGTCCACGTCGGCGTGGGTCATGCCGGCGGTCGGCTCGTCCAGCAGCATCATTTCGGGGTCGAGCGCGAGGGTGGTGGCGATCTCCAGCGCCCGCTTCTGGCCGTAGGCCAACTGCCCGGCCGTCGCGTCGGCGAAACCGGTCAGCCCGACATCGGCGAGCAGCGCGCGGGCGCGGTCATCGAACGCCCGCAACGCGGTCTCCGCTCGCCAGAAGTCGAAGGAGCTGCCGCGGGCGCGCTGCAAGGCGAGGCGCACGTTTTCAAGTGCGGTCAGCCGTGGAAACACCGCCGAGATCTGAAAGCTGCGCCCCAGGCCCAGGCGCGCGACCTGCGCTGGCTTCAGGCGGGTGATGTCGCGCCCCTTGAAGGCGATCCGGCCCCTTGTCGGCTGCAGAAACTTGGTCAGCAGATTGAAGCAGGTCGTCTTTCCTGCTCCGTTCGGGCCGATCAGCGCATGGATCGTGCCTTCGCGGACCGCGAGCGAGACCGAGTCGACGGCGACGAAGCCGCTGAATTCCCGCGTCAGTCCTTCGGTTTCCAGGATGGCACCGCTCACTCCCGGAAGTCCTCGGCGCTGAACATTCTCCCCCTTCGATTATCCGGAAGCGGATTCCCTGTTCCGCGGTGATTTGCATATCGTGGGCCACGGCGCAAGATTGTTCCATCTTTGTGGACCATCCGGCACGATCTTCCATGCGACTGAGAAGCCCGCTCTTCGCGCCCGGCAATTCCGCGCGCAAATCCGCCAAGGCGCTGAGTTCGGCGGCTGATGCGGTGGTGCTCGATCTCGAGGATTCGGTCGCCGCACCCGGCAAGATCGCCGCCCGTGCCACCGTGGTGCAGACACTGCGGGGACTGGGCGCCAGTCCCCGCCGGGCCAGCGTGATCGTGCGGGTCAATCCGCCGGGCACGCCGTGGTATCTGGGTGATCTCGCGGCCGTGGTGCCGGCCGCGCCGGCGGCGCTGATGCTGCCCAAATGCGCCGGGCTGGGTGATCTGGTGGCGCTGGATCATCACCTGGAGGCGCTGGAGACGGCGTGCGGCCAGGCGGTGGGCGCGATCAGGGTGGTTGCGATAGTTACCGAAACCGCGGCGTCCGTTGGCCGGACTGGAAACCTACCGCGCCGGGGCACCGCGCCTGATTGCGATGGTGTTCGGTGCCGAGGACCTGTCGGCCGATCTCGGCATCGTTCCACGCCGCCCGGATGGATCGTTCAATGCTCCGGCCGCGGCGGCACGGGCACGCATGATCACGGTTGCCGGGGCGATCGGCGTGCCGGCGCTGGATACGCCCTGGCCCGATCCGCGTGATCCGGACGGGCTGCGCCGGGAAGCGGAGGCCGCAGCGGCCGATGGTTTCGCCGGCAAGGTCCTGATCCATCCCGGCCAGATCGACATCGTCAACGCCGCCTTCACGCCGGGTGAAGAGCAGGTGCGATGGGCGGAGCGGGTGCGGGATGGGTTCGCGGCGAATCCCGATGCCGGGGTGTTTGCACTGGAGGGCAAGATGATCGACCGGCCGCATCTGAAACTTGCCGAACGCATCTTGGCGGCCGCGCAGTGACCCGCTTTGCGCTCAATCACATGGTCATGCCGCGGGCGCGGTTCGCGGCATTCGCGCGGGCGGCGCGGGAGCTCGGCGTGAGCGATGTAGAAATTCGCAACGACCTGCCGGGGATCGAGATCGCTGACGGCACGCCGGCGGCGGTGGTGTGCGCGGCGGCCGATAGTGCCGGGGTGCGCGTGCTGGCGCTGAACGCGCTGCAACGCTTCGATGACTGGACCGAGACGCGTGCCGCGGAGGCCGAGGGGCTTGCAGCCTATGCCGGTGCCTGCGGCGCCGATCTGGTGCTGTGCCCGGTGAATGATCGGGCCGATGCCCGCCCGCCCGCGCGTCGCGCCGAGGATTTGCGCCGTGCGCTGCGCAGCCTCGCGCCGATCCTGGACCGGCATCACGTGCGCGGGCTGGTGGAGCCGCTGGGATTTGCCGAATGCGCGCTGCGCACCAAGCGCGCCGCCGTTACGGCGATCGACGAGACCGCCACCGGGTCGGCGTTCGCGCTGCTGCACGATACGTTCCATCATGCGCTGTCCGGCGAGACGGAGATGTTTCCCGCGCGCACGGGCCTGGTCCATGTCTCCGGCGTGACCGACCACGCGCTGCCGCTGAGCGCGATCCGCGACGAGCACCGGGTGCTGGTGACGGATCAGGACCGGCTGGACACGCTGGCGCAGGTGCGGCGGCTGCGCGACGGTGGATATGTCGGTGCGGTGTCGCTGGAGCCGTTCGCTGCTTCGGTGCATGAGGCGCCGGATGCGGCGCAGGCGCTTGGGCGCTGCATCTCGCTGCTGCGGGAGATTTAGGACTGCGCGTTCGCCGAAACGTCCTTCATGATGGCGCGAAGCCGGCCGGCGATTTCCGGCGTACAGGCGATGATCGGGTTGCCGACGCGCAGCCCGTCATTCGCAAGATAATCATTGGTCCAGCCGCCCGCCTCGCGCACGATCACAATGCCAGCCAGCACGTCCCAGGCGTTGATGTGCAACTCCAGGTAGCGCGTCGTTGATACCGGATGCTACGTCGGCCATGCCCAGCGCGCCCGATCCGAGCCGACGAAACTCCATGTTGTCGGCGATCAGCCGCTGCACCAGCGCGCCGTACAGCGCGATGGAGCGGCGGCTGGACCAGCCCGCCTCGACGATGGGCGCCGCGCCGTGCGCAGACCGCTGACGCGCGTCGGCATGTCGTTCAGGAACGCGCCGCCGCCCCGCTCGGCGTGAAACAGGCGGTCCTCGGCCGGCGCGAAGATCACCCCAAGCTCCACCTGGTTATCCGCGACATAGGCGAGCGAGACGCACCAGCGCGGCGATCCCTGGATGTAGTTGCTGGTGCCGTCGATCGGATCGATGACCCAGAGCCGACCGGCCGGTTCGCCCCCCTCTTCTTCTCCCAGAACCGCCTCGCCGAACCGGTCGTGTACCCGGCGACGAACCAGGGCTTCGACCGCGCGGTCCGCCTCGGTGCAGAAATCGATCGGGTCCTTGGTGGTGATGGCGCCGAGATCGGCGCGCATCCGACGCGCGAGCGCCCCGGCCTCCTGCGCCAGATCCAGGGCGAATTGCAGCCTCATTCGTGTTTCACCGCTTCGTCACGCCGCGCTCGCATGTCCTGCTCCATCGCGCGCGGATAGCGCGGCGGCAACGCTGAAACACGATCCAGCCTGGCACGAGCGTCATCCGGCAGACGCCAACCGGCGGCGTGGAGATTATCCTGAAGTTGCTCCAGCCTGCGCGCACCGACGATCGCGCTGGTGATGCATGGCTGATCCAGCACCCAGCGCAGCGCCACCTGCGCCGGTGATCGCCCGAGCGCGCCGGCGGTTTCCAGCAGCGTGCCCAGGATTTCGTCGCGATTGGGCGCGAAGAAGCGCAGCGGAAAGCCCCATCCTTCGCCGGATCGCGCTCCCGTACGGGTGGTCTCGCCCGGCTGATACTTACCGGACAGGAAGCCCGCCGCCCAACGGTGACCAGACGACGACACCCAGGCCCTTGAGATCGCAGGCGGGAATGATCTCCTCCTCGATGTCGCGCACCACCAGGCTGTATTGCGGCTGGTAACAGGCGAAACGGCTCCAGCCATGGGAGTCGGACAGCCAGACCGCCTCCATCAGCCGCCAGGCTTCGTAGTTGCTGCAGCCGCTGTAGCGGATCTTGCCGGCGGTGATCAGGTCTTCGAAGGCGCGCAGCATCTCCTCCAGCGGCGTCTGCACATCGACATGGTGGATGTAATAGATGTCGAGATAATCGGTGCGCAGCCGGCGCAGACTGTCCTCCACCGCGCGCATGATATGGGCGCGCGACATGCCGGAATCGTTCGGCCCGCTGCCCATCGGGTTGAACACCTTGCTCGCCAGCACCACGCGATCGCGCCGCCCTTGCAGGATCTCGCCGAGCATCGTTTCCGAAACGCCGTCGTTATAGCTGTTCGCCGTGTCGATGAAATTCACGCCGGCATCCAGGGCGGCGCCGACGATGCGTGCGGCTTCGGCCTGATCGGTGCCTTTGCCGAACGTCATCGTGCCGAGGCAGAGTTCCGAAACTTTGAGGCCGGCGCGGCCCAAACGGCGGTATTCCATCGCCGCAGCGTGCCCTATGATGGCGCGCGCGCTGCAAATGCCGGAGGGTATGCGATGCCATTCGATCAGGCTGGCGAGGGGCGCCGGCGGCGCTCGCGCAACGTGCTCGGCGGGGTGCTGGAGCCGTGTTCCACGACCCCGCTGACCGGGTTCTTCCGTGACGGCTGCTGCAACACCTCGGCCGAGGATGTGGCCAGCCACACCGTCTGCGCGGTGATGACGGACGAATTTCTGGCGTTCAGCAAGGCGAGCGGAAACGATCTTTCAACGCCGCGGCCGGAGTTCGGATTCCCGGGCTGAAGCCGGGGGATCGGTGGTGTCTGTGCGCGCCGCGCTGGCAGGAGGCTTTGGAAGCTGGGCAGGCGCCGCGCGTGGTGCTGCGCGCGACAGAGCAGGGGGCGCTGGAGTGGTGTCGGTTGGAGGATTTGGAGAAGAATGCGGTGGATGCGGAGCGTTAGAAAAACCGCCCGAACCACGCCAACGTCTCCGCCGGCGCTTCCTCCGGAATGTAATGCCCTGATCGCCACCGCCCCGCCCGTCACCGGCGCCGAACAATACGCCCGCCAGATCGCCATCGCGTCGTACCACGACCCGATCTTCCCCTTCTCGCCCCACAGTGCCAGCAGCGGGCAGGCGATCTTGTCACCCCGCGCTCGGCTCTCCCGGTCATGTTCCAGGTCGATCGTCGCCGCCGCACGGTAATCCTCGCACATGCCGGTGATGGTCTCCGGCTGCCGCGCGGCGGCCAGGTAGTCGGCCAGCGCCTCGGGGTCGAACAGATCCGATGGGCACGGGGAGCGATTCGTGTGCGCGTGAAACCATGCCTCCGGCGCGGCATTGATCAGCATCTCGGGGAACGGATGCGGCTGCGCGAACCAGAACCAGTGATAATAGCCGAGGCCGAACCGCATGTCGGCACGCTCGAAATGTTCGAGCGTGGGGATGATATCCAGCACCGCCAGACGCTCCACCCGGTCGGGGAAATCGAGCGCCAGCCGGTGCGCCACCCGTGCGCCGCGATCGTGCCCCGCAAGGCGGAAGCGGCGATGGCCCGAAATGCTCCATCACCGCGACCATGTCGCGCGCCATTTCGCGCTTGGCGTAGGGCGCATGGTCGGGCGTCGCGGCCGGTTTGAAAGACCCGCCGTAGCCGCGCAGATCGGCACAGACCACGCTGAACCGCTGCGCCAGTTCCGGCGCCATGCGGTGCCAGATGCAGTGCGACTGCGGATTGCCGTGCAGCAGCAGCAAGGGCGGGCCGGACCCGCCGTGGCGCAGCCGGATCGCCCCGCCCGGGACGTCAATCGTCGTCAGCGTAAATCCCGGGAACAACATCGCCGCTTCTCCCATACTCCGCCAGCAGCGCGCGCAGCCCGTGCAGATCGGGCGCGATCCGCACACACAGCGCCCGAATCTCCTCGGTCGGTGACAGCAGATCCGGCACCAGCACCGGCATCATCCCCGCGCCGTGCGCGGCACGGATGCCGTTGAACAGATCCTCCACCGCCAGGCATTCCTCCGGCGGCACATCCAGCAGCTCCGCGGCGCGCAGAAACAGATCGGGATGCGGCTTGCCGCGCGCCACATCATCACGCGTCACCACGACCGGGAAATACCGCAGCAGCCCGGACCGGCCGAGATTGCGGTCGGCCGACCGCCGGGTCGCCGAAGTCGCGACCGCCACCTTCATGTCCGCTGCCGCTCAGCGCCTCCAGCAATTCCCGCGCGCCGGGCTTGACCGGAACGGATGCATCGAGCGCGCGATGATGAACTCGCCATACAGCCGGTTATAGGTTCGTAGGGAAACGCCGGACCGAGATGCTCGCACAGCATGACATCGCATTCCCGCCCGGGAATGCCGATCAGCGAATGGCAGAACGCGTCGGTTACGGCGAACCCGACCGCCTCCACCGCCTGCTTCAGCGACGCATGATAGATCGCCTCGGTGTCGTGCAGCGTTCCGTCCATGTCGAAGACGACGGCACTCAGGCGCTTCGGAAGCATCAGCGGAACATGCCGGGGCACCGACACCGGTGCAACCGCCCCGCGTGCTACCGAGCCGTGCTGCCTTGCGCCGCATCATGATCTTGCACACACTCATGGCGGAGGACCGCGATGACCGCTGCCGCCGCCGCAACCGCGATACGCCGCTGCGTCATTGCCGCCGTCGCCGCACTGTTTACCGCGCAGCTCTGCCTCGCGCCCGCGTCCTTCGCCCAGCAATCGCCCGCCGCCACCGAGCAGCCGGCCGCGCAAACCTTCGACGCTGCCCAGCTCGATGCGCTGCTCGCACCCATCGCGCTCTACCCCGACCCGCTGCTGACCCAGTTGCTCATCGCGGTGACCTTCCCGCTGCAGGTCGTCGAGGCGGCGCGTTGGGTGGATGACCCGGCGCACAAGTCGCTCACCGGCAAAGCCCTCACCGACGCGCTGGAACCGCTGCCGTGGGATCCCAGCGTGAAGTCCCTCGTGCCGTTCCCCGAGGTGCTGGCGCAGCTCAACAGCAAGCTCGATTGGATGCAGCAGCTCGGCTTCGCCATGGAACAGCAGCAGAAAGACGTGCTGGATGCCGTGCAGCGTCTGCGGCGGCAGGCGCAATCGCAGGGCCACCTTGCGTCAACGCCCCAGCAGGTGGTGAGCTCCAGCCCTCCGCCGGACACCGCTCCGCCGGACACGCCGCCCGCCGTCGTCATCGAGCCGGCACAGCCCGATGTGGTCTATGTGCCGTCCTATGACCCATCCGTGGTCTATGGCACCTGGCCGTATCCCGCCTATCCGCCGGTGGCCCTGCCCACGCCCGGCTACGTGGCCGGAACCGCGCTTCTCTCCGGCCTCGCCTTCGGGACGGGGGTCGCCGTCACCGCCGGCCTTTGGGGTTGGGCCAGCCCCAACTGGTCGCACGGCGATGTCAACGTCAACGTCAATCGCTGGAACAACATCAACGTCAATCATCAGCAGATCCATTCCAATGTCTGGAATGCCGCGAACCGCCCCGGCGGGCGGCCGATCGCCCGCCCGCCGGCGGGCCCGGTGGGCCGCCCAGTGCGCGGGAACGGCCTGGCCCCCAACGCGATCGGCCGACCCAGCGTGAAGCTGCCCGCCGCCGCGGTGAACCGGCCGGAGCGCCCGAACCCCGCCAACCGCCCCGCCGGCCAGCGCCCCAATCTGAAACCGGGAAGCCGGCCGAACCCCCCGGCAAACCGGCCGAACCTGACCGCGGGCAACCGGCCCAATGTTACCCCGGGAAATCGTCCCAAGCTGCCGAACCGCCCCGCCAATCGTGCGCAGGTCCAACCCGGCTCGCGCCCGGGCGCCTTCGGGGGAATGAACGAGGGCAACCGCGCGCAGCAGTTCCAGAACCGCGGCAGGCAGAGCCGCCAGCTCCAACGCCCGACGGGAGGCAGCTTCCACCGTGGCGGCGGGGGCGGGTTCCAGCGAGGCGGCGGCGGTGGCTTCCATGGGCGGCGTTGAGGAGATTCGGCATGCTGCGCGCACTCCCCCCACTCGCCCCAATTTTCGCCCTGCCAATTTTCGTTCTGATCGCCGCGCTGGCCCTGTCGCCGCCCGGCTTCGCCGCAACGCCTGCACCGCCCGAGGCGGCGGAGAACTTCGCCTCGCCTCAGGATGCCGCGAGCGCGCTCTACCACGCCGCCAAGGCGGACAATGTCGCCGAGATGGCGCGTCTTCTCGGCCCCGGCAGTGAGAGGATTGCTCCGATCGGGCGATCCGACGCAGAACGCCAACGAGACCCGCCAATTCGTGCAGGCCTACGACGCGAGGCACCAGGTGAGCGTCGGGCCCGGTGACCAGGCGGTGCTGATTGTCGGAAACAACGACTGGCCGCTGCCGATCCCGATCATCCGATCCGGTAACGCCTGGCATTTCAACTCGCGGCAGGGCGCGCAGGACATGATCGACCGGCGGATCGGCCGCAATGAGGTCGCCGCGATCCGCGTCTGCCTCACGTATTACGACGCGCAGCACGCTTATTTCGATCTGTTCAAACAGGCGACCGGTGCCGGCGCCTATGCCCAGCGCCTGGTCAGCACGCCTGGAAATTATGACGGCCTCTATTGGCCCGAGGTTCCGGGCATTCCGGACAGCCCGTTGCAGCCGCTTGTCTCCTCCGCGATCAGCGAAGGCTATCCCGGCCAACTCGTCGCCGGCCGGCCGGCCCCGTACCGAGGGGTACTACTTCAGGGTGTTGAAAGCGCAGGGTCCTGACGCGCCGGGCGGCGCCCGCAGCTATGTCGTCGGTAACAAGATGACCGGCGGCTTCGCCCTGCTTGCCTGGCCCGCGCGATACGGCGCCTCCGGCATCATGAGCTTCATCATCGGCCCCGACGGAGTCGTTTTTCAGAAAGATCTCGGGCCGGACACCGCGCGGCGCGCGGCCGGCATCACGACGTTCGATCCTGACCTGAGTTGGGCCCGGGTGGATATCACAGGATAATGCCGCGCCGCCTCCTCCCCTTTGTCGTGATGCTCCTGCTCACCGTGCTGTCGGCCTGCGGTCCTCTGTTTCGCATGCCGGCTGTCCCGCAATCCGAGGAAGACGACATCTCCGTCATCGGGCTCACGGACGTTCGCTTCTGGGGCGATGAAGTCACACCGCAAATGATCGCCGAGGGGCGCCAGTCTTATGATCGCGAGCGCGCGTATCAGGCCTCGATCGGCCATACCGGTCCGCTTGCCCCCGCCGATTACCTGGCGATTTCCGGCGGCGGCGAGAACGGCGCGTTCGGTGCCGGGCTGCTCACCGGCTGGACCGCCGCCGGCACCCGCCCATCGTTCAAGCTGGTTACCGGAATCAGCACCGGCGCGCTGATCGCACCGTTCGCTTTTCTCGGCCCGGCGTATGATCCCGACCTGCGCGCCGTCTACACCGAGATAACCCCGGCCGACGTGCTGGAACAGCGATCGATTCTCTCCGGTCTGCTGGGTGACGCGATGGCGACGAACCTGCCGCTGTTCCGCACCATCCAGCGCCTCGTAACGCCGCAACTGGTGCAGGCAATCGCCCAGCAATACGCGCAAGGCCGGCTGCTGCTGATCGCCACCACCGATCTGGATGCCGGCCGTCCGGTGATCTGGAACATCGGCAAGATCGCCGCGTCAGGACGGCCGGGCTCGGTGGAGCTGATCCAGAAGCTTCTGCTCGCCTCGGCCGCGATCCCCGTGGCCTTCCCGCCGGTGATGATAAACGTGCAAGCCGGCGGCAAGAACTATCAGGAAATGAACGTCGATGGTGGGGCCAGTGCGCAGGTGTTCGTTTATCCGCCGGGGATACAGATCAACCGGCTCGGGGTCGAGCGCCAGCGCCGCCTCTACGTCATTCGCAACGCCCAACTGGGGCCGCACTGGGCGGATGTGCTGCGGCGAACACTGAGCATCGCCGGACGCGCCACCTCGTCGCTGATCCAGACCCAGGGGGTGGGCGACCTTTACCGGATCTACAGCGTCGCGCAGCGGGACGATGTGGATTTCAATCTCGCCAGCATCCCCGACAGCTTCAAGGTCAAGCTACGTTACCCGTTTGATCCCGCGTACATGAAGGCGCTGTTCGATCTCGGCTACGATATGGGCAAGGCCGGTTATCCCTGGGCCAAAATTCCGCCCGGATACGGGACCGATCTTCCGGTTGTCGGTCCACCTTCTGGATAGTCGCACATCGTTACGGGGCCCGCATCGTCATTGCGAGGCTGCGCAGCGGGGTCCCCGCGAAGGCGGGGAAGCAACCCAGGCCTGCCGCACGCCCGCCGCCCCCTGAACTAAATCCCCCATCCTTGCCCCGCCGCCCCTCGCAAGCTAGAAGCCGCCACCTCTCCTATCGAGCCACGTACAATGAAACAGCAGGCGAACCTGATCCGCGCCGGTCAGGTCATCGAGCATGAAGGCCGGCGCTGGACCGTGCTCAAGCAGCAGATCATCACCCCCGGAAAAGGCGGCGCCTTCATCCAGGTGGAGATGCGCGACCTGAAATCCGGCAACAAGACCAACGAGCGCTGGCGCACCGCCGACACGGTCGAGCGCCTGATGACCGAGGAGAAGGAGTACACCTACTCCTACACCGAGGGTGACAACATGGTCCTGATGGACCCGGAAACCTTCGAGCAGGCGCATGTGCCGACCGGGCTGCTGGGCGATGCCGCGCCGTTCCTGCAGGACAACATGAACATCACCATCGATCTGGTGGAGGGCGAACCGGTCGCCGCCCACCTGCCGCCCACCGTTATGCTGGAAGTGGTCGAGGCCGATCCGGTGGTGAAGGGCCAGACCGCCGTCCTCCTCTTACAAGCCGGCTCGCCTCTCCAACGGCGTGAAAACCTCCGTGCCGCCCTTCATCGAAATCCGGCGAGCGCGTCGTCGTCCGTACCGAGGACGCCAGCTACGTCGAGCGGGCCAAGGGCTGAACCGCGCTTGGCCGTTCCGCCTCTCCCCCACCTGACGGTCATGGCCAACGCGGCGCAGAAGGCGTCGAAGCGGCTGCTGCGCGATTTCAACGAGGTCGAGCAGCTTCAGGTCAGCGTCAAAGGACCGTCGGATTTCGTCTCGCAGGCGGACCTGCGCGCCGAGGCCACCCTGCAAGGAGGAGCTCAACCAAGGCCCGCCCCGGCTACGCCTTCCTCATGGAGGAAAGCGGCGCTCCGGCTCCGACAACTGGTCCTGGCGCTGGGTGGTCGATCCGCTGGACGGCACCACCAACTTCCTGCACGGCATGCCGCACTGGGCGATCAGCATCGGCCTGGAGAGGCGGCTGCCGGACGGCGGCTCCGAAATCGCCGCCGGACTGATCTACGCCCCGGCGGTGGACGAGATGTTCTGGGCCGAAAAGGGCGGCGGCGCCTTCATGAACGAACGCCGGCTGCGCGTCTCGGCGCGGCGCGAATTCAAGGAGGCGGTGTTCGCCACCGGCATCCCCTTCGCCGCGGTCTCGCGCGGCGCGGCGGGCGGCGTTCTCCCGCACGCTCGCAGCGCTGATGCCGCAGGTCGCCGGCATCCGCCGGTTCGGCGCCGCCGCACTGGACCTCGCCTGGGTCGCCGCCGGGCGTTACGACGGCTACTGGGAGCTCGGCCTGCATCCCTGGGACATCACGGCCGGCGTGCTGATCGTGCGCGAGGCGGGGGGCTTCGCCACCGATCCCGTCCGGCGGCGACGCCGCGCAACCGGCGACGTGATCGCCGCCAACCCGCATCTGCACGCGAAGCTGCGAGAGGTTGTCGCGGCCGGCCAGGCGCCCGTCCGCAACGCGGCCGAGCACCATGCCGGCCTGACCGGTAACGCGGTGAACCTGACGTCGCGGTTCAACCCGAGCCCCATTCCGTTCTACCCTGGTCGAGTCGATGCGTTACCTGGTGTGCCTTGGATCGGTCTGCGCGGCGCTGCTCGCCGCGCCTGCCGGCGCGCAGGTCACCATCGACCTTCAAGCCTTGCAGGCACTTCCCGGCCACGAGCCGGCCCGCCACGCACCGTCCCATCGCGCCGGGCGCCGCGCTCCCTGCCCCCACCCTGCCATCGCCCGGTCGCTGCCGCTCCCGCCGACCCCGCCAGGCACGGCGACAGCAATGGCAACGCCCGGACCCGCCACGCCGCCCGCCCCCTCACCGCCTGCCGCACCACCCGCCCGCCCCGCGCGCCGCCCCCGTCGCGCGGCCCGGCTGTCGCTGCCGATCGGACCGGTCCCCGCGGTCCCGGCCATCCCGCCGGCCCCGCCCGCCCCGACGCCCGCCCCGATGGGGTCACCACCAGCAGCGCCGTCCGCAGCCGCCACACCGCCGCAACCAGCCCCCGCTGGGGCGCCAATCGGCCGTGGTCCGCTTCGCCCAGGGCCAGTCCGCCGTCGATCCGTCGGGGGCGCAGGCTCTCGCCGCACTGGCGCACACCGCGGCAACCAGTCCAAATGCGACCGTGAATGTGCTCGCCTATGCCGCGGCCAACCCCGCCGATCCCTCCGCCGCCCGGCGCGCTGTCGCTGGAGCGGGCGCTGGCGATCCGCACCGCGCTGATGGCTGCCGGCGTGCCTTCGCCCGCATCTACCTGCGCGCGCTGGGCTCGGCCCCAGGCTCGGTGCAACCGCCTCCGCCCGACCGCGCCGACGTCACTGTCATGGGCGCCAACCTGCCCGCCACCGCGCAGGCCGACGCAGGGACAGGGCAAAACAAGCATGACACGCCCCACCTCTATCTGATCCGCATGCTGCTGTTCCTGGTGGCTGTCGCCGTCGTCGCCGGCCTGCTGGCCCCGTGCTCTCCCGCATCTTTCAGAACAATCTCGGCCTGAACAGCCTGATCGTCTTCATCCTGGTGGTCGGCATCGGCTGGAACCTGCGCCAGGTGCTGCGTCTGTCGCCCGAGGTGACCTGGGTCGAAACCTACCAGACCGGCCGCCCGCGGCTCGCCGCGCTGCCCGTCGCCCCGGCTGCTCGCCCCGATGGCCAGCATGCTCGCCACGCGCGACGGCGCCGGCCGCCCCGGCCAGCGCCGCTTCACCCTGTCGGCCACCGCAACGCGGTCCCTGCTCGACAGCATCGCCTCCCGCCTGGATGAAAGCCGCGAACTGTCCCGCTACATGACCGGCCTGCTGATTTTCCTCGGCCTGCTCGGCACGTTCTGGGGGCTGCTGAAGACCGTCAGCTCGGTCTCCGACGTGATCCAGGGCATGTCGATCGGCACCGGCGACCTCAACCAGATGTTCGAGCAGTTCAAGACCGGCCTGGCCGGCCCGCTGGCCGGCATGGGCACGGCGTTTTCCGCCAGCCTGTTCGGCCTTTCGGGCGCGCTGGTGCTGGGCTTCCTCGATCTCACCGCCGGCCAGGCGCAGAACCGGTTCTTCAACGAGCTGGAGGAATGGCTGGCCGGACTTGACCCGGCTTTCCTCCGGCTTCATCTCGGAAGGCGAAGGCTCCGTCCCGGTCTATGTCCAGGCCCTGCTGGAGCAGACCGCGGAGAACATGGAAGGGCTGCAGTCCATCCTGGCCCGCGGCGAGGAAAGCCGCGCCAAGCCAACCAGGCGGTCATGACGCTGTCGGAGCGGATGGGCTCATTTACCGATACGATGCGCGCCAATCAGCAGCTGATGCTGCGCATCGCCGAGACGCAGTCGGCACTCGGCCCGGCCCTGCAACGCATGGCCGAGCGCAAGCCCGACGGCGGATTCGATGACGTCACCCGCGGGCATCTGCGCAACATCGAAATCTATCTGCAGCGCCTGCTGACCGAGACCGAACAGGGGCGCGTGCAGAGCACCACCGAGCTGCGCAACGATCTGCGGCTGCTGACCCGCACCATCGCCGCGTTGGCCGAGGAGCAGCGCTGATGGCCGCTCTCCGGCCGCAGACGCAACTGCCTCCGCCGCCGGGCTGGAAGCCTGGCCCGGCTATGTCGATGCGCTCTCCACGCTGCTGATGGTCATCATCTTCGTGCTGCTGGTGTTCGTGCTGGCGCAGTTCTTCCTGTCCTCGGCGCTGACCGGCCGCAGCAAGGCGCTGGATCAGGTCAAGGACCAGCTTGCCGACATGGTGCACATGCTGTCGCTGGAACAGGGCAAGGAAAGCACCCTGCAGCAATCCCTGGCACAAGTCACGGCCCAGCTCGCCGTGACACAAAAGGACCGCCAGTCCCTCTCCGACCAGTTGGCGAACCTCCAGCAGCGGCTGCAGACCACGCTGTCGCAACGCGACGCGCTGACGACGCAACTTGCGACGGCGACGCAGAACGCCCAGACCAACGCCACCCAGGCCACCGCGCTTGCAGGGCCAGATCGCCCAGATTGCAGCAGCAACTGGACGACATGCGCAAACAGAGCGCCGCACTCGACAAAACCGTCACCGCCGACAGCGAAACCATCCAGGCCCGCCTGTCCGACCTTGCGAAGCTGGCCGAGCAGACCCGCGCGCTTGCAGGCGCTGCGCGATCAGTTGGAAAAGCAGGCCGAGAACGCGCTCGGCCCAGGCGACCACCGAAAAGCAGCGCCGCGAAGCGGTCGAGGCCCAACTTGCCAAGGAGAAAGACCTCGGCAACAGCGCCGCCGCGCAGATCGCGCTGCTGAACCAGCAGGTCGAACAGCTCAAGGCGCAGTTGAGTTCGGTCGCCCAGGCGCTCGACCTCGCGCAGGCCCAGGGACGCGACAAGGACGTGCAGATCGCCAATCTGGGCCAGCAGCTCAACGCGGCACTGGCCGCGAAAGTGCAGGAGCTGCAATCCTACCGCAGCGAGTTCTTCGGCGATCTGCGCAAGATCCTGGCGGGCAAGCCCGGCATCCACGTCGTCGGCGACCGCTTCGTGATCCAAAGCGACGTGCTGTTCCCGGTCGGCAGCGCCGAGCTTTCGTCCGACGGCGTCGTGCAGATCATCAAGCTGGCCGACACCATCAAACAGATCGCCGCGGAAATTCCCCCGAACATCACCTGGGTGCTGGACGTGGATGGCTATGCCGACAAGCAGCCGATCAACGGCGGGCAGTTCGCGTCCAACTGGGAACTCTCCGCCGGCCGGGCCATCAGCGTCGTGAAGCTGCTGATCGACCAGGGTGTGCCCCCCGACCACGTTTCCGCCACTGGTTTCGGCGACAACCATCCGCTGGACACCGGTGACACGCCGGACGCGTACGCCAAGAACCGCCGTATCGAGCTGCGCCTGACCGATTACGGCAGCAACAAGCCGACCTGAACGGGAGACCGCGCCATGGCCGTCAACAAAGTCTTTCCGGACGCAAAGGCCGCCCTCGACGGCCTGCTGCACAACGGCATGACGATCATGTCCGGCGGTTTCGGCCTGTGCGGCATCCCCAGCGCGCTGATCGAGGCCATCCGCGACAGCGGCGTCACCGGCCTGACCGTCATCTCCAATAATGCCGGCATCGACGACGCCGGTCTCGGCTTGCTGCTGCAGACCCGCCAGATCCGCAAGATGATCAGCTCCTATGTCGGGGAGAACGCCACCTTCGCCCGCCAATACCTGGCCGGCGAACTGGAGATCGAATTCAACCCGCAGGGCACCCTGGCCGAACGCATCCGCGCCGGCGGCGCCGGCATCCCCGCCTTCTTCACCCCCACCGGCGTCGGCACCCTGGTCGCCGAGGGGAAGGAGACCCGCGAATTCGACGGCCGAACCTATGTGATGGAACGCTGGCTGCGCGCCGACCTGGCGATCGTCCACGCCTGGAAGGCCGATACCGAAGGCAACCTGGTGTACCGAAAGACCGCGCGCAACTTCAATCCGATCATGGCCACCGCGGCCAGCGCCACGGTCGTGCAGATCGAGGAACTGGTGCAGCCCGGCGAACTCGACCCCGACAAGATCGCCACCCCGGGCATCTTCATCGACCGCATCATCCGCCCCGCGCAGCCTCGACAAGCGCATCGAGCAGCGCACCGTGCGCAAGCGCGAAGCGGCATAACGGAGGAGCCCATGCCCTGGACCCGCGATCAGATGGCCGCCCGCGCCGCGCAGGAGTTGCGCGACGGGTTCTACGTCAATCTCGGCATCGGCATTCCGACGCTGGTGGCCAACCACATCCCGCCCGGCATCTCGATCCAGCTCCATTCGGAGAACGGCATGCTCGGCATGGGCCCGTTCCCGTACGAAGGCGAGGAAGACGCCGACCTGATCAACGCCGGCAAGCAGACCGTCACGGAACTCCCCACCACCAGCTTCTTCGACAGCGCCGCGAGCTTCGCCATGGTCCGCGGCGGGCACATCGACATCTCCATCCTCGGCGCGCTGCAGGTGGCGGAGAACGGCGATCTCGCCAACTGGATGATCCCCGGCAAGATGGTGAAGGGCATGGGCGGCGCCATGGACCTGGTCGCCGGCGTGAAGCGCGTGGTCGTGCTGATGGAGCACACCGCCGGCGGCAATCCCAAGCTGCTGGAGCGCTGCACCCTGCCGCTCACCGGGGCCGGCGTGGTGGACCTGGTGATCACCGACCTCGGTGTGTTCGAGGTCGGCCGTCCCGGGTCTCCGTCTGACCGAAATCGCCGCCGGCACCACGCTGGACGAAATCCGCGCAAAGACAGCCGCCCGGTTCACCACCGCACACGGGGTCGGGGGTTGATCCGGCGGACCGCCAACCGCTAATAACGGCGGGCGAGAGCGGAATCGCGCGGGGCCGAAGGTCAGAGTGCGTGAAACCCGCGCTTCAACTCTCAGGGGCCATAGCTCAGTTGGGAGAGCGCCTGAATGGCATTCAGGAGGTCAGGGGTTCGACTCCCCTTGGCTCCACCAACCCCACCATCCCACGAAAAAATTCCAGCAACCCGCTCCATCATATGTTAGCACTATTAACTGCACATGCCCGCCGCTTATCCCGCCATCGCCTACGAATTGCGCAACGCCGATCACTGGATCACCAGCGAACTCGCCCGCGCCCTGCCCGAACCCGACCGTGGCTTTCGCGCTCGGTCGCTGCTGACGCTGATCGAGCACGCGGCGCTCGCGCTGATGGAGGCCCACGCCGACCTTCGCGCCGAATGCGCGGGCATGCTGGCGCGCATGGCGAGCACATACTCACCCGCAGCCCCTCATACGCTGGACTGAAATCACCTCTCCCGCCCGCCGTCGCAAAGCGGGAGAGGTCGGCTCGACGCTCAGCGTCGAGGCGGGTGAGGGCGGGGCAGGAACGTGGAACCTTCCCTCCCTGCCCCCGTTCCCTGACGGCAGACCAGGACGAACCCCCATGCCATCCGACACCCGCGCCCCATTCGACACCGCTCAGCTCGATGACCTGATGGAGCAGGCCGGCCTCGACCTGCTGCTCGTGACGGCGAAACACACTGTGCAGTACCTTCTCGGCGGCTATCGCTTTTTCTTCTTCGAACATGCCGATGCCATCGGCCAAAGCCGCTATCTGCCGATCCTGATCTATCCCAAGGGCCGGCCCGACGCGTGCACCTACATCGGGCACAGAATGGAAAAGGCCCAGCAGGAGGTCAGCCCATTGTGGGTGAACGAGGCACTGAATGTCTCCGGCACCTCGGCTGACGCCATGCAGCACGCGCTCGATCATATCCGCAAGCGCGGGCTTCCCAGCCGCACCGTCGGCATCGAGCGGTCATTCCTGCCCGATGACGCCGCCCAGCTTCTGCGGCACACGCTGCATGACAGCGACGTCCGCGACGCCCTTCCCGTTCTGGAGCGTCTGCGTGCGTGCAAATCGGAAGACGAGATCGCGATGCTGCGCCGTGCATCGGAAGGCGTCATCGCGGCGATGCTGGCGGTCATCGAGGGCCATCCGCCCGGCACCACGAAGCGTGCGCTGGTTGAGGCGCTGCGCCGGGAAGAAGTCCAGCGCGGATTGGAGTTCGACTACTGCCTGATTACCGCCGGAACCAGTCTCAATCGCGCTCCCTCCGACCAGACCTGGGATGAAGGTGACATCCTGTCGCTCGATTCCGGCGGCAATGACCGGGGCTATATCGGCGATGTCTGCCGCATGGGCATTCACGGCACGCCGGATCAGGAATTGACCGACCTGCTTTCATCCGTGGACGATGTGCAGCAATCCGCCATGCGCGCCTGCACCGCAGGCACGCGCGGCGGCGACATTTTCGCCCGCGCCGATCAGATGCTGGCGCGACTGCCGGACCGCGAACACATGGCGTTCGTCGCGCATGGGATGGGCTTGGTCTCGCATGAGGTTCCGCACCTGACCGCGCATGGCCCGGTTCGCTACCAGGCGGAGGACGCCGATCGCCCGCTGGAACCAGGAATGGTGCTGTCGCTTGAAACCACGTTGCAGCATCCGCGGCGCGGGTTCATCAAGCTGGAAGACACAGTCGTTGTGCGTGACGGCGGTTATGAGATCCTCGGCGAGGCGGGCCGGGGGTGGAATCGCGGCGGCACGTCTGCACCGGCGATCGGTTCGGCTCCGCTGGTGATGTGACCTTCGGCTGGTTCCCCACCGGCCGGCAACCGACCCACACCTGACGCACGGCCCTCCTCCGTCATACACCCACTGACCGCGCGCCCAACGCACTCTTCACCCCCAAGCCGGTCAGAGAGGCTGCACGAACCCACGTTAACTTGGTCGTGTTTGATACGAACACCTGGGAACGATCGGCCGCCTATTATCTGGATACGCATCCTGCCGTTCGATCGTTCATCAAGAACCACGGCCTGCAATTTGCGATCCCGTATCTCCATAACGCAAAGATCGTGAGTCCATCCCCGACTTCATCGCCCGGTTGGAGACACCGCACGAACGGTACTTGATCGCCGAAATCAAGGGATCCGATCCCGAGGGAGCGGCGGAAATCGAAAGCTCAGGCAGCGCATCGCTGGTGCGCGGCCGTGAACGCCACAAGGCGGTTTGGCCAGTGGGAATACGTCCTGGCCCGAGATGTCAGCAAGCTCGTCGCCGCATTGAACCAGCCGTAGATTTGGTGGGGCAAGCTGAAACCTCGCTTGCAACAAGCGTAGCGGGTGCTTCAGCCGGCTGCGAGCCTCGCCCCCGGCAGCAAACCCTCCGGTACTCAAATCCTCATCAATATCCGGCCAATAAATCCCAACTCCCCCGCCCGCGATCTCCCATCGCGCCCGCTGCGCCGGTGTCGCATCCGCCAACCGCGGATTCAACGCGATCACGCCAGATTTGGCAGTTGCGCCGCCACGATCAACATGCACGTGAGTCGGCTCGTTTGGCTCATGGCTACCAAGGTGGAAGCGGTATCCATCACTTCGGAATACCGTCGGCATCCGGCACGCCTAAACACCCACCTCCACCAGCCCCAGCCGCCGTTCGATCCGATCCAGCCGCTTCGTCACATCACCCGCCCAACTCTCCAAGGCGCTCAGCCGGCCTTCCACACCAATGAACCGACCTTCGATCCCAGCCAGCCGAGCCGCGACCACCTCAAAACCCCGCGTAACACTCGCCTCGAGCCGCTCCTGCCGTTCATCGAGCGAACGCAAATATCGCAGTATCAGATTCTCCGGCCCCTCATCACTCATCAACTTCCTCCGCGCCCTCCGCGAGACCCTCAGTGCCCTCCGTGTGGAACCCAAACCCGCCCCAACCGCACGAACCCGACGGAACCCCCTACTCCACCACCTCCTGCTCGCGCTCCGAACCGCCCTCGCCCTCCTCCGGCTTCGGCAACGCCGGCACCGGCGCCTCGACCACCTCAAACTCCAGCTTGCCCTCCCGCAGCGTCACCTTCACCGCCCCGCCCCGCACCAGCCGCCCGAACAGCAACTCCTCCGCCAGCGCCTTCTTGATGTACTCCTGGATCACCCGGGCCAGCGGCCGCGCGCCATACAACCGGTCGTAGCCCTTCTCCGCCAGCCACTCCTTCGCCGCGGACGACAGCTCGATCGTCACGTTCCGATCGGCCAACTGCGCCTCGAGCTGCATGACGAACTTCTCGACGACCCGCGCCACGATCTCCGGCGACAGGCCGGCGAACGTGATCACCGAGTCCAGCCGGTTGCGGAACTCCGGCGTGAACAGACGCTTGATCGCGTCCGCGTCCTCGCCCTCCCGCGCATCCCGCCCGAACCCGATCGCCTCCTTCGCCATGTCGGAGGCACCGGCATTGGTCGTCATGATCAGGATCACGTTGCGGAAATCGACCGACTTGCCGTTGTGATCGGTCAGCTTCCCGTGATCCATGATCTGCAGCAGGATGTTGAACAGATCGGGATGCGCCTTCTCGATCTCGTCCAGCAGCAGCACCGCGTGCGGATGCTGGTCGATCGCATCGGTCAGCATGCCGCCCTGATCGAACCCGACATAACCAGGCGGCGCGCCGATCAGCCGCGACACCGAATGCCGCTCCATATACTCCGACATGTCGAAGCGGATCAGCTCGATCCCCATGGTGGACGCCAACTGCCGCGCCACCTCGGTCTTGCCCACCCCGGTCGGGCCCGAGAACAGATAATTCCCGATCGGCTTTTCCGGCTCGCGCAGCCCGGCCCGCGCCAGCTTGATCGCCGCCGCCAGAGCCTCGATCGCGCGATCCTGCCCGAACACCATGGATTTCAGGTCACGCTCCAGGTTGCGCAGCGTCTCCTTGTCGTCCGTCGAAACCGCCTTCGGAGGAATCCGCGCGATCTTCGCGACGATATCCTCCACGTCCTTCAACGTGACCATCTTCCGCCGCTTGTTCTCCGGCAGCAGCATCCGAGACGCACCGACCTCGTCGATCACGTCGATCGCCTTGTCCGGCAGCTTGCGGTCGTTGATGTACTTGGCGGACAGCTCCACCGCGGCGCGGATCGCCTCCTCCGTGTAGCGGACCTTGTGGTGCTTCTCGTAATTCGCCTTGAGCCCGCGCAGGATCTTCACCGAATCCTCAATCGTCGGCTCGTTCACGTCGATCTTCTGGAACCGCCGCACCAGCGCGCGATCCTTCTCGAAATAGTTGCGGAACTCCTTGTAGGTCGTGGACCCGATGCAGCGCAGCGTGCCGCTCGCCAGCGCCGGCTTCAGCAGGTTCGACGCATCCATCGCCCCGCCCGAGGTCGCGCCCGCCCCGATCACCGTATGGATCTCGTCGATGAACAGGATCGCGCCCGAGTAATTCTCGAGCTCGCGTCACCACCGCCTTCAGCCGCTCCTCGAAATCGCCGCGATACCGCGTGCCCGCCAGCAGCGCCCCCATGTCCAGCGCGAAGATGGTCGATTTCGCCAGCACCTCCGGCACGTCGCCCTCGACGATGCGCTTCGCCAGCCCCTCGGCGATGGCCGTCTTCCCCACCCCCGGATCGCCCACGTACAGCGGATTGTTCTTCGTCCGCCGGCACAGAATCTGGATGGTCCGCTCGATCTCCAACTCGCGGCCGATCAGCGGGTCGATCTTCCCCGCCATCGCCTTCTTGTTCAGGTTCACGCAGTAGTTGCTCAGCGCGTCCTGGTTCCGCCGCCCCGGCTTCTCCTCCCGTTCCTGCTCGTGATGCTCGCGAAGACCCCTGCACCGGCCGCGCCTGGCTCTTCCCCGGCGCCTTGGCGATGCCGTGGGCGATGAAATTCACCGCATCGAGCCGCGTCATGTCCTGCATCTGCAGGAAATACACGGCATGGCTCTCCCGCTCGGAGAACAGCGCCACCAGCACATTCGCCCCGGTCACCTCATCCCGCCCCGAGGACTGCACGTGGATCGCCGCCCGCTGCACGACCCGCTGGAACCCCGCCGTCGGCTTGGGATCGCCGCCCCGGTCGGTCGCCAGCCCGGCGAGGTCCTTGTCCAGGAACTCGCCGAGGTCCGTCCGCAGCTTCTCGAGGTCCATCCCGCACGCCCGCAGCACGGTGGCCGCGTCGTTGTCCTCGGTCAGGCCCAGCAGCAGATGCTCGAGCGTCGCGTATTCGTGTCGCCGTTCCGCCGCCAAAGCCAACGCGCGGTGCAGCGTCTGTTCAAGGTTACGAGATAGCATGCAAAGACGCTCCCGAAGCGCGTGTGGTCTCCAAAGCCGTACTGCCTACATGGGCCCTCGCCAACCACGCGCGAACCCATGGCTGTCATTCCTTCTCGATAGTGCATTGCAGCGGGTGCTGGTTCTGCCGCGCCAGGTCCATGACCTGCGTGACCTTCGTCTCCGCCACCTCGTAGGTATAGACGCCGCACACGCCCACACCCCGCCGATGCACGTGCAGCATAATCCTGGTCGCCTCTTCCCGGCTTTTGTGAAAGAAACGTTCCAAAACATGGACCACGAATTCCATCGGCGTGAAATCGTCGTTGAGCATCAATACTTTATACATCGCAGGCTTGCGCGTCTTTGGACGAGCTTTTACTACGACGCCGGTATTTGGCCCGTCGGATGTGCCTCGTTTGTCGTTATCGCTCATGCCTGATTGCTCTCGCGCGCACGTCCTTGTCGCCCTGCGGTCCCAGAGACAGGAGCATATCGGAACCCGCATACCGGATAAAAGGCCCGTCTCCATCTTCGCGCCACGACATCACGCCGTTTCACCATCGTACATGAAAAAACCCGGCACCGCGCGGTGCCGGGCTGTTTCAATTGTCCGCCGCTCGGCGAGTCAATCGCAACCTAAATCAAGCAGCCGTCGAGAACGTCTGCACCGCCAGGTTCACCCGCGCGGTGATCGGTGCCAGGGCCTGCTCCGTCAGCTTCAGTGACGCATCGGTCAGCTTGCTCGAGTTGGCGAGCGTCTTCTCGATCGCCGAACGGGCCAGGTTGGACTGCAGGTCAACCGCCTCCTTGAAGGACTTCACCGAAGTCAGCGCCTTCAGATTCGCCATCCCCTGCTCGAACGACGCCTGGGCGCTCGCCGCAAACTGACGTGACAGGTCCTGCACGCCTGCCGCCCAAATCTGGCCCGACTTCACCATCGCCTCGTAGTTGCCCTGGTTGAAGGCAACGATCTCCTCGGTCGTCTTCATCACTCGCTCTACTCCTTCCTTGAAACTCGCTTGTGTGGTCTCGAACCCGGCCGCGGCCTGCGACATGCCGGTCTTGATCGCGGCAACCGTCTGGTCCATGCCGCTCGCCGCCTGCGCCGTCGAGCGGTGGACCGCGGCGCTGGCCGCCTCTTGCGCTGCGCCGACGATCTCTTCGGTCTTCGTCTTCACTGCCATATCCATATTCTCCTCCTGACCTCGGCCCCCGGTCGCCCGGGACATTCAGGCGCTCGGTCAAACCGCTTTGCTGCATTGCAGCACGACCGCTACGTAGGCGCGCAGCCAAACGTGATCAAGAGGGGTTTTTGTGCAGTGCACAATTTTCCCCGCCGGAAAGTCGCCACAAGGTCTCCAGGTCGCTGCATAAGCTCCTCAGATGCTTCGCGAATCCCCCCGATTAGGGCTGGACGTGGCAACGGTTCCGCTTCTATGCTGCCCGGGTAAGAGGCGGAGAGCGATCGAAATGCCCCTGCGGCGCTGGCTGGGCGGCTACGTCTTCGTGACCATCGCGCTCAGCGCATCGCTTCTGTGCGGAACCGCCGCCTCGGCCCAGCCCGCCCCTGCCGACCGCACCGCCGCCATCGTCATTGATGCCGCCTCCGGTCGCATCCTCTCAGCCGACAACCCCGACGCGCTGCGCCGCCCCGCCAGCCTGGCCAAGCTCATGACCCTCTTCATGACCTTCGAAGCCCTGCGCGACCGACGGATTTCCCTCCATCAGGCAGTGCCATTCTCCGCCCATGCCGCCTCCATGGAACCCACCAAGCTCGGCGTGCCGCCCGGCGGCGTGATCACGGTGGACGACGCGATCCTCTCGATGGTCACCCTTTCCGCCAACGATGCCGCCTCTGCCATGGGTGAACTGCTCGGCGGGACCGAGGATCGCTTCGCCCAGCTCATGACCCTCCGCGCCCGCGCCCTCGGCATGACGCACACCACGTTCATGAATGCGTCCGGCCTGCCCGATCCCGATCAGTGGACCACCGCGCGCGACATGGCCATCCTGGCCCGCCATCTGATCACCGACTTCCCCCAGCAATACGGCTATTTCAGCGTCCCCAGCTTCGACTTTCACGGCCGCATCATCCGCAACCATGATACCGAACTCCGCTCCTATCCCGGCGCGGACGGAATGAAGACCGGCTACACAATCGCCTCGGGCCACAATCTGGTGACCAGTGCGATGCGTGACGGCATCCGCTTGATCGGGGTCGAGTTTGGCGCGCCATCGAACGGCATTCGCGACGTCCGCATGACTGCGATGCTCAACGCCGGATATGAGGGAATGGGTGTCCAGACCGGTCGTCCGGTGCTGGTTGCCAGTCATTTGCCCTCTTTGATCACCCCGGCTCACGCCGAGGAAGTTCCCCACGCCCTCCCTTCCCCGATTCGCACCGTGTCCCACACCACCCGGATTGAGTCCGCCTCGGCCACCATCCAGGTGGGCAGCTTCCGTTCGAAAAAAGCAGCGCAGCACGCGGCCAGCAAAGCCCACAATTCCGCTCCCGCCGGGGACGTTCGGATCACCCCAGCCCGCGTCGGCCGCGGCACCACCTGGCGGGCCGAGATCGTCGGCATGACCAGCGGTGAGGCGAAGGAGGCATGTAGTGCCCTGACGCGGCACCACACACCCTGCATCGTGATTCGGTCCGCTTCGGCATCCGATCTCTCGCGGAGCTGATCGGCCTCTCGGCCTTCCCTTCCGCCATGCCCGCGTGTTGCGCCACGATGAACCCCATGCTAGAGGCCGCGCCGCCGACAGCGGGCTGACGGCGATACCTCGCCGCGCAGACCGCGCGGCTCAACCGATTTGGGAATCTCGCTCGTGGCGTCATCCGGTGGCACGACCATCGCATCTGGCGGCGGACTGGCTGACCGCTACGCCGCCGCGCTGTACTCTTCGCCGAAGAGGCCGGCCAGCTCGACGCCGTCGTGGCCGAGACCGAGCAGTTCGGCCGCCTGATCGCCGAAAGCGCGGACTTCCGCCGCCTGATCCAATCCCCGCTGATCGATATCGTGCAATCTCGCAAGGCCGCCCTCGCGGTCCTCAGTCAGGAGGGATTCTCCAAGCCACTCCAGGATTTTGTCGGGGTCATCGCCAACAATCGCCGCCTCTCCAACCTGCCGCAAATCGTCGCCGCCTTCGCCGCACTCGTGGCGCAGAAGCGTGGCGTGGTGACCGCCCATGTCGCCTCGGCCCACCGGCTCAACGATGTGCAGCGTCAGCAACTGCGGGCACGGCTGATCGAAGCCGGATTCGGCAACGTGAACATCGTCGAGCAGGTGGAGCCGGACCTGCTGGGCGGATTGGTGGTGCGCGTGGGCGCGCGCCTCTACGACACATCATTGAAATCCCGCCTGCAGCGTCTGCAGCATGCCATGAGGGGAGCCGCGTAATGCTGGAGATCCGTCCCGCCGAGATTTCGGAGATCCTGAAAAAGCAGATTGCCGCCTTCGACAAGGAATCGGATATCGCCGAAACCGGACAGGTCCTGTCGGTCGGTGACGGCATCGCCCGCGTGTTCGGCCTGCAGAACGTCATGGCCGGTGAGATGGTGGAGTTTCCCGGCGCCGGCCTGCGCGGCATGGCGCTCAATCTCGAAACCGACAATGTCGGCGTGGTGATATTCGGCGACGACCGCCAGATCCGCGAAGGCGATACCGTCGCCCGCACCGGCACCATCGTCGAAGTCCCGGTGGGTGATGCGCTGCTCGGCCGCGTGGTCGATGGCCTCGGCAATCCGATCGACGGCAAGGGACCGATCAACACCACCGAGCGCCGCCGCGTGGAAGTCAAGGCGCCCGGCATCATCCCGCGCAAGTCGGTGCACGAGCCGATGCAGACCGGGCTCAAGGCGATCGACGCACTGATCCCCATCGGCCGCGGCCAGCGCGAGTTGATCATCGGCGACCGCCAGACCGGCAAGACCGCGGTCATCATCGATACGATCATCAACCAAAAGACCGATAAACGCCAGCAACGACGAAAAGAAGAAGCTTCACTGCATCTACGTCGCGATCGGCCAGAAGCGCTCCACGGTGGCTCAGCTCGTGCAGACGCTGGAGGAGTACGGGGCGATGGAATACTCCATCGTGGTCGCCGCTACCGCCTCCGATCCGGCCCCGATGCAGTTCCTTGCCCCGTATTCCGGCTGCACCATGGGCGAGTTCTTCCGCGACAACGGCCGCCACGCGGTGATCTTCTACGACGACCTGTCGAAGCAAGCCGTCGCCTATCGCCAGATGTCGCTTCTGCTGCGCCGACCGCCGGGCCGCGAGGCCTATCCGGGCGACGTCTTCTACCTCCACTCCCGCCTGCTCGAGCGCGCGGCGAAAATGAACGACGCGCTCGGTGCCGGATCGCTCACCGCGCTGCCGGTGATCGAGACGCAGGCCGGCGACGTCTCCGCCTACATCCCGACCAACGTGATCTCCATCACCGACGGCCAGATCTTCCTGGAAACCGAGCTGTTCTTTCGTGGCATCCGCCCGGCGGTGAACGTCGGCATCTCGGTCTCCCGCGTGGGCTCCGCCGCGCAGATCAAGGCGATGAAGCAGGTGGCCGGACGCATCAAGCTGGAACTCGCGCAGTACCGCGAAATGGCCGCCTTCGCCCAGTTCGCCTCCGACCTCGATGCCTCTACCCAGGCGCTTGCTCGCCCGCGGCTCGCGGCTGACCGAGGTGCTGAAGCAGCCGCAGTTCCATCCCATGCCGGTCGAGGAGCAGGTCGCGGCAATCTTCGCCGGCGTGCGCGGCTATCTGGACAAGATCGATGTCGGCCGGGTCGACCGCCTTCGAGAACGCAGTACATGACCGAGCTGAAGTCCCGCGCTCCGGATATCCTGCAGGCGATCCGCACCGACCAGGAGATCAAGCCGGAGACCGAGAAGAAGCTGGCCGCATTCCTGGACGGATTCGCCAAGACCTTTGCCTGAGGGACATCGATGCCCTCCCTGAAAGCGCTTCGCACCCGGATCAACAGCGTCAAATCGACGCAGAAGATCACCTCGGCCATGAAGATGGTGGCGGCCTCCAAGCTGCGGCGCGCCCAGGCGCAGGCCGAGGCGGCGCGCCCCTATGCGGAGCGGATGCAGCGGATGCTGAGCGCGCTGGCCGCCTCGGTCGCCGGCAGCCCGAACGCGCCGCCGCTGCTGGCCGGCACCGGCAAGGACCAGACCTATCTGCTGATCGCGGTCACCGGCGACCGCGGCCTGGCCGGCGCGTTCAACGCCAGTATCGGCCGCGCGACGCGCACCCTGGCGCTGCGCCTGGAAGCGCAGGGCAAGACGGTGAAGATTCTCGCGGTCGGCCGCAAGGGGCGGGACTATCTGCGCCGCGATCTGGCCAGCCGGTTCGTCGGCGACATCAACTATGTCGGCAAGCGGCGGATCGAGTTCTCCGACGCGCAGGAAATCGCGCGAGCGCGTGACCGCGATGGTGATCGCCGGCGAAGTCGATGTCTGCACGCTGATCTACAACCAGTTCCGTTCGGTGATCTCCCAGGTCGTGACGGAGCAGCAACTGATCCCTCCGCCGATCCCCGAGGAGGCGGGTGAGCCGAGGCGCTGGGCGGCGCGGCCTACGATTTCGAACCGGACGAGGAGACGATCCTGTCCCGCCTGCTGCCGCAGAATCTGGCGATCCAGGTCTACCGCGCCCTGCTGGAAAGCAGCGCCGGGTTCTTTGCCGCGCAGATGACGGCGATGGACAACGCGACCCGCAACGCCGGCGACATGATCAAGCGCCTGACGCTTGAACTACAACCGCGCACGGCAGGCGAACATCACCAAGGAACTGATCGAGATCATCTCCGGCGCCGAAGCCGTCTGATCGCGATCCAAAGAGAAGAGGATACAGGTTATGGCAAGCAATATCGTCGGACGCGTGACCCAGGTGCTGGGCGCCGTCGTGGACGTCCAGTTCGACGGCGAGCTGCCGTTCATCCAGAACGCGCTGCACACGCAAATCCAGGACCGCACCCTGGTGCTGGAGGTGGCGCAGGAACTGGGCGAGCGCACCGTGCGCACAATCGCCATGGACAGCACCGACGGCCTGGTGCGCGGACAGGAGGTGGTCGACACCGGCGGGCCGATCACCGTGCCGGTGGGGCCGGGGACGCTCGGCCGCATCATGAACGTGATCGGCGATCCGGTGGACGAGCGCGGGCCGATCCCCGCCACCAAGCGCTACCCGATCCATCGCGATGCGCCGTCCTTCGAGGACCAGGCGACCTCGGCCGAGATCCTGGTCACCGGGATCAAGGTGGTGGACCTGCTTGCGCCCTACCTGAAGGGCGGCAAGGTCGGGCTGTTCGGCGGCGCCGGCGTGGGCAAGACGGTGCTGATCCAGGAGCTGATCAACAACATCGCCAAGGCGCACGGCGGCGTGTCGGTGTTCGCCGGCGTGGGCGAGCGCACGCGCGAAGGCAACGACCTGTACCACGAGATGATCGGCGCCGGCGTTATCAAGCTCGGCGAGAGCACCACCGAGGGCTCGAAGGTGGCGCTGGTCTATGGCCAGATGAACGAGCCGCCGGGCGCGCGCGCGCGCGTCGGCCTGTCCGGCCTGACCGTGGCGGAATACTTCCGCGACGAGGAAGGCCAGGACGTGCTGTTCTTCGTCGATAACATCTTCCGCTTCACCCAGGCGGGCGCCGAAGTGTCGGCGCTGCTGGGCCGCATCCCTTCGGCGGTGGGTTATCAGCCGACGCTGGCCACCGACATGGGCGCGCTGCAGGAGCGGATCACCTCGACCAAGAAGGGCTCGATCACCTCGGTGCAGGCGATCTACGTGCCGGCGGACGACTTGACCGACCCGGCGCCGGCCACGTCGTTCGCCCACCTGGACGCGACCACCGTGCTGTCGCGCCAGATCGCGGAGCTGGGCATTTATCCGGCGGTCGATCCGCTGGACTCCACGTCGCGCTCGCTCGATCCGCGGATCGTCGGCGAGGAGCACTACCAGGTGGCGCGCGAGACGCAGCGCATCCTGCAGACCTACAAGTCGCTGCAGGACATCATCGCCATTCTGGGCATGGACGAGCTGTCGGAAGAGGACAAGCTGGTCGTGGCGCGCGCGCGCAAGATCCAGCGCTTCCTGTCGCAGCCGTTCCATGTGGCGGAGGTGTTCACCGGCTTCCCCGGCGTGTTCGTGCCGATCGAGGACACGGTGCGCAGCTTCAAGGCGATCTGCGCCGGCGAATACGACTACCTGCCGGAAGCGGCGTTCTACATGGTCGGCACGATCGAGGAGGCGGTGAAGAAGGGCGAGTCGCTGAAGGCCACGGCCTGATGCCGGTCGCGCTGGAGATCGTCAGCCCCGAGCGGCTGCTGCTGTCCCGTCCGGTGGATATGGTGGTGATCCCCGGCAGCGAGGGCGACATGGGCGTGCTGGAAGGCCACACGCCGATGATCGTGCTGCTGCGGGGCGGCGTGATCGCGCTCTATGAGGACGATCAGGTCACCGACCGGCTGTTCGTCGGCGGGCGGCTTCGCTGAGGTGACGCCGGAGCGCTGCACGGTGCTGGCCAACGAGGCGGTACCGGTTGCCGAACTCTCCCGCGCCGATGCCGAACGCCGGCTGGCCGAGGCCGAGGCGGCCTATGAGGCAGGCGACAAATCCAGCACGGCGGTGGAAGACGTGTTGCTCGATAACGTGCAGTTCGCCCGCGCAATGGTCGAGGCAACAGACCCGGCCTCCGCCTGACGCCCCGACCCGCGCGGTGCTATCGCGCCTGCAGCGGCCTACGCCACCTTCTGCCGCACCGGCAGCTTCCAGTTCGGCCTGACATAATGACACGTATATCCGTTCGGAATCCGCTCCAGGTAATCCTGGTGCTCCGGCTCCGCCTGCCAGAAATCGCCAGCCGGCACCACCTCGGTCACCACCTTGCCCGGCCATAGGCCCGAAGCCTCCACGTCGGCAATCGTATCCTCGGCAACCTTCTTCTGCTGCTCGCTCGTATAGAAGATCGCCGATCGGTAGCTCGGCCCCATATCATTGCCCTGCCGGTTGCGCGTCGTCGGATCGTGGATCTGGAAGAAGAACTCCAGCAACGTGCGGTAGCTGGTCTTCGCCGGATCAAAAGTGATCTCGATCGCCTCGGCATGGTTGCCGTGATTGCGATAGGTCGCGTTCCGGACCTCCCCGCCCGTGTAGCCCACGCGTGTCGATACCACACCCGGGAAACGCCGGATCAGATCCTGCATGCCCCAGAAGCACCCGCCGGCCAGAACAGCCCGTTCAGTCGTCATCGCACATCCTCCACCTGGTCCAGATACGCCCCGTAGCCTTCCTCTTCCATCCTGTCCCGCGGCACGAAGCGCAATGAAGCCGAGTTGATGCAATAGCGAAGCCCGCCGCGGTCCGACGGCCCGTCGGGAAACACGTGCCCAAGATGGCTGTCGCCGAACGCCGAACGCACCTCGGTCCGCACCATTCCATGCGAGGTATCCCGCAGTTCGTTGACATGCGCCGGTTCAATGGGCTTCGTGAAGCTCGGCCAGCCGCAGCCGGACTCGAACTTGTCAGACGAAGCAAACAGCGGCTCGCCCGAGACGACATCCACGTAAATTCCCGGCTGCTTGTTGTGCAGGTATTCGCCGGTTCCCGGGTATTCCGTGGCGCTCTGCTGGGTCACCCGGTATTGCTCCGATGTCAGCTTCGCAACCGCCTCCGCGGTCTTCTGGTAGGTGGCCACCGCTATCCTCCGTGGCAAAGGTTCACGACAAGAGATGCGATGCGTCGGCCGCTTATGCAACTCATCACCGCTCGGCCCAATGGCCGACTGCTATGGCACGCGGGGTGGTGGGGATGGCCGCGCGCGAAATCAAGCGGATAATCAAGCGGATATCAGCGCGGCCGCTGCAGTTCAGGAGTTCTTTGCCTCGGCCACCAGCACCGGGGACGCCCTGAACAACTCCGGAAACACCTTTTTCAGGGCGGCGATCTTCGGCAGATCGAACATGCTGATATACGGGTTGTACGGGTGCAGGGTCGCATAGTTCTGGTGGTAGTCCTCGGCCGGATAGAACCCGGTATCCTGCTCCACCTGCGTCACAATCGCCGCCGCAAACACCTTCGCCCCGTCAAGCTGCCCGATATACGCACGAGCAATCCGCGCCTGCTCCGGCGTCGTGGCAAAAATCTCCGAGCGGTATTGCGTGCCGATATCCGGATATTGCTGATTGAGTTGCGTCGGATCGGTGGCCACTGAAAAGAAAATCTGTAGCAGCCGCCCATAGGAAATCACCCGCGGATCGTACGTGATGCGCACCGATTCCGCGTGTCCGGTGCTCCCCGAGCTGACCGTTTCGTAGTGCGCAGTAGCAGCGCTGCCGCCGTCATAACCCGACACCGCCTGCTCCACCCCTCGCACGTGCTGGAAAACGCCCTGGATGCCCCAGAAGCACCCGCCGGCCACGATCATCGTCTCGCTGCCCAGGGCCTTCGGCGCTTCATCCACGGCAGGTGCAGGCGCAGGCGCGTCGAGCGCCTTCGCGTGCCCACGCGGCACGCCAAAACCTCCCGCGCGCGACGCCCAGCACCATGGCGGCTGCCAGCAGGACTGTCGTGCGTGCACGCGGGACTGTCGTGCGTGCACGCGGGATTGTCGTGCGTGCACCCGGGATTATCGTGCCTACACGCGGGACTATGGACATCGCGCTCCTTTCATCAGCAGCCTCAATCTGCCGTGCCACTCATGGACGCCCGGCGTCCCGCTCTATTCCAGCCGCACGCCCTCCACCAGCAGGGTGATGCGGTCGCAGAGCTGCGGCGCCTCGACCGGCTTGCGCAGCAGCGAAAACGACCCGCTCACCGCCCCGCTCACCGCCAACGCGGCGCTGTCCTCCGCGTAGCCGGTGAGCAGAACCGCCGGCAAGCGCGGCCGCAGCCTTTTGCGCCTGCGCGATCAGTCCCAGCCCGTCCAACCCCGGCATCGACAGGTCCGTCACCAGGCAGTCCACCTGCGCCCCGGCCTCCAACACCGCCAGCGCCTGGGTAGCATCGCCCGCCGAATGCACCGCAAATCCGGCCTCCTGAAGCTGGGCCGCGAGCGTCTCCGCGACCAGCGCGTCGTCGTCCACCAGCAGCACGTGGGCCCGCGCGACGGCCCTGGCGCCGCCGGCCCGTGCCACCGCCGCGCCGGCGAATTCCTCGGCACGCGGCAGATACAGCGTGACCGTGGTCCCGGCCCCGGGCGCGCTCTGAATGGTCAACCCGCCGCCCGACTGTTCGGCGAAGCCCCGCGCCATCGCCAGTCCCAGCCCGGTACCTTCCCCCTTCCGCTTGGTGGTGAAGAACGGTTCCGATGCGCGGGCCAGCACCGCCGGCTCCATCCCGCAGCCCGTGTCGTTCACCGTCAACATGACATAACCGCCCTCTCGCAGACCGGCCGGATGTGGTGACCCCGATGTCACCGGCATGCGCGGCGGAAAACAGTAACGTGCCGCCCTGCGGCATCGCGTCACGCGCATTCGTCGCCAGATTCACCAGCACCGATTCCAACTGCCCGCGGTCGGCGTAGATCGCGGGCACGTCCGGCGCGCATTCAATGCCGATGCTGATCCCCGCACCCAGCGTGTGACACAGCAATTCCCCCAGACCCTGCAGCATCGCCGCAACATCGACCGGTTCGGCGCGAAGATCGCTCCGGTGCGCGAACGTCAGCAGCCGGCGCGTGATCGAGGAGCCTCGGTTGGCGGCATCCAGAATGATACGAGAGAAGCGGTCCGCCGCTTCGGCGTCGCCCGGCCGGCGTGCAATCAGGTTGGCGCCCCCGGCGACCGCCTGCAGCACGTTGTTGAAGTCGTGCGCGATGCCGCCGGCAAGCTGGCCCAGCGCCTGCATCCGTTCGGCGTGCGCCGCGCGCGCCTGGGCCGCTTCGCGTGCCGCAACCTCCTGGTGTACCCGCGCCTCCAACTCCTCGTTCAAAAGCTGAAGCTGCTCGGCGGCCCGCTTGCGCTCGGTGATGTCCTGCACCACGCCGATCACGCGATCCGGGGCACCGGCGGCGTGCAACACCGCGCCATGCACCGCCGTCCACCGCACCTCGCGGCCCGGGCAAATCACGCGGTACTCCGAGTGGTACTCGCCTTCCCCCGCCACCGCGGCCGAGAACTGCGCCCATACCCGCGCTGCGTCCTCCGGATGGATCATCCGGGCCCACTCGCGGCTGCGCAGGCGCATCTCGTGGCTGGGCCGGCCGATCATCGCCGCCGCCTCCGGCGACCAACTGCGGACGTTGGTCTTCAAATCGTATTCCCACGCCGCCAGCCCGCCCGCGCTCATCGCCAGCCGCAGACGCTCGGCGTCCGCACGGAACCCCTCCTCCGTCGCCCGCCGCGCCGTGCCGTCGATCGTCACCCCCAGCATGCGCACCGGCGCGCCGTCGTCATCGGCCTCCACCTGCCCAAGGAACACGATCCAGCGGATCGCCCCGTCCGCGCGGCGCATCGGCGCCTCGATGCGCATCCGCCCAGGCGCAGCCGAGAACCGGGCAAGCTGCTCCGCCATCCAGCCGCGTTCCGGCGGGTTCACAAGAGTCCAGCAAAACGTCGAGCGAGGCGGTTCCCGGCTGCGGTTCCAGCCCCAAGGTGCGGAACATCTGGTCCGACCACATCATCGCCCCGCTGCCCAGGTCCCATTCCCAGGTACCGATCCCGCCCGCCTCCTGCGCCAGCCGAAGATGCTCCTCCCGGGCCCGCAGCGCCTCCGCGGTTCTTCGCCGGGCGGTGATGTCCCTCCAGTACACCGTCACGCCGTCCGTCCACGGACCGACCGTCACGGAAACCCACACCCCCGTCACCGGCGACGGCGCCTCGAATGAAATGGTGCGCTGCTCGGCCTTCACTTGGCGCAGCACCGCCTCGTTCACCGTGCCGACCAGTTGCGGCAGGCCCTCCCAGATGACGCGGCCCACCACCCGGTCCGCGGTCCACCCCCAAAAGCCAAGGGCGCGCTGATTGGCATACACGATGCGCCACGCGCCATCGATCGCGTAGAACGCATCCCCCATGCTTTCCAGGATGGCGCAGGCTTCGGGCGGGAACGGGCGCGAGGACCCGCCGGTCATGTCGCGGACGGATCAGCCGGCGGCGAAGGCCACCGATGGACCGGAAAACGATTTCGCACCGCCGCGCTTGCCGCGGCGCGCCAGAAGAGCCTGCAGCCGGCGCAGAACCTCACCTGTCGTATAGGGCTTCTGCAGGATTGCATCGACCTCGGTCGCGCGTAGCAACGATTCCGGCTCGACATACCCTGAAACCAGCACCATCAGCAATTCCGGGTGCAGCCGACGTACCCAGCGCGCAAGTCCCACGCCATCAACCTTCCCCGGCATGCGCACATCGCTGAACACAAGATCAATGCCAGGCCTCGATTCGATGATCCGCATCGCGGCGTGCGCGTCCCCCGCCTGCAGCACGGCGTATCCGGCGTCTTCCAACAACTCGGTCGCGACGTCACGCACCGCCTCGTCGTCTTCGACAAGCAGGATGGTGGCGGTGCACGCCGACACAGGTTTGTTGCAAATGTGCGCCATAGTTCGTTTTTCAGCAGTAGCGAACGTCGCACATGAGGCGCACGTATTTAGCACGCAAATCATAGGGTCTTGAGAATTTGCTACAGGAACGAAATCGGATCGACGTCCACCTCTACCCGTCCCCCGCGACCGACCGGCACGCGCCCCAGCCAGGCGCGCAGAATGGGCTGGACCGCGATGTCCCGCCGGGTCTTCAGCAACAACCGTCGTCTGTGGCGCCCGCGCAACACTGCGAGCGGAGCTGGAGCAGGACCGAATACGGCGATGCCCTCGGCGCGCGGAGCAGCCTTGCCCAGCGCGCCCGCCAGCAGATCCGCCTGCTCGGCCGAGTCGGCGCTGACCACCAGCGCCGCCAGCCGGCCGAACGGCGGCCAACCCCCCGGCATCCGCTCCGCCATCTCCTGCTCCTGGAAGCCCGCGAGGTCACCGCGCAGCAGCGCCTGCATCACCGGGTGCTCGGGGCTGAACGTCTGCAGCAGCACCCGGCCGGGAAAATCCGCCCGGCCGGCGCGGCCCGCCACCTGATGCAGAAGCTGGACCGTGCGTTCGGCGGCACGCAGGTCCGCCCCGCCCAGCCCAAGGTCGGCATCCACCACGCCGACCAGGATCAGGTGGGGAAAATGCCAACCCTTGGCCACGATCTGCGTGCCGATGATCAGGTCGATCTCCCGCTCCGCGACCGCGCGCGCCGCCTCGGCCGCGGCATGGGGTCCCGGCAGCGTGTCGCTCGCCATTACCAGCAGGCGGGCATCCGGGAACGCCTGCGCCGCCTCTTCCGTGATGCGTTCCACGCCGGGTCCCACCGGCGTCAGGCTGTGCGCCGCGCCGCAACTCGGGCACGCCTGCGGGATCGGGATCGCATGACCGCAATGGTGGCATTGCAGGATGCGGCGGGTCCGATGCTCCACCAGCCACGCGGTGCAATTGGGGCACTGCATGCGGTGCCCGCACGCGCGGCACAGCGTCAGCGGTGCATAGCCCCGCCGGTTGAGGAACAGCATGCCCTGCGCGCCCTGCGCCAGCGTTTCCTGCACCGCGGCGATCAGGGGCGGAGCCAGGAAGCGCCCACGCTCGGGCGGCGTCTCGCGCAGGTCTATCGCTTCCACCGCCGGCAGGCTCGCGCCGCCGAACCGCCGCGGCAGGGTGATGCGGCCGTATCGGCCTGCCTGCACATTGACGATGGTCTCCAGGCTCGGCGTGGCCGACACCAGGATCGCGGGCGCCTCCTCCAGCCGCGCCCGCACCACCGCCATGTCCCGCGCGTGATAGACCACGCCTTCCTCCTGCTTGAACGCGGTCTCATGCTCCTCATCGACCACGATCAACCCGAGCGCCGGAAACGGCAGAAACAGCGCCGACCGCGCCCCCACCACGACCGGGGCGCGGCCGGCCGCAACCTCCTTCCACGTGATCCGTCGCGTGCGCGACGAAAGGTCGGAGTGCCAGCTCGCCGGCATGATCCCGAACCGGCGATGGAAGCGTTCCAGCCACTGCGATGAGAGCGCGATCTCGGGCAGCAGGATCAGCGCCTGACGACCTTGCCGCAGGCACTCCGCGACCGCCTCCAGATAGACCTCGGTCTTTCCCGAGCCGGTGACCCCGTCCAGCAGCATGACGGCGAACCGCCCCGCTCGCATCGTCGTGCGCAGCACCGCCGCTGCCTCGGCCTGTTCCGGGGACAGACGCGGACCCGGATGGTCGGGATCAGGCCGGAGAAACCTGCGCTCGGTGAGCGGCGTGGCGACCAGCAACCCGGCCTGCGACATCGCCCGGATCACGCCGGAACTCACCCCCGCGGCACGCGCCAGCGCTCCCCCGCCTTGCGGCTCCTTCTCCGCAAGCGCCGCCATCACGCGGCCGCGCGCCGGCGAGAGCGCCCCATCCGGAAGCACGTGGCGCCGCCAGCCCATGCGTTGCGGTTCCGGGCCGAGCGTCGCCGACCGAATCGCCATCGCCATGACCTCGCCCGGCGGCGACAACGTGTAGGACGCCACCCAGTCGATGAATCGGCGCAACGCGGGGCGGACCGGCGGTACGTCAAGCCGGGCGCTCACCCGTCGCAGCCGGTGCGGCGGAAGCGCGTCATCGGCCGCGACGCCGTCCCACACCACACCGATCACGTCTCGCCCCTGCAGGGGAACCAGCACCACATCCCCCGCTTCAAGCTGCAGCTCGTCGGCTGCGAGGTAATCGAACGGGCCGGGAATAGGCAGGGGAAGCATCACCGCCACGCGCTCGCCGGTTTGCTTCCCGTCCAGGAGCAACATCTATATCGTCAAACGCTGAGTGAGGCTGGGGACATGAAGTTCTTCGTGGATACGGCCGATGTGGCCGAGATCAAGAGCCTTGCCGAAAGCGGCCTGCTCGATGGAGTCACCACCAACCCTTCGCTCGTCGCCAAGGCGGGCCGGCAGATGCGGGACATCATCGCGGAAATCTGTGCCATTGTGCCGGGTCCTGTCAGTGCCGAAGTCGCCGCCACCGAGTTCGATGCCATCATGCGGGAAGGCCGGGTGCTGCGGGAGATCGCGCGCAACGTCACGGTCAAAGTGCCGCTCACGCCCGATGGGCTGCGCGCCTGCCGCAAGCTCAGCGATGAAGGCACGATGGTGAACGTGACGCTGTGCTTCTCTCCGGCGCAGGCCCTGCTCGCCGCGAAGGCCGGGGCGACCTTCGTCAGCCCCTTCGTCGGCCGGCTGGACGACGTGGGCGAACACGGCATGGGGCTGATCGCCGACATCATGACCATCTTCCGCAATTATCCCAATCTCAAGACCGAGGTGCTGGTCGCCAGCGTGCGCACCCCGATGCACGTCGTGGAAGCAGCCAAGCTCGGGGCCCACGTGGCCACCCTGCCGCCTGCCGTCCTGCGTAGCCTGTTCAACCACCCGCTGACCGACAAGGGCCTGGCGGCATTCCTCGCGGACTGGGCCAAGACCGGCCAGCGCATCGCTTGAGCACCGCCTCGGTGAGTCCGGGCCCGCGGATTGCGCTGCCGAGGTGGAGCGCTTCCTGCGGGACAATCCGTCGTGGCTGGCCGACCGGCCTGAACTGTATCGCGCGCTGACACCCCCGGAACGCTTTTCCGGCGATCCGATGGCCGACCACCTGCTCGCCGATGGTGCGGGCCGAACGCCAGCGCGCGGCCGAGCTTGCCGCCCATGCCGACGGCGTGCTGGCCGCCGGGCGGGCCGCGGCCGGTCTCACCCATCTGGTGCAGTTGGCGGTGGTGGCGCTGATCCGCTCGGCCGACCCAATCGACTGCATCCACGGCGAACTGGCACCCCTTCTGGGGCTGGACGCGGTGCACCTGTGCATCGAGGGCCAATGGCCCCATGCCCGCCCGCTGCCGGCCGGGTTCGTCACGGCCACCCTGGGCGGTCGCGCCGTGATCTTCCGCGCCGAACCACCCGACGCCGCACTGGTGCACGGCGAGGCGGCCCGCCTGGCGCTGCGCGATGCGTTGGTCCGGGTGGCATGGGACGGGCCCCCTGCCCTCCTGGCTTTGGTCAGCCGCGATGCCTCCGGACTGGATCAGGCCCAGGTGGGCGCGCTGGCCTTCCTGGGCCGTGCGGTCGGCGCCATGCTCGACCGCGAGCAATGACCGGCGCCGAAGCCCGGCAACGCTATCTCGCCTGGCTCGCGACCGAGCGGCGGAGCGCGCCGCTCACCGTGCGGGCCTATGGCGACGACATCGCCCAGTTCCTCGGCTTCCTCACCCAGCACCTGGGATGCGAGCCGGATCTGCCCGCACTTTCCACACTCACGACGGCGGATTTTCGCGCCTGGCTCGCCGCCCAGCATGGCGACGGGCTGACCGCGGCGACGCGGGCGCGCCGGCTGGCCGCGGTGCGAGGCTTCTTCCGCTATCTCGCCCGCCGCGAGGGCGTAGAGAACGCGGCGCTGCGCCTGGTGAACACGCCACGCGTTCGACGACCGGCCCCGCGTCCGCTCGGGCAGCCCGAGGCACGGGCCGCGCCGGGCGGCATCGCCGAACAGTCCGATGATCCGGCGGTGCAGGCGCGCGACGTGGCGCTGTTCACGCTGCTCTACGGCTGCGGCCTGCGCATTTCCGAGGCACTGGCGCTGCTTGTGGCGGACGCGCCGCGCCCCGGATCAGACGCCATGCTGCGGGTGACCGGCAAAGGCAGCAAGCAGCGGGAGGTGCCGGTCCTTCCGGTGGTGCGCGACGCGATCGCGGCCTGGCTGCGACTTCACCCCCGCCAGCAGTCCGGCGCGCCGCTTTTCGTCGGTGTGCGCGGCGGCGCGCTGAACCCGGGCGTGGTGCAACGGCGGATGCGTGACTGGCGACGCGCCCAGGGCCTCCCGGAGCATGCCACCCCGCACGCACTCCGCCATTCCTTCGCCACCCATCTGCTCGGTGCCGGCGCGGATCTGCGCGCCATCCAGGAGTTGCTGGGGCACGCGAGCCTGGCGACCACCCAGCGCTACACGGCGGTCGAGGATGCGGCGATACGCGAGGTTTGGCGCCGGGCGCACCCGCGCAACGGGTAATATACCCAACTTCCTGCGGAAGTTGGGTATATAATCCCCCTCGGCCAGAAATTACCCCTCCGCGGCCATGCGCCGGGCTGCCGCCTCTTCCGCGCTCGCCACCCCCCCATGCGAGGCCGACCACGCAACCGGGTCCTCCAGGAACCTGCGCACCTCGGCCAGCGCCGACTCCGAAAAATACGGCCGATCGCGGCACGCCTCCAGCACGTCCCACCACGTGCTCAGATGATGCAGCGCGATATCCATGCGCGACAGCGTCTCGAACGCGCCGGGGAACACCCCGTAGAAAAATACCACGAAGGTGTGGTTCACGATGGCGCCCGCATCGCGCAGCGCCTGGCAGAACCGGATCTTCGATTGCCCGTCGGTGGTCAGGTCCTCCACCAGCAGGGTGCGTTTGCCCTCCGGCACGTCGCCCTCGATCAGCGCGTTGCGGCCGAACCCCTTCGGCTTCTTCCGCACATACGCCATCGGCGCCGCCATCCGGTCGGCGATCCAGGCGGCGAACGGAATCCCCGCGGTTTCCCCGCCGGCCACCGCCTCGATGGTCTCGTAGCCGATCTGCCGGTTGATCTTCTCCACGCTCAGCTCGCAAATCTTCGCCCGCGCCCGAGGGAAGAAGATGATCCGCCGGCAATCGATATAGACCGGCGATTTCCACCCCGAGGTAAAGACATACGGGTCCTCCGGCCGGAAGTTGACCGCCCTGATCTCAAGCAGGATGCGGGCGGTGGCCAGGGCGGCGTCCCGGTCCCACTCGGTCTGGGATGACTTGGGCAGAGGCGATGTGGTCTTGGCCATCGGTGCCTCAGGCCAGTCGGCGCAGCGACAGGCCGAATTCCAGCCACGCCGCGCCATGAAAGATCAGCTCGATGGCGATCAGCGTGCCCAGCACCCACAGCCCGGACCACGGCAGCGTGAAATACAGCAGAAACCCGACCCCGATGGAGATCAGCCCGCCCACCATCAGCAAGCCCGAGCCGCCCAGATGCCAGTGCTGCGCCGCCAGCACCACACGGAACATCCCGGCCACGATCATCACCACGGCAAGCACGACCGTGATCACCACGGCGCCCTGAACAGGCTCCGCCATGATCAGCAGGCCGCCGAAAATGTAGAGCAGGCCGGCCAGCAGATGGAGGATGAACCCGCCCCAGCTCCGGTCCAGGAAGGAATGCAAAGCCTGGAACACCCCGCCCAGCAGAAGCGCGATGCCGATCAGGAAGGTGGCTGCAATCGTCGCAGCCAGAACGTCGAACCAGGCAAACACCCCGAGCAGGATTTGCAGCACGCCAAGCACGACGAACCACACCCACGAGGTGCGGGGTCGCGGACCTCTGACGGCCGGCGGGGTCCAACTCGTTCCACTCATGATGGCTCCGTCCTGGTTGGCTACGCTAGGACCGGCGCGATGATGGTGGAAAGAGACTCGCAGCCGGCCTGATCCGCCGCATCAAACCGTCCCGGACGCGGACTGTCGAGGTCCAGTACCCCGATCAGCCGCTCGTTGTGGACCAACGGGGTGACGAGCTCCGAACGCGAGCGGGGATCGCAGGCGATGTGGCCGGGAAAGGCGAAGACGTCCGGCACCAGGACCGAGCGGCGCTCCGCCGCCGCGGTGCCACACACCCCGCGCCCGAGCGGAATGCGCAGGCATGCCGGCCGGCCCTGGAAGGGGCCTAGCACCAGCTCTGGGCCACGGACAAAATAAAAGCCGGCCCAGTTCAGGTCCGGCAAGGTGTGGAAAATCGCCGCAGCAGCGTTGGCGGCATTGGCAATCGGGTCCGGCTCGCCCTCAAACAGCGCTATAAGGGCCTCGGCGAGCTCACGATAAACAGAAGGCTTGTCAGGAGACCGGCCGCTCCCGTCCCACGGCGCCGGGCCGCCGCTGTCATGCGCCACTCACTGCCCCGCCTGCACTTCCTGCTCCTGACCCGCCCGTCCGGACTCCGGCTCAAGGCTCAATTCGGCCGAAGCGTCTCGCATGATGGAGCGGAGATCACGCAAAAATCCCGCCCCTGCGGCCGTCCGCTGCACCAGGACACTGCGGCGGTCCATCGGATCGGTCTTGCGCTTCACCAGGTCGAACTCGGTAAGCCGGTCCAATGCGCGCGTGATCGCAGGCTTGGACACCCCGAGCTTCGCCGCCAGCCCCCGCACGGTCTGCGCGTCATCTTCCAGATAGCACGTGAGGAAAACACCCAACTGACGGGCGGATAAATCCGGCCCGTCGCGTCGTACAAGATCGACGATGGTCCTGCGCAGCACGCCCGCAAGGTCTTCATGTCCGTCCGATAAATTCCCGCTCATCTGACACCTTTGCTCGTCCGCCGGCACGTGGCCCCTGCGCCTCAGGGGCGAAAAGGGGTGATTGGCCGCATTTTCCGGCCCTGCCGATCCTGCAACGACAGCCAGGGGATTTGGTTTCCCCCGGACCTTTGGACAAGAGCGAGGCAAGATCCGCGATCTCCCGCCGTTCGGCCTGCGGTCACAAGTTCGGGCGCAGATGCTGGAAGCGTCATCTTGACTTGCGGAATGTCAGGAATACCCGTCACGCCGTAGAGGTATCATTAAAAACCACTCTCCTTCGAGGCCTCCGTGTTAAGACACGTCCTTTGCTGCCCCCCGCACCTGCCCCTGACGTGCAGGGCGCCACCTGCGGGGTAGATGCTCCACTGCATCCCTCGCGCGGTGGTCACGTATTCCGGCCACCGATAGTCCACCGAGGCAGCAAACCCTTGGGCAGCAGCGGCGCGATCCAGCCCGAGCCGCCGATACCGCGACCGGTGCGCTCGTTGAATTCCGCCTCCGCACGCTCCAGCAGCGCCGGCTCCATCAGCAGATCCAGGATGCTCAGCCCGATGACCCGCGCCGCCGTGCTCCACATCGGATTGATGCACGCAGGCACGCCGCGAAATGTGCCGGGCGCGCGCGCCGAAGCGTGCGGGTGCACCATCCCGCCAGCTCCCCCCGCATTCCATGTCTCCGCATGCTCACATTCGAAAGTATAGAGCCTGCTCCAATACGCCGAGCATGACGTCTCCCACATCACCCCGTTGGTCAGGTGCGGAAACGAATGGGGGTGGAAGCTGAACGGCGCATCAAGACCGTCGTAATATCCATGCGCGGCGTGCACCGGCTTCGATCCGCACATCTTCTCGGCCGGCTCGCCCAGGAATTTCAGTCGCCCGCGCACCCCGTGGCGCTCCATCGCGTGTTTGGCCGCGAGGAAGCCCGCGAAGTTGCCCATGCCGAGCGCCGAGTGCCGATCGGTGTGACCGGCGGCGTGGCGGCTGACCCCGGAAATTCCACAGCGTCAGGTGATCCGCCGACAACGCCGTATGCTCGCGCGCCAGGAAATCGAGCGTGCTCTGCTTCTCCTCCCTCTGCAACACCAGGAACGCTATCAGGGCCGGGACGATCTGGCAGCGACGCACTTGAAGCACCGGCCCGCCTAGGTACCTAAAGGTCGGACTCGAACAGCAAAGGGCAGGACCATGACCCAGGTGCCGGAGAATTTTCGCGACCTGCTGGAAGGCAAGAAGGCCTTCGCCAACGTCGCGACCGTGAAGGCCGACGGATCGCCCCAGGTCACCCCGGTGTGGTTTGATACCGCGGGCGACAAGATCCGGGTCAACACCGCCAAGGGCCGGGTCAAGGCCCGCACCATGAAGCAGGGCGCCAAGGTCGCGCTCGCCATCATGGACCCCGACAACCCCTATCGATACATGCAACTCCGCGGCACGGTCACGCGCGTGACCACCGAGGGTGCCGACGCCCACATCGACAGCCTCGCCAAGAAATATCTCGGCAAGGACAAATACCCGTACCGCCAGCCCGGCGAAGAACGCATCATGTTCGAGATCACGCCCGAGGCGGTGCAGACCATGGGGTAATCGTGTGGTAAAGTAATACCACAGACCCGGAACCCTTGACGGACGGCGTCCCCGCGCACATAAGCCGCGCTTTCCGATCAGGGGCCCGACACATGAAGACCACGGTTTCATTGAAACCGGCGGAGGTGCGGAAGGACTGGGTGGTGATCGACGCCGAGGGCGTCGTGCTCGGCCGCCTCGCCACCGTCGTCGCCGGCCGCTTGCGCGGCAAGCATAAGCCGCAGTTCACCCCGCACGTCGATTGCGGGGACAACGTGATCGTGGTGAACGCGCGCAAGGTCCGGCTCACCGGCAACAAGCTGGCGCAGTCCATGTTCTATTACCACACCGGCTTTCCCGGCGGCATCAAGGGCCGCTCGATGCGGGAACGGCTGGAGAGCGCCCATCCCGAACGGGTGATCGAAAAGGCGGTGGAGCGCATGATCACCCGCGGCCCGCTGCAGCGCCGGCAAATGAAGAACCTGCACGTCTATGCCGATGCCGCCCATCCGCACCAGGCGCAGCAGCCCGCGCCGCTCGATCTCGCGGCAATGAACCCGAAGAACAAGCGAGGCTGATCCACATGTCCGGAACCCAACCCCGTGCCGGGGCCCTCACTGGGACCCTCGCCGATCTGCGGGAGATGGCCGTCACCACCGGCACCGTCCAGCCCGAGACCCCGCGGCGGGACCCGAAGCGCGACCAGCTCGGCCGCTCCTACGCCACCGGCCGGCGCAAGAACGCCGTGGCCCGCGTCTGGGTCAAGCCCGGCAAGGGCGAGATCACCGTCAACGGCAAGAAAGCGGTGCAGTATTTCGCTCGCCCGGTGCTGCGCATGTTGATCACCCAACCCTTCCTGGTGGCCGACCGCTACAACCAGTTCGACGTGTATTGCACCGTCACCGGCGGCGGGCTGTCCGGGCAGGCCGGCGCCGTGCGCCACGGCATCAGCCGCGCACTCACGAACTACGAACCGGACCTCCGCGCCATCCTCAAGGCGGCCGGCTTCCTGACCCGTGACTCGCGGGTGGTGGAACGCAAGAAATACGGCAAGGCCAAAGCACGTCGCAGCTTCCAGTTCAGCAAGCGGTAAAGCCGCACAGGTCACAGCGGAGGGCGGTATGGCCGACCGGCCGGCAGTGTTCATCGATGGCGAGGCAGGCACCACGGGACTGCAAATCCGTGACCGCCTGGAGGCGCTCGCCGGAGCAGCCCTGCGCGGCCTTCCCGAGGCGCACCGCAAGGACCCTGCCGCCCGCCGTGACCTGATGGCCGAGGTGGACCTCGTGGTTCTGTGTCTGCCGGACGCAGCGGCGCGGGAGTCCGTCGCCCTCGCCGATAGCCTGGGCAACGCCGCGCCACGCATCCTCGACGCCAGCACCGCGCACAGGGTCGATCCGGCGTGGGTGTACGGCTTCCCCGAAATGGTGCCCGGCCAGCCCGAGCGGATCGCTGCGGCGCGCAAAGTGGCCAATCCCGGCTGCTATCCCACCGGTGCCATCGCGCTGATCCGCCCGCTGATCGATGCGGGCATTATGCCGCCCGACTACCCGGTGGCGATCAACGCGGTCAGCGGCTACTCGGGCGGCGGCCGGTCGATGATCGAAGCGCACGAGAAGCACGGCGGGCCGGCTTTCGAACTCTACGCCCTCGGCCTGGAGCACAAGCACCTGCCGGAGACCCAGCTCTATGGCGGGCTGAGCCGGCGCCCGATCTTCGTGCCTTCGGTCGGGCATTTCCGGCAGGGCATGCTGGTCAGCATCCCGCTCCACCTCGATACCTTGATCGGAAAGCCGAAGATTGCCGACCTGCACGCCGTCCTGGAGCGCCGTTACGCCGGCCAAACCTATATTCGCGTGATGCCCGGCCATTCCTCGGGCAAGCTGGAACCCGAGGCGCTCAACGGCTCCAACGTGCTGGAGCTGTTCGTCTTCGCCAACGAGACCCACCGTCAGGCTGTGCTGGCCGCGCGGCTGGACAATCTCGGCAAAGGCGCGTCCGGTGCGGCCGTGCAGAACCTTTGCCTCATGCTGGGCATTCCGCATGACTGAACTGCGGCTCGGCCAGGCAATTCCGGCTGTCCACGGACCGTTGTTCGCGCTCGACGGCAAATTGCCGCGCATCCACCCGACCGCCTTCATCGCGCCCACGGCCGCGGTCATCGGCGACGTGGAGATCGGCGCCGAGTCAGGCATCTGGTTCGGCTGCGTGGTGCGCGGCGATACCAACTTCATCCGCATCGGCGCCCGCACCAACATCCAGGACGGCACCATCATCCACGTGGACGCGGTGACATATCCAACCATCATCGGTGACGACGTGACCGTTGGCCACGCCGCCGTCATCCATGCCTGCACGCTGCGCGACCGCGCTTTCGTGGGCATGGGCGCCACGGTCCTGGATGGCGCGATCATCGAGGAAGGCGGCCTGCTGGCCGCCGGGGGTCTGCTCACGCCCGGCAAGGTGATCGGGCGCTACGAGCTGTGGACCGGCGCGCCGGCCCGGCTCAAGCGGGTGATGGACGAGGACGAACGGCGCGGCTTCGACCGTAACGCGGCGGAATATCGCAAGCTGGCGGCCCGCTACCGTGCGGGCCTGGACCGTGACACTGGTGCTTGATCGGCCCAGCCCGATACGGTAGCCAACGCCCGGCGCCCAGGTAGCTCAGTTGGTAGAGCATGCGACTGAAAATCGCAGTGTCGGTGGTTCGATTCCGCCCCTGGGCACCATGACTGCACAGGCTCTGCCGTTCTCAGTGCATCGAGAGGGGTTTTCGTCCCGCTCCCATGCGGCAGTATCCAACCGGTCTCATATACCCAACTTCCGCAGGAAGTCGGGTTGACTCTTGTTTCGCGCGCAGCCGCCACGCCAACCCTGCGCGCGGTATACCCAAAATCCTGCGGATTCCGGGTATACCAGCCGACGTTGACGCTGATCCTCCCGTCGAGGCCGCCCCCATCGTCATGGCCGGCCTTGTTGTACAGCCCGGAGACATGGTTGACAGGTGTTCGGAGAGATCGCTGACAGGTTGGTTCCGCGACGGCACTGAACATTGTGCTCCGGTCCGCGGTCTCGCGGTCAAGCCCTGCGCCTTCGGCGCACCGCGTTGCGGCTGCGGGGCTTGACCGCGAGACCGCGGCCGAAGAGGCGGTTTTGGTGCCGTGGACGGGTTGCTCTGTCGGCGGAAGGGTTTCGCCGGAGACCTGGCTGACACCGCAGGATGCATGGATCAACCGCGAGGAGGGCGGTCCATGCCGTGGCAGGAGGTGTCGGTGGTGGATCAACGGCGCGAGTTCGTGCGGCTGGCGGAGCAGGAAGGGGTGAACCGGCGGAAACTGTGCCGCCGGTTCGGGATCAGCGCACAGACCGGCTACAAATGGCTGGCGCGATCGGCCGGCGGCGATGCCGCCTTGGTGGATCGCTCGCGTCGGCCGCAGCACAGTCCGCGTCGCACAGCGGCGGAGCTGGAAGCCGAGGTGCTGGCGGTGCGCGATGCGCATCCGGCCTGGGGTGCGCGCAAGATCGGGCATTGCCTGAAGCGAGGCGGCATTGTGCCGCCGGCGGCCGCGACGGTGCACGCGATCCTGCGTCGGCATGGCCGCATTGTGGCTGCGGCTGGTGGTTCGCCAGCGGCGCAGCGGTTCGAGATGGATGCGCCGAATCTGCTGTGGCAGATGGACTTCAAGGGCTGGGTGACGCTGGCCGACGGGACGCGGTGTCACGCTTTGACCGTGGTGGATGATCATTCGCGCTATCTGCTGTGCCTGACAGCGTGTGCTGACGAACGATCGCTCACGGTGCGGCAGCATCTGGAAGCGACGTTCCGCCGCTATGGCCTGCCTGAGGCGATCTTCGTCGACAATGGTTCGCCATGGGGTGACAGCGCTGGACAGCGCTGGACGCGGCTCGGGGTATGGCTGCTGAAGCTTGGCGTTGGTTTGCTGCACAGCCGCCCGTATCATCCGCAGAGCCGCGGCAAGAACGAGCGCCTGCACCGCACGCTGAATGCTGAAGTGTATGAGTTGTGTCGCTTGCGCGACCTGGCTGATGCGCAACGGGCGTTCGATCGCTGGCGCGACGTCTACAATCTGGATCGGCCGCACGAGGCGCTGGGGCAGGCGGTGCCAGCCAGCCGCTATCGGCCGAGTGCGCGGGCGGTGCCGGAGCGACCGGCGGAGCCTCGGTATGAGGCGGGAGAGATTGTCCGCAAGGTCGGCAGCACGCGCGCCGCCATCAGCTTCAAGGGCCGGCTGTGGCCGGTCGGTCAGGCGTTCTTCGGTGAGCGACTGGCGATCCGGCCGCGTGGCGAGGCAGGCCACTACGGCATCTTCCTTGGGGCTCACCAGATTGCCGTGATCGACTTGACCCAGGCGAGATCTGTCAGCCATGTCTCCGAACAGGTGTCCACCATGTCCCCGGACTGAACACTTGTGCCGGCCATCCACGACTTTCTCACCCACCGCGCGGTTCGTCCGTGCATCGGCAACATGCGTCATCATCAATGCCGCTTGGTATCACATATGCTGGGCCAGGACCCACGTTGGACACGCGGAATTCCGCTGTTACCTTCTCCTGGGGAGTTTGAAACGGATAGTTGATTTTGAAACCTAGCACGTCCGCCGGCTTCGCCGGCAACCATGTCCAACCGCTGATCCAGGCCTTCAACAAGCACTACCCTGATATCAAGGTGCATGCGATCACGCCGCAGGGCCCGGCGATCATCGCGCGGCTGCGGGCAGAGAAGAACCACCCACAGGCCGACGGCTGACGCATCGCACAGTTGGAAGGACCTGCTCAAGCCGCAGTATCACGGCAAGTTCCTGCTCGGAAATCCCGGCAGCAGCACCGCAGGCTACGATTCCTACGCCCAGATGCTCCTGGCTGGTCGGCCCCGAGGAAATCGGCAAGTTCATCAACAACGCAGTGTTTTCTCCGGAAACCGACCTGGTGCCGCAGGAGGTTGCACGCGGCGAGATGGTCGCTGGTGAAGAATCGCCCGCACCCGGAGAACGCCGAACTGCTCTTCGATTTCGTCAACTCGAAGGAGAGACAGGATATCGAGGTTGCCACGCGCAGTCGGCGGGCGCCGCGAAAAGATGCGAACAAGCCGAAGGGGCTGCCGCGGATGGCCTCGATCAGATCAATACTGATGTCGATGTGATGCGCTTCACCACCGAACGTAAGGCCAACACCGCCTTGTTCAACAAGCTGTTCACCCAAAAGCACTAAAGCCCTATGCCCGCCGCGGCCTCTGCTCGGCCCGTCAGCCGGGGGGCGTCGCTTCGCGCGCGCGTCGATTGGCCGCCCTACCTGGTGGCCCTGCTCGGTATCGTCTTTTTCGTTGCCTTCCTGCTTTACCCGATATCGGGCGGCGCTGCTGCACACCGTCGCGGTCGGGATCGCCGCCACCACAATCGCCGCGGTGCCGGCGGCCTACGTGCTGGCGCGGCGCCCCCCGCCGGAGCGCAACCTGCTGCTGACCCTCGGCGTCGTCCCGCTCATCTCGCCCCCTTTATCGGCGCGTTTTTTTTCGTGGGTGATCCTGTTCGGCAATCAGGGCATCGTCACCCGCATCGGTATCTGCCACAGCTCTATGGCGGAGGCGGGATCGTCCTCGCGCTGGTGCTGGCGTCCTTTCCCTATGTCCTGCTGTTCGTGTAGGTCGCCCTGGCCTCGGCCGACCCGTCGCTGGAGGAGAGTGCGCACATCATGGGGGCGTCGCCTGCGCATTTTGCTGACGGTGACCTTCCCGCTCATTCTGCCCGCGGTCGCCGCCGGTGCGCTGCTGGTGTTCGCGCAATCGGTGGGGAATTTCGGCGTCCCCAGCATCCTCGGCCGCGAGTACAGCGTGATGACGACCCTGATCGTCTATCAGATCCAGGGCAGTTTCAACATCAACGGTGCCGTCGCCATCGCGCTGGTCAATGTGCTGCTCACCAGTACGGCGCGGCTCGCGCTGTCGCGCTACGCGCGGCGCCAGCGCTTCGTTACCGTCACCAGCACCTCGCGTGCCGCAGCGCGCCGAGGAACCCGGGTGCTGGTATCCCCATATCATATGTAACGGGCACACGCGATACGAACCCCGCGGCCGCTGATGGATTTTGGCCTTTACGGCAATGTACTGCTATCTCATCACTGATCGACCCCGAGTAGAAGGGAAGCATGCCCTCCCCCCGCTTTTCCGTCCTCGTCCTGCCCAACGTCCCCTGGAGCGAATTCCTCGATCGCTGTCGCCACGTCGAGGCGCTCGGCTTCGACGCAATCGGCTTCGCCGACCATCTCATCGATTGGACCGGCAATGAAGGCCCGTGGTTCGAACTTTGGACCCAGCTCGCCGCCGTTGCAGCCGCAACCAAACGCATCCGCCTGGCCACCCTGGTCGCGCAGATCCCGCTGCGCAATCCCGCCCTGTTCGCGCAGCAGGCGATCACCGCCGACCATATCTCCGGTGGACGACTCGATCTCGGCCTCGGCACGGGGCTGGAAATCGATCCCAGTTGCCGCATGATGGGCATCGAGAACTGGAGCGCGAAGGAGCGTGTCTCCCGCTTCAAGGAATACGTTGAAATCGTCGATCGGCTTCTGTCGCAGGAACGTACCACCTACCACGGTCGCTATTACAAGGTCGAAAACGCCGCGCTCGGCCCTCGCCCGGTCCAGTCACCACGACCGCCGATCCTGATCGCTGCCATGGGCCCCGTCATGCTGCGCCACGCGGCCCGATATGCTGACATTTGGAACAGCCTGAGCTTCGCCCGGACCTTCGAGGCACAGCTCGACGAAACCCGCCGGCGCATCGCCACGCTCGACGCCCACTGTGCTGCCATCGGACGCGATCCCGCCACCGTGCGGCGGTCCTACCTGATGTTCGATCCGACTTCTCGAGCCGGCGGCGGAGCGATCAGTTATTACAAGTCGGAAGAAACATTCATCCAAATGGCTCGCCGACTGATCGAAATCGGCATCTCGGAGCTGGTCCTCTACTACCCGACGCTCCCGAGCCAGGTGCCCGCCCTGGAACGCATCGCCCGCAATGTGTTACCCGCCTTGCGCGATCTCTGAGAAATGTCTCTCAAAAAGAACTTAACCGGCCGCCCCGCATCAACACGACGGAGCCGTGTTGCACAAAACAGCAGGTCCGAAACCCCCGTCTTGAACAAAACAGACCCCCGAAACGGTTAATGTTGACCAAGATTCTCGGCTAAAACCGCCGTCTTGCACAAGATTCCCCACCCAAAACCCAAGTCTTGACCGACATTTACCGGCGCCGAAGCACCGCCGGCAGCTCCTCGAACGTCTCGGAGTGCCAAATCCGCTCCCCGAACGCCTCGGGCCAAACCCACCGCTCCGGCGCGAACAGCGTCCGCATCGCAGGGATCGGGCAATCGAACGGAGGTCCCCCCTCCTTGCCCGTCTGCATGAACAACACGAACAACGATCCCCCGGGCCGCACCCACCGGGCCAGCCGAGCCTCGTAGTCCCCCCGCAACCCAGGCGGCAAAGCGCAAAGGCAGGTCTGGTCATAAACCGCGTCGAACGGCGCCTCCGGCTCCCACGCGAACAGGTCCGATTCCACCACCGTCCCCGCATCGCCCAGCCGCTCCCGCTGGACCGCCACGGCACTCGGCGCCGCATCGACCACCGTGACTTCGAATCCGGCCCCGGCTAACGCCGCCGGTTCAGGGCTTCGCCCCCCACCCGGCACCAGGATGCGGCACGGTGCCAAGGCGCCCGACTCCCGCCAGGCCAGGAAAGCCGGATGAACCACCCCGCGTTCCCACCCCGTCGCCCCGGTCCGGTAGCGCTCTTCCCAGTTCGTGACCTGCGTTCCGCTCATCGCACCGTCTCCGGAAGCTGCATCCAGGCCGGAATCCGCGGCTCCAGCCGCGCCTCCCCACATACCAGCGCCCCGCCCAGCGCCTCAAGCCGCAGCAGCGCCAGGCCAAGATCCCCACACGAGGACCGCATGGTGCCCGCCTCCGCACCCTCCCGCAGCACCGGCGTCCCCGGCTCAGGCGCCGGCCCGTGCACCAAAACCGGCACCAGCCGGCGCTTGACCAGGCCGCGATACCGGGTTCGCGCGGTGAGTTCCTGACCCATGTAGCAGCCCTTGCTCCAGGAGATGCCGTTCAGCTCGTCGAACCCGGCCTCCAGCAGCACACTCCTCTCAGCCTCCAGGTCACGCGAGCCGTCCGGCAGCCCCAGCGCCAATCGCCTCCGGTCCCAATCCGCGAAATCCGCCGTTTCGGCCACGCCCGGCGCACCGATCATGCGCCACCCCGCGTCAGCCAGCCGAGGATCCGGCGCGGCGATCGCCCCATCCGCTCCGTCCAACCCGGCATACACGGCCAGGTCCTCTACCACGCGAACGCTCACCCGTGAGCGCAGCCGGAACCGCGACAGCCGCTGCGCCAGCCCTACAGCCTGGGTCGCTTCGCAATCCACCAGCAGGCGGTCACCTGACCCGAAAATGAAGAAATCCGCCAGCCATTTCCCCTGCGGCGTCAGCAGCGCGGCCCAGACGCATCGGCCCGGGCCAGCTTGTTCCACGTCGTTGGACACCAGGCCCTGCAGGAACCCCACCCGGTCGTCGCCGGCCACCTCGATCACCCCCCGGGGCAGCCGGACCAGCGCGCTCATTCGAGCGTCGCGTCCAGCGAAATGGCCGCGTTCAGCACCTTGGACACCGGGCAGTTTGCCTTCGCCTCATCGGCCAGCCGCTTGAACGTCGCTTGGTCCACGCCCGGCACCTTCGCCCTCAAGCTCAGCTTCACCGCCGAAATCTTCCACCCCGCGCCCTCCTGCTCGATCGTCAGATTCGCCTCCGTGCGCAGGTCGTCCGGCGGATGTCCTGCCCCGGCAAGCTGAAACGCCAGCGCCATGCTGAAACAGCCGGCATGAGCCGCGGCAATCAGCTCCTCCGGGTTGGTGCCCTTGCCATCCCCGAACCGCGCCGAGAAGGAATACGGCGTCTCCGACAACGTCTTGCTCTGCGTCGTCAAGGAGCCTTTGCCCTCCTTGCCCGCGCCCTGCCAATGCGCCGATGCGGTGCGATGGATGCTCGCCATGGGGTCCTCCTCCGTGTTCCACAAACACGTGGTCCCTGGCCCGGCGCGGCTCAACCCGTGTACAGCGCTGGCATGCGCGTGGCTCAGGTCATGGCGGGCTCTCCCACCGGGGGGGCCGAGCTGTTCTTCGAACGCCTCTCCGCGGCCCTGGCACGCGCCGGCGACGATGTCCTGCCGGTCATCCGCCGCAATCCGGACCGGGCAGCCCGGCTCCGCTCGGCAGGCCTGACCCCGGTCGAGCTCCGCTTCGGCGGGCCGCTCGACCTCACCACCCGCCCACGCCTCGCCCGCACTCTCCGAGGCTTCCGACCCCGCGTCACCATGGCCTGGATGGGTCGGGCAGCGGCCGCTACCCCGCCGGGTGACTGGGTGCTGATCGGCCGCCTTGGCGGCACCTACGACCTCCGACGCTTCCGCCACTGCGACCACCTGGTCGCCAACACGCGCGGTCTGGTGTCCTGGATCACCGAGCAGGGCTGGCCCGCCAATCGAACCCACTATCTGCCGAACTTCGCACCCGATCTGAAAACTGAACGCACCCCTTCCTCCTCCCCGCTCGTGCTCGCCCTCGGCCGGCTCCATCCCAACAAGGGCTTCGACATCCTGATTCGCGCCCTGGCCCCCCTGCCGAACGTCCGCCTGCTCATCGCCGGCGAGGGCCCCGAACGCGCCAGCCTCACCGCCCTCGGCCGCGATCTGCTGGGCGACCGCCTGAGCCTCCCCGGCTGGCGTCACGACACCGCCTCCCTGCTCGCCTCGGCCGACCTGCTCGCCTGCCCGTCCCGCGTCGAACCCCTCGGCAACGTCGTGATCGAGGCCTGGTCCGCCGGCCTCCCGGTCGTCGCCGCGTCCTCCGCCGGCCCCAGCGAACTCATCACCCAAGGTATCGACGGCCTGCTCGTCCCTCCCGACGACCCCGAGGCGCTTCGCGATGCCATCCGCCGCGTTCTCGATGATCCGGCCCTCGCGGCCGCCCTGGCAGGCGCCGGTCGCGCCCGCTACGAAACCGACTTCGCCGAGTCCCCGGTGCTCGCAAGCTGGCGCGCCTTCCTCGGCAGCGTGGAGAAAATCTGAATGTGCGGCATCGCCGGCCTGGTCCTGTCCTCCGAAGCCGCCCCCGCCGACCCCGGGCTGCTCGCCCGGATGCTGCGCGCCCTCGCCCATCGCGGCCCCGACGGCACCGGCCAGATCGTGCTCGGCCACGTCGCCCTGGCGCAGAACCGGCTCGCCATCATCGACCTCGAAACCGGCGACCAGCCGATCTTCTCCGGCCCGGCCACGCTGATCGCCAACGGCGAAATCTACAATTACCGCGAACTCCGCGCCGAACTCGGCGACCGCAACTTCTCCACCCAGGGCGACTGCGAGCCGGCCCTGCTGCTCTGGCGCGACCTGGGACCGGAATACGCCCGCCGGCTCCGCGGCATGTTCGCTATCGCCATCCACGAGCGCGTCGCCCGCCAGGTCACCCTCACCCGCGACCCGTTCGGCATCAAGCCGCTCTACACCGCCCAGGTCGAGGGCGGCCTCGCTTTCGCCTCGGAACCCCGCGCCATGCTCGACAGCGGCCTGGTTCCCCGCCGCTTGCGCTCCGAGGCCCGCGACGAGCTGCTCCAGCTTCAGTTCACCACCGGCAGCGCCACCATCTTCGAGGGCATCAGCCGTCTTCTGCCCGGCGAGACCATCACCTGCGCCGAGGGCCACGTGATCGGTCGGCTCCGCGAACCGGCCCTGCCCGAAGGCGGCCCCGAGACCATCGACGAGGACGTCGCCCTCGAACGCCTCGACCGCGCGCTGGAGGAAAGCGTCCTGCTGCATCAGCGCAGCGACGTGCCCTACGGCATGTTCCTCTCCGGCGGCGTCGATAGCGCGGCGCTGCTGGCCATGATGGCGCGCCTGAACAACCAGCCGGTGCTGGCCTACACGGCCGGCTGGGACGTCAGCGGCGTGGCCGATGAACGGGCGCATGCGGCCGAAGTCGCCCGCGCGGCCGGCGCCCAGCACGAACCCATCGAGATCACCGAGGCCATGGTCTGGCGCCACCTGCCGGAAATCGTCGCCTGCATGGACGATCCCGCGGCCGACTACGCGATCATCCCGAGCTGGTTTCTCGCGCGGCGGGCGCGGCAGGACGTGAAAGTGGTGCTGTCGGGTGAGGGCGGCGACGAGCTGTTCGGCGGGTACGGCCGCTACCGGCGGGCGACGCGGCCGTGGTGGCTCGGCGGGCGGGTGATGCGCGGGCGCGGCAATTTCGACCGGATCGACGTGCTTCGCCACAGCCCGACCGGCTGGCGTGACGGATTTGCGGCGAGCGAGCAGCGGGCGACGGCCTCGGGGCGGCACCCGGCTGGCCGCGGCGCAGGCGGCCGATATTGCCGACTGGCTGCCGCATGACCTGCTGCTGAAGCTGGACCGCTGCCTGATGGCGCACGCGCTGGAGGGCCGCACCCCGTTTCTCGACAAGGGCGTCGCCGAGGCGGTGTTCCGCCTGCCCGACGAGCTGAAGGTCCGCGGCCGGATGGGCAAGTGGCTGCTGCGCCGCTGGGTGGAGCGGCATCTGCCTGCGGCGGCGCCGTTTTCACCCAAGCGCGGCTTCACCGTGCCGGTGGGCGCTTGGATCGGTGCCAAGGCCGCGCGGCTCGGCCCGATGGTCGCGGCCCAGCCGGGGGTGGCGGAGGTGGCTGATCGGGGCAAGATCGAGGCATTGTTCCGCAAGGCCGAGGAACCGCGTGCTGGTTTCGCTGCCTGGCTGCTGCTGTTCTACGCACTCTGGCACCGGCGGCATATTTTGGGTCTGATGCCGGCGGGCGACGTGTTCGAGACGCTGAGCGTGCAGTGAGCGGGGCGGCATGGAAATCGAGGAAGCCTGGGCCACGGGACAGAAGGGCCGGACATAAAAGCGGTGATCCGCGACACGATGGAGCAGGCGGCCAAAGAGGGGCGCCTGCCAAAACGGGTAGAACGCGAGTTCGACCTCGAATACCGGCGAGGATGCGGCGGGCTCACCTGCGGCGTGGATCTGGCTTCTGGTCAACGATGACGACAGGGCTTCGGAGCAGGATACGAAATTGATGACCGAGCTGAACACCAGGATCGAACAGGCGATTTTGAGGAAGTCGCCGGGGCGTTGGCCCTACATTGCCTACGGGCGGCGGAGATAATTATCGTGGGTCTCCCGCCCGCCCCGGCGGATCTGCCGCGTCAACTCCTGGAGCTTTCGCAGCGTCTCATGACATCCGAGGAGCCACGCTCGCGGGAAGCCAGTTCCGACGCGCTGTTTCAACAGCCTATTACGCCGTCTTCCATTTGCTCGCGACCCAGGCCGCACGATTGGGCCCGAGCAGCCAAGCGGGCTGCGCCTCGTGTTGGTCGCGCCTTCAGCAGAGATGCTTAATGGCATGCCTGATTGCCGACCCGAATCTGAACAAACGGGACAGCCCGACCTCGCGACTGCTGGCCTTCGATCACGGCGCGCTGCAGCCTGAGTTGGTGCTCGTCGCCAACCATTTCGTCCGTCTTCAGGGAGCGAGGCAAACGGCCGACTATGATTTATCTCACTCGGCCGACGCGGACTGGGCTGTCGGGGCAATCACCTGGCTCGGGAATGCTTCGACGCCTGGGAGCGAATCAGAGACCACGCCCAATGCGGCCGTCTTCCTGGCAGCACTGGCCTTTCAGCGCCTGGAGCAGAGCCGCATGACCCACTACGACCTCTCCTCCGCGGCGGCACCTGCGTCCTGCCCTGGGGCATGGAACAGACCGACATCGGCGTCCGCGACGGCCACATCGCCAGCCTCGACCCCGGCGCCCAGGCCACGGCCGACGAAACCATCAACGCCACCGGCCTGCACGTCCTCCCCGGCCTGATCGACAGCCACGTCCACCTGCGCGACCCCGGCGACCCGGCAGTGGAAACCATCCCCACCGGCACCAAGGCCGCCATCCTCGGCGGCCTCGCCGCGGTGTTCGACATGCCGAACACCGCCCCCTCCATCACCGACCCGGCCCGCCTCGCCTGGAAGCAGGACTACGCCGAGCACCAGTCCTGGTGCGACATCGGCCTCTATGTCGGCGGCACCAAGACCAACATCGACACCCTCGCCGCACTCGAGACCGGCCGCGGCGTCTGCGCCATCAAGATCTTCGCCGGCTCCTCCACCGGCGACCTGCTCGTCGAGGACGACGAGCATCTGGAGCGCATCATGCGCGCCGGACGGCGCCGCATCGCCTATCACAGCGAGGACGAATACCGCCTCCAGGCCCGTCGCAGCCTGTTCAAGCGCGGCGACCCCTACGCCCGCCACATGGACTGGCGCGACGTCGAAACCGCCTTCCTCGGCACCCGCCGGCTGATGGCGCTGGCCCGCAAGACCGGACGCCCGGCCCACATCCTGCACGTCTCGACCGCCGAGGAACTCGAATACCTCAAGGACTTCCGCGACCTCGCCACCTGCGAGGTGCTGGTCAACCACCTCACCCAGGTCGGCCCCGAGGCCTACGAAACGCTCGGCGGCTACGCCGTGATGAACCCGCCGATCCGCGATGCGCGCCACCGCGAGGCCGCCTGGAAGGCCGTGTCCGACGGCATGGTCGATACCGATCGGCTCCGACCACGCGCCCCATCCGCGGGCGAAGAAGGAGCTTCCGTGGCCCGACACGGCGGCGGGACTGACCGGCGTTCAGACCATCGTGCCGATGATGCTGGAGCAGGTGAGCGCGGGCCGGCTGTCGCTGCCCCGCCTGGTCGATCTGATGTGTTCCGGCCCTGCCCGGGTCTATGGCGTTGCTGGGAAGGGGCGGCTGGCGGCGGGCTTTGACGCGGACTTCACGCTGGTGGATATGAAACGTACGCGGCGGATCGAGGAATCCTGGATCGTCTCGCCTTGCGGATGGACGCCCTTCGCCGGGCGTTCGGGTGACAGGCTGGCCTGTCGCAACGATCGTCCGGGGGACGTGCGTGATGCGCGAAGACGAGGTCCTGGGAACGCCGCGTGGCCGTCTGGTGCGGTTTCAGTAGCGGGAGAAAGATGGGATGCGGGGTGCGTTACACGCCATTCTACAGCAGTTTGTCACCGCGGGCCGGCTGACGGTCACCTGGCCGGACGGGAAGTCCATCACCTATGCCGGAAAGGCGCCGGCCCCGGATGCCGCTTTCCGTCTCAAGGACTCCCGTACCATCCGCAGGCTGCTCTTCACGCCTGCGCTGTCGTTCGGCGAGTCCTACATGGACGGCTCGCTGGAGCCGGAAGGGTCAAGCATCTACGACGTGCTGGACCTGGTGGTGGCGAACGTCATGGCGGGTGGCAACACCCACCCGATGGCGGCGGTGCATGCGGCGGTGCTGAAGGCGAAGCGGCGGATCGACCAGCACAATTCGGCCAGGCGGGCACGCAAGAACGTCGCCCACCACTACGACCTGAACGGCCGGCTGTACAGCCTGTTCCTCGACCGCGACCGGCAATACTCGTGTGCCTATTTTCCCCGTGGCAACGAGACGCTGGAGGAGGCGCAGGCGGCCAAGAAGCGGCATATCGCGGCCAAGCTGTGCCTCGACCGGCCCGGTCTGACGGTGCTGGACATCGGCAGCGGCTGGGGCGGGCTGGGGCTGACTCTGGCGCGTGATTATGGGGCGAACGTGCTGGGGGTGACCCTGTCGTCCGAGCAGCTCGCGGAATCCCGGGCCCGGGCCGAGGCCGAGGGCCTGGCCGACCGGGTGCGGTTCGAACTGCTGGACTACCGTGCGGTGCAGCAGAAGTTCGACCGGATCGTCTCGGTGGGGATGTTCGAGCATGTCGGCGTGGTCCATTACGGGGAGTTCTTTCGCACGCTGGCGCGCTGCCTGAAGCCGGACGGGGTGGCGCTGCTTCATGCCATCGGCCGCAACGAGGTGCCGGGCATTACCAACCCTTGGATCGCGAAGTACATCTTCCCGGGCGGGTATTGTCCGGCGCTGTCGGAAGTGGTGCCGCAGATCGAGCGTTCGAAGCTGCTGATGACCGATATCGAGATCCTGCGCCTGCACTATGCGAAGACATTGCAGCAGTGGCGGCGGCGGTTTGCGGCGAACCGCGACACAATCAGCGCCATCTACGACGAACGCTTCTGCCGCATGTTCGAGTTCTACCTTGCGGGGGCAGAGCTGTCGTTCCGGCGGGAGAACATGATGGTCTTCCAGATCCAGCTTGTCCACAATCAGACGGCGGTACCGCTGACGCGGGATTACATTACCGAGCGGGAGAACGCGGTCGCGGGCGCAGCAGCGGTGCAGGCGGAGGCTGGTCCGGCGAGTGAGGATGCCGTACAGTCGTCCGATTACAGCGGCACGCCGCACCGGGTCAGGCATTCGAAGTAGCGGCCCGGAAAGCCCTGGTTCAGCAGGGTGATACTGACGCCCGGGTGAGCCTCGCGCAGATCGCCGGCCGTCCGCCGGGCCGAGATAGCGTCGCCGATCTTGTGCTGACAGCAGATCAGTTGCGCGAAGGGGCCTCTGGGTTCTCCGGCGGCGGGATGCCGAGGCGATCTGCGAAGCCGTTTATCTCAATTCCTTTCGTGGGTCGCTGATCGCGATGCACGGCATAAGAGTCTTGTTTCACGCGCAGCCGCCACACCAACCCTGCACGCAGACCAGTCTCGGCGAGTGCGTGAGTCGCGGTCACCGAGACTTGGTCTGATTGTCGAGTTAGTGTAGGCACGCTGTACGTTTAAGAGGTGTATCATGAGACAAGCGAAGGGCTTACCAAGGATGTTTGCCATGGCGGCGTTGTTGAGTCTTGGCGCATGCTCGGCGCTCAAGGTGCCGACGGAACAGAGTATCCAGGGGCTGACGCCCTCGGGGACCGTGACGCTGACCGAGGACTTTGTTACGGGCTATGGCGGCGGCCGGGGTACGCTCACGCTCGACGGGCAGACGTATCCGTTTCTGCTGATCGGTTCGGTGATGGGGCCTGGAGGGGCTGATCGGATCACTGCGTCGGGGGAAGTCTATAAACTGGCGAAGGTGAGCGATTTCGCAGGGCGATACACGCAGGGGAGCGGTCCGGCGGGGTTGTCGCGCTCGGGGGAGGGGCAGCTTTGGTTACAGAACAGCGCCGGGGTGATCATGCATCTTTATAGGTACGAGCACGGGGGTGCTGCTGTCGTTAGGCAAGGAGGAGGTTTTCGTTCGGCTGCAGGGGCAGTAGGGGAGTGCGGTTTGGGCGGTCGGTGCGAGTGCACCACGAGATCGCCGCGGCTCGCTGCGCGAGCCTCGCAATGACGGTGTACGGTCGGCTCCTGCGAGCCGACCGGGCCGTGGTCTAGTGATTCGCGCTGCTGGTCGTCTCCTGCAACTGGCGGAGCACCGCATCGAGGTTGAACGAGGCGGGTTTCTGACGCGGCGGGAATTTCACGAAGTTCTGGATCTGCCCGGCCACGACCGCCTGCATTTCGTAAACGATAAAGACGTGGTCGATCAGCCAGTCCCAGTACGTGTTGGAATTTTCGTCCGCTCGTTCGAATGGATCGCGGCGAAGATGGAACATCTTGGGGGCGCGGAGCTTCACGAACGGCTCGAACCAGCACAAGAGCTGCTTGGCCCGCTGCTCCATGAGCACGACCTTCCAGTCGCCCATGCGGATGCCCAGGATGTCGCCATCATCGCTGATGTAGAAGAAGACCTTCCTGGGACTCTCTTTCGCCTCACCGGTCAGGTAGGGGATGAGGTTGAAGCCGTCGATATGGACCTTGAAGGTCTTGTCGCCGGCCTTGTGACCATCCAGCAGCTTGGCGGAGACATCCGGCTCACCGGCGGCGGCGAGCAGCGTGGGCAGCCAATCCTGGTGCGAGGCGATATCGTTGAACACTGACCCCGGTTTGATCTTGCCGGGCCAGCGCACGAAAATCGGCACGCGCCAGCCGCCTTCCCAGTTGGTGTTCTTCTCGCTGCGGAAGGGGGTGATTCCGGCGTCCGGCCAGGAGTTGTAGTGCGGGCCGTTATCGGTTGAGTACATCACGATGGTATCGTCGGCGATGCCGAGCTCATCGAGCTTGTCGAGCATCTGGCCGATGTGCTCGTCGTGGGCCACCATGACGTCGTTGTAGAAACCCTGGCCGCTCTTGCCCCGGTGCTTTTCCGCGCAGTGGGTGCGGAAGTGCATGGCGGTGGTGTTGTACCACATGAAGAAGGGCTTGCCGTCCTTGTGCGCCTTGTCGATGAAGCCGAGCGCACGTTCCGTGACCTCCTCGTCGATGGTTTCCATCCGCTTCTTCGTCAACGGACCGGTATCCTCGATGTGCTGGCCACCCTTGCCGTCGGCCAGGCAATGCAACACGCCCCTGGGCCCGAACCGCTTCTTGAATTCGGGGTTTTTCGGGTAATCGACGTTCTCGGGCTCTTCCTCGGCATTCAGATGATACAGGTTGCCGAAGAACTCATCGAAGCCATGCATCGTGGGAAGGTATGCGTCCTTGTCACCGAGATGGTTCTTGCCGAACTGGCCCGTGGTGTAACCCAGCGGCTTGAGCAGATCGGCGATGGTCGGGTCCTCGGCGTGCAGACCGACATCGGCACCTGGCATGCCGACCTTGGTCAGGCCGGTGCGGATCGGGTTCTGGCCGGTGATGAAGGCGGCGCGTCCGGCGGTGCAGCTTTGCTGACCGTAATAGTCGGTGAAGGTGCAGCCTTCATGGCCGATGCGGTCGATGTTGGGAGTGCGGTATCCCATCTGGCCGCGATTGTTGTAGCTGATGTTCCACCAGCCGATGTCGTCACCCCACAGAATAAGAATATTCGGCTTTCCCTTAGGCATCCCAACCTCCTCCCTTTGTGTGTTCTCTCACCGTAGCAGATCGACGGTCTTTGTCGTCAGGACAAATCGCAGCAGCACGGCAAAGAAGGCGAACAGACCTATCAAAGCGAGCAGCACGGCGATCGGCCAGCACGGGTGATTGCATGCCTTCTTTCTTCATGCCGGCGATCGGGGTGAAAGGCTCGCCCCAAAGGTAATTGACGGTCCACCAGTACTGCCAAAGGGATACCACCAGCGCGAGAACCCCGCAGCCGATCAGGGCCAGACCCAGCACCCGCGGGCCGCCGGGGAAATCGGGGGGGCGGGTTCCGGGCATTTGATCCAGCCGCTCAAAGAACTCGACGATGGCGAAGCCGAAGCCGATCAGCGACACCGCGGTGCGCACCCAGGACATCATGGTTCGCTCGATGCTCAGGCGGGTGCGTATCCATCCGAAGTGGCTGTCCGAGGTCACGCGGACTTCGAACCGGCTGTCTTGTGGCATGCGCGGCTGCTGCGTTTCCATGGCGGTCACTGTGGGGATTGCCAGCGGCGCACGGCCCGGTGGACCAGTCCGCGGAAGAGCAGATAGGGAACGAGACCGAGGAGCAGGGCCATGATGAGTGCTTCGTTGGGGTAAAAGGTTCGCAGCACGATGGCCTGGTAAACGATGTCGATGATGATCCCGAGCAGGATGATGCGGGCGGTGGCGTTGAGACCTTCGCGAAGACGGCCGAGACGCTCCTGCCGGTTCCGCAGAATGGTCGGGAGATAGACCGAGCGATGGGCGCGCGCATCGGCGCGGCCATCGTGGATCGCGGCGATGAGTCCCATCACGGGCTGCAGGACGAAGCGGAACCGCATGGGGCCATCGGGCCGATCGACAAGATCGTGCCAGAAGCGCGTGAACGCCCCGACGGAGACGCCGTGCCACAACATGCCGCCGAAAAACAGCAGCAGGGCGATGAGCAGGACCACCCGGGCGAGGACGCTGAGATTGGCGGACTGCGCGCTGCTCATGGCCGGACCACGCATCGGAAGCCGAGATGGCTCATGCCGGAATCCACCGGCTGGGCGTGCCGCGCAGCCGGGCGATAGCGGCGGCAGTAATTGGGCGCGCAGAGATGGGAGCCGCCTTTGACGACCTTGCGGGGAATTCGCGCGGGTGAGGCGGAGGTGTCATAGCTGCCGTCCTGGCGCGCGCCGCGCGGGTTCTGCGGGATGCAGCATGGGCTGGCGACGTCGGCGGGATGTTGGGAGGAGAACCAGTCGGTGGTCCACTCCCAGACATTGCCGATCATATCGAACAAGCCGTAGCCGTTGGGAGGGAAGGCCTGGACCGGCGAGGTTCGGGTGTAGCCGTCGTGGGCCAGGTTTTCCTGCGGGAAGGCGCCTTGCCAGGTGTTGGCCATGTGGCGGCCGCCTGGGGTGAACTCCTCGCCCCAGGCGTATTCCGCGCCATCGAGACCGCCGCGGGCGGCAAATTCCCACTCCGCCTCGGTGGGGAGAGCCTTGCCGGCCCATTGGGCGTAGGCTTCGGCATCCTGGTACGCGATGTGCACCACGGGATGGTGGTCGAGGCCGCTGCGCGCTCGGCTTCGGCCGTACGGGTGGCGCCAGTTGACGCCGAGTTCGAAGCGCCACCACTGCGACCAGTCGTTCAATGGCACGCGGCGGCGCGGCGGGGTAAAGACGAGGGAGCCGGGGTTCAGCATGTGTGGCAAGGCACCCGGATAGTCTTCGAGGTTGGGCGGCTGTTCGGCCAGGGTGACGTAGCCGGTGGCTTCGATGAACTGGCGGAAGGCGCGGTTGGTGACCGGCGTGAGGTCGATCCGGAAGGAGCTGACGGTCACGCGGTGTTCCGGCGCCTCCTCCGGGTAGTGGCGGTTCGACCCCATCCGGAAGGTGCCCCCCGGCAAGCAGACCATGCCGGGGTCGAGCGGCGCGTCCGACTGTTGGTGCAACGGCAGAGAACGTCCCTTGGGTGAGAGGAATTGACGGGTCCGGCGTCTCGTGTCCCGACTCTGAAGTCCGTCACATGTTGTGCCTGTTGGGGTGACGGCCTTCAGGTCGGGCCACTGGCTTTTATTTTCACTGGCTTTTATTTTCACTGGCCTGCTGACCCTTCCGTTCCCCGCAGAATTCGGCGAATTTCAGGGGCACGACACTCGTGTGGTGCCCCTGTGCTGGCGGAGGGCTATGCGAAATCGAAAACGGTGGGGCGAAGGCTGTCGGGTTGCGGTTTGCTTTCTCACGGACCAGGTTCACCGAAGCGTGCCGGGATCGTAACACGAAATCGTGGAGCGTGGTGAAGCGAAAGCGCCGGGGCATCGGCGGCGAGGATCCGAGGAGAGAGGGGACTGGTGCCGGGTGAGGGATTTGAACCCCCGGCCTTCGGTTTACAAAACCGCTGCACTACCCCTGTGCTAACCCGGCAAATCAGTGACTTAGCGCTTACTGGTCGCTCCCTAACCTCATCAAGAAGGCGGGCGATGAGGCGGGCCTGTGTAGCATGACGGGTTGTGGGTGTCAGGCCAGAGCTGGCGGCCGGCTGCGCCACGGAGAAGCCCCGTTGCGGGTCGCGTGGGCCTCGGCCTTGCTCGCCGGTAGCACCGCACGGCGGTGGTGAGCGGATTTCTTCACCAGCGGGGCGTGAACCGCCGCGCGGACGAGATGATCGATCTCGCGCGGACCGATTTGCTGAGTTGAGCGGCAGCTCGTTGCGGTCGTTAGGTTCCCCTTTCGCGGGAACGACGGAAGCGATCGTCGGCGAGGAGCCCGGCGGCGGTGACGTGGGTTGCATCGCAGGTCGGTCCGGGCGGGGGTGTGCGGCGTGTTTACGGGTTGATCACAGATTGGCCGCTATAGGCTCGGCATCGCATTTGCCGTCGGTGCATGATCGTCGCGCTATCCGTTGCGGGCCAATCGCCTGTCCGTTCCGGCGTACCGGACCGGCTGCTCGAGGATCGCTAGCGGTTCGTTGCCTTCGCTTTCGCCGGCGCCGGTGGAGGCCACGGTTGAAGGGCGCATCACGTTCGCCGCCGGGGCCTTCCGCAGCCGCTACCAAACCGAGCCGGACGCGTTGATCGGCCGCCCGGTCAGCTCGCTGATCGCGGGGAGGATGGCGCGGCGTTCGCGACCTCGCTGGTGTTGCTGCGCGCGTGGGGGCGGGTGCCCCCGATCGGGGGCGGTGTTCGAGGCGGCGCGGGAGGCCGGGCTGCGCTGCGGCGCCGAGGTTGCGTTCAACATCTCGGGCATGTCGGTGCAGAACCCGGAGTTCCGGGAGCGGCTGTTGCGGGCGCTCGGACGCATGCCGCCGAGTTCTGGGGCTCCGCCTTCCGGCGGAGATCATCGAGCCCGCAGAAATTCAGATGAGACGGGGGCGGCGGAGACGATCCGGGCGCTGCGCGCCCATGGGGTGCCGGTGTGCATCGACGATTTCGGCGCAGGCGCGGCGGCGTTTCGCTACCTGCGGCATTTCGGGCGGCCTGGTCCGCTGCAACGGTCGAGGCCGGCGGCCGTGCGACGCGCGCGGACACGTGACAGGTGGGAGTAGGACCGGGGTGCGCCGGTACGATAGGCCCGGGTGTCCGCAGAACCCGGGCCTATCGCAGGAAGGCGGGATCAGCACCGGCGTGCGCGGACGAGGCCGAGAGCGGCAAGGCCGAGGCCGATGAAGGCTATGCCGGCGGGTTCCGGCACGGGAGTGGGATTGAAGGCCAGATTATCCGTCTCGAGCGTATAGGCGGAGCTGGTCAGCACGGCCTTGTTGAAGGCATGGGCGGGGCCGAGTGCGTCGATGTTGACGTAGAGGGTTCCGTTGACGCCCTGATCGCCGTCGGGCGAGGTGCTGACGTCGGAGCCGGTGATTGTGCCGACGAGGACGTTGTCCTTGTACAGGCTCAGGGTGTTGTAGTTGTCCACGGAGCCCCAGAGCAGCCCCATGTACTGCTCGAGCGAGGGGAACTGGATCGTCACGGCGGCGCCGGAATTGGTTCCGGTTGAACCGGCGGCGAGGTAGTTGGTGGCGTCGGGGCCGTCGGCCTGGTCGCTGGCGCCTGAGCCGAAGCCGCTGCCGTTACCGCCCGAGAGATACGGCGCGGCATAGATGCCGCTGACGCCGCCGTGGACGATCGCGGCGTCGGGGCCGGTAGTGACGGTGACTCCGCTGGAAGTGAGTGCGTTCGTGACACTGCCCAGGGGAAGCGAATCGAAGTTTTCGTGGGTGACGCCGGTGGGGGCACCGCCGACCGAGCCGGAGATGCTGTAGCCCGGCACGGCGTAGGCACCGGAGCTCGCGACGAGAGCGGCCGCGAGAGCGGGCAGCAGAACGTGGCGCATGGACGTGAACTTTCATCGTGCGGGAGGACCCCCTTTGGGGGTCACTGGCCGGGGGGTGAACCAGCCAGGTTTTGCTGATTGACAGGTTAGCTATTCCACAACCTGGGGTGGTGTCAACATAATTTAGATTAGCACGGTATTTTTGGATTCAGCCTATTTGCCGGGTTCGACGCCGTCGAGATACATTGTGACGTCGCCGAGCCAATGGGTCTCGAAGGACAGGCGCACCGGGAGCGGGGGCCCGCCAGGGGTGAGCCGGGCGAGCCAGGCGGAGCCGTGGTATGGCCGGCCGGGCTCGCCCGGGGGATGATCCAGCATGAATCCGGCGATCATCTGACCGGTGAAGTCGCATTTGAGGGCGGGACCGGAGAAGACGGATCCGGCCTGAGCCTGGAGCGCCGATTGTTCGCCGGCGCGGGCCTCGATGCGGCTCAGTCGTCGCCCATCGAACACGCGAACCGTGGTGTCGCAGGTACCGGTGGCGGCGACATGGCGGATCAGTCCCACGAGGGCGCTGAGCGTATCGATGGTGCCTGGGAGAAGGTCGGGCGGGACGGGGTAGCGTTCCTGGGCGATGGGAGGGATGGCGGCTGCCACGGTGGGAATCTGGGCGTGATAGACGACGCGGGTCTGGCGCCAGTGGCCCCGCCAGGTGCCCTCGGCGAGGTATTGCGCGGGTTGCGGACCGGCCTCGTCCCAGGCGCCGGAGACCGCATCGTCCTCCTGGCCGGGATAGAAGAAACCGGCGACGCCGACCGTGTGATAGCTGACGCGCAGGCCGTAGCCGGTGGCGGTGAGGCGCAGGGCGGCATCCATGCGGAGGACGGCGAGGCCGCGGGAGACGGCCTGGAAGTGGAGGAGCACGTTGGTGTCGCGCGCCATGGCGGGGGGCGCGAGCAGGATCAGCGTGACGGCGAGCAGGTGTCGCATGGTTCCCAGTGCCATGGCATGTGCGCCCTGGCCAGGGCTTCTTGACCGGTGTTCGGGTGCGGCTTATCGGGGAAAGAAGATATGGGGTGCGTAGCTCAGCGGGAGAGCACCGTCTTCACACGGCGGGGGTCACAGGTTCAATCCCTGTCGCACCCACCACTCCTTACTGCGATCGCGGGTCGGCTGACGGTCCGACTGCGCGGCGAGATTGCCGCGACTCGCGATGTTTGCGTGACGACCTCACCAGGTTCTTCAGACTTCTCCCAAATCCCACCATAGTCCCGCCATCGCGGCGATACCCTCGCGGGCCGATGACACCAGCAGATGCTCGTCGGGGCCATGCTGCTGGCAGCCGTTGTAGCTGTGGGGAATCCAGACGAGTGGCGTTCCGAGCAGGTCGATGAAGACGTCGCCGGGGAGGCCGCCTGAGGAGTTGGGGATGATCTGCACCGGGCGGCCGAGCGTGCGCTCCATGCTGCGTGCGACCCGTCGCACCCAGGGATGGGCGGGGTCGGTTCGGCTTGCCGGCATGCGAATGCGGCCGCTTTCGATGGCGACTTCGGGGAAGCCGGCAGAATCCAGGTGGCGGCGCAGGGCGGGGACGAAGCGGTCCGGATCGGCGTCCACCGTGTAGCGGATCTGGCAATGGGCGCGGGCGTCGGGGGCAACGGCGTTGACCGGGTTCTCCGGCCGTCCGGAGGTCATGGCGAGGACGATGAAGCTGCTCCAGGCGTAGATTTTCTGGGCGGGCGTGAGGCCGGGTTCGCCCCAGCCTGGGTCAACGGAGGCGGCCTCACCGCCGCCTTCCACCGGACAGCCGTCCAGCACGGCGCGGATGTCGGGGGAAATGCCGGCGGGCAGCCAGTCGGGGACCAGGATGCGTCCATGCCGGTCCGCGATCGCGGCTATGGCATGGGCGAGGATGATGGCGGGATCAGGGGTGATGCCGCCCCAATGGCCGGAGTGCACGCCGCCTGGCCGCAGCCTCACCGCCAAATCGAAGTGGTAGGTGCCGCGGGTGCCGGTGGCGACAGTAGGCGTCTCGGGGGCGACGCGCGGTCCGTCGCTGCCGATCAGGACATCGGCGGCGAGTTCACTGGTATGTGCGGCCACGAAATCACGCAGGCCGAGCGAGCCGCGTTCCTCGGCGCTTTCGAGCACGAGCTTCAGGTTGAAGCCGAGGCGGTTGTTGCGTTCGGCGAGGACGGCCTCGAGCGCGGTGAGGTTGAGCGCGTGCTGGCCCTTGTTATCCGCGGTGCCGCGGCCGTACCAACGGCCGTTTTCCTCGGTGAGGCGCCACGGGTCGCGCCCGGCGCTCCATTGGTCTTCCAGGCCCCGCACGGTGTCGGCATGGCCGTAGGTCAGGACCGTGGGGCGGCTGGCGTCTTCGATGCGCTCGGCAGTGAGGACCGGGCCGATGCCGGAGACGGGGTTGGGGTGCAAGGCGACGGTGAAGCCCATGCCCCGCAGCCAGGGAGCGATGGCCTGGCGGAGATAGCGGTCGATATCCGGTTCGTGGCCGGGATCCTGGGAGGTGCTGGGGATGGCGACCAGTTCGGAGAGGCGGGTGCGGAACGCGCCGGTATCGAACGCCTGCAGCGCTCGGTCGATGGCCGCCTGGCGGCCTTGGCCTAGTTTATCTGACATCGATCAATCCCGATCCGCAATTGACGGGCCGCGCGGGTTTCCAGCAAACTCCGCCACGCCGCGTTTTGTTTTATGAGGCGAGACAATACAACCAAAGCGGCACCGCCGCAGGGAGATTCCGTTCATGACGACCTTCGCACGCCGTCTGCTGTTGCTTGCCTCTGGCGCGGCCTGGGTGATGCCGCTGCCTGTGCTCGCACAGGGCAACGAGCCGATCAAGATCGGCGTGGTGAGCGAGTTCGCCGCAGTGGTCGGCGAGCCGATCGCCAAAGGGGCGCAACTGGCGGCGGACGAGGTCAACGCCCATGGCGGGATCAACGGCCGGAAGGTGGAGATCGTGGCCTATGACGATCATGCTTCGGCGGCTGATGCGGTGCGGGCGTTCCAGCGCCTGGCACAGCAGGACCACGTTGCCGCGGTGGTCACGACGTTCATCAGCGAGGTGGCGCTGGCGGTCGAGCCATGGGCGGCGCGTCTGCACATGCCCACAGCAACTCCGGGAGCGGCGAGCAATCTGATCACGAAGCAGGTGCACGACAAATACGACCAGTTCAAATACATGTTCGAGGCTGGCGCTGACGTCGCCACTGCTTGCGCGCGACTGTATGCGATTCCTCGCACGACCTGCTGGTTGAGGGGCTGCACATGAAAACCGCGGCGATTGTGCAGAGAGGATGCGGACTGGACCAAGCCGCTTGACGAGACGCTGGAGCAATGCCTGCCCAAGTCGGGGCTGAATGTCGTTGATCAGGTGGCGTTCAACCCGGACACCACTGACTTCACGCCTGATTTTCAATAGCGTGGAAGCTAAGAATCCGGACGTGATGATCATGGGCATCGCGCATGTCGGCGTGCAGCCGACTATTCAATGGCACGCCCAACAGGTGCCGATCCCGATGGCGGGAATTAGCGCGCAGGCCTGAACGACACATTCTGGAAGAGCACGAACGGTGCCACCGAAGGGGTGATTACCCAGACGCAGGCGCGGCCGGACGTGGCGCTCAGTCCTGTGACGCTTGCGGTGCAAAAGGCGTACACCGAGAAGTATCACAATTTCCCGGCCTTGACGGGATTCAGGGCCTATGACGCGACATGGCCTTCTCCAGGCAATCAAGCGAGCGGCTCCACCGATCCGCGATAAGATCGTGGAGGAGATGGAAAAGACCAATATGGACGGTGCGTTCGGGCCACGTCGGGTTCTATGGCCGTGACAGCGATTATACACACGGGCTAAGCTACGGGCCGGATTGGGTCACCGGCATTTTCGTGCAGTGGCAGAACGGGAAGCAGGTGTGCGTGTGGCCGGCCAAGTCAAGTGCCCGAACAAGCTGACCTTCCCGTCGTTCGTAAAGCTGCCAGGGAAGTGATCAGTGGCCGGTGCAGTGATTCGTGACGCGTGCGGCTCGGCAGTAATTGCTGAATGCGCGCTGCGCAGATCCTGATCGACGGGTTCGCGATCAGCTCTCTGTATGGGCTCGGCGCCGTAGGGTTTACCCTGATGTTCGGGGTCTGCGGCGTGCTGAACCTCGCGCATGGCGGCATCATGCTGGTCGCCGCCCTGATCGGCTGGTGGTTTTCCGCGAACCACGGGGCAGGCCCCTATGGCGGCGCGCTTATCGGCATCATGGCGGGGCGTGGTTGCGTCCTACATCACCTATTTCGTCGTGGTTCGTCCGCTGCAGCGTTCACGCGCCATCCCGAAGGAAGAAGAAGAAATCTTCATCCTGACCGGCACGTTGCTCTGGGGGATCATGATCCAGGTCGGCATGGACTACCTGTTCAGCGACAACCCGGTAACGCTGCAGCCGCTGGTACCCGGCGTGATGAACCTGCTCGGTGTGCGCACGCCACGCAATGAAGTGCTGATCGCCGTAGTGTGCTGGGCGGCGATCGGCGCGCTTTCGCTGCTGGTGAACAAAACCCCGATCGGCAAACAGCTATCTGGCAGCGTCGATCAATCCGCGCGGGCTGACGCTGCTGGGATTTGAACTCTCGCGCATCTACCTGATCGTCTGGGCCATCTACGGCCTGCTCGCGGGCCTGGCGGGCGTGCTGCTGGCGTCGTTCTTCGGCGTAAGTTCGGCCAATGCCGGGGCGCTGACGGCGAGCGCCTTCACCATCGTGATCCTGGGCGGGCTGGGCAGCGTACCCGGCATCGCTGATCGCGGCGTATGTCGTCGGCTACGCGGAGACGCTCACGGCGTATCTGGTGGCGCCGACGCTGCGTCCGATTCCGGCGCTGATCATCCTGATTGTGGCGCTGTATGTGCGGCCGCAGGGGATCTTGGGTCGGCGATGAACCGACGCACGGGCTGGATCATCGCGATGCGCGCTGGTGGCTCTGGGCGTCAGCGGCCCGTGGTGGCTGCCGGCCTATTACCTCGGCATCTTCACCGTCGCGTTCTACTTCGGCGTGTTCGCCATGTCCTGGGACCTGCTCTTTGGCTACGCAGGGGAGGTGAATTTCGGCCCGACATTCCTGATCGGGCTGGGTGCGTATGGCGCCGGGCTGATGAACAACGCGGGCATCGCGCTGCCGCTGTGCATCCTGGGAGGCGCGGCAACGGCTGTGGTGGGGGGCGTGCTGCTGGCGCTTCCGGCGCTGCGGCTGCGAGGCCCCTATTTCGGCCTGGTCACGCTGGTGGCGGTGCTGCTGTTGCTGGACGCGATCGTGATCTTCGCCGGCGTTACGGGCGGGGAGATCGGCATGATGGTGCCATCGATCCTGTCGGTGAGCGCCAGCGTGAACTATTTCTATGCGTTCGGGTTCCTGGTGATCTCGGCGGCCGTGATGTTCACGCTATCACGCTCCGCGCTGGGGCTGATCCTGCAGGCGACGGGACAGGACCGGATCGAGGCGGCGGCGCTGGGCTTCAACGTGACCAAGTTCAAGCTGGCAGCGTTCTGCATCAGCGCGCTGTTTTCCGGACCTGGCGCGGAGCCATGCTAACGTTCTACCAGGGCACCGCATCGGTGGATCAGATGGTCGATCTGTCGATTGCGGTGCAGATCATCATCGCGGTGGTGTTCGGCGGGCGACGGACCATACTGGGCGGCATACTGGGCGCGATCTTCCTGATCCTGTTTGATGAGCTGCTCCGACCGATCGGACAACTCAACACGTTCGTGGTGTCGGCGATCGCGCTGCTGGTTATCCTGTTCTTCCCCGATGGCGTGCTGGGTTATGCGCTGCGTTTATCGGAACGCCGGGGATGAACAGCGACGAACCGCGGCTTGCGGTGGAGGGCCTGACCAAGCGGTTCGGCGGATTGGTTGCGGTGAAGAACATCGGGTTTGGCATCAGCCCGGGCGAGATTCTGGGGCTGATCGGTCCCAACGGGTCCGGCAAATCGACGGTGATGAAGCTGATCATGGGGGTTGAGCGTCCCAACGCCGGTCGCGTGCTGCTGGACGGGGTGGACGTGGCGGGGTGGCCGACGCACCGGATCGCTCGGGCGGGGATTGGGATCGTGTTCCAGCACTCGCGTCCGCTGCACCGGCAGACGGTGCTGGAGAACATCAAGCTCGCGCTGCTGCCCGATTCGTCGCTGAAGCTGGCGGCAGACCCGCAGGTTGAGCGCCGTGCCCGGGAAATCGCGATCGAAGTGGGGCTTGAGCGGGTGATGGAGCGGCGGCCGCCGACACTGCCGTTTGCCGATCTGCGGCGTCTGGAAATGGCGAAGGCCTTGGCGCGTGATCCGAAGGTGGTGCTGGTCGATGAGCCGTTTGCCGGTCTGACGCCGGCCGAGGTGGCGACGTTTTCCGGTCTGATCGACGGGTTTCGGCGCGAGGGCCGGGCGGTTCTGCTGGTGGACCACAACGTCAAGAGCGTGGCGGCATTGGTGGACCGGGTGTTGGCGATGTACCTGGGCGAGTGGATCGCGGAGGGGACCGCGGACCAGGTAATGGCGGATGAAACGGTGCGCCGGGTGTATCTGGGCGGGCGCATCGAAACGCATGCGCGGCGGGAGCTGGATCAGGCGGCGGACGAACCGCTGCTCGCGGTCCAGGATGTGGATGTACGCTACGGAAAGGCGCAGGCGCTGCAGAGCGTATCGATCCATGTGAACCGAGGGGAGTTCGTCTCGGTGGTCGGGTTGAACGGCGCGGGGAAGACCACGCTGTTCAATGCGATCTCGGGGTTAGTGCCGTATGATGGTGACATTCGGTGGGAGGGTGGCGCGTTACGGGGGCGCACGCCGGCGGCGATCGCGCGCGGCGGGGTGGTGCAATGCCCGGAGACACGGGAGCTGTTCGGCGATCTGACGGTGCGGGAGAATCTCGATCTGGGCGGACAGCATCTTGCGGCGGGTGCACGGGTGCCGCAGCTCGAATGGCTGCTCGATCTGTTCCCCATCCTGCGCGAGCGCCAGCGCCAGGCGGCTCGCACGCTGTCGGGGGCGAGCAGCAGATGCTGGCGATTGCGCGGGCCTTGATGATGCAGCCGCGGCTGCTGATCCTGGACGAGCCGACGCTGGGGCTGGCGCCGGTAATCCTGGAGCAGTTGTCCAAGGCGTTGGGCACGTTGCGCGATACGACGCGGATCACCGTGCTGCTGGGCGAACAGAATGTGACGTTCGCGCTGCCTCATGCGGACCGGGTATACGTGCTGGAACACGCGCGGATCGTGTGGGAGGGTGATCCCGGCCGGTTCGCGGCGGAGATGGGCACGGGATATTTGTAAGCGGGAGGCGGGGATGGGCGAGACGCCGGTGTACGAGGTCTATGCGGTGCGGTATGCGCATAACGGGCTGGCGCGGCGCGCCGGCAATTTCGTCGGTGGCGACCCGCACGATGCCCCGATGCCGCTGGATTATTATGTGTGGGCGATCAAGGGACCCGATCGGACATTCATTCTGGATACCGGCTTCGACGCAGCAATGGCGAAGCAGCGCGGACGGGAGGTGATGCGCTCACCGGGCGAGGGTTTGAAGGCGATCGGGATCGACCCGGATGCGGTCGAAGACGTGCTGATTTCCCACATGCATTACGATCATTGCGGGAATTACGGTTTGTTCCCGCGGGCGCAGTATCATCTTCAGGACACCGAGATGGCGTTCTGCACCGGGCGGTGCATGTGCCATGCGGGGCTGCGCGTCGCCTTCGAGGAAGAAGACGTGGTGGCCATGGTACGCAAGGTGTTTGCCGGCCGGGTGAGTTTCCACGACGGCACGGTGGAGATTGCTCCGGGCCTGTCGGTGCATCACGTGGGCGGACACAGTAAGGGGTTGCAGGTAGTGCGGGTGTGGACGCGCCGCGGCTGGATGGTTCTGGCGTCCGATGCGAGCCATTTCTATGAACATTTTGAGCAGGGCCGGGCATTCACGATCACGCATAATCTGGAAAATGTGTTTGAGGGATATGAGACGCTGAAGCGCCTGGCGAGCATGCCGGATGGTGTGATTCCGGGGCACGATCCGCTGGTGCTGGCACGCTATCCGGCGGCGGCGAGCGGGTTGGAGGGCGTGGTGGCGCGTCTGGATGCTGATCCGCGATGATGGGTGGTGAAGCAGTGGCCGTTGCCAGAGCTTCCTCCATTCACGATTTTCCTGGCACGCGGGTACGAGCCGCAATCTGCGGCTGATTACGGCGTTGGACCTGATGCCGGAATATCAACCCATGATGCCGCGGAGGCTATCAAGGCGGCACGCCGACTGATTGCTGCCGTCGAGAAGGTGCTGGGAAGGTATCGCCGCTCATTGACGGCTGACGCGGTTCGCGGGCACGCTGCCGAGGGACGTTGGAGACAGGCCATGCGAGCGATATGGGGCGGATGTTTGCTAGCGCTGATCGGCGGAGCCGCCGCCGCGCAGCCGTTCCAGTGCGGGCATAAGGGCGGCGATTTCACCTACGGCCTGGAAGCGAACGTGGCGGGGCTGGACATGCACGCCTCTTCGGCGGCGTCCACGCGCGACATCGACATGAATATCTACGAAACGCTGGTGACGCGCGACGAGCATATGAAGCCGCTGCTGCAGTTCGCGCAATCGGTGGATACCAGCGCGGACAATACGAATTTCACCTTCCATCTACGCCAGGGGGTGCATTTCCATAACGGCAAGCCGATGACGTCGGACGACGTTGCAGCGTCTTTCCGGCGCTACCAGCGCGTGGGGATTGATCGCTCCATCCTGGCGCCGGTGGATCACTTCGAGACGCCGGATGAGGGCACGTTCAAGGTCGTACTGAAGGAGGCACGCCCGACATTCCTGGAAAGCATGTCGTCGATCACCGTGCCGATCGTGATCATCCCGAAGGAGAACGAGAACGCGCTCGCCGCAGCAACTGCCGGCGATGGGGACAGGCCCGTATCAGTTCGTGCAGTTCATCGCGGATGGCTACGTGAAGCTGAAGCGGTTCGACGGCTACCAGCCCGATACGCGCTACACGGACCTGGACGGATTCGGCGGCTACAAGGTTGCGTGCCTGGACATGGTGACGTTCCGCATGGTGACGGAGCCGGGTGCACGGGTCGCCGGGCTGGAGACGGGCGAGCTCCAGGGCGTGCAGTCGGTGCCCACCGTGGCGCAAAAGCGGCTTGCGGCGAACCCCCACATCCGCCTGATGAACTTCGCCAATTACTGGCTGAACGTGATGTATCCCAACTGGTCGCGGCCGCCGACCAACAACCTGAAGTTCCGCCAGGCGGTGCAGGCAGCGCTGAATTTCAGCGAGATCATGCAGGCGGCGAGTGACGGAAACTATAAGCCGAACTGGTCCCTGCAATATCCCGGCTCTCTCTACTACACGGAAGCCGGCCGGGACCTGCTGGATCAGCACAATGTGGACAAGGCGAAGGCACTGCTGCAAGCAAGCGGACTACAAAGGCGAACCGGTGATCCTGCTGACCAACAAGGATTACCCGCAGCTATATAACACCGCGCTGGTAACCGCGCAGCAGTTGAAGGCGGCGGGCATCAACGCGCAGCTTCAGGTGCTGGACTGGCCGACGGCGTTGCAGACCAGCCTGAAGGGATCGAACGCCTGGAACATCTTCTTCACGGGCTGGATCACCTACGTGGCACAGGGCGGGATGCAGACGCTGCGGCCGCTGGCGGAGCCGAACCCGGTGTTCACCTCGCCCGAGGGCAAGGATCCGTCGGAATTCATGAAGGATTTTGGCGTCGTATCGAATGGAACGACATTGCCGGAGCGCCAGGCGGCGTTCGCGGATGCGCAGAAAATTGCGTTCGAGCAGGTGATGGTGATTCCGATGGGGGTGATGCCGCAGGTGCAGGCGGTGCGGGACAACGTCGAACACTATGTTCCATTCTACAACCCGCGCATGTACAATGTCTGGTTCAAGCAGTAGGCTTGCATGTTCCGCTTCGACAAGACGCGGCTCGATCTGGCGCGGGAGTTCCGCGCCAATCCGTGGGGCGAGCACAGTCCCGACCTGCAGTATCTGCTCAATCTCATGCGCACCGCGAGCGATCAGCCGTTTCACGTGCTGATGGTGGACCGCATGGGTGAGCGATGGACGCTGGGGGTGATGGAACCGGGCAACAGGAAGGCGCCCCGGCGGACCAACGTGGTGTTCACCGACCTCCAGGAAGCGGAGTGGCACGTGTTCAAACTGCGCTGGGCGGCGCTGGCCGGAGAGGAGCCGGCGGTCGAATGAGCGCGGTGATGGGCTATTGCGATATGGAGCGCGGCGCCGGGCGAGACCGTGCGGTTCATGGTGAGTTGCCTAGATGCGCGCGCGCTACGAGGTGCGGATCGTGCGCCTGCAGCCAGCCGGATGCGGGACCGCTGGCGACGCCGTTCGCGCCGGAACCAGTCGATGCACCGTGCAACGGGTGGCATGACGGGCGGTATCAGCGGATTCCGTGCGGGTCGCTGGCGGTGGTGCCGGCGCACGCCGCGCTGTCGCCGGCGGGCGATTTCACCGTCGCGGCGTATGTGATGCCGACACTGCCGGCGAAGGGCCGACAGGCGATCCTGGGGACGTGGTGCGAGGCGACGCGCTCGGGCTGGGGGCTGGAAGTCGACGAGGACGGCATGCTGGTGTTTCGCTGCGGCGGGGCCCGTGGTTTCCAGCGGCGCCGTGCCTGACCGCGCGCACGTGGTACCGGATTGCGGCGAGCGTGGATGCGCGGCGCGGTGTGGTGACTTTGCACCAGGCGCCGGTGGTTGCGAATGGATTCGATCCGGAACGCGCCGTGACGGTAAGCGGATCGGCGGCACCGGCCGGGCGCGCGGACGCTCCGCTGACATTCGCGGCGTGGCGTGCCGGCGACGCAGACGGGCCCTCATGTTGGGGCGGTCTCGATTTCCGCTGCCATTTCAACGGACGCATCGACTCGCCTCGGCTGTCGGCCGGTGCGCTGGATGAGGCGGGTATCGGCGATGCTGCTGGCGACTCCCCGGGCTGTGCCTGGGCTGATCGCGGCGTGGGATTTCGGCAAGGGGATTCCCGACGGATACGATCCACGATCTCGGACCGAACCGGCTGGATGGGGTGATCGTCAACCAGCCGACCCGGGCGGTGACGGGATGGAACTGGGACGGCAGCGAGACGCGCTGGGTTGATGCGCCGGATCAATATGGCGCGATCCATTTCCATGATGACGACCTGGTGGATGCGTGCTGGGCGGAGGATTTCCGTTTCACCGTCCCGGACGGCTCCGCTCGGGCATCTACGCCGCGCATCTGACGACCGAAGGCTTCGATTTCTGGGTGCCATTCTTCGTGCGTCCGCCGCGCGGAACCGCGCGGTCGCCCGTTGCATTCCTCGCCTCCACCGCGACCTACACCGCGTATCTGAACAATATCGGCCGCTACCTTTCACTCGCAACCGAACGCTACCAGGGCCGCCTCACGCTGATCGACGACATCGATTCGCTGCTGATCGAGCATCCCGAGATGGGACTGTCGCTCTACGACCGGCACTCCGACGGCAGCGGCGTGGCGTATTCCAGCCGCCACCGGCCGGTGCAGAACGTCCGGCCGACCGGGTCGGCACTGGAACTTCAATATCGACATGTTCATCGTCGATTGGCTGGAGAAACTCGGCGGCGACTACGACGTCATCACCGAGGAAGACCTCCACCACGAGGGCCTCGGCCTGCTCTCGCCCTACCGCGTCGTCATCACCGGCTCGCACCCGGAATACGATTTCGCAACAAATGCTGGACGCCTTCCAGGCCTATCTGCGTCAGGGCGGCCGGCTGATGTATATGGGCGGCAACGGATTTTACTGGCGCATCGCGCACCACCCCACAAGGCACGGCGTCATCGAGGTCCGCCGCGCCGAAGGCGGCGTGCGCGCGTGGGATGCCGACCCGGGCGAGGCCTTCCATTCGTTCACCGGCGAATACGGCGGTCTCTGGCGCCGCAACGCCCGCGCGCCACAATGCCTCGTCGGCATCGGCTTCATCAGCCAGGGGTTCGACAAGTGCAGCTACTACCGCCGCACGGCTGCCGCCAGTGATCCGCGTGTCGCCTGGATGTTCGACGGCGTTGAAGGCGAGCTGATCGGCGATTTCGGCGTGCTGCAGGGCGGCGCGGCCGGGTTGGAGATCGACGCGACCGACCCACGCATCGGCACCCCGCCGCAGGCGCTGGTGGTGGCGCGCAGCGAAAACCATTCCAACACCTACGAGCTCGTCGCCGAGGAGGTGCTGGTACCCCACGGCGCCACTGACGCCATCATCAACCCCGCGATCCACGCGGACATGGTATTTTTTGAAACCGCCAATGGCGGCGCGGTGTTTTCCACCGGGTCGATCGCCTATGCCGGATCGCTGGGCTGGAACGGGTTCGACAACAACCTGTTTCGGCTGACCTCGAACGTGCTGCGGCGGTTCTGCGATCCGGCCGGGTTCGAGTAGCTATCGCCCGACCGCGTAGCCGGTGCGACGGGGATCGGCGGCGCCCGACTTCACCCCGCTCCGCAGATCGTGGTGGATGATGCACACCGACCCGGCCTCGCCGGCCAGGGCGGGCCACCATTCAATCTGATGGCCCTTCGCCGCCAACGCCTCGCCGGTCTCCTTCGGCACCCGGTCCTCGACCGCCAGAACGCCGGGCCGGTAGTCGAACGGCGCGAACGATGACGGGAAGCTGTAGCTGGCGAACCGCGGCGCCTCGACCGCCGATTGCGGGTCCATCCCGAACACCGTGATGTTGATCAGGCACTGCGCCATTGCCTGCACCTGCACATCCCCGCCGGGGGTGCCGAACGGCAGCACATACGCGCCGGGCTTCATGGCGATGGCGGGATTGGGCGTAAGGCGCGGGCGCTTCCCGGGGCAACGCCGGTCGGGTGGGCAGCGTCGGGGCGCGACTGCGAACCACGCCCGGAGGCGACGAAGCCGGTGCCCGGGATGATCGGGCAGGCGGTGTTGCCGTCGCTCGGCGTGGCGGAGAACACATTCCCCCAGCGATCGACGGCGCAACAGATAGGAGGTGTCGGCTGAGCTTTCGTCATCGCCGATCGGCGACGGCGGATGATCGCGCGAGCCACCCAGCAGCATCGCCGCGCCAGGGCTCGCCCTTCGCGGCACCCGGCTCCGGCATCCCCGGCGCCGCCCGATCGGGATCGATCATCCGCCGGCGCTCGGCCGAATAGGCCGGCGCTGACCAGGCTTGCAGATCGGCACATCGACGAAGCGCGGATCGCCGTAATAGGCCTCGCGGTCGGCGGCGGCGAGCTTCACCGCCTCGGTGATGGCATGGATGGCAGCCGGCGAGTTATGCCCCGCCGCGGCCAGCGCCGCAGGGTCGAGCAGATTGAGCGTCTGCAGCAGCATCGGCCCCTGGCACCAAGGCCCGCAGGTCCAGACCGTCAGATCGCCGAAGCGGCCCTCGACCGGGCGGCTCGATCCCGACCCGGAAATCGGCCAGATCGCGCGCGCTGAGCAGACCGCCCTGTTCGCGGTGGAAGGCCAGGATCTTGGCGGCGATGTCGCCGCGATAAAAAGCGGCGCGCGCCGCCGCCAGCCCGCACGCACGCCCGTGCCTTGCCTGCGCCGCTCCTCATCGGCCATGTATTGCAAGCTCGCCGCGAGATCGGATTGGACGAACAGATCGCCCATGTCGGGCGCCCGCCCGCCCGGCAGGTAGATCGCGGCGGTCGAAGGGAAACGCTCGATCATCGCGCGGTTCTTGCGGATGAAGGCGGCCATGAAGGCGTGGGCGGGAAAGCCCTCGCGCGCGATGCGGATGGCGGGCGCCGCCACGTCGGCGAAGCTCATGGTGCCCGTGGCGCTCCAACGCAGTGATCCAGGCGTCCGGCGCGGCGGGAATTACCGTGCGGCCAACGCCCACGGGAATTTTGCCACCGTGGTGGCGCTGGAAATACTCGGCCGTGGCGGCGGCCGGCCAGCAGCCAGACCGCTGATCGTCTCCACTGCCCCGGTCTCCGCCATGCGAATGATGATCGGCGCCACGCCGGCGACGCTGACATGAGTGCCCTCCAGCACGCCGGTGGCGATGCCCGCCGCAACCCCGGCATCCACGGCGTTGCCGCCGGCATCGAGCATGGCAAGCCCGGCCAGCGCGGAGAGGTAATGCCCCGCGGCGACAACGTGGTTGGCGCCCATCACCAGCGGACGATTGGATTTGTGCGTGGGAACAGCGAAGCCCATGACGTGGGTTCCTTCGTGGTCAGCCGATGATGATCGCGTCGCACGCGACGACTGTCACGCCGCCCGACCATAAAACAAGGCCTCAGCGCCGGAAAAATCGCAGCTTGCCGGGGCGTCTTCCGACAGGCCGCCGGACAGGTCCGCCGGATACCGCCCCGCCATGCCGCCAAGCCCCAGCAGATCGATGGTGCGCTCCACCCGCGCGCGGATTTGGGCGTTCGGCAATCGGCGCACCCGCAGCCCGTACGCGACATTCTCGAACAAGGTCATGTGCGGGGAACAGGGCGTAGGACTGGAAAACCATGCCGACATTGCGCGCGTACGCCGATGACCGGGCGAGGTCGCGCCCGCCGAACATGATGCTGCCCGAGCTCGGCTGCTCCAGACCGGCGATCATCCGCAAGGTCGTGGTTTTTGCCGCAGCCGGAGGGGCCCAGCATGGTGAAGAACTCGCTGCTCTCGAGCTGGAAATTCACCGAATCAACGGCAGTGACCGGCCCCTCGGGCGAGGCGAACCGTTTCGTCACATCGCGCAGGACCAGCGCTTCTTCACCCGCCCGCCTGTTCATCGGAACATCTCCGCCATGCCGCGGCCGGCCAGACGGCTTGCGACGAAGACCAGACAAGTGGTGACGATGATTGCCAGGCGCCGCTGGCTGAGGCCTCGCCGATCTTGTTGTTGGCGAGCTGTTCGAACATGAGGATGGAGAGCGTCTTCCACTGCGGGCTGTAGAGCAGAATGGTGATGCTGAGGTCCATGATCAGGGTGGAGAAAACCAGCACGCCGCCGGCAAGAATGCCGGGCGCGATCAGCGGGATAGTAACCCGGCGCATGGTATAGGCCCAGCGCGCGCCGCAGATGATCGAGGCCTCATCGATTCTTGCGTCCACCTGACTGATCGCGGCGCTGCCGCGCGGAATATGTAGGCGAGACGGTGGACGACGTAGGCCAGGATCATGATCCAGGCGCTGCCGCTGAGGACCAGCCAGCCGGTATTGAACGTCACCAGGAAGGCGACGCCGGTGAGCAGACCGGGCATGACGAAGGGCAGCATGACGATCAGATCGATCCCGCGCCCCAGGCGTGCGCCCTTGCGGTTGCCGGCATAGGCGGCGAGCACGCCGGTGATCACGCTGAGCCCGGTGGCCACGGCGGCGAGCAGCAGGCTGTTGGTGATCGGCTCGATCAGCTGCGAGAGCACGAAACGATAATTGGCGAAACCGTAACGGGTGGGCAGCAACGTGCCTGGTCAGCGCTCGGCGAAGGAGTTGAAAGATGACCACGGCCTGCGGCAGCAGCCCAAGGCCGATCAGGATCCAGACGTAAGCGCCGCCGATGATGCCGGCCAGTCCGCTGGACCGGCGCGCCTTCCCCGTAGAACCAAATGGCCGATATAACGCTGCTGACCTTACCGAGAGAGCGTGCATTCATCGCTGGTTTCCCGAGTCCAAATCACCGGTCGGCGGTGACGAGAGCCGCCCGTCACAGCAGGCGGGTCCTGTTGTATGATCAGACGCGAACCCCCCGCAGAGGATCGGGAAGCGTGGTGATTGCACGGGGCGAGGACTGGGCATCGGCAGGGGGAATTGGGCGTGCGCTGGATTCCTGCTTTCGAGCGTGTGAAGAAATAACGTGTGTGTGGCGGAGGTGCGAACCGGACAGCGACAGTGAGGATTGGAAATTCGCTAGGTTCCCGCTTTCGCGGGAATGACGGAGGGGGTGTTCGTGAGATTTCTTCACAGCCTCTTTCGTAGGAAAAGACGAGCATAGGCGGGTGGAGGAGGCAACGCATGACGGCGCGTCTGGCGGCCGATTTCAAGCTGGAACCACACTGGTGGGATGCGGCGCCGAGACCCGCGAGTGAGCCAGGTTCGCTGCCGGCGCGGGTGGATGTGGCGATCGTCGGTTCCGGGATCACCGGCCTTAGCGCGGCGATGCACCTGGCGCGAGGCGGACGCCATGTCGCGGTACTGGAGCGCGGAGCCCTGGGGATAGGCGCGTCATCGCGCAATGCGGGTACGTGGGCCGCACCTTCAAGCACAGTTTCGGGGCATTGCTGAAAACGCGCGGCGTGCCAGTTCGCCACGGTGGTGTATCGCGAGCTGCAGGCGGCTTTTGATTTGGTGGCCGAGACCGTGCGTGCGGAAGGCATCGATTGCCGGTTCGATGTTTGCGGTCGTTACATCATGGCGGTTTCCCCGGCTCAATATGAGAGGATCGCCGCGGAATACGAACTGCGCCGGCAGCATCTGGGCCAGGAGTACGACGATGGTTCCCCGCGCCCAGCAACATCGGGAGATCGGGTCCGATCTGTATCATGGCGGGGCGGTGGTAGCCGATCTCGCTTGCATCCATCCGGGCCTCTATCACCTCGGGCTGCTCGATCGGGCGCGGGATGCGGGTGCCGAGTTGCATCCGCAGACCGAGGTGACACGGATTGCGCCGAGTGAGCAGGGCTTCGACCGTGACGACGGAGCCGGGGCGTGGTGTCCGCGCGTGACGTGCTGGTTGCGACGAACGGCTACACGACGGGCGCGACTTCCTGGCTGTCGCGCCGGGTGGTTCCGTTCGATGCGTTCATGGTGGCAACCGAGTCATTGCCGCCTGAGGTCCTGGACCGGGTATTGCCGACGGGACGGACCTGTTTGGACGACAACCACAATATCGACTTCGTCCGTCGTTCGCCGGACGGTGCGCGCATCCTGTTCGGTGGGCGCACCGGCAACGGCGAAACGGATCCGATGGTGATGGCGGGCGTGTTGCAGCAACGGCTGGAGCGGATTTTTCCTGACCTGGCGGGCACTTCCCTGAGCCGGGCGTGGACCGGACGGTGCGCCGGGACATTCGATCTGTGGCCGCACCTGGGGAGCCACGACGGGATCATGTACGCGATGGGCTATTGCTTTGCGGGGGTGCCGATGGGGACGTATCTCGGCATGAAGGCAGCGCGGCGGATCATGCGGGCGGCTGATGCGGAGACGGTCTTTGCCGACCGTCCGTTCCCGACGGTGCCGTTGTATTCGGGGAGGCCATGGTTCGTGCCGTGGGTGATGCGTGCGTGGGACTTGCGGGACGCGTGGGAGAACCGGAGGAGGCGGATAGGCGGGTGATGTCCGTGCTGGTGTGCATAGCTCCCAGGAGGCGCGCCACAGGATCAGGACCTACCCCCCCGATCCGCCAAGGCGTAAACCCCGCCGCACAACGTCGGAGGAACCGCGATGCCCCGCATCAACCGCGCCATCGAACTGCTAAGCCAGGATCAGGCGATCTACTACATGGGCCATCACACCGGGCACGAACTCGGGTTCGAGGCCGGCAAGAAAGACGCCCACACTTGGGCCGACTACATCAACATCGGCATGGAGCATGGCGCCTTCGACCTCGCCGGCCTTGAACAATACATGCGCGGCCTGGTCGAAGGCGGACCGACGAAATCCGGCCATCGCACCCCCACCGTCATCGTCGAACTCCCGGTCAACGGCCTGTCGGAAGACATGGTCCGCCACAACGCCTGGCAGATGCGCCAGATCCTCGGCCGCGGCGTCCACGGCCTGCTCCTCTGCCAGGCCGAAACCGTCGGCGCAGTCCGCGCCTTCGTCGAGGCCGCGCGCTACCCTCACCATCTGCAAGGTGTCGATCCCGAATTGCCCACCCCGATGGAACGCCTGACCGGCACGCTCCGCCCCGCCCCCGGCAGCGCCGGAGGCCGCGTGCTGCTCGACATCGGCATGCGCGGCCGCGGCTCCGAACTCTCCGCCGCGCCGATCTGGGGCATCTCGCAGGAGGAGTACATGGAGCGCGCCGATCCCTGGCCGCTCAATCCCCAGGGCGAGCTCGATGCTCGGCTTGAAACTGGAAAGCCCCGAAGGCATCGCCATGGCCGACGAACTGCTCGCGGTCCCGGGGATTGCCTTCGCCGAGATGGGACCCGGCGATCTCAGCCTGTCACTCGGCTCGGTGAAACTGCTGCGCGATCCCTACCCGCCGCACATGCAGGCCGCACGCGACAAGGTGTTCCAGGCCTGCAAGCGCCACGGCGTGGCATTCCTGGAAGGCAGCAACCGCGACAACCTGGTCGGCCGGCTTGATGAAGGCGTGCGGGTCGTCGGCGGCCACGACGAGGAACTCGCCAAAATCGGCCGCAAGCACCAGAAGCGCACCATGCCCTATTGAACCGCGGCCGCCCCCCGGCGTCTCGCCGGGGGCGGTTTCAAATCAAACCAGGCTGATCTTCTCCCGCCGGAGCTGCACAGTCAGCTCATCCAGCGACTTGCCGATCCGGTCGATCATCTCATCAACCTCGGACCGCGAGATCACCAGCGGCGGACTGAAGCACAGGCTCTCACCCGGCACCGCCCGCCCGATCACCCCGTTCTGCTCGATCAGCTTGACCCAGCGGGCCCCCACCTTTGCGGCGGGGTCGAACTTCTCCTTGGTCTGCCTGTTGGCCACCAGCTCCACCGCGGCGATCAGGCCAACCCCACGGATTTCGCCCACCAGCGGATGACTGCCGAAGCGCTCCCGCAGCGCCGCCTGCATGTGCGACCCGACCTCCCGCACATGGGAGCCGATGTCGGTCTCGTCGTAGATCTTCAGCGTCTCGATCGCCACCGCGGCCGGCACCGGATGACCGGAATAGGTGAAGCCGTGACCGAACGTGCCGATCGCGTTGCTCTCGCTCGCCAGGCCCTGAAACACCTTGTCGTTCACCAGCACCGCACTGATCGGCAGGTAGGAGGACGACAGCGCCTTGGCGCAGGTGAGGATGTCCGGCTTGATGTTGAACGTCTGGCTGCCCCAGTAGTTGCCGGTGCGCCAGAACCCGCAGATCACCTCGTCGGCGACGAACAGCACGTCGTACTTGTTGCACACCGCCTGGATCTTCTCGAAGTAGCCGCGCGGCGGCACGATCACGCCGCCCGCGCCCATGATCGGCTCGGCCCACATGGCGGCCACGGTTTCCGGCCCTTCGGCGAGGATCAGCTTCTCCAGCTCCTCGGCGCAGCGGGAGGCGAAGGCGTCTTCCGACTCGCCCGGATGCCCCTCGTGGTAGTAGTGCGGCGTCATGGTGTGAACGAAACCGGGCAGCGGCACGTCGAAGCTGCGGTGGTTGGTCGCAATGCCGGTCAGCGAGGCGGCCGCAAGCGTGATGCCGTGATAGCCCTTGATGCGGCCGATCAACTTCTTCTTGTTCGGCCGGCCGATCGCGTTGTTGCAGTACCAGACCATCTTGATGGCGCTGTCGTTCGCCTCGGAGCCGGAGTTCGCGAAGAACACCTTGCTCATCGGCACCGGCGCGCGCTGGATCAGCATCTCGGCCAGATCGATGCACGGTTCGTGCGATTTCGCCGTGAACCCGTGATAGAATGGCAGCTTGCGCATCTGGTTGGTCGCCGCCTGCACCAGCCGCTCGTTATCGAACCCGAGCGAGGCGCACCACAGCCCGGCCACCGCCTCGATGTATTCCTTGCCGCTGTCGTCCCACACCCGCACGCCCTTGCCGTGGGTGATCACCACCGGGCCGATCTCCTGATGCATCTTCAGGTCGGTGTAGGGGTGCAGAACGTTGGCGATGTCGCGGGCAGCAGCGGAGTTCGCGCCAAACGGGGGCGGGCTCATGGCTTCTTCCTCCTGGACGGGTTTGACCGATCAGCATACCCGGAATAGCCGGGCAGACCAGGCAGGTTAGACCGTGACACCGGCTATTTCACGCTGAGCAATCGCCAATCTCAGCAGAATTGACGGTCTGCGAACAGCTTTGTGGCATATACCGTCGCGGGAACGACACCCCCTCCGGCGGGCCGGAGGGGCCGTTCAGAAAATCGATCGGCCCGCCGCAAGGCCCATGATCAGGCAGATCACGAAGATGATCAGGAAGATGAAGAACAAGACCTTGGCGATTCCCGCGGCAGTGGCCGCGATGCCGCCGAAGCCGAAGATCGCGGCAATGATGGCCACGATCAGGAATATCAGCGCCCATCTGAGCATCAGGCTCTCCTAAACGACCGGGAACATTCCGACCCGCGAAAAACGATATCCAGGAGCTCTGGTTCCCGCCAGCCTACGGGAAAGTGACGGTCGGGGTCTCACCGGAAATCGCGCGTCGGAACCTTAATGCCCTCTGGGCTGCTCCCTGGGCTGCTCCCTGGCCGCCGGTTGCGGTCGATCATGTCGCGCGCGCCAATATCCGGGTCCTGACCCAGAGCGCGTAGCCGATCCGATAGGTCGCTGAACCGCTCGGCAATCACGTGAATGACCTCGCCTTCCCGCTGCAGCTTGCCGGTGCAGCCCACCATGCTGGCCGACAGGATCAGCCGGCGCTGGCGCTCGAACAGGCTGGGCCAGACGATCAGGTTGGCGGTCCCGGTTTCGTCCTCGACGGTGATGAACAGCACGCCGCTGGCCGAGCCGGGCCGCTGGCGGATCAGCACGATCCCCGCGACCGTCAGCGTGCGGCCGTCCCGCATTTGCCGAAGGTCGGCACAGGTGACCATGCGCTCGGCGGCCAACCCCGCGCGCATGAACGACACCGGATGCGCCCGCAGCGACAGGCCCACCGATCGGTAGTCCTCCACCACCTCGCGCGGCAGCGGCATCGGAGTCAGCTCCACCGCGGGCTCGCCCGCCGCCGTATCGTCGAACAGCGGCAGCGGAGCATCCGATAAGCCGCGAATGGCCCATAGCGCGCCCCGCCGGTCGAGGCCCATCGACCGGAAGGCATCCGCCTCGGCCAGCCGCTCGAGCGCCGAGACCGCCACGCGTGCCCGTCGGTGCAGATCGGGCATGCCGGCGTACGGCGTCTCACCCCGATGCACGATAATCGCCGCGGCATGGGCGTTCGCCAGCCCCTTCACCATCCGCAAGCCCAAACGGAGCGCCCCCTCCTCGAGCGTCGAATCCCAGCGCGAGGCATTGACGCAAGCCGGCAGCACACGCACGCCATGCTCGCGCGCATCGCGCACGATCTGCGCCGGGGCATAGAACCCCATCGGCTGGCTGTTGAGCAAAGCGCAGGCAAACACCGCCGGATGGTGGCACTTCATCCACGCCGAGGCATAGGCGATCAGCGCGAAGGATGCGGCGTGGCTTTCCGGAAAGCCGTAGGAGCCGAAGCCCTCGATCTGCGCAATCGTCCGGGTGGCAAACTCCGCCGAGTAACCCCGCGCCGTCATCCCGGCGATCAGCTTGTCCCGGAAATGGCTGACCCCGCCGGTAAACTTGAACGTCGCCATGCTGCGCCGGAGCGCGTCCGCCTCATCCGGCGTAAACCCTGCGCAAACCATGGCAATCTGCATCGCCTGCTCCTGGAACAGCGGGACGCCGAGCGTCTTCTCCAGAACAGGCCTGAGCTCGGGATAGGGGATGGTGGAGTCCTCCTTCCCTTCGCGCCGGCGCAGATAGGGATGCACCATGTCGCCCTGGATCGGGCCGGGCCGGACGATCGCGACCTCGATCACCAGGTCATAGAAGCGCGCGGGCTTCAGCCGTGGCAGCATGGACATCTGCGCCCGGGATTCGATCTGGAACACGCCGATCGTGTCGGCGCGCTGGATCATGGCGAAGGTCTTCGGATCGTCAGGCGGGATCGCATCCATGCTGAGCGGGTCGTCGGGACGCCCCTGCTCTTTCAACAGATCGAAGGCACGCCGCATACAGCCGAGCATCCCGAGGCCGAGGACATCCACCTTCATGAAGCGCAGCGCGTCGATATCGTCCTTGTCCCATTCGATGACCTGACGGTCCTTCATCGCCGCCGGCTCGATCGGGACAAGCTCGTCCAGACGATCCTGGGTCAGCACGAACCCGCCGGGATGCTGCGACAGGTGGCGCGGGAAGCCGATCAACTCGCGGGCGATGTCGAGCGTCAGCCGCAGCCGCGGCTCCTGCAGGTCCAGATTGAGCTCGGTGGCGTGGCTGTCTTCCACACCATCGTCCGACCAGGCCCAGACCTGCCCGGCGAGGGCGCTCGTGACGTCTTCCGTGAGTTCCAAGCGCCTTGCCCACGTCTCGGATCGCGCCACGGCCACGGTAGCGGATCACGGTGGCGCAGAGCGCCGCACGATCGCGGCCGTAGGTCTGGTAGATCCACTGGATGACCTCCTCGCGCCGTTCGTGTTCGAAATCGACGTCGATATCCGGGGGTTCCTTGCGGGCGGCGCTGACGAAGCGCTCGAAGAGCAGGTTGGAGCGGGTGGGATCGATGGCAGTGATGCCGAGGATGTAGCAGACCGCGCTATTGGCGGCGCTGCCGCGGCCCTGGCAGAGGATGTCCTTCGAGCGGGCGAAGCGGACGATGCTGTGCACCGTGAGGAAGTAGGGCGCATACGCCAGCTCATCGATCAGGCGGAGCTCGTGGCGGAGCTGATGGGAGATGGCATCGGGACGCCCTCGGGGTAGCGGCGCTGCGCGGCATCCCATGTCAGGCGCTCCAGCGTCTGCTGTGGGGTCAGCGCGGGGTCTTCGATCTCTGCGGGGTATTGGTAGCGCAGTTCATCGAGCGAGAAGCGGCAGCGGTCGGCGATCTCCAGCGTTCGGTCGATCGCGTCGGGATAGCGCGCAAAAATGCGCCGCATATCGGTCGGCGACCGCAGGTAGCGATCGGCGAATCGCTCCCGCCGGAAGCCCGCGTCATCGATAGTGCAGCCTTCCCGGATGCAGGTCAGCACGTCCTGCAGGATGCGCCGGCCCGGCGCGTGGTACAGCACGTCATTGGTGGCAGCGAGCGGGACGCGGTGCTGTCGGCCGAGCCGGGCGAGGGTTTCCCAACGCACGGCCTCATCCGGCCGGTAACGCCGGGTAAGCGCGAGATAGGCACGCCCGGCGAAGGCTTCTCTGAAGCGCGCGAGTTCGGCCGGCGCGGCCTCACCCGGAACAAGGATCGCGAGCAGATTGTCGCAGGCTGCGGCGAGGTCGGCCCAGTGGAGCGTGCAGTGCCCCTTGCCGGCACGTGCCTTGCCAGTCGACAGCAGCCGGGTCAGCGCGGAATAGCCGCGGCGATTGAGCGGATAGACCAGCACGGACTCGAAGTCGGTGAGGTCCAGCCGGCAACCGACAATCAGACGCAGGCCGGTGTCCTGCGCGCGCTGATGGGCGCGCACCATGCCGCCGAGCGTGTTGCGGTCGGTGATCGCGAGAGCATCGGTGCCGATCGTGGCCGCCTGGGCGAACAGTTCCTCGATATGCGAGGCGCCGCGCAGGAAGGAGTGGTTGGAGGTAACCTGAAGCTCAGCATAGCGCGAAGGCATGACGTGCGGATTTGGTCCCTTTGAAGCGAAAATGGTACAGCCGCCAAGCTTGTTGGCAATCGACGGGGCGGACGTGGTAAGGTGGATTTTTGGTTACACCATGACGGACTGACTGATCCATGGCATTTCCACCCCGGCACTTCATCATCGGCGCGCAGAAGGCAGGGACGACAACCCTGGCTTATGTGCTGGCTCAACATCCCGATGTGGTCCTTTCGCATCCCAAAGAGCCAAACTTTTTTCATTTCAACTGGGACAAGGGATTTGAATGGTATCGCTCCCGGTTCAGCCGTGAAGACGGGCTGCTGCTGGATGCATCCGTGGCCTACACGATGATCCCGTTCGACCCCGCGACGGGCGAGGTCCCGGACGATGTTCCGAGCCGCATCAAGCAGGTAAGCCCTGACGCGAAGTTCATTTATGTCGTGAGGGACCCGGCCGAGCGGTGTTACTCGGCGTACTGGCACGAAATTCGGCTGGGGACCGAGAAACGCCCGCTTCGCGCGGCGGTGCAGGAGCGTGCCTATTATACCATGGGGAGTTACTACGATCGCCAGTTCCGGGCATTTCTTCGATTCTTCCCACGCGACCGCTTTCTGATTCTTCGGTTCGAGGATGCCATGCACCGCTTGATCCCGACGGCAAAGATCTGCGGCCAATTCTTCGGTCTTTCCGATGATTTCGAATTCAAGGATATCCCCGCCCTCAATCAGGGTTTCACATACAACTCACTCGGCAAGGTCATACGCGCTTCGCTGGGTGAACGCCGGCTGAAGCCGATTTCGCAGCTTGCCCGGCGGATTCTACCACAGTCCGCCCAGGATCACCTGAGAAGCGTGGTGACCCAAGCCGCGCCGAAAGCGAAACCTGCCGATCTGGCGTGGCTAACCGGCGTATTCGAGGAGGATGCCGAAGCTTTTGAGCGGCTCGCAGGAATGAGTGTCTGGAACGAGCAGCGCCGCGTCGCACCGCAAGCGCAGGTATCGGTTTCCTAGTGTTTTCAGTGCCTGCTTATCCCTTCCGTTCACCGCTTGATGCGGCGAACTGCAGGGGCAGGACACTAGAGCGCCTCCGATGCGTTACGCCCGCCTCGCCGCCACCTGGGCAAGCCGGCCCTGGGCATGCTGGACCATCAGTATGACTTCTTCCCAAATTGGGTGCTGTACCGCCCACAGGGCTGCAACGAGGCCCAGAACGCCTCCGGTCCCCGCGACGATGACGGGCAGCCAGATATGAGTTGCGTCGATCGTCATGAATAGCAAAACCAGGACGGGAGCGACGCTGCTGGCGACAGTGACGGCCACGCTCTTGAGCAAAGCCTTCGAGAATTCGAGGATGCTAACGTGGATCAGCGGAAGCGTAATCCAACAGAAGACTGCGACCGTGATACAGGCACTGGCAATCGCGGCGTATCCAACCGCATATAAACTGAACTGACATGCCACAAGCGTCAGACTGATGGTGGATCCTTGAATGATCCACTGCGCCACCAACTGGGGACGTGCCGCCCCGATCCCTTGAAGCGCGAGCTTGCTCAGGCTGTTCGTCGTGCCGATCGCGGCGGCGATGCACAGCAGACGGGTGATCGGGGCTGATGCGTCCCATTGCGGCCCAAACAGGATGCGCGTGGTGGGATAGGCCATGAGGGCAACGAACATGAAGAACGGCCACGCCATCGCGGTCGTCATGGAAGTGCCGACGAGAAAGCGGTCGCCAAGGCGCTGTCCGGACCGATGGTGCATGGCGAAGGACGATACCGCCACCGGGGTGATGGTGTTGGTGACCGACGCATCGAACAATCGGACAAGGGTTACACCGCGGCCGAACAGACCCACGGATGCAATTCCGAGAAAGCGGCCGATCAAAAGGTCCGGCGCGCGCGCTCCAAGATCGCTGACCACGGTCGCGCCGGTCATGATCACGCCGAACGAGGCCACTTTGCGCCATTCCCGGAATGACGGGAAATGCGACATGTCGCGCGGCTTGACGATATGGGAGAGGACGTAGTTGACCGCCGCGCCGGCAATCCGGGACCAGGCGAGACTGATGAAGCCGAAGCCGCACGCGGCGAGCACGATGGCAATACCGTTATTGGCCAGGCTGGTCACGGCGTTGATCCGAAGCAGCATGCCGAACTTCATTTCACGGCGGAGGATGGCGGCCACGACCGAACTGAACGGCGTCATGAGAAACATCGGCGACAACACGAGCAGGACGTCGCGCACGCCGGGGCTGTGATAGAAGCGCGCCAACGGGACGCTCGCGAGCACGATCACCGCTGTCGAGACGACCCCGATGGCCAGAGAAACTCCGTAGGCCGCACGGACAAGGGCCAGCGTGAGGTGCTTTTCCTGGACAATGAAGGCGGTTACGCCGAACTCACGCAGCGTGTCTCCGAGGTAAACAACCACGAGCCCTATTGTATAGACGCCGAACTCCTCGGGGCTGAGAAAGCGCGCCAGAATCAATGCGGCTGCGATCTGGAACAGCAGACGGAGATGCTTGTCGAGAAACGACAGGAAGAGAGATTTGCGGATCCCGGAGGCACCGTCGGACTGCGTTGTCGGGATACCCTTCGCTGTCACTTGCGTCCTGGCCGGCGAGATCGCGTGTGCCGTTGGCGATCAATGAGCCGCAAGCGGCATATATCCGTATTGTCGGTTCAAGTCTCCCAGAACGCTCTCGATGGTCGCCAGTTCGGCGCCCGTCAAGTCCGATTTCCAGCGCTCATCGAGAACGATCTTATTGCTGGATGATGCGCGTGTCCGCGAATTTCCGATAATGTGCTGTGCGGAACGGAAATCGCCGATTTCCGGGAGCGCTTCGACACCGACGAATTCATGAAGTTTGGTCAGCGTTTCCTTGGGATGGGTAGCAAAGGTCCTCGTGCCGGATGTCGATCCAGTGGTCGGCCGGGAAGTAACGGCGGGCCCGTTCGGCCTGCACGTGGTTGGCAAGCCAATGGGTCGCGGCCGCGGCTGCCGAACGATCACCGTTCCGCATCGCGGACCATGAATTGGCGCGCCCGTCACGTATGAGATGGATGATTTTCACGTCCAGCTTAGGGCTGCGGCGAAGGTGGAGCGCTCGGCTGGCACGTTTCGTGCCATCAAGAAACACTTTGCTCCCTTTCAGTTCGGTCACCACGTCGATAAAGGCTTCGTTTCTGCGAAGGAAGCGGTCGAGTTCCCGCCGGGCTTGGGGAACAATGGCCATCCCGGCATTACGGGCCATTTCCACCAGTGGCCCGCGCACCGCGGTGCGAAGAATCAGGTCCGACACGCGGTTGTTCCCGCGGACATACTCCAGGTCGGATTGGCGGATGTCGAAGGCGAACCCGCGGCGTTTCATGTCCGCGGTAACGTCGTTGCCAGAATTCGCAGTCCGCATAGTCGGCACCGCACGAGCAGAGCGGCATTGTTGCACGAGATCCGCACCTCGCCAACGGTGGCGATCTCAGGATGCGATCCCAGCAGATAAGCCAGTATCGTCGATCCAGACTGGGCCGGGGAAACGATAGATACAACCGTCGTCATGCATGGGTCGTTTCCCGAGCCGGCGCGCCTTGGAGATAAGCTGCTTGATGACGTCCTGTCCCCTCTGGGCATACATGCCACCTGCAAACGGTGTGTTCCATAAAAATGCACGAACTTGGCATCCTGCGCGGTACCCGGTTCATAGTTTGTGTAAGCCGGATACGGCAGCACAGTCGCGTTCTGCGAATTCGCGACCGCGAAATTCGATCCCGACCTGCTCTGTTCCCCATTCCTGCCATCGGATGCCAACAAAGAGCTCGAGCTGGCGATAGAACCGCTCGATCTGTTCGCGATGAAAGCCGCCCCGCGACAGATCCACGTGAACGCGCTCGATCCGCGAACGTAACGCAGTGACTCCGCATCCGGATATTCTTGAAACGAACCTCAACCACGTCGAAGATGACGGAACTTGCCTTGTCGGCATCGGCGCTGGCCGCCAACATTGACTTGAATCTGTTGGAGGACGGGGCGCCCACCCAGATATGAACGCCCTGTTCTCCGCCACGCAGTCCCGACCTCGGTAAGGTCTGAAGCCAGTGTCAACGTGTCGGAATTCAAGTTGAATTACGAATTCCTTGTCACGTCGATCAAGGAGAAACAGCAGCCGCTCCCACGTTCCTCCGGCGCTGCAGGGGCCCGAGCGGGAATCGTGGACACATCCACGATCTCGATTTCCAGGGATATGCTTGCGGAGGAGTTCCTCGAGCCAAGCTGTTCACTGCTTGGTCACGTCAGCGGCCAGCTCGTTCCATTGCTTGGCTCGCCGACACTGGCCTTAACAAGTCCTTCCCCAGCCAGCACGACGACCTTGCCGTGGCCATGGCACATAGAGGCTCTTGAGGCAAGCAAGGTACATCGGAAGGTCGACCGGCCGAGACCATGCTCGACAATCGTCAAGCGGCGCATCCACCAGACGAAGCGGTGGGAGTTTTCAGGATTTTGGCGATCCGCGCCGTTGAACCTGCTGGAGGCCATAGGGCCTTGCGCCACGTGAAGATACATTACGAATCTCTACCCGAGAATGTCGAACAATACCCTGACGGGAGCGACATGCGAGGTATTGTCGACAGCACAGGTCGTGACAAGGGAACAGCTGTCCCTCCGAACGTCGTTTTGGCTAGCGTTTCAGACAGTCCCTCGATTGGCGTCGCATCAAATGGCCAGGCGACATCTTTGATACAATGAATTGCATCGAAATCCACATACTGTACCGAACCGGAGGCATTCCGGACGCATTTATCAGTTCAGCCCTGGTAATTCAACTCCGAACACTTGCTGAGAGGACCAGTTCGGCCTCATGCCATCGCAAGTGTCGTCGCTGATTGAGTAGGATGGATCGGAAAATCCATTCGGCCCGGCCACTGGGGCGGAACCGGCGGCCGGCGAATGGGCGAGCCGCGTTGAGCCCTACATCAGGAACACCCCCTTGCCGGTGGTCTGGGTGTCGAACAGACGATACGCCTCCTCGGCCTCATCCAGCCGCCAGCGCTGGGTGAACAGCCGGTCCACCGCGATCTGCCGCTCCGCGACGAACCGCGCGCACTCGGCCTGTCCCACCACCGAGAAGGTCCATGAACCGATCATCGTGAGCTGCTTGCGGAGCACGTCGGGGCTGACATCGATGGTGACCGAATTGCGCTCCCCCACGAAGCACATCGTACCCCATACCTTGGTCGCGCGGATGGCGGCGATGCGGCCCTCGGGGGAGCTCGACGTATCGAGCGTCAGGTCCGCCCCACGGCCATGCGTCAGGTCCTTTACCGCGCCGACCGGATCATTGGACCGCGGATCCACCACATGATCCGCGCCGAATTCGCGCGCCCGCTCAAGCCGCCGATTGCTAAGGTCGAGTGCGATGACCCTGGCACCCATGGCCTTGGCAAGCTGGGTCGCGGACAGACCGACCGGCCCCTGGCCGAAGATGGCGATGGTATCGTTGCCCGACAGGTTCATCCGCCGCAGCGCGCCCCAGGCCGTGCCGGTGCCGCAGGAAATGGCCGCGCCGGTCTCGAACGACAGGTCATCGGACAGCGGGACCAGCGTATTGGCCGGCACACAAAGGTATCGGGCGTGGCCGCCATTGGCGTTGTTGCCGTACACCTTGACCGGCTGCTCCTGACACAACTGGCTCCAGCCCGAGCGGCAATGCGCGCATAGCGTGCAGCCCTGGTAGTGATGCACCATCACCCGCGCGCCGATCCGCGCTTCCCGCTCGCGCACGCCGGGGCCGCGGGCCGCGACGATGCCGCAGGGCTCGTGCCCGGCGATGACCGGGTCGGGATTGGCCGGCAGCCCGCCCACCGCCTGCTTCTCTCCCTTGGGTCGGCGGTACTGGTGCAGGTCGCTGCCGCACATGCCCGACGCCTTCATCTCGATCACCACCTCGTTCTCGCCGGGCGTGGGATCGGGAAAGTCCATCAGTTCCAGCTCGCGGCCGCCGGTGAAGACGACGCCTTTCATGGCTCCTCCAGAGGATCAGGGCGTTTCAGGCGTGCGGAACAGCAGCGGAAAGGCGCTGTGCACGTGCGGCTCCGCCACCGGCGGGGCGCCCAGATGCAGACACGAGCGATCAAGCGCGCCCACCTCCGTCACCCCCGACAAAGCCATCGCCACCGCGGTCTCTTGCTCCAGCATCTCGAGTACGCGCCGCACCCCGGCACCGCCCTCGGCTGCCAGACCATAGCAGTAGAGCCGGCCGATGGCGACCGCATCAGCCCCCAGGGCGATCGCCTTCACCACGTCGGTCCCCCGGCAGATGCCGCCATCGACGATCACGCGCGCGCGTCCGGCAACGGCCGCCAGCACTTCCGGCAGGATCTCCATCGCACCGCGTCCGTGATCGAGCTGGCGACCGCCGTGATTGGAGACATAGACCACGTCCACCCCCTGCTCGCAGGCGATGGCGGCATCTTCACCGGTGGCGATGCCCTTCAGGATCAGCGGCAGACGGTGGTTGTCCTTGTAGTGCTTCACATTGTCCCACGAGAAGGCGGCCTGATACTGATGACCGGTTGCCGCGGCGCGCCATGGTTTGACGAAGCGCGCGGCAATGTCGCGCTCGCGGCGGGAATAGGCGGCGGTATCGACGGTGATGGCGAATGCGTCGTAGCCGAAGTCCTCGGCGCGGCGGACCACCTCGTCGGTCCAGGCGTCGTCGCCGCGAACATAGAGCTGGAAGATTTTCGGGCCCGGCGTGGCGGCCGCTGTCTCCTCCAGCCCCGGCTTGGTCACCGAACTCACGATGATCGGCACACCGAAGGCCGAGGCGGCTGCGCCAACGGCAGCCGCCGCCCCCCTGGGATGGAACGATTCCAGCGAGCCGACCGGGGCGAGCATGACCGGCAGACGCATGCGCATGCCGAGCATGGTCGTGGTGCAGCTCACCGCTGAGACATCGCGGCAGACGCGCGGGCGGAGTGCGATCGTGTCAAGCGCCAGGCGGTTGCGACGCATGGTGGTCTCGGTCTCGGTGGCACCGATCAGATAGCCCCAGATGTGGTCGGACAGCCTGGCACGCGCGGCGGGAATGAACTCGTGCAACGTCTGATAATCGCCGCTCGGATCGGCGAGGTGTGGCGCATCCGGCATGGGCGGGCCTTTTCGAGGAACTGCAGGCGGCATGAGGCCCCGCTGAACCGACTTGCGCAACCCAGTCGAAAATTTGGGACGGCTTAACCATTTAATAACTGGATCACAGCAAAAACAGCTCCGTCGAAATTATCGGATCGCGTCTCAGGGAGCGATCCGCGTCTTTGAACCGGAGCAAGTGAGCAATGAGCACCACGACAGCGAGCCAGATCCTGTCCGCCGCCACAGGCAGTTCCGATGGGATCGCGAACGGCGCGACCAACTCGGCCCAGTTCACCGCCATGATGTCGGCACATGCATTCTGACGGTCGGGGCCGGACAGGAATACGCGACGATCCAGGCTGCGGTGGCTGCATCTCAGGCCGGCGATGAGATCGACATCATGGCCGGCACCTATGTGGCCTCTGACGTGAGCACTGACCCACGACCTGACCATCAAGGGCGTGGGCGGCGCGGTGGATGTCCAGGCGCCGAGATCAACTCACGTATGGCGGGAACGTCGACAAAGGCATTTTCGTCGCGGGCACGGAGGGCAATACCCCGAACATCACGATCGAGGGGCTGACCCTGACCGGCGCGATAGACACCAGCTACAATGGTGCGGGCATCCGGTACCAGAGCGGCAATCTGACCCTGATCAACGATACGTTCTCTGACAATCAGGACGGCATTCTGGCGACCCGCTGGTCAATAACACCGGAACGGTGATCGAACAGGGAATTACCCTCGATCACAATGGGACGCCGGACGGGCTAGCCCACAACCAGTACATCGACGAGATCAACACATTCGTCATGATCAACTCGGCTCTCCGAGAATGCGATCACCGGACATGAGGTCAAGGATCGTGCCTACAACTCCTTCATCATGAACAACGTCATACAAGACACCGCCACGGGCACGGCTTCGTATGCGATCGATCTGGCAAATGGCGGCAACGCGATCGTTCAGGGCAATACGATAGAGAAGGGCCCGATTTAGAGAGCAACATAATGATCCATTACGGCGGTTTGCACGCAAACAATCCCGGCTCGCTGACCGTCAGCAACAATACGCTGATCGACGACTATTCGAAGCCCGGGGCGGTGATCGCGGTGTTGAATCAGACGCTCAACACGAACGTGACGGTGTCCGACAACACGTTCGAGAATAACACGCCTACGACAATTTTCTCCGGACCTGGCACCGTGAGCGCGAATATCGCAGCAAATGCCACGATGGTGGCTTCGTCCAGTAGTGCGTTGCCGCCGACGACGAACGGTACCATGAACTATTCCTCGACGACCGCTCCCGTAACCTATCGATTTACCAGCAGCGGTCACACGGTGATCGGCGGCGCCGGACTCCTGACGGTCCCCAATGCAGGCAATAATGATATCGTGCTAGGCGGCTCAGGGGGCGTCAACTTCACCGGCAGCGGCGGCATGGTTTACACGGTGGCCGGCAGCAGCAGCACGCTGACCCTCACAGGAGCCGTGACAGTCCAAAGCGCAGGAAACGATGCCATTGTGGTCCAGGGCAACAATGCACTCGTCACGCTGGACGGCACCGAGACCGTTGCCAACAACACAGATGGAAAAGTGCAGTTCTTCGTTCGCGGCGACGCGGCGGTGAATGAATCCGGCCAAGCGACCGAAAATGTCTCGGTCCTGTCCGGCGGCACGCTGACCGAGCATGGCACCACAAAATCGCAGGCCATCTCGGATCAGGGCGGCACATTCACCTTCAACACCGGAACCAACGCCGGCTCCTTCTCGGGCTACATCCAGGCGACGTCAGTGTCCGCCAAGACGGTCAGCCTGACGAGCTGGCAAATCCGTTCATGGCGAACAGCATCACCGCGACGGCCGGCAATTACAGCATTGCGCTGGATGGCGGTGGAAGCGTGGATGCCCACGCCGATTCCGGCACGATCGCGATCACCAATGCCAATCGACCGATGAGCTTCATCGGCGGCTCGGGCAGCACCACCATCAACACCGGATCGGTCATGGCCCATATCGTGATGGGGACGGGCATCACCAGTGTCACCGGGCTGAAAACCGCCCCGGCATCCAGCTACGAGGTCGATCTCGGCGTCAGCAACGGCGGCACGATGACGGTCCACGACTTCAAATCAGGCATCGATCACCTGGTGCTCGGCGCCGGGGTCACCATCGCCAGCCAATCGGTGATCGGCGGTGCCCTGCACGTCAACACCAGCAACAACGCGCACGTGATCCTGACCGGAGCGCACAGCCTATGACCTCGGCGGGTGCTTCCCCGGCAAACGGCCGGGGAAGCCGGCGAGACTTAATCGCCGACGGCGCGCAGCAGCGGGCGCCTCGCCTCCGACAGTTCTTCGTACACGCTCACATAATCCTCCGCCATGCGACGGGCGGTGAACCGGCGCTCGAACTGGGCGCGCACGGCGCGCCGGTCGAGCTTGTCGAGATTGCCGATCGCGGCGGCCGCGGCGGCTTCGTCCGGCACGATGAAGCCGGTCAGGCCATGGTCGATCACCTCGGGCACCGAGCCGCGGTTGAACGCGATCACCGGCGTGCCGCAGGCCATCGCCTCGATCATCACCAGGCCGAACGGCTCCGGCCAGTCGATCGGGAACATCAGAGCGTGCGCGCCGGAAAGGAACTCCGGCTTCTGGCGATCGTTGATCTCTCCGATGTACTCGACATGCGGGCTGCGCGCGACCAGGGGACCGATCTCGCTATCCCAGTAGGCCTGGTCGGCAACGTCGATCTTGGCGGCGATCTTCAGCTTCACCCCCGCCTCGCCGGCGATCCGGATCGCCTTGTCCACGCCCTTCTCCGGCGAGATGCGGCCGAGGAACGCGAAATAGTCCTGCGCGACCGGTTGCGGCGTCAGCAGACGATCCGGCATGCCATGCAGCACCGTGCGTACCCAGTTCAATCCAGGGATCGGCCGGCGCTGGTGGTCTGAAATCGAGACGAAGGGCGCGTCCGGGAACGTCTCGTAGATGACCTTGAACTCGGGAAGATCGAGCCGCCCGTGCAGCGTGGTGACGAACGGTGTTGCCTGCCGGCTGAACAGGGAGAGCGGAAAATAATCGGTGTGGAAGTGCAGCACGTCGAATTCGGCGGCCCGCCGGCGGACCAGCTCCATCATCCGCATGTAGTAGGCGATCCAGTCCTTGACCGTGGGATCGAGGCGCAAGGCTTCCCGGCGCATCGGCGCCAGTGTCGCGGAGGTGATGGAGTCACCGCTGGCAAACAGCGTGACGTCGTGACCCATGGCGACGAGTGCTTCGGTGAGCGAATAGACCACGCGTTCGGTACCGCCGTACAGCTTCGGAGGCACCGCCTCGAAAAGCGGCGCGATCTGAGCAATGCGCATAGTAAAAGACCCCTTTGTTCTTCCGCTTTAGCCCGCAGGATTATTCAACGACTGGTGCTTGACTTGGCTCCTGCTTAGGCTCTATCAATTGTAAGTTATGGTTACCGAATGTGGCGGAATTCCGGCGCATTTCTTGGCGGAAATAGGCAATTGAGGGAGCCTCCCTGGGGCCATGCCACGCACCGTTCGCCCGCGACCGCTGGGGTTCCTCGGCGGCTACGTCGCGCGCCACCCCTGGGGCCATGCGATCATTCTTGCCGCCGTGGTGTGTGCCGTCATCTGCCAGCGTCTCGACGCAATACGGCCTCAAGCATCTGATCGACTGCGTCGCCGCCGGACCAGCGGCGCACCCGCCGGTGTGGTCCGCCTTCGCATTGCTCGGTGCATTCATCGTGGCGGACAACCTGCTGTGGCGCGTCGGCGGCTGGACCGCGGCGCGCATCTTCGTCGCCGTCACCGGTGACATCCGGCGCGACCTGTTCGCCCATCTCATTGGCCATTCGCAAAGCTGGTTTGCCGAGCGTCAGCCGGGCGCGCTGGCGGGCCGCATCTCCGCCACCGCCGAAGCGGCATTCACGGTGGAAAACACCGGCGCGTGGAACGTTCTGCCGCCCTGCATCGCCGTGGTCTGCTCCATCCTCTTCATCGGCTCGGTCAACCCGCCCCTCGCCGCCGCCCTGGTGCTGATCGCCGGCGCGCTGGGCTCGCTCGTCTATGCGCTGGCACGGCGGGGCACCGACCTGCACCGCGCCTACGCGGCTCGCGCCGCCGGCCTCGACGGCGAGCTGGTGGACGTGGTGTCCAACATGGCCGTGGTGCGCGCCTTCGGCGCCACCTTGCGTGAACGCCAACGCATCGGGATCCGGATCGGCGCGGAAATGACGGCGCGCCGCGGCAGCCTGTTTTATCTGGAGAAGCTGCGGCTGATCCACGCGGGCCTCACCGCGATCCTCACGGCGGGCGTCGTCGCCGTCGGGATCGCGCTGTGGCAGCACGGCCAGGCCACCGTGGGCGACATCGCGCTGCTGACCGCGCTGGCGATGACGATCCTGAACTCCACGCGCGATCTGGCGGTGGCATTGGTGAACCTGACGCAGCAGGTGGCCCGGCTGGAGGAAGCAATCGGCGCGCTGCTGCTGCCGCACGACATGGCTGACCGTTCCGACGCGGGGGAGCTGCGTGCCGTGGTGGGCCGGGTGTCCTTCCGGGCTGCGCGTTTCTCCTATTCCGAGCGTGCGCCCGTACTGCACGACTTCAATCTTGAGATCCGGCCGGGCGAGCGGGTCGGCCTGGTTGGTGTCTCCGGCGCCGGCAAATCCACCGTGCTGGCATTGCTGCAGCGCTTCTACGATCTGTCGTCCGGTCATATCCGCATCGACGGGCAGGACATCGGCACGGTGACGCAGGACAGCCTGCGTGCCGTGATGGCCATCGTCCCGCAGGACATCAGCCTGTTCCACCGCAGCGTGCTGGAGAACATCCGCTATGCGAGGCCCACCGCCACCGCCACGGAGGTCATGGCGGCGGCCGAGACGGCGCACTGCCGGGACTTCATCGAGGCGTTGCCCCAGGGGTTTGACACCATCGTGGGTGATCGCGGGGTAAAACTGTCCGGCGGCCAGCGCCAGCGGCTGGCCATCGCGCGGGCACTGCTGAAGAATGCACCGATCCTGCTGCTGGACGAGGCGACCAGCGCGCTCGACAGCGAAAGCGAACGGGCGATCCAGGCGGCACTCGACCGCCTCATGCAAGGGCGCACGGTGATCGCCATCGCGCATCGGCTGTCCACACTGAGCAACTTCGATCGCATCATCGTGATGAACCACGGCCGGATCGTCGATGACGGGCCGCCCGAGGTGCTCGCGCTGCGTCCCGGCCCTTACCGCGAGTTGTTGCGTCAGCAGACGATGGAGATCCTGCCGGAAGCCGCATGACGGACCGGCCGCGCCTGATCGTTGTTTCCAATCGCGTCGCCCCCATCACGGAAGGAGAACCCGCCGCCGGCGGCCTGGCGGCGGGCGTGCTGGACGCGCTGAAGGCGCAAGGCGGCATCTGGTTCGGCTGGAGCGGCGAGGTCTCCACCGACGCGGAGCCGGCGGTACACGCCGGGCAGACCATGGGCGCCATCACGCTGATCACGATGGACCTGTCACGGCATGACTATGACGAGTTCTACCGCGGCTTCGCCAACGGCGCGCTGTGGCCCGTGCTGCACGACCAGATCGCACTGGCGCGGTTCGACTGGGCGGACTTCGCCGGCTACCGGAGGGTCAATGCGCTGTTCGCCCGCAACCTGGCGGGCCTGGTGCGACCGGGCGATCTGATCTGGGCCCACGATTATCATCTGCTGTGCCTGGCCGAGGCACTCCGGGCGCACGGGGTGCGTAACCGGATCGGGTTGTTCCTGCACACGCCGTTTCCCGAGCCGGGAGTGCTCATGACCCTGCCGGCCCATGCCGAACTGGTGCGAGCGATGGCGGCCTTCGACCTGCTCGGCTTCCAGACCGAGGCGGACCGGACGGCCTTCACCGATTATGTGCGCCGGCATCTGGCTCCGGCCGTCGCACCACGCACCGGGGTCTATCCGATCGGCGTGCGATGTGGCGCAGGCGCGAGAGGCGGCGGAAGGGCCGGGGCAGCGGCGGGAGGCGGTGCGGCTGCGGGCTAGCCTGCACGGGCGGCCGCTGATCATCAGCGTGGACCGGCTGGATTACTCGAAGGGACTGCGCCAGCGCTTCCTCGCCTACGAACGCTTCCTGCAGGACTATGCCGAGGGGCAGGTGGTGTTCATGCAGATCGCTCCGCCCTCCCGCTCCGACGTGCAGACCTATCGGGAGATCCGGCGCGAGCTGGAGGCAGAAGCCGGACGGATCAACGGCCGCTTCGCGGACCTCGACTGGGTGCCGTTACGCTACCTGAACCGCGGCTTTCCGCGCAGCGCCTTGATGCCGCTGTATGCCGAGGCGCGGGTGGGGCTGGTGACGCCGCTGCGCGACGGCATGAACCTGGTGGCCAAGGAGTATTGCGCGGCGCAGGACCCCGCGGATCCAGGCGTGCTGGTGCTCTCGCAGTTCGCCGGGGCGGCGGCGGAACTCGGCGCGGCGCTGATCGTCAATCCGTATGACGAAGCCGGCATGGCGGCGGCGCTCGACCGGGCGCTGCGGATGCGCCCGGAGGAACGGCGGGCGCGGCACGCCGCCTTGCTGAAGGTGATGCGCCGAAACAGCCTGGATGCCTGGCGCGACCGGTTCCTCGGCGATCTTGCGGATGACGCAGCCCAGCCCTCCGGGGTGTGAAGCATTTCAGAGCCAGGCGGGCCCGCCGGGCATAGATATCCGCTCGACACTCTTCCAGAGCGAGCCCTCCCGGTCTCGCAGCGGGTCCCCAGAGCGCTTATTGCCCGCGGAAGAGTTCGGCGGTTCAGGTTCCCCGGTTACCTGACCCCGCTTTCTTGTCGGGCCGGACCCATTGTCCGGCCCGACACTTTTTTCTGGTCGCACTTTTTTCTGGCCACACTTTTCTCTGATCGCACGATTGCCGGCGGAACCCCTCGGCACAGGGTGCGCTCTGTCCTGGCGACACAGGGGGAGCAGGGCGATGTATCACCACGTCAAGAAGTTGATGTACACCGTGCGGGTTGACGATCCCGATCCGCGCTTCGGCAACATGCTGCTGGAACAGTTCGGCGGCCCGAATGGCGAGTTGGCCGCCGCCATGCAGTACACAGTCCAGGGCATCAACACCGACGACCCCGGCCTCAAGGACCTGCTGATGGATATCGGCACCGAGGAGATCAGCCATCTGGAGGTGATCGGCACTCTTGCCCGGATGCACCTCAAGCCGCTGAAGGAAGGCAAGGATTTTCGCGCCGATCCGCTGCTCGCCATCACCGGCGGCGGGGGTGTGGACCTGCGCAATTCCCAGGGCAATGCCTGGACCGCGGACTATCTGAAGATCTCCGGTCAGCCGGAGGTCGATATGCGCAACAACATCGCTGCCGAAGCGCGCGCCAAAATTACCTACGAGCGCCTGATCAACGTATGTGACGATTCCGGCAGCAAGGACGCACTACAGTTTCTGATGACGCGCGAGATCACCCACATGAAGGCGTTCATGCTGGGGTTGGAGAGCCTGGGCAAAGGCCCGCTGGAGATCGGCAAGCTTCCGCCGACGCCGGGATTGGTGGACCAGTTCTTCAATGATTCCACGGGCGAAGGTGAGTTCGGGGCCAAGGACCTGATCGGACCATGGAACAACGGCAATGCGTTCGAACGTGTGGACAATCCCGCGTTCAACCCGGAGCGGATGAAACTGACCGGTGTGGGGGCCCAGCATTCCCGCAAGTAGAGCACTCCCGGTTACACCCGCGTCGCGACGGCGAGGTCTGAGAAGTCAAGTTCTTCCTCCACCCGGTGAAAGGCCTCGTCGCCGATAGCACCGCCGCTCCGCATCGCGAGCAGATGCTTGCGGCGGGCGGCGAGTGCTTTTGCCCGCAGCGCGCTTGCGGAAAAGCGCGGCCGGCCGTCGCCCTCACGCGCCGTGGCGGCTATCCGGCGCTCGGCTTCCAGCTCGGCCCGCAGCCGATCGGCCTCTTGCCCCGATTCGCCCGCGAGCGCGGCCAGGGCGGCGCCGGCGGTGGCGATGCGTGCTCTGCGGACTTCGCGATCGATCACGCCGTCATCATGCACATGCAGCGCAAGCACAAGCGGCCGCAGCGTCAGTCCTTGTATGAGTAGGGTGCCGAGCGTGACCGCGAACGCCGCGGAAAGCAGCATGCCGCGCTCGGGGAAGTCGTTGGGCAGCGCGAGCGCTGTCGCGATGGTGACGAGTCCGCGGGTACCCGCCCAGCCGATGATGAGCCCGGTCCGCCAACTTGGGCCGTCGTCCGGCGTCGCGGCGCCATGCCTCCCGATCCACCGATGCACCCACAGCGCCACCCCGACCGTCCAGAGGAGCCGCACTCCGATGACCGTGGCGAGCACAGCAGCGCCGACGCCGGCCCAACGCCCCAGTTCGCCCGGCCGCGCGGCTGTGAGGATCGGCCCCAGTTCCAGCCCGATCACCAGAAAGGCGAGCACGTTCAGCACAAGAACGGCCGTCTCCCACACAGCATAGGAGGGAATGCGCAAGCGGGCGGGCGGATAGGCAGACGTCGAATGCGCCAGCGCCATCGCGTAGCTGACCATGGTCAGGATCGGGGACAATCCGGCCCACTCGGCGAGAACCCAGACGCCGTACGTGCTGACGAACTGAACGATGATGGACGACGGCACATCGTGGATACGGCGGGTGACCTGCCCGATGATCCAGGCGAGCGCCAGGCCAGCGATGAGACTGCCGAAAAGCGAACGCAGGAATGCGGGCGCGATGGCATCAGCGCCAATGCCGCCGGCGACCACGGCTGAGACCGCGAGCCGATAGATCAGCAGCGCCGAGGCATCATTCAGGAGCGCCTCGCCTTCCAGGATCACCGAGATGCGGTGGGGCAGTCTGACCTGGCGCAGAACGGTCGTCGCAGCCACCGCATCGGGCGGCGCGACGATGGCGCCGATGGCGATTGCGGCCGCCCAGGGAATGTCCGGGGTGAGTGCGTGGACCACCCACGCGACCGCAAGCGTCGTCAGCCCGACCGCGATCAGCACGAGGCTTGCCACCGGCACCCAATAGCGCTTCAGGTCACGCAGCGAGGTGTCGTAGGCGGCGTCGAGCAAGACGGGGGCGACGAAGAGAGCCAGCGCAAGCTGGGGATCCAGGGGCAAACTGATGTGTACCGGCGCGACCGCCACACCGGCTCCGGCAAGTGCGAGCAGCACCGGATAGGGAAGCTTCAGGCGGCGTGCGAGCGTCAGCAGCAGCACCGCGGCTGCCAGCATGGCCAGGATGAGCTCGAAGACGCTCATTGTATCCCCTTTGGGTATTCCCTTTGGGTGTTCCCTCGGCACAGTCTGAACCGATTGCGCGCTATGATACGGCCGCATCAAGGAGGACGGGATGGAGCAGGGGGTTTCGCGCTGGGCGCGGCGGCCGGAAGGCTCGACGTGGGGCGACTTCGGCCCGGACGACGAGCTCGGCCGGCTCAATTTGGTGACCCCCCACAAGGTGCTTCAGGGCATCGCCGAGGTGCGGCACGGGATTACGTTCTGCTTGTCGCTGCCGCTGGATTATCCCGGCGGGTCGGTGCTGAATCCGCGGCGCACCCCGCCCGAGCTGCGGCCCACCATGCGCAACGGCAAGCCGAACATGACCTATCCGCTGCGCTGCGACGATCCCACCGCGACAGATGTGATCTGTGACGACCAGGTGCTGCTGACCCTGCAATACTCCACGCAGTGGGACAGCCTGGCGCATGTCGGCCAGATGTTCGATGCGGATGGCGACGGCGTGGCGGAAGACGTGTTCTACAACGGCTTCCGTGCCGGCGAGCACATCATCGGCCCGCTGCGTTACGATGCGGCGGGCAACGCCAGTCCGGTCGATGCGCCACCGGGTGCGCGTCATCTTGGCGTGGAGAATATGGCGCAAAGCTGCGTGCAGGGACGCGGGGTGATGATCGATCTGCAGGCGCATTTCGGGCGGACCGGCAAGATCGTCGGCTATGACGATCTGATGCCGGTGCTGGAGCGCGACCGGGTGGAGATCGAGGAAGGCGATTTCGTCTGCCTGCGCACCGGCTTCGCGCAGACAGTGCTGGACATGAACAAGCAGCCCGATGCGCGGGTGTTGCACGAAACAAGCGCGGCGCTGGATGGCCGGGATGAGCGGCTGCTGCGCTGGATCACCGATAGCGGCCTGGTCGCGCTGCTGGCGGACAATTACGCGGTGGAGGCCCATCCGGCGCGGCCCTGCCCGGACGCATACTGTGCCAGCTTGCCACTGCACGCGCACTGTCTGTTCAAACTCGGCGTGTATTTGGGCGAAATGTGGTACTTGACGGAACTGGCGGACTGGCTGCGGGAGAATGGGCGCAACCGTTTCCTGCTGACCGCGCCGCCGCTGCGCTTGCCGGGCGCGGTGGGATCACCGGCCACACCCGTCGCGACGGTTTAGATCCGACACCTCAGCGCCGCATGGCCGCGGATGCGGCGGAACGCCTGCGATTTGTGCTCGCCGGCGGCAAGATTGACCACGACCGGCTCGAACGCCCCGCCCAGCTCCTGCAAGGTCCGGCGCACCCGGATGGAGCGGGAGGGACCGAATTCGTACCGTTTCATCGCCTTCATTCCCATTGCCACGCACGGCGCCTGAGAACCGGGGTGCGGGATTCCGTCATGCGCTGCTCCGGCGTCATGTCCAGCCACTGCACCAGGCGCTCGATGACCATGCGCGTGGGCAACGCGAGATCGAGCGCGAGCGCCTCTTGTATCGCGACGTAGCGCAAGTCCTCCAGCTCGCCCGAGCCGGCAATCGCGCCTGTCGTCTGCGCCGCGTCCACCAGCAGGAACCGGGCGTTGAAACGGATCGGATTGCCCGGGGGCGTGATCAGGCGGCAGAGATATTCGAGCGCATCCAGCGCCGGGGGATCGCCCATCGTCAGCCCGGTTTCTTCCTGAAGCTCGCGCGCCGCGGCAACCGCAAGGCCATGCGCCAGTGCCGGATTGGCCGCCTTCTCCAGTCGTGCGCGGGTATGGGGCAAAAGCGGCCTGACGCACGCGCTGCGCAAGTCCGCCGCATCCACTGCACCGCCGGGAAACACCAACCGGTTCGGCATGAAGCGATGCCGGGCCCCGCGCAGGCCCATCAGCATTTCGGGGCCCGTCGCGCCCTGGCGCAACACCACCAGGCTCGCGGCATGGCGCGCGCGAACGGTGCGCGTCAGTGCTGCAGCCACCGCGCTGTCAGGCAAGGTCGAACCCGCGGGTGCGCAGATACCCAGCAAACCCGAAACGCTCGGGGACCGAGAGCTGGCGGGCGACATTTTCGCTCCAACCCACGCCGTCGCGCGGCGGATAGACGTCGGCATTCTTGAGGCTGGCGGGAGCAATGGGATCGCGCGCGCGGCGGCGTTCGTCATAGGTGCCGACATGCTCCAGCAGCGCGGAATCATCGTATTGTTCGTGATGCACGACCACGGACGGCGGCAACCGCATGGAGACAGGGCGGCGGAACACCGGCCATCCGACGGTAAGGCCAGCCACCGGATAGACCCCGGGCGGCAAGCCAAGCAGCGGACAGATTTTCTCGATATGGCTGCGGACATAGCTGATCGGACAGGTGCCGAGGCCGGCGGCATCGGCGGCGGCGATGAACGCACCCATCGCCAGCGCGCAATCCACCGCCGTGTTGAGAAACGTATCCAGATTGTTGTTGGCGTGCGGCATGGCGTGATGCGCGCACAGGCGTTGCCCGCGTCGCATGTCGCCGCACCAGACCAGGAACACCGGCGCCCCGGCGATCCAATCCATGGTGCCGATCCAGTCGGCGATCCGCTTGATCTTCACCGCATCGCGCAGCACCACGATGGAGTATTGCTGCAGATCGGACTTGCTGGGGGCGGACTGCGCCGCGGCCAGCAATGCGTTCAGCAGGGCGTCCGTCACCGGGTCGTCGCGATAACGGCGGGTGACCCGGCGATCAAGCAGACGGGCGGCGGCATCAGGCAGCTCCGCGGCATCCAATGAGACACCGAAGCGAGCTTCCAGCATGTCCGCAATGTCCGGCATACGCGTCCTCCCTGCTCGCACACTTGCCGGAAGCGGCCGGTCGCGCAAGGCTGATCGAAGCCGTTGGAGAGTGCGAGGAATGCCTGCCCCGTTCGCCACACATCGCGCGCAAATCAAGGCCATCCTGTCCGCCTGGGGCATGCCGGAGGACCATGCCGAGCAAACCGCCGACGTGCTCGGCTGGGCAGACCTGCATGGCGTGGACAGCCACGGCATATCGCTGCTGCCCGGTTACGACCGGCTGCGCCGAAACGGGCGCATCAAGCTGGATGCCCGGCCGGAGATCGTGCGCCAATCACCCGTCTCGGCGGTGGTGGATGGCAGCGGCGGGCTGGGACACGTGCCCGGCCGGTTCGCCATGCAGACGGCCATCGACAAGGCGAAGCAGAGCGGATTGGCGGCCGTGGTGGTGCGCAATTCAGCGCATTTCGGCGCCTGCGGATTCTATACATTGATGGCGGCCGATGCGGGGCTGATCGGCATGGCCTGCACCTCGGCCGGCGGGATCCAGGTGGCGCCGACCTTCGGCAAGCAGGCACGGCTCGGTACCGATCCGTGGTCCTTCGCTGCCCCCGCGGCCGACGGACGCCCGTTTCTGCTCGACATGGCCACCACCACGGTCGCCGCCGGCAAGCTGCGCAACAAGCAGAACGAGGGTCTCCCGGCTCCCGCCGGCTGGGTGCTGACGAAAGATGGCCTGCCTAGCAGCGATCCGTCCGAAGCGCGGGAGAAGGGCGGGTTCATGACCTCGCTCGGCGGATCACCCGAGAATTCCAGTTACAAGGGATACAGCTTGGCGGTGATGGTGAACATTCTTGCCTCCTGCCTCTCCGGGGCGACGCTGATCACCGACCCGATGCATATGAAGAAGCCGCAGGGACCGGATATCGGCCATTTCTTTATGGCGATCGATCCCGGGCTGTTCCGCGGGCCTGACGAATTCCAGGCGGACGTGGCGCACTTCATGAGTGATCTGCGCGCGACAACACCGATTGACCCGGCACAGCCGGTGATGATCGCCGGTGATCCGCAGCGCGAAACAGCCGCGCGTCGAAGCAAGGACGGAATTCCGGTATTGCCCGGATTGCTGTCGCAGATCAGGCAGATCGCCCAGGCGAGCGCCGCGCCCTGGCTGCTGGATTGAACGGACAATGAGCCTTGCCGTCATCGGTGCCGGCTTCGGGCGAACCGGCACGCTTTCGCTCAAGCTGGCACTCGAGCAGCTCGGCTTCGGTCCCTGCTATCACATGATCGAGGTGGTGCGCTCGCCCGAACGCGGCCAGCACTGGATCGACGCAGCCGAGGGTCGCGCGGTGGATTGGAACACGGTCTTTGCCGGATACCGCGCGACGGTCGATTGGCCCGCCTGCGATTATTGGCGCGAACTCACCCGCGCCTTTCCCGACGCCAAGGTGATCCTGAGCATCCGTGATCCCGAAAGCTGGTATCGCAGCGCCCAGAACACAATTTTCAGTCAATGGAGCCGCGACCGCGTCGCCGCCAACCCGCACATGCTGCGTATCTTGCGCGCGATCGCCGAGCACAATTTCGCCGGCTCCTTGTCGGACAAGGATGGACTGATCGCCGCCTTCAATCGGCACAACGCGGCCGTGCAAAGTGCCATCCCTGCCGAGCGTCTGCTGGTCTATCAGGCCGATGAGGGCTGGGAACCGCTGTGCCGCTTTCTCGGTGTGACCATCCCGTCCGAAGCATATCCGGCGGTCAATACCACGGAGGAATTCCAGGCCCGCGGCGTTCAGCCGCGTCTCTGATCGCCGGTATCGGCGGCTCACGCGCGCCGCAGCACCTCCGCCATGACCCCCAGAGCCTCATCCACCTGCGCCGGCCCGACATCGAGGTGCAGACACGCGCGCCCGCGGTACGGCGCGCCGCCGGTGGACACGAGTATGCCCTGGCGGCGCAATCGCGCAGCGAACTCCGCAGCCGTCAGTCCGGTTCCGTTCGTATCGAAAAAAATCAGATTGGTTTCGGGTTCTTCCTCGACGCGCAGACCCGGCAGGGCTTTCATTCCCCGTGCCAGTGCCCGTGCATTCGCATGGTCTTCCGCCAGCCGCTCCACGTTATGATCCAGCGCATACAGGCACGCTGCTGCTGACAGCCCGCCTTGCCGCAACGCACCGCCGAGCCGCTGCTTCCACCGCCAGCCCGCGCCGATGAATGACTTCGACCCTGCCAGCACGGCGCCCAACGGCGCCCCGAGGCCCTTGGTGAAATCCAGCCAGACGCTGTCATAACCGGCGCACTGCTCGGCAGCCGATGTGCCGAGCGCAACCGCCGCGTTCAGCAGCCGCGCACCGTCCATATGGGTCGCCAGCCCATGCGCGTGCGCCACCTCGGCGACCGCCAGGAGCTGCGCGGCCGGCCAGCACGCGCCGCCGCCCCGATTCGCTGTCTGCTCCACCGCGACCAGGCGCTGCGGCGGACTGTAGCGGCTGGGATGGCGAATTGCCGCGGACAGGGTTTCGGCGGCGAACATCCCCCGCGGCCCGGCCAGGCCGGTCACCATGACGCCGGCGATCGCGCCGGAGCTCCCCCTCGCTGCCCTGGATGTGGGCGGTTTCATGGGCAAGCACTTCGTCGCCCGGGCGGCAATGCGTGGCCAGGGCGATCTGGTTGCACTGGTACCGGTCGGCAGAAACATCGCGGCCTGCTTGCCGAGCAGCGCGGCGACGCGGTCGCACAGGGCCCAGACCGTGGGATCCGAGCCGATCTGTTCGTCACCGACCTCGGCGTCCATCATCGCCTGCTTCATGCCGGCCGACGGCTTGGTCTGCGTGTCGGACGACAGATTCACGCGGACGGGAACGGAGAAGTCGAAGCGCGCCGGTTCGTAATTCATGGCGCCCAGCATGCCTCGCGGGACCGGTTGAGCCAACCCGGGCCAACCCGCGTGCTGGCCCGCGCTTGTCATGGGCTATCCACCCCAACGTTCCCTTTCTGTTTCGCAGCGGTGTGGGAATTGCGCCGCGTACCGAGATATTCTTGCGGCGAAGACCATGATCGGCTAGGCACTTAGAGGCGAGTCCTAAGCGAACAACTGAAGCGGACGGCGAGTCGTGTCGCCCGTGCTGGTGTGATTTTTGCTTTCACGGATCACGGAGGTCGTGAGCGAATGAAGTCCCGATATGATCGCACTGCCCTGTCCACCGCCCTCCCCAGGGTCCTTGGTTGCGTTGCAGCCCTGGCTCTGCTTTCGGCCTGTGCCGGGCAGGCACCTACGGAAGCGATCGATCAGACGGCGGAAGCCCAGCAATACGCCGCACACGCGCGCGGTAATTACACCCCCCCCGGACCGCCCGAGGACCCGTGGGGTCCCTACATCAAGGAAGCGTCGCATCGGTTCGACGTGCCTGATCTCTGGATTCGTGCGGTGATGTCGGTGGAATCCAATGATCAGGAATTCCGCAACGGTCAGCTTATCATCTCGCCCAAGGGCGCGATGGGCCTGATGCAGGTCATGCCTGAGACCTATTCCGAGCTGGAGAGCCGCTACGGGCTCAGCAATGACCCGTACGATCCACATGAAAACATCCTGGCGGGTGCGGCCTATTTGCGCGAGATGTACGATATGCTACGGCAGCCCGGGATTCCTTGCGGCGTACAATGCCGGGCCTCACCGGCTCGATGACTATCTCAGCAATGAGCGTCCGATGCCGGAGGAAACCCGCCGCTACGTCGCGATGATCGCGCCGATGATCCAGGACATCTATCCGCTGCATCGCTCACCGGCTGAAGCCTACGCGATGAACCAGCTTCCCTTCGATATCCCCCCGGGATTGCGTTACGGCGGCCGCCCGGTGTTGCTCGCCTCGGCCCACTCGACCGCGCACCACAAGGAGAAGGGCCATACCGTCCGCTACGCCCGGCTGCCTGAACCGCCGGTGCCACATGTCATGCTCGCCAGCGCCGGGTCCGGCCCGTCGCGCCATGGCTTTCACCTGATTTCACAAGCAATGGCCGAGCCGGCGCCCATGGGACACGGCGGCGGCTGGGCCGTGCAGGTCGGCGCCTATAGCCACCAGGATCAGGCAGAAAGCGCAGTGCATGTCGCGAAGGCCGAAGCCCATGCGGCACTGGGCGTGGCGCATCCCATCGTTGCCAGCGTGCACCAGGCGCATGCCACTCTCTGGCGCGCCCGTCTGACCGGGCTGTCGAAGGAACGAGCGATGAAGGCCTGTGCTGCGCTATCGCGGAGCAGAAAGAATTGCGTGGTGCTCTCGCCGGACGCGCAAAGTTAGGGGAAGTTGGGTCTGGCCCTTTCATACGCCCTGATGTTACCCCGTCCTGAGCGGTTTGGGTCGTCGGTGGATGGACAGCGCCACGTTGCGGAGAATGGCGGTGCTGCGGGCGTTTCCCCCGGCCCGCCCGCTCGCGCAGGCGATCGAGACCGCGGGGTTCGTCCAGGCTGACCCGATCCGTGCGCCGGCGCGCGCGCAGGATCCGATTCTTCGACACCGTGTCACCGGATATCGCGCCGGAGAGCTCGAGCGACGGTATCCGACGCTGGCGATCGAGGAAGGGTATCTCTACGCCTACGGCTTCATGCCGGCACAGGTGCGGAGCCTGCTCTTGCCCCGGCACGATCCCGAGGCGCCCGACGGCCGCTTCGTTCCGACCGGCCTCTCCGCGAATGTGCTTGCCGTGGTCCGCGAGCAGGGGCCGACACATCCTGCAGCGCTGGAGGCGCATTTCGGGACTGAACGCCAGATCAATGGCTGGGGTGGGGTGTCCAAGGCTACGACACGGGCACTCGACACGTTGCTCCATCACGGGTTGCTTCGGGTGACCCGGCGGGATGCCGGGATCCGGGTCTATGACGCGGCGCCGGCGCCGCAAGCCGAGATGGACCCGCAGGTCCGGCTGGAGCAACTGGTCCTGTTGGCCGCATCCGCCCTGGCGCCTGTGCCCGCCCCGACGCTCACGGCCGTCACGGCCCAATTCGCACGCGCGGTTCTTGGTCCGGGAAAGAAGCACAACGCGGTCAGCATGCTGATCCACACGGGTGCGCTGGAGTTGGCTGTGCTGGACAGCGTGCGTTACCTCTGGCCCGCGACCACGCAGGGGCGCGACCGCATCGGCCGTGGCGTGCGGTTCCTCGCCCCATTCGATCCGCTGGTGTGGGATCGCCGGCGCTTTGAGCATCTTTGGGGCTGGCCATATCGCTTCGAGGCCTACACGCCGCCGGCAAAGCGCCGCCTCGGCTATTACGCCATGCCGCTGCTGTGGGGATCGGACGTGATCGGCTGGGTCAATTGCCGGCAGGCGCCGGACGGAAGTTTTGATGTCAAGGCGGGTTTCGTCGGACGCAAACCAGGTGCGGACTTCCGGCGTGCATTTGAGGCGGAGATTGAGCGCATGCGGCGTTTTCTCGGCTGCTCCTGATCGGGCATCAGCCCGCCGCTTCGTCCTCCGTCATGCCGGCATTGAGGTAAATCCGGACGATCTGTTCCCACGGCAGGACGCCGACACGATCGGCCCATTGCTGCCAGCGGGTGGAGAGGTCAGCGACGATGTCGGGCTGCTGACCCGCCACGTCGTTGAGCTCGGTGCGGTCGGCCTCGAGATCGTAGAGCTCCCAATCGTGCGGATATTCCCGCACGAGCTTCCATTTGCCGAGGCGGATGGCACAATTGCCTGTGTGCTCCCAATAGAGGGGGACAACGTCCATTTGCTCACCCGCCATGGCGGGCAGCATGCTGCGGCCCTCGAGCGGCGCCGGCGTCCACGTGATGCGTCGCGGCGGATATGAAGCGCCGGTCGCCGCCAGAACCGTCGGCACGATATCGATCAACTGGAACGGCTGATCCACGATCGCTCCGCTGGCAGATTCGCATGGGGCCAATGCAGAATAAGCGGCGTTGCGATGCCGCCTTCATGCACCCAGCGCTTGTAATAGCGGAACGGCGTGTTGGAGAGATTGGCCCAGGCCTGACCGTAGCTGCTGTAGGTGTCGTCCGGGCCGGGGATGATATCGGGTGTGTTGCCGATCCGGAGCGGCTGGCCCTTCTTGCCGGTGCGCGGCACGATGTCCATCCGGTTGTAGAATGTGTCCGCGTCGAACAGCGGCAGATGCTCGGCCGACGCGCCGTTGTCGGACAGGAAGATGAATAATGTGTCGTCGAATTTTCCGCACTGCTTCAGCGCATTGATGATCTGACCAACGCCGCGGTCCATGCGTTCGATCATGGCCGCATAGACCTGCATCCGGCGGAGCTGCCAATCCTTGTGCCCGGCCTCCGCCCAGGGCGGCTGAGTGGGATCGCGGTCGCTCAGACTGGTTTCGGCAGGAAGCACACCTTCCGCGACCAAACGCCGCATGCGCTCGGCCCGCAACGTGTCCCACCCGGAATTGAAAACCCCTTCGTAGCGCGCAATGTCGGCTTCCGCCGCGTGCAGCGGCCAATGCGGCGCGGTAAACGCTGTGTACACGAAGAACGGCGGAGCGTCCGAGGCGGCATGCGTGGAAATAAACTCGACGGCGCGCTTCGTGATCGCATCCGTATAGAAGAAGTCCGGCGCGGCGGCTTCCTGGGCGGCACTTTCCGTTCCGCGAGTCAGGGTGCCCGGTTCGTAGAAGCTGCCGCAGCCGGTGAGCGTGCCGAAAAACTGGTCGAAGCCGCGCTCCGTGGGCCAGGCTCCGTTCGGCTGCTGCATATCCACCGATAGATGCCATTTGCCTGAGAGACAGGTTGCGTAGCCCGCGTCCCGCAGAATTTCAGCCAAGGTCGCGCAGTGATGGTTCAGATTGCCACGGTACCCGCCGGGGCCGTCATCATTGGTGAGAATGCCGATCCCGGTCTGGTGCGGATGCAGCCCGGTCAGCAGAGACGCACGGGACGGGCTGCAGCGTGCGGTGTTGTAGAAGTGCGAAAACCTGACGCCGTCACGACCAAGCGCATCGAGGTTCGGCGTCCTGATCTCACCGCCGTAGCAGCCGATATCGGAAAATCCCATGTCGTCGGCAAGCACCAGCACGACATTCGGACGGGCGGAGTTTGGCATTCAGTCTCCTTCAGGTGTGGAGGAATCCGGCCTTCCTGACGATCTCGGTCAGTTGGGTTTGCAGCCGATCCAGTCCGTCTTTGACCGTCACCTCGCCGGAGCCGATCTGGCTCAGGTTCTGCTCGGTCGCATCGAGCATCGCCGAGGCGAACACGAAGCGGGGCGAGCGGCGTATCGACGGCATCGAGGCCATCAGAGCGTCGAGGTACGGCTTGGTCTTGCTGTCGAATGCCTCGGACACGTCATTGCGGGTCGGGATGCCGCCGGCGCGGACGAAGTTCTCCTGCTGGTTTTTCTCCAGCATCCACATGATGAAATCGGCCGCCGCCTTCTGGTTTTCCTTGGGGCGCGCTGCCGGGACGCAAAGCGACCAGGTGCCGCTGGTCGGCGCCGAATGACCTGTGGAACCGACGGGAACAACCGAATAGCCGAACTTGCCGACCATCGAGGACCGCTGCGGGTCCTCGAGCTGCGGGGCCGCCGCAGCGACGAAATGGCCCTGAAATCCCTGGCCTCCTTGCATCAGGTTGATGACATCGGCCTGCCCGACGGTTTGCGGCTTGGGCGGTCCCAGTTCGAGCAGGCGGCGGAAGACCTCGGTGCCCGCCTGAGCGGCTGGGGTGGTGACGGTCGGCGTCCAGTCCTTGCCTTCTTCGGCAAACCAGTTCCCGCCGTAACTGTAAAATACCGGCATGTATTCATAGGTGACGGAGGCGCCACCGGTGGTCGGTTGTCCCCTGGTGACGTAGCCGAACTTGATGATGCCGGCCTGCAGGGCCTTCTTGCCGTTGGCAATCGCCTCCTCCCAGGTCTTCGGCGGTGCCAGATCGAGCTTCTCGTACAGGTCCTTGCGATAGACCAGCAGATCCACATTGCCGTTCAGCGGCAGGCCCATGATCCGGCCCTGCGGTGTCGAATTGCGCAGCGCCTTGTCCCAGAACGGCAGCCCGTCATAGGTCAGAATGCCCGGGTCGAGCTTCAATCCCTGTACCACGTCATCAAGCGGCCGGACCCAGTCATTGTCGTAGAATTGCCCCGTCCAACCCTCATCAATCTGAAACACGTCGAATGGCACGCTGCCGCTCGCGATGGCGTTCACCATCTGCGTCCGCATTCCCCCGTAGGGGAACGGCCGCAGCGTTATCCTGATGCCGCGGGCCTTTTCATACTCGGCAACGACCTTCTGGTAGGCCGGGAGCCACGGGGTTGTGCCGCATAGCACGATCAGCTCGGTGATCTTGCCCCCGCCCCTGTTGGAACCGAGCAACAATCCCTGGGCCTTCGCGTGCCCCGCGGCGACACCGGTTACGGCCGCGGCTCCGCTGCTCCGCAGCAACCGCCGCCGACTGATTTGGTGTCCTGGCATCGTCTCCCTCCCCGCAGTTTTCTCAGCCCTTCACCGCTCCACGTGTCAGGCCGGCCACGATGTAGCGATTGGCCGCGACGCTGATCAGGATGATCGGCAGTACCGCGAAACTGCCGGCTGCCGCCATCCTGCCCCAATGAATGTCGTACGGCTGCACCATCGAGGCGATTCCCACGGTCAGCGGTGCCGTCGTCCCTCCGGCCGTCATGGTCAATCCCATGAGAAACTCGTTCCACGTCATGATGGCGGTGAACAGGCACGCCGCGGCAAGTGCCGGCGCAGCAACCGGCACCATGATCTGAAGCAACACCCTGCCCTCCCCCGCGCCGTCAATCACGGCCGCTTCGCGAATGGAGGACGGCACCTCATCCATGGCCAGCTTCATCAGCAGGGTCGCGAAGGGCAGGTTCAGCACGGTGTTAAGCAGGATGAGGCCGGGAAGGGAGCCGAGCAGGCCGATTTGCGCCAGGGTGACATAGAATCCGGGAACCAGGGTCATCGGCGGTGTCAGCGGCAGAACGGCACAAGCGCCAAGAACAGGAACAGTGACCCAGCGCGTGATGTGCAGCTTCGCGAGACCGTACCCGGTCACGGCGGCGATGCTGCCACACAGCGCGACCGTCCCCAGCACGATGATCACGCTGTTCAGCATCTGCGTCGCGTAGGGTTGGTCCTGCGCCCATAGCGCCGCAATGTTGTCGAACGTGAAGTCGATGTGCCACACCGGTGTTATGATAACCCGGTCCGGCTCGATCGATAGCAGGACCATCCACACGATGGGCAACGTAAACGCCAGCAGCATGACCAGCAGCGGAAGATCGGTCGCAAGGCGGAGCCTGGTTCCGCGTAACCGGGCCCTTGGCGCCACTGGGTCGGCAGCCGCGAGCGGCGGGCGCGATTCGGTCAGGGTGATGTTTTTCATGCCAAGGCCCTAAACTGCAGCATGCGGCGTCCGGCGACGGCGAGAAGCACAGCGCACATGACCAGCACCATCACCACCACGCTGAACGCGGCACCGTAGCCGAGATTCAGTTGATCAAAGAAGACGTCGCGAATGTGCAGTGACACCAGCGTCGTTGCCTGGTCGGGGCCGCCCGCGGTCAGCAGATACATCTCGTCAAACGCTTTGACCCCCATCACGGCCCGGATGAAGATCGTCGCGGCAATCGCCGGCCACAACAGCGGGAGCTGGATGAACCACATCAGCTTCCATTCCGTGGCGCCGTCACACCGCGCGGCCTCGATCAGCTCGCCGTCCAGCGAACAGAGCGCGCTGTAGATCAGCAGGAATACAATTGGCGTCCAGTGCCACACATCGACCAGGATGATGGCCAACATCGCGCCGACATGCGTTCCCAGCCAGGATTGCTCCGGCAAGCCGAGTGTATCCAGTATCTTGTTGAGCAAGCCGATATTGGGGCTCAACACCAGCAGCCAGATGACGCTGACGACGACCGGCGTGACCACGGCGGGCCACAGGATCAGCACTTGCGCCGCATGCCGCAGCATCAGCGTGCGGTGAACCAGCAGTGCCAGCACAATGCCCAAAAGCACGCTCAGGCTCACGGTGGCGACGACGAAAATGACCGTCACCAGAATGGAATGCAGTGCCGCGGGATTCCTGAGGACCTCCACAAAGTTCGCAAAACCCGCATAACTCCACCGGAATTGCCCCTGCTCTATACGGATATGCGACAATGCCATGATGACGACTTGCGCGAACGAGTAGCCGGCGAAGACCAGCACCAAAACCAGGAACGGCACCATGCTGAGCGGCCCGAACCACCCGCCGCCGAGATGCCGGGTCCGCATGCTAAGCCCGCACGTCCGTCACAGCACCATGCACAGCCGCAGCGAATTGAACACCGCCGCGGCAATGTTGCGGCTCGCAACCGCATCACCCACCCGATACAGCTCGAACCGTCCCGCTCCCTTGGCCTCGCGAGGCTGCGGGCAAAGCGCAACCAGCGCATCGAGATCCGTCACGCCGTCATTGCTCGACTGACCACGCAGAGCCTGAAACAGCTCATCGGCGGGAACCGTCCCATGCTCCACGATAACCTGGTCGCCGGTCAGCGAACTGCATTCCCCGGTCGCCAAATTCTCGAACACGACGGAAAGCCGATTGTCACGTCGCTCCACGCACCTGATCTGCCGATCGAACAGTGTCGGCAGCTTCAGACGATACAGCTCCCGCTTCCAGATGGTACGTTCCGAATAGGTCAGCTCCTGCGCAAGCTGTCCATCAATCGACACGTACTGCACCTGACATCCCTGGCGGGCCGCCATCTCCGCGGCCAACGGCGCGGGATGGCGCCCGGTGCCGTCATACACGATCACCTCCTGCCCGAGCGGCACGGCCCCGGTCAGCACGTCCCACACGCTGGCGCAGTCGTCCGCTCCGTCGAGCCAGCCGAGATCGGGCACACCGCCGGTCGCGACGATCACCACCTCCGCCCCTTCGCGCATCACCTGCGCGGGTTCCACGAAGCTGTTCAGCCGCACATCGACGCCGAGGCGCTCGATCTCGCGCACCCGCCAATCGATCAGGCCGATCAGGTCGCGCCGCCAACTGCCGCGTGAGCCGATCAGCACCTGCCCGCCGAGGCGCGGCGCGCCTTCGAACAGAACCACCGAATGACCGCGTTCGGCGCAGACCCGCGCGGCTTCCAGCCCGCCCGGCCCCCCTCCGACCACCACGACGCGTCGCGCCCGCGGCGCCCGGGCAATGTCGTGGCCGATCGAGATTTCCCGCCCGGTGGCGGGATTGTGCAGGCAATGGGGCCGGTATTGCGACTGGCAGTGGGTGGCCCCGACGCAGGGCCGGATGCGCTCTTCATGGCCCGCCTGCAACTTGGTGACGATATGCGGATCGGCGATGTGGGCCCGGGTCATCGCCACCATGTCCAGCAGGCCTTCGCGAATGGCGTAGCGGGCGCTGGACAGGTCCGTGATGCGCGCGGCATGAAACACGGGCAGTCGCACCTCGCGTTTGAAGGCGCCCACATTCTTGAGCCATGGCGCGATCGGCGAGGCCATGCCGGGCATGTTGTGAACCGCCAGCGCGACCTCGGTATCCATGCGGCCGTAAATCGCGTTGAAGAAGTCGATGCAACCGCCGGCCTCGAAAATCTGCGCCGCGCGGACGCAGTCGTCGAAGGAAAGCCCTTCCGGATCCGCTTCGTCCACCACGTAGCGGAACCCGACCAGGAAATTGTCGCCTGTGCGCCGGCGGATCTCCTCGAACACCATGAGGCCGAAGCGGCATCGGTTCTCCAGCGATCCGCCGAAGCCGTCGGTGCGCCGGTTCGTCTTCGCCGACAGGAACTGTCCGATCAGATGGCCGCCCGCCAGCGCCTCGATGCCGTCGAGCCCGCCATCCTTGCAGCGGCGCGCGGCCTGGCCGTACGCCTGCACCACCCGGGTGATGTCGTGATCATCCATCTCCTTGGGAAACGAGCGGTGCAAGGTCTCGCGAATTGGCGACGGGGCGATGGTGGGCAGCCATTCACTCGCATAGGATTCGCCGCGCCGGCCAAGGTGGGTGATCTGGCACATCAGCGCGGCACCGTGCGCGTGGATGCGGTCGGAAAATTGCCGCAGACCAGGGAATGACGGCATCGGTGCCGACGTTGAGCTGACTGAACACATTTGGTAAGTCGACAGCGACGTTGGACGATCCGCCAAACATCGTCAGTGCGAGGCCACCGCGCGCCTTCTCCTCGTGATAACGCTGGTACCGCTCTTTCGGCATGCCGCCTTCCTGCAACCCGCAGGCATGGCTTGTGCTCATGACCCGGTTTTTCAGGGTCAGATGCCCGATCGTCAGCGGGCGAAGCAGCGGATCGGCGTGGGACTGTGCATGGTGCATGGATCGTCCCTCAGGCGGCCCCGCCGCCGGCAAAGAGTCGCACAACGCTGCGAATGTCATTCCGCATTTCAGCAACCGCCACCGCCGCGTCGCGGCGCTGAAGTGCCTCGATGATGCGGCGATGCTCATCGACCGCACGCATGACGAAGTCCGGGGGCCGCAAGCGGATCACCCGGACCTTATCATGCAGGCCGGAAAGCTGATGCAGGAGCAGGCGGTTATCGGCGAGGCTGGCGATCTGGAGGTGAAAGAGGCTGTCGAGTTCCGCGAAGCGCGACAAGTCCGCCCGGTGCAACGCCGCGGCCTGGTCCGCGATCATCCCTGTCAGGGCGTGCAGCGCGGCATCGGCCGCGCGCCCCGCGCACAGGCAAACCGAAGCGGTCTCCAGCGCCTCCCTCACCTCATAGATTTGCCGAATGTCGGCGGCGGAGAACCGGCGTGTCTGATACAACCGCCCGCGACGCGCCACCAATCCTTCATCGGTCAGCAGCTTGAGCGCCTCGCGCACCGGCGTGCGACTGACGCCCAGCTCCCCCGCGAGTGTCAGTTCCTGCAACACCGCATCCGGCTCGAACCCCTGCGCGAGAATGCGGGACTTGATCACGCCATAGACCTGGGCGCTCAGCCGCCCCGAGATGCTCTTGCCGTCCAGCGAATGGGGCGTGGCGTCCAAATCGGTCATTCCCCTCGGTATACCTAGATCGGCGGTAGCACGACCAACTTAACGCTGTCGAGCCGGAAGCAAGGGGACTTGCGCTTCACCCGGAACACGGTGAGTATACCGAGAACGAAGCCCTGCCCTCGGGAGGTCGAACATGGCCAGCGAACCGCGCGTATTATCGATCGGACGGCGCGATCTGCTGCACACGGGCGCCGCAGCAGCCATGGGACTCTCCCTCGGGGCCTCTCGTGCCGCCGCGGCCACAACGATCCGTGCCGCAATAACCGGCTATAACGTGATCAACACGCTTGATCCGGCCCAGGCGGCGCTGATTCCCGAATTCTACGTTATTTGGGGCCTGTACAACGCGCTGCTGAAGTTTGATGCGGACATGAAGCCGGTGCCCGATCTGGCGACTTCGTTCAAGGTGGACGATGACGGCGCACTGACCTTCCAGCTTCGACCGGGGGTCAAGTTTCACGATGGCAGCGTGCTGACATCCGACGACGTCCGCTTCAGCTTCGAACGTCTGCTCGATGACAAGAACCATTCGCCCAACAAGGACAAGGTCTCCGCCATCAGCACGATCGAAACCCCGGATGCGCAGACCGTGCGTCTGCGCACGAGCCAGCCTTTTGCGCCCTTGCTCACGTTCCTGGCCAACGCCAGAACGGGTACGCAAATCGTTCCCCGCAAAGCGGTGGAGGCCGATCCGTCAGGCTTCGGGCGCAAACCGGTCGGCACCGGTGCGTTCAAGCTGCAGGACTGGACGCCGAACCAAGCTCTGCAGTTCGCCGCCCATCGCGATTACTTCGTGCCGGGCCTGCCGAAGCTGGACACCGTGCAGACGCCGCTGATCGCCGAGGAAACCAGCGGGGTCACCGCGCTGCTGGGCCACCAGATCGATCTGACCAGCACCGCGCCCTTCGCCGATATCCCGGAACTGATGAAACGGAAGGAAATCAGGGTCCTGCGGCAGCCCGGACTGAACACCCGGTTCATTTCCCTCAACAACCGCAAACCGCCGTTCGATGATGTGCATTTCCGCCGCGCGGTGTCGCTCGCGTTCGACCGCAATGTGCTGGTGCGCGTGGTGCTGTTCGGCGAAGGCGCCCCCCTGAGCGGCCTGATCCCACCGTCGCTGAAGGCGTCCTATGATCCCGCGCCGAAACCGCTGACCACCTACAACCCGCAGCGCGCCAAGGAAGAACTCAGCAAATCGAAGTATGGCACCGGCACCCAGGCCACCATGCTGACCTGGGGGTCCGGCTGGTGGAAACGCATCGCCGAGGTCGTCACGGCGCAGGTGAACCAGACGATTGGAACCAACCTGAAGGTGGAGGTGACCGAGGCCAACACCGTCTTCTCTCGCCTCAAGTCCGGCGATTACCAGAGCTCCACCTGGGGCTGGCTCGGCATGATCGACCCCGACGAATACAGCTACGACCTGTTGCACACCAAGGGATGGCGCAATTTCGCGTACTATTCCAACCCGAAACTGGACGCCTTGCTGGTGCAGGCGCGGCAGGAGCTCGATCCGATGAAGCGGGGCCAGATGTACCGCGAGTCCGAGGCGCTGTGGATCGACGACATGCCCGTGCTGCCCTGCTTCTGCTCCAACGTACAGAACCTGCTCGCGCAGAATGTCAGCGGCTTCGTCCAGCTTCCCTATTCCAATTTCGGCGATCAGTTCGCGACACTGGATTTCGCCTCAAGCTGACGAAAGGCCTACAGCCCGTCATGGATGCCCTGGCCCTGGCGCGCGGCAGCGCACGGCGGCTTCTGGTTTTTGCACTCACGCTGATCGGCGGCGCGCTGGCGGTGTTCTTCGCCATGAAGCTGGCGCCCGGCGATCCGGCCCTGACCGCGCTGGGGGAAAATGCCAAGCCGGAGCTGGTCGCCGCGTTCCGCCATGCGCACCACCTGGATCTGTCCTTGCCGGCGCAGTTCGGCGTGTGGATCGGCGGCGCCGTCCATGGTGATTTCGGCCGGTCATTGACACTGGCGGGCGGCATTCCCGTCGCGTCGCTCATTGCCACGCGCCTGCCGGTCACGGTCTTCATCGGTCTCTATGCGCTGATCCTGGCGATCGCGGTATCGCTGGTGATCGGCACCATCGCCGCCCTGCGGCGGGGCCGCCTGATCGATACCATCGCGACATCCTTCGCCGTTCTGGGCGTATCCATGCCGGATTTCTGGCTCGGCTACGTGCTGATCTTCTTCCTCGCGCTGAACTTTCCCGTCTTCCCCTCCTATGGTTTCGTCTCGCCGCTCACCTCCTTCCCAGGCGCCCTGCTCAGCGGGTTCCTGCCGTCGCTTGCCATCGCCGCGCCGATGGCCGCCGTGTTCTCCCGCACGCTGCGCGCCGCGCTGCTGGAGGTACTCCACCGCGAATACGTGACTGTCGCACGCTCGATGGGGTTCGGACCGAAATTCGTCTTTCTTCATTACGTGCTGCGCAACGCGCTGATCCCCTACGTCACCGTGCTGGGGTTGCAGGTGCGCTATCTGCTGGGCGGCGTCGTGGTGATCGAACGCATCTTCGGCATTCCGGGAATGGGATCGCTGATGGTGGATGCCGCGTTCGGACGAGACTACCCGGTGGTGCAGGCCTGCGCACTGACGTTCCTGCTCATCGTGCTGCTGACCAACCTGTTCGTCGATACCGTCTGCATACGGCTCGATCCGCGACGGGCGGCCTGACATTTGCGCAATCGCACCCTTCTCGCCGGCATTGTCATCACCACGGTGGTGCTGCTCGGTGTTACGCTCGGCGCGGCACTGATGCCGTATTCGGCGACTTCGATGGACTTCATCAACGTGCTGCAGCCGCCGTCCCCGGCCCATCCGCTCGGTACCGATTCCTTCGGGCGGGATGTGTTGACCCGGGTGCTGGTGGGTGCGCGCGTCTCGCTGCTGATCAGCTTTTCCGGCGTGGCACTGGCGAGCGTGATCGGCACGGCCGCGGGCATGACGGCGGCATGGACCGCGGGTGCCGGGGAAACCGCGCTCATGGGGATCGTCGATCTGCTGTTCGCGTTTCCCAGCTTCGTGCTGGCGCTGTTCCTGATGGTGATCCTCGGATTCGGGCTGCAGGACGTGGTGATCGCCATCGCGCTGGTCTATTTCCCGATCTTCGCCCGCCTCGCGCGCAACCTGACGGCCGTCCTGAAGAACGAGCCCTACGTGCAGGCAGCCAGGCTCGCCGGCCAGCCGCCGCGGATGATCCTGGTGCGGGAAATCCTGCCGAACATCCTGTCCGCGCTGATGGTGCAGGCCACCATCGCCATAGCCTTCGGCGTGGTGATCGAAGCTGGGCTGAGCTTTCTCGGTCTCGGCGTGCAGCCGCCCACGCCCTCGCTCGGCGTCATCATGGCGGACGGGCGGGAGTATTTCGACAGGGCACCCTGGGTCCTGACGCTCACCGGTCTCGCCGTGTCCATCTCCCTCCTGGGGTTGAACCTTCTCGGCGACGGGCTGCGGGATCTGTCCGATCCCAGGCTGCGGGAGGTGTTGGGCCGATGAGCCCGGTTCTGACCGTTCGCAACCTGTGCGTTCGGATCGGCGCGGAGGACAGTGCGCCCTTGCTGGTGCGCGGCGTGAACCTGGATCTGGTTCCGGGTGAAACGCTCACGCTGATCGGCGAATCGGGTTCCGGCAAGACCCTCACGTCGCTGGCTCTGCTTCACCTGCTGCCGCAGGGAATGCGCCTGCACGCCGATGTGCTCCTGTTGCGCGAGCGCGATATCGGGCGTCTGGACGAACCGCAATTCCGCGAGCTCCGCGGGCGACGCCTGGCGATGATCTTTCAGGATCCCGTGGGCGCGTTCAATCCGGCGAAGCGGATTGGCTGGCATCTGCGCGCCGTCCTGGCACGCGCGGATTGTACCGCGGAGTGGCCCAAGGGTTGGCATCCTCACGCCGTGGCGGCACTGGCCGATGTCGGCATTACCGACCCCGACGGCGTGCTGCGCCGGTATCCCCATCAACTCTCTGGCGGCATGCTGCAGCGAGTGCTGATTGCGATGGTGCTTGCGCTGAAGCCGGACGTCATCATCGCCGACGAGCCGACGACGAATCTGGACAATATCGTCGAACGGCAGATTTTGGCCCTGTTTCACGACCTGCAGCAGCGGCTGTCCTCGGCCCTTCTGTTCATCACCCATGACATGACCATCGCCGGCCTGATCTCCGATCGGGTCGCCGTGATGTATGCCGGCCAGATCGTGGAAACCGGGCCGGCACAAACGGTGCTGAAGCAGCCTCTGCACCCCTACACGCAAGGACTGATCGCAACCGCGCGTGCGCTGGAGGATGGATCGGATACGCTCACTGAAATACCCGGCCAACCCCCATCGACGACCGATCAGGAGCCTGGGTGTGCCTTTCGCCCGCGCTGCACACTGGCTCGGCCGGGTTGCGAACTGCCGCAGCGTCTGCGCCAGCCGGACCCCGCCCGCGCCGTCCGGTGTCTGCTCTATGACTGAGCCGCTGCTCCGCATCGAGGATCTGGTGGTCGAGTTTCCCGACCCGCATCGTCCCGGCATGCGCGTGCGCGCCGTGGATGGGGTCAGCCTGACATTGGACCGCGGCGAAATTCTCGGGCTGGTCGGCGAATCAGGAAGCGGCAAGACGACTATCGCGAAGACTGTGCTGCGGCTCTATCGCCCGCACGCCGGCCGCATCCTGCTGGACGGCGCCGAGGTCACGAAGCTGAATGAGGCCCAGTTACGCCCGGTCCGCCGCCAGGCGCAGATGGTGTTTCAGGATCCGCTGTCGTCCTTCAATCCGCGGCACACGATCGGCCGGGCTCTGTCAACCCCGATGCTGCTGCATCACGTCTGCCCGCGCCGCGCGGTGCGGACCGAGGTCGAGCGCATCCTGTCCGACGTTGGTCTGCCTGCCAGCTTCGCAACACGCTACCCGCACCAGCTTTCCGGCGGGCAGTTGCAGCGCGCGGCGATCGGACGGGCGCTTTCCTTGTCTCCGTCGCTGGTCGTTGCGGATGAGGCAGTCTCCAAGCTCGATGTCTCGGTCCGCGCGCAGATCCTGAACCTGCTGAAGCGGCTGCATGCCGAACGCGGACTGTCGCTGCTGTTCATCACCCACGATCTGCATGTTGCCCAATTCCTGAGCCACCGGATCGGCGTCATGCGAGCAGGCAAGCTGTTGGAGATCGGCCCGACGAATGAGGTCTTCGCGCACCCCGTGCACGACTATACGCGGATGCTGCTCGGCACGATCGGCCCCCTCGCGGAGAAGGCCGCCTGATGTCACGGATCCAACGCGTGACCGTCCGCCAGCATTGCGAGATCCGCTTGCAGGATGCCAACCGCCGTCAATGCGAGCCGGCGCGAAGCCTCCGGCGTCTTGAAGCCTGCATGCGCCGTCAGCGTGACATTCTCGAGCCTGGTGAGCTCACTGTCGGGCGGCAGCGGTTCTGTGTCGAACACGTCCAGCGCGGCATGCGCGATCCGCCGTTCCTTCAGCAACCCGACCAGCGCGTCGGTATCAACCAGCCCGGCCCGTGCCGTGTTGACGAAGATGGCGTGCGGTTGCAGCGACCGCAGGCGCTCCGCACTGATGATGCCGCGCGTCTCCGGCGTCAGCGCCATGTGCAGCGAGACGATATCGGATTGGCGGAGCAGGTGTTCGAGCCCGACCGATTGGCAGGGCACGTCAGCAGGGATCGGGCTTCGGTTATACGCCACGACCCGCATGCCGAAGCCCGATGCCATGCGCGCCAATGCGCGTCCGGTCCCGCCAGTCCCGATGATGCCGAGCGTCTTTCCTTCCAGTTCAACTCCGTCGAGCGGCTCCCACATGCCGGCACGCAACGCGCGGTCCATCTCCGCCACCCGCCGGGACGCAGCGAGGATCAGCGCGAAGGCATGCTCGGCGACGCTCCGGTCGCCATAGCCGCGGATGGTGCGCACACGAATCCCGAGCGCCCGCGCTGTTTCCATATCGATGTAGCTCGACGCACCGGTGCCGAGAAAGACGATGGAGCGCAGTTCAGGGCAGGCACGCAGAAGCGGCTCGTCCATCACGGTGTGACCGTTCATCACGACCGCTGCCCCGGCGAGCAGTGTCGGCAATGCAGCCGGTTCTGGATCCCCAAGATGGATGTGCAGCCCCTGAACCGAGGTCCACTCCTGCTCGCTCAGCAAGTCATGCACGAATTCCGAACAGTCGATGTAAACCGCACGCGGGGTAATCCGTATGTCCGTCCGACCCATTAAGCTCGGCCTCTCGATGCGTTATCTGGGCTATCATGCCGCCGCCTGGCGCCATCCGGAGGCGGATCCCGGTGCGGCGTCGAAATTCTCGCATTTCCGCCGCGTTGCCCAGATCGCCGAGGCGGCGAAGTTCGACATGGTCTTTCTGGCGGACGGAATCGGCATTCGCGCCAAGGACGAACCGGCCGGGTCGTTATGCCGCTCGGCGCAGAACGCCGAGTTGGAGCCGCTCACGCTGCTTTCGGCGCTGGCCGCGGTGACCGAGCGCATCGGCCTGGTGGCCACGGCCTCCACCACCTACAACGAGCCGTTTCACATCGCGCGCAAATTCGCATCTCTGGATCACATCAGCGGCGGCCGTGCCGGGTGGAATATCGTCACGTCGTGGTCCGATGCCGAAGCCCGCAATTTTAACCGGGATCAGCACCTCGGCTACGAGGAGCGGTACGAGCGCGCGGCCGAATTCGTCGAGGTGGTGAAGGGACTGTGGGACAGTTGGGAGAGCGATGCGTTTCCGCATGACAAGCAAACCGGCATCTTCTTCAACCCTGCCCGGCTCCATACGCTCAACCATCAGGGCAAACACTTCCGTGTCCGCGGGCCACTCAGCGTCGCGCGCACCCCGCAAGGGCGTCCTATCCTGGTGCAGGCCGGCGCGTCATCGCAGGGGCTGAACATCGCGGCGGAGAGTGCGGATGTGGTGTATTCGGCGCCGCACGATATCGGCACGGCGAAGGCCTATTATGCCGATCTCAAGGGCCGGCTGGCAGACCAAGGGCGCCGCCAGGACGATCTTCTGATCCTTCCCGGCATCACGCCCTTTGTCGGCGCAACACGCCAGGAAGCGCGTGATAAGTTTGACCTGCTGAACAGCCTGGTCGATCCTTTGCTCGGGCTATCGTACCTGTACGGACAGATGGGAGATCTCTCGGCATTTCCGCTCGACGGGCCCGTTCCCGAACCCACCGACGCGCAGGTCCGGAGCATCGCCAAGAACCTGCTCACCCTCGCCCGCCGCGACAATCTGACCATCCGCCAGCTTTACACCCACGTCGCCGCGGGCTTCGGCACTCGGGTGGTGGTGGGCACCGCCGCCGATCTGGTGGATGAAATGGAGCAATGGGTCGCGGCCGGTGCCGCGGACGGATTCAATATCTGTGCGCCGGTTCTGCCTGTCGCGCTGGACGATTTCGCGCGTCTGGTGATCCCCGAATTGCGCCGTCGCGGCCTGTTCCGCGATGAGTACGAGGGAAAGACCTTGCGCCAGAACCTTGGCTTGCGGACGCCCCCCAACCGCTACGCCACCGCTTTGACGTAGTCATCCAAGCCGATGTTGCGGCCGCACAGCACAACCGCGACCTTGCGTCCGCGGAAATCCGTCTGCGTGCGAACCAGTCCGGCGAGCGCCGCACCGGCCGAGCCTTCCACCATCCAATGATCGCTCTCCGCCACCAGCCGCATCCCCGCCGCAATCTCCTGCTCTGCTCACCGTCACAGTGCGGTCGATCACCGCCTGGCAGATCGGGAAGGTTATGGAACCGGGTTCCACGGCACCCGCCGTTCCATCCGATAACGTCGGCAGATCCACAGTATCGACGATGGCGCCGGCTTCCAGCGCGCGCAGCATGGCGGGTGCATTCTCCGGCCAGACCCCGACGATCTCCGCCTCGGGCAATAGCCGGCGCAGCGCCGTGCCGATGCCGCCGATCAATCCGCCGCCCCCAACCGCGACAAACACCGCATCCAGATCCGGCGCCTGCCCGGCAAGTTCCACGCCCGTGGTTCCCTGACCGGCGATGATGGCAGCGTCGTTATACGGTGAGATGAACACCTTCCCCTGGGCCGCCGCGTCGCGACGCGCCGCAAGCTCCGCTTCGACCACCGGGCCATCAACCACGACGAGCGCCCCACCCAGGGCGCTGATCGCCGCGCGCTTCGCCGCGGCGGCGGAGTGCGCCACGTAAACCGTCACGCCGACATCCGCGAGCGCGCCCGCCTGCGCAACTGCCAGTCCGTGATTGCCGGTGGACGCGGTGATCACGCCGCGCCGCCGTTGTTCCTCGGACAGCAGGCGCACGCGGTTGGTCGCACCGCGGTATTTGAAAGAACCCGTGGGCTGCAGGTGCTCATTTTTCAGCAATACAGTGCAGCCGAGCTGGCCGGAGAGTGCGACACTGAGCGCCAGCGGCGTCACCGGCACGCGCGGACGAATCGCCACATGCGCCTGCTCGATCGCTGCGAAAAGTGCGGCGGACTCCAGCTCGTCGTTTCCGGATCCGCTCCTGACGCCTTTGTTCATCAGGGATCCCCGATCCCGTTTGCCGATTGACCGCGACTGGATCACCATAGACCGAACTCCGGCTCGGTTCGCTCGATCATGAACATCATCGATTCACACTTCCACTGGTGGCCGCGGTCTTTCTTCGACGCACTCTGCCGGCGCGAGGGCTATCCGCGGGCGGCGCCCACGCCAGACGGCGGCTTCAACTACTGGCGACGCGAAGGCAGCACCGGCCTGCTGAACCTGGAGCCCGAGTGGTTCGATCTGGACCGAGAACTGTCGCACATGGATGGACTGGGGCACCAGGTGGGTGTGGTGTGCTCGATCGGGCCGTTGTCGCTGCACTTTTCCGACATTCCGGTGCAGGAGGGACGCGACGCGGCGCTGCACTGGAATGAGGAAATGGCGCGTGCCCAGGCACGCCATCCAGGACGGGTCTGGGCGAGCGCGGCGGTGCCGCTGACCGACACGCAGGTGGCGCTGGACGTGCTGGACCACGCGGTGCGGAAGCTCGGACTGATCGGTGTCAATCTCCCGGGCAGCATCGGCGATGATCCCCGCATCGATGCGCCGCGGCTGGAGCCGTTCTATGCCCGTGTGGCGGAACTCGGTGTGCCGATCTTCCTGCATCCGACCGATGCCGTGTTTCACGACATATTGGAAGGGTATGAAGGCGCGCTGCATCTGAGCCTGGGGCGCGTGATGGAAGTCAGCGTCGCGGCGATGCGCCTGGTGTTCTCGGGCCTGATGGAGCGCCACCCCGGGCTAACGATCATCATGTCGCATACCGGCGGGGCATTGCCGTACCAGTCGGGCCGGATGGACAAGAACGGCGGGCGTGCACGGTTGCCGAAACCGCCCAGCACCTATCTGCGGCGCATGTTCACCGACACCGTCAGTCCGCATTCGATGGGGATCAAATACGCGATCGAGTACTACGGCATCGATCACGTCATGTACGGCACCGACTATCCCTGCTGGGACCCGTCCACGGCGCTGCGGCTGATCAATGAGATCGGGTTATCGCCGAACGATCAAGCCAAGCTGTTCTACAGCAACGCCCAGCGGATTCTGCGGCTGCCCGTCACAACAGGCTGACGGGCGACCAGGCACGCGGCTGGAGCGGCGAGGCACCGTCGGGACCGATCTCGACCAGGCACGATGCAAGCCCCGCACGCGTGAGAACGCGCAGTGACAGCAAATTACCCCTCGACAGACGATCCGTGCTGTCCGGATGAATGATCGGTGGTTGCGTCAGTTCCATACCGATCCCGCCGCCCAGTCCGTAGCCCAGCGCCTGATCGCGTCCCTCATCCGGCAGTGCCGCGAGGCCGGCGTGTGCCACGGCCCTGGTCTCCGTGCCGGGCCGCGCGGCACGCAGCATCGCAGTGAGCGCGCGACCGGCATGCTGTGACGAGCCGACGACCTGATCTGCCCAGCATCCCTGGTAGCGAGTGGCGATCCACAGCGACAACGGCGCATGCCGCGCATCCGAGGGCGTTTCGTACGGACGCAATCCGCTCCCGGTGAGGTTGGCCAGAATCCGCACATCCCAGGCGCCGGCGCGGCGCGCGGTTCGCTCCGCCTCGATCACGGCGGCGGCGTTCGAGGCTCCGTTGGCGAAGGCGGACTCGGCGGCGCGGGCGGCGTTCACTGCCATCGCCAGCGCGATGGCGACGGCCGCGCGCTCGCGCGGGCGTGGCGTTGCGCGTACGGTTTGCAGCAGGGCCGATGCGTCCTCGATTTGGTAGGGCGACAGCGCCTGATGCAGGTCCTGGAATTGGCGGAGCGAGAGCACCGACAGACCCGCGCCACCGATGCGGCCCGACGTCACCCCGCGCGTTTCCAGCACGCCTCGCACGGCGCCGCCGACCAGCGCGCCACGATGGCTGAGATCCGAGATCCAGGTCAGCTCGCGCAGGAAAAAGCTCTCGCGGCTGCCGCTGTTGGTGAAGATCGCGGGTTCGCCGTCTGCCGGCAGGACAAGGACACCGTCCACGTTGCCGGCTGTGAGCCAAAGAAGATCGGCGTCCTGATACATGTTGCCGGCGATGACCATGGCGCGCAGGCCGCGTTCGCGCATCGCGGCGCGGACGAGACGGATGCGCTCCTCAAATTCATCGAGCGGCATCGTCGCGCGGTCCCAGAACGTCAGGCCGCGCTTGATGGAGGGTTCCATGGACAGCATGGGATGCTTCCTCAGACCGGGATGACGCCGAGTTCGCCCATGCGGCCGGTGAGCGCCTGGGCACCGTCGGGCGTGATGATCACCGGCTCACCGCACATCAGGTAACCGGTCTCCGGCAGATACTGGTTGGGATGCATGACGAACACCATGCCTTCGTGCAGAATCTGCTCGCTGTCGGCGGCGATTTCGGGATCCATCGAACCGAGCGCCATGCTGTGGCCGCGGGTGCGCATGTAAGGTGGCTTGGTATAGGCCTCGTATCCCGCGGCGATGAGCGGTGCGTTCATGATGCGCACCAGGTCGCGCGCGGGGACACCCGGCTTCGCGGCACGCATGGCGTCACGCAGTGCGGAGTCGAGCAGGGTGAAAAGTTCGCGCTGGCGCGGGGTGGGTTCGCCGAGCACCGCGGTGCGGCAGATCTGCACGTACTCGCCGGCGACGCACGGTGTCACTTCGCCCAGCAGCACATCGCCGCGTTCCAGGATTCGGTTGCTCGGGCGGTGCGCCGCTTTGTTGTGCTGCGAGGCGGAGAGAAGCTGGAAATTGTCTTCCGCGCCGAGCCGGCGCATCTCGGCTTCCATCTCCGCCGCCAGCACGAATTCGGCCATCCCGGGGCGCGCCGTCTCCAGGCCGAATGCCCATCCCTTTTCGGCGATCGCGGCACCCAGCCGGACGCAGGCAAGCGACCATTCGTCGCGAATCTTCGCCACATCGCTGACCAGAGTTTCATCCGAAACCGGATAGGCAAGCATGGCGGACCAGGCGGCGCTGATGGCGTGCACGGCGCTGCCCTCGGCGACCGCAACCCGCTTGCCGGCGAGGCCTCGGCCAGACAGTTCCGCGCCCACGGCAGACAGAAAACCATCGGGCTCGACGGCGACGATGTCCGTATCCGGCAGTTGCTCCACAAGCCGCGGACGGTCCCAGACCGGGGTCATGACGACGAAAGGATCGCCCGAAACCGGCAGAACCATCGCCATATGCGGTCCGAGCTGACGGAAGCCGGTGAGGAACCACGCAGGGTTGGAGGCAAGAAAGGAATGCCGCCCGTTGCCGTACGCAACGAGTGCATCCAGTCCCTGCGTCTGCAAGATCGCACGCAGCTTGGCCTGGCGTTGCGCAATGCAGGCGGCGCGAAGGTCGCGAGAAAGCGGCCAGGCTGTCATGATTCCACCTTCCTGTCCCGCGGCGCCGCGGTTGCGCTTTCATCGATCCTGCCAGTCTGCGGATCGACAACCACCCCGTAGCGCGCGCGTGCGCCTTCGACGCTGACGTAGCCCTCGGTGACGTCCCGCAGGACCTCGGCGGCGGGACGGGTCAACGGATCGCCCCAGCCGCCGCCGCCGGACGTGCGATAAATCATCTCGGTCCCCGCCGGCGCGAACTGCCGCGGAATCAGCGACGGCTCGAGATCAGTTCGACCGGGATAGCGGATCAGCGTGTGACCCACGGCGCCCGCTTCGCCACCGTTCAGCCCCCAGGGCGCGCAGCCGGTGCGATGACCGGGCGGGCCGGCATTCCAGCGCCCATCGACCAGGGAGCGGATGGTGGTCTGAACACCCAACCCGCCGCGGAAGCGGCCGGCACCGCCGGAATCGGGCCACAACGACCGCTCCAGAACCAGGAGCGGGGCTTTCAGCTCCAGCGTTTCGATCGGCGTGTTGCGCACGTCGCCCTGACACACCGACATCGATGCGTCCTGACCGTCCCGGTCGGGACGGCCACCCCAGCCGCCGGCCTCGATGCTTTGCGCGACGAAGCCACGTCCGGTCCCGGGATCGTTGCCGGACAGGGCGAAGGGCGCGCCGAGCGAGCCGCTGTGTGCGGCGGGAACCGCACTGGGCATCACGTCCGCGAGCGCGCGCCAGATCGTGTCCACCACGGTGGGCAACGGCGACCCCCAACTCGCCATGAACGCGGGGAAGCGGGCCATCATCATGTTGCCTTCGGGGATGACGACGCGCAGCGCGCGAAACGCCCCCTCGTTCAACGGTTCATGCGGGGCAGTCAGCGCCTTGTAGGCGATGTAGGCACCGGCATAGGTGCGGCTGTTCAGACCGGAGTTTGCGCGCTGCGGCGAGCAGCCGGACAGGTCGATCTCCATATCGCTGCCGGCAACCGTGACCGTGACCTTGATGTCGTACGGCGCGGTGCCGCCGGGCCCGTCCATGAAGGCTTCCGCCGTATAGACCCCGTCCGGCATCGCAGCGACCACGGCCCGGCATTTGGCTTCGGTTTCATCGTAGATCGTGGCGATGGCGGACAGCACGGTATCGCGGCCGTAGCGGTCGAGCAGTTCGCAGAACCGGCGCGCACCAAGCTGGCAGGACGCAAGCTGAGAGCGAAGATCGCCCATCGCGGCGTCCGGATAGCGGATGTTGTCGCGAATGAGGTTGAGCACTTTTTCGTCCGGCACACCCTGTTCGTGGATCTTGATCTGGTTAATTTGCAGCCCCTCGCTCCACGGGTCGTAAGCACCGGTGCCGCCGAAACCGGTGGACTGTCCCCCGACATCGGCCCAGTGGGCGCGCACCACGGCGAAGGCAATCAGCGTGCTCGCGTGAAACACCGGCGTGCTGACCACCACGTTGTTCAGATGCTGCCCCGCCGTGGCCTGGTGATTGTGCATGATCACGTCGCCGGGGAAGATGCCGTCGATGCCGAAGCGTCTCACGGCGTCACGCACCACCACGCCCAGATCGGCGACGAAATGCGACACACCGCCGACGTTCTGGGAAATCAGCGCGCCGGCGGGGTCCAGCAGCGCCGTGCAATAATCGCGCACCTCATAAATCATCATGTTGTACGACGTGCGCTGGAGGTCGTAGCTCATTTCATCGGAAATCGCCGGCAGCGCGTTGCGGAGAACCTCCAGCGTGACCGGATCGAGGGTGGGGCGGGTCTTCGGGCTCATGGATATCCGACCTCCACGATGATCTCGCCCGTCGCGGTCACTTCGGCGGTGTCATGCTCGAACAGGATGGTGGTGGAGCCGTGTTCCTCGATGGCACTCGGGCCGCTCAGGCGGACCCCGGCCGGAAGCGACTCGCGGCGATAGATCGGGCACTCCACGGTCGTGCCACCGAGCACAACGGGGCGATGGCCGATGGGATCGGGTGCCGAACCGGACGGCAGATACGGAAGTTCCAGTTGCTGCCGTGCTCCGCTTGTGGTCAGCCGAAGGTTGACGAGCTCCACCGGTTCGTGCGGCGCCGAGTGGCCGAAGCGCTTATCGTGCGTCACATCGAAGCGCCGACGAATGGCAGCAGCGTCGGCGCCGGCGAGTTCTGCCTCTTCAACCGGGACCGAGACGGTGAACTCCTGCCCGGCATATCGCAGGTCCATGAACAGGAAGACGGTGCGCTCACCCGGCTCGACACCGGCACTGTCGAGGGCACGATGGCCTGATTCGGACAATTCGGCCGCCATGGCAACCAGCGCAGGGAAGTCGGCGTCCTCGAGCATCTGATAACAGGTGCGGACATAGTCATGGCGCACGTCGCTCATGAGCATGCCGAGGGCGGAGAAATGTGCCGGCAGGTTCGGGATGACCACGCGACGGATGCCGAGATCGCGGGCTACCTCCAGCGCGTGCAACGGCCCGCCGCCCCCCATCGCCAGAAGCGCGAAATCGCGGGGATCATGGCCGCGCTGCACCGAGATGCCGCGCACCGCGAGTGCCATTTTGGCGACGGCGATCTGTATCACGCCCTGGGCCGCCTGAACCACATCGAGGCCAAGCCGGCGGCACAGGCATTCGTTGATGCCGCGGTCAGCCGCCGCGAGATCGAGATGCATCTCGCCGCCGAGCAGGCTGCGCGCGCCGATGCGGCCGAGAACGAGGTTGGCGTCGGTGACGGTGGGATCAGCGCCGCCGCGGCCATAACAGATCGGGCCGGGGTCCGAGCCGGCGCTGCGCGGACCAAGCTTCAGTGCGCCGACCTCATCGATCCAGGCAATGGTGCCGCCCCCTGCCCCCACCTCCACAATATCCACCACCGGATACATCACCGGATGGCCCGTTGTGTAACCGCCGATATGATAGCCCTGCGCCACCGCCACGGTACTGTTCTGGACCAGGCTGGTCTTGGCGGTTGTTCCGCCCATGTCGAAGGTAATCAGGTGCTCGATGCCCAATCGACGCCCGATCTCACGCGCGGCGATGACCCCGCCCACCGGACCCGATTCCATCATGGCCACCGGCAGTGCGCGAGCCGAAGCTGGCGACATCACCCCGCCGCTCGATTGCATGATGAAGAAGCGGCCTGGGAATGCGTCCTCGGCCAGACGCCGCTCCAGCCGGCCGATATAAGCGCTGGTTCCGGGGCCGATATAGGCGTTCATCACGGTGGTGGAGGTTCGCTCATACTCGCGATACTCACGGACGATCTCGTGCGAGAGGGAGATGAACACGTCAGGCCCGAGGATGCGGCGAAGAACGCCGCCGGCTTCAATCTCGTGCGCGGGATTGGCATAGGCGTGCAGGAAACAGACGGCCACAGCTTCCGCCCCGCTCTCGCGAATCCGTAGCGCGGTGTCTTCAAGCCCCTGGAGGTCGAGGGCAATGAGTACGTCGCCGCGGGCCGAGAGACGTTCGGTGATTTCATGAGTTCTCGAACGCGGCACCAGCGGCTGCGGCCGGCGGAAGGCAAAGTTGTAGGCCTCAGGGCGGTTCTGCCGGCCGATCTTATAGACGTCGCGCGTGCCCCGGGTGACCACGAGCGTGGTACGGGCGCCCTTTTCCTCGATCGCCGTGTTGATCGCGACGGTCGAACCGTGGATCAGGTTCTGCATGGATGCAATCGCGGTCGCGGCCTTGGTGAAGCAATCCCATACGCCTTGGGACAGATCGTGCGGCGTGGTCAGGGATTTCGCGTGAGCGACACGGCCGGTGGCGCGATCAATGGCCACCAGATCGGTGAAGGTCCCGCCGATATCCACGGCGACATCCAGGCTCGGATTGGAACGGCTCACGTCTTGGTTCTCAGTCAGGCATGCATGGGATAGTTTCCGTGCGCCCGGCACGGAAGCAACCGGCGGCCGGGCTATGAAGCCGATAGGCATTTGCCTATACCCAAGCGATGCAGCATCGGCCGCACTTCACCTTGAGACGGCTGGAGGTCTTCGCCGCCATCGCGGATTGCGGCGGGTTTCGTGCCGCCGCCGACAAGCTGGGAATGACACAGCCTTCGGTCAGCACGCATGTCGAGGCGCTGGAGCGGCACCTGAAAGGCGAGCTGTTCCACCGCCGGCGCGGACACAGCAACCAGCTCACACATCTCGGCGCCACGTTCCTGAAGCACGCGCGCCAGGTGCTGGCGGATGCGGACTGCATGGCGGCGGATGTCGCCGTCACGCGGGATGAGCAACAGCGGCGGGTGGTGTTTGCCTGCCAGAGATCGCTGGGGGACGTGCTGTCCTCGATGCTGGCGGAGTTCGCGCGGGCGCATCGGGAGGTCGAACTGGTGACCCGGGTTGGCCGCCAGGAAGAAGTGATCGAGTGGGTAAGCGCGGCGGTGGCCGATGTCGGGCTGTGTCTTGGCGCCGATGGAATCGCCGGGCTCAACAGCATCGTCGTCGGGGAACAGCGCTTCGTGGTGATCGCCTCGCCGAGGCATGGCCTCTCCCGGCGCGCGGCCGTCGCGCCGGCGGAACTCGTGCCCCACGATTTCGTCGCCGCGCCGGAGCATTCTTTGCTCGGGAAGAGTATCAGCCGGCTGCTGGCGGGGATCGGCGCGGCACCGCTGCGGGTCGTGTCCCGCGCCACTGAGTTCGAGTTTCTGCGCGCGCTGGTGCTGGAGGATGTCGGCCTGTACTGCTGCCTCGCGAGCCATGTCCAGGACGACATAGCGGCAGGAAGGCTGGTCGCCTTGAAGTTGAACGCGCCGTCGCTGACCTTGCCGGTGGTGCAGATCGTCGCGCCGGGACGGAGGCTGCCGCGTGCCGTAGGTGATTTCGCCGCGTTCCAACGCGGAAGGCTGGCGGGAATAGCGTCTGGCCTATCGGGCTGACAAGGCTTCCGCCTCTTGCCACGTGGTCGCTACGCGGGGCCTTCTGCGTTCCGCAGCGCATGTCGGAGGGGTTCATGTCGGTCGCAAGGCTAGCCCTGTTCGCGGTCGTGTTCGGCGTTGTGGCGGCGGCAAGCGGCCACGCATCCACCCTGTCTGACGTGCAGAGCCGAGGCACCGTGCGTTGCGGCGTGGCGGTGAACAACCCCGGATTTTCCTATATGGATGCCCAGGGCGTGGCGCGTGGATTCGATGTTGACGTCTGCCGCGCAATCGCGGCCGCAGTCTTCGGCGATCCGGCGAAGGTGGAGATCAAGCCGGTGCAGCCGCGGGATGCGTTCACGCTGCTGACCACGGGCGGGGTCGAGGTATTGACGCACCGCTTTACCTGGACCTACAGCCGGGACAACGGCACCGGAATGGAATTCACTCAGGCCGACTTCTACGACGGTCAGGGATTCATGGTTCGGAAGTCCCTGGGCATCAAAAGCGTACGCGATTTGAACGGCGCGACGATCTGCGCGGCGCAGGGCACGACCACGGAACTGAATGTCGCGGACTGGTTCCGCCAGCACGCAATGACCTACAAGATCGTGACATTCAACGGCACCGACGCCACCCGCCTGGCGTATGATGAGGGGCGATGCGACGCCTGGACCGACGACCGAGCCTCGATGGCGGCACGGCGGCTGGGGCTGAAGGATCCTGGGGCCAATATGATCTTGCCGGAAACCATCTCCAAGGAGCCGATCGGCCCGATCGTGCGCGACAACGATACCCAGTGGGCGCATGTGGTGAAATGGGCGGTGTTCGCCACGATCGAGGCGGAGGAGCTCGGGCTGACCTCGGCCAATGTCGATGAGCAAAAGACCTCGACCACCAATCCGGAGGCGAAGCGCTTTCTCGGGCTCAGCGATGATTTCGGCAAGAAGCTCGGGCTTCCGGCGGATTGGGCGGACAAGATCGTCAAAACGGTGGGGAATTACGGCGAGATCTTCGAACGCAATGTGGGCGAGAAGACGCCGATCGGCTTGAGCCGCGGATTGAATGCGCTGTGGACGAATGGCGGCCTGATGATCTCGCCGCCGTTCCGCTGAGGCATGGTGCGCCGGCCTGAACGGCGCGGCCCGCCTGCTCGGTTAAGACGGTTCGATGCGGGTGGGGCCGCTCTTCAGGGCGGCCTGATTCTTGTCGTGCTGGCAGTCGCGGCCGATGTGGCAAGCAATATCGCCGCGAACATGGCCCGGCTGAAACTGCATATCGGCTTCGGGTTTCTGGGACAGCCCGCCGGGTTCGATATCGCGCAGTCCCTGATCGCGTTTCCGCCAGGTGCGACGTATCTGCGCGCCTTCTGGGCGGCGTTGCTCAATACCGTGCTGATTTCCGCGGTCGCGATCGTCGGTGCGACGCTGATCGGCCTGATCGTGGCGCTGGCACGATTTTCCACCAATCCGCTGCTGGCACTCCTGGCGCGGGCGTATGTGGAGGCGGGACGCAACATCCCGCTGCTGCTGCAACTGTTCTTCTGGTACTTTGCCGTGCTTGGTCCGCTGCCGCTGCCGCGCGCGAGCCTGCGCCTGTTCGGCGTCGTGTTCCTCAACAAGCGGGGCCTATTCTTGCCTGCTCCTCTGGCGCAGCCGGACTGGCCGGCTTTCGCCGCCGTTGCCGTGATCGGGATCGGCGCGGCGGCGGTGCTGGCCTATTTGGCGCGCCGACAACGAGTGCTGACGGGCGAGCCCAGCCACTGGCCACGGCTTGCTGCGGCGCTGTGTCTGGGCGGCGTCATCGTGGCCGGCTGGGTCTTGCAGCCGTTCCGCTGGGACATGCCGCAGGTGGGTCCATTCAACGTATCAGGTGGAATTTCCATCATCCCCGAGTTCGTCGCCATGGCAATCGGGATGACGATCTACGGCTCGGCGTTCGTCGCGGAACTGATCCGGGGCGGCATCCTGACAGTCGGAGCGGGACAGACCGAGGCCGGGCGGGCGCTGGGACTATCGCGCGCGCGCATCTACGCCAGCATCGTCGTTCCCCAGGCGCTGCGGGCGGTGATGCTGCCGCTGACCGGGCAATACATCACGCTGATGAAGAACTCGTCCCTGGCGGCGGCGATCGGCTACCCCGACCTGATGATGATCTTCGCCGGCACCGTGCTGAACCAGACCGGCCAGCCGCTGGAGACGATGGCCATGACGATGGCGAGCTATCTTGCACTGGCGGTCGCAATTTCGCTGACCGGTCAGTGGCTGGATCGCCGGCTGCGGATCGCGGGAGCCTAGCATGTCCCGCATGTCCCGCCTCGCATCTGCCGTGCGCGCCTGCATCTCGTCACCTCTGAACGTGCTGATGACCGCGGGCATTCTCTACTGGCTCGCGCGCACAATACCGCATCTGTTCGCCTGGACGGTGGCGAACGCCATATGGGCCGGCGCCTCGCCCAAGGCGTGCATGCAGGTCGATGCCGCGTGCTGGCTGTTCATCCGCACGCATGTCCAACAGATCGCCATGGGCGCCTATCCGGCAGCGCAGCAATGGCGCGTCGGCGTTTGCTGTGTGATCGTTCTGGGCTTTGTCGCCGTGATGGCGCTGCCGTCACGGCACAAGGGTCTGATCGGGATCGGGTTCGCTCTGCTGTATCCCATCGCTGCCGGCATCCTGCTTTATGGCGGTGTATTCGGATTACCCGTCGTGCCAACCCAGCGCTGGGGCGGAATCCTCCTCACCGTCGTTGTCGCGGGATGGACCATCGCGAGCGCACTGCCGGCGGGTCTGATCCTGGCCCTCGCGCGTCGATCGCGGCTGCCGGTCGTCGCCGGTCTCGCGGCAATCTACATCGACCTGATGCGCGGCTTGCCGCTGATCGGCATCCTGTTCGTCTCCATAATCATGTTCCCGCTGTTCGTGCCGCCGCATGTCGAGGTCGATCCCCTGGTGCGGGTACTCGTGGCGTTCTCGGCATTCAATGCAGCACTGATGGCAGAGGTGATACGCGGCGCACTGCAATCCGTCCCGCGGGGCCAGGCCGAAGCGGCCCAGGCGCTGGGACTGAATCGCTGGCAAATTCTGGCTTTCTGCACCCTGCCTCAGGCAATGCGCGCTGCGCTTCCCGGCATCATCAATGTCAGCATCGCCATCATCAAGGAAACCACGATCATCCTGATCGCCGGGATGTTCGATTTCCTCGGCGTATTGCAGGCGGCGCTGATCGACCCGCAATGGCTTGTCGGCGATCAGATTCGCCAGACAGCCTACTTCTTCGCCGGCGTCGTCTATTTCCTGGCCTGTTTCAGCCTGTCGATCTGGAGCACCCGGCTGGAAGCCCGGCTGGGGGCAGGAAAAGCGGCCGCGTAGCTTCTGCTACCCCGCCGCTTCGGCCGGCATCGCGATCCGCGCCGCACGCGTCGCCGGCGCATCCAGCTCCCCGCGCGCGCCATGGCCCTGATGCGATCGGCGATCCGGCAGGACATCGCCTGGATGGTAAGCGACGGATTTACCCCGCCCACGGTCGGCATCAACGAACCGTCGCACATCCACAAATTCGGAATGTCCCAGCTGCGTCCATCCGCATTCGTGACGCTTGATTTCGGATCGTCGCCCATCCGGCATGTACCGCCGAGATGGGCGGTGTCGTCGTTGCTCCAGATGTCCTTTTGCGCCCGCGGCCTCCATCACGCGCCGTCATCTCTCGCACGGCGTGCGCCTTCAGCTTCTTGTCGTTCTCACAGTAGGAGAACGTGACCTTCGCGATCGGGCAAACCGTATTCGTCCTTCTGATCGGCGAGAGTGACGGTGTTTTCCTCACGCGGCAGCACTTCGCCGACGATCTTCAGCCCGGCCTGGTAGATGTACTGCGACAGGGCGTCTTTCAGCGCCTGCCCCCACAGACCCACGCCACTTGCCAGAGCAAGCGAGCATATTCGATGGCGAGCGGCCCTTGGCTCATGTACGCGTAGCCGCCGAAGAAGTCCTTGCCCTCATCGGCGTAGTTCCAGTGCTCGGTAACGCCATCGAGGGCGGGCCCTTGTACCAGCGGATTTCCTGGTCCATGGTGCCCCAAACCGCATCGTTCGATTGCACCATGAAGTTCTTGCCGACGAGCCCGTTGCTGTTCGCCAGGCCGTCGGGGAATTGCGCATTAGCCGACATCAGCAGCAGGCGCGGGGTTTCGATCGCATAGCCGGCAACGACGATGTTGCGCGCCTTCTGAAACCGCCACTGCCCTTCGCGGAGGTAATGCACGCCGGTGGCGCGGCCGTAGTGGTTGGCCTCGATCCGTCCGACCATCGCCAGGTCCCGTACCTCAGCGCCTGCGGCCAGTGCGCGCGGAATCCACACCACCAGCGCGCTCTGCTTGGCGTTGGTGGAGCAGCCGAAGCCGCAGAACCCGCGATAGACGCAGGGTGGAGACAGGCCGCGCGGCGCCGAAACGGTGGCGAGCGGCGTGGGGCACCACTTCATCCCGAGCTTCTCGCACCCGCGGGCGAGAACCAGCCCGGCGGCGTTTACCTCATGCGCGCGATAGGGGTAGCGGCGGCGCGGCGGTCCCCATGGGTAATTGACCGGGCCGGAGATCTTCAGCGCGTCTTCGACCTCATCGTAGTAGCGCCACATCTCCCGCCCAATCGACCGGCCAATCCACCGCATATCCGAGCTTGCTGCGGGATTTGAACCATTCGGGGCGAAACCGGAGCGAGACCATCATGAAGTGGACGGTGCTGCCGCCAACTCGCCTTGCCGCTGTTGTTATGGCCGAGTTCCACCGGATTGTCGCCGTCGATGATGCGGTTGTCGGTCCAGATCAGTTTCTCCTGTTCCAATTCGTCGGAGGCAAATTCGTCGAGCGGGCGGAACCACGGCCCGGCATCGAACGCCACGACGGAAAACCCATGCTCCGCCAGCTTCGCGGCAAGTGTACCGCCGCCCGCGCCGGTGCCGATGATCGCGAAATCGACCTCCTCGTTGTCCGGATAGTGCCGCATCGGAACCCACGCGCCGGGGCGCAGAACGTCAGGCGCGCGGTTGTCCTTGCCGCGCGGTGTGCGAGGGACGATGTCAGGCATTCGGACGGTCCTCTTTCGCCGGTACCGCATCCCACGGATCGTATCGGTCGAAACCCATGCGCACGTAGCCGCGGGGCGATGCCGGGCCCGCCGAACCCTATTTCGTCCCAGCCTTTCGGATGGGCGTAGTAGTAGGTGATCGATATCGTGCAGGACGCGGCCCTTGAAGAAACTTTCGGGTGAGATCCCGGCCCAATCCGGCGCGCGCACATCCCCACGCTGGATCATGTGCAGCACGTCGTCCTTGCGCCCGCCGGGGAGATCGATGAAGGCCTCGCCGAAACGCAGCCGCGCTTCCTGATCCAAGGCGTGTAGGCCGCGGCGCCACATCTGCTGCATGTCGGGTTCGCCCGCCTGCTGGTAACCGTCTCCCTGGTTCTCCGCCATCTTCTGATCCACGAAGTTCTCGATCGGCACGCGCTCACCCGTTTGCGGGATGATGCGGTCGCACAGGCGATCAGGATCGGCCATTCCTGTTCGGTGAAGAAGCGGCGCTGCGGCGGGTTGTAGATGCGTTTGTTGACGACGATGCGGGTTGCTTCGTTCCACGAGGGCGTGTCCCGCTTGGCGAGCGTGCTGTAGCCGGGAAAACGGACACGGTCAGCCATTGCGCTCCTCCAGCAGGTCAAGCGCAGCAAGTCCGGCCAGAGCCAGCCCGGTGAAGCTGGGCGGCGCAGGAATGGGCGGTCCGCTCAGCACGTTCTGACTCCAGTTCCGCCAGCCGCCCATGTTTCGACTGACGCCATAGATGTGAAAGCCGGATCCCGCGAATCCCATGAATGCCGTCAGCCACAGCCAGGCCACGTGTCAGCCGGCTCCAGGCCGGGCGCCGCTCCGCCCCGACTTTCGCGATCAAACCTGCGGCGATCGGCGGGACGCTGACCGGAAGGAACATGAAAGGGTCATGATAGGCGCCGCGGAAATGCAGCAGTGCCGCTTCGGCGACCGTGCCGATCAGGCCCCCACTGGTCAGAGCTGCCAATGTCGGTCCCGCGGGCAATCGGAACAGCCGCCGTCGGCCCTCCGTGCTGTCGCGAATATGTTCGGCGGCGGTGCCCATGACACCGGCCAGGATCAGCGCGTACGGCGCACCCGAGCGGGGCGCCGTAGAACAGGTTGTTCCAGGAAAAACCGCCTTCGCGCTTGGTCACATTGTACAGATGAAATCCGCCTCCGGCGACGCCGATCAGGCCCGCAATCGCGGCGATGGCGTGCCGCACGCGATGGCCCGTCGCGGTTTCATCGTGCGCGCCATGCAGGCTGCTGGCCAGCGTGGCGGCCGAGGCAAGCAACGGCAGCACCATGGCCCGGTTGTTGAACATGCCGCGGTAGTGTTCAATGGAACTATCGGCGAAGACGGCAAGCGAGAGCAGGGCCGAACTGTGATTGAGGCGCTGGGCGGCGCGGGTGGAGAGAGTGCTGGCTCGCCGGGGGAGGCGAATGCCGCGCGTGCGGCGCCGCTCCAGCAGCGGTCCGCCCGGCACCGCGCGCGCCGTCAACACGCCCACAACCGCAGCCGAAACAACTCCCAACGCCGCCAGCCCTGCTCCTTCAAGCGCATCGCCTTGCATCAACCGTTTCCTCAATCGTCTGCGTAACGCTCGGCGTCCTGTTGCTTCAGGGCGATGCCGAGCCCGGCCCGGGACAGGTCCGGCTGGATGATGCCGTTTTTCGGCGTGGGTGCGCCGTCGAACAGCATGTGTTCGATCCTCACGTGGTCGTGGAACCACTCCAGGTGGCGCAGCTTCGGCACGGCGCAGGCAGCATGCAGGTGGACAGAGGGCGCGCAGTGGCCCGACAGATCCACATGATGCGCGTCGGTCAGCGTGCCTGCGGCGAGGAAGCCTGTGACCCCACCGCAACGGGTGGCGTCGGCCTGCATCACATCCACGCAGTTGGCCGCCAGCATGGCGCGCATATCGTCGAGCACGTAGTGATACTCGCCGGCAGCAACCTCCATCGGCGCCGGAATGCGCTCGCGCAGCAAGCGAAGGCCGGCCAGGTCGTCGCTGGAAACCGGCTCCTCGAACCAGCGCACGTCGTGGATCAGCACATGATCGGCGAAGGCGAGTGCGCGCTTGGCATCGAGCGCCCCGTTGGCGTCCACGAACAGGCCGGCGTCACCGATCGCCTCGCGCGCCACTTTCACCCGCTCCCGGTCTCGCCGGGGATCCCGGCCCACCTTCATTTTCACCCACTTGCAGCCGTCGCGTGAGACCCACGCGCCGAGCTGCTTGGCAAGTGTCCTGTCGGAGTAGTTGGTGAAGCCGCCGCTGCCATAGATCGGCACATTGGGATGCACCGCGCCGAGCAGACGCACCAGCGGCAGATCGACAAGCTTCGCCTTCAGATCCCACAGCGCCGTATCGACGGCCGAGATCGCAGTGGCCGCCAGCCCGCGGCGGCCGAGATTGCGGACGGCATGGAACATCGCCTCGACGCAGCCCGCGATATCGAACGCGTCCTTGCCCTTGATCGTCTCCGCCAGCTTGGTGTTGATCAGCCCGGTGTTGGTCTTATCGGCGTAGGTGTAACCAATGCCCTGATAGCCGCCGGCTTCGGCCGTGACGATGACGATCGTGGTCTTGTCCCAGTCAAGCGTTCCATCCTGTTCCGGTTGGTCGGTCGGCACCGTGTAGGCACGCGCCTGCACGGTGCCGACCGGGGCGGCGGGGCGTGTCATCGGTACCTCAGGAACGGGACGGGAAGCAGGGAAGCCACGACCTCCTTGGCGGTGTCCTTGAGGACGCTGCCAAGCTCCGGCTCGCCATACATCGACCCCATGAACGCGCGCGCCTGTGCCAACGTGATGTGCGGCGGCAGCGGCGGCACGTTCGGGTCGGTGTAGAACTCCACCAGGCAAGGACGATCACAGGACAACGCCTCGTCCCATGTCTGAGCGATCTTATCGGGGTTGTCGCAAAAGAAACCCTTCAGCCCCAGAAGGTCGGCGTAGCGCGCGTAGGACACGTCCGGGATGCTCTGGGTGATTTCCACCTTCGGCATGCCCCCCTGGGCTCGCAGCTCCCATGTGACCTGGTTCAGATCGCGGTTGTTCAGCACCGAGACGATGAAGTGCGGGCTGCTCCACTGTTTCCAGTACCTTCTTCACCGTGATCAGTTCGTTCATCCCGTTCATCTGGAACGCGCCATCACCCACCATGGCGATCACCGGGCGGTCCGGGTAGGCGAACTTCGCCGCGATGGCATAAGGCATGCCGGCGCCCATGCTGGCCAGTCCGCCCGACAACGAGGCCATCATGCCGCGCCGCATCTTCACGTCCCGCGCGTACCAATTCGTGCCCGAGCCGGAATCGGCAGCCAGGATGCAGCGTTCCGGCAGTTTCGGTGAAAGCTCCCAAAAGACCCGCTGCGGATTGATCGGATCGGCGGAGGTCATCGCGCGGGAATGCAGAACCTCCCACCATTCCTTCACCCATCCTTCGATCTGGTTGCGCCAGGAACGGTCCTGCTTGTACTCCAGCATGGGCAGCAGACGCTTGAGGGTTTCCTTGCTTTCACCGAGAAGATTGACCTCCATCGGGTAGCGGATGCTGAGCATGCCGGCCGAGATGTCGATCTGCACGCCGCGGGCCTTGCCTTCCTTGGGCAGGAACTCGGAATACGGAAAGCCGGATCCCACCATCAGCAGCGTGTCGCAGCCCATCATCATGTCGTAGCTGGGCTTGGTGCCGAGCAGTCCGATGGAACCGGTCACGAACGGAATATCGTCCGGCACGGCGGCCTTACCAAGCAGTGCCTTGGCGATGCCGGCACCGAGTTTCTCGGCTACCTCCATCACCTCATCCGTGCAGTGCAGCGCGCCCGCGCCGACCAGCATGGCGACCTTCTTGCCGGCGTTCAGCACCTCCGCGGCGTGGCGCAACTCGGCGTCGGTGGGGGTCGGATGCACGGCCGGCGCGCCCATGCCGGAATGCACGGTACCGTGCTTTTCGGGCGGAACTTCGACCGCCTTTTCCTCCTGCAAATCATTCGGAATGATGATGCAGGTGACCTTTCGGTCCGATGTCGCGATGCGCATGGCGCGGTCGATCAGGTGACGCATTTGCACCGGCGTCGAAGCCTGTTGCACGAATGCGCCGGCGACGTCCTTGAACAGTGATTCGAGGTCAACTTCCTGCTGGTAGTGTCCGCCGAGGGCTGCGCGCGCCTGTTGTCCCACGATGGCGAGCACCGGCTGATGATCCAGCCGCGCGTCGTAGAGTCCGTTCAGAAGATGGATGGCGCCCGGGCCGGAGGTGGCCATACAGACGCCGATCTCACCGGTGAATTTGGCATGGGCACTGGCCATGAACGCCGCCATTTCCTCGTGCCGTACCTGGACGAACTCGAATTTATCCTTGTGTCGGTCGAGCGCGCCGACCAAGCCGTTGATGCCGTCTCCCGGGTAGCCGAAAATGCGCCGCACACCCCATTGGTGAAGACGTTCCCAAAAGAAATCGCTGACCGTATCCGCCATTGCTCGGGCCCCCGCGCCCAGGTTCATTCAGGTGGCTGGTCAACGCGTGCCGCGGGGCCCGTTTCATTGCGGAACCGTGAGACGCCAGGCCAAGCGGGATTGTGAGTGTCCTCACTTTGGCGTGAGCCTACCCTCGCTCTTTTGATTGTGCGCAGGCCGCTCCGAACGGCGTGATCGGTCAGCGGTTTTACCGCCCGTGCCGCACCCTACGGCAAATTCTCTGAAAAGGACGACAAAACATGAAAAGCATGAACGATCTTATGCTCTCGTTCACCCAGGACGTGTACTACGCCGAACGCCAGATCCTGAAGGCTCTTCCGAAGATGGCCAAAGCGGCCGAGAACGAGCAGCTTAAGCAGGCACTGCTGGAACACCGCGAGGAGACCGAGGGACACGTGGAACGCCTGCAGCAGGTGTTCGAGATGATGGGTAAGCGGCCCGCGGACAAACCTGCGAGGCCATCAACGGCATCATTGAAGAAGGCGAGGAAGTCGTCCACGAATTCGAGCAGGGCGCAGTGCGCGATTCCGGGATCCTCGCCAGCGCGCAGGCGGTCGAGCATTACGAGATGGCGCGCTACGGCACCATGGTGGCATGGGCCAAGGCGTGCGGCATGAACGACGCGGCAAAGCTCCTGCAGGAGACGCTGGACGAGGAAAAGAAGGCGGACACGCTGCTTAACAAAATTGCCACCTCGACGCTCAACAAGCAGGCAACCCAGAAGGCCGCGTAAGCGAACGGGGCGCCGCCGTTGTGGCGGCGCCTCGCCTTGCCACGGAGCATGACCGATGGCCCAGCATCAGAGCCCGAAGCAGCAACAGACCGTCGAGCGCGTGATGCACGAGTTCAAGCATCACGAGCTTGAAACCGGCGGTGGACGCAAGGTGCGCAATCCCCGGCAGGCGATCGCCATCGCGCTGTCGGAAGCGGGCGCATCAAACCGCCAGTCACCCAAGGAGAATCGCAAGCGCTTGGCAACGACCAAGCGGCGCGAGCGGAAAGCCGAGAAGACGCGGGCAGAGCTCTATCAGGAGGCGAAGCGCAAGAACGTCCCGGGGCGCTCCCGCATGAACAAGCAGCAGCTTGCTCGCGCCGTAAGCTGATTCCGCCCTACGACTTCACCAACGGACAGCCGCCCTGATCCAGCGGGCGCCAGGCCTGATCGGCCGGCGTGACGGCCACCACCTTCGCCACATCCCACGATTGTTTGCTCTCCGCCGGGGATTTCGCCTCCAGCAGATACACCGGGTGCAGCGCCCGGCCGTCTATCCGGATTTTTCCGGGGCCGAACGCGTCATCGTCGGTCGGCATGCGCTTCATGCGGTCCACCACGGCACGGCCATCAGCCTTGGCCGCCGGAACGCCCATATCCGCGACGACTTTCAGATAGTGAAACGTCGCGCCGTAGTCCCCGGCCTGCGTCATGTTCGGCCACACGCCATGCTCGGTCTTTTCCCTGACCCGGTTGTTGAAGGCACGCGTGCGATCATTCAGGTCCCAGTAATAGGATTCCGTCCACACCAGACCCTTCGCGGTATCCAGTCCAAGCGCGCGAACATCGCCGCTTTGGATCAGCATGGCCGCGACGTGCATGCTGCCCATGATGCCGAATTCCTGCGCCTGCTTGATGCAGTTCTGGGTATCGGCGCCGGCGTTGCACAAGCCAAGCACCTTGGCGCCGGAGGATTTCGCCTGGAGCAGTAAAGAGGAGAAGTCGGTCGTCTCCGGAAACGGGTACTTGACGGAACCGAGCACCTTGCCGCCCGCAGCCTTCACGATCGTTTCGGTGTCCCGCTGCAAGGTCTGCCCGAACACGTAATCCGCGGTGATGAAGAACCACGTATCCCCACCGGATTTCACCGTCGCCCCGCCGGTCGATTTGGCCAGCATGTACGTATCGTACGTCCAGTGAACCGTGTTCGGGCTGCACTGCGGGCCGGTCAGGTCGGACGTGCCGGTGCCTGAGTTCAGGTAAACCTTGTTCTTCTCGCGACAGACCGTGTTCACCGCGAGCCCGACGGATGACGTCGGCACATCGACGATGCAATCCACACCGTCCTGATCAAACCACTGCCGCGCGATAGCCGCGCCGACCTGCGGCTTGTTCTGATGGTCCGCGGTGATCACCTCGACGTTAAAGCCCTTGCCGGGCACCCCGAAATCGATCAGCGCCTGCTTGGCACAGATCACCCCGTTGATCCCGCCGTCATCGCGGTACGGACCGGACTGATCGTTCAGCACGCCGATCTTGATGGTGGGTGTCTGAGCGCGGCCAATGCGCGGCGATGCGGCTACGGCGGTTGCCGTGCCCAACAGGGTCCGTCGGGTCAGTTTCATCAAGGAGTGTTTCCCCCTCTCGTCGGTTATGCAGGCTTGAACATCGGCATGGGCGGCCCGCCCTCGCTCGGAACGAAGGTTACACTCACCGGCTGGCCGATCTTCAGCGTATCCAGATCGCAATCGACGATGTTGGTCATCATCGTGGGACCTTCCTCCAGCGTCACATAGGCGATGCAGTACGGCACCTCCGCCCGCTTCATCACGCTGAACGAGTAAATCGTGCCCTTGCCGGACGCGTTCTTCCACGACAGCATCCTGGCTGAAGCAATGCGGGCAAATGCCGCGCGGATACCAGATGCGACTTGCCGCACGCTCCGCATGACGGCACAACGAACCTGCCCGCGGCCGCGGCATCGAAGAACGGCTTGGTCTCCGGATTGCTGTCAGGCGTGCCGACGAACCCGATCTTGCGCTGCTGATACGCCATCGCCGTCACTCCCGTTCCATGATCAGGGTCGCCGAGCCATGCCGCGTGCCCAGCGATCCGCCCGTGCCGTGCGCAAGAGCCAGATCGCAGTTCTTCACCTGCACCTTCGGATGCGCCTCGCCGCGCAACTGCCGCACCGCCTCGATCACCTTGGTGATGCCGCCGCGATTGGCCGGATGATTGTTGCACAACCCGCCGCCATCCGTGTTGAACGGCAGCTTGCCCTGCCCGGAAATCAAATTCCCGTCCGCCACGAACTTCCCGCCCTGACCCTTCTCGCAGAACCCCAGATCCTCGATCTGCATCAGCACGGTGATCGTGAAGCTGTCATAGATCGAGGCGTATTTGATATCGCCCGGCTTCACCCCCGCCATCTCGAACGCCGCCGGGCCCGACCACCGCGCGCCCGAAAACGTCAGATCAACGTTGCCGCCGAACTGTCCCTTCGGCGCCTCGCCCATGCCGATCACCTTCACCTTCGGCCGCTTCAGGCTGCGCGCGATCTCCGGCTTCACCACCACCAGCGCGCCGCCGCCATCGCTAATCACACAACAGTCCAACCTATGCAGCGGACTCGCAATGATCGGCGAGTTCACCACCTGCTCCACCGTCACCACGTCCCGCAGCATCGCATGCTCGTTGTATTGCGCGTGATGCGACGCCGCGACCTTGATCCACGCAAGCTGCTCGCTGGTGGTGCCGTATTCGTGCATGTGCCGCTGCGCGCATAGCGCATACATGTTCGCCACCGTCGGCGCGTACGGATATTCCCACTGCATGTCGGGTTGCGCCGGATTGCCGGCGCGCGGCGCGGTCCCCGTCGCCTGACCTTCGCTGCGCGGACGCCCGGCCAGCGTAATCAGCGCGACGTTGCACCGGCCCGCCGCGATCGCCTCCGCCGCGTGCGCCACCAGCATCAGATACGATGACCCGCCGATATCCGTCGCATCCAAGTGCCGCACGCGCAGATTCATGTAATCCACCATGGACAATGGACCCATGCCGGGCGCATCGCCGGCGCAGAAATACCCGTCCACGTCCTGCTTGCTCAGCCCCGCATCCTGCAGCGCGCCCAGGGCGCATTCCGCATGCAACAAGGCAACCGACTTATCCGGCGCCTTGCGGGTCGGATGCTCGAACGCACCCGCGATATAAGCCGCGCCCTTTAAGCTCATCGCGCCATATCTCCCCCCAGCGTGAATACCGGCGAGCCTATACCGATCGGCCCGGGCACAGCCAGTTCTGGCACGCAGCCCGGCGCTGCGCTACCCTGCCGGTGATGACCGCCGGCACGCTGTACGCCCCACCTGTCCCGCCGGTCCCCGCGCGCCCGCTGCCGCTGCCGGCATTCCTGCGCGCCATCCGCAGCAACGCCCTCAGCAGTTGGCCCGAACAGGCGTACGAGCAGCCGGTCCTGACACGCAGCATCTTCGGCCGCCGCAACATGCTGCTCAACAGCCCCGATGCAATCCATCGGGTGCTGGTGGACAATCACGCCAATTACCGCCGCTCACCGGCTTCGGTCCGCATCCTGCGCCCCATCACCGGGTACGGACTCTGCTCTCGGAAGGCGAGGACTGGCGCCTACAACGCCGCACCATCGCACCCGCCCTCGCCCCGCGGGTCATGCCCATGCTGGCACGGCACATCCTCTCGGTCACATGGAACACCATCGACGCGCTCCACGCCCGAACCGACCAACCTGTCGATCTGCTCGAAACGATGGAAACCACCGCGCTCGAAATCGCCGCTCGCTCGATGTTCTCCCTCGAAATGCGCGACCACGGCCAGGCTCTGCGCGCCATGCTGGAAGAATACGCCGTGCGCTGGGCGCAGCCACGGCTGCTCGACCTGGTGCTGCCCCTCGGCGTCCCCACCCTGCGCGACATCCGCCGTGCCCGCTTCCAGCGCCGTTGGATGGCGCTGATGGAGCAGATCATGCGCGCACGCCTGGCCGATCCCCCGACCGAAGACGCGCGCGACCTGTTCGACCTGCTGCGCGCCGCGCGCGATCCCGAAACCGGCCGCGCCTTTTCCCCCACCCAGCTCCGCGATCAGCTCGCCACGCTCCTGCTGGCCGGACACGCCACCACCGCCGTCACGCTCTTCTGGGCCCTCACTCTGCTCAGTCGCGCGCCCGAGGAGCAGAGCCGGCTGGCGCACGAGGTCGCCGACATCGACCTGAACGCCGATACGCTGCCGAAACTCGTCCGCACCCGCGCCGTGATCAACGAGACGCTCCGCCTCTACCCACCCGCATTCGCCATGGCGCGCGTCTCCATCCAGCAGGATCGCGCCGGAGACATCACCATCCCGCCCGGCACTCTGCTGGTGATCGCCCCCTGGGTGCTGCACCGGCATCGCCACTTGTGGCGTGACCCGCAGGTCTTCGACCCGGACCGCTTCATGCCCGATGCATCACCGCCGCCGCGCTTTGCCTACCTGCCGTTCGGCGTCGGCCCCCGCGTCTGCGTCGGCGCACAGTTCGCGTTAACCGAAGCGACCGTGATGTTGGCGGCGCTAATTCAGCAATTCGAGGTCTCGATGGATCCGCAGGAGGTAGTGATGCCGTGCGCCGTGGTTACGACGCAGCCCGACCATCCGCCGCGATTCCACCTGCAGGCGCGCTAACGCACGGCTCATGCAAGGCGCTTAACGGCGCGCGGTATGGCGGCGTACCATGCCAAGCCCGAGCAAGCCGACGCCCAGGACCACCAGCGCCCCTGGCTCGGGAACACTTGCCGCCTGACCGTAGATGATCTCAGGAATATTGTACACGCCCAATGCCAAATCCTCGCTGGTGAAGGTCGCCGAGGAGAATGGCGTCGCCGACGTCAGCCCGACGAACACGAACGTGAAGGTGTCGTACGTGGACGAGCCGGTCGTCGCTGACCCGGCGCTCGTCGAAAGGTCGTAATTCCCGGTGTTCGGGTTCACATTGGCAAAAATACCGACAGCAGTCACCGGCGTCGGAAAGCTGACGGTGAAACTCTCACCGCCATAAAAGTAATCGGAACTGCTCAGCGGACCGGCAGTCTGTTTTGCCGCCAGGCTCAGGCCGGAAAAGCTATTGTATTGATCGGTAATGACGCCGCCGAGGCCTGCACCCGTCGAAAACGTGTAAGTCAACCCGTCCAGCGTCGAGCCATCGGGAACCAGTTGACCGGCCGTCGTCGTGGCGTAATCCTCAACCGTCGTTCCGCTCGTCGCGGCCAGGAAAGCCGTCGAGCTGGTGAATGTTCCCGCCTCGGCCGTCGCCGTCAGCGCGAATGCCGTCATTCCAGTCAGGATCGCAAAGCGGAGGTCCATGGCGCTGCCTTCATCCGAGCTACGCGAAACATTACCAGGAATACGAATCTTGTCCAGCATTTCTTCAGAAATTGATATGACCCCGTTCTACGCTCTCGGATTTTCGCCGCCGTTGCCATGGTCTCCACCCGGCCCGATCATTAACCTACTCGCGGTTGACCGCCGGTGGCGCCCCGCAGCAAAGGAGAACCGATGTCGATCGAGGTCGTCCGTCACTATCAAAATGAGCTGACCGCCATCCGACAGGACATCCACGCCCATCCCGAGCTTGGCCTGCAGGAACATCGTACCGCTGACCTCGTCGCCTCCAAGCTGGAGGAATGGGGCATCGAGGTGCACCGGGGTATCGGCGGCACCGGCGTGGTCGGCGTGCTGCGCGCCGGCAACGGCCCGGGCGCGATCGGCCTGCGTGCCGATATGGACGCGCTTCCGATCAAGGAGGCGACCAATCTGCCCTACGCCAGCAGCCAGCCGGGGGTCATGCACGCCTGCGGCCATGACGGACACACCACCATGCTGCTGGGCGCGGCCCGCTACCTGTCGCAATCCAAGACCTTCAACGGAACGGTGCATTTCATCTTCCAGCCCGGGGAGGAAGGCGTGGGCGGCGCCCTGGCGATGCTGAAGGACGGCCTGTTCCAGCGCTTCCCGTGCGATGCCGTGTACGGCATGCACAACCGGCCCGGCATGCCGGTGGGCAAGTTCGCGATCACACCCGGACCGGCCATGGCGGGCGGCGCCTTCTTCGATATCACCGTCACCGGGCGCGGCGCCCATGGCGCACGGCCCGAAGAGAGCGTCGATCCCGTCCTCGTCGCCTGCCATATCGGCACCGCGCTGCAATCCATCATCTCGCGCAATGCGCCGCCGCGCGAAACCGCCGTCCTCAGCATCACGCGAATCCACGGCGGCGACGCGTATAACGTCATTCCCGAAACCGCGACCCTGTCGGGCACCGCCCGAACCATGCGCCGTGAAACCATGAACCTGATCGAGCAGGGCATGACCCGCATCGTCTCTAACGTTGCCGCCGCCTTCGGCGCCTCGGCGTCCGCCGATTTCCGCCTGATCTTCGCACCCCTGGTGAACCACCCCGAGCACACCGCCGCGATCGCCGACGCCGCGGCTGATCTGGTCGGCAGCGAAAACGTGGATCGCAATAAGCCGCCCGCCGTCGCCTCGGAAGACTTCAGCTTCATGCTGGAACAGGTGCCCGGGGCCTATATCAATCTTGGCAACGGCGAACAGAGCGCCCCGGTGCACAATCCGAACTACAACTTCAATGACGCGGCGATCCCTTTCGGCGTTGCGCTGTTCGCGCGCCTCGTGGAACGGCGGCTGCCGCGCGGTGAATAATACCGGCTTCGGTAGCGATCCGGAGCCGCTTCCTCCTCTCACCATCCCGCCCGGCGCGGCGCTGCGGATTGTCGGCGATGTGCACGGCGATGCCGTCGCATTTTCCTACGCCGCGGAAACCGACCGCTTCATCGTTCAGTTGGGCGATCTCACGGACTACGGGCCCGACAGCGCCGGGGCGCTGGCCATCATGTTCCGCGTCATCGACCAGCACCGCGGCCTGTTCCTGCTCGGCAACCACGACCACAAACTTGCGCGCATGCTGGCCGGACGGCCGGTCCGTCCGGATGAGCACCTCGAAGCCACGTTGGCGCAGCTCGACACTCCGGTGCGCGAACGCGCCCGACAGGAAATCGCCCGCGCTCCCGTCTGGATCCGGCGAGGCGACATCCTCCTGGTCCATGGCGGATTCCATACCGAGATGCTTGAACAGCCCCCGCCTGTGCTCGGACCGGGCCGCGCCACGGGCGCCACGGCGCGCGCGTTGTTCGGGGAGCCGACCGGTCGCACCAGGCCCGACGGCTACCCCGAACGAAGCCTCCACTGGGTCGATCGGATCCCTGCCGGTATCACCGTGTATTGCGGCCATGACCGGCGCAGCCTGACCGGTCGCCCGTTCATCAAGACCGGCGCACTCGGGGGAAAAGCTGTGTTCCTCGATACCGGTGCGGGCAAGGGGGGCCACCTGTCCTGGATCGATCTGTAATATACCCAACTTCCGCAGGAAGTTGGGGTGACTCTTGTTTCGCGCGCCGCCGCCACGCCAACCAAGGACTCTTGAACCAAGGATCGCGATCAGCGAACCATGGTTTAAGTCCCGCCGGCAGCGTGCCAGGATGACGCATGCACCAGCTTCTCCTGTTACGGCACGCCAAGGCCGAGCGGGGCCTGGCCATGGCGGATCGTGACCGACCGCTGGCCGAGGACGGCCGCCGGCATGCACGCGCAATGCGAGAGTCCATGCAGCGCCTCGGGCTGGCGCCCGACCTCGTCCTCGTCTCTCCGGCGACGCGCACCCTCCAGACACTCGAGGCGCTCGAACCATGGGATGAAACGCCCCTGACCGAGACGGTCGAGGAGCTCTACCTCGCCAATCGTGAGCAGATGCTCTCGGTGTTGCGTGACGTCCCGGAAACTGTTCGCAGCGTTCTGCTGGTCGGCCACAATCCAGGAGTGCATGAGCTCGTCAACCTCCTGGTTGAACGCGACCACGACAGTTTCCCCACCTGCACGCTCGCCGAACTGACGGTCCGAGGCCGTTGGCATGATCTGCCGAGCGGCGGGCGACTGGCCCGTCTTGTCGGCCGTCGGCAGGCCGGTTCCTGATTACGCGCGTATCCCCGGGGCGGTGGACGACCGCGCATAACTTCGGAAGCATGCATGATCGGCTTTAACTTTGGGAAAGGAGGACGATGATGTCCCTGAGCATCCCTATTCGTCAGCCAGGGTGGATCGGCGAATTCAAGTCATTCATTGCTCGCGGCAGCGTGATCGACCTCGCCGTGGGTATCGTGATCGGCGCGGCCTTCACCGGCGTCGTCAACAGCCTGGTGAAGGATGTCATCAATCCGATCATCGGCCTGGCCGCCGGCGGGATCGACTTTTCGAACTGGTTCCTCCCTCTGAACGGCCAGCACTACGCAACCCTCGACGCCGCACGGGCGGCCGGCGCCGCCACCGTGAATCTCGGCCTGTTCATCAACACCATCATCAACTTCATCATCGTCAGCTTTGCCATTTTCTGGGTGATCAAGGCTCTGACCCGCCTTCATTTCCGTGCTGATCCCGCCCCCGCCGGACCGCCGCGCTCGGAAATCCTGTTGGAGGAAATCCGCGATGAGCTGCGGTCCCGTCCGACAAGCATCGAAGTCCTTCGATAAACTTTCCGATAGGCAAAAGTGCGTGACTCACTCGGGGAGCCGGGGCATGAAGGTTCCGGACCATGAGGTGAGGCATGTGCGGGCTGGCAGGGATTTTCGACCCGGATAGTTCGGCGCGGATCGATACCGGGCTGCTCCGACGCATGACCGAGGCGGTCAGTCATCGCGGGCCCGACGGCGACGGCTTTTATCTCGAGCGCGGCATAGGGCTGGGTCACCGAAGGCTGGCAATCATCGATCCGGCCTCCGGTCAGCAGCCGATGTACAATGAAGACGGCACGGTTGCGATCGTCTTCAACGGCATGATCTACAATTTCCGCGAGCTGCGTGCCGAATTGCAGGGACGCGGACATATCTTCCGGTCCAACTGCGATACCGAGACGATCATCCACGCGTGGGAGACCTGGGGACCCGCCTGTGTGGAACGCCTGAACGGCTTCTTCAGCTTCGCCCTGTGGGATCGCGGGCAACAGGCGCTGTTCCTGGCACGTGACCGGATGGGGAAGAAGCCGCTCTACTACGCAACCCTGCGCGATGGCCGCTTCGTGTTCGGCTCGGAGATGGCGGCCCTCAACGTCATTCCGCACCTCACGCGCCGGCTGAATCCCCTCGCGGTGGAGGACTTCTTCGCCTACGGCTACATCCCCGATCCGGCCACCATCTACGCCGATGTCAGCCGCCTGCCGGCAGCGCATTATCTGCTGCTCAAGCGCGGCGAAGCGCCCGCCGTGCCCACACGCTACTGGCAGCCGCGGATTTCGCGCCTCGCCATCTCCGAGCAAGATGCGGTCGATCAGCTCGGCGTGCAGTTGCTCGCGAGCACGGAAAAGCGCCTCATCTCCGACGTGCCGCTGGGTGCGTTCCTCTCCGGTGGCGTCGATTCCAGCGGTGTCGTGGCAATGGCCGGACGGCTGCGCGACAACCTCGACACCTTCACCATCGGCTTCGCCGGCGCCGAGGATGAAACGCCGTTCGCCGAGATGGTGTCCAAGCGCTACCACACCACGCAGCACAACGAAGCCGCCTCCGCGATCGACTACATCGATGCGGCGCGTGAACAGGGCCGCATCTTCGGCGAACCGTTCGGCGATCAGAGCTCCGTGCCGACCCATCGGGTCTGTGCGCTCGCCCGCCGCTTCGCCAAAGTTGCGATTTCCGGCGATGGCGGTGATGAGGTGTTTGCCGGATATCGGCGCTACCGCTGGCACACCTTGGTGGAGGGTGCGCGCCGGGTGCTCCCGGCGGGGCTGCGCCGCAGTGCCATCGCCTCTCTCGCCCGCGCATACCCGAAGCTTGACTGGGCACCGCAATGGCTCCGCGCCAAGCACACCCTTACCGAACTGAGTTTGGACAGCGCTCTTGGTTTTTACCGGACCATCGCGCGCGTTCACCACGATCGCCGGCGCGCGCTGTTCACTCCGACGCTCAAGACGGCGCTCGACGGATATGACCCATCCGGACGGGTTCCCGCCCTGATGGCCGAAAGCGGCAGCGACGATCCGCTCGCCCAGGCGCAGTATGTCGATGTCAATCTCTGGCTGGTGGGCGATATCCTCACCAAGGTGGATCGCGCCAGCATGGCCAACTCGCTGGAGGTCCGAGCTCCCTGCTGGACTATTCGCTCGTCGAATGGGGCCTCTCGCTTCCGGCGTCGCTCAAGTTGCACGGAAGCGAGGGCAAATACGTGCTGAAGAAGACGCTGGAGCCCTGGCTGCCGAACGAAGTGCTCTACCGCCGCAAGCAGGGCTTCGCGACCTCTCTCGCGAGCCTCTTCCGCCACCAGACCGATCGCGTCCGGGCACGTCTGCTCGGCCCCACCATGCTGGACTCCGGCTATTTCGATCGCACGTCCCTCGCCCGCATGCTGGACGAGCATGCCGCCGGGCGCTTCGATCACAGCATGGCGCTGTGGCATCTGCTGGTGTTTGAAGGCTTCCTCGCCTCCGAGATGGCGAATGTCGGTCCCGAGGCCCTGGCGGCCTGACCCTGCGATCTGATCCTGCCGTCCTCTAAAGCACCATACGCCCGCCCACCACCACCAGAGTTGCCGCCAAGACGCGGCGCAACACCACGGGCGAAACACGCACCGCGATGGCGCTTCCCAGCATGATGCCGGGAATGGAACCCGACAGCAGCCCGCCCAGCAGCGCCCAGTTCACCGAACCCAGCCACCAATGGCCCAGCCCCGCAACCAGCGTCAGCGGAACCGCATGTGCGATATCCGATCCGACGATGACCGCCATCGGCAGCCGCGGATAGAGCAGCAGCAGCACCGTCACGCCGATCGCCCCCGCACCGACGGACGACAGTGTCACCAGCACGCCCAAGGCCACGCCGGTCAACACGGTGAACGCCGCAATGCGCCGCGGCGAGCCTTCCATGCGATTGCCGAACGCCGCGACCAGCCGCTCGCGGGACAAAAGGCCTACCGCGGTGAGCACCAGCATCACCCCCAGAACCAGCGAAATCATGTCGTTGGCCGCCCGTGCATCCAGGTTCACATGCGACAAGACCAGCAGCGTGAGCGCGGTCGCCGGCACGCTGCCGCACGCCAGGCGCCCGACAATGCGCCAATCAACCGTGTGATGCATCCCGTGAACCGCGGTGCCCACCATCTTGGTCGTGGACGCGTACAGCAGGTCGGTGCCCACCGCCGCGGCCGGATGCACCCCGAACAGCAGCACCAGGATCGGTGTCATCAAGGACCCGCCGCCCATGCCGGTCTGCCCGACCAGCAATCCCACCAGAAAGCCGGAGAGCGAGAGCAGCGGATCGATCGACCAGGAATGTGTCATGATGGCTCCTCGAAAATATCAATCAGCAAATGCAGGCAGCAAGCGCTTTCATCGGGTCGTGCACGCCGCGATCAGCGCACCGATCACAAGCCAGCCGGCGAGGCCCAAAACAGCCGACAACAACACCCCGCGAGCCGCATCCAGGCCGTCCGAATGTTGCTGAATATCCCTGCCCGGGGTCCGCGTGTGGTCGGGCCGCGTCTGGTCGGCGAACAGAGCGAAGACCGCCGGCACCAACACCATGGCAACCTCCTTCAAATCCTATCTCCACAATAGGAATTAAACGCGGCCTGCCCTGGTCTCGTCAATGCCTATTTACGTGATATGGATTGTCCCGCGATCGGCTGACGACTCGCCCCCGCCCTCCAGCCGGTCGCTGAAAGCACCCCGTTCATGCTCTCGAGCCGCGCCAAATACGCCCTTCGCGCCTGTGTCTTTCTCGCCGAACGACAGCGCAGCGAGCCCGAGGAGTGGGCGCTCGTCCTCCGAGATCGCCGAGTCCGAGGATATTCCACGCAAGTTCCTCGAAGCGATCCTGGTGGAGCTGCGCGACCACGGGATCGTGGAGAGCAGGCGAGGACGGTATGGGGGATATCGCCTGGCCCATCCGGCAGTGGATGTCGCGGCCAGCGACGTGATCCGCATCGTGGACGGGCCGCTGGCCCTCGCCCCCTGCGCCAGCAAGACCCAGTTCGGACCCTGCCCTGACTGCCTTGACGCGGCTTTCTGCGCGCTCCAGCCGATGCTGCGAAAAGCCCGCGACGCGATCGCCGGCGTTCTGGACGGCTACATGCTTAGCCAGCTCGCCCGCGACAGGCGAGCGAGGCTGCTCCGTGCCGCCCGGATCAAGAAGCCGATCAATCCCCCGGCATAGTCGGCTCCAGCCGCCCCCCCATCCGTAACGGCGCGATCCGCTGCGCGAGGCCCGTCCGATCGTCGGTCTCCACGAACACGCCGCAGATCGTCACGTCACCCTCGGCAGGACTGAGGCGCTCAGCCGGCATCTTGCGCCAGAACCGGGTTACCGCCACGTCCTTCTGCATCCCGATCACGCTGTCATAGTCCCCGGACATGCCGGCATCCGACAGGAATGCCGTGCCGCCGGGAAGGATCTGATGGTCCGCGCTGGGCACATGGGTGTGCGTGCCGACCACGAGCGAAACCTGCCCGTCAAACGAATGAGCGTAGGCGATCTTTTCGCTGCTCGCCTCGGCGTGGATGTCAAGCACGATGGCCTGCACCGTCACGCCGAGCCGGTACCGGCTCAGTTCCTGCGCCGTGCCGCGAAACGGGCAGTCCAGCGCATCCATGTAAAGCCGCCCCATCGCCTGCGCCACCAACACCTTGCGACCGTCCGCAAGCGCCACGACGGCACTGCCGCCACCCGGCGTGCCCGGGGGGAAATTCAGCGCCCGGATCAGCCGAGGATGGTCCGCGATATAGGGAATGATCTCCTTGCGGTCCCAGGCGTGATTGCCCAGCGTGATCACATCGGCGCCGGCCGAAAACAGCGCCCCCGCCATGTCCGGACCCAGCCCGAACCCGTGCGAGGCGTTTTCCGCGTTCACCACGACCACATCGAGCCGCAGCCGCGCGCGCAGCGCCGGTAAAGCAGCCCCCACCGCCTCCCGGCCCGCTCGTCCCACCACATCGCCCACGAACAAAATCCGCATCACCGGTCCTTGCAGAAGATCACGCCATGCTCCGTCGCGATCGCGTGCAGCCGGACGTCGTTCGGACCGGCCGGTACCTCCGCCACTTCCTGCGCCGCATAGCCGCACCCCAGGGCAAAGGCCCCGCACAGGCCAGCGAGCGTGCGGTCGTAATAGCCCGCGCCGTAGCCCAATCGGTGGCCGCGCCGGTCGAACGCCAACAGCGGAACCAGCAGGAAATCCGGCGTCCCCGCCGCCCCGGTCGGCCGCAGCGTGCCGAACTGTCTCCCGCTCCATCGGATCGTCGGGCCGCCACAGCCGGAACTGCAGTGCTTCGCCGCGTCGAGGCGTGACCGGCAGGACAACCGCGTGCCCGCGCGCGTGCAGCGCCGCCAGCAACGGGCGAATGTCGATCTCCGACCCGATCGGCCAAAACCCGGACACCACCGCCCCCGCCGGCGGAGGGCACTCGGCCAGGACGCGTTCCATCAGCGCCCGCCCGAGCCGTGGATCGCACCCGGCCCGCCGTGCCATCGCATCGGCACGCAGCCGCCGCTTCGCTTCGGCTAGGTCGGGAAACATGTGCGGAACCGCCATGGCCGTTGGCGTGACATCCTCCCAGAGCCTGCGTGTGCAGGTGGGCGCCAGATACCGAGACCAGGATCTCGGCAGAGCCAGCTCCCGGAGGAATGCTTACTGGCCCCGGGGATGAATTGCCTGACGCACCTGGCAGTTCCGCCGCGTCTAATTAGGGCTGCTCCAGCCCGGCTGCAATCTCTTCCGCACGTTTCGCCAGCCGTGTCAGGCGCCTTTCCAGCTTCGGATCGCCCGCCGCTTGAGCCGCCTGCGTCGCCGCCTTCGCCGCCGCATCGGCCTGCTTCTGCGCCTCCTTCAGCGCCTGGTTCATCTCATAGAGATCGTCAGCCATCAGCAGCGCAGCCATCACCAGCATGCGTGACTCGCCGCTCTGTCCCGCCACCGTCCGGATGCTGTCGATCCGGCGCTCGACCTCGCCGGCCATCGCCAGCAGGTGATCTTCCTCGCCGTCCTGGCAGCCGACCGTATATGAGTAGCCGTTGATGCGTACTGTCACTTGCGCCATGGCGGGATGCTCCTCAACGCTCGTGTTTGCCGTTCAGGGCCGCGCGCAGGCGCTCGATCATCGCGTCCAGCCGTGATGCGATTTCCGCGGTATCAACGCCCCTTCCACCAGCGGAAGCAGGTGCGTCGCGCCGTTCAGCCAGCCGTGCGATCCGTTCCAGCGCCATCTCCAACCGCCCGGCCGCCGATCCTCCAGTGTCGCTCTCGCCCGCCATTCTCCCCCGCGAATTCGCCGGCGCGCTTCACAAATACCGGCCGCGCCGCCAACTGACCCAGCAAACGTCGCAGCGTCAAGCATGGTCCGGCTCCATCCGGCGGTAATCGTCCACGGTCTGCCGGATGCGCATCGCGCTCTCGCCCCCGGCCTGCCCGTCACCTTGCTCTCGGCACGCGGGGCGGCCCTGTTCGCGGGGTGTGCCTTCTGGCGCGCGTTGGTCCACCAGGCGCGCATCGCCCATCCGCATACCCCGATGCAGCATGTGCTGGATTGTGCGGACGCTTCGGGTCAGGCCTTGGCGGCTCTGCGCCTGGGCCAGCACATCATCGTGCTCGACCGGGGCGCGCCGGGGCGGGAGGCAGTGGTTGACCTCGCCCAGCGGGACGGCAGTGACGTCTTGGAAGAGCCGCCCCCCGCACTCGATCTCAGCCGCGCTGACCGGGCGCGAGCCTCGAAGCATGGCTTCGCGGTGCTGACAGCTAATGCCGCCTGCGCTACTAGCCTGGGTTGCACCATCTGGAATGAGCAGCGCAGTGAACCGGGCGGAGGAGGAGCATCGTTGCCGTCTCTACCTGATCACGCCCCCCAACTTGATCTGCAAACCTTCCCCGATCTGCTCGCCGCCGCGCTCGATGCCGGCGATGTCGCCGCCGTCCAGTTGCGGCTGAAGGATGTGGACGACGCCACCTGGCATCGTGCCATCGCGGCGCTGCGTCCCGTCGCCCAGGCACGCGATGTCGCCTTCCTGCTGAACGACCGCGCCGACCTGGTGCGCAACACCGGATGCGACGGCGTGCATGTCGGGCAGGAGGACATGCCCGCCCCGCAGGCCCGTGCACTGATCGGCCCGGACCTCACCTTGGGCGTGACCTGCAAGGGCAGCCGGGATCTCGCCCTGCGTGCCGGCGAAAACGGCGCGGATTACGTGGCCTTCGGCGCCTTCTACCCGTCCGGCAGCAAGGCGGTCAGCAACACCATTCCACCCGACATCCTGCGCTGGTGGTCCGATCTGATGGAGTTGCCGTGCTGCGCGATCGGCGGCATCACCGCGGCGAACTGCGCGCCCCTGGTGCAGGCCGGCGCGGATTTCCTCGCCGTTATCGCCGCGGTGTGGAACCATCCGGAAGGACCCGCGCAAGGCGTGCGGGCCATCAATGCGGCCATCGCCGCCGCCGCGGAGTGATGTCATGGCCAGACTGAGCGTCAATCTCAACAAGATCGCCCTGCTCCGCAACTCCCGCCGCACCGGCGTTCCCGATCTGCTGCACTTCGCCCGCATCGCACTCGAATCCGGTGCGCAGGGCATCACGCTCCACCCTCGCCCCGACGAGCGGCACATCCGCGGCAGCGACGTCTCCGCCATCGCGGCACAGATGTCCGGCCGGCGTCCGCAAATGGAACTCAACATCGAGGGCTACCCTGACGAGCGTCTGCTCGCGATCGTACGCGAGGTCCGCCCCGAACAATGCACTTTGGTGCCGGATGCACCGGACGCGTTCACCTCGGAAAAAGGCTGGGAACTCGGCAGCGGTCAGATGGAGATCGCGCGCCCCGCGATCGTCGCCCTGAAGGCACTGGGCACGCGCGTGATCCTGTTCATCGATCCCGATCCGTCAGTCCTCGATCGCGTGGCCCAGTCCGGCGCCGATGGCGTCGAACTCTACACCGGCGCATACGCGCAGGCGTTTCGATCTGCCGAGCATGCGACAATACTCGACGCCTGCGCACGGACCGCCGCGGACGCACAGTCACGCCATCTGGTCGTCAACGCCGGCCACGATCTCAATCTGCTCAACATCCCGCCCCTCGTGCAACGCATCCCATCTCTTGCCGAGGCCTCGATCGGACACGAGCTGACCGCGGACGGGCTGGAACACGGGTTCGCCAACACCGTCCGCGCCTATGCGCGCGCTCTCGAGGGCTGAGCATGCTCGCCGCGGTCAACGGGACGCGCATCTACTTCGATATCGAGGGCGCCGGCCTGGTGCCCGATGGCCCAGTCATGCGCGAACGTCCCCCCGCCATGATCATTCACGGCGGTCCGGGCGGCGATCACTCCGGCTTCAAGCCGGGAATGAGCCGCCTCGCCCAGCGCTTGCAGCTTGTCTATTTCGATCACCGCGGGCAGGGCCGCTCGGATCAGGCTGACCCGGCCAGCTACACGCTGGACCAGAACGTGGCCGACATGGAGGCATTGCGTCACGCATCTCGGCCTCGGCCCGGTCGTCAGCATCGGCACGTCCTACGGCGGCATGGTGGCCCTGGCGCACGCCGCACGCCACCCGGATGCCGTGTCCCACCTGATCCTGATCGTCACCGCATCCCATGGCGGCTTCATCCCGCGTGCCCAGCAGATCGTCGAGGAGCGCGGAACGCCGCAGCAGCGTGACGTCTGCCGCAAAGCTCTGGGCCGGGGAGTTTCGGACGGTGGATGAGATGCGCCACTACTACGAGGTCATGGGGCCGCTGTATTCGCTTCGGCACGACCCTGCGTCCGCCGCCTCCGGTCGGGCGCGGGCCATCTATTCGCCCGAGCCGCTCAACCGGGCCTTCGGTACCGAACGGGTTCCTGCGCCGCTTCGACCTTCGCCCCGAACTGTCCCGGATCACTGCCCCCACACTCATCCTCGCCGGACAGCACGACTGGATTTGTCCGCCCGAATTCTCCGAGGAGATCCACCGGCTGATCCCGCACTCCGATTACCGGCTGTTCCGCAACAGCAGCCACTCGATCCGGGCCGACGAACCCGACGCGATGCTGGATGCGATCCTCGGTTTCGTCGTTTATCGCACGCCGGCCAATTAGCCGCTTGAGCGGACCTGGGCATTTGGGGCACAACAGCCCCGGTCTCTTCGACCGGTCCTCTCCATTCATAAGACAGCCGTATGCCTCGCTCCTCCCGGCGCGCCTCACCCGCTGCTGACAGCTCGCCCGTCGCGGAGTTGGTCAGGCGCGCTCCCGCCGTCGCGCTTGCCCCCGCACCCGCTTGCGGCATCGTCGGCTCACGGCAGGAATTGATGCTCCGCGGCTGGGCGGAGGCACGGGTCCGCCGGATCGAGGCTCGCGACAGCAACGGCACCGCCGCCGTCACCGTCCTCAATGCAACCGCCAACGGCCAGCCCTTCGAAGTCTGTCTCCTGCGACCCAAAGCAAACGCGGCCGATGCCTGGGATTTCGAAATTCATGCCGAGACCCACCTGGGTGCCGCTGAAGCGCTCCAGTTTTCAGTCGCGATCCGGCCGCACAGCGTCGCCATCACCCAGGGGCCGGTCTGGGACGATCAACCGGAGACCACCGCACTCGCCCCTCTGGTCATGCACCCCGAACGCACCGTCATCGAAGCCGACGGCACGCTGTCCGTGCAAGGTTGGCTCGTCGCCACCGAGGAAATCGCCGGGTTCCGGCTGAACGGCACCGAACTCGCGGTTGACCTCGGGCTCGCCCGCCCGGACGTGGCCGCGCTGCGGAGCCGGTACCCGAACGCCGCGGGCGCAGGTTTCCAGCTTCGCTGCAGCCTGACCGATGCATCCGCGTCGCTGCTGCTCGAAGCATTGAGCGTCACCGGGTTCAGCCAGGCCGTCCGTCTCTGCCCCGAACGCCTCGCACCGCCTCCGCAAACGGTCGATCCGCGGCGCGTCATCAAGCTCTATTGCGATGAGGCGGTGCTGCGGTCCGACGACATCGTGCTGGTCAGCGGCTGGGCCATTTCGCCCGTCGGCGTGCGAGACGTGCGGCTGTTTCTCGGCGATCTGCCGCTGGGAGAGGCGGAGTTCGGGCTGGCGCGCGATGATGTCGGGGAAGAATACCCTGCCATTCCGATGGCCCGATTCTCGGGCTTCCGCGCACGGGTTGCGCTCGATCCCGAGGTCCCCAGGACTACCCCGTTGCGCATCGTCGCGCGCAACGCGCTCGATGACACCGTCGAAGATACCCGCGCGCTCGAACCCCGCGCCGCGCCTGCCCCCTCCGAAGCGTCGGGCCCCGCCGACCCGCAGACCTTCCGGATCGAGGTGGACAGCCCCGCCATCGCCGACGGCCAGGCGATCGAGACGATCGGCAAGCGCCTGACCATCGATGGATGGGCCCTCGCTGACGGCGGGGTCGAGTCGATCGACGTCATCTTCGATGGTGCGCCGATCGGGCGGGCGCACTACGGCACCGTTCGGCAGGATGTGGCCCGCGCCTTTCCCGGCCGCGAAGACGCCATACGATGCGGATACGCGTTCCACTGCCCGCCGCGCCTGCTGCGCCCCGGATACCATACCGCGGAACTTCGCGCCCTGCGCCCGCAATGGCCAGGTGCAGTCGCGAACCATCAGCTTCGATGTGCGCGAGGCCGACGAGCCGGGAAATCGCCTCGGCGTTCGCACCCGCATCACCCAGGCTGAAGTCACGGACTATGCAGCGGCCCTGCGCCGCCATGGCGCAACGGCGCGGTTCGGCATCATGCTTCGCATTCCGGATGCGGCCGAAGCAGAAGACCTTCGGACTCACGCTCGAGTCTCTGTCCTCCCAGCTATACCGGAACTGGTCAGTGATCGTCCCGGCCAATCGGGCGGCGCTGGAAGGAGCCGATGAGGCCATCACATCGCGCGTGATGGAGTTGGACCAGGATTGCTGGCCGCCCGACATCGACTTCTTCGGCGTGCTTGCCCCGGGCGATCAGCTCGGAAAGGATGCCCTGACGGAATTCGCGCTCGAGGCCGCACTGACCCGCCAGGCGGATTTTCTCTATGCCGACGAGCTGCGTGCACCCTGGCAGGGCGGCGCCGCGGAACCATTCTACAAGCCGGCGCACTCGCCGCATCTTCTGCTCGCATGCAACTATATCGGCCGCCCATGGTTCGCCGCTTCCCGCTTGCTGGCAGCCGCCGGCGTCACGCCTGCATCGCTGTCCGTTGCCGGGGAATATGACGCGATCCTGCGCTGCACGGAGCAGGCGGGCACGGTGCGGCACGTGCCGAAGCTGCTGGCGCAACGAGGCCCTCTGGCCGACACGGCCGAGATGGAACGCGCGGCTCTCGCCGCTGCCGCCGCCAGGCGCAACCTGCCGGCCGAGATCGCTCCGGGCCTGGTTCCCAACACATGGCGGATCTGCCCGCGCCGCGCCACCGCGGTCCACCGTATCGGTCATCATTCCCACCTGCGCCGCCGAAGGCCATATCGAGACCTGCCTTCGTGCCCTGCGAGCCACCACCGCCGGTCACCACCTGGAGATCATCTGCGTCGAGAACATCCCGGAGGAACGGGCGCATTGGAAAGCCTGGCTCACGCAGAACGCCGACACCGTGATCGCCATGACCGACTCCTTCAACTGGTCACGCTTCAACAATCAGGCGGCGGCACGGGCCACCGGCGATTATCTTCTGTTCCTGAATGATGATGTGGAACCGGAAGGCTCCGGCTGGCTGGACGTGCTGCTGCAGCGTGCGGCTGATGAGCAGGTGGGCGTCGTGGGTGCGCGGCTGCTCTATCCGAACCGCACAGTGCAGCACGCCGGCATGTTTCTGACCGCCCATGGCATCGGCCGGCATGCCTTCCGCTTCTCGGGCGAGGACGATCCCGGTTATTTCGGACTCTCGCTGCTGGAACGGGAAGTCAGTGCGGTCACCGGTGCCTGCATGCTGATGCGTCGGTCGCATTTCGATCTGGTCGGCGGCTTCGATGAGGACCATGACATCATCAACAACGACCTCGATTTTTGTCTGCGTGCTGCCGAAGCCGGATTGCAGGTCCTCTACACCCCGTTCGCCACGCTGATCCATCATGAACAAGCCAGCCGGGCGAACATGCCCGACCGGTTCGACAACGGTAAGTTTTTCGCGGCCTGGCGCAAGCGGCTGGGACGCGGCGATCCGTACCACAACCCGAACCTGTCAACCCATCACGACGATATCCGCCCGGAAGAGGAGCCGCTGCGGGTCGTGCACGCCGGGCATCCGCTGTTCGCCCCGGAGGATATCCGCCGCATCCTGGCGATCAAGGTCGATCACATCGGCGATTTCATCACCGGCCTGCGGGCGATCCGCAAGCTGAAGGCGCTCTTCCCGAACGCCGAAATCAGCGTGCTCGCCGCCCCCTCGGCGCAATCCTTTGCCGCGCTCGAACCCGCCATCGCCCAGGTTCTGCCATATGAGTTCTTCCACGCCCGCTCCGCGCTCGGACAAAAGAAGAAGCTCGAGGAGGCAGATATCGCCGAACTGCGTGCTCGCCTCCAGCCATACCGTTTCGATCTGGCAGTCGATCTGCGCAAACATCCCGACACACGCCCGCTGCTGCTTGCATCCGGCGCCCGTCTGCTCGCCGGCTTCGATCATTCCGGCCAGTTCCCCTGGCTCGACATCGCCTTGGAGTGGGAGGGTGACCGAGGTCTCCACCCCAAGCGGACGCACATCGTCGATGATCTGTTGAACCTCGTTCAGGCCATCGCGACGGCCGCCGAAATCAGAGCGGAGCGGTGTGCCCGCGGAAACCATCGCGACGTTGCAAAAGGCACATCCCGCACCAGACAAGCTGCGCCGGTTTTTCCGGAAACCGGTTGTCTGTGTGCATCCGGGTGCCGGCAACGAAATGAAGGAATGGCCGGAGCGCTCGTTCCTGGCGCTGATCGATCTCCTCGTGCAAGACCTTAGCGTGAACGTCCTACTGATCGGTGGTCCGGACGAAACCGAGATTGCCGCCCGCATCGCGCGCAATGCCGCCGACCCCGTGGCCGTTCGCTCCGCCGCCGGTCTGACATCGCTGCGTGCACTCCCCGCGTTGATCTCGCGCTGCAGCCTGTTCGTCGGCAACGACAGCGGACCGAAGCACGTCGCCGCGTTGATGGGCATTCCGACCATCGGCATTCATTCCGGCACGGTCGATCCCGCCGAGTGGGCGCCGTTCGGACCCGATGCAGTCGCCGTTTGCCGAAGCGTGACCTGCAGCCCGTGCTACCTCAACCGAGTGTCGGACTGCGTGCGCAATCTCGCCTGCATCCGTGGCGTTGATCCCCGCACTGTTTTCGATCTGTGCCGCCGCGCCCTGGTGGTCGGGTCATAAGCAACGATCGCGCTTCCGGCGCCCCGCCATCGCGATACACCTCGTCATCGCGAGCCGGCGCGTAGCGGCGGCGCGGCGACCCAGGGCGAACCGCACCGGCCTGCCGTCTTCTTTAGCAACGACCGTGCAGAGTGCAGCACCCGAGCGGCGCTGTTGCAGCCTGTCTCACGCCGCTCGTGTCTCCACCGCCTCGTACGGCAGCCGGTTCACCCGGTCCATGTTGACGCCCTCGATCCGCAGCAGCCGCGTCGAACCCTCACGCCGAGGCGAATGCAGCACGCCAGGCTCATACAGGTACGCCATGCCCGGGGTCAGCGTGTAATCCCGGATGCGCCGCGCCTTGCCGGGCGTAGTCTGCGTGGGGCGCGCCAGGCATTCCCAGTCGGTCATGATCGTTTCGCCCTCGGCCTGACCGTAAATGGCCCAGGACGGACCGTGGTCGTGCGGCCGGGCATCCTTCGCCCCATGATACGCGTGCGCCAGGATCGTGAAGCCCAGCTCCGGATCCTCGTACAGCACCTTCCGCTCCGGACCATCCGGTGCAACGTACCGGTCAACAAAATCCTTGTCGCGCAGGACATCCTGCACCAGCGCACAGACCTTCTCCCGTCCCGGTTGCCCTGGATCGGCGCGCAGAGCCTCCTTGCACCGATCCGCGAACTGCTCCAGCGTCCATGTCATGGTCGTTTCTCCTGTTTCTTATCGCCTGTAAGGATAGCACCGCCCGCGGTCCAGTTGCAGTCCAAAATGGCTCGCCAATGCCTCGATCGCCTTCCCGTGCGCCGGATACGGATCGGCGTTGGCCGGCCCCACGATGATGGGAGAGAATGACCGATCGGACTTCCCCCCCGCCGGCAGCATCGCCGTCACATGCGCCTTGCCGTCGATATCCCGCAGCGTCAGGAACAGCGGCATCGCCCGCCGCACATATCCCTCCAACCCGATCGCCTGCTCAATGAATACCGTGGTGGCCGGCTTGTAGCTCGCCTCCGCCTTCTCCCGCTCGCGCCGAAAGTACTTCTCCACCGCGTGCTGCATGTCTCGCGATTCCGATACGGCCTCGCCTTCCGTGACGATGCGGAACCACGTCATGTTCCCCGGAGCATCGCAAACATACTCCATGCGCTTCCCCCCCAAAGTCTTCGGTAGGAGAGCCTTCGGCAGGCCACCTTGGATTGCTCACCCGCCCCAGCTTAGGATGCAGCCTCCGAATGAGCAAACAGGTGAGGGAATGGCTGGCGCGTCATCCGCCGAGAGTTTCGACTATGTCATCGTCGGCAGCGGCGCCGCGGGTTCAGTCTTGGCTCACCGCCTGACCGAAGAAACCGGCGCGACCGTTTGCGTGCTGGAGGCAGGCCCGCCCGACCGCCACCCCTACATCCATGTGCCGGGCGGCTTCATCAAGATGCTCTTCAACCCGAACTACACGTGGCAGTTCAAGACCGAACCGAGCGAAGGCACCGCCGGCCGCCGCATCCCCACCACGCAGGGGAGAACAATCGGCGGCTCCAGCTCCATCAACGGCATGGTTTATAACCGCGGGCAGCGCGCCGACTTCGATAGCTGGGCACAGCGCGGCAACCGAGGCTGGAGCTACGCCGACGTATTGCCCTACTTCAAACGGACCGAGCGGCGCATCGGTCTCTGCGACACGCGCTATCACGGCACCGAAGGCAATCTGCCCGTCACCGATATGGACTGGATCCACCCGGTGTCCGAAGCCTTCATCGCCGGCGCCGTCGGCATGGGCATCCCCCGCTGCACCGACTACAACGCCGAATCACAGGCCGGCGTCGGATACTTCCAGCGCGCCATCTACAAGGGCTGGCGCCACAGCGCCGCGCGTGTGTTTCTTCATCCCGCCAAACGCCACGGATGCACGGTCCGCACCGATGCCCGCGCCGCAAAGATCCTGTTCGACGGCAAACGCGCCGTCGGCGTCCGCACCATCAACGAACGCCACCGCAGCGAATCGCGCGATGTATTCGCCCGCCGCGAGGTCATCATCTCCGCCGGAACCGCCAATACCGCAAAGCTGCTGCAACTCTCCGGGATTGGTGCCGGCTCTCTCCTCCAGCAACTCGGCATCCCGGTCCTGCACGATCTCCCCGGGGTCGGTGAAAACTTCCGCGACCACTACTCCATCCGCATGGTCGCCCGTGTGAAAAATGCACGCACGATGAACGAAATGTCCCGAGGCCTCGGCCTCGCCGGACAGATCACCCGTTGGGCCATCGGCAAACCCAGCATCCTTGCCCTCACCCCCTCGAACATTCACTGGTTCTGGAAATCGAACGACACCCTGGACTACCCCGACATCCAGGGCGTCTTCAGCCCGGCCAGCTACAAGGAGGGCTTTGTCGGTCTGCTCGACGATTATCCCGGAATGACCTGCGGCGCCTGGCAGCACCGGCCCGAAAGCGTCGGCTATGTGCGGGCGCGCTCACCGGATCCGTTCGACGATCCCATCATCCAGCCGAACTACCTCGCCGACCCGATGGATCGCGCCGTCCTGCTCTCGGGCATGCGGCTGGCCCGCAAGCTGCTGCGAACCCCGGAACTCGCATCCTACTTCGACCATGAATCGTTGCCCGGCGATCAGGCCCAAACGGATGACGAACTGCTCGACTTCGCCCGCCGCTACGGTTCCACCTCATACCACCTGATCGGCACCGCTCGCATGGGCCCGGCGTCGGACCCCACCGCCGTGGTGGACGATCAGCTTCGCGTGCATGGGGTCGCAAGTCTCCGCGTCGTGGATGCCTCGGTCATGCCGACCATGCCGTCGGCAAACACCTACGCTTCCACCATGATGATCGCCGAGAAGGCGTCGGATTTGATTCGGTGGCCGGCCGCCCTTGCCGGCAGCAGATCGCCTCGCTGCGTAATGCCGAAAGGCGAAAGGCCGGTCAGATCGGCGCCAGGATGCCCGGCCTCGGACTCGCCGCATGTTCCTTCAACACCGCCTCGGACCCCGGATCGACCTCCCGCAGCAGGACATCATAACCCCACAGGTCGGCCAGGTGCTGCAGCACCATCCGCGCGTCCTTCTCCTCCAGCAGCACACGGTTGAGTGCACGGTGATGCAGGATCAGCCGCCGGTCGCCCTCGAGGTTCACGTCCATCACTTGGATATCGGCCACGGTCCACGCGATATCGTACTGCCGGGCCAGGGCACGCTGGATCTTGCGATAGCCCCGCTCGTCATGGATCGCCTCCACCACCAGGTTCGGCTCATTCGCGTCGTCCGACACCTGGAACAGTGACATCTGCCGGATCAGCGCGGGGCTGAGGAACTGCAGGATGAAGCTCTCGTCGCGATAATTCGCCCAGCAGTCGCGCAGCACCGCCATCGGGTCATTGCACCCTGCGACGGCGGGGAACCACAACCGGTCCTCATCAGTGGGCTTGGTGCAGATCCGCTCGATGTCCTGCATCATCGCGAAGCCCAGCGCATAGGGGTTGATCCCCGAGTAGCGCGGGTCGTCAAACGCCGGCTGAAACACCACGTTGGTGTGGCTCTTCAGGAACTCCACCATCGCGCCGTCGGTCAGCAATCCCTTTTCGTGCAGGCGGTTCATGATCCGGTAGTGCACATACGTCGCGCAGCCCTCGTTCATCACCTTGGTCTGCGATTGCGGATAAAAATACTGTGCGATCTGCCGCACGATCCGCAGCACCTCGCGCTGCCACGGCAACAGGCGTGGAGCCGTCTTTTCCAGGAAGTACAGCACATTTTCCTGCGGGAGCTGCAACAGCGCCCGCCGCCGCTCATCCTTGGACCGGTCGGGCTTTCCGCCCATCCTTCTGCGGCACCGTCCGCCACAGATCGTTGAACATCTGCTCTTCGTACTGCCGCCGCTCCCGCTCCCGGCGCTCCTCGGATCGTAGGTCCGCGGCCCGCCGTTGCGGATACCGATGCACCCCATGGCTCATCAGCGCATGTGCCGAATCCAGCAGACGTTCAACCGCCGCCTCGCCGTAACGCTCCTCGCAATCCGCGATGAACCCCTTGGCAAACTCCAGATAATCAAGAATGCCATCGGCATCCGTCCACTGCCGGAACAGGTAGTTGTTTTTGAAAAAATGATTGTGGCCGAATGCGGCGTGCGCAATCACCAGCGTCTGCATCGTCGCCGTGTTCTCCTCCATGATGTAGGAGATGCACGGGTTCGAATTGATCACGATTTCATACGCCAGGCCCTGCATGCCGGCCCGGTACATGCCCTCGTTTCGGGCGAAATGCTTGCCGAACGACCAGTGCTTGTAGAACAGCGGCATCCCCACCGAGGAATACGCGTCCAGCATCTGCTCCGTGCTGATGATCTCGATCTGGTTCGGATAGCAGTTCAGCCCCAGATCCGCGGTCGCAATCTCCTCGATGGCGTCATGCGCACGCTGGATTGTGGAAAACTCCCAGTCGGCGCCTTCGAACAGGGGCCGTGGAAGGTTCGGATTGATGTAGTTCATGCCGGCGCAGCCTCCACCGCGTCCTTCTTGCCGAACAGCTCCCGGAACACCGGATAAATGTCTCGCCTGTGGCTCACCTTTCGCATCGCCATGGGTGCGCCGCTGTGGCAGATTTCGCTGTAGGTCTGCCAAAGATCACTGTCCCGGCGAATGAAGCCGGGCGGGAAGTGCTCGGAATCCCGTCCCACTTCCAGATACGCGTAATACTGGCAGACCGGCAGGATGGCCTGCGTCAACAGCTCCGCCGTCCGCTCATTGTCGCTCGCCGTGTTATCTCCGTCCGACGCCTGCGCCGCGTAGATGTTCCACGAAATCCGGGGAGTAGCGCTCCGCCACCACGCGCCGCATCTCCTCCAGCGCTGTGGAAACCACCGTGCCGCCGGTCTCCGGCGAGTGAAAGAACGTCTCCTCGTCCACCTCGGCGGCCTGGTGCGTGTGGCGGATGAACACGACATCCACGTGCTTGTACTTCCGCCGCAGGAAAATGTACAGCAGCACATAGAACCGCTTCGCCAGGTCCTTCATGTGCTCGGTCATCGAACCCGAGACATCCATCAGGCAGAACATCACCGCCTGCGCCACAGGCTTGGGATGTGATTCAAACCGCCTATAACGAACATCCAGCGGATCGATGTACGGGATCTGCACCGTCCGCCGCAGCTTGCGCTCCAGTTCCTCCATCAGTTCCGCCCGCCGAGGATCATCCTCCGCCAGCCCGCTGATCTCCTCGCGCAACGCCCGCAGCTCTTCCGTCTTCGGCCGCCGCAGAGCAATCCGCCGCGACATGCTGTTGCGCACCGTCCGCATCAGCGCCAGGTTCGCCGGAGAGCCGGTGACGGAAAAACCCGCCCGATCCCAGCTCAGCGCCTCGGTATCCACCACCCGGCGCTTCGCCAGGTCCGGCAATTCCAGATCTTCCAGGAACAGATCGACAAACTCATCGCGCGAGAGCGCGAAACGGAAATCGTCCTGCCCCTCGCCGTCCGGGCTGCCCTCGCTTCCCGACCCGCCGCCGCCGCTCGGCGGCCGAGGGATCGCGTCTCCGGCAACATATTCCTTGTTGCCGGGAAGCAGGTGATCGCGCACCCCGCCCGTGCTGTTCCGACGAAACGACGGCTCATGCACCCCTTGCGCCGGCAGCGAAATCTCCCCGGCCTCGTCCGCGTCCTTGATGCTACGGCTCGCCGTGCTCTCGTGCACCGCCTTGCGGATCAGGGATTTGGCCCGGCGCATGAATCGCTGCCGGTTGGCAAGGCTCTTGCCGCCAGGATTTAATCGCCGGTCAACGATGTGCATGGGCCAGTCCCCCGGCTACCCCGCCTGCTTCACCCGCATATACCACTCCACCAGCCGGCGAACCTGGCGCTCCGTGTAGCCACGATCCGTCATCCGCTCGACAAACTCGTCGTGCTTCTTCTCAGTGTCGCTGTCCTTCTTCGACCCGAAGCTGATCACCGGCAGTAGTTCCTCCACCTGCGAGAACATTCGCCGTTCGATCACTTCGCGGATCTTCTCATAGCTCGTCCAGGACGGATTCTTGCCGTTATTGTTGGCCCGGGCCCGCAGGCTGAACTTCACCACCTCGTTGCGGAAATCCTTCGGATTGGCGATGCCGGCGGGCTTCTCGATCTTCGTCAGCTCCTGATTCAGCAACTCGCGATTGAGCAACTGCCCGGTGTCCGCATCCTTGAAATCCACGTCTTCGATCCAGGCGTCCGCATAAGACACGTAGCGGTCGAACAGATTCTGCCCATACTCGTGGTACGACTCCAGATAGGCCTTCTGGATCTCGTTGCCGATGAATTCGGCATACCGCGGCGCCAGCTCGCCCTTGATGAACTCCAGGTAGCGCTTCTCCGTGTCTGCCGGTAGCTGATCGCGCCTGATCGACTGTTCCAGCACATACATCAGATGCACCGGATCGGCCGCGATCTCGGTCGTGTCGTGGTTGAAGGTCGCCGCCAGGACCTTGAACGCAAACCGCGTCGATGCCCCGTCCATGCCCTCATCGACGCCTGCCGCGTCTTTATATTCCTGCAGGCTGCGGGCCCGCGGGTCGGTCTCCTTCAGGCTCTCCCCGTCATACACCCGCATCTTGGCGAACACCGTCGAGTTCTCGTGCTCGGCGCAGCCGCGACAAGACGGAAAACCGCGCCAGCATTTCCAGCGTCGAGGGCGCACAGGGCGAACTCCGCAAGCTCGCTGCTGTTCAGCAGCTTCTCGTAGATCTTGATCTCCTCCGTCACCCGCAGGCAGTAGGGCACCTTGATCACGTAAATGCGGTCAATGAAGGCTTCGTTGTTCCGGTTGTTCTTGAAGCTCTGCCACTCGGCCTCGTTGGAGTGGGCGAGGATGATCCCCGAGAACGGAATGGCTCCGATGTTCTCGGTCCCGATGTAGTTGCCCTCCTGGGTCGCCGTCAGCAGCGGGTGCAGCATCTTGATCGGCGCCTTGAACATCTCGACGAATTCCAGGATCCCCTGGTTCGCCCGGTTCAGCCCGCCCGAGTAGCTGTAGGCGTCAGGATCGTTCTGCGCATGCAACTCCAGCTTGCGGATATCCACCTTGCCTACCAGGGACGATATGTCCTGGTTGTTCTCATCACCCGGCTCGGTCTTCGCAATCGCAATCTGCCGCAAGCGTGACGGCATCAGCCGCTTCACCGTGAAACGGGAAATATCGCCGTCAAATTCGTCAAGCCGCTTGATGCACCACGGGCTGATCAGACCCGTCAGCCGCCGCTGCGGAATCCCGTAGCGGTCCTCCAGGACCGGTCCCATGCGCTCCGGGTTGAACAGCCCCAGCGGACTCTCGAACACCGGGCTGATCTGGTCCCCCGCCTTCAGCACATGGATCGGGTGGACCTCCATCAGCGCCTTGATGCGCTCGGCCAGCGACGACTTGCCGCCGCCCACCGGCCCAAGCAGGTACATGATCTGCTTGCGCTCCTCCAGGCCCTGAGCCGCATGGCGCAGGAAGCCGACGATCCGTTCGATCGTCTCCTCCATGCCATAGAACTCGCTGAATGCCGGATAGATGCGCATCGTCCGATTCATGAAAATCCGGCCGAGGCGAGCGTCCTTCGCCGTATCCACCATCTCCGGCTCGCCGATCGCCGCCAGCAAACGCTCCGTCGCGGTCGCATACAGCATCGGATCGTCTCGACACGCCTCCAGATACTCTCGAAGCGACATCTCCGACTCGCGAGTCGCCTCGAAGGTCTTTGCGTAGGCGCTGAAAATGTCATCGACCGTCGTCAGCATCGGTCGCTCCGTTGCAGTGGGGTGTGGTCAGGGGCCCATATGCAAGATGGGCGCAAGCGTAGCTGAATAGCGCCGTGTCGCGACAATGTTTTTTTATCGTGGCCGCGGCAGCACGAATTCAGAATTCCTCTCCGCAGCCCTGGAGCGTCGTCCCCTGTCCCTCAACGGCAGCCGGTATCATGCACCCCACTAGGGTGCCCGCCGTGTTGGGATTGTGGCAAAACCTCCGCCCCAGGCCGCAGATGCGCTCCCGCGCGTAAGCGTGACAGGATCGGCCGGCTCCGCCGCATCGCGGGCGTCACAACCGTCTCGGTCAAAGCTCGGCTGTGCCATCCCGGCCTCTCCTCCGGAACGACTCCGGTCAGAACAGATTACAAACAAGGCCTTAAAATCCGGTTAACGCCGCCCTCCATTCGTGTGACTGCTCGCTTCCTGGCGATCCCTGCCGCAACCCTGAGCATCGCCCTTCCCGCTTCCATCGTCCGACGATGGTGGTATCGTCCCAACCTACCTCAAGGTTTCCTCCCTCAAGGTTTTCCTTCCTCAAAGCTCTCAGGAGGAGCGATGCCCGCCAAGAAAACGAAAGCCGAGAAAAGTCAGACGAAGGAGCCCGCCAGGCCTCCCCGACACCCCGAACTCGCAAATCCGCCCGGAAGAGGACGTTCGTCGCCTGCTCCGCACCGCGGCATGGAGCCGGATGTTCGGCCGAACCAGCGGCGACAAAAACCCTTTCACCCGCTGACGGCGCCAATCCCCCACGGAACCCGGCTGCCGGCGGTGGTAACTCGCTGCGGCGCCCAATCGGTGTTGCAGGATATAGACACCGCCGCGGATTCCACGCTTGAGCCCCGGACTCGTCCCAGGAACCGTCCCATTTCGGTTGCCTACTCACGCGCCGGTGATCAATAATAGGCGCCGGAGCGAACGGTATGGTCCCACCCGATTGGTGGCGCGGGGCGGTGATCTATCAGATCTACCCCCGCAGCTTTTTCGACAGCAATGGTGACGGGATTGGCGATCTCCCGGGCATCACCGCCAAGCTCGGCTACGTCGCATCCCTCGGCGTGGACGCGATCTGGCTCTGCCCCTTCTTCACCTCACCGCAAAAGGATTTCGGCTACGACGTCACCGACCATACGGCGGTGGACCCCATCTTCGGCACGCTCGACGATTTCGACACCCTCATGGACCAGGCGCATGCACTCGGTCTCAAGGTGCTGATCGACCAGGTCTGGAGCCATACCTCCGATCGCCATCCCTGGTTCCTCCAGAGCCGCTGCGCCTCAGGCCACAAAGCCGATTGGTACGTCTGGGCCGATCCGTCGCCTGACGGCACCCCTCCCAACAATTGGTTGTCGGTGTTCGGCGGCCCGGCCTGGACCTGGGAACCCCGCCGCCGCCAGGTACTATCTCCACCACTTCCTCCCCCACCAGCCTGCGCTCAACCTGCACAATCCCACGGTCATGGAGGCACTGCTGGAAACCGGAGAGTTCTGGCTTCGCCGCGGCGTGGACGGATTTCGCCTCGATGCCATCGATTTCCTCCTGCACGATCGCGATCTCCGCCACAATCCGCCGGCCCCCCGATCCGGCGACATGCCCGTCAAGCTGTTCGGCCTCCAACACCACGTCCACGACATGCTACAGCCCGAGGCGCACGGTCTGCTCACCCGCATTCGTGGCCTGATGGATCGTTATCCCGGCTCGGTCACCATGGGGGAGGTGTCCAGCCAACCCGGCGCCTTGAACCGCATCGCCGACTACACCGCTGCGGATGACCGGCTTCACATGGCCTACACCCTGCGTCCGCTGCGCAGCACCTTCGATTGGGCAAGCCTCCGCGCGCTGCTTCATGATCACGCAAGCGCCACACACACCGGCTGGACCTGCTGGTCATTCAACAATCACGACGTGGAGCGCGCCGTCTCACGCTGGAATCCACGCCGTGGTCAGGGAGACCCGCCCCAGGGCTTCGCCGCCCTTCTCATGGCCCTGCTGCTCTCGTTGCGCGGCTCCATCTGCCTCTATCAGGGCGAGGAACTCGGCCTCCCCGAAGCCGAGTTGCAGATCGAGCAGTTGCGCGATCCCTTCGGCATTGCCTTCTGGCCCGAATTCCGTGGCCGCGACGGCAGCCGAACCCCCATGCCCTGGGAACCTGACGCACCGTCCGCCGGCTTCACCCAGGCCGCCGAACCATGGCTGCCCGTCCCCAAACCGCACCAGGAGCGGGCAGTCCGTCTGCTGGAGAATGATCCGCAGGCGCTGCTCCACCATTACCGGCAATTCCTCCGGTGGCGCCGCTCGCAGCCCGCCCTGCTCCATGGTTCTTTGGAGCCTCTCGCGTTCGACGAGCCATTGATCGGCTTCATCCGTACCCACGATGCGGACCGTGTCCTGGCGGTCTTCAATCTGGCTGACCGCGCCGTTCCCGTATCGCTCCACAGCTTCCGCGATGTGGCGCCTCTGCCAGCCTCCGGTTTCACCTCGGAAATCAATAAGGGCCAGGCCATCCTCCCGCCCTACGGCGCGCTGTTCGCCGCGGTCGGTCAGACCCCTGCCACGCTGGAACTGGAACTCGTTACGAACTGACGGACGACGAAGCGCCGACACCAACCGCCCATCCGTGGTCCCGGCGCGCTTACACGTTGGCCCCCGACAGTTCCGTCGAGCTGATCCCCAACTGGGCCGCCGCCTCCTCGATCTGCGACCAGCTTCGCTCATCGACCGGAATGCCCTCTGCCCGCTCGCGCTCTGACCGCCGCTCCGGATCACCGGGCAGCAGAACGTCCTGAAACCCCGGCGCCGCCCGAGCCGACCGCACATGTGCCCGGGTCGCCTCCACCGCCTGCGCGATCCCCGCCGACGACCCCAGCCGTGAAACATCCACCACCACGGCGAACAAGCTGTTCAGAATGCCACCCTCGTATGCCTCCCCGGCGCGCTTTCCGCCTGCCAACGCGCCCGCCATGATTTCGCACATCACCGCCAATCCGGATCCCTTGTGCCCGCCGAACGTCAGCAGCGCGCCCAGATGGTCGTCAATGAACCCCGTCGGATCGACCGTCGGACGACCGTCAGCGTCGATCAGGCAGCCCTCCGGCACGGCCACGCCCCTGTTGCGGGCAATTCGGGCTTTCCCGGCGGCAATCGTCGTCGTCGCCATGTCCAATACAACCGGCGCCTCCGCCCCCGGTACCGCGGTTACGAACGGATTGGTCCCGAGGCGCGGCTCCCCGCAGCCATACGGCGCGGAGATGTCGCTGTGATCGGCCACGTTCACATAGGCGATGAAGGCCATCCCCGCCTGCGCCGCCTGCTCACCATACGTGCCCACCCGCCCGATATGCGAACTGTTCCTCAATCCCAGCACGCACGCCCCCATATCCCGCGCCCGCGCAATTGCCTGCCGAACCGCCTCCGCCGCCATCCGCTGGCCAAAGCCGCGGCGCGCGTCCAGCACCAGAAGCGCGCCGAAATCCACCACCGTCTCCGGTGTCTGGTTCGGCACCAGCAGACCGTCCCGCAACAGCCGCACATACGCCGGCAGCATGCCAACCCCGTGGCTGTCATGGCCGGCCAAATTCGCCCGCACCAAATGGTCGGCCACCTCCTGTGTTTCTGCGTCGTCGCTGCCCATCCGCCGGACGATCAGTCCGGCAATCGAGCGCAACTTCTCCGGTGTGAATGTCGGCATGACGGCTCCAAGAACGCGAGCTACGTGACTAAGCGATTCGCCACGACGCCTGCAACTTCTGCGAGCAGTTTGCGCAACACCGCGGTGGCAAAACTCCCCCGGTCCCGCGCCACGATCAGGAAGGCATGCGGCCCGCCGATCACCTCGTCGCGGTAATATCGGTCCAGATCCGGCTCTACCTCCAGAATGGGCAACCCGTTGATTGTGATCCCCTCCGCCACAGCGGCGTCGCGTGCCCCCGCCGGCGGCGGCCCGTCATTGTTCGTCCCATCACCGGAAATATCGATTACCCGCCGATCGGCCCCCCCGGGAACCGTCGCGAACAGCCGTGTCGAGTACAAAAGCGCGCCGCTGATCGAGGTCCACCCGGGTGTCGGCGCCTCCGCCCGCATGATCGCCTCGGAAAACCCCGCCGCGCTCGCCTGGTCGGCAATTACCGTCCATGGCACTGCCTGGTACTGCCGCTGATACTCGCCCCACATCACGAACGTCACCGCGATTTGGCGATTTACCCCGGTTTGCACCGCCCGGATCAGGTCCTCCTCTCGGAACGCCTGGGCGTACCCGTTGATCTGCATCGCCAGCCGCTCGTTGCTGATACTGCCCGACGTATCAATCGCCAGCACCAGCGCCAGATCGAGCGCGGCATCAGCCATCACGCCAGCGGGCGGCCGCTCAGCCGTTCAAGCACCCGAAGCGGCGCCTGGGCGGGCTCCGCCATCGCACGGATCGGCAAATGGAACGTCTGCTCCAGCGCGCAATGCCCGGACAGCGCCGCATGCAGCACCTGGTCGGTGAAGCACATCCAGCTCGTTCCCGGCGGAAAGGAAACCGGCACCTTCCAGCACGACGCCTGGTACCGCTCATCCTGCTTCGCGGCATCGTGCAGACCCAGCATGATCTGATCGTAGGCTGACCGTTGGCCCTTCGTCAGGCCCAGACGCGCCAGCACCCAACTCTCTCCGGGAACCCGCCGGCGCAGTCGGGGCAGAAACGCTTCGGCAAAACGCGGAAACGGCTCGCCCACGTCCCAGCAGCGCATGCTTCCGTCCGCTGCGACGTTGGAGAACACCCGCAGGATACGGTTCCCATGAAGCGGCCTGGTGGGAAACGCATCCACGTGCAGCCGTCGGTCATCATGCCGCGGCGAATAGCTCCGCCCGCTGATCTCCACCGGCCGGAAACTGGTACGCGCGCGCCCTAGAAAGCTGCCATAGCGGGGAATGAGCCCGGTCAGCAGGTCGGTCGCCGCTTTGCCGAAGCGCTCGATCATCGCCCCGAGCCCCGCCGCATCCTCTCGCGAAAGCGCCGCATTCGAAAGCGTTCCGGTCGCGGGATCCAGGCTGATATTCTTGCGCTCGCCGCCGGCCGCATCGGGCCGCAGGAATCTCTCCTCCGAAGCGGTCACGGTGAACGCGAGCCTCGGCAGGAACACCACCTTTCCCCCCTCCAATGCTCTCAGCGCTCGTTCCTGCTCATCCGTACCTGAACGGTCCCTCCCACGCCGTGACCGGCAGTTCCTCGATGGCCTCCGACAGGTCCATCTCATTCATGATGCAGCAGCCGCTCGTCGATGAAGCTGGCCAGGCCGTTGGCGTGGAAATCTCGCCGCAGCGCCGCCTCGTCGTAATCCTCGCGCACCCACTCCAGGAACGGTTTGCGCCCCTCACCGTCCCGCGCATACCGAAGAAAGAACGCGTCGAGAATCCCGGTACGGGAGGTTCGCACGTGCCCGTAACGCCACGAAAGCTGGCGCAGCGCCTGCTTGGCCGTGCCGCCATCCAGCAGGATGAACAAGCCAGCCGCCAAACCGGCCCGGTCCGCCCCGGACTTGCAGTGGATCAACCCCGGCTGACGCATCGTCTCGTAAATCCGGTGCAGGCGCAGGATCCGCTCGCGCTGCGGCGCCCCCCGGCTCTCCAGCGCCATGTCCACGAAATCCAGTCCCAGTCGCGCCGCCGCATCGCGCGACAACGCATCAGACCCGTTATTGGCCTGCCCGCGCAGATTGATCAGCGTCTGGATGCCCAGCCGACGGGTCAGAGTTGCCAGCCGTCCCGGCGTCGGATGATTGGCGCGATACAACCGCCCCGGAGCTACCTCTGCCAGATTGGCGAAACCCAGCCGAAACACCCCGTGGTCGATCAGCAGCGCGTCGATCCAGGCGATCAGCCGCCCGGACCGGCTCTGCAGATCACCCTTGAAAATCGTGTCCATGACCCGTTGCGAGGGCAACGGCTTGCGCCAGATCCCCCCGTCCCTCGGCCCGAAATCCCTCGATCACCCCCGCCACGTCGGGTTCGGGCCGGTTCTGGCTCATCTTCCACTTGCCCTCGATCCGCGTGATCGGGATCGAAAATCCCACGATGCCCTTCAGCATCCCGTCGATATACGCCGCCGGCGCATCGGATACGCCCCACGGCGCCTCCCTTCGGCCCTCCTCCCGTTGCGTCAGACGCGTCACTACCTCCAGCAGCCGGTCACGCTCATGAAAAAAGCAGATTGGCCCATAGGCGTGAACCGCGACGTAGTTCCAGGTCGGCACCACCTTCCCGGTGTCCCGCTTCGTCTCATACCACGACGGCGTCACATACCCTTCGATCGGCTGAAAGATCGCCAGTGCGTCCAATCCCGCGACGACCCCCCTGGCCTGCGGGTTCGGACGCGCCAGATGGCCGAGCAACGTTCCATAGGCCCCGGAGATTCATCCAGCAGCAGCGGCACATGGCTCGCCACCATGCCGTCGGAGTGCAGTGTGACCAGCGTCGCGAGCCTCGACTGCCGGATCGTCTGCTGCAGGACCTCGATCCGGTCCTCCCTGAAAGCCTCGGGCTGGTACATACCCCGGTCCTAGAGCAGATCGCGCTTGACTGGAACCGCCTGCGTTGCCCTGCCATGTCATTGCACACGCGATCAAGCCCCCCGACCACGCCCTGCCTGCCGTCCTAAACCCACTGCCCGCGCACCAGAGATGCCATCGCGAGGCCCACGTTGCGGGCCGTGGCGACCCAGGCGAACCGTACCGCGGAACCGTCATCCGGGCGCCCGCCCAGCCCCCGCCATCCATCGCGAGCGCGTCACGGGCCGAGCCTGCCGGCTCATTGCGGGAAGAACGCGCAGCACCCGACGCGGCAATCTCGGCCCAATGGCGCACACGCGATCAAGCCCCCCGACCACGCCGTGCCTGCCGTCCTCAACTGCCCGCGCAGCAAAATGTCATCGCGAGGCCCGCGTAGCGGGCCGTGGCGACCCAGGCGAACCGCACCGTGGAACCGTCATTCGGGCGCCCGCCCAGCCCCCGCGATCCATCGCGAGCGCGTCACGGGCCGCGCCGGCCGTGTCATTGCGGGAAGGGCGCGCAGCGCCCGACGCGGCAATCTCGCCCAATGGCGCACACGCGATCAGCACCCCCCAACCACGCGGTGCATGTCGTCCTACCGCCCCGCCTGCGTCAAACCAAACGCCGCATAGGCCCGCATGCTCGGTGGCCACACCCGCATGATGTCCGCGCGCCAGTTGAACGCACTCCACAGCAGCGCCACGAGCAGAACCACGCTGATCGCCCAGGCCAGTCGCAACCATATGGATGGGCCAGGCGGCTCCGCCGCCTGCGCCAGCCGTTGCATCGCCGTGAAGCCTCCGGGCGGAGGCTCCGGCTCTATCTCGATCGGGACGGGCACCGTCGGTTCGGCCTCCGGGGCCATCTCGGGCTCCGGCACCCCAACCGATTCCAGCCGTGCCATCATCTGCGAAGGCGGGGGAGACGCCGGCTCCGGCTCCTCCTCCCCCAGCGGCGACCAGTCCGCCCCGCACCGTGAACACCGAACGGCCTTGCGCCCGGCCAGCTTGCTCTCCGGCACCTCGTAGTGCGCACCGCAGTCCGGGCACGTGATCCGCATGGTCTCCTCGAGCTTGCGTGAGCGTCCGCGCACTTCTAACGCGAGTATCCGATGGCAGAGAAGCGTAAGTCACAGAGTGACCGCGCTTCGCCGCCTAAATCGGATACTCAGAGCAAATCCCTCCGATGGCAGAGAAGCGTGAGTCACAGCGTGACCGCGCTTCGCCGCTAAATCGGATACTCAGAGCAAATCCCTCCGATGGCAGAGAAGCGCGAGCCACAGCACGACCGCACCTCGCCATCCGGGGCGGCGAACAAAAACTCACCCGGCCCGCCGCGGAACCCGACTATATCAATGGCACATGATTCGATTCGAGGAAGTTGGGCTGAGCTACGGCGCCGCCGAGGTGCTGCGGGATATCACTTTCTCCGTTCCCGAGGGCGGCTTCCGCTGGCTGCTCGGCCCCTCGGGAGCCGGCAAGACCAGCTTGCTCCGGCTGTTGTATCTCGCGCTCCGCCCAACCAGGGGCCGCCTGACACTGCTCGGTACCGATGTCGCGTCCCAGTCGCGTCGCGCATTGCCCCCCCTGCGCCGGCGCATCGGAGTCGTCTTCCAGGAATTCCGCCTGCTCTCGCATCTCTCCGCCTACGACAATGTGGCTCTGCCGCTCCGCCTCGCCGGCCGCCCGGAAGGCCAGATCCGCGCCGACGTCACCGAAATGCTGCGCTGGGTCGGACTCGCCAAACGGGCCCATGCCCGCCCGCCCCAACTCTCCGGCGGGGAGCAGCAGCGCGTCGCCATTGCCCGGGCCGTCGTCATTCGTCCCAGCCTCCTCCTGGCCGACGAACCCACCGGCAATCTCGATGATGTCCAGGCCGCCCGTCTCATGCAGCTCTTCAAGGAGATGAACCGCCTCGGCACCACCGTCATCGTTGCCACCCACAACCAGGCGCTCCTCGCCGGCCATGCCGCCCCCGTCCTCCGGCTTGTCCACGGCCGGGTCGCCGCCGCCACGGCCCGTGGCCCCGAGACCGCCCGCGCCCGATGGCCGCCGAGACCGCCCGCGGCCGGATGGCCGCCGAGACCGCCCGCGGCCGGATGGCCGCCGAGACCTAGAAAGTGTCCCGCCGCCACCTGCTGCGTCCCATCGGCTTCGACGACCTCGGCCTCCGTCACGCGCTCGCCGACCGCATGCTGCCGGCCCTGGTCGCCGCAATGGCCTTTCTCGCCGCCCTGGCAATCGGCGGCTGGACAGGAGCCGCCTCCCTCGCGCGAGACTGGCAGACCGGCGCCGCTGCATCGCTCACCGTCCAGGTCCCGCAACCCGAGCAGCAGGCCCGCGCCGATCGGGTCCTCACTCTCCTCCGGCGGACGCAGGGCGTCACCGACGCGCACCGGCTCTCGCCGGCAGAACTCGACACGCTGCTGCGCCCGTGGCTGGGGGCCGACTCCCAGCAGCTTGATCTGCCCCTCCCCGCGGTCATCACGGTGCGGCTGGACGATCCGCCGCCCAACCTGGCCTCGCTCCGCAACGAACTCCTGGCCGCGGCGCCCGGCACCCTGCTGGAGCAGGAGGAGGTCTGGGCCAAGCGCCTTGCACGCCTGGTCAGAAGCCTGCAGGCCTGTGCCGCACTCATGCTGCTCATCGTCGCAGCCGTCTCCGCTACCGTGATCACGGTCGCCACCCGCGGCGGGCTCGCATCCCGTCGAGACGCCATCGACATCGTCCACGGCCTGGGCGCCACCGATTCCTATATCGCCGCCCGATTCGCCGCCCGCGCCGCATCGCTCGCCACGATCGGAGGAACCCTCGGCGCGCTCACCGCCCTTCCAGCCTTGTTGGCCCTTGCCCGCATCGCTGCCCCGTTTTCCGGAGCGCCTGACACAACCGACGTCCTGACGCTGCTGCCGCCAGGCCTCTGGATGGTGCTCGCCGGCCTCCCCCTGGTATCCGGCGTCATTGGCTGGCTCACTGCGCAGGCAACTGTACGCACCTGGATTCGACGCCTGCCATGACGCTCCGACTCCGTCCGGGACACCGGCTTCGCCGGTTCGTCACCTTGTTGTCCGGCATCGTGTTGCTCGCCGGTGCCGCCGGCTTCGTCTGGTTTGTCCGGGCGACCCAGCGGACGCCTCCGCTTCCCGTCCACGCCGATGGGATCGTCGCTCTCACCGGGGGAGCCGACCGGGTCACCGCCGCATTCCACCTCCTCGCCGGCGGACGGGCGGACCACATGCTCGTCACCGGCATCGGCGGAGGCGCCGGGCTGCATGAACTCACCGACCCCGCCAGGGTCTCGGTGCATGATGTTGCGGACCACGTCACGCTTGGCCGCGGCGCCGCCTCGACCCATGGAAATGCCGCCGAAACCGCCGCCTGGGCATCCGCTAACGGCATTCATTCCATCATTCTTGTCACGGCGTTCTACCACATGCCGCGCGCCATGCTCGAAATGCGCCGCGCCCTGCCCCACCTCGTATTCTACCCAGCCCCGGTCTTTCCGGCAGAAACCATGGCCCCGACAACCAGGCTGCGCCTGCTCTCCGAAGAATATCTGAAATACCTCGGCACGCTCGTCGGGTTGCCGTCCCTCGCACCGCCGCCGCGCCCCGTTCTCACCGTGGCGGCAGCCTCGGCACGCCACCCGTGATCCTGCTCCGGTCCATCCTCTTCAACGCATATTTCTTCGCCCTGACGACTGGTCCTGGCCACCATCGGCGCCGCATCGCGATTTATCGTCCCATCCAGCACCTTCCGCATCCCCCGCCTCTGGGCCCGTCTCGTCGTCGCCGGCTTGCACAGGATTTGCGGCATCCGGCTGGAAGTCAGCGGCATGGAGTATCTGCCCGACGGAGCAGCGCTGATCGCCTCCCGCCACCAATCGGCCTTCGACACCGTGGTGTGGCTGACGCTGTTGCCGAACGCCGTTTACGTGGTGAAAAGCGAGCTGACCCGCATCCCGTTCTTCGGAAGCATGATCCGGCCATCCGGCATGATCGTCGTGGATCGCCAGGCCGGCGCCTCCGCCATCCGTCACCTGATGAAAGAGGCCGAGCGGGCAAAGCGCGAAGGTCGCGCCGTCGTCATCTTCCCGGAAGGCACCCGCGCCCGCTCCCGGCAATCCCTTGCCGCTCCATCCAGGCATCGCCGCCATGGCGCTCCACGCGCACCTGCCGGTCGTCCCGGTCCTCACCGATTCAGGCCGATGCTGGGGTCGCCGCTCGTTTCTGAAACGCCCCGGTGTCATTCACATCGCCATCCGCCCACCCCTTCCGCCGGACCTGGACCGCAGCGGAATCATGAGCCACCTCGACCAGCTCTTTCACCAACCGCTTCCGGGGCCTGTGGACAACTCTGTGGGTCAAGCCGCACAGACCCTCCCAGCGGAATCGAACCTCGCAAGATAATGATATGAGATCGTTGTACATTTCGTCCGGATCGGGTGGAGTCAGCCCCTCCGGCGACGCCTGGGGACAGCCAATCTGCAACGATCTCGATGTCAGCCCGAAACCCGTCGGACGGACGCGGTGGCGCGCCGGATCCTGATCCTCGGCCTGTTCGCCGTCATCCTGATCGTGGCCGGGCTCACCGCCGCCCAGCAGCTTCTGTCCAGGCGCCTGCAGACCAATTTCGAGGCCTGGGCAGAGACGGCCAGGTCACAGGGCTGGTCCGTCGCCTTCGCAGCACCGTCCAGAACGGGTTGGCCCCGCTTCGCGTCCCTGGACGTGCCCGACTTCACCATCTCCGGCCCGGGTGCTGGCGCACCCGTGTGGCACTCCGAACGCTTGAGACTGAACCTGGAGCCTCTTCCACCCTGACCATCTGGCCATCGCCGCCATCGGCGAGCAGCAGGCCGGCTTGGTCGGCAACCTGCGCCATGGTTTCACCACACACGACTTTACGCTGGACCTGCCGTTTCGTCCTCCGGCCGGAGCCCCCATCGCCACGCTGACGGTGAATCAGCTCCATGTGCCCGATAACGGCCTCGGCGCTGGCGAAATCGCTCTTGCGATCTTCCAGACCCGGCCGGACACGAGGACACATATCGAAGCCGACGGAATCGAGCTTCCCCCATCGCAAACCTGGCCGCTGGGGCCGCGCATCGCCCACCTCGACGGAACCGCGACACTGACCGCCACGCCGCAGGCGCCGGCCCCGCTCGCGACACTGGTTCGCGCCTGGCAGTCCGCCAACGGCGAGCTGCAGGTCAGTCAGGCAAACCTGCGATGGGGCGCCCTCGATGCCGCCGTAACCGGAACCGCCCGCCTCGACGCAAACCTTCAGCCCACCGCCTCCGGGCACGCCGTGCTCACCGGCTACGCCCAGGCACTCGATGCACTCGCCGCCCGCCGCGTCATGAGCAACGACGCTGCCTTCGCGGCAAAAGCCGTCCTCTCTCTCGTGGCGCAAAGCCCGCCCGGCGGTGGTCCGCCCGCCGTGGATGCACCGTTCAGCCTGCGTGATCTGGTCTTCTACGTCGGCCCCATCCCGTTGACTTCGGTTACGACCGATCGTGTGGAATGCAAGCTGACGCGCCCGCGATCACCCGCTCCCCCCCTCACTGCGAAGCACGCGAGTTCGCAAGCGACCCACCTCGTCATCGCGAGGCGCGCGCAGCGGGCCGTGGCGATCCAGGCCTACAGCCCAGAACGATTCCCCACCGTTCCGTTTCTTTCTACCCCCACAGCGGATCCAGCGCCTGCCCCCCATTCAGAACCGCGCTGATATTATCCAGCGCGCGCCAGCCCATCGCGTTTCGCGTCTCCACCGTCGCGCTGCCCACGTGAGGACTCAGCAACACGTTCGGCAACGCCGCGAAGCGCATGTCGTAATCCGGTTCCGACCGGAACACATCAAGCCCCGCCGCGTAAAGCTGCCCCGATCTCAGCGCCTCATACAGCGCATCCTCATCCACCAGCGCCCCGCGCGCGACATTCACCAGCACCGCGCCACGCGGCAGGCGCGCCAGCACCTCCCGCCCGATCAGCCGGTTCGTCTCCGGCTTCGCCGGCGCGTGCACCGACAGAAAATCACACGACGGCAACATGTCTTCCAGCCGCTCGAAATAGCTCGCGCCCGCCTCCAAATCCGCATCCACCCGCCGAGGCTGATGGTACAGCACACTCATCCCGAAACCCCGCGCCCGCTGCGCCACCGCACGCCCGATCCGCCCGAACCCCACGATCCCCAGCCGCTTGCCGCTCACGCGCACACCCAGCAGGTCCCCCTGGCCGATCCGCCGGCGCCATCCGTCACGCATGATCCGGTCGTATTCGTACGCACGCCGCGCCGCACCCAGCAACAGCATCATGGTGAAATCCGCCGTGCAGTCGGTCAGCACGCCAGGCGTGTTTGAAACCACCAGACCCGGCCGCCTTCGCCGCCGCCACATCGATGTGATCGTAACCGACGCTGCTCGTCGCCCCCACCCGCACGCTTGGCGGCAGTTGCGCGATCATCCCGGCGCTCAGCGGCAACGTATTGGTGAAGACAATCGCCTCCGCTTCGTGGCGCCGAGCCGCCGCGATCACCTCGTCGGGCGTCATATCGTCATCGCCCTCGTGCACCAGCGCATCGAACTCCGCTCGCGCCCGCGCAACCACGTCCTGCGCCAGAAGCGCCGCCACAACCAGCCGATGTTTCATCCCGCCCTTCTACGCCGCGCATGCCGGGTTGCGAAAGCCGCGCCAGGACGCCACGCTGCGCCGATGCGCAGCAACCTCCAGCCTGACACCGCCCTCGCATCCCGCCTGTTCGATGAACTGAAGCAAGCCACCTCCGACGGCCTCGGCGTCACCCGCGATGCCTACGGCGCCGGCGAGCAGAAGGCCCACGACCTGGTGAAAAACGCGGCCCTCTCGGTCGGCCTGGAACCGGCAACCGACCCGGCGGGAAACCTCTACCTCACCCTTCCCGGCACCGATCGCGCCGCACCCGCGCATCGTGCTCGGCAGTCACCTCGATTCCGTCGCCGTGCGGCGGCAATTTCGACGGCGCCGCCGGTGTTCTCGCCGGGCTCGCCGCCGTCGCCGGCATGCGCGCCGCCCGCTTCGTCCCCGCACGCGACATCACCGTCATGGCCATCCGCGCCGAGGAAGCCGGCGCCTGGTTCCCCACCTCCTATCCCGGCAGCAACGCCGCGCTCGGTCGCCTGCCGCCCGAATCGCTTGCGATCAAACGACTCGATACCGGGACAAACCTCGCCGACCACATGCGCGACCCAGGGCTTCGACCCCGACTGGGTGCGCGCCGGCAATGCGTGGCTCACGCCCCGGAACACCGCCGCCTACGTGGAACTCCACATCGAGCAAGGCCCCGTGCTCGACAGCGAACAAATTCCGGTCGCCATCGTCACCGGCATCCCCGGCTCCCGCCGCCTCCGCGCCGGCCGCGTCACCGGCGAATACAACCACTCCGGCGCAACCCCCCGGCGCTATCGCCGCGACGCCGCGATCGCCCTCGCCGAACTCGCCACCCGCCTCGACGACCACTGGGAGCGTCTCGAAACCGAAGGCCACCAGCTCGTCTGCACCTTCTGCGTCCTCGCCACCACCGAAGCCGCGGGCTTCACCAAAATCCCCGGCGAAGCCGTCTTCCAGCTCGACGTCCGCAGCGTGCAGCCACACAGCGTGGACGCCATGTTCGACGCGCTGCACCGCTTCGTCCCTGATATCGAATCGCGCCGCGGCGTCACCTTCGATCTCGGCCCTGAAAGCACCAGCACGCCGAGCCTGATGGACAGCACCATCCAGGACGAACTCGCCAAAGCCGCCGAAACCCTCGGCATTTCCTATCGCCGCATGCCCTCCGGCGGAGGCCACGACGCCGCGGCCTTCATCCAGGCCGGCATTCCCGCCTGCATGCTGTTCGTGCGCAACCAGAACGGCAGTCACAATCCGCACGAGGCCATGCGCATGGAGGACTTCGCCGCCGGATGCGCCATACTCACACGCTGGGCCGCCGAAAGGGCAAGTTAAGAATGGAACCGGCCGTCGTCATCGGCGGAGGGATCATGGGATCCTGCACCGCGTACTTCCTCGCGCCGCACCATCCCGTGGTCGTTCTCGAACGCGACCCCAGCTACCGCTTCGCCTCCACCACGCTCTCCGCCGCATCCTTCCGCCAGCAATTCTCGGCCGCGGTGAACCTGCATATGTCGCGCTTCGGCTCGCACTTCCTCTGCGAACGCGCCGAACGTGTCAGTCTGGTCCGCCGCGCCTACCTGGTGCTCGCCGGCGAAGCCGGCGCGGCCCAGCTCAAGGCCAACCGCGACATGCAGCTTGCCGAAGGCGCCAAGGTCGCACTCTTCGAAGGCCCGCGCGCCGTCGCCGATCGCTTCCCCTGGCTGAACACGTCCGATGTCGCCTGCGCCACGCTCGGCCTCGCCGACGAAGGCTGGTTCGATGCCTACTCCCTGCTGCAAAGCGTCAAGCAGGACGCCATCGCGCGCGGTGCCCGTTACGTTGCCGACGAAGCGACCTCCATCGAACTCGATGGCAATCGCGCCACCTGCGTCCGCACCACGAAAGGCGAGCGCATCGCCGCATCCCACGTCGTCATTGCCGCCGGCCGCCACGCCGGACGCGTTGCCGCGACCGCCGGCATCAAGCTGCCCATCGCACCCCGCAAACGCACCGTCTTCGTGATCAAAACACCGCTCGACACCGCCGACAAGCCGCTGATGTTCGACACCACCGGCGCCTGGATCAGACCCGAAGGCGACACCTTCATCTGCGGCATCTCACCCCCGCCCGAAGACGATCCCGATCCCGGCGAAGACTTCGACCCCGATCTCCACCTGCTCGAGGAAAACGTCTGGCCCAAGCTCGCCCATCGCATTCCCGCGCTCGAGCAGTTACGAATGACACGAGCCTGGGCCGGCCACTACGACATGTGCCTGTTCGACCACAACGCCGTCATCGGCCTGCACCCCGACATGCCGAACCTGATCTTCGCCGCGGGCTTCTCCGGCCACGGCGTGCAGCACGGCCCCGCCACCGGCCGCGCAGTTTCCGAACTCGTCCGTTTCGGCACCTACACAAACCCTCGACCTCACCCCGCTTGGCTACGAACGCATCCGCGACAACCGCCCGATGCCGGAACTCGAGGTGTACTGACAACCCCAGCCTTCACGCGCCTCCGCCGTCGTCGTGTTTTCCTTCAGGTTCCACTACAAACCACATCGTCCTGCTGTTGCAGTGGCTGTGGGTGGACAACGCCCCAGCGTTGTCCACATACCCGCAGCCCCCCTCCACGCCGGCTTCAGCCCGCTATGAAAGAGGCCCCAGGAAGAAATTCCCAGGAAGAAATTCCTTGACATCCGGCCCCGCTTGTGTTCTCTTTCCGTTCGTGACCGCCCCGGCAAACACCGCCGAGCCAGCCCGCTGCCCCGTTCCCCTTCAGGACCGGCCACCCCCTCTATCCGACCCCACAGCCACCGGCACCCCCCGCCTGCTCCGCCTCGTCCGCACCCTCATCGTCTTCGGCAAGACACTCACCGTCTCCCTGCGCGGCAATCCCTCCGCCAAGACCGTCCACGATGTCGGATTCCGCTTCGGCACCTTCACCGTCGCCCTCATCCTCGCCCGCATCACCCGCGCCCTGAGGCTCGCCGTCGCGCTGGAAGCCAAGCTCCTCCTCCGCCTCGGCCGGCCCGAGCCGGTGCGCACGCCCCAAGGGACACCGAGTAAGCCCTCCAGCCCGAGGGCCCCGAGCAAGCCGCGCACCTCGCGGCCCAAGGCGCCGCAGCCGACCGACCCGGACTCCCTCACCATCCCCACAGCCGAGGAAATCGCCGAGCAGCTCCGCACTCGTCCGGTCCACGCCGTCTTCCTCGAAATCTGCAGCAATCTCGGCATCGTCCCGGCCGACGGGCTATGGAACGACATCGCATGCGCTCTCACCGAGCATGGCGGCAGCTTCCCCGCCCTGTGGAAGGACGCCACGAAGCGGATCCACGCCAGCCATTCCGCTGTGGTCAATGTTCCCTTCGTCCGCACGAAGCTGCCGGAAGTCTGGAAATTCCCTCTCCCAACCCCCACGGCCGCCGCCACGCTGGCAGCCGCCACCGGCCCACCCTGAACCACCCTCACAAACCATCGAAGCGCCACGAACGGGGCCGGCCAGCGGCGGTCCCGCCGTCGTGAATTCGTCCCGCCCCGGATTTGATCCGCCGCCCGCCCGTGAATCTCGGCCCGAACCCGAACCCGCCCGCCGCGTTGCCAGGTCCAAACCGAACGAGGCATCGCATGCGCTACAGCGTCCGGGTCAACGGCGACACAACCGCTACCTTCGCCACCCAGCAGGAGGCCGAGGCCGCAGTGCGAAACATCGTCCAGCAGGACGTCAACGCCGAGCCTGAAATCCTCGACGAGGAAACCGGCAAGCCGGTCACCCCCGGATCATCTCGCGGCTGGCGCGAGCATTTGTCCCATCAAATCGGATACTGATGCACGGCCCCGCCTGACCGGAGCCGCGCCGTAACACCCCCTACAAGTGCTCCAGCACCGATTCGGCGCTGCTGACGTTGAAATCGCCCGCTGCCTCGACCCCGAGATGGGTCACCTTGCCGTCCTCGGCCACCAGGGCATACCGCTGGCTCCGCGTGCCCAGGCCCCGTGCGTTCAGGTCAAGCTCCAACCCCAGCGCCTTGGTGAACTTGCCCGACCCGTCAGCCAGCATCACCACCTTCCCGGCCGAGCCTTGATCCTTCGCCCACGCATTCATCACGAACGCATCGTTCACCGCCACGCACGCAACGGTGTCCACGCCTTTCGCCTTCAGCCGATCAATGTTCTGCACGAAGCTCGGCATGTGCTTGGCACTGCAGGTCGGGGTAAACGCGCCCGGCACCGCGAACAGGACGACCTTCTTCCCCTTGAAGATCGAATCGGTCGAAACCTCTTTCGGACCGTTCGCCGTGGCCTCCGTCAGCGTCATGCTGGGAATCGCGTCACCCACCTTGATCGTCATCGCCCGTCCTCTGTCGTTGCGAGCCGGGACACTACTGAAGCTCCTCCGGGGAGTCACGCCACCCGCCGCTTGCAGCGCTGCGGGGGCAGAACCAGATACCGCCCTATGTCCGCCTCGGTCGAACCCGACGCCTTCCTCACTGGCCAAGTGCTTATCGCCATGCCCGCGATGGCCGATCCTCGCTTCGCCCAGGCCGTGATCTATGTCTGCGCCCATACCGCACAGGGTGCGATGGGGCTGATCCTCAACCGTCCGCTCGCGGAACCCAGCTTCGACGATCTGTTGCGCCAGCTTAAGATCGCCCCCGTCCCGCCGGCGCGACGCATCCGGTTGTGTGCCGGCGGACCGGTGGACCACGGTCGCGGCTTCGTCCTGCATACAACCGACTGGACCGGTGAAGGCAGCCTCAAGGTCACCGACGAGCTCGCCCTCACCGCCAGCCTCGACGTGCTCAAGGTCATCGCCGGGGGCGGCGGCCCCCGCCAGGGACTGCTGGCGCTCGGCTACGCCGGCTGGGGCCCCGGTCAGCTAGAGGCGGAAATGGTCCAGAACGCCTGGCTCTCCGGCCCGGCCGATGAAACCCTGGTGTTCAGCTCCGACCACGATGCGAAATGGCGCCAGGCCATGGCGGTGCTCAAGATCGATCCGCTGCTGCTCAGCGAGGCCGCCGGCCACGCCTGAAGGGCCCGCTTAACCCTTTTCTAAGCAGTCGGCCCTTAAAACCTGCATGCCGATGCAGGAGGGGCCTCATGCAGACCGAGCTTCGCACGCCCACCCCGGTGATGGTCGAACTCGCCGACATCCTTCGCACCGTGCTCGACGATCCCTCCCTCACCCTGACCGAGGAAACCACCGCGCGGGACGTGCCGGGTTGGGATTCGCTCGCCCATATCGCGGTGATCGTGGAGGCGGAGTGCCGCTTCGGCATCACCTTCGCCGCAACCGAGGTCGGCGCGCTGCAACGCGTCGGCGACCTCGCCCGCCTCATCGAGGTGAAGCGCCGGGCCCGCTGAACCCCGGCATTGCTCTTCAACTCCTACGTCTTCGTGCTGGCCTTCCTGCCGGTCGCGGTCATCAGCTTCTTCTGGCTCTCACGCGTTTCGCCGCAGACCGGGCTGGTCGTGCTGATCGCGGCGTCCTTCGTCTTCTATGCCTGGTGGAACCCGCGCTTCCTGCCGCTGCTGCTCGGCTCGCTTGTCATCAACCATCTGCTGTGGCGCGCCATCGCACGCTGCACGGGCCGGCCGCAGACCGCGCTGCTGGTCCTCGGCATCGTCGCCAACCTCGCAACGATCGCCTGGTTCAAATACGCCGCCGCCTGGCTCGGCGCGATCGGGATCACCATCCATCCGCCGACCCTCCCCCTCGGCATCAGCTTCTTCACCTTCACCCAGATCGCCCTGCTCGTGGATGCCCGCGCCGGACGCGCACCCTCGCCTACCCTCACGGGGCACGCGCTGTTCATCTCCTTCTTCCCGCACCTGATCGCCGGCCCGGTGCTGCGCCACCAGGACATCATGCCGCAGTTCGCCGCCCCAGCGACGTTCCGCCCCTCGGCCGACAACATCGCCGCCGGCCTCGCCATCTTCATCATCGGTCTGCTCAAGAAGACGCTGCTCGCCGATCCCCTCGCGGCCACCGTCGCCGCCGGCTTCGCCGACCCGGCCTCGCTCACCATGCTCGCCGCCTGGCAGACCGCGACGTGCTATTCCCTGCAGCTCTATTTCGACTTCTCCGGCTATTCCGACATGGCGATCGGCGCCGCCCGGATGCTCAACATCCGCTTCCCGGCCAATTTCGATTCCCCCTACAAGGCACGCAACATCATCGACTATTGGCAGCGCTGGCACATCAGCCTGACCCACTACCTGATGCAGTATCTCTACACCCCGCTGGCCTTGTGGTTCACCCGCCGCCGGCTTGCCCGCGGCGCAAGGATTGACCGGCGGGGCCGCGCATCGATCTCCGGCTTCACCGAACTCGTCGCGGTGCCCACCACCGTCACCATCGTGCTCGCCGGCGTGTGGCACGGCAGCGGGATAACGTTCTTCGTCTTCGGCGCCATGCACGCGCTCTACCTGATCGTGAACCACCTGTGGCGCATGCTCCGTGGCACGGCGCGAGAGGCCGAGCGCTCCGGCGCATTGCTCCAGGTGGCGCTCACCTACGGATGCGTCCTGGCGGGATCCGTCGTGTTCCGGGCCCCGTCGCTCACCGCCGCGTCCGAGGTGTTTCGCGGCATGCTCGGTCTGCACGGTCTCACCACCCCCCGGCCCGCCCTGCGGGAATGGCTGCTGCTGGCGCAGATCGCTATGCTCTACGCGGTGGTGTGGGGCGCCCCCAACACCCAGCAGATCATGCATCGCTGCACGCCGGTGCTGCAGGCGGGGCTCCTCGTCCCCGGCCGGATCGCCTGGCAGCCGAGCCTGCCCTGGGCCGCGGCATTCGGCCTCGGTGCCTGCCTCGGCATCCTCTCGCTCGGCGGCTCGGGCGAGTTCCTGTATTTCCGCTTTTGACGGTGGCGGAGACCCACCGGTTTCTCCGCGCGGCAGCCGTCATCGGCGCCGGCGCCTTCGCGCTCGTCTGGCTCTACGTCGCCTTCGCACCGCTGGCGTTCCTGGATCCCGAATATCCCGCCTGGCTCGCCAAGACCCGCTTCCTCGCCGCCTGCGATCTGGGCGACGTGGTGATCGCCGGCGATTCCCGCGCCGCGGCCGATATCCAGCCGGCGCTGATCGCCACCCGCACCACCAATCTCGCGCTGGGCGGCGGGGAGCCGATCGAGGCGTTCGTCGCGCTGCGCCGCGCCATGCGGTGCCCCTCCCCGCCCCGCCGTGTCGTGCTCTCGTTCGGGATCGGCCATTTCGTAAAGCCGGATCTGTTCTGGGAGCGAAGCGTCGCCTACCGCTTTCTCTCCTTCGCGGATCTGGAGGAGCTGCGCCTGGCGTCAACCGCGCTGCATGACACCTCGATCTACGACATGCACCACACCGACGGCCTCGCCCCGCGGTTGCGCGCCATGCTCTATGCGGCGCGGTTCCCCTCGCTCTATTTCCCCAGTCTGCTGCATGGCGCCGTGTTCCTCCGCCTGCCGGAGAACATCGCCGGGCTGCGCCGGGCCGAACGGAGCCGCGGCCAGTATTTCTTCGGCATCGCACCGGGCGACAACGTGGTGGCGATGGAGGGCCATCTCGACAGGTTTCACCCGCTGCCGGTGCTCGACTGGTATTTCGACCGCACCCTGGCGATGCTGGCGGCGCATGGCGTGGAGGTGGATTTCGTCGCCACCCCGATGAACGACAGCACCTGGCGCTCGGTACGGCCGGAGGTGGCCGAGGCGTTCGGCGCCTATCTGCGTCACTACGCGGATCGCTACCCGAACCTGCACATCGTCGGGCCGCTGTTGCCGCACTGGCCAGATCGCTACTTCGGGGATTCCTTCTCGCATCTGAACAAGGAAGGATCGGCACGGTTCAGCCGCGCCTTCGCCGCCTGGCTCAGCGGCCAAACTCTCGATCCGGACACCGATCTGCGGAGCCGCGAAGATGCCCAGCACGCCGCCGAGCAACACCAGCAAACCGGCGGGTTCAGGCACCGGATGAAGCAGCCGCGCCCCGCCGGCGATCACCGCGTTCATCAGGCCCGGGCCGTCATATGCCACTCGGAATCCGAGAGGCCGCTGTAGAGGATCACCCCCGAGCCATAGAGCGCCTCCCCAAGGATCGGCACGCCCGTGTTGCTGCCGATCATCAGCGGGATGAAGCCGCTGCCGGTGACGTAATCATGCGCGAGGTACTCCCCGCACTGCGTCGCCGGCTCGCCCTGCACCACCTGTGCCCCGGCCGCGGTCAGGGTGCCGCAGTTGCTGGCATTGACGTACCAGTCCTGCACCAGCGCATCGGGGCCGATGCCGTAGGTGCCCGCATCCCAGCCGGCGCTTTGCAGCAGCAGCACGCCGCCATCGGCGACCCAGCCAAGGATCGCGGCCTGATTGGCCGTGAGATAGGCCTGGAACGGCACATCTGAGACTCGCCGCCCCCTTCGATCATCACGAAACCATCGGCGGAGCTGAAAATGGCGCCCGCATCGGCGCCGGCGAAACTGTTGTGAAACCCAAAGCCGCCCGCGCCGAACACCGCACCGAAATTCTTCGCGTCCTGCTCCTGAAACCACGGCCCCTCGGAAATCAGCACCGGCATCGCAGGCGCCGCGGTCGCCCCCAGCCCAGCCAGGCCTAAAGCCAGCACGGCCGCGCGCCACATCTTTCTTCTCCAATCGTCTCATTTTCGCGATAGCGCCGCCGCGCCCAGAGTGTCAACGAATTATTTACGAATGCAACTGTATGGCGGATGAGGCGCCCTTCCCCGGCATGGCGTTTCGTGGCCCCATAGCGCCGATCAGCCTGGAGGAGGGGTCATGGAAGTCGAGTGGCGGAATCTGCGCGCCGACGAACTGCGCCAGCGAACCGGGGCCATGGTGATCGTGCCGGTCGCCGCGCTGGAGCAGCACGGGCCGCACTTGCCGGTGGAAGTGGACACCCGCCTGTCCGAGGCGCTTTCCGTCCGCACCGCCCGCAAGATCACCGCCCGGGGCGACGATGCGCTGGTCCTGCCGGTGCTCTGGACCGGGCTGTCGGAGCACCACATGAGCTTCGGCGGCACGATCAGCCTCGATTTCCCGGCCTTCTCCATGCTGATCGAGGGGGTCTGCCGCTCCATCGCACGCCACGGCTTCCGCCGCATCGTGCTGATGAACGGCCATGGCGGGAACGAGAACGCGCTGCGCACCATCACCGACGAACTCACGCCGAAGCTCGAGCTGCCGATCGTGCAGTTCACCTACTGGCACGCCGCCGCAGCCGCGGTTGCCGAGCTGCTGGAGGCGCAGACCGCCTTGCTGCACGCCTGCGAGGCGGAGACCGCGATGATGATGGCGCTGCGGCCCGACCTGGTGGCGACCGATCGCATCGGTCTCGCCAGGTCCAATCCGTCGCCCAACCCGGAACCCGGCGTCTATCGCTGGCGGACCATCGCGGCACGGTCCGGCTCGGGCGTCATCGGCCATCCCGAGGCGGCCTCCGCCGCCAAGGGTGAGAAGCTGCTGGACGCGATTTCCGACGCCCTCGCCGCCAGGCTGAGCAATCCCGACCTCTGGTCCCTGCCCTGGAAGGCCTGACGAATGCCGCATTTCGCGTGAACGGCCGGACGGTGCAGATGGACGCCGCGCCGGATACCCCGTTGCTGGACGTGCTGCGCAACAGGCTCGGCCTGACCGGCGCCCGCTACGGCTGCGGGCTGGAGCAGTGCGGCAGTTGCATGGTGCTGCTGGATGGCGAGCCGGCGTTTTCCTGCGTCGCGAGATCGGCACGTTCGAGGCCACGAGATCACCACGGTCGAGGCGCTGGCCGACCATGCGCTGATCGAGGCGTTCATCGCGGAACAGGCCGGGCAGTGCGGCTATTGCCTGACCGGCATGGTGATCAGCGCCAAGGCGTTGCTGGATCCACGCCCGACCCCAGCCGGGAGCAGATCGCCGCGGCGCTGGATCGCAATCTCTGCCGCTGCGGGGCCATGCCCGCATCATTCGGGCGGTACAGCGTGCCGCCGCGCCATGCGGAGCGTCGCGGCATGACCACCCTCCCCGCCTCCGTCATCACCAACCCTCGGCCCGATCAGTGGCTCGCCTTCGAGGCCGCCGACCGCAGCATCCGGCTGGCCGTGGGCAAGGTGGAGATCGGCCAGGGCGTGCTGACGGCCTTGGTGCAGATCGCCGCCGAGGAGCTCGAGGTCGATCCCGGCCGCATCCGCATCCTCTCCGGCGACACCGAACGCGCGCCGGACGAGGGCTCGACCAGCAGCAGCCTGTCGATCGAGGTTTCGGGCGCCTCGGTGCGGCTGATCAGCGCCGAGGTGCGGGCGCGGATGCTGGACCGGGTGGCGCAGCGGCTGAACTGCGCGCCGCAGGATATCACCGTGATGGACGGGGCGTTCTTCCGGGGCGGCGAGCCGACCGGGCAGGACTACTGGACCATCGCGCCGCAAGTGGATTTGGCGCGGGAGGCCGACGGATCGGCCGCCCCCAAGCCGCGCGATGCCTACCGGGTGGTGGGCACGCCGGCCCGTCGGATCGATCTGCCGGCCAAGCTGGGCGGGGGCGCGTTCATCCAGGACATGGTGCGGCCGGATATGCTGCACGCCCGCATGCTGCGCCAGCCCTCGCGCGAGGCGCGCCTGGTCGCGTTGGACGAAGCCGCCATCGGCCGTGCCGCCCGCGGCGAGCTGCGCATCGTGCGTCTCGGCAGTTTCGTCGCCCTGGTCAGCCCCGATGAGACGGTGGCGCAGCGGGCCGCGGTTGCCGCCGTAGCTGCCGCAGCTGGGAGGGTACCCGCCGCCAGCCAGCCCGAAGAGCAGGAGGCGGGGTGGCTGGTGGGTCGGGAGGCGGAACGGCAGGATTCGGGGCGCCGCCGCCGGCCGTCCCCGGGCACGGTGGTCGAAGCGACCTACTCACGCCCCTACGTGGCGCATGCCGCGCTCGCCCCGTCCTGTGCGCTGGCGGAGATGCGCAACGGACACCTGACGGTCTGGAGCCACTCGCAGGCGATCTATCCGCTACGGGCGGCCTTGGCGAAGGTGCTGCGGCGGCCGGCGGAGAGCATCACCGTGCGGCATGCGCAGAGCGCCGGGTGCTACGGGCACAATGGCGCCGACGATGTGGCGCTGGATGCCGCGCTGATCGCCCAGGAGATCCCGGACCACTGCATCCGGGTGCAATGGCGCCGCGAGGAGGAGTTCGCCTTCGAGCGCTACGGCGCCGCCCAGGTGGTGACGATCCGCGCGGTGGTGAACGACGCCGGCCGGCCGATCGATTGGACCGTGGAGACCTGGGCCGCACCCCATGTGCAGCGCCCGGCGATGGGCGGCAACATGCTGGCGCACGAGGCGCTGCCCGATCCGCCGCCCGCACCCCGTGCCTTCGAACCGCCTGCGGCCAATGGCGGAGGCGCCACCCGCAATGGCCTGCCGCTGTACGACATCCCGGCCAAACGGGTGATCCTGCACCTGGTGCAACGGCCGCCGCTGCGCACCTCGGCGTTCCGCAGCCTCGGCGCGATGGCCAACGTCTTCGCGCTGGAGAGCATGATGGACGAGCTGGCGGAGCGTGCGGGGATGATCCGGTCGCTTTCCGCCTGTCGCTGATGGGCAATGCACGGGCGCGCGCGGTGATCGCCCGGGCGGCGGAAATGGCGGGGTGGTCCCGCCGTGGTCCGGCGGGAACGGGGGCGGGGCTGGGGATCGGGTTCGGGCAGTACAAGAACCGCTCGGCCTATGCCGCCGTGGTGGTGGCGCTCGAGGCGGAGCGCGACATCCGATTGCGGCGCGTCTGGTGCGCGGCGGATGCCGGGCTGGTGATCAATCCGGACGGCGCGATCAACCAGTTGGAGGGGGGCATCATCCAGGCCTGCAGCCTGACCTTGAAGGAGCAGGTGCGGGTGGCTGAGGAAGGCGTGGTGTCGGTGGACTGGGAGAGCTACCCGATTCTGCGGTTTTCCGAGGTGCCGGAGATTGCCTGCGAGCTGATGGACCGGCGGGATGAACCGTCGCTGGGGATGGGCGAGTGCACGATTGGCCCGACGGCCGCAGCCATCGGCAATGCGCTGGCCCATGCGCTGGGGGTTCGGGTCCGAGACCTGCCGCTGACGCGGGAGCGGGTGGCGGGGGTGCTGACGGGTTAGGTACCGCCGAACTCGGCCGGGCGGAGCAGGTGGGCCAGGCGGTCGAGCACGCCGTTGGCGAGGCGCGGTTCGTCGCCCGCGAAGAAGCCGTGCGCGACGTCGAGGTACTCGTTGATCACCACCTTCGCAGGCGGACCGTCGCTCATGGTGAGTTCGGCCCCGGCCGCCCGCATCAGCGCCCGCAGCACGGGATCGATGCGCGCCAGCGGCCAGTCGGCCGGCAGGGTCTCGGTGAGCATGCGGTCGATGGTGTCCTGCTCCTGCACAGCCGCCCGGACGATGCGGGCGAAGAGCGGGACCTCGGCTTCGGGGACGCGGCCATCCTCGAAGCCGCCGGAGCCGGGAAACTGGCCGAGGCGGTGGCGGACGAACTGATCGATGACGGTCTCGGGGTTTTCGCTGGCCTGTTCGCTTTGGAACAGGGCCTGCACCGCGGCGACGCGCGAGGCCGTGCGGCCTCGGGTGCGGGGCGGGTTCCTTGCCATAGGTTAGATCACCGGCACCGGTGCGGTTGGCCTGGATTGCCGCGTCGGGCGCTTCGCGCCCTCCTCGCAATGACGATGGAGGCGTTCACGCTCACGCTCCCAGACGCCGGGCGGCGTTGATTTGGAGCAGGGCCGCGGCGGCTGCCTCGGCGCCCTTGTTGTGGCCGTCCCGGCCGGAGCGGGCCAGGGCCTGGTCGAGGCGGTGGACGGTCAGCACGCCCTGGCCCAGCGCGAGGCCGAACTGGAGGGAGACGTGCATCAGGCCGGAGATCGCCTCACGGCAGATGTGGTCGTAGTGGTCGGTTTCGCCCCTCACCACGCAGCCGAGAGCGACGTAGCCGTCGAAGCGGCGGTCGCCTCGGAGCGCGAGGCGGATGGCCTGGGGGAGTTCGTAGGCGCCGGCGACGTCGAGGGTTTCGAAGGTGGCGCCGGCCTCGCGCAGGATGCGCTCGGCGCCCTGGGTCAGCCCGTCGATGACCTGCGTGTAGTAGGGGGCACGGACCAGCAGGAGGTGGGGGGCCGGTCCCTCGACCCGCGGTGCTGCGGGCAGAGCGGCATCCTCGGTGCTCATTTGTCCCGGCCCTTGGTGTTGATGGGGCGGGTCTCGACCACGTTCAGGCCGTAGCCCTCCAGGCCGATGATGGTGCGGGGCCGGTTGGAGAGCAGGACCATGTCCTTGACGCCGAGATCGAGCAGGATCTGGGCACCGATGCCGTAATCCCGGAGTTCGGCGTTGGGCCGGGCGGACATGGCGAGCTGGCGGACCCGGTCCGAGAGGGCGGTCTTGCGGTGGTCGCGGATCATCACCACGGCGCCCCGGCCGGCCTTGTCGATCATGTTCATGGCGTTGTGGACCGAGATCCAGTGGGGACCGCCGGTCATGTCATCGAGCAGATCGACGGCGTGCATGCGGACCAGGACGGGTTCGGGGCCGGAGAGGTCGCCTTTCACCAGGGCCAGGTGCTCCTGGTATTCCACCGTGTTGGCATAGACGATGAGCTTCCATTCGCCGCCGGCGACGTGGTCGAAGACGCCTTCCTGGACGCGCTTGATCAGACGCTCGGTGCGTCGGCGATGGGCGATCAGGTCGGCGATGGTGCCGAGCTTGAAATTGTGGCGCTGGGCGAAGGCGACGAGGTCCGGCAGCCGGGCCATGGTGCCGTCGTCGTTCATGATCTCGCAGATCACCGAGGCGGGGTAGAGGCCGGCCTTGCGGGCGATATCGACCGAGGCCTCGGTATGACCGGCGCGGACCAGGGCGCCGCCTTCGCGGGCGACCAGGGGGAAGATGTGGCCGGGGGTGACGATATCGTCGCGGCCGCTTTCGGAGTTGATGGCGACGGCGATGGTGTGGGCGCGGTCGTGGGCGGAGATGCCGGTGGTGACGCCTTCGCGGGCCTCGATGGAGACGGTGAAGGCGGTCTGGTGGCGGGTGCCGTTGTTGGCGGACATCAGGCCGAGGCCGAGCTTTTCGACCCGCTGGCGGGTGAGGGCGAGGCAGATCAGGCCACGGGCATGGCGGGCCATGAAGTTGACGGCCTCGGGGGTGGCGAACTGGGCGGGAATGATGAGGTCGCCTTCGTTCTCCCGGTCCTCGTCGTCCACGAGGATGAACATGCGGCCGTTGCGCGCTTCCTCGACCAGTTCCTCGATGGAGGAGAGGTATTGGCGACAGCTCGACGGTGCGGACGTCGTCCATGGGGGGTGTTTAGCGGGGGGTTTGGCGAATTCCAAATCCCGGGGAGTGGGGGCTGGGGCGCCGGGCGCCGGGCGCGGGGGAGTGCTGTGCGATTTCGCCCGGGGGGCCGGCGGATGTTGGTCAGAACCGCGTTTTTTGGGGTGGAGTTTGGTCAACATTAACGATTTCGGGGGTGGATCTTGGTCAACATTAACCGTTTGGGGGGTGAATTTTGGTCAAGACGGGGATTTTCGGTGTCTCGTTTTGTGCAAGACGCTGAGACGTGTGGCGGGGGTTTTCGCGTGGGGTGAGATTGGCGCTGTTGGGGAGACGGTGGTGTGCTGTTCGCTGGGGGCCTGCTTTCGAGCGTGTGAAAGAGATTCTGGTTGAACGGGGAGCTCGTGGGGCGACGGGGGGCATCGTTAAGAAACAACCAAATCAACTGTTATTCCCGCGAAAGCGTGAAGCTGGCGGCACCGCTGGGTTCCCGCTTTCGCGGGAATGACGAAATGGAGCGACTGTTTCCGAACGCTTTCGCGGGAAGGACGGAGGGGTGCCGGGCGATTTCCTGACACCCTCTTTTCGCGGGAATGACGGAGGGGATGGCGGGCGATTTCCTCACACGCGCTTTCGCAGACGTGACGGGGGCCGCGGGATGTTATGGTTCGCTTTGGAACTTTTTCTGCCAGCGGCTGGCCTGGGCCGAGCATTGCTGGAGTTGGGCATCGGTGAGTTGCATGCGGGCGTGGACCAGGTTGGCTGCGGCACGCTGCTTGAGATCGTCGGTATCAGCGCGTTCCCAGGCGAGCTGCAGCCAGACGCACGCCTGTTCGATGTCCTGGGGCACCGCGCGCCCGATCAGCAGGGAATAGCCGACGGTGTTGGCGGACAGGGCATCGCCCTGGGCGGCGGCTTTTTGGGCCCAGGCGAGGGCGGTGGCATAGTCCGCGGGCACACCGATGCCGATGCGGTAGGCGTAGGACAACATGCTTTCAGATGTTTTCATGCCCTGTGCGGCGGATTTTTTGTACCACTTCACCGCCTCGGGCGGTCCACGGCGATGCCATCATCGCCGTACCAGTAGAGGCGGCCCATATTTTCCTCGGCCGCGGCGTTGCCGGAGAGTGCTGCCTGTCGATACCAGAGCATGGCGGTTGCCGGATCCTTTGGCACGCCGCGGCCTTTTTCGTAGAGATTGGCGAGCTGGTTCATCGCGGCGGGCCAGCCGAGCACGGCGCCTTTGGCGTACCATTGGGCGGCGTTGATCGTAATCGACGGTGCCGAGCAGGCCGTTGTTGTAGATGTCGCCGAGGATGCCCGCGGCCTGCGCGGAGCCATGGTTGGCGGCGCGGTGAGCAAGCAGCCGCACGGTGATAATCCTGCGGCATCGGCGACGCCGTTATAGGCGAGCAAGCCGAGTTCCAGCGCGGCATCGGCGGTTACGGAATCAAGCAATGAAGCGTCGGATGATGCTGCTCGGCCCACGCCTGGCTGTCTGGTTGTTCATATCGTCGAGCCCCTGGGTCAGCCATTTCGCCGCGGCGGCGTAGTCGATTGCGACGCCGTCGAGTCCTCGGTCGTCGGTCGAGGCCGAGGGCGAGTTCAGCCATCGGCTCGCGCTGTTCGGCGGCCTCGGTCATCCACCGCACGGCCTCGGCGTTATCCTGCGGGACACCGGCACCGCGTTCGTAGTGTCCGGCGATCTTGAGCTCCGCCAGAGGGTCGCCCTGCCTGGCCGCACGCAACAGCCATTCGCTGGCTTTCGCGTCAGGGCGTCGTCCTGGGGCACGCCATTGCCGGCCTCGTAGAGCCGGGCGAGCTGATATTGGGCTTGGGCGTCGCCTTGCCGCGCCTTGTCGAGGAGAGAGGGCGCAGCGGGCGGTTGGGCGAAGGCCGTGCCGGTAAGGCGAGCGAACAGAATCGCCGGGAGCAGGTCGCAGCGTCATCGTGGCGTGATATATCGCGTTTGTGCCGGCCGGAATGCCGGCGATAGTAGCGGGCTCGGTGGAGGCATAGTTGCAGATCGCCACTCTTATCTTGCCGGTCTTCGGCGTGATCGTCACCGGCTGGATTGCGGGCTGGACCGGGCTATCTGCCGCGCGCGCTGTCGGATGCGCTGGTGCACTTTGCCTACAATATCGCGATGCCGGCGCTGCTGGTGGTCACCATCGCGCAGGAGCCCGGGCGGTCGCTGGTCAACTGGTCGTTTCTGCTGGCTTTCGGCGGCGGGTCGCTGCTGTGTTTCGGCTGGTCTTCGCCATCGCGCGCCTGAAGGGCATCGGGATCTGGGGAGCCAGGCGCTGTACGGCATGGCCGCGGCGATGACCAATACGGGGTTTGTGGCATTGCCGGTGCTGCGGGCGATCTATGGCGAACCGGCGGTGCTGCCGGCGGCGATTGCCACGGTGTTCGTCGCGGTGGTGATGTTTCCGGCGACGGTGGTGCTGCTGGAATTGGAGCAGCGGGGGCGACGGACGGCGTATTCCGGCCCGGGGTGCTGGCGCGGCACATCGTGCTGAACCCGATGGTGCTGTCCACGCTGATCGGCATGCTGATCGCGGCGGTGGGGGTGCGCCTGCCGGCGCCGGTGGTGGATTATCTCAACATCTTCGCGGATGCGTTGACGCCGTGTGCGCTGTTTGCGATCGGGCTGGGTTTGTCGGTCGAGGGGCTGCGGGCGACAATGGGGCCATCCCTGGCGCTGAGTGTGGTGAAGCTGATTGTGATGCCGGTGGTGGTTTATGCGCTGAGTGTCGCGCTGGGGCTTGATCCGCTTTACACGATTGCGGCGGTGATCTGCGCGGCGGTTCCGACGGCGAAGACGGTCTATATTTTGGCGGGCGAGTATCGCTGTGAGGAGATGATGGTTGCGTCAACGATTTCCATGACGACGCTGGGGTCGGTGGTTTCGTTGGTTGTGTGGCTTTATCTGCTGTCGGGGTTGCAGGCGCCGGTCGGGGTGGGGTGAGGTTATCCGAATTGGGTACGGTGTGGAGTGGGTGGGATTGTGCGGTTCGCTGGCGATGACGGCGGGGGTGGGAACATAAGCATCCAGTGGTTGGGGGTTCAGTGCTCGATACAGTTGTGTGATGCTGGTGTGGTACGAACAGCATTCGGATATGCGCGAGGCGATCGCACGTGAGAAGCAGATCAAGGCCGGTTCGCGGAGGAAGAAGCCGGCGTTGATTGAAGAGATGAATCCGGCCTGGCGAGATTTGTGGGACACGGTGTGAGGCTGGTAGCGACGGTGCTGTTGGACTGGATTGCCGCGTCGGGCGCTACGCGCCCTCCTCGCAATGACGGGCGGGCGCGCTGTGCGCCCTTTTTGCAATGACGGTTCAGTCGGTGGCCTGGGATTCGGCGAGACGGGCGACGTAGCGGGCGAGGACGTCGATTTCGATATTCACCGGGTCGGAGGGGGTGAGCAGGCCGAAGCAGGTGACGGCGGCGGTGTGGGGGATGATGTTGACGGTGAAACTGGTTTCATCCACGTCGTTCACCGTGAGCGAGACGCCGTCCACGGCGACGCTGCCCTTCTCGGCGATGAAGTGCGAGAGGTGACGCGGGACGGCGAAGCGCCAGCGGGTCGAGCCGTGTTCGGGTTCCTGCGAGACGGCGACGCCGACGCCATCCACGTGGCCCTGCACGATGTGGCCGCCCAATTCGTCGCCGACGCGGAGTGAGCGCTCCAGGTTCATCCGGGTACCGACGAGCCAACTGCCGAGGGTGGTGCGCGACAGGGTCTCGGCGGAGGCTTGGGCGGCGAACCAGTTGGGGCCGACCTCGACCGCGGTGAGGCAACAGCCGGAGCAGGCGATGGAGGCGCCGATCGGGATGGAGGCGGTGTCGGGCCAGGGGGTTTGGATGACCAGGCGCATGTCCCTGGCGTCCTGCAGCGGGGTGATCTCGCGGACCGTGCCGATGGCGGTGACGATGCCTGTGAACATCGAGCTAATCCCTATCGAAGAGCGTCAGCATGTCACGCCCGAGCGGATGGGAGGAGCGACGGCGGAAGCGTGGCATGTCGGCGAGGCGCTCGATGCCGAAGGCCTGGACGGCGGGGAAGCCGTCGGCGCCCATGGTGGCGGGAGCATGAAACCAGGCGATGCGATCCACCAGGCCGTCGCGCAGGAGGGAGGCAGCGAGTTCGGCGCCGCCCTCGACGAGAAGGCGGGTGAGTCCGGCGTGGCCGAGGGCGGTGAGGGCCTGGGGCAGATCGATGCCGGCGGGGCCGGGGGGAACTGTCAGCACGCGGACCGAAGCTGATTCGAAGGCCTGACGACGGAGCGGGTCGGTGTCGGCGCGGGCGAGCATCCAGGTGGGGGTTTCGCCGGCGGACGCGACCAGGCGGGCGGTGAGCGCGGTGCGCAGATGGCTGTCGGCGACGATACGGACCAGCGGGATGGGGCGAAAGCCGGGGATGCGGCAGGTGAGGTCGGGATCATCGGCGGCCACGGTGCCGGCGCCGACCATGACGGCGTCGTGGCGGCCTCGGAGCGCGTGGGCCGCGAGGCGGGCCGGCGGGCCGGTGATCCAGCGGCTTTCGCCGGCGCCGGTGGCGATGCGGCCATCGAGGGTGGAGGCGAGCTTGAGGGTGACGAGGGGGCGTCCCTTGGTGATGCGGGCGGTGAAGCCGGCGAGGATGCGGGCGGCTTCGGGGGCGCGGATGGTCTCGGTGACCTCGATGCCGGCGTGACGCAGGCGGGCGAGGCCGGCGCCGTTGACGCGGGGATCGGGGTCGCGCGCGGCGACCACCACGCGGGCGATGCCGGCGGCGATCAGGGCATCGGCGCAGGGCGGGGTGTGGCCGTGGTGGGCGCAGGGTTCGAGGGTGACGTAGGCGGTAGCGGCGCGTGCCGCGGGGCCGGCCTGGGTCAGGGCGATGGTTTCGGCGTGGGGGCGGCCGCCGGGTGCGGTCCAGCCGCGGCCGACGACACGGCCGTTGTTGACCAGCACGCAGCCGACGGCGGGGTTGGGCCAGGCGGTGCCGAGGCCTCGGCGTGCCAGCGCGAGGGCTGCATCCATGGGGGCTGAATCCATGGGGGCGGCGTCCATGTGGGTCTCGTCAGTCACTCGGGTTGGGGCCGAGGGAACCGACGAAGTCCTGGAAATCTCGCGCTTCGCGGAAATCGCGATAGACGCTGGCGAAGCGGACATAGGCGACCTGGTCGAGCCTCCTTCAGCGTGTCCATGACGAGTTCGCCGATCTGCTTGCTGGGGATGTCGTTCTCGCCGGAGGCTTCGAGCTGGCGGACGATGCCGTTGACGATGCGTTCGAGGCGTTCCTCGTGGATCGGACGCTTGCGCAGCGCGATGCGGATGGAGCGGGCGAGCTTGTCGCGGTCGAAGGCGACGCGGCGGCCATCGGATTTCACCACGGTGAGTTCGCGAAGCTGGACCCGCTCGATGGTGGTGAAGCGCTGGCCGCAATTGCCGCAGGAGCGGCGGCGTCGGATGGCTCCGCCGTCCTCGGTGGGACGGCTGTCCTTTACCTGGGTGTCGTCATGGCCGCAGAACGGGCAGTGCATTGCTGTTACGAGTGGCCCTGAGGCACGCCGGCGTCAAGCGGTTGCAGGGGAAGTGCAATGGCATGATCATTATGGCTGAAAAGGAGCGCCCGATGTTGGAACGGCTCTCACGATCGCCGCGTGACCTGCCGCTGTCGCGTTCGGCCATGGCCTTTGTGCTGGCGGGCGGGCGCGGCAGCCGGTTGATGGCGTTGACCGACAAGCGGGCCAAGCCGGCGGTGTTTTTCGGCGGCAAGTCGCGCATCATCGATTTTGCGCTATCGAACGCGGTGAACTCGGGCATCCGGCGGATCGGCGTGGCGACGCAGTACAAGGCGCACAGCCTGATCCGCCACATGCAGCACGGGTGGAATTTCTTCCGCCCCGAGCGCAACGAGAGTTTCGACATCCTGCCGGCGAGCCAGCGCGTGTCGGAGACCCAGTGGTATGCCGGCACCGCGGACGCGGTGTATCAGAACCTCGACATCATCCGCAGCTACGGGCCGGAGTATCTGGTGATTCTGGCGGGCGATCACGTGTACAAGATGGACTACGAGATGATGCTGCGACAGCACTACGAGCAGGGCGCCGATGTGACGGTGGGCTGCATCGAGGTGCCGCGGAGGGAGGCGACGGGGTTCGGCGTGATGCATGTGGACGCGGAAGACCGGATCGTCGATTTCCTGGAGAAGCCGGCGGATCCCCCGGGCATGCCGGACAAGCCGGAGGCGGCGTTGGCGAGCATGGGGATTTACGTGTTCCGCACGCGTTTCCTGGCGGATCAGTTGCAGCGTGATGCGGCCGATCGGCATTCCTCGCGCGATTTCGGCAAGGACCTGATTCCCTACATCGTGCGCCACGGCAAGGCGGTGGCGCACCACTTTACGGATTCCTGCATCCGTTCGGGCCAGGAGCGCGAGGCGTATTGGCGCGATGTGGGCACGGTGGATGCCTATTGGTCGGCGAACATCGATCTGACGGATGTGGTTCCGGCGTTGGATCTTTATGACCAGGACTGGCCGATCTGGACCTATGCGCCGATCACGCCGCCGGCGAAATTCGTGCATGACGTGGAGAACCGGCGCGGCATGGCGGTGAGTTCGCTGGTATCGGGCGGCTGCATCATCTCGGGCGCCAGTCTGCGCCGCACGCTGCTGTGCACCAACGTCCATGTGCATTCGTTCAGCAGGGTGGAGGGGGCGGTGGTGCTGCCGGGGGTGGAGATCGGCGAGCATGTGCGCCTGAAGAAAGTGGTGATCGACGCGCGGGTGCGCATTCCGAATCGCCTGGTGGTCGGCGAGGATCCCCGGCAGGACGCGGAGCGGTTCCATCGCACCGAGGGCGGCGTGTGCCTGATCACGCAGAAGATGATCAATGCGCTGACATGAGGGTTCTCTCCGTCGCGGCGGAGATCTTCCCCTTCGTGAAGACCGGCGGGCTGGCCGACGTGGCGGGTGCGTTGCCGCGGGCCTTGCGGGCCGAGGGGGTCGAGATGCGGTCGCTGCTGCCGGGTTATCCGGCGGTGCTGAAGGCGCTGGGTGCGGCAGAGGAGGTGCTGCGGTTCGACGATCTGTTCGGCGGGCCGGCGCGTGTTCTGGCGGGCCGGGTGTTGGTGCTGGATGCGCCGCATCTGTACGACCGGCCGGGGCCGCTGTACGGGCATGCCGATGATGCGGTGCGGTTCGCCGCGCTGTGCTGGGCGGGGGCGGAGATCGGGCGCGGACGGATCGCCGGTTTTGTGCCGGACGTGGTGCATGCGCATGACTGGCAGGCGGGTTTGGTTCCGGCGTATCTGCATTATGGCGGCGGGGATCGGCCCGGGCACGGTTTACACGGTGCATAATCTTGCGTTTCAGGGACAATTTCCCGCGTATCTGCTGGGTGCGCTGCGGCTGCCGCCTCAGGCGTGGTCGGTCGAGGGGGTGGAGTATTACGGGGCGATCGGGTTCCTGAAGGCCGGGCTGCGGCTGGCGGATCGGATCACCACGGTTTCGCCGAGCTATGCGGAGGAAATTCGTGCCGACGCCGCGGGGATGGGGCTTGGCGGGCTGCTGCGGGCCCGCGGGACGGAGCTTGTCGGGATCCTGAACGGCATCGACACCGCGGTGTGGAATCCGGCGACCGATGGGTTGCTGGCCGCGCGGTACGACGCGAGCGATCCGGCGAAGCGCGGCGAGAACAAACGGGCGCTGCAGGAGGCTTTGGGGCTCGGCCGGATCCGGATGCGATGGTGATCGGGGTGATCAGCCGGCTGGCGTGGCAGAAGGGGATGGACCTGCTGCTCGCGTCGGTGCCGTTGTGTGTCGAGCAGGGGGTTCAGATCGCGCTGCTGGGCGCGGGGGATGCGGGGTTGGAAGCGGGGTTCTTGGCGGTGGCGGGGCCTCGGGTTGGGGTGCGGATCGGATATGATGAGGGGTTGGCGCATCTGATCCAGGGCGGGGCGGACGTGATCTGCGTGCCGTCGCGGTATGAGCCGTGCGGCCTGACGCAACTCTGCGCGTTGCGGTATGGGGCGCTGCCGCTGGTTGGTCGGGTGGGCGGGCTGGCGGATACGGTGATCGACGCCAATGAGATGGCGCTGGATGCGGGCGTGGGGACCGGGTTCGTGTTCTGTCCGGTTACGATCGATGCGCTGCGGTCGGCCGTGCGGCGGGCGGCGACGGTATGGCGGGATCGCGCGGCGTGGGGGATGCTTCAGCGCAATGCGATGCGGAGCGAAGTGGGGTGGGAGCGTCCGGCGCGGCGCTACGCGGCGCTGTATCGGGATGTGGGGCGGCGGGCGGCAGCATAGGAAACGCGCATGAAAATTACGGCTGTTCGTATTCTGCGTCTGAGCGGCACGGTGCCGACGGACGGTCCGTTCTGGGAAGAGCGGCTGGTGCGGCCGGTCGATATCTATCCCGAGTACCGTGTGCGGGATGATTTCGAGGGGGGCACGCAGGCCGGGTCCGACTTCAAGATGGAGCAGTATTTCCTGCGCATCGAGACGGATGAGGGGGTTGAGGGCATTGCCGGCCCGATTGCGGAGATGCCGGCGCTGTTCGCGGCGAAGCGGCTGCGGCCGATCATCCTGGGAGCGGACCCGATCGCGCACGAGAAGCTGTGGGACCAGATGCACCGGATCATGGTGCACGGGCGGCAGGGCGACGCGATGCTGGCGATCAGCGCTGTGGATTGCGCGCTGTGGGATTTGAAGGGCCGCTGGCTGGGCCAGCCGGTGTATCGGCTGCTGGGCGGGCCGACGCGGGATGCGGTGCCGGCCTATGCGTCGATGCTGGGGTTCGCGGTGCAGGACATGGGGCGGGTGCGGGGCCGGGCGAAGGAATACCAGGACCGCGGCTATCGGGCGCAGAAATGGTTCTTCCGGCACGGGCCGATGAGCGGCGCCGAGGGGCTGCGGAAGAATGTGGATCTGGTGCGCACGTTACGCGAGACGCTGGGCGACGACGACGACATCATGCTGGATTGCTGGCAATCGTTCGATCCGCCGTATGCGATCGAGCTGGCGGAGCGGATCGCAGAGTTCCGGCCTCGGTGGCTGGAGGAGGCGGTGATGCCGGACCGGATTGATTCGTACGTGCGGGTGAAGGAGCGGACGAATATTCCGCTGTCCGGCGCGGAGCATGAGTACACGCGGTGGGGGTTCAAGCGGTTCATCGATGCCGGGGCGCTGGATATCCTGCAGCCGGATATCTATTGGGCGGGCGGTCTGTCGGAGGTGCTGAAGATCACGGCCTATGCGTCGGCGCATGATCTGATTGTTATTCCGCACGGGCATTCCTCGCCGGCGGGGGCGCATTTCTCGGTGGCGCAGTCGCCGATCGTGACGCCGTACCAGGAATTCCTGGTGAAATGGAACGTGTTGAACCAGTGGTTCCTGGCGCATCCGGTGACGCCGGTGCGGGGGATGATCGGCGTGCCGGATCAGCCGGGGCTGGGGATGGCGCTGGATGCGGCGAAGATCGAGGCGCAGGAGGAGGTGTCGGGCGGTTAGAGCCAAATGGCGCTGGCAACCAGGGTGAATGGCAGGGTCCCTCGGTTTCGCGGAGGTTGCTTGCAATGACAGCCCGCGAGGGGAGACTTTGTGAGGGGAGCGGAGGTGCGGTTTGCCTGGATTGCCGCGGCCCGCTGCGCGGACCTCGCAATGACGATGGGGGCACTGCATGTCAGTGATGCCAGCGGAGGTCGAGAGTGATACTCGATCTGATCGAGATTCGCGGTCGTACGGCCTTCGCCGGCCATGACGGAAGGTCAGGGTTAGCGCGACTTGGTATAAGTCGATGACGCGATACGCCGCACGGCTCACGCTTACTCGGGAATAATCCGCGGTGCCGGCGAGTCCATTGGCCCATGTTGCGTCGAACGAAGGCCATTCGCTTTGCGCGATGGCACATCCTATGGCTGCTGCTGATCGCCTGTCCGGCGGCGGGCCGGGCTTCCAACGCTTATGCGCTGGACCAGACGAACGGCAGCATCGAGTTCTCGGTGGGGCTGTTTCATCTGTTCAGTTCGCACGGCGTGTTTCACCGGTTCGGGGCGAATCTGTGGCTCGACGACATCCACCCGTACCAGAGCAAGATCATGGTGACGGTGGATGCGGGTTCGGCGCAGATGGATCGCCCGGGTGCCACCGACATCCTGTTGTCGCCGGACTTCTTCGACACCGGGCGGTTTCCGCGCATCCGGTTCGCCAGCATGCGGATCACGCAGCAGGGGCCGGGGCATTACACGGTGGAGGGATCGCTGGAGATTCGCGGCATCAGCCGGCCCTTTGTTCTCGACACGCGGCTGGTCGCGGAGCACCACGACGCCGGATCGGGGTTGCGATCGCGGATTTTGTCGCCACCGGCAGCGTTGAACGCTCGGCCTTCGGGATGGTCGCCGACCCGCTGTTCGTTTCGAAGCACGATCGACATCACCATTCATGCACGTCTTGCGCTTGCCAGCGGGTTCCATGTTGGTTGAGGCGCGCTACACGCCGGCGCAGCGGCGGCTGCACTGGTGGGCGGCCGGCCTGGTATTCCTGACGTTCGCGCTGGGCTGGATCATGGCGGCGGTGCCGCTGCGCGAGCTGCTGCTGAAGTTCACGCTCTATCAGGCGCACAAGACCGCGGGGCTGGTGATTTTGCTGCTGGTGCTTGCACGCGTCTGGTTGCGCGCCACGCGCGGGCAGCCGGCGTGGAGCAGCTGAGCCGCCGGCGGCAGCAGGTGGCGCGCGCGATGCACGCGACGCTCTATTGCCTTCTGCTCGTGGTTCCGGTTCTTGGATACCTCAGCGCGGCGACCGCGCCGGAGCGCATTCCGACGTTGTTCTTCCTGATCATCCCGATCCCGCACGTGCTGGCGCCGAATGCGGCGCTGTTCTGGGCGTTGCGCTGGGTGCACCGGGCGTTGGCGATTGTGCTGGTGGGGCTTGCGCTGGCCCATGCGGCGGCAGCGGTTCATGGCGAGGTTCGCGGCGAGCGGACGCTGCAGCGGATGAGAAAACCGTGCCGGGCATGATGGCCGAGCTGGAGGCGTGCATCCCCGCGCTGCGCCGTTATGCTCGCAGTCTGCTGGGCAGCGGCGAGGATGCCGACGACCTGGTGCACGACTGCATCGTACGCGCGCTGGATCAGCTTCATACCTGGCGGCGGGAGGGGAATCTGCGGGCGTGGCTGTTTTCCATCCTGCACAACCTTTCGGTGACGCAGGCGCGCCGGCGGATCGCGCGGCCGGTGGTTGCGATCGACAGCATCGGTGACGATCGGTTTCAGGCTCCGCCTCGGCAGGACGATCATGTTGCGTCGCAGGACGTGATGGTTGCCGTTTCGCGGCTGCCCGAGGAGCAGCGTGCGGTGCTTCTGCTGGTTGCGGTGGAGGAGCTTTCCTACACCGAGGTTGCCCACGCGCTGGATATTCCGCTCGGCACGGTGATGTCGCGGCTGTCGCGCGCACGGGAGAAGGTGCGTCGTTCGATGGAAGGCGAGGTGCATCCGCCGCTGAGGAGAGTGAAGTGAGCGTCCCGGATTGTCCCGTGCAGGAAGACGAACTGCACGCATTCGTCGATGGCCGTCTGCCGGCGGACCGGCTGGATGCGGTCGAGCGGTATCTGCAGGGCAATGCCGAGGAGGCGCGGCGCATCGAGGCGTACCAGCGCCAGCGTGCGGCGCTGCGCGGGGCGGTGCTGGCGACGACCGAGCCGGTGCCGGCGGTATCTGCGGCCGGCGAACATCCTGCGTGAACGGTCCCGGCGCATGCGCGCGGCGTGGCAGGTGGCCGCGGCTGCGGTGCTGGCGTTGGGGCTGGGTGTGGGTGGCGGGTGGGCGCTGTGGGGGCCGACGCCATCGCGCGCCAATGAGCGGGCGATGAAGGTGCTGATGCAGCAGGGCTTCGCGACATATGCGGTGTTCGCGCCGGATGCCCGCCATCCGATCGAGGTGCCGGCGACGGAGCAGGTACATTTGACGCAATGGCTATCGAACCGGCTGCACCGGCCGGTGACGATTCCGGACCTGTCGCAGTTCGGCTACTCGTTGCTGGGGGGTCGGCTGGTGGCAACGGAGCAGGGCGGCGCAGCGGCGCTGATCATGTATGCCGGGGCGAAGGGGGATCGGATCGCGTTGCTGCTGCGGCCGATGCGGGCCGATTTGGAGAGCGGGGACCAGGTGCGTTCGGAGAGTTCGATGCAGCTCTGCGCGTGGATCAGGAACGGGTTCGGGTATGCGCTGGTGGGACCGGCGAATGATACGAACCTGGAGACGGCGGCGGATCACATTCGGGGGGATTTGGGGAAGCAGGGGTAGGGGTGGGGATCGCGTGCGGATGACGGGATCAGCCCGAGGCGGCGCGCACCTTGGCGGTGGCGCCGGAGAGATCGCCCAGTTTCGCGCCGGCGGCGACTTTCAATTGGGATTCGAGACCGCGTTCCTGGCGGGTGATGGCTTCGCGTGCCTCGGCCTCGGCTTCGTGCGCGCCGAGAATGAGCACGCCGCTTTCATCGCACAGCACGGCGTCTCCGGGCATGACGACGGCGCCGCCGATCGCCACGGGGTGATTGAGCCGGCCGCCGAGGTCGTAAAGGCGGGTGGTGATGGGCGCGAGGCCGCGGCACCACATGGGGAAATCGGAGGCGGTGATTTCTTCCAGATCGGTGCAGGGGCCATCGACAACGCCCGCCTTCGCGCCGGCGGCTTTTGCCGCGACGGTGACGCCGCCGCCCCAGCAGGCGTGCCGGATGTCTCCCAGCCGGTCCACGACCAGGATGTCGCCGGGACGGAGCAGACCGAGCGCGTGGTGGAGAAGGGTGGAGTCGGGGCCGGGGATGGCGATGGTGACGGCGGTGCCGGCGACCCTGCGGCCGGGGAGCAGGGCGTGGATGGCACGGTCGCAGAAGCCCCAATGGCGCCAGTGTCCGACGGTGGCGGTTTCGGTTTTCTCGAGCAGCGCGATGACCTCGGCGCTGATCTGGGCGGGCATGGGGGCGATTTCGTATTTGGGCATGGGGGTCCTATATCACCGCGGCGGGTGGCGCGCCTGTGGAATTCCGCCGCAGAAGCTCGGGCGGCGGATTGTTGATTTTCACATGCGCAACATCGGCGCCGTTCAGCCGCGCGATCAGTTGTTCCACGATGGTTCGCCCCAACGCCTGCAGGGGAAGGCGAACAGTGGTCAGGGGTGGATTGAGGTGCGGTGCGAACCAGGTGTCGTGAATTGCAATCACGGACACGTCCCTGGGCACGGACAGCCCGGCCGCCGCCACGCCGGACATGACGCCAAGCGCTGTGACCGTGTTGACTGCCACGAGCCCGGTCGGTCGCGCACCTTTTCTGTTCAGCAGGCGCAGAACGGCATCGTGACTCTGCTGCGGGGTCCATCCGATGCTGGGCACGATCGTGGCGTTCACTTTATGCGGGGCGGTGCGCGCCTCCAGCAGGAACGCATCGCGACGCCGATCGGACGTGCTGGAGGCGCGGGCGGAGACGAACGCCAACCGCCGGTGTCCCAGTTCGATCAGATGACCTGTTGCAAGCCGCACGGCAGCTTCATCATCGAGTTGCACCGAGGACAAGCCCTTGGTTCCGGGTTCGTTGAACAGGATCGAAGGCACGGCGGCTGCAAGCCCGAGCACCTTCTCGGCTCCCGGTCCAAAACCCACCTGCAACAGCAGGCCATCGATCCGGTTGGCGGCGATCATGGCGCGGACGCGCGCCAGACCTTCCTCCACCTCCGCGGCGTCAACCAGGATGATCACATAGCCGGCGGCGAGCGCGGCACGCTGTGCCTCGGCGACCAGTTCGGTGAGCATCGGGCTGGTGACCTGGTCGAGCACGAGGCCGATGGTGCGGGTCCTGGCATTGCGCAGGCCCTGCGCCGCGGTATCGGGCGTGTAGCCGAGGACTTCGATTGCCCGCACCACCGCGGCGCGCGTCTCGGGCTTCAGCCGCAAGGTGGCGTCGCCGTGGAACACCCGCGACACGACGGCGGGCGACACCTGCGCGTGCCTGGCAACGTCGGCTATTCCCACGCGGCGCTTGTTCGTGGCGATGTTGACCCCGCGGGATCAGTTGCGGCCGTGATTACCCCTTGAGGGCAAGATGGACCAGGATGGTGGCCGGGTCACTATCGGTGGCACCCTCGATGGTCAATCGCAGCCAGTTAGCGAAATTCTGCAGCCGCAGCGCGCGGATGGACGCATTCGCGGCAAGCTCGGTCGGGGTCTCCAACGGCGTCCAGTTCACGCCATCGGGCGAGATTTCCGGTTGCAGCCGCAGAGCGGGATGCGGTCCCTCGGTCTGGATGAAGAACACTGCCTCGCTGGCCCAGGCGGCCTCGAACGGATAGGTGCTGTAGGGCGCGTTGATCGGCACCCGCCGCTCCAGCACGCTCTGGTTGAACGTCAACATCAGTTGGTGCTCCGGGAACGAATTGCTTCGGTCGGTCACTCACTCGCTCGAATAGACGCACCAAATCGAGGAAGAAGTTGACGCTGCGGTTGGTGTCGGTTTCGACCCAGAAGATGGGGTTCATCAGGTTGTCGATGCTTTTGTATCGGGCCGACATGGTGGGGGCGAGGCCGCGCAGATCGAACACCCGGTCGAGACTTTGCAACTCGATGTATTCCCGGCGTTCAAAATCGAAGGTCAGGCGAAAGTACATCCAGTTCATCTTGTCGGGGCTTTCGTTATAGACCAGATCCTGCTCGCCATTCGGTATCCACTGATATGCGTCGGCCGAACCGTCGGGATAGCGCCTTCCATACCAGAGGTTGTCAACTCCCGGCTCCTGCCAGCCATCCTCCAGGCCGAAGCACCAGTCCTTGCGCGTGACGCCCTCAGAGACGCGCCAGTATTGCCATTTCTTGACGAGCTTGCCGTTCACCGAATTCACGTAGCGCACGCCCGGCATGTAGCGGTCCTCGTGGTCCTGCAGGTCCCAGTAGAAGCCGAAGGCGCGGATATCCTCCTCGCCTTTGCCGAACCGGTCCTGCTGCGGCGTGTAGGTGAAGTACGCCTCGATCTGGATCTTCTTCTGCCCCTCGATGCGGGCGAGGCGCTTGATGGCGGTGCCCATGCTGCCCGGGGCCGGCGGCTCCTCGTAACGGTTCGCATTGGGGCGGGTGCTCAGCTTGAGGGAGTAGGTGCCCTCCATCGAGCCGTGGGTGGCGGCGAAGCGCATCGGCGCGGCGCTGAGCATGGTCGGGGCCCAGTGTTCGAGATCGACGATGCTTTCGAAGGAGCGGTAGTCGTCGTGGACGAAGTTCGGGGTGAGGTCCATCCAGCCGTTAAAGCCGCGGTCGAAATCGTCGTAGGTGATGATGCGGGCGAGCGGCTGGAATTTCGCCAGGCCGCCATCGTAGCTGAGCACACGCTGCATTCTGTCACCTCTGCGTTAAAACGATTTACTCGGTGCGTGGAGGGTGCTACACCAATTGTCGGGGGACCGTCCAGAGCTTTTGTTGTGGGCCAATTCACCTGACGCTTGCAGGACGCGAGCATCATGAGGGATCGGACCACGACTTTGGGAGGCAAAATTCATGAAGCGACGTGATGTGCTGGCCGCGAGCGGCGCGGCTTTCATTCTGTCTCCTCTGGCGGCTTCGCCGCTGTTCGCCCAAAGTAAGCCGTCGGCGCTGACCGTGTTGAGTCACCGCGTGCATCAGTCGGTCGCCACCGGCGACAACCAAGGCGCGACGGGCGGCGACGTGACGGAAGCCTGGCGCAAGGCGAACGGCGTCCAGATCAACTGGATCACCGCGGACATCTCACCCATGCACGACCGCCTGATGCGGGAGATGGCGCTGGATCGCGGCAATATCGACATGTCCTTCTTCCTGAACCGCTTCGCCTCGCCGCGCGTGTTCGATCTGCTCGAACCGCTCGACGGTTATGAAGCGAAAGATGCCATCGAGGATTTCGAGGGGCTCAGCAAAGGCATGCGCGACGGCATGACCTACAAGGGGAAGCTTTACGGCATTCCGTTCCGTCAGGCGACCAACGCGCTGATCTACAACGAGACGCTGTTGAAGCAGGCCGGGTTTTCCGAGCTGCCCGCCACGTTCCGCGAACTGATCGCGATGGCGAAGAAGCTTTACCGCAAGGACGCTGCGGGCAACGAGGTGTTCGGCTTCACCCAGGAGTCGGGCTCCTCGCCGACCTTTCTGCTCAACATGGCGTTGGCCAACGGCAAGCAGTTGCTGCAACCCGATTATACGCTGAACGCCGACACGCCCGAATACATCGCGACCCTGACGCAGCTCAAGGATCTGTACGACCACGGGGGCCTGGTCAGCAACTTCACGTCGAACAATCTCGACGGCATCCTGGCGGACATGCAGAACGGCCGCGCGGTCATGAGCATCAATCCGTTCGGGCGGGTGACGGTGCTGAACAACCCGAAGCTCTCGCGCTTCCCCGGACAGATCAAGGCGGCGGCGTTGCCGCTGGGGGTTGATGGCACCGTGCCGGCGCAGACCGAAGTCTGGTACATGGTGATCCCGCGGAACAGCCCGCACAAGGAACTGGCCTGGACGCTTGTGGAGGCGCTGTCCTCGCCCGAGGCGACCGCCCGCGAGGCGCTGAACGGCAATGGTCCGACCCGGCCCGCGACGTTCAAGGATCCGCGGATCGTCAAAGCCGATCCGTTCGCTGCCGCCGAAGCGGCGTCCGTCGCGGCGGCCCGGCTGGCGTTCCCCGGCTTCGACAAGGCGCAACAGGCGCAGGACATATTGAGCGAGGAGAGCGACGCCATGCTGCTGGGCCGCCAGAGCCCGGAGCAGGCGGCGAAAAATACGCAACGGCGGATCGCGGTGCTGCTGCCGAAGTGACACGATTAGAGCGGGTGACGGCACTTCGTATCGGACCTTGATGCGCCGGTTCCGCCTGATCCACTACCTGATGCTTTCGCCGGCGCAGGCGCTGGTCACGCTGACGCTTGCCGGGCCGGCGATCTATGTCGCCTGCCTGAGCTTCACCACATCCGATTTCGGCCGCAATATCAGCTTCGTCGGGCTCGAGAATTACCGCAGGATATTCACCGACCGGTATTTCTGGGGCGCGGCCCTGAACACTTTCCTGATCGTCAACCTGGTGGTCTATGTCGAGCTGCTGCTCGGCCTGGGCACCGCGATGATCGTCGCCAGCATCCGCCGCGGACGCATGCTGCTGTTCTCGATCGTTCTGGTTCCCTATGCCATCAGCGAGGTCGTGGCGGTGCTGGCGTGGCGGTTCCTCGCCGATCCGCGCATCGGCATCATCCCGCGAACTCTGGATTCGATCGGCCTGACCGGCTTCGACTGGACCCGGGATACCCACGTCGCCTTGGGGCTGATTTCGACCATCAGCATATGGCTGCACCTTCCCTTTTCGTTCGTGCTGCTATTCGCGGCGCTGATCTCGGTTCCGCGTGAGCTGCTGGAGGCTGCCCGCATCGACGGAGCGCGGCCGTTGCAGGAGTTCTGGTACATCACGTTGCCCGCGATCGCGCCCGCCGCGATGATCGCCGTCGTGTTCCGCTACGTCTTCGCCTTCCGCATGTTCAGCGAAGTCTGGCTGGTCACGCAGGGCGGCCCGGTGCGTTCCACCGAAGTGCTCGGCACCTACCTGTATCGCACCGGCTTCCGCTATTCCGATTTCGGCGGCGCGGCGGCGACCGGCTGGGTGATGGTCGTCGGTTCGGCGTTGCTCGCAGCGTTCTACATCCGGGCGATGTACCGGAGGATGCTCCGGTTTGAGTAGGCTGCTCAAGCGGATCGGCAAGGTCGTGGCCGTCCTTGTCATCGTCGTGTGGTCGCTGTTCCCCGTGGCCTACGTGCTGCTGAATTCGTTCAAGCTGCAGAAGGACATCTTCCAGTTCCCGCCTGCTCTTTGGTTCAGACCGACGCTGTCCAACTATGCCGAGCTGGGCCGAAGGTTCCCCGAGTTCTTCACCTTCATGGGGAACAGCCTGGTGATCTCGGTCTGCGCCACGGTGCTCTCGGTGTGTGCCGCCGCGCTCGCCGGCTATGTCTATTCGCGATATCGGAACCTGCCGCTTGCCGGGAGTGCGCTTTACCTGCTTGCTGTGCGGCTTCTGCCGCCGCTGGTGGTCACAATTCCACTGTTTCCCTGGGTCAACTATCTTGGGCTGACGGATACGCGCACGATCCTGGTTGTGCTGTACGCGGCGTTCTGGGTGTCGATGAACACGCTGGTGATGAAGGAGTTCATCGATCGCATCCCACGCGCGCTGGATGAGGCGGCGGTCATTGACGGCGCCGGCGAGGTGAGCCTGTTCTCCAGGATCATCCTGCCGCTCGCGGCGCAGGGAATGGTGGCCTGCGCGGTTTTTGTTTTCGTGTTCTCGTGGAACGAGTACCTCTATGCGTTCATCTTCGCCGTCCAGAACGCGAAGACCACGCCGCTTATTCTGAGCGAGATGATGGATTCGGTGACCGGCACGAACTATGGCGTGCTGTTCGCGGCGGCGACCATCCAGATGGTGCCGATCCTGGTGCTTGTGATGGTGTTGCAGCGATTTCTGATTGCGGGCCTCACCGCCGGTGCGGTGAAGGAGTGATGGTGTAAGCGGAGCGGGAACCCGTCGCTGTGTGTGCAGTGCGTTGCGGTGATGGCGATTGAGTGCGGTTCGCCCTGGATTGCCACGTCGGGCGCTGCGCGCCCTCCTCGCAATGACGATGTGTGTGTCGTGCGTTACGGTGATGGCGACTGAGTGCGGTTCGCCCTGGATTGCCGCGTCGGGCGCTGCGCGCCCTCCTCGCAATGACGATGTGTGTGTCGTGCGTTACGGTGATGGCGATTGAGTGCGGTTCGCCCTGGATTGCCGCGTCGGGCGCTGCGCGCCCTCCTCGCAATGACGATGTGTGTGTCGTGCGTTACGGTGATGGCGACTGAGTGCGGTTCGCCCTGGATTGCCACGTCGGGCGCTGCGCGCCCTCCTCGCAATGACGATGTGTGTGTCGTGCGCTATGGTGATGGCGATTGAGTGCGGGTTCGCCCTGGATTGCCGCGTCGGGCGCTGCGCGCCCTCCTCGCAATGACGATGTGTGTGTCGTGCGTTATGGTGATGGCGATTGAGTGCGGTTCGCCCTGGATTGCCGCGTCGGGCGCTGCGCGCCCTTCTCGCAATGACAAGGCTCAGGATTCGACGGGGGCCATTTGGGTGGGGTCGAATTCGAGCCAGACCGGTGTCGCCGACATCGAAGACCTCGAAAGGCGGGGTGGCGACTTTCAGTTTCAGATCGCTGTCGGCGGGGGAGACGACGTAGTCCCAGGTTTCACCGAGGAATACGCGCTGTATTAGCCGGCCCTGCACGACGCAGGTGCCTTGCCGCGCGTCAGCGGGGGTGCGGCGCAATGTGATGCTTTGCGGGCGGACGGAGAACAGCATTTCACCGGAGAGAGATTGCCCGGCGTTTTCAAACAGGAAGCGCGGAAGGGCGAAGCGGTCGAAGGCGACCGAGGTTTCGTCGCATACAGAACGGAGAAGATTGGTGCGGCCGATGAAGGAGGCGACGAAGCGGGTGCGGGGGCGGGTGTAGAGCTTGTAGGGGGCGTCGATCTGCTCGATGCGGCCGGCATTCATGACGGCGATGCGGTCGGAGGTGACCATGGCCTCGCCCTGGTCGTGGGTGACGTACACAGTGGTGAAGTGGAACTCGTCGTGCAGGCGGCGGATTTCGAAGCGCATTTCCTCGCGCAGATTGGCGTCGAGGTTCGATAGCGGTTCGTCGAGCAGCAGCACGCGGGGCTGGATGACCATGGCACGGGCGAGTGCGACGCGCTGCTGCTGGCCGCCGGAGAGTTCGGCGGGGTAGCGATCAGCGAGGTGGCCGAGGCGCACGGTGTCCAGCATCTGCTGCACCTTGGCGCGAATGGTGGCGCGATCCATGCGGCGCAGGCGGAGGCCGAAGGCGACGTTCTCGGCGACGGTCATGTTCGGCCAGATGGCGTAGCTCTGGAAGATCATGGACATCTGCCGGCGCTCGGGCGGCAGCGCGGAGTCGGGGGAAGAGATGACCACGCCGTCCATGCTGATGGTGCCGCCGGTCGGGTGGACGAAGCCGGCGATCATGCGCAGCGTGGTGGTCTTGCCGCAGCCGGAGGGTCCGAGGAGCGAGACGAACTCGCCGCGCGCGATGTCGAGGTCGAGGTTATTGACCGCGACGACGGAGCCGAAGGCGCAGGTGATCTGGCGAAGGGAGAGTTGGGTGTCGCTGGTCATGATCGGCGCAACATGAAATCTCGGCCCACGATTTTGTACCCGATGAGAACGATGATGATGGTCGCGACGAGCAGAAGGAAGCCGAGCGCGGCGAGGGTTTCGAAACTGCCGTTTTCGCTGAGGTCGAGCATCATGACGGAGATGACGCGGGTTCTGGCGGAGACGAGGAAGAGTGCGGTGCTGAGTTCGCGGGTGGCGGGGATGAACACCAGCAGCCAGGAGCCGACCAGGTTGGTTTTCAGCAGCGGCACGACGACGCGCCAGAGGGCGCGCAGGCGGCCTCCGCCGAGGATGCGGACGGCTTCCTCCATCTCGGGGTTGAGGGAGCGCATGCCGGCGGAGGCGTTGACGAAGGCGATCGGCAGGAAGCGGGTGGTGTAGCCGATCACCAGGATGGCGACGGTGCCGTAGAGGGCGATCGGCGGGGGCGCGTAGGTGGCGTAGAAGGCGACGCCGAGGACGATGCCGGGAATCACGAGCGGGGCCATGCACAGCATGGCGAGGATATTGCCGCCGCGCACCAGCCGGCGGGCGACGATGTAGGCGATGAGCAGGGCGAGCGCGACGGCGAGGCAGGCCGCGGCGGCGGAGTAGGTGAAGCTGTGGATGATGGTCTGGCGGGAGTTGTGGTCGGCGAGCAGGGTGCGGAAATTGGCGAGGGTGAGATTGCCCCAGCTCAGGCCGAGGCCCCAGGCCTTGCTGAACGCGGCCTGCGCGAGCGCGGCGTAGGGCAGGATGACGGCGAGCGCGACGATCAGCAGCGCGTAGGCCAAGACGAGGAAGCGCCAGGGGCCGAGCTGCGTGAGGCGGCGGCCGCCGCCCTTGCCGGTGAGGGCGACGAAGCCTTTGCGGCCCAGGACCAGGCGCTGGAGCGCGATGAGTGCGACGGTGAGGACGATCAGCGGGATGGAGTAGGCGGCGGCGGCCTCGGCGCGGACGGGGAACTCGAAGAACTGCCACAGCACCAGGGTCATGACGCGGATGCGGGCCGGCAGGGCGATGATTGCGGGTGTGCCGAACAGGGCGACGGTGTCGAGGAAGACGATGGTTGCGCCGCCGAGGATGGCGGGGAGCACCAGCGGCAGGGTGATGCGGAAGATGGTGCGCACGCCGCCGGCGCCGAGGATGTTGGCGGCTTCCTCCATTTCGGTTGAAACGAGATCGAGGGCGGCGGCGGTGAAGACGAAGATGTAGGGGAAGGCGTAGAGCGCGGTGACCAGCACCAGGCCGCCGAAGCTATAGACGCTCATGAAGCCGGTGCTGCTGCCGGTGAGGGTCATGAAGACCCGGTTGAGCCAGCCGGCGTTCGGTCCGCCGAGCAGGATCCAGCCGATGGCGCCGAGATAGGGGGGCGTGATGAAGGCGCCGAGGATCAGCGCGCGGATGAGGCCCTTGGCGGGCATGTCGGTGCGCGAGACGCCCCAGGCGATGGGGACGGCGAAGATGGCGGAGAGGATGGTGACCTCGACGGCGTAGCGCAGCGAATTGCCGACGGCGATGAGGTCGCGGCGATGGCCCCAGGCGAAGGCGTAGTTCTCCAGCGTGAAGGCGTGCGTGTCGGTGGCCTGGAAGCTGGCGATGAGCAGGCGGAGGACGGGTGCGACGACGAGGATGAGGAGGATGAGCACGGCGATGGCGAACACCACCGTCGCGGGGTTGAAGCCGCGGCGGAGGCGCGTGGCGAGCGGCGTGCGGACCGTGGGGGCGGTTCGCAGCGCCTGGGATTGGCTGAGGCTCATGTGTTTCGGTGGGTGATGATCAGCCGAAGGTATCCCGCCATTTGCTCTTGAGGCCGGGCAGCATCTTGATGACGTCGGCGACGGAGGGCTGGTAGAGGGTGAGTTCGGAGAGCGCTTTCGCGCCCTTGGGCGGTTGGACGTCGGTGCGCAGGGGTTGCTCGAAGTTCTTGGCGAGGATCTGCGAATATTCCGGGCCGGCCATGAAGTTCACCAGCAGCTTGGCGGCGTTCGGATTGTGCGATCCTTTCAGGATGGCGACGGGAGAGAAGTCCACCAGCGAGAATGACGTGGCGTAGTTGACGGCGATGGGATTGCCGGTGTTGGCGCTGCGCAGCGCGGTGGCGGCTGAGCAGATGGCGACCTGACGCTCTCCGGCGTTGAGCACGGCGACGGCATCATCGATGGAGCGGCCGATCAGCGGGTTGAGGGCGTTGAGTTTCTCGAAGAAGTCCCAGCCGTATTTCTGGGTCATGCCGACGGTCCAGGTGGCGACGAGGCCGCTGTAGTTGGGGCTGCCGAAGGCGATCTTGTTCTTCCATTTGGGGTCGGTGAGATCGGGCCAGTCCTTGGGGGAGTTGGCGGCGGAGACACCCTTGGTGTTGTACATCAGGGCGACGAGGCCGACCCAGCCGGGGAAGTAGTAGCCGCCGCCGTTGAAATCGCGGAGGGCGGGAACCAGGCCGGCGACGTTCGGCGGGGTGTATTTCACCAGCTTATCGTGGTCGATCAGGTAGGCCATGTGGCTGGAGTTGGTGCTGCTGAAGACATCGGCCTGGATGGATCCGGCGTTGATGTCCTGCATGACGCGCTGGAAGGCGACTTCCGAGGTGGTCTTGGTCGCGTCCACGCGGATGCCGGGGTATTTCTGGGTGAAGGCCTTGGCGATGTCGTCGCACATGGGCTGGTTGAGGTATCCGGAGTACCAGGTGACGTGGCCTTCCTTCTTGGCGGCGTCGTAGAGCTGGGATTCGGTCTCGTCGGCTCGGGCGGATGGGGCAATGGCGGCGGCGGTCAGCGCGGCGGTGGAGAGTATGGCGGTACGTCTTGTGAGCTGCATGGATTGTTGCTTCCCCGGAATTTGGGACATGTTACAGGAGTGGTGAGTAGGTCGCCAGACCGGGGGGAACGCGGGAGCGCATCATTCCGCTTGCAAGCGGGCGGGCGGGCCGACCGCCAGACATATACTCCAGAATGTTGATTTCGAGGGCCTGACGAAGATGTCGTCCTCGCTATTCCAGATGCGGCTTCAGCACATCTTCGATCCATTTCATGAATGCGCGGACCCGGCGCGACAGATTGCTCCGATGTGCTACGACGAGGGACACGGCGAGCGCCCGGCGACGAAAATCGGGCATGATCTCGACAAGCGCTCCACTCTCCAGGTATCGGCCAATCCCCAAGAGCGGCGCCTGAATCAGGCCAAGGCCGGCGAGGGCAGCGGCTTCGTAGGTCTGCGCGCTGTTGACGTGCAGCGCGCCTGGCAACTGAAGCGTCGCGTAGCTGTCGCCGTCCGGATATTCCCATCCAATGGGTCTTGCACCCAGCATCGTCGAAAAATGAATTGTCCGATGTTCCTGACGCTGGAGATCTTCTAGCGATCGAGGGACGCCATAGCGCGCCAGATAGGCGGGACTGGCAGCGTTGACCATGCGCAACAGGCCCAGCGGGCGGGCAATCAGCGTCTCGTCCCGTATGGGGCCAAGGCGCAATACGCAGTCGAACCCCTCTTGAACCAGATCGACTTGGCGATCCGTGCTCGACACCTCCAGCTCCAACTCTGGGTGAGTTGCCATGAAATCCGGCAAGGCCGGCACGATCGTGGTGCGCGCCACTTCGGCCGGAAGATCGACCCGTAAACGCCCGCGAACTGCCACTCGATCGCCTGCGAACATCGAGTGTAGGTCATCGACTTCAGCAAGCAGATCGCGGGCACGGGCATGAAATGCGCGTCCGTCCTCGGTCAACTGTACGCTGCGCGTCGTCCGGTGCAGAAGCCTGACACCGACATCTTCTTCCAGCTTCCGGACCGCGGTTGAGGCCCTTCCCTTTTGGATGCCCAGGCTATCGGCCGCGCGGGTGAAGCTCCCCATTTCCGCTACCGTTATGAATATGCGGATGGGTTCGAGATTTTGCATTTTCGTGCCTCGGTATTGTTCACCATAGAGGAACAGTTAGTTCATTTCCTCGGTGTTTATCATACCCAGGCGACACAGTAAGCTCCTGAATATGGGGATCCCCCCATCGGAGAATGACAAGTGTCCGAAACCATGAACCTGCATCACGTGCCTGAAGCCATGACCTTGCATCGCGCTCTGTGGGTCGGCCGGATCATGAGCGCGATTGTCGTTATCGCCCTGGTGACAGACGGCACTATTCAGCTTTTCGCCCCGGCGCAGATTGAAAGCATGTTGCAGGAAACCGGGTTCGCGATGGACCTGACCCGTGTCGTGGGTCCGATCATACTCGCCTGCGCCATGCTTTACGCCATCCCGGCCACCGCCTTCCTCGGCGCGATCCTGGTGACGGGCTTTCTGGGCGGTGCGATCTGCGCCCATGTCCGCATTGGTGAGTTGGGGTCGCCGCCGGAACTCATTTCCCTGCTTCTGGGCGCGCTGACATGGGGCGGCCTCTACGCGCGCGATCCCCGTATCCGGGCCATTCTGCCGCTCATCCGTTGAACCAACAGGGGCAGTGCTCTGTCCCTCAAGATCAGGAGAAAACACATGTTTTTAGTAACGGGAATCACCGGAAAAGTGGGCGGCGCGACGGCAAGGCATTTGCTGGCGCAAGGCAAGAAGGTCCGCGCGCTGGTCCGCGACCGCGCGAAGGCGGCAAGGTGGACGGGCCAGGGCGTCGAACTGGTTGACGGCGACTGGAACGATGCGGCCGCCATCGAGCGGGCGCTCAAAGGCGTCGAAGGCGCGTTTGTCATGTTGCCGGCCGTCTGGGCCCCCTCGCCCGATTACAACGAAGCCAAGGGCGTGATTGCGAACTATGTCGAGGCGCTCACCAAGGCAGCGCCGCCGCGCGTGGTGGCGCTTTCGTCGATGGGTGCGAACAGGACCAGCGGGCTCGGGATGATCACGGCCTTGTCGCTGCTGGAGCAAGGTTTTCGCGACCTGGCATCGCCAATCGCATTTGTGCGCGCCGGCGGATTCCTCGAAAATTTTCTCTTCGGCTTGCAGGTCGCTCAGGGCGGAACGCTACCGGTCTATTACAATCCGACAGACCGGAAATCGACCATGGTCGCGACGAGCGACATCGGCGCGGAGGTTGCAACCCTTTTGACCGGGCCGGCGTGGTCCGGGCAGCGCGTCGTCGAGCTTGGTTCGATGGTCACCGCGGATGAAGTCGCGGAGCAATTGGGCGAAGTCCTGAAGCTCGACGTGAAAGCCTTTGCAGTCCCGCGTGCAGGGTGGGCGGAAGCGTTCGAGCAATTCGGCATCCCGAAGGGCCACACCGGACCTGCCGAAGAAATGTTTGAGGCCGTGAATGCGGGATGGATGGACCTCGGGGTCGAGGGTACGGAGCATGTAGCGGGTACGACGTCCGCACGCGATGTCTTCGCGGCTGCACAGAACGCCGCCAAGGCATAAGTCCGGGACGGATCAGGCCTGGGCACGGGCAAGATCGCCGCCATTGGGGAGAAGGCAGGTGCGGCTGAATTGCGAGGGTGTGTGAGTGCGTGCTGCGGCACGGTCATGGCGATTGGAGTGCGGTTCGCACTGGATCGCCACGGCCCGCTACGCGGGCCTCGCGATGACGATGGGGCGCGCTACGCGCGGGCCTCGCGATGACGATGGGCGTGCGGCGCGCACGCTTTACGCGACGCGCGCAACCACAGCATGTGCCGGCAGGCGCAGCGGACGCTCGGGGTGGACGAAGAGCCACAGCACCGCGCCGCACAGGCCGGCGATAGCGAGGATCACCAACGCGCCGGACCAGCCGCCGAACCATCTGACCAGGAGGGCGAGGATCACCGGTCCCACGAACCCTGAGGCATTGCCGAAGAAATTCGCCCAGCCGGTGACCACGCCGGTCGCCGCGCCGCCGAGGTCCTGACAGGACGACCAGATCGACACCTGCGTCAGGCCGATGGCGCCGAGCGAGATGCAGAGCAGCGCGACCATCAGCGGGATGTTGGGCGTGGCGGCCGCGAGGATGAGCGCTCCGGCGCTGATGATAAATCCGGCGATCGCGGCGGGCACGCGCGCGTGCCAGACCGATCCGGTGGAGCGCAGCAAGCCGGTCGGCGATGCCGCCGGCGATGAACACCATGCAGAACAGCGCGACCCACGGCAGCGAGGCGAAGATGCCCATCGACTTCAGGGAGAAGTGGCGGGCCTGCACGAGGTAGGTGGGCAGCCAGGTGGTGTAGAAGCTCTGGATGAGGATCAGGAAGAAATACTGCACGCCGATGGCCCAGAATTGGCCGGAGCGGAACAGCATCGGGAGCGCGCCGGGGGGCGTTGCACTGGCTTCGGGTTCGCGTTCGGACAGGATCAGCCGCGCTTCCTCGGGCGAGACGCGCGGGTGCGAGGCGGGGTCGTCACGGAACACGATCCACCAGGCGAATCCGAGCAGAATGCCCAGCGCACCGAAGGCGTAGAAGACGAAGCGCCAGCCGAAGTTCAGCATCACCGCGGTGGTGATCGGCGCAGCGATGATCGGGCCGAGATAGAGCCCGCCGAGCAGGACGGAGTTGCCCTTGGCGCGCTCGCGCCTGGGGAACCAGCGGCGCAGCGCGAGCACCGAAGACGGCCAGTCGGCGGACTGTCCGACGCCGAGCGCGGTGCGGATCGCGATGAAGGAGCCGAGGCTGAAGCCGAGGGGTGTCGCCGCGGTGAGCAGGGACCACAGGAGGTTGGCCCAGTAGAGGGCGCGGCGGGGGCCGACGCGCTCGGCGAGCCATCCCGCGGGCACCTGGAGGAAGGCGTAGGTCCAGGAGAAGCTGGTGAGGATCAGCGACATCTCCACCAATGAAAATCCGTATTCCTTCTGGATCACCGGGGCGGCGACGACGATCGCGGTGCGATCGAGCGACATGACGAAGGTGATCGGTCCGATCAGCAGCCACACCATCCACCAGCGAAAGCGCATTGCGTTATTCCTCTTTTCCGAGTTCCTGCCGCGCTTTTTCCAGCGTCGCCCGTTGTTCATCGGTGGTTTTCGGGAATTGCAGGTCGAGCTTTTCGAGCGCCTCGATGATCGCCACGCCGACGACGAGATGGGTGAACCATTTGTGGTCCGCCGGGACGACGAACCACGGGTTTTCCGGCGTGGAGGTCGCGGCGATCGCGTCCTGGAAGGCGGACTGGTAATCGTCCCAGAAGGCGCGCTCGGCGAGATCGTTGGCGCTGAACTTCCAGTTCTTCGCGGGTTCGTCGAGCCGGGCGAGGAAGCGCTTGCGCTGCTCCTCCTTCGAAAGATGCAGGAAGAACTTGAGAACGATGGTGCCCTGGCGGGCGAGGTGACGTTCGAAGTCGGAGATCGATTTCGAGCCGGTGTTCCCAGACTTTTTTCCCGATCAGGTCCTGCGGCAGGTGCTGGCGGGCGAGATTATCGGGATGCACGCGGACCACGAGCACTTCCTCGTAGTAGCTGCGGTTGAAGATGCCGATGCGGCCGCGCTCGGGCAGCACGCGGACGCAGCGCCAGAGGAAGTCGTGCGCCAGGTCCTCGGGGCCGGGGACCTTGAAGCTGGTGACCTGGACGCCCTGCGGGTTCACGCCGGTCAGCACGTGCTTGATGGTGCCGTCCTTGCCGGCCGCGTCCATGGCCTGGAAGATGCAGAGCAGCGACCATTCGTTCTGCGCATAGAGGCGTTCCTGGAGCTCGGACAGACGCTGGACGCTTTCGGTGAGGAAGGTATCCGCCTGCGCGCGGTCGAACAGGTCGCCGGCCGAATGGGCGGGGTCATGGTCCTTCAGGCTGAAGCCCTTGCCGTGCGTGACGCGGCAGTGATCCAGCATGCGGCGGAGCTGCTTGCGCGGCAGGTTGAGCCGTTCGGCGACGTCAGCGAGGGGATGCATGGGTCATTCCGGGATGTTGAGGCGGACAGATACCGGGCAGTGGTCGGAGAGCCTCTCCTGCCAGTCCTTCCCGGTTTCGGCGTAAACCAGCACGTGCAGCGTGTTCGGCTCAAGCCAGTCGCGGGCCGGGCCGCCGGCGAAGATGTGGTCGATGAAGTGCTCGCCGCCCAAGCACGGGCTGGCAAGTCCGGCGGTGGCCTGCGCGAGCGGCGCGGCGTGCTGCATCGCGGCGAGGAGTTCGTCCTTGCCTTCCAGCCAGCGATTGAAGTCACCCATGACCACGAAGGGCACGCCCTCGCTTCTCCGCGCCCCAATCCATTCAGCCAGCGGTGCCTCCTGCTCTTGCAGTTCCTCGCACTGGGTCCGCCTGGTGTGGTGCAGCGGCGAGTCCTTGCACCCGGTCTTGAGGTGCACGGCGAGGATGCGCAGCGGACCTTCGGGGAGGTGCAGGGTGATGTCGGCGCCGCTGCGCAGGTGGGACTCGGGCAGATCGAGGCTGGTGACGTCGGGGTTGACGCTGAAGGGGATGCCACGGCGCACCACCAGGCCGACGCGCTGGACGACGTGATCATGCGTCATGTGGATGGCGTAGGCGGCGGACGGAAAGACCTCGTGCGCGACCTTGGGGCCGTCCACCTCCTGGATCGCGATGACGTCGGCGTTCAGCTCGGCGGCGTAGTGCGCCAGGGTGACGATGTCCTCGGGTCGCTTGGGCTCGACGTCGCCCGGGAGGGCGGGATCACCGGCGGGCCGGGTGGTGAGCCATTCGAGGTTCCAGGTGGCGAGCTTCAGTTCCCGCGCGTGGGCGGGGGCCGCGAGCAGCAGGGCCAGGGCAGCCAGGTACGCCGTGCGGCGGAGCGGCATCTAGCGCGGCTTCACGATGAACGCCAGGTCGGTATCGCCGGTCTTTTCCCCGCACGCGGTGATCATGGCATGCGCCTGGCCGCGATGATGGGTCTGGTGATTGAAGAAGTGCATGACCAGGAAGGCACGATTTTCCCGCCGCTCCTTCCCGGTAGCCCCGCTGAACCACACCAGATCCTGATTCAGCCATTCCTGGGTGAGGCGGGCGGCCCACGCCTCGATGGCGGCGTCGGCCTCGGGGCGTTCGCGGGCGAGCTCGTCGAAATCGTCGATCATCCGGTTGCTGCGCTGGATCGGCACGTCGGGGCGGGTCCAGCCGTCGAAGCGGGCCATCCAGACCCGGTCGCCCCAGAGCAGGTGGACGAGGGTGCCGTGGACGGAGCCCCAGAAGGCGCCGCGATCGCGCTTGCGCTCCTGGTCGGGCAGGCGGGCGGCGGCGGCGTAGAGCCGGCGGTTCATTTCCGCATTGTAGGCCGCCATGGTCTGGGCGTAGGCCGGGGTGATCATGCGGATTCCTCCTCCGCCTGGGTTAATCCGCTGGGGTTGATTCGCAGGAGAACATGGCGTTTGTTCCCGGCGCAACCCGCACCCGACCACTTGCTACCCCATTGGCGACGGAGATCGACGCAGCATGGCTTCGAGCACCACCTATCCCGGCCCGCACGGCCCGGATGGCGAGACGCGGCGGGACTTTCTCAATCTGCTGACCGGTGCGTTCACCGGGTTCGGCGTGATTGCTGTTGCATGGACCATGGTCGATTCGATGAATCCGGCGGCGGACGTGATCGCCGCGGGCGCGCCGATCGACCTCGACATCAGCAAGATCGAGCCGGGGCAGCAGGTGATCATACGCTGGCGGGGCGATCCGATCCTGATCGTCAATCGCACGCCGGAGATGCAGAAGACGCTGCAGCAGCAGAGTCTGGTGAGCATTCTGGCGGACCCGAATTCCCAGGTGATGCAGCAGCCGCCCTATGCGCAGAACTGGCACCGATCGGCGAAGCCGGAATGGGCCGTGCTGGTGGGGATCTGCACGCATCTGGGGTGCCTGCCGGAGTATTTGCCGAAGCCGAATCCGACCGATCCGGTGGCGAACTGGCCGGGCGGGTATCTGTGCCCGTGCCACGGGTCGAAATACGACCTGGCGGGACGGGTTTATTCGAACGTGCCGGCGCCGGATAATCTGCCGGTGCCGCCCTATACCTTCCCGAATGACAAGACGGTGCGAATCGGGGAGAACCCGCCGGGGGTTACGTACGACCTGTCGCAGGTGGTGCAGCTTTAGCGGCAGTAGCTCCAAGGCCCGTCAGCGCGCCGACTTGAAATTGAGGCTGCGCCTGACGCCTGGCCAGCGTACCAGGCTGGGGATTCAGCAACCGACGTGCGCCGCCCGTCTCCAACCAGGGTGTTTACGCGGCGAGCACCGCGCAAGAACCACCGCGTAAGAACCCTGGCGGAGTTGGCTCACAACTTATGAACGCGGCGGAGCGTTGCGCCGGCGAAGGAAGCCGAGGCCAAGCAGGCCTGCGCAGAACATCGTCAGCGAGGCTGGTTCGGGCACTGGAGTCGCAACGAAGCCTACGACCGTGTCAGTCGCATTGATCGTCGCAAATCCCACGAGTTGGCCGAGGTCGTTGACGCCGTTGATCGTCGTGCTGGCCGCGCCCGGAATGTCGAAGTTCGCGAACATCCCGCCGAAATCGGTGTAACCGTGCTGGACTCCACCTGCATCCACGTAGAAGCCGACGATCTCGTTATGATCGTTGATTCCAAGCGCCTGGGTGAAGGATGAGCCGAACGGGTCGATGGTGCTGATCGTGACGCCATCGTCAAGAAATCCCAGACTGGTTGTCGTCGTCGGCATGTAGAAGCCCACGACCTTGCCCGCGTTGTTGATGCCCGTCGCCTGGCTATTCTGGTTCGACGGCAGCAAGGCATTGATATCGGTGTAGACCCCGGCGTTCGTGCGCGAGTAAGCGTCCTGTCCGGTCGCGCCCGTTGGATCCGCCGCGGACGAGTATCCCACCACCGTATCTGCATCGTTGATGCCGAGCAGTTGGTTGAACACCGTATGGGCCCGGTCCACCGGGGCGGAGACCACCCCGCCGATGTCGGTGTAACCGTGGGTGAGCCCCCCGGCGTCCATGTAGAATCCGGCAGTGTCTCCGGCATTGTTGATGCCGATGGTCTGCACCGAGGTGGAGCCCGGAACGGTCTGCGGGGTGAATGTGCTGGGAAGGTGCAGCGTAAACCCTGTGGTGGTCGTGGAGCCCGCGATCACGCCGGCGTTGTTGATGCCCAACAGCATCGTGTTGGCGAGGTCGACCGGGTTGGAGATAAGCTGAATGGAATAGGCCGCCCGCGCCGCTCCCGTTTCCGCGAGCAGTAGCGCTGCTGCCCCCGTCAAAAGCATGACTGATGTTCGCATGGTTACCTTCCTGGTAAGGTTTCGTGGGCTGCTTCCCTCAAACCGTTTGGCCTTTCAAACCAGAAATTCTCGGTTATCCAATAGCCGTGCTAATGCATCGTGCATGCGGGAGGTGCGGCGATGACCGTCCGAGCTTCACCCCAGATCATGGTACAGCCGGCAACCCAGTCACCGCGGCCTTTGACTGAGGTTTCGGCCCGAACCCGGCGGTTGCCTGCTCTCGAGGGATTGCGCGCGTTCGAAGTCGCCTCCCGCCATCTGAGCTTTACGGATGCCGCTGCTGAATTGTTCGTGACCCAGGGTGCGGTTAGCCAGCGGATCAAGGCGCTCGAGCATGAACTCGGGGTCACGCTTTTTCGGCGATCCGCTCGGGGGCTCTCGCTCACGCGCGAAGGTGAGCGTCTGTCACATGGCGTGCGGACCGGTCTCGGCCACATTGCCGATGCAGTAGCCCGCCTCTCGGCGCCTGCGGACGATGGAGCCCTCACTCTCAGCGTGCTCCCGTCCTTCGCCGCGCGCTGGCTGATCCCCCGTTTGCATCGGCTGGCAGACCGCCATCCCGATCTCCACGTTCAAGTCATTGCCGAGCCAGGATTGACCGACCTTCATGCACGGCGGGTACACGGCGCGCTGCGGTTCACCCGACGACCTCCGCTTGGATTGATTGCCACCTTGCTGATGCATGACACGATCGCGCCGGTGTGCAGCCCGGGCTTTCTCGCGCACATCGGATCGGTGGCCGAGGTCGGAGACCTGGCGCACCTGCCGATCCTCCATGATTTAAGCACTGACGGCGACGGCAGCGGCACCGATTGGCGGAGCTGGTTGGCATATGTCGGTCATGACGGATTGCGCTTGCCCTCTGGTCAGGGCTTCAGTCAGGCGGATCTGACGATCGAGGCCGCGGCGAGCGGACTCGGAATAGCGTTGGCGCGCACCAGTCTGGTGCTCGCCGACTTCGCCGCCAACCGGCTGGTCCGGCTGCCCTTTCCGGCAATGCCGACCCCCTACTCCTATTATCTGCTGCACTTGCCAGAGATGGAGGGAGACCCACGCCTGCTGCAACTGCGTGAATGGCTGCTCGCTGAAGCGCATCAGGCTTCATCGTGGCTTTCCACGGTTGACGGACGCCCCGACAGTGGCGGCTGACCGAGGCCAGGCGAGTCGGGATTCCAGGCGGCGCCGCTCAGCCCATCACGATCTTAGGCCCGGTCTGGGCGACGCCTTCGACCTTCTCCCACACCCGCGTCGCCACGGATTGCGAACGCCTTTGCCGCCGGGCTGTCGGGTGCCGCGGCGATGATCGGGGTGCCGGCGTCGGAGGCGGCGCGGATGTCGAGCAGCAGCGGCACTTCGCCGAGGAACTCGGTGCCGAGCCGCTTGGCCTCCAGCCGCGCGCCGCCATGGCCGAAGATGTCGGAGCGATGGCCGCAATTCGGGCAGCAGAAGAAGCTCATGTTCTCCACCAGGCCGAGCACCGGCACCTGGACCTTCTCGAACATGCGCACCCCGCGCCGCGCGTCGATCAGCGCGATGTCCTGCGGCGTGGAGACGATCACCGCGCCGGTGAGCGCGACGCGCTGCGCCATGGTGAGTTGCGCATCGCCGGTGCCGGGCGGCATGTCCACCACCAGCACGTCCAGCGCGCCCCAGCTCACCTGGCCCATCATCTGCTCCAGCGCGCCCATCACCATCGGGCCGCGCCAGATCATCGGCGTTTCCTCCTCGACCAGGAAGCCGATCGACATGCATTTCAGGCCCCAGGCCTCGAGCGGCATCATCCTGCTCTGCGCACCTCCGGGCTGCGTGAGACGCCCAGCATGCGCGGCAGGCTCGGACCGTAGATGTCGGCGTCCAGCAGGCCGGTGGCGACGCCCTGGCGTGCCAGGGCCACGGCCAGATTGACCGCGACGGTGGATTTGCCGACCCCGCCCTTGCCGGACGCGACGGCGACGATCGCCTTCACCTCGGGCAGCAGCAGCGTGCGCGGCTGTGCCCAGCGGTCCGGCGTGCGGCTGGGCTGGCGGCGGGCGGCGCGGCGGTCTTGTGCGCGGTCAGCACCGCGGTCGCGTTCCTGCACCCCGGGTGGCGGGCCGAGCATGCGCTCCGCCTCCCGCGCACCGGCTCCATCGCCGCGGCGTGGGCCCGGTCGGTGAGCAGGGCCACCTGCACCAGCCCACCGCGCACCTCGATCCCCTCCACCAGTCCGGCCGCGACGATGTCCTTGCCGGACGCCGGGTCCTTGATCCCACGCAGCGCCTCCCGAAGCGCTCGGGAGAGGGTCGGGACCCGCCTTGCGTCATTGCTTGCAAACCTTTCGGCCGGCGGTGGATATGACGCGGCCGTGAAGCGGCGGCGGCATCGTCGGATATGTGGCGCATGTCGGCGTCGCCGCCAACCGCCGCCGGCGCCAACCGCGAGCACTCCATTCCACGCCGATCGAGGAGCGGTTTCCCCATGGCGTCCAACTCCGGCGGCCCGGGTCCCTGGGGATCCGGACGGCCCGCACTCGGTTCCCCCCGGCGGCTGATGGCCCGTGGGGCAGCGGCCCGCGCCGGCCGGCGGCGACGGCGGCCCCGGCGTCCCGGTGGTGGCGGCCGCGGCGGACGCGTGCCGCCGCCCGATATCGATCAGATCATCACCCGGCTGCAGGCGGCCTTTCGCGCGCTTCTGCGGCGGCCGCGGCCCGGCGCTGCCTCGGGCGGCCGCGCGGTGCTGCTGCTCGGCATCGCCGTGGTCGCCTCTGGCTCGGCAGCGGCTTCTACCGCGTGGAGCCGGACGAGCAGGGCGTCGTGCTGCGGTTCGGCGCCTTCAACCGCACCACGCTGCCGGGCCTGAATTACCACCTGCCGTGGCCGATCGAGTCGCCGTACACGCCCGGCCGTCACCCGCATCAACCGCACCGAGATCGGCTACGCGCTCGGCCCTTCGGAAGACAGTCGGCCAGCAAGCCGACCGGCCGGCGAAGATGCCGGAAGAAAGCCTGATGCTGACCGGCGACGAGAATATCATCGATATCGACCTGGCGCTGCTGTGGCGGATCGATAACGCGGTGATTACCTGTTCAACACGCGCGATCCGGACGTGACGGTGAAGGCGGTCGCCGAAAGCGTGCTGCGCGAGGTGATGGGCCGCACGCCGATCCAGCCGGCGCTCGGCCCGATGCGCGCGCAGATCGCCGGCGACGTGATGGATCAGTCGCAGCAGATCCTGAACAGCTACCACGCCGGCGTGGAGATCACCCAGGTGCTGCTGCAGAAGGTCGATCCCGCCGGAGGCGGTGATCGAAAGCTTCCGCGACGTGCAGCGCGCCAACACCGATGCCGAACGGCTGCGCAACGAGGCGCAGGCCTATGCGAACGACATCGTGCCGCGCGCCCGCGGCGACGCCGCCCGCTGGTCGCCGCCGGCCAGGGCGAAAAGCAGGCGACCATCGCCCAGGCGACCGGCGAGACCAAGCGCTTCCTGTCGGTGCTCGCCGCCTATCGCACCGCCAAGGACATTACCCTGCAACGGATGTATCTCGACACGATGCGCGACATCCTCACGCACAGCCCGACCATCATCGTGGACGACAAGGTGAAGGGCCTGCTGCCCTATCTCCAGCTCGGAGGCGCCGGCCGCCGCCATGCCGGCGGCGCGCCGGCGCAGCCGGCGGCCCCGCCGGCGACGCTTCACCGGCCGCCCCGCGGCCCAGGCCAGGAGCCGCGCAATGAGACGCGGGCGCTGATCGCCGGGCTGGCGGCGCTGATCGTGGCTCATCGTGCTGAGCGCTCGATTCGTGTTCACCGTCAGCCAGACCGAGCAGGCGCTGATCACGCGAGTTCGGCCGTCCGGTGCGGGTGATCGAGCAGCCGGGGTTTGCACACGAAACTGCCGTTCGTGCAGACGGTGATCGAGTTCGACCGGCGGCTGCTCTATCTCGGCACGCCGAGCGAGGAGGTGATCCTGGGCGATCAGCGGCGGCTGATCGTGGATAGTTTCACGATGTTCCGCATCACCGACCCGCTGCGCTACTACCAGGCGGTGGGCGCGGGCGAGCAGGGCATCCAGCTCCGGCTGGACGCCATCGTATCATCGGCGATCCGGCGCCAGCTCGGCACCCGCACGCTGCCCGACGTGCTGTCGGCCGACCGCGACCGGATCATGGCGAGCATCCGCGACCAGGTGAACGGCGAGATGAATGGCGTTCGGCGTTCTGGTGGAGGACGTCCGCATCCGCCGCGCCGATCTGCCACGGGAGAACACCGAGGCGATCCTGTCGCGCATGCAGTCGGAACGCCAGCGCGTCGCGGCCCAGGCGCGCGCCGAGGGCGCCGAGGCGGCGCAGAAGATCCGCGCCGACGCCGACCGCGACCGCACGGTGCTGCTGGCCGACGCCAAGGCGACCGGCCGATCAGCTGCGCGGCGAGGGCGAGGCCGAGGCGTCGCGGCTGTATGCCACCGCGTTCGGCCAGGATCCCGGCGTTCTTCGCCGCCTGGCGCACGCTGCGAGGCGTATCGGGACGCCTTCAGCAGCGGGCAAACGCGCCTGATCTTGACCCCCGACAATGATTTCCTGCGCTATTTGTTGCACTCCGCCGACCCTCTCCTTGAGCACCGCGGCACCGTTTCTGGCGAGGACAGCTCGCGCCATGACGTCCTTTCAATCCGTATCCGCCTGCCTTGCGCGGCATCGCCTCGCGCCGCGTTGGTCAGCCCTGCCGCGTGGGCGGCGCCGCGTTGCTCGTCGAGCCGGCGATCGGCCGCGCCGGCGCCGGACAGCTTCGCCGATCTCGCCGCGAAACTGCTGCCGGCGGTGGTCAATGTGTCCTCGACCACCGACATCAAGTCGGCCGTGCCGGGACCGGACATGCCCGATGTTCCCGCCGGGCTCGCCGTTCGAGCAGTTCTTCAAGGATTTCATGAACCGCCATCGCCCGGGGGCAGGCCGGCCAGACAGCCGCCGCCGGAGGAGCGGCGGATGCAGAGCCTGGGGTCGGGCTTCATCATCGATCCGTCCGGGCTGGTCGTGACCAACAATCACGTGATCGAGGGCGCGGACGAGATCACGGTCACCTTGCAGGACAATACCTCGCTGAAGGCCAAGGTGATCGGTCGGGACGATGCCGGCGACATCGCGCTGCTGAAGGTGGATGCGGACAAGCCGCTGCCGGCGCTGAGTTGGGCGATTCCAGCGCCATGCGGATCGGCGACTGGGTGCTGGCGATCGGCAACCCGTTCGGGCTGGGCGGATCGGTCACCGCCGGCATCATCTCGGCGCGCGGGCGCGACATCCATGAAGGCCCGTACGACGATTTCATCCAGACCGACGCGCCGATCAACCGCGGCAACTCGGGCGGGCCGCTGTTCAACATGGACGGCCAGGTGATCGGCATCAACACGGCGATCTACTCGCCGTCGGGCGGCTCGATCGGCATCGGCTTCGCCATCCCGGCCAACATGGCGAAGATCGATGTGGAGCAGCTGCGCAAGTTCGGCCATCCGCGGCGCGGCTGGCTGGGCGTGCGCATCCAGGAGGTGACGCCCGATATTGCCGAGAGCCTGGGGCTGCAGCACGGCCGCGCGGCGCGATGGTGGCCGGGGTCAATCCCGGGCGGTCCGGCGGACCAGGCGCATCTGCGCAACGGCGACGTGATCCTGCAGTTCAACGGCCAGGACGTGAAGGACATGCGCGCGCTGCCGCGCATCGTGGCCGATTCGGAGGTCGGCAAGCAGGTGCCGTTGGTGGTCTGGCGCGACGGCAAGGAAGTGACGCTGGATGCCACGCTGGGCGAGATGCCGGACGACAAGACCCAGCTCGCCGCGGCCAGCCCTCCAAGGCGCCGCCGGCGGCAGCCGACCGACATGTCCGGGCTGGGCATGAAGCTGGCGCCGATCACGCCCGAAACGCGAGGACAAGTATCAGCTCGGACGACAACAGAAGGGCGTGGTGATCACCGGCGTCGCCCCGGACGGGGCCGCCGCGAAGCAGGGGCTGAAGCCCGGCGACGTGATCGTGGAGGTTCAGCAGAGCGAGGTGAACACGCCGGCGGACGTGCAATCAGCACGTGGATTCGGTGCGCAAGGAGAACCGGCGCTCGGTGCTGATGCTGATCCAGCGGCGGACGGGATGCAGTGGGTTCCGGTGCCGCTGGCGAGCGGGGACGGGGGCGCGCGGAAGGGGTGAGCCGGGGGCCCGCGGGCTCGGGACAGTCCGATAGTGTGACGTGTCCGCTAACGGCGGACGGGTCCAGCACCTCTCTCAGTGCGCAGGACGACGCGAGCTACACCGGCACGGGGCGAGCATCTACTTCGACGGCTCGATCGCGGCGGAGCAGGACTTCCTGACGCAGGTTGCCGCGAGCAGCAGCGGCAGCAAGACGTATATCGACGTCTTTGCCGGCCAGGCGGCGTTCGACGCGCACCAGGCGCCGGTGCAGACGGATACGTATGTGACCGGCGGCAGCCAGTCGATGCACCTGAACGATACGATCGGCAGCGTGAAGGTGGCGGGCTATGTCGGGCACAATGGCGGGTTCCTGACTAAGGACGATCACACCGCGGGCGGAGACAGGTCGGTGATGGACTGACCGGTTTCCGCCTGGATCATCTGCGCGACGAGCCGGCGGTGGCAGCACGCGGGATCACGCTCGAAGCAGAGCAGGCAGACGGGGGTTTCGCAGGCGAGCATGGTGGCCTGGGCGAGTTCGGCGCGCGGGCGGTCGCCTTCCATGTGCGCGTTGTAGATCGGGATCATCCGCTCGGGATGGCCGGCGCGCACGGCGTCTCGCCCGGGCTTTGGCGTGCCGAGCGCCTGAAGATGCAGATAGCGGATGCCGCTTTCGTCGAGCGCGGCGGCGAGCTGGCGCTTGGAGAAGCCGGGCTTGCGCGAGGCGGCGACGGCGCGGACGTCGATCAGGAGTTGGACCCCTGCCCGCTTGAGTTCATCCACGACGTTGTCGATTCGGCTTTGCTCGTAGCCGATCGTGAACAGCTTGTTCATGGCGTTGCGCCTGTTCCGGAAATCGTCGCAGTGTAACCGTGGCGGTTCGGATCGGGGAGGCGGCATGCAGATTGATCTCACGGGCAAGCGCGCGGTGGTTTGCGGCGGGAGCCGCGGCATCGGGCGGGCGATTGCGTTGGTCCTGGCGCAGGCGGGCGCCGATGTGTCGATCTGCGCCCGCGGCGCCGAGGCGCTGGAGGCGACGCGGCGGGATATCGCCGGGACGGGGCGGAGGGCCCATGCGGCGCGTGCGATCTGGGTGATGCGGGGGCGATCCGGCGCTATGTGGCGGACGCGGCGGGGGCGCTGGGCGGTCTCGATATCCTGGTGAACAACGCGTCCGGGTTCGGCAATTCCGATGACGAAGCGGGTTGGGCGGCCAGCGTGGCGATCGACATGATGGCGATCGTTCACGCGAGCCAGACCGCCCTGCCCTTCCTGAAGCAGGGGAAGGGGAACATCGTCAATATCTCCTCGATATCAGCGATGCGTCCTGCGGGGCGGCAGCCTCCGTATGGGGCGATCAAGGCCGCGGTGATTCACTACACCACCACGCAGGCGGCGATGTACGCAGGGACGGCGTTCGAGCGAACGCGATTGCGCCGGGGTCGATCGAATTTCCGGGCGGGGTGTGGGACCGGCGGAAGACGGAGACGCCGGAGCTGTATCAGCGGGTGTTCCGGTCGATTCCGTTGGGGCGGATGGGGATGCCGGAGGAAGTGGCGCACGTGGCGCTGTTTCTTGCCTCGCCGCTGGCGGCGTGGGTCACGGGGCAGGTGATCGCGGTGGATGGGGGGCAGTTGTTGGGGGCGTAGGGCGAATCGGACGGCGGGACTGGCGTTGGGTTTCCCCTGGGGCCGGTCCCGTGGCGTGATGCGTTTGGTGGGTTCGGGTTGTTCAGGGCGGGCCGGTCGCGGTTGTTGCAACGGATACGAGATGGGGTGCCGGCTGCCATAGCGGCGCGGTCGGCATCAGCGGCCTGTGCGGCGGGAGGGATCCGGCGTCGCGATTCTGACGTTCGCCACGCACGGGACGAAGTTCAGCGTCGGGCCGCTTTGTTTTGGTTTCAGTGAGGGTGGTCCGCTTCCCGACGGCCTCGACCTGTTGGATGAGATCGCCGCAGCATTCGATGAGGATGTCGTCCAGCTCCTGCCACAACGGGTCGGCGGGCGTGAGACCGAGAGTCTCTGCAGAGATGGAGCAGGACGGTTTCGATGGGGGATTGGCGGGCCCAAGCCGCGATTTGCCGGGAGGTTGGAAGCGTGGCGCGGCGTTTGTTTTGCGGCGGGGATTCGGGGCGGGGGGCGCGCGGTCTGCGCGGAGACAGTGCATCGGCCGCGGCACGCGCCGGGTTCAGACGGGCGGGTGGTCCGCCGAGCCGTTCTTCCAGGATCGCGGCAAGTCGCAGTCCGCGGGCGATGCTGGCGAGGATCAGCGCGGTGCTTTTCGTGCCGAAGCGCATCGCGAGGAGGACAAGGGCTTCGCCGGTGGGGCGCTGTTGGGCGGCGGCGGCCAGTTCCTTGCCGAAGTCGATCAGTTTGTGAAGGAGGCCGAGCACACGGGCGGCGCGGGCGGCGGCCCGGTCCTGGTGAGGGTCGGGGGGTTGGGCTGGCTCGGCGGTGTGCAGTGGGGTGGGCACGGGGCGGCGTTAGAGCACGATGTTA
>CAVSUZ010000016.1:0-196704 GCA_963731335.1 uncultured Pseudomonadota bacterium | reverse complement strand
TATGAAAGCGACGACCTGATGCGCCCCAGTTGGGGCGACGATTATGGCATCGCCTGCTGCGTCTCCGCCATGCGCCTCGGCAGGCAGATGCAGTTCTTCGGCGCGCGTGTGAATCTCGCCAAGGCACTGCTCTATGCCATCAACGGCGGCCGCGATGAAGTCACCGGAGAGCAGGTGGCACCGCCCGCGCCGCCTGTCATGGGCGATGTGCTGGAGGACCGAGGAGGTCCTCGACCCCGCTTCGATGCCATGATGGATTGGCTTGCCCCGCACCTACGTCCATGCCATGAACTGCATCCACTACATGCACGACAAGTATTTCTACGAACGCATGGAAATGGCGCTGCACGACCGCGACATCCTCCGCACCATGGCGTTCGGCATTGCCGGGCTTTCCGTCGTCGCCGATAGCTTCTCCGCGATCAGGCACGCCAAGGTGCATGTCATCCGCGACGCCCACTGGCCTCGCCATCGACTACAAAATCGAAGGCAGCTTTCTCGACCTTTCGGCAACTACCAGCCGGCGGTGGACGAAATCGCCGCCGGCATCGTCTCCACGCTTCATGGGCAAGCTGCGCAAGCACCCGGCCTATCGCAACGCGGTGCACACCCAATCCGTGCTGACCATCACCTCCAACGTCGGTGACGGCAAGGCAACCGGAAACACGCCCGACGGCCGTCGCAAGGGCGAGCCCTTCGCACCCGGCGCCAACCCGATGCACGGCCGCGACAGCCATGGCTGGCTCGCCTCCTGCCTTTCCGTCGCGAAGCCTGCCCTATGCCGACGCCCAGGACGGCATCAGCTACACGGTCACCATCCAGCCGCCCCGCGCTCGCCGCCCGCGATGCCCAGTTCGATCGACAACGCGGTCAACGGCCTCGACACGTTCTTCGCCGGCGGCGGCTTCCACCTCAACCTCAACGTCCTCTCCAAGGACATGCTGGAAGACGCTATGGAGCACCCCGAGAACTACCCGCAGCTCACCATCCGTGTCTCCGGTTACGCCGTGAACTTCGTGCGCCTGACCAGGAGCGGCAGCTCGACGTCCTCCGCCGAACCTTCCACGGCCGCTACTGATGTCCGCCGACGCTGCCATGGAAGCCGGCAGCCGCTACGACCTGCGCGCCGGTCGCTCGCCCGATGCCCCCGACGAGGCCGATTACAGCGGCGCGGAAACCCGCTCCGGCTGGGTCCATTCATATGAAACCGGGTCCACCGTCGACGGCCCCGGCATCCGCGTCACAGTCTTCATGTCCGGCTGTCTGCTCCGTTGCCAGTATTGCCACAACCCCGACACCTGGCACCTGAAAGACGGCACCCGCATCGACCTCGATCAGGCGATCGAGCGGCTGTCCGTCTTCGCCGAACCGCTCCGCCGGATCGGCGGCGGCCTCACGATTTCGGGCGGCGAGCCGCTGGTACAACCCGGCTTCACCCCGCGGCCTGTTTCGCGCCGCCAAACAGATGGAACTCCACACCGCCCTCGATACCTCCGGCTTCCTCGGCGACCGCTGTGATGATGCGTATCTCGACCTGGTAGATCTCGTTCTCCTCGATATAAAAAAGCGGCGATCCGGCAACCTATCGCCGCGTCACCGGCAAAGACCTCGCGCCCACGCTTCGCTTCGCCGACCGCCTGACCGCACGCGGCAAGCCGGTCTGGGTCCGCTTCGTGCTCGTCCCCGGCCTCACCGACGATCCCGCGAATATCGCCGAGGTCGGCCGCATCGTCGCCCGCATGAACAACGTCGAGTGGCTGGAGGTTCTGCCCTTCCATCAGATGGGTGCCTTCAAGTGGAAGACGCTGCACCTCGACTATCCGCTCGAAAACACCCCCACACCTGAAAATACCCAAGGAGGCGATCGACATCCTCCGCCACGCCGGCTGCCGGGTTCGGTAGAACATGGGCGCCGTCAAGCAACCTTCTCGGCACGCAACCGATCCTCACGCTCTTCCTCGCCATCAGCCTGGGCTACGCCGTCGGGCAGATCAGCATCTTCGGCTTTTCCCTCGGCATCGGAGCGGTGCTTCGTCGGCCTGTTCCTCGGCGCAATCGCCCCCAACGCGCAAATCACCGGCCCGATCGGCTTGATCGGCCTGGTCATGTTTCTCTACGGCATCGGCATCCTTTATGGCCGGCAGTTCTTCGAAGGCCTCAGCGGTCCCGGCCGCAAATACAACCTCCTCGCACTCATCGCCGCCTTCGCCGCTTTGCTCGTCGCCCTCGCGCTCGGCCACGCCTTCAATATAAAAATCGGCCAGACACTCGGCCTGTTCGCCGGTGCCATGACCAGCACCGCAACCCTGCAGGCCGCCCTGGACGTCGCAAACAACAAGGACCCGTCAGTCGGCTACTCCGTCGCCTACCCGTTCGGTGTCATCGGCCCCATCCTCTGTTTCTATTTCATGACCCGCCGCGTCCGCCCCAGCTTTCCGCCCAAGCCCGCGCGCTTCCACATGGCGGAGGTTACCCTCGAACATCTCCCCGAAAGCCAGACCACGCTGGGTGATCTCATCGCCCTGCTCCCCGCCGGCACCCAGATCACCGGCGTCCGCCAGGAACATCGCAACCTGCTCCCCGAGGCCGATATCGTCCTGCGCCCCGGTGATGCCGTGATGCTCGTCGCCGAGACCGAGCAGGCAATCGCGCAGGCGGCTGCCAGGCTGGGCCACGTCGATCCCGGCCGCATCGCCAAGGACCGTAGCGATCTCTCGTATCAGCGATTGTTCGTCTCGAAACCGTCTCTCACCGGCATCCGCCTCGCCGACCTCCCGCTGCCCGCCGGCGTGCCCATGCAAATTCTTCACGTCCGGCGCTATGACGTCGATCTCGTCCCCACGCCGGACCTGATGCTCGAAATCGGTGACCGCATCGGCGTCATCGTACCGAATGAACACATCGCCCGCGCCCGGGCTTATTTCGGCGATACCATCAAGTCGGCCGCCGACTTCAGCTATATCTCGCTCGGCTTCGGCATGGTCCTCGGCGTGCTGCTCGGCCTGGTGCCGATCCCGCTGCCCGGCCTCGGCACCGTGAGCCTCGGTATCGGCGGCGGCCCGCTGATCGTCGCGCTCATCGTCGGTCGCTTGCGCCGCACCGGCCCGATCACCTGGGTGATGCCGCTGCCCGCCAACATCGTGCTGCGCAATTTCGGCCTCACACTGTTCCTCGCCACCGTCGGCATCAACTCCGGTCAGGCCTTCGTCGTCACCGTCGCATCCGAAGGCCCGCTGATGCTGCTGATCGGCGCGGTGGTGGTTCTGACCGCCGTCGCCATCGTTCTCCTCGTCGGGTTCTATGCGCTGCGCATTCCCTTCGATGATCTGCTGGGGATTGCCTCTGGCGCGACCGGCAACCCCGCGATACTTGTTTACGCCTCACGAATGGCCCCCACCGAGCGCCCGGATATCGGCTACGCCATGATCTTTCCATCGGCAACCATCATCAAGGTCATCGCCGTGCAGATCATCGGACTGCTGGCGCTCGGACAATAATGGCTCGGTCGATAATCCACGAAGGAAAACCGCACCGCGTCTATGCCGCGGCAAGGCTCGCATTGCACCGCCCCAGCCACACCCATCACAGGCTCAGCCCGCCGACGCGGAATGGATTGATGACGCGAAGCACCCCTGCCAGTCATACCGTCCTGCATGACTTCCGACCAAAGCGTAGCGCACCCGGCACGAAAAGCCGACGGGGATCATGGCATCGTAGGTCGATAGCCCATACCACTCCGCGAGAGCCAGACCCGTGTTATGGGTTTGGCGAGAGCCAGACCCGTGTTATGGGTTTCCAGGGTCACCGGGTGGACCGTCAGCACGCCGCGCAGCAGACCCAGGAACGCGCGGATATCCGCCCATGCATCTGCATTTTGCGCCGCGCCACGTTGGTGATCTCGTTCAGAACCTGGATGCTGATGGCCCCACCGGCGGCCACGATCGCGTCGGCCCGATCTGCTTTAACCGGATCGCCTGAAGCGAAATAGACAAGGACAGTGCTATCATCCGATTGTAGAGAAGCGCGAGTCACCGGGTGGCCGCGTTCTCTGAGTAAATCGGATACTGATCCCAAAGGCGACTTGGCGCCCTTCCTTGAAAGGCGGTGCTAGCGGGCATTCGCCTCGTCTCGGTCGAATTTGAAATCAGCCGGCAGCCGGCCACGGAAGGCGCGAAGGCGCTTGAGCAATTCCTTTCGGCCCGTTTGCGGGCGATGCCAAGCTGGTGGGCATCGGCAACATGAATTTCGATATCGTCACCCTCCCGCAGCTCGAGCGCCTCGACAACCGATACAGGAAGCCGAACCGCAAGACTGTTGCCCCATTTAGCAACCTGCACAAAACCCTCGATGGATATACGGACGAGTAAATATGTATACCATGCAACCGCTTGTCAGGATATCCGCAGCCTCGGCGCCCACGGCAGCTTGCGCAACAGTCCCTGCGGTTGCAGTTGTGGCCAGCCACCACGTGAGCCCGCCCGCACGGTCCAAGGATCAACGATGTCCCCCATCTCCCCCCGCCTCCGCACCGCCCTGGCGGGCATTTCCGGCATCCTCGTCACCCCGTTCAACTCCTCGGATCACCCGGCCCCCGCGCGTCTCGCGCCCATCATCGCGCGCTGCGCGCAGGCCGGTGTCGATGCCCTGACGGTGAACGGCAACACCAGCGAATTCTACAGCCTCTCGATCGCCGAAGCCGAACGCATGCAGGCCGAGGTCCCGGCGCTCATCGCCGGCCGCACCGTCGTCATCGCCGGCGTCGGCCGCAGCCTCACCGAAGCGGCGCACCTCGCCGCCCGCGCCAGGAATGACGGTGGCGACGCCGTCATGGTGCATCAGCCGCCGGATCCCTTCACCGCCCCGCGCGGCGTCATCGACTATGTCCACCGGGTCGCCGACGCAGCCGAGCTTCCCGTCGTGCTCTACCTCCGCAACGACACGATCGGCATCGCCGCCATCGAGACCCTCTGCGCCCTTCCCGGCGTCGTCGCGGTGAAATGGGCCACGCCGAACATCATGCTCCTGGCCGAGGCAATCCGTCGCATCGGATCAGCAATAAACTTCGTCTGCGGCCTCGCCGAACCCTGGGCCCCGCCCATGACGGCCATCGGCACACGCGGCTTCACCTCCGGACTGATCAACATCGCACCCGAGCGATCCGTCGCCATCCGCAACGCCCTTGCCGCCGGCGATTACCCTCGCGCCAACGCCGAAATCGCCGCCATGGAACCGTTCGAGGCCCTCCGCCGGGAGGAAAACAGCGGCACCAACGTCTCCGTGGTGAAGACCGCCCTCGCGCTCAGCGGCATCGATGTCGGGCCAGCGCGACCCCCCGCCGCCTGGCCGCTGACCCAGACCGCCACCGCCGCCCTGCGCGATCTGCTCGGCAACTGGAACGCCTGATGACCAACGTAACCATCACCGCTCTCCGCACCATCCGCATCACGGAGCGCCCCAACCTCTTCTGGCTGGAGATCGAAACCAGCGACGGCCTCACCGGCCTCGGCGAGGCGTTCCGCGGCACCCAGGCCGTCGAGGCCGTGCTGCACGACCAGATTGCCCCGTTCCTCCTCGGCCAGGATGCCCGCCGCATCGAAGCGATCTCCCGCAACCTGCTCACGCCCTATATCGGCTTCGGCTCCTCCAGCGCCGAAATCCGCGCCGCCAGCGCGGTCGATCTTGCGCTCTGGGACCTCGCCGGTCAGCGTCACGGCATCCCGATCCACGAAGCGCTCGGCGGCGCCTCCCGCACGGAAATCCGTGCCTACAACACCTGCGCTGGTTACGATTACAACAGTCGCGGCGTCGGGCGGCGCGAGATCGCGTCAGATGACACCACCGCCGGTCCCTACGATGACCAGGTCGCCTTCATGCGCGATGCCGGCACCCTCGCCGAAAGCCTGCTCTCCGAAGGCTATACGGCGATGAAAATCTGGCCCTTCGATCCGCTCGCCGCGAAAACCGGCGGCCAGGCCATCACCCTCGAAGACCTCCGCAAAGGCATCGAACCCTTCGCCAAAATCCGCGACACCGTCGGCCATCGCATCGAGATCATGGCCGAGCTGCACAGCGTCTGGTCCGCTCCCGCAGCCACGCGCATCTGCCAGGCGCTGGAAGAGTTCGATGTGTTCTGGGCGGAAGATCCCATCGCCAAGATGAACGATGTGGCCGCGCTCGCGGATCTCCGCCGGCGCACTCGCACGCCGATCTGCGCCAGCGAGACGCTCGGCGGTAAAGTCGCCTTCCGCGATCTTCTTCGCCGCCGGCGCGGTCGATATCGTCATGCTCGATCTAAGCTGGTGCGGCGGCCTCACCGAGGCCCGCAAGATCGCCGCCCTCGCGGAATCCTACGCCAGGCCCATTGCACCCCACGACTGCACCGGCCCGGTCGCGCTGATGGCCGGCCTGCATCTCGCTCTGCACGCTCCGACCGCAATCTTCCAGGAAGTCGTCCGCGCCACCCTCGCCACCTGTACCGCGAGCTCGTCACCGATCTGCCGGTCATCACCGCCGGCCTGGTGCAGGCTCCCACCGCAGGCGGCCTCGGCACCAGACTGAAACCCGAGGTGAAGACCCGTCCTGATGCTGTCGTCCGGGAAGCACGCTGATCGCCAGAGCCTCTCCGTCATCCCCGCAAACCGCCCCTCCGTCATTCCGGCGAAGGCGCGTCATTCCCGCGGAAGGCATTCCGGATGACTAAGGTTGCCATTCCAAACCTGCGGAGAGTGCTAGCATGCTAGCACAAATCGCCGAACCTTGACCACGCCTCCCCCGCCGCCCCAAGAACGAACAAACCAAAGGGAAACGCGCCAATGCACCGCCTCGCCCCCCGCCTTGTCCTCGCCGCCGTCACCGCCTTTGCCATCACCTCCGGCGCGCCCACGACAAACGCCTGGGCCGAGACCATCCACCTCGGCGCCATCATCCCCCTCACCGGACCCGCGGCCGTCGTCGGCAACCAGGAAATGCGCGGCATCCAGTTCGCCATCGACCAGGCCAACGCCAAGGGAGGCGTCCACGGCAATACCATCGCCGTCCAGTATGAGGACAATCAGGCCAAGCCCGAGCAATCCATTCTAAGCTTCAACAAGCTCGTGGACCTCCAGCATATCCCGGCGATCTTCACCGGCTATTCCGGCCCGACCCTCGCGATGGCCCCGCTCGCCACCCGCAAGAAGGTGCTGATGCTCAATGCCGGCGCGCAATCCGACAAGCTGCGCACCGCCTCACCCTACCTGATCAACACCCTGCCGAGCACCAGCGATGAAGTCGCCGTCATGGTCAAGTACCTGATCGATCAGAAGAAAAACACCGCCGCCGTGCTCTACGAAAACGACGCCGCCGGCATCGGCGGGCGCGATGACTTCGTCGAGGCCTTCCCCAAGGCCGGCGGCAAAATCCTCGCCCAGGAACCCGCCCAGTTCGGCCAGACCGACTACCGGCCCGCGCTGCTCAAGCTCGCCGGCAGCGACCCGCAGGTGCTCTACATCGTCATCACCGCCGGCATGGTCCCGCTGGTCGATCAGCTCCACCAGATGAACCGGCCCGGCTCGTCGCCGGCAGCACCTTCGCCGCCGATCCGCAGGCCATCGCCGATCCCAACTCCACCGGCGTGATCCACACCCAGGTCGTCATCGAGGCGCCCCCCGACCTCGCCCAGGCCTTCCACGCCAAATACAACGCCGACATGGATTTCTTTGCCCGCCGGTCCTACAACGCCGCGCAGATCATGGTCACCGTGCTGGATAAGGTGCTGAGTGAAAACAAGCCCGCCACCGGCGAAAACCTCCGCGCTGCCCTGTTCGAGATCAAGCACTTCCAGGGCCTGATCCCCATGACCTTCAACAGCAACACCGCCACCGTCCCCATCGCCATAAACGAGATGAAGGACGGCAAGGAGGTCACGCTCACCAAGGCCACCGCCCAGTAACACCGCCCCAAGACCGCGGATGGTTCTCGTCCAACTGCTGGTGAACGGCATCATCACCGGCTGCGCGCTCGGCGTCGTGGCGATCAGCTTCGCGCTGGTTTACTTCACCACGCGCATCTTCCACGTCGCCCATGCCGGCATCTACACGCTCGGCGGCTACCTCGCCTTCAGCCTGGTCACCCGAGGCGTCCCCGACCCGCTGGCGCTTCTCATCGCGATGGCCGTTTGCGCCGCAGCTGGCGCCCTGATCCAGACCCAGCTCTACGCCCGCCTGGAACGCCGCGGCGCTACCCACCTGATCATGCTGATCGCCTCCCTGGGCGCCCTCGCGGTCATCCAGAACATCATCGCTGCCATCTACTCGCCCGACATCCTCAGCTTCCCGACCCCCTGGGCCGCGCAGGTCATCGCCCTCGGCGGCCTGAGGCTGAACCTCGCCCAGATCGCCACCCTCGTGCTCAGTCTCGCCGCCTTCGCCGCCACCATGTGGCTGACGCAGGCGACCATCCTCGGCAAGCGCATCCGCGCCGTCGCCTCCAACCCCTTCCTCGCCGAGATCACCCGCATGCAGCCCCGCATCGTGCACATCCATGTCATGGCCATCGCCTCGGCGGTGGTGTGCATCGCCGGCGTCATGGTGCCGCTCGATCTCGGCCTGCAGCCCTATGGCGGCATCACGCCGCTGCTCACCGCGACCATCGCCATGATCGCCGGAGGCGTCGGCAGCCTCACCGGCGCCTTCCTGCTCTCCGTCGTCATCACCGTGCTGCAAAATTTGGCGCTCCTGGTGATGCCCGGCGAGTGGACCATCGGGATCACCTTCTTCATCTTCGTCGTCTTCATGCTCTTCCGCCCCCGAGGCCTGTTTGCATCCGCCTAGCACCGCTGTCGCCTCGTCCCTTTGGGGAGAGGCCGGCGCGCAACAGCGCGCCGGGTGAGGGGGCGTCGCAATGGACTTCCTCTACACCTACCTCATCCTCGCCGAGATTTACGTCCTCCTCGGCCTCTCCACCAACCTCCTGGTCGGCGTCGTCGGCATCTTCTCCGTCTCTCAGGCCGCCGTCTTCGGCGTCGGAGCCTACATCGTCGCCGACTTCCTCCTCGCCGGCACGCTCGGCTTCGTCCCCGCCATCATCATCGCCGCGCTCGCCTGCATCGTCCTCAACGTCCTCATCACGCTCCCCAGCCTGCGGGTCGCCGGTGACTACTTCGTCGTCACCTCCTTCGGCATCCAGCTCCTCGCCACCGCCACCTTCGTCAACTGGACCAACGGCACCGGAGGTGCCAACGGCCTGCCCGGCATCCCCCCGCCCGACGTCTTCGGCCTGCAAATCCCCGACACGCGAAGCTTCCTTGCACTCGCAACCATCATCGCAGCGATCGGCTGCCTCGGCTTCTGGCTGCTGATGCGCGCCCCCTTCGGCCGCCTGCTGCGTGCGATCCGGGAGGATGAACTCGCCGTCGCCGCCGCCGGCAAAGGCGTCCTCCGCGCCAAGGTCGAGGCCGCGGCACTCGCCGGAGCCTTCGGCGGCATCGCCGGCGGCCTCTACGCCACCTTCCTGAGCTTCATCGATCCGTTCAGCTTCGACCTCGACGCCTCGATCCTACTTCTGACGATGATCGTCGTCGGCGGAGCGCGCACCCTCGGCGGCTCGATCCTCGGCCCCTTCCTGCTGCTCGCATTGCCTCAGGCGCTCTCACTCATCGCCATCCCCAACGCACTCGCCGCACCACTGCGCCAGTTGATCTACGGCGTCCTGCTCATCGCATTCGCACTCTTCCGCCCGCAGGGTCTGCTCGGGGAGCGGCTGTCGTACCTGTGGCCTCAGCGAGATCGACTTTTGGGTAATCCAGGATTGCGGCCCTCCACAATGGATGTGGTCTTAATGAGGCTTGGAGTTTGCTCGCCGAAAGGGAAGAGCATCGTGTTCTGCGATCATGTGAAATCGATAGCTGTGGCGGCCGTACCGTACGCGCCCCTGGCGACCGCAATTGTCGCTGCTATAGGCGCTTGCATCGCTTCATTTGCGATTTTAGCTCAGAAGGTGATTTCTCGTAAGAGGGCGGCGATAGACTTCTTTCTTAAAACTGAAACTGATAACTACATGCTCGAAGCGTGGCAGGGATTTCGAGCCGCGCGCAGAGCCGTGAGCGAGTGCCCCGACCTAGCCGGCTTCAAGACCAACAAGGCCAAGCAATGGCAGGAATTCGCAATTATCTTAATCTACATGAACTCCTGGCTGTCGGTATCAAGCAGCATGTTTTCCATCAGTCTGTCTGCTTTGATTTCTGGAATCGTGACTCCATCGCGCATATCGCGATTGTGAAAGGAGCGATTGTTCATACAGGCAGAACCGGGAGAGGACCGCACCTATTGCGAGCTCGTCGCACTCCACGCAAAGTGGAGCAAGCGATCGCGCAGAAACCGGTTATGGAACCGTGTTGGCGCGCTCGCGAGAACAGCCTTTCCCGCAGCCCTCCCAGCATACCGTTCTCGGGAGGCCACGATCAGCGCCAGCAATAGATTTTGTCGGCGGGAAAGCTTATCCGCTTAGGGTGCTAGTTTGGCCCAGTCGATGTCGAAGCCGGCGGCTCTACTGGCTAGCTAGCTTGGATTTCCAGCCTCCATGCTCGTCGAGTGGAATCCACACGAGGCCAATCATGTCGGACGGAAGCTCCACGTCACCTTTTCGCAAAGCGCAGACATGATCACGCCCCAAGCGGCCGACAAAATATCCCCATTCGAGCAGCACATTCTGACGCGCTCGAGAACGCATGGGTGATGAACCTTTCTCGCCTCCCTCGTCATCAGGCGTCAACAGCACCACAGCAAATCCGGAATTGCCGTGCGCTTCAAATTTCTCAATGACTGTGCGGCCCTGGTTAGCTCGCTCATGCAGAATAGTCACATCAAACCCGAGCCGCTCAAGAAATCTCGCTACGGATTCCCGTGAGCCTTCATCCTGCCCATGCACAAGGAAGATGCGGCGAGTGGGCGGTGGCTGTGACTTAGTGGCCGTCTGCATCGGCATCGCCATTCCTGCACCCCGGTTGGCTGCTACGACGACAGCGGCGTCACGATCCGGGGCGTTCGGGTAATCAACCGCGGCTGTCCAAGGGGGAGGCTCATCCGAGAGGAGCGCGCCCTTCCCATCACTTTGCATCGCTGCTTCGAATTTCTCCGCTCGTTCGCTGGAACATTACTGGCGTCGCCCTCTTTCCAAAGCTCAATCGCCCGAAGTATCACTTCGTAGGCGGCTGTGCGCCGCGCCGGTGATACCCACGTGGGATTGTTGATTGTAAACTCGGCGAGCGACACGGCTCGCTCCTTGAGGGTAGCGCCTCGACCAACACCGTCCGGCAATCCCAGTTCTAGAAGGAACTCCCTAAACCCGCCGTGACCGAGACCCTTGAGCACGTTAGCGGCAGCAATAATCGTCCGCCGAGGATAGGACGGAGGTTCCTGTGACATCGCCTGTCTCGCACCAACAGCAGACGTGGTCTGTATGGCCTCTTTCATCCGCACCCATTCCCACGCCAGTTCTCAATTCTGTGGGGGACCACCGACAACGCGATAACCGCCATTCAAGAGGTCATGCTTCACTTGGTCGAGACCAGTTCCGCCCACTGCGCGAACCGCTCGCGGCGACCTTCCTCGCTGATCTCATCGCTTGTCATCGAACTGAGTCTCTGGGTTCACCCCACTCTGCCCCGATTTATCCGTATAATAAAGGGCGATTATCACATGCAGCGAATACGGACCTTCCATCTCCGGCCCGCGAGGTCGAAGTCCTCGTCACTCTGGGCTAGAGTTGCTGGGGCGTTTCCCGTTGCAATTCACCTGCCAAATTTTGGCCGATCACCGCGACGGTCACTGTTCGATCAAATACCACTTGACGGCCGATTGCCCTCTTATTCTCTCCAGCCGCTACCAGAATGACGCCGGGCGTCCCGTTGGCGAAGTGGCTATGATCGCTATAAATAGCCTACACTAAGGCATTATAGCACAAGACAGATGCCAGGAACTTCGGCGGCCGTGCCGTGGCACCCGTCGCCGCGTCCTGGGCGTGAAGGATGGGCTGGTCAACTTTTTCTACGTTAGGTAAGATAACTCTATATTTACCCCATGGACACCACTCCAGCCCCCTTCACCCTCCTCGGAATGCGCCTATCGCCACCTCACCCGCGAGCCTCTGCCGCGCCCTTCCTCCGACCCCCGCCGCAAGCTCGAAGCCGAGCCGAAAGCCTACGACCGAGGCGAACGCACCGAGCACCACATGACCATCCTCATCGTTTCGCTACCAACCAATGCTCAGATCTCAAATCCGCCCGCAAACAACACAGGAGGGCGACCCGGCGGCATCTTCCAGCCGGCCGGCCCCCCTCTACGGACCGCGGGTCACCTTCACCTTCACCTCGACGGTCAACCCGTGTCTCACCACCATCCGCAACGGAAGCCCTGCATGCTTCCTTATGCATATGCCGCCCGCGATCACTCCCGCCCGGCATTTCATTCTCCGGCCCCCCTTGGTAACAACGAATGAACCCAGGGCCCCACCACCCATGCTGCTCGTCATCGACGCCGGCAACACCAACATCGTCTTCGCCGTCCGCGACCAGAGCATCTGGCGCGGCACCTGCGCATCCAGACCGAACCCCACCGCACCTCCGATGAATACGCTGTCTGGCTCCTCACCCTGCTCGATCACGCCAACCTGAAGCCGGACGAAATCTTCGCCGCCGTCATCGGCACCGTCGTGCCCGCCGCGCTGTACCACCTGCGCCGCCTCTGCCGCGACTGGTTCAACCTGGAACCACTGATCGCCCGCGCCTCCCTCGACTGGGGCTTCGCCATCAAGGTGGACAACCCCGAGGAAGTGGGTGCCGACCGCCTGGTCAACGCGCTGGCCGGCCACAAACGCTTCGGCGGCCCGCTCATCGTGGTGGATTTCGGCACCGCGACCACCTTCGACATCGTCGATCACGACGGCGCCTATCTCGGCGGCGTCATCGCCCCCGGCATCAATCTCTCGCTCGAAGCCCTGCACCACGCCGCCGCCCGCCTGCCCCGCATCGGCATCGGCCGGCCGCAGGCCGTCATCGGCCGCTCCACCGTCCCCGCCATGCAATCCGGCGTCTATTGGGGCTATGTCGGAATGATCGAGGGTCTTGTCTCGCGCATCAAGGGCGAATACGGCGCCCCGCATGAGGTCATCGCCACCGGAGGCCTCGCGCCGCTCTTCGCCGAAGGCACCGTGGTGATCGAGAAGATCGAGCCCGATCTCACCCTCGATGGCTTGCGCATGTTGGCGGAACGGAACCCCGCGCCCACATTAGCCCGCGAAAGATCACGGTCGAGCACACCGAATGAACGATATGGAGGGCGATCTGGCCTTCCTGCCCTTGGGCGGGACGGGCGAGATCGGCCTGGATTTCAACCTCTACCGCTGCGATGGGCGGTGGCTGGCGATCGATTGCGGCCTCGGCTTCGGCGGCGCCGAACACCCCGAGGTCGACATCATGGTCCCCGACCCGGCGTTCATCGCAGATCGGCGGGATCGGCTCGTCGGTCTGGTCATCACCCACGTGCACGAGGATCACATTGGCGCCGTCGCCTGGCTCTGGCCGCAATTGCGCTGCCCCATCTACTGCACGCCGCTCGCCGCCGCCGTGCTCCGCCGCAAGCTGACCGAAGCGCAACTGCTGCCCCAGGTGCCGATCCGCATCATCCCGCCCGGCGGCGCCTTCGACCTGCCGCCCTTCTCCCTGCGCTTCATCCGCGTCTCGCACTCCACGCCCGAGGCCCAGGCCCTGGTCATCCGCACCCCGGCCGGCACCGTGCTCCACACCGGGGATTGGAAGCTCGACCCCGATCCGCTGATCGGGCCGCCCACCGACGAAGCCGCGCTCGCCGCGCTCGGCGCTGAAGGCGTCCTCGCCATCGTCTGCGATTCCACCAACGCCATGGTGGAAGGCCATTCCGGCAGCGAGGCCGAGGTCCGCCGCAGCCTCTCCGTGCTCATCCGCGCCCTGAAAGGCCGCGTCGCCGTCACCTGCTTCTCCTCCAACATCGCGCGCACGAATCCATTGCTTGCGCCGCGCGTGATGCCGGCCGCAGCGTCTGCGTTGTCGGCCGCTCGCTCCGCACCATGACCGCGTCCGCGCGTGAATGCGGCTATCTGAAGGACACTCCGGAATTCCTCTCCGAAGACAACGCCGGTATGATCCCCATACGCGCTGCTGTTACTCATCACCGGCAGCCAGGGCGAGCCGCGCAGCGCGCTCTCCCGCGTGGCCCTCGATACACACCCGCGCGTCGTGCTCGGCGAGGGCGACACGGTGATCTTCTCCAGCCGCATGATCCCCGGCAATGAACGCGCCATCGGTACCGTGCAGGACAACCTGATCCGTCGTGGCGTGCATCTGATGACCGACATGGATCACGTGGTGCACGTCTCCGGCCATCCCGCGCGCGACGAGCTGCGCCGGCTGTATCGTCTCGTGAAACCGCGCTATGCCGTCCCCGTGCACGGCGAATGGCGCCATCTCTCCGCCCATGCGGATCTCGCCCGCGACTGCGGCGCCACCCCGGTGCTGCTCGAAGACGGCGACATCCTCAGCCTTTCACCCGGTCGCGCCGAGGTGACCGACAGCGCCCCCGTCGGCCGCCTCGTCCCCGATGGCGGCCGTCTGGTGCCGCTCTCCGGCGCCGTGATGTCCGCCCGCCGGCGCATGCTGTTCAACGGTGTGGTCATCGCCAGTCTGGCCGTGGATGAATCGGGCCGCCTGCGCAGCGCCCCGCGCGTCAGCGCCCCGGGCCTTTTGGAACCCGATGACCCTGATGCCGAGCGCATCGGTCAGGAACTCGCCGACGCCCTGGCCGACCTTCCGAGCGCGAGCCGCCGCGACGACGCGATGCTCACCGACGCCGCGCGCGCCGCGCTCCGCCGTGCGCTCGGCCGGCGCCTGCAAAACGGCCGCTTGTGGACGTGCATATCTTGAGGCTGCGATGAACTGGTTCACCGGTGTTGTTCTGTATGTCCTGATCTGGTGGACGATGCTGTTCGCCGTGCTGCCCTTCGCCGCCCGCCCCCGCGCCGAACCCGACCCCGCCAGTGGGTGGCGGCACCACCGAACGCCCCCGTCTGCTCTGGATCGCGGCAATGACCACGCTCGTCGCCGCGATCATCTGGTTCGGCGCCTGGCTGCTGATCGAAAGCCCTTATCTCAGCTTCCGTGACGGCTGGCTCGCCATCTCCCAGTAGCCCGTCGCTCGTCATGTATGGACGGCCCCCTCTGGGCAAGAGCAACTCGACAGAACGGCGCCTCGGTCTGGAGCGGTCATGTATTCGGCCTGTTACTGCGGCGGGATACGGGCCGCTGGCCACGATGGGTAACGCGGATCGGGTTCCAAGCATTGCGGCGCGCTCTGTGACGCGATGACGAGACGGAGTGTCCCGACCCAGTCCTGACCTTTGTGCCGTCGCGGCTGTTTGCTCCTTGCACATCGACTGGCCAGTGGTTCAGGCGCCCGACCGGAAAGGGAGGTTTTTTGGTCGGGCTGAAAACGCCGTTTCTTCGTCCCTGCCTGCAACTCACCCACGCGCCAGGCGAGCCTGGTGCGAAGTTGGCCAGGCAGTGGCGCATGTCGGCCTACGCCACAGCCGGACGGCGATAGGCCTTGCCCGAAATCAGCATCGCCCAGGCGACCCGCGCGGTTTTGGCCGCCTGCGCCAGCACCGCCACTTTTCGGCCGTCCTCCGGAATGGCGGAACCTCGCGCCGGCTGCTCATCAGGGATCAGGATCAGCCGTTCCAGCTTGTTGAACCAGACGTGCGCTTGATCCGAAGTATCCGCATTGATCGTCTGCTAAATGTGTTCAAGGTCGCGGGCCCACGCTCCGTCAGCTCAATGCGGTATGCCCTGCCGCTTGCGCGCTTCATCGAACACGACCCGTGCCGGTCGGGTGCGGTCGTGCCCGGCATCCTCAACCCCCTGTCGAATGCCTTCGGCTGTATCCGCCTGCGCGGCAAGATCGAGTAGGTGCTGGTAGGCTTCCGCGTCCTGCACCACCGCAGCCGCCTTGCCGTTCACCGTAGAACACCGGGCGCCTGGTGGCGCGAAGGTGCTGCATGATTTCCGCCGAGTGATTGCGGAAGGTGGTCATGGACTGAATGTCCTTGGTGATATCCATGCACCGCGCCCCGCCAATACCTAATTCGGTAATATAGGGACCCTGCCACCCTGGCCACCTTTCCGATCCCGGCCCGGCGGATCAGCTCCGCTTGACGTTCCAAAAAATCACGAACCCATTCAGCACGCCCGTAATATCCTTCTGATACGACGTCATGTAGAAATTCTGCCCGAGCGGAATATACGGCACGTCCTGGAACGCCTGAAGCTGCAACTCCACCGCGATCTTCTTCTGCGCCTCCAAATCCGGCGCGTTGATCCACGCCGTGCGCAGCTCCTCCATCTTGGGGGAAGACGGCCAGCCCATCGTGCCGGCCTTGCCGTTGCCGCGCAGGAAGGTGTGACCCACCGGGTTCGACTGATCCAGCCCCGACCAGAACGTGTTGAAGATGCTCCAGCCGCCCTTCTCCGGTGAATTCTCCTTCGCCCGGCGCTGCACCACCGTGCCCCAGTCCATCGCCTGGTAATCGACGTTCAGCCCCATCTTCTTGAGCTGATCGGCGCAGACATCTGCCTCGGCCTTCAGGATGGGAAAATCCGTCGGCGCCAGGATTATCACCTTCTCACCCTTATACCCCGCCGCCGCGATCTCCTGCTTCACCGCGTCGTAGTCGCGCTTGCCGGTAAACACCTGCAATCCGGCATCGCTCGCCATCGGCAGACCGGGCGAGAAGAACCCGCAAGGCACGTGTCGCATCTTCGGATCGTCGCCCGCCACCGCGATCATGTATTCGGTCTGATCGGTGCCCTTCAGCACAGCGCGGCGGATCGCCGCATTATCGAATGGCGGCCACAGTTCATTGAGCCGCATGCAGGCGATCAACCCGGTCGGATCGGTAATGCGATTGGTCTGCCCCGCGAGCAGCGGCAGCATGTCGTTGGTGGGATTTTCCCACCAGTCCATCTCCTTGTTCTGCATCGCCGCGGCCGAGGTGCCGGGGTCCTTGATCACGTGCCATTCCACCCGATCGAAATTCACGATCTTGGGGCCGGAGGTCCATTCCGGCGTGCCGCTCTCGCGCGGCTTGTAGCCGGCGAACCGTTCATACACCGCAAGCGAACCGACCACGCGCTCCTTCGCGTTCCACTTGAACGGACCGCTGCCGACCATTTCCGTCAGCGGCTTGAACGCCATCGGTGCTGGCCAGCCGCTCCGGCATCATCGCCGCACATGTTGCTGCCGGGCTTGCCCAGCGCGTCCGCCAGCAACGCGAACGGCTGTTTCAGACGGAACTGGATGGTCTTAGTCATCTGGTGCTGACAGCTCGTCGCTATAGGCCATCAGCGCTTGGACCCGAACGCCATCGCGCTTGCCCCAGCGCTGGATCCGAGGCGACGCAGTCCTTCGCCAGCACCTTCTCCCCCGTCGTGCCACATCCCAGCCCGTCGCGCAGCGTCAGCTTCCAGCTCTTGCCGTCATTCTCCACCACATGGCCGGCGACCATCTGCGGCTGCGCTTGGTACGCGTTGTCGATGCCATACAGCGTGTCGAAGATCATGAACCCGTGGTTCCGCGACACTGTACGCGGTGGTCCAGATCGGGTCGATGATGGTGGGATCGGCCTGGGGAATGAATTTCAGCACGCGAGCCTCGGCACCGCGCACGACCGAAGGCGCGGCAAGCCCTGCCGCCGCGGCGGCGCCGGTCGCAAGGAAAGTGCGGCGTTTCATGCGGGTTTCGTCCTTTCGCGCGCAGTCTCGGTCTTGCAGGATCGTGCGAAGCACGGCATCAGGTGTGATCCGGCGCATCCCGGCGCGCAGATCCGGTGTCCCGTCAGGCGGCAAAATGGGCACCACTCGCATCGCGGTGCGATCGGCGCCGTCGCCCCGAACAGCCCATAGCTCGGAATGCCCGCGGCAGCCGCGAGATTGATCACCCCGGTATCATTGCCGACGTAGAACGCCCGCATCGGCGCACAGTGCCGCAAGCTCCCCCAGCGTCCAGGCGATGACCGGAACCGCCTCGGCACCGCTCGCCGATGCCGGCGCGAATTTGTTCGGCCAGCATCGCCTCGGCAACCCCGCCGGCGATGGCGAAGCGGCGCCAGCCGGCATCCGCCAGGCCACGGGCGAGTTGGATGAAGCGCCCCGATCCCCACTGCTTGGACGGCTCGGAACTGCCGATCCCCAGGATCACCAGCGGCCCCTTGCCGGCCGGCATGCGCCGCGCCACCGCGTCGCGCGTGCGCGCCGGCACGACGAGCCGGGGATCCGGATCGGCCAGCACGATGCCGGCGGCCTCCAGCCAGGCGGTCGCCTGGGCGTGCGGGTGCTGGCGCAGCATCGGCACGCGGCAGCCGAGGCGGCTGATTGAGGAACAGCCGCTGCAGATCCGGCGCCGTACCTGTACCCTCTCCGGGATGCGCGCGGCGGCCATCACGAACGCCAGCGTGCGGCTGTGGTGCAGCAGCACCGCCCGCCGAAACCCGCAGGCCCGCAGCGTCCGAGCCAGCCGGGTGATCCCGTCCGCGCCGTCGTGCTCTCCCTGGCGGCGCTCGCGGATTGCGGTCCATCCACAGCACCTGGCTCACCGCCGGATCGGCACTGAAAATCTGATCGGCCGCCGACCGAGGCTTGGCGATCAGCGTCACCGGCGCACCCCAGTGCGCCGCCAGCGCACGGATGTGCGGAATGTGCCAGATCATGTCACCGATGCCGGGCAGTGGCTGGATGCATGGCAGAGCGGTCAGGCAATTTCGGCCTCCGCCAATGTGGGCGCGCCAGGGGGTGTGCCCGGGGGTGTGCCAGGGGGCGTTGTTGAGCAGCGTGCTGCGTCTTGTGCCAGGGTTACGGGGACACGCCAATGCGCCTCCGCCAGCCCCCAGCCCAATGTCAGGAAGAACCAGCCGCCCAGCGGCATGTTGACGAAATCACTGGTGGAGGCGAGTGGCCAGACCTGGATCAGCATGCGGCAAACAGCCCGACCCGCAGCGGATCAGGCCGGCGCCACAGGCCGCGCGCCAGCGGCATCATCCAGCCGATCACCGCCGCGCAGAACAGCACCAGGCCCGGGAAGCCGCCATCGCCTCATCGCCTGGAAGTAGAAGTTGTGCGGATGTGCCGCGCAGATCGCCGCGCCGCCGCCCTGCGGCTGAGACCCCATCGAAGGTCGGGCCAAAATAGCGGCGGCATCGGACACTCCGTGCGGACCCGTCGAAGCCCCGGCCGACCAGCGGCCGCGCTTCGGCGATGTGCCAGGCCCTGGCGTAGAGCTGACCGGACCGGCTGGCCGGCAGGTCTTCCATTTGATGGGAAAATTTCTGCACCAGCCGGTGATAGGTCGGCGGCGAAACAATCGGTGAGGCCGCGACGAGCACCAAGCCCGCGACGCCGGCGGCAAACACCAGCAACCGCAGCCGCGGCAGCAGCAGCGCGGCGGCGACAAGGCCCAGCCCGGTCAGCATCAGCGGCATGCGCTGGCCGATCAGCACCATGACCAACACCGCAACAACGCTCAGCACGAACGCAGCCACCGTCGCCCCGCCGCGGCGGCGCGCGAGCAGCGCGGCGACGGCGGTACCAGGACCGGGAACAGGATGCGGACCAGCGCCGGCCCGGCGCGCGGCTTGCGGAACGGACCGGTCAGTTCACCGTCGCCGCCGCGTTTGTAACCGAACAGGTCCTGTCCGGCGCCGAACTGGTGCACGAATTCCAGCCCGACCCAGATGGCACACGCCGCGACAGACACCGAACAGCCATCGCCGTGCGACCGGCGAGCGCAGGATCCAGACCTCCAGCGCCGCGGCGAACAGGATGAAACGGATCACCGCCAGCGCCTCGCCCAGGGCATGAGCCCCTCCCGGGCCGAGGCCAATCACCGGAATCGGAATGGAACAGACGACGACCCAGCCCCACCACACCAGCGACAGCCGCAGCCAGGTCGCTCGCGTCCATGCCCACTCCCTCAGCAGCGCGGATCGAAGCAGCAATCCTACAGCAGTAAAGGGCGATCGTTGCCTCAGCGAAGCTGGGCGCATGAAGCAGCAGGACCGGCATGACGAGGACCAGGAGCAGGCCCTGTGCGGTCGAGAGTTGAAATCACCCTTGTGTCCTGCCAGGGGCGGCGAGCGGCGGCAAGCCGTCTCTGGCAGGTGCGTCAGCGAGACTTACCCAGAGCTATTGATTTGAAACCGAGCCCGCCGAAGAACCGGTCCCGATTGGCATGAGCCTGCTCAGCCGACGCCTGCGCCGATTGCGCATTGGCGGCTGCCTGAGCCTGCTGCGCGCCGTAATAGTTGCCGTTCCGTGCCTCCCACTGCGCCGCTTGTGCATTCCGCTGCGCCGCATAGGCATTCTGATCCGCCTGCTGCTGGCGGGAATTGGCGAAGCCTTGGTAGCCCCCCGGACCCGGCGTGCAGCCGGCCAGCATCCCCGCCATGCCAAGCCCAAGAGCGATCCACAGAGTCCCTGCGCGCATCGTTGTATTCCTGCTTGTTCCCTGGGGGACAACAACGGCCGCTGCCGCCCAGGGTTTCGCGAGGGTTGTTGCGCGAGAGTTGCGCGCCATTGCCGCTCAGGGCGGCGCGCTCTACCACTAGGCCAGAAATTGGTCCGGAGCCGAGACGGCAGAATGCCGAAGAAGTCCGTCCTCTGCTCGTGGACAGCCGCAAGGACGCCTACCAGCCGCCTAGCCACCGCGCGCGGGGCTGCCGAGCTGGCCCTACAGGAGAACCGCTCCTGCGCCGAGCACATGGCGATGCTGGAAGCCGAAGGCTTTCGCGTCACCCGCGACGTCGCCGGCATTCCGACCGCGGTCACGGGCGAGGCCGGCGAAGGCGGCCGGTGATCGCGATCCTCGGCGAATACGACGCGCTTGCCGGGCTCGAGCCAGGAGGCCGGCGTCGCCGAGCACGCCCGCTCCCGGCGAACGGCCACGGCCATGGCTGCGGCCACAATCTTTTGGGCTCGGCCTCGCTGCTGGCCGCGCCGCGGTGAAGGATTACCTGCGGCGAACGGGTAAGGGGCGGTGCGCTATTACGGCTGCCCGGCCGAGGAAGGCGGCGCCGCCAAGGGCTTCATGGTGCGCGCCGGCGCCTTCAAGGACGTGGATATCGCCATCTCCTGGCACCCCGCCTCGTTCTCCGGCGTGAACGAGGCGGGATCGCTCGCCAACACCCGCATCGACTTCACCTTCACGGCCGCGCCTCGCACGCCGCCGCGGCGCCGCATCTCGGCCGCAGCGCGCTCGACGCGGTGGAGCTCATGAATGTCGGCGTGAACTACATGCGCGAGCACATGCCGTCCGGCGCGCGCGTCCATTACGCCATCCTGGACGGCGGCGGCTCGCGCCGAATGTGGTGCAGGCGCGCGCCAAGGTGCGCTACCTGATCCGCGCCGCGGATCTGCCCGAGCTGCACGCCGCTCATCGGGCGGGTGAAAAAGATCGCCGAGGGCGCGGCGCTGATGACCGAAACCGATGGAACCGCGTCATCAGCGCGGTCTCCAACCTGCTCGGCAATACGCCGCTGGAAAAGCGCGATGCACGACAACTTCATGCGCCTCGGGCCGCCGCCTTTCGACGAGGCCGACCGCGCGTTTGCGGCGAAGATTCAGGCGACCCTGACCGAGGAAGACATCGCCGCCGCGCTTCCGCCGCCCCGGCATGACGGTGGAGCAGGCACGGTGCTGTGCGACGCATCGTGCCGCTGGATGCGCGCGGCCGGCGTGTCGGCTCGACCGATGTCGGCGATGTGAGCTGGGTGGTGCCGACCGTGCAGGCGCGCGGCGCGACCTGCGCCATCGGCACGCCCTTCCATTCCTGGCAACTGACGGGCAGGGCAAGACGAGCTTCGCCCATAAGGGGATGGTGCATGTCGCGAAGGTGATGGCCGGCACCGCCATCGACGCGATCCGCGACGAGACGCTGGTGGCGCGCGCGAAAGCGGACCTAGCGGCGCGCACGAAAGAGACACCGTACGTCTCGCCGTTGCCCGCCGATATCGATCCGCCGATCGAGATGTCGAAGGCGGCGTGAAGGTCTGGCCCGCGATCACACCGGGTGGAACCACCCGGCGCGTGAATTGCCGGCTGAAATAAGCCCAGACTTTTTTCCGCCCGGCGACAGCCGGCGGCAAAAAGTTTAGCCGGCCCACGCGTTGCGCCCGGGCCGGTGGTCATCACACCGTGTTCGTGCCCCCCGCCGCGAACCGCACCGCCTCCTCAGCCGCACGGAACAGCGCCCGCGCCTTCTCCCGGCTTTCCTGATACTCCGCTTCGGGATTGCTATCCGACACGATCCCCGCACCCGCCTGCACGATCATCATGCCGTCCTTCACCAGCGCTGTGCGCAGCACGATGCACGTGTCCATGTGCCATTCCGGCAAAATATCCGATGCAGCCGGCATAGATGCCGCGCCGCTCCGGTTCCAGCTCCTCGATGATCTCCATCGCCCGCACCTTCGGCGCACCCGACAGCGTGCCCGCCGGGAAACCCGCGACCAGCGCATCCAGTGCATCCAGCCCTTCGCGCGATCCGCCCCTCGACATTGGAGCAGATATGCATCACGTGGCTGTACCGCTCGATCACGAAGCTCTCGGTCACCTGCACGCTGCCGATCTCCGCCACGCGGCCCACATCGTTGCGCGCCAGGTCCAGCAGCATCAGATGCTCGGCCCGTTCCTTCGGGTCGGCCAGCAGTTCCGCCTCCAGCGCCTGGTCCTCCTCGTGGGTCTCGCCGCGCCGGCGGGTGCCCGCCAGCGGCCGCATCGTCACCTTGCCGTCGCGCAGCCGCACCAGGATTTCCGGGCTCGATCCCACGACCGCGAAACCGCCGAAATCGAGAAAGAACAGGAAAGGCGACGGATTGATCCGGCGCAGCGCGCGATACAGTGCAAACGGCGGCAGCGCGAACGGCACCGTGAACCGCTGGACGGCACGATCTGGAAAGCATCGCCGGCGCGGATGTATTCCTTCGCGCGCGCGACCGCGCCGAAGAAATGCCTCCTTCGTCACGTTCGACCGTGGCGCGGGCGGCGCCGGCAGCATAACCTGCGGCGGCGGGTGGGCAGGGGACGATCCAGAGCCGCTTCGCTTCGAAAGCCGCGCCTGGCCGCCCGCCAGGCCGTTTCGCCGCAACGCCCGGTTGAGGATAGACCGGTGTCGCCACGGTCAACTCGTCGTTCACGTTGTCGAAAATCGCAAACAGCGTCGGCCGAACCAGGATCGCATCCGGCACGCCCGTCTCGTCGCGGTTCTGCTCCGGCAGACGCTCCATCTGCCGGACCATGTCGTAGCCCAGATAGCCGACCAGCCCGCCGGCCATCGGCGGCATCTACTTCGGCACGTCCACTGCGCCTTCCCGATCACGGCGCGCAAGCTTTCCAACGGCTCCGCCCCTCGGCCACGAAAGCATGCGGCGCCGACGGCGCATGCCGTTCACCTCCGCCTGCCGCCCCGGCACCGCCAGATCAGATCGGGCGCCATGCCGATGATCGAATACCGCCCGCGCGCCGCCCCGCCCTCGATACTTTCCAGCAGAAAACTGTTCGGCCGGCCATGGCCGAGCTTCAGGAACGCCGCGACCGGCGTTTCCAGATCCGCCACGCTGCGACGCCAGAGCAGCGTGCCCCGTCCGGCCTCATAGGCGGACTGGAACGCCGCAAATCCTGGCGGCACCATGACGTTCATCGTTCGTCCTCCTTCAGGATCCGGATGCGAAGCTGTCGAACACCGGCTGATTGATCTGCGGGTTGGCGCGCTGCGCAGCGCCCGGCCGATCGTCCCCGTCACATCCGTGGTCAGCGACTGCTTCAGCACACCGCTGATCGCGTCGATCGCCGTCTTCTCCTGCGCCGGCTTCGGTGTTCTCGATCTTGTCCGGCACCAGCACGATGTACTCCTGGCCGTGCTGACCATCGTCGGCTGCTTCGCCTTCAATCCGAACAGTGCCTGCTGCACCTGGTCCGGCACCGAATCCGACGTCCTGGTGCGCGTCACCAGCGCCGTCTGCCCGTACCGTGGCACCCGCTGTCGTCGCTGCATCCGCCAGCGACTCGCCGCCCTGCACCGCCTCCAGCACCTTCGTCGCCTGCTCTTCCGCCTCTTTTCTGCCGTGCCGCCGCGGTCCAGTCCGCCGTGACCTGGTCCTTCACGTCGGCGAATGGTTTCACATGTGGCGGCGTGACGCTTTCCACGGTCAGCGCGTAGAACGCCGATCCACCCGGCGGCGGCAGCGGCACCTCGGTCAGTTGCGCCGGCGGCTGGTTGGCTGCGGTCTTGAACGCCGCATCGACCAGGCCTTGGCGAAGCGCAGGCGAGCCCGGAATGGGCGCGGGATCGCCGCTCGGCGTATTGCCCTGCGCGTCCAGCGTGCCCTGCACGCCGGCGAGGCCGGTACCGCTCGGCAGCTTGTCCAGCCCCACGCCGGTGCCCAACGTGTCATCCACCTTGTTCACCACGTCGTAGATTTGCGACGCTGCCTTCTGCTGCAGCACCTGATCGCGGATCGTGTTCTGCACCTCGGCGAAACTTTGGCTGCTTCCGACAGTTGCATCAGTAACCTTGAACACGTCCCACCCCAGCGACGTCTTCACCGGACGCCGACACTGTCGGGCTTGGCGGCAAACGCCGCCGAGGCCAGCGCCGGATCAGGCACGCCCGCCTCGGTCGTCTTGTCCAGCGTGACCGCGTTGCCGCCATCGGTTTCGGCCTGCTTCTGGATCGCCGCCCAGTCCGCGCCGCCGCTCCAGCTCTGTGCCAGCGCCTTGGCTTTGGCCCTCATCCTGCAGCACCACGATCTGCAGCGAACGGCGGGCCGGCACGACGTATTGGCTGCGGTGCGCCTCGTAATAGGCATGCAACTCATCGTCCGACGCGGTGAGCGTCTTCGCCAGCGTCTCCGGCGTCAGGACCACCGCCTTGATGCGACGAAACTCCGGCACCTGGTAGCTGGTCGGATGGTTTTGATACCACCGCGTCAGTTCCGCGTCCGTTGGTTGCGGCGGCGCGGGTTGCGCGGCAAACGGAAACTTCCGCCATCAGTGCCGAGCGCTGTTCTTCCTGAAACGCGAACACCGCATTGGTCAGCGTGGGCGGTGCCGTGACGCCGGCAATCACCGCGCCCAGCAGTTGCTGTCCGGCGATCTGCTGGCGCATCAGCGCGACGAACTGCGGCTCCGCCATGTTGTTGGAGCGCAGCAGGCCTCCAGCCGGGTGCGATCAAACTTGCCGTCTGGTCCGTGGAACGCGGGCATCGCGAATATCGCCGCGCGCAGCGCGTCATCCGGCACGACCAGGCGAAGGCGCGCGACCTCCTGGTCGAGCGCGATCTGCCCGACCATCTGGTCCAGCGTCTGATCCGCAACCTGCCGCCGCATTGCCGGCGTGACGTCCTGGCCCTGCGGCAGCTTGCGTTCCATCAGCCCCATGTTGCGCTGGAACGTTTCCTGGAACTGCGCCGGTTCGATGGTCTCGCCGCCCAGTTTGGCGACATAGGTGCGCGTGCCCACCTGGCGCACCACATCGCCCACGCCCCAGACGACGAAGGCAATCACCATGATGCCGAAGAAAATCCGGACGGGCCACCTTGAGATAGCGGCGAAGAGCGGTTAGCATCGAGCGGTCCGGTGTGACGGGCCGCAGCTATACGGCCCGTCGCATGGCATTTCCAGCGCCGGCTCAGGCGGCCTGTCGGCTCGCGGTCACCCTCCGCCGCGCCGTCACCACCTCCGGCCCCGTCACCACCAGGGGCGCGCACCCCTCCGCCTCCCACAGCCGGATCGCAAAATCCGGATGCAGCACCACGGGAGCCGTCTCACTTGACTGGAAGCGCTGACGCTTGCAGGAGCGCGTAATCCTTGCTCCCAACCTACAAAACGCCGATCGCCCGTTATCGAACATCCGCTTGCCCCCCGTATCGAGGAACGACTCCGCCGCCAGCCCCTCCGCCAGCACCACATCATGCCGTTCCAACTCGATGTGATCATACGTCACCCTCTCCACCGGCACCTGCGCAATCGCCGCGCCATCCATCAGATACCGCACCGGGATCAGCACCTCCTCGACATACAGCGCGTGGTCCGGCGAGAGATACAAATCCCGCGCCGGCAGCCCCGGCCCGAACGCGTCCGCCCGCACCCGCACCGGCCAGACCTTCCGCGGCGCCGGATGCCGCCCGCACTCGACCCGCCGATGCCCGATCCACACCACCCGCGAGACCCCGCCGCCCACCACCACCGGCACCGCATCGCCGACCCGCACGTCCTCCACCGCGACATCCCCACGCACCGTGCGGATCCGCGTCCCCGCCGCGAAACACGGCGCCGGATTGTCCGCCCCCAGCCCGCCCTGGGCGTTCGGCGCCCACAGCGTGTCCGCCTCGGCCTGGGTGATGCTGGCGGCCAGATCGATCGTGCCGATCACCGAACCGGTGTTCAACGGCCCGCTATACAGCAGCAGCTCGTTCTCCCCGCCCGGCCCGCCACCGGCAATGAAACTGGTCGACGATCGGCGTGATCGTGCCGTAGCTCACCGCCGTCACGTTGCCCAGAGAGTTGGTCTGCGTGATCATCTGATCGATCAGGAACTCCGACCCGGCGGTGATGCTGCCGATCTCGGCGCCGAAGCTGCTGATCGAGCCGACCAGCAGCACCTCCGGCGCGGTCGAGCCGGTGAAGCTGATGGTCTGGCTGTTGTCGAAGGTGCCGCTGACATCCACCGCCAGCGTGCCGCCGGTGCTGCCATTGCCGACCACCCAGGCGCCGGATGGGCCGGCGGTGCCGTGCGTGATCAGCGGCGTGATCAGATTGTAGGTGGCGCTGTTCTGGATCTGGATGGTGCCGCTGTTATAGACGGCGGTGCTGTAGTGGGCGATGTTGTTGCCGCTGCTGATGGTGACCGCGCCGCTGACGTTCAGCGTGCTCTGATTGGTGGGGATCGCCGGCCTCCACGAGAATGCCGCCGGCATTGATGTTCTCGCCGCCGCTGCCGTTGAGGCTCACGCCGGAGCCGAGCAGCACCAGGCCTGTCGCGCCGCCCGCTGCGCCGCCCACGTTGAGATTGCCGCTGAGCGTGAGATTGCTGGCGCCTTCGACATCCATCTCCCCGGTAATCGCGGCATTGGTCCCGGTGCCGACATCGATGTCGCCGGCGAAGATATTGGCGCCATTGTTGACGTGCAGGTTGCCGATGCCGCCACCGCCGACCGTGATGTCGTTGGCGACCGACAGGGTGGAGGCGGCGCCGGAAAGCCCGACATCGCCCGACCCGCCGCCCGGCCCGCCGATCACCACCGACGTTGCATCCACCGTGCCCCCGGCGGTGATGCCGAGCGAGCCCGCCGCCGCGTCGCCCACGATCAGCGACCCGCCGATGTTCCAGGTGGAGTTGATCCCCGTCACCGTCACCGACGAACCATCCGTCCCGGTGTCAGCGGCAATATCGGCGGCGGGGCCGGTGAACGCCGTCCCCGGGTTCGTAATCACCGTCGCGCCCTGCTCGATCACGGCCGTCCCGAGTCCACCCCCGGGGCCAGGGTCGTGCTGCTTCCGCCAACCGCGAACTGCCCGGTGTTGGTCAGCTCCGAACCCGCTCCCGTGACCGTCAGATTGCCGGCTCCACCTGAAATCAGACCGAGCACAACCCCGTCCTGCGGATTGAGCGTGCTTCCGCCCGAAATCACGCTGCCGCCGTTCTGGATGATGAGCGATCCGTCACCGGTGACGCCGACATCGATCTGGCCCGTTGCGTGGAACATCGATCCGGCATCCGTCACCGTCAGGACACCGTCCGCGCCCGCATTGCTACCAATGGTGGCGGCTTCGCTGCTGGCGAAGCCGAGGCCGCTCAGCACCGTCCCACCCTGACTGACGGTCAGTTTCCCCTGACCATACACGGCAACACTGATGTAATGCATGCCGACATTCAGCAGCGCACCCGTACCGCTGACGTTCACGGTCGCGGTCGATCCGGCATAGCCAGCCATCTGCAAAGCTGCGGTACCGGATGCGGTGATATTGCTGCCACCGACATTGAACGTTCCGCCCGGGCCGATATTCACCGTGCCCCATCCGGCACCGTAGAGGGTGTTGCCGCTGCCGACGACCATCTGAGCATTGGCATCCACGGTCCCGCCCGAGACATTCAGGATGCCCGTGACCCCCGCGCCTCCGACGCCCAGATTCGCATCACTGATCAGCGTGCCGCCGGAGGTGACGCTGGCCTCGCCTGTGCCGCCGCTCGGATTGCCGCTGACGTCAGAACCGGCTCCGATCCCGAATTCCGCCGACATTCGTCGGATCGAGGGCAAACGTTGCGACCGCGCTGTTCTGCACAGTGAGCGTGCCAGTGCCACCCTCACCGACGCGGGCATACCCCGTAACACTTAGCATGGATCCCTGCCCGGAGGCCGTGACCGAGCCGGAACCATACTTCCCGATAATCAGACCATTGACGTTGTTGCTGTTAGAGGTACCGGATTCGACAGTTCCTCCATTCGCAATCGTCAAGACCCCGATTGCCCCCGCGCCGGAATAGCCGCCAACCGAGAGCGGGTTATTGTTTGTGTTCAGCAAAGCGCCCGTGCCGGTAACCAGCGCGGAGCCGATGGCTGGTGCAAGCGTGCCGGACGCGCCCTGGCTACCAATCTGCAGGATGACGTTGTTCGATTGCGATGCGACAGTGAACTCCACCGTGCCACCCGCGTTGATCACCAGAGCGCCTGCTGCCCCAGCCGCGCCCCCGACCGCATTGAACGTGCCACCGAGCTTGATCAGGCCGCCCGAGTTCACGACCACCGTACCTTCGCCAGCAGCAGTGCTGCCAACATCGAGGTTGCCGGTGGTGGTCGTTACCGTCCCGCTGTTCACCGTCAGCGTTCCGAGCCCAGCAGCGCCAAGGTTGATGCCCTGCGCGGTCCATGCTCCACCGGAGTTGACCGTCACGTATCCCGAAGAACCGGCGTTGTATCCAAGAGTTGCGTAGCCCGCAGTGCTCAGCGATCCGCCAGTGATTGCGACGGAGCCACTGCCTCCATTGAAACCGACGGACAGGTAACCGCCGCCGCCCGTGCCGGTGACCTCGCTCCACGACGCGCCATTCACCAGCAGCGTGCCGGATTGATCGGGGCTGGTACCGACGTTGTCGCCCTCGGTGGTCACAACAGCGCCACTCTGCGCCACCACCGTCGCGCCACTCGATGATCCGATATACGTGCCGCCGCCCGCCGCGTTCAGCGTGCCGCCTTTGATCGTGACATTCGTGTTGAACCCTGCCGCGAACGGCGTGTAGGGCGGATTGGGCAGGCCCCCCAGCGTCATCGTCGCGTCATTCAGCACCCAACCGTTCGTGCCAGTGAAACTGGCCTGGATAACGCTTGCCGTGCCGGTCAGCGTGCCGGCCGCCCCGACACTGTTGTAGAAATTGGCGATCTGGTTGCTGGCCGGAACCGTGCCGCCGTTCCAGTTGGAGCCGGTGCCCAGATCGGTGCCCGCGCCGCCGCTGCCGCTGCCGGCCCAGTTTTCCGAATTCGCGTTAACCTGGATGTAGTGAAAGCCCGTGCTCGAATCGACACCGGTGAAAAACGTGGTTGGCGAACCCCCTGTAAACGACGCGTTGGTGAGCAGGATGCTGCCGGTGCTGGTAATGGCGGTGATGGTGCCGGCATTGAAAGTGGCGCTCGTCACGACCTGCCCCGCGCCGAACTCGATCCGGTCACCGATGTTGAGACCCTGCAGCCCCATCGTATAGAGCGTCGCGCCCGATCCCAGCAGCAACTCGCTGCCGCTGCCGAACTGAATGGCCTGTCCACTGGCGACAGAGCCATCCAGACGCAAGATGGCATCGGTCTCGATCGTCTCGAAGCCTACACCGGAGATGTTGCTGGTGATCTCCAGCGTCCCGTTATTGGTCGGATTGCGCGCGTCGATCGTGCCGTTATTCAGCACCGCGGCATTCACGAAGCCATTGCCGATCAGCGAATGGCCGCTCTCCACCATGATGTCGCCGGGAGCGAACAGGCCGAGCGTGCCGATATCGATGCCAGAGGCGCCATCGACCGTCAGCGTCGAGCCGGACCAGACGACGGCATTGCCGCTCGCCTGGATCGATCCGCCGCCTTGAACCACCACGGTCCCTTGCGTGTTCGACAGCGGCCCCGCCTGATAGCCGCCGAGATTGAGGTTCTGCCCATTGTTGATCTGCAGCAGGCCACCGGAAGAAACGGTCAGTTGGCCCGTCCCGCCCTGGCCCACCGTCACCGAGTGGGTGGTGCCGTTCAGCACAATCTCCGAGCCAGCGCCCGTCACCGTCACCGTGCCGTTTGCGCCGGCCGTATTGCCGACCCCGAGACCGCCGGCGCCGATCACAACCTTCCCGCCGCCTTCAACCTCCAGCGTGCCGTTGCCGGCTTGCCCGACACCGATGCCGCTGCCGCTCGCGGCGATCGTCACCAATGCGCCCGGCCCATTCACGATGAGGGTACCCGACACACCCGAGTTCCCGCCGATCCCGATTCCCGATGTTCCGGTGGTCGCGATGGTCCCCCCGGTGAGGTTCACCAGCCCGGTGCCGCCCTTGCCCACGCCGATGCCGTTTGTCGTCGTCAGAAGCCCCGCGGTGATGTTGATCGTACCCGAGGCCCCGGCGGAGCTGCCGACCCCGATACCGCCTCCGGTGAAGGTGGTGCCATTGCTCAGGAACGTGCCGGTATTCCCGACCGATACGGTTCCCCCGGCAATGTTCAGTGTGCCGCTCCCCAGCCGCCCGACCTGCAGATACCCGCCGCTCACCAGGCCGATATTCCACACGCCGCCGGTGTTGATGTTGGCAACCCCCGCGCTGTCCACGGAATTGCCCATGGCGACGTAGCTCGCCTCGGTCAGCGTTGCGCCGCTGCTGACCGTCAGCGTCGCCGCGCCGGCGTAGGGCGGCGCCGGCGTGTTAACCGCCTGGTTGTTATCGCCGAGCAGCATGTAGCCGCGCGAGTAGAGCGTATCCTTCGGATCACCGACGTCGGTCCAGCTCGTCCCCGTGCCGGTCAGCGTCAGGCTGGCGAACCCGGCGGAGTCCGAGCCGAGGACGGAGTAGGTGTCGGTGACGACACCCCCAGCCTCGACCGTGACCGAAGCGGGTGTCCCGCCGGCATTCGCGCCGATCTGGATCTCGCCGCCTTCACTGCCGGGAATACCGTTCGGTCCTCCCAGGACCGTGCCGCCGTTCACCACCACCGTACCGTTCAGGCGAGCGGCGAAGGGTCCCGAAGCGGTGTTCACCGTGTTCGTGCCGTTATTGACGAACGTGGTGTTCGTGCGTCCGGTCAGGATGATTTTGCCGCCGGATGACACCAATACGCCGGTTGAAGCGGTTGGCTCGGTCAGTGCGTCGGTCACGATCGTCCCACCGGCCGCGACGGTGATCGAACCGCCAGCATTCACGAGGGGGCCGACCGAGGTGGTCAGGGAGTCACTTACCGTCAGGGTGGCCGCGGGATTATCCATGAGCAGGGATGCGATGCTGATGGCGCCCGAACCCGTGTTGATCGTTCCGCCTCCGCTGATCACCGCAGAGCTGCCCGCGCCCGGCGCCGGACCGTCGCTGATCCAGGGCGTGTTCGTCCCCGTCGTGGTCAGGATGGTCTCGCCGCTTACCGTGCCCAGGGTGAAGCTGGCGGTTGAGAAATTCCCGGTCCCGAAGCTGAGAGACCCAACAGTCCCCGTGCCGTTCAGGATCGTCAGTGTGTGAAGCGCGGCGTTGTAGCTGACGGAGGTGACCAACGTCGTGCCGACATCGATCGTGTCGCCGCTGGCAAACCCGTCGATCGCACCATTATACTGGGCGAGCTGATCGATTTTCAGAACATCGTGGCTGTTGTCGGCAAACAGGAAGCTCGTTGAGTTACCCCCAGCGCCGGACGGAATGCCGGTATTGTCCTCGATGGTGCCGCCGTTCTTCAGCGCATAGACGCCGCGCACCGGCCCCAATCCCCCCGCCATCGCACTTCCCGTCGTGGTGAGCAGCAGCGAACCGCCATTCGCCACCACGCTGTTGGCGTTGAAAAACTCCGAGCCCGCCCCCACCACGATCGTCATCGCGTTGCCGACATCGACCTCGATACTGCCGTAATTGAAGAAATACCCGGCCGGACTCGTGCCGGTCTGCACCTCCACGGTGAAGGTGCTCCCCACCGGTCCATTCGCCAGGATCGTGCCCTGGTTGACGAACGCGCCCTGGGCCAGAAGCTCGGTCTGCTCGGCCGTGGTCTGGCCGGTCACCGCGCTGGTGATGACGCTGGTTTGCCCGATGGTCGGAACGGCGTAGCTGAACAACCCGCCTGGGAACTGCACTGCGGCCGGGCCCGCGGTCCCGCCGACCTCGATCATCCCGCCGATGACTTGTCCCGTAATGATCGAGGTGCCATTGGTCACAATGAGGACGCTCATGGCCGCTTCCTTCCCGTTTTATAACGGGAGTTTCACGTTATTCCGAGGTCCGCGTCAAGGATTGGATGGTTTCTGTAACAATGCTGCACTGCCCAGGATTGCAGACATCAAGATATCTTTATATACGCCCTCCGATCCAACCACAGGAACCCTGGCCCGCCATGCCCGACTACAAAGTCAAAGACATCGCCCTGAGCCGACTGGGGCCGCAAGGAAATCGCCATGGCCGAGGACGAAATGCCCGGCCTGATGGCGATCCGCGCCGAATACGGCACGTCCAAGCCGCTGAAGGGCGCGCGCATCGCCGGCTGCCTGCACATGACCATCCAGACCGCCGTGCTGATCGAGACCCTGATCGCCCTGGGCGCCACCGTGCGCTGGTCGTCCTGCAACATCTTCTCCACCCAGGACCATGCCGCCGCCGCCATCGCCGCGGCCGGCATCCCGGTCTTCGCCTGGAAGGGCTGAACGAGGAGGAATTCTGGTGGTGCATCGAGCAGACCTGCGCGGGCCCGACGGCTGGACGCCGAACATGATCCTCGATGACGGCGGCGACCTGACGAAGCTGATGCACGACAAGTATCCGGAGATGCTGGCGACGTGCGCGGCGTCTCCGAGGAAACGACCACCGGCGTGCACCGCCTGTGCGACATGGCGAGCGACGGCACGCTGCTGATGCCGGCGATCAACGTCAACGACAGCGTGACCAAGTCGAAGTTCGACAATCTGTACGGCTGCCGCGAATCGCTGGTCGACGGCATCCGCCGCGGCACCGACGTGATGATGGCCGGCAAGGTCGCCGTGGTGAACGGCTTCGGCGACGTCGGCAAAGGCTCCGCCGCGTCGCTGCGCAACGCCGGCTGCCGCGTCATGGTGACCGAGATCGATCCGATCTGCGCGCTGCAGGCGGCGATGGAAGGCTACGAGGTCGTCACCATGGACGACGCCGCGCCGCGCGGCGACATCTTCGTCACCGCCACCGGCAACGTCGATGTCATCACCATCGACCACATGCGGGCGATGAAGCACCGGGCCATCGTCTGCAACATCGGCCACTTCGATTCCGAAATCCAGATCGAGGCGCTGCGCAACTACAAGTGGGACAACGTCAAGCCGCAGGTCGATGAAGTCGTCTTCCCCGACGGCAAGCGCCTGATCGTGCTGTCCGAGGGCCGGCTGGTCAATCTCGGCAACGCCACCGGCCATCCCGAGCTTCGTCATGAGCGCGCAGCTTCACCAACCAGGTGCTGGCGCAGATCGAGCTGTTCAACGCGCCAGCGCGGCAAATATGAACGCAAGGTCTACACGCTGCCGAAGCAGCTGGACGAAAAGGTCGCCGCGCTGCATCTCGCCAAGGTCGGCGCGAAGCTGACGAAGCTCACGCCGAAGCAGGCGGATTACATCGGCGTCGCCCCGTCTGGTCCCTTCAAGCACGACGAATATCGGTACTAACGCCGACCCACGCTCATGTGAGCCAGACACTCCCGATTCAATCTGGCGATGACGCGGGCGACGGACCTATCTCGTCGCCCGCGTCTGAACGAAGGCTCTGCATGCACTACGACCACGCCGCCCGCACCGAAGCCGTCCGCCGCATTCTGCGTGACAACCGCGATGAGAATGAGGCGCGCGATCTGCTGTTTCTCGAAAGCTGGGCCTGTCAGCCGGCCACCGATATCGCGGCGATGTTGCGTGCACGGCAGATCCGCCGCGCCAATCCGGGACTGGTCACGGAAATCCGCGAGGAGCGTCGTCGCGGTCACCCGCTGAGCGAATTGGAGCGCGCCGGCCTGCGGCGCGCCTAATTCACCCCGGCCAGAGCCACGCCGCACCGCGCACACCCGACGAATCGCCGTGCCTATTCTGCACGATCGGCGTGTTCACCACGTCGCTGAACACCCGCTTGCGCACCAGGCCCGGCAGCAAGTCATACAGGTGCCGCATGTTGGACAGCCCGCCGCCCAGCACGACAACATCCGGGTCCAGCACGGTCAGGATCACCGCAAGCCCGCGCGCGAGCCGGTCAACGTGCCGATCCAGCGCCGCCTTCGCCCTTGCATCACCCGCCGCCGCGCGCGCCGGCAGGCCAGACGCATCGTGCGCCTCGGGCCCGTCGCAGTCGCGCGCCAGCGCCGGACCGGCGACGAACGTCTCCAGGCAGCTCCAGTTGCCGCACCAGCAATGGGGCCGGGAATCTCGTCAATCGCCGGCCAGGGCAGCGGCATGTGCCCCCATTCCCCGGCGATGCAATGCGGCCCGCGATGCACCTGTTGGCGGACCACGATGCCGCCGCCGACGCCGGTGCCCAGGATGACGCCGAACACCGTCTCGTAGCCCGCGCCGGCGCCGTCGATCGCCTCGCTCAGCGCGAAGCAATTCGCGTCATTCTCCACCTTCACCTCGCGGCCCAGGCGCGTGCTGATGTCGGTGTCGAACGTGTGTCCGTTCAGCGCGATTGAGTTGGCGTTTTTCACCAGCCCGGTCGCCGGGCTGATGGTGCCGGGAATGCCGATGCCGACGGGACAGGTCTCGTTGAGCGCCGCTTCGGCCGTGCGCACCAGGGCGGCGATGCCGTCCAGCGTCGCCTCGTAGCCGGGGGGTGTCGGGATGCGGTGCCGGTAGCGCTCGGTCCCGTCAGGCGCGAGAGCCGCCACCTCGATCTTCGTGCCGCCCAGATCCACGCCGATGCGATGCTGACCCATTACCGAATCGTATCCGTGGGCCCGCGGCTTGCTCAACCGGTGCCGGATCGTCCAATGAACCCCATGACCGAGACCACGCTCGACGTGAAAGGCCTGAACTGCCCGCTTCCCGTGCTGCGGGCCAATCGAACGCTGCGCACCATGGCACCGGGTGCCCGGCTGCGCGTGCTCGCCACCGATCGCGCCGCCGTCGCCGATTTCCAGTCCTTCTGCCGCGAAACCGGCCACGCCCTGCTCGCCTGGAGCGAGGATGGCGGCGTGTTCAGTTTCCTGATCCGTCGGCGCGAAACTGATCCGGCACCGAAAGACCCCACATGAGCACCGCGCTGATCTCGCATCCCGCCTGCCTCGGGCACGATGCGGGCGAGTGGCATCCGGAATGCCCGGACCGCCTCCGCGCCGTGCTGGCCGCGCTCGAGGCCGAGGAATTCGCCCCGCTGCTGCGCGAATCCGCCCGCAGGCCACGCGCGAGCAGCTCGCGCTGGCTCATCCGCCCGACTACGTCGATGCCATCCTGGCGATCCGTCCCGCCGAGGACCAGCGTGTCCAGCTCGACGCCGATACCGCCATGTGCGCCGGCAGCGCCGAAGCCGCGCTGCGCGCCGCCGGGGCGGCGGTGGCCGCGGTGGATGCGGTGATGCAGGGCTGGGCACGGGCCGCCTTCGCCGCCGTCCGCCCGCCGGGCCATCACGCCGAACCGCGCCGGCCGATGGGGTTCTGCCTGTTCAACAACGTCGCCATCGCGGCGCACTGCGCGCGCCAGGCGCACGGCCTGAAGCCGCGTCGCGCGTGGTCGATTTCGACGTGCACCACGGCAACGGCACCCAGGCGATGTTCGCCGACGATCCCGACCTGTTCTACGCCTCGACCCACCAGTCGCCCTGCTACCCCGGCACCGGCCGCGCGCACGAAACCGGCTGCAACGGCAACATCGTCAACGTGCCGCTGCCGCCGGGCGCCGACGGCACCGCCTTCCGTGCCGCGTGGGAGCGCACGATCATCCCCGCGCTGGGCCGCTTCGCGCCGGAACTGATCATCATCTCGGCCGGGTTCGATGCCCACGCCGCCGATCCGCTCGCCCAGTTACGCGTGCGGACGGAGGATTTCGCCTGGCTCACCGGCGAGCTCGTGGCCGCCGCGGAACGGCACGGCCAGGGCCGCATCGTCTCGGTGCTGGAGGGCGGCTACGACCTGACGGCGCTGGCCGACTGCGCCGCGGCCCATGTGCGCGGCCTGATGCTGTCCCCCAGGGTATGACCAGCGGAGTCGGCGTTTCCGTCGTCTCCCTGGTCTGCCGGCTGGGGGGCAACACGATCCTCGACCAGCTCAGCCTCGCTATCGCGCCCGGCGAGTTCATGGTGCTGCTCGGCCCTTCCGGCTGCGGCAAGACCACGCTGCTGCGCGCTATCGCCGGATTCCAGCGCCCCGATGCCGGGGAGATCCGCATCGGCGATCGCCTGGTGTCCGGTCCCGGCCGGTTCGTCCCGGCGGAGCGTCGCGGCCTCGGCTTTGTCTTTCAGTCCTACGCGCTCTGGCCGCACATGACGGTATCGGAGAATGTCGGCTTCGGCCTGCATCGCCATCCCGATCGTGCCATGCGGGTCGCCGCCGCCCTGCGCGCCGTGGGGCTGGAGGATTTCGGCGACCGCCGGCCGGCGACGCTGTCAGGCGGACAGCGGCAGCGGGTGGCGCTGGCGCGCTGTCTGGCGAAGGCGCCCGGCCTGATTCTGATGGACGAGCCGCTGGCGAATCTCGATCCCGCGCTGCGCGGTGCCGTGCAGACGGAGCTGGCGGCCGTGCGGCGCGATACCGGCGCGACCATTCTCTACGTCACGCACGACCGTGCCGAGGCGCTGGCGCTGGCCGACCGCATCGCGCTGATCGGTGAGGGCCGCGTGCTGCAATGCGACAGCCCTGCCGCGCTTTACGAGCGTCCCGCCACGCCCGATGTGGCGCGGCTGCTGGGCGCGACCTTGCTGCCCTGCACGGTGCAGGGGTCGCTCGGCGATGGCCAGGTCCGCGCCTCGGTATTCAATGCCAGCTTCGCCCTGCGTTCGCCGCCAGGGATGTCGCCCGGCCCGGCGCTGGTGAGCCTGCATCCGCACGATGTGGTCCTTGGCTCCGGTATTCCCGCCCTGCTGCAGTCGGCGCGCTACCAGGGCGATCACTACCGGCTGCGGGTGCGCCTGGCCGATGCCACCGAACTCGATGTGCCGCACCACGGAGACCCGCCGCCCGATGGCACCGCCATTGAGGTCGCGCTGCGCGACGGCTGGGTCCTGGGGTGATCATTGTTGTGTGCCTCCGTTCAGGAGGCCTCTATCTGCGTGCATCTATTCTTCATCTGCGTGAATTTTTTCTGTCAGTCCCCGGATCCCCGGCGCGCCAGTCGAGCCGCCGTCGGCGCACCATATGGGGCCGACCCGATGAATTCGCGGCGCTGTTCGTGGCACTCGCCCGGGTGGCGCTGTGGTCCGGCGCTTCAGCCGCGGCGGAGTCGGTCTGTTCTCCGGGAAGGTTTTACGCGGATGAAGAATAAGTGCACGCAGATGCACGCAGATAGAGAGTATCGAGGGAGCCATGTTCTCAATGATCCGCCTGATCGGAAAATATTAACATTGCTTTTGCAGAGGGATGTCCGGCGAGCGCTCGGCCTGGCGGCTGAACAGTCTGCGGCCCTGATGGAGGGATGGAAGCGGTACCATGGCTGAGCTGACAGACGAGCAGTTTGAGGTAGCCAGGCGGCGCGGTGAGGCTCGGCTTCAGGGACCACGCGCCCTGCGGTGCGCCCCGCGCGCGAGAACGGCCGACGGGGCGGTCGGCCCCGTAAGTCCGTTGCGGACACATAGATCAGGCGCGGCTGCGCTTGCCTGCTTGTCGGAAGCCAAACCGCAGTCTAGGGTAACGGAGTAGTTGCGAGCGATTCGCAAGCAGGAGTGCAGTGTGGGGAATGATTTCAGCCAGATCACGCGCCGGTGCGAGCGCGCGGTGGTCACCGCGTACCCGTGACCTGCGCGGGCACGGAACGGACGATATGGGCGCCTTCCAGGCGTGCACCACGCTGTGACCGCATCCACCATCCCGAGGCCTCGTTGACCGAGGCGCGGCGGCTGGTCGCGGAATGGATCGACCATCACGTGGTACGGGGCGATCGGTCCCCCACCCGCGGCTGCAACTGCAGCTGACCGCAGGCGAGACCCGAGGGCGTGCGCGCCTGTTTCAATGGCGACGCAGCGGGGCAGCGGGGCGACGTAAGTGTCTGAACGGACGATGGATTCCCGCTTTCGCGGAAATGACGGAGGGGCCGCTTTCGCGGGAATGACGGGGGTTGCGACCGCTAACCGCGTCGCAGCACCACGAGCTTCGGCGAGAAGGTCTGCACCGCCTCGCCATCCTGATTGAGCGTCACGCAGCGCACCTGCACCATGCCGCGGTCGGGTTTCGAGCGGGACGGCCGAACCTCCAGCACCTCGCACTCGGCGTGCAGCACGTCGCCGGGGCGGGTCGGCTTGCTCCATAGCAGTTCGCCGCCGCTGCCGATGATGCCGCCGGCCAGCGGCAGGCCGCCATCCACCAGCAGCCGCATCGTGATGCACGCCGTGAGCCAGCCGCTGCCTGCCAGGCCGCCGAAAAAGAAGTCACGCTCTGCCGCCGCGGGATCGATGTGGAAGGGCTGCGGGTCCCATTCCCGCGCGAACGCCACCATTGTCTCGTGATCCAGCACCCGGCTCGCGCTGGTGAAGCGCTGGCCCACATGCAAGTCTTCCAGGTAGAGCCGTTCCATGCGCCTCATCCGTGCGGGGGGGATTGCGATGCCTGACCTGATCGACGCCATCACCCGCATCGTCGGGCCGACCGGCCTGCTGACCGGCGCGGATAGCGAACCGTATTGCGAGGACTGGCGCAAACTCTACCACGGCCGCGCCGCGGCGGTGGTGCGCCCGGCGAGCACGCCGCAGGTGGCGGACGTGATCCGGCTGTGCAGCGAGACGGGCACCCCGGTGGTGCCCCAGGGCGGCAACACGTCAATGGTCGGCGGCGCCACCCCGGACGAGACCGGCCGCGCCATCATCCTGAGCCTCGCGCGGATGAACCGCGTCCGCGCCATCGATCCCACCGACCTGACGATCACGCTGGAGGCCGGGGTGACACTGAAAGCCGCGCAGACCGCGGCGGCCGAGGCGGGCTGTCTGCTGCCGCTTTCCATCTCTTCGGAAGGGTCGGCGGAGATCGGCGGTATCCTGTCCACCAATGCCGGCGGCAACAACACCGTCCGTTACGGCAACGCCCGCGACCTGCTGCTGGGGCTGGAGGTGGTGCTGCCGGACGGTGCGATCTGGAACGGGCTGCGGCGGCTGCGCAAGGACAACACCGGCTATTGCCTGCGGCAGATTTTCGCCGGGGCCGAGGGCACGCTCGGCGTGATCACCGCCGCGGTGCTGAAGCTGGTGCCGCGGCTGCGGGAGACCGTCGTGGCGTTCTGTGCGGTGGACGGGCCGGAGCAGGCGCTGGGGCTGTTCGGGCGGTTCCAGGCGCACGATCCGGGGGCGGTGCAGGCGTTCGAATACATGTCCGGGCTGGGGACCTGCTTTGTGCTGCGCCACATTCCCGGCGCCGTCCTGCCGCTGCGCGAACCGGCACCGGCTTACGTGCTGGTGGAACTCGCGACCCCGCGGGACGGCGCCGGGCTGCGGGCGGCGATGGAGCAGGTGCTGGAGGCGGCATTGGAAGAGGGCGTGATCGGCGATGCGGCGATCGCCGAAAGCGAGGCGCAGCGGGCGGCGATCTGGCGCCTGCGCGAGGAGCATTCCGAGGCGCAGAAGCGCGAGGGTGCCTCGATCAAGAATGACGTGTCGGTGCCGGTCTCGACCGTGCCGGCGTTCATCCGCGCGGCGACCGAGGCGTGCGAACGGCTGATGCCCGGCATCCGCGTGGTGCCGTTCGGCCACATTGGCGACGGTAACATTCACTTCAACCTGGAACAGCCGGAGGGGGTGGATGCGTCCTGGTTCCTGGCACAGGACCATGCGGTGATGGACGCGGTGAACGACGTGGTGCGGCGGTTCGACGGCAGCTTCTCGGCCGAGCATGGCGTGGGCCGGCTGAAGCCGTACCTGATGGCGGAATGGCGCGGCGGCGTGGAACTCGAGCTGATGCGCAGGCTCAAGGCGGCGTTCGATCCGCGCGGGATCATGAATCCCGGCAAGGTGTTGCCCTGACCGACCCATACCCTGCCGGGGAAGCGTCCGCGTATTTGAACCGGATCGGCACCGCGGTGCCGCCGCATGACGTGCATCTGGCGAGCATCGCGTTCGCGCGCACGCTGTTCCCCGAGGAGCGAGAGCGGTCGATCTTCGAGCGCATGGTAGCGGGCGCCGACATTGCGCACCGCTATTCGGTGCTGGCGGTGCATCGTCATCCCGAGGACGGTGAGTACCGACCAGGACGGTCTGTACCGGCGCGGGCTGTTTGCTTCCACCGGGACGCGGATGGCGCTGTATGAAGGCGCGGCGCGGCTGCTGGCAGGCCAGGCGATCGCGGCGCTCGATCTGGGGCGCGACCGCGACCGGGTGACGCATCTGATCGTCGCGAGCTGCACCGGGTTTTCGGCGCCTGGGCTGGATTTTCAGGTGATGCGCGACGCCGGCCTGCCGGAGGGGGTGGAGCGCACCATCGTCGGCTTCATGGGCTGCTTCGCCGCGGTGAACGCGCTGAAGCTGGCGCGGCACATCGTGCGCTCGGAGCCGCACGCGCTGGTGCTGGTGGTGAACGTGGAACTGTGCAGCCTGCATCTGCAGGAACGCTACGAGCTGTCGAAGATCATGAGCTTTCTGCTGTTTGCCGACGGCGCCTCGGCGGCGCTGGTGTCGCGTGAGCGCGAAGGGCTGGCGCTGGATGGGTTTCGCGCCGCCGTCGTTCCCGAGAGCGAGGCGATGATCACCTGGCAGATTCGGGACCAGGGCTTCGACATGGAGCTTTCGGGCCAGGTGCCGAACCAGATCAGGCGGTTCCTGCGCGAAGGGGGCGCGGCGTTCCTTGGACCGCACGCGGGCGACCCCGACACGGCCTGGGCGGTGCATGCCGGGGGGCGGTCGATCCTGGATGCCGTGCAGCAGGGGTTGGGGCTGGGGCCGGACTCGCTGCTGCACTCGCGGGCGGTGCTGCGCGCGTTCGGCAACATGTCGTCGGCGACGCTGATGTTCGTTCTGGCGCGGTTGCTGCGCGAGCGTCGGCCGGGACGGGGGGGGATTGCCATGGCTTTCGGGCCGGGGCTGACGGTGGAAAGCTTCGGTTTTCACCATGCCTGACCGTGCTCTGCTGCATCGCAGCATGGAGCAGGAGCAGATGGATACGGGCTGCGCGGATTTTGAGGAGTACGCGCGGTGCCTGCACGACCTGACCCGGGTGAACGTGCTAACGCGCACCCATGGGCCGGTGCTGGCGTGGCTGGCGCGGGAGGCTCAGGGGCTTGAGACGTTCAGCGTTTGCGACATCGGCTGCGGCGAGGGCGATCTGCTGCGGGCGATCGCGCGGCGCTTTCCCCGGGCGGTGCTGACGGGCGTCGATCGCCATCCATGGAGCATTGCCGCGGCGCGCGCGGCCACGCCCGCAGAGCTGCCGATCACCTATGAGGAAGCCGATCTGTTCGCGCTGGGCGATGACAGGCGGTGGGATTTCATCGTCAGCTCGCAGTTCACCCATCATCTGACGGATCAGGAGCTGGTACGATTCATCCGCTGGCAGGAGGATCACGCAAGCAAGGGCTGGTTCGTCGCCGACCTGCACCGCCACTGGTTCGCCTGGCACGGCTTTCCGCTGCTCGCGCGGGTGATGCGCTGGCACCGGTTCGTGCGGCTGGACGGCCAGGTTTCGATCGCGCGGGCCTTCACGATGCGGGAGTGGGGGGACGTGCTGGCGCGCGCCGGGGTGCCGGAATTGGGCGTGCGCGTGCGCTGGCACGTGCCGTTCCGCATTTGCGTGGCGCGCCGATGCGGCCGGTGATCGTGGGTGGCGGGCCGGCGGGCGCGGCCGCGGCGATCGTGCTGGGTCGGGCCGGGGCGGAACCGCTGTTGCTGGAGCGCTCGGGCGGGCCGCACGATACGGTCTGTGGCGATTTCCTGAGCGGCGAGGCGGGCGCGGCGCTGGATCGGCTGGGTCTCGATCTGGCGGCTCTGGGCGCCGTGCCGGTACAGTGGGTGCGGCTGGTTGATGGCGGACGCTCGGCGACGGCGGTGTTGCCGTTTCCGGCCTGGGGCCTGTCGCGGCGGGTGCTGGATGAGGCGCTGCTGCGGCGCGCCGCGGCGTGCGGCGCCGAGGTGGTTCGTGGCGAGACGGTACGGGCGGTGACCGACGATGGGGCGGTGCTGCGCGCGGGCGGCGGGCGGATCGCCGCATCGTCGGTGTTCGTTGCCACCGGCAAGCACGATCTGCGCGGCTGCGCGCGGCCGCGGGAGCGGCGGATGGTGGGGTTCAAGATGTATGTGCAGTTGGCGCCGGAGCAGGAGGAGGCGCTGGCGGGCGGGGTGGAGATCGTGCTGCTGGCGGGCGGCTATGCCGGATTGCAGCAGGTCGAGGGTGGCCGCGCGGTGCTGTGCTGGCTGACGCGGGGCGGCGATGCCGGCGCGTGCCTGCGGCATCCCTGGATTGCGGGGCGCCTGCGGGGCGCGCGGATGCTGATGGAGCGGCCGATATCGGTCGCCGGCATGCCGTATGGCTTCGTGGCCGGCCCCGGGCGGTGGTTCCGGCTGGGGGATCAGGGCGCGGTGATTCCCTCGTTTGTCGGGGCCGGCGTGGCAATCGCGCTGCTGTCGGGGGTGGGTGCGGCGGGGTGCTTTCTGCACGGGGATGATCCGGCGGTGTTTCAGCGCTTGTGTGCGCGGTGGGCGCGCGGTCCGGTGCGGCGTGCAGTGATGCTGCATCGGTTGTTGTCGTCGGGCTGGGGCGGCGCGACGGTGGGAGCGTGCCGAATGTTGCCCGGGGTGATGGCGGTTGCGGCGCGGCTGACTCGGGTCGGTTGCAGCGAGGCATCCTGGCGCACGGGATCCCCATGGGGAGGTGCGCGGGTCAGCCGGTGCGGCTTCCGATGCGTCCGAAGGGCGTCTGCGTGACGCTACGTTTCTGATCAGAAAAAAGAACGTAGATAAAGGGAGGGATGCACGCGGATTTACGCAGATGGTTGGGTTCGTGGGGTTGCGGTGATGCATCCTGGCGCACGGATCGCCATGGGGCGGGGCGCGGGTCAGCCGGAGCGGTTTCCGATGCGCCCGAAGGGCGTCTGCGTGACGCTGCGTTTCTGATCAGAAAAAAAGAACGCGGATAAAGGGAGGGATGCACGCGGATTTACGCAGATGATGGGGTGCGTGGGTTGCGGCGAGGCATCCTAGCGCACGGGTTCACCATGGGGCGGAGCGCGGGTCTTTGCGTGCGAACTCTCGCGCGAGATTGCTTTCAGCCCGCTGCGCGGGCTTCGCAATGACAGTGTGGGCAGGCGGTCACGCACCATCGAGTGCGGTTGGCCCCGGGTCGCCGCCCGGGGCGGGCTCTGGGTTGCTCCGCTTCGCTCGCAATGACTTGGCTTCAAAATCCGAACATGTGGTCCAGCGAGAATCCGCCGCTTTCGTCCATCAGTCCGTGGTAGCCGAACAGCCGGCAGGTCGCGTCCCGCACCAGCACGTATCCGGTCGGTCCGGCGGCGCGCAATAAAGTCGCGTCGAAGCGCCGGTGCGGCCAGACCATCACCGACCCGCCGCAGGGGATGGTCGAGGGCCGCCTCGGCGATCACCGGCCCGTTGCGTCATGCAGCAGCAGCGTCGTGGACGACTGCGCGCTGCCACGGCGCCGAGGCCGGATAGATCAGCGCCGCAAAGCTACGCCACTGCGCCGTCGCCCAGCTTCAGGAACAGCCGGGTCGATCAGGCCGGGCGGCGGGCCGTGATAGGATTGCGGCTCATCCCGATAGGTCATCAGCGGTGTTGAAGATGTGCGCGCCGAAGCTCGATTCCGCGACGTGGCCGGAGGGCGGTCCTCGTAGCGGAACAGCGCGTGCATCCAGCCGTCCGCGTCGCCGCCCTCGCGGAAATCGTAGACCAGTTCGCCGTGGCCTTCGGCGGCGCCGAAGATCGGACACGTCCAGCGCGACATCGTGGTTGCGCGGCAGGCAGCCGAGGAAGCGCTCGGCCAGCTTGCGTCCGTCCGCGGTCGAACACGTCGAGCCGCAGCGGCAGGGTCGTCTGGGCTGTCGCCATCGGGTTGGGCTGCACGATGCGTGCGGAACCGGCTTCGGGTCCAGCACCGGGAACGGCAGCAAGTAGCCGCGGCCCAGCTGCGCGCGGCAGGTGCGGGATGCCGGAGTCGGGACGCAGATCCGCGCGCTCGACGTTCACGTGGGCGATGCGGGTGCGGCCGGCCTGGGTCACCTCGTAGCGCGGGCGGACAACATGGCGGCCGGCGCGCATCTCGATCTGCGCCGGCCAGCGCAGCCCGGGCAGCACGCGCCGACGTCCAGGCGACGGTCGCGAAGGGACCGACTGTCCGGTCGAGCGGCCGAGGCTGCCCGGCGCCCATGCGGTCCAGCGCGATCACCGCCCGGCGGGATCGGCGCGGCATGGCTGTTCTGCAGCCACAGGACCACCCGCTCGTCGGCGCGCGGCGCCGGCAGGCCGGCATAGCGGTCCGACGGCCAGGCATTGGCGTCGTGGGTGCAGGAGAGGGACGGCCCATCGTCAGTGGAGAAGGTGTCCAGCGCGTATTTCACCACGTCGTGGCCGGCGGCGCCGATCGGCGTGCACGAAGCAACTGGCCGGTGAAGGCGGGCAGCCCGAAGCGCGCCCGGATCTCCCGGCTGTCGACGGAGAAGCCGGCCGGGCCGGCGGGCAGCGTCTGCTCCCACGTCGCCAGCGCCGCGCCGTCCGCGCCGAACAGCCGCAGCCAGAGGCGGACCGTCTTGCGCCATAGCCCGCCCAGTAATTGGCCGAGACCAGCCGGGTCGATAGCCCGTCCTGGTCGCGGAAGAAGACGAAGTTCGTCGCGAAATTCAGCTTGTCCAGGTAGCGGCCGGGGACCGGTCAGCAGTCCGGCCGGCAGGCGCAGCCTCGTCCAGTGTCAGCACGCTGCGCCTGCGGGCAGCAGATGGGCCATGCGCGCCGCGATCCGGCCGGCGTCGAAGGCGGCGATCAGCACGGACGCGCGCCGGCCTGCGGCCAGATCGGTCAGCGGCGCGCGCCATCATGCCGGCGCGCTCCTTGCCGACCAGCGCCACGTCGTGGACGTAGAGCGCCGGCGATACCGGCGGTCGGGGTACAGCGCCAGCAGCGCCTCGGCGATGCCGTCCGGATCGTAGAGCGCGACCGGGCCGGCTCGGCAAGGCGGGCATAGAGCCGGGCGATCGCCTCGGCAGCCAGCGGATGCGCCAGCGCCTTGTAGATAACGTTGCCGCCGGCGCGGGCGTCGAAGGTCTGGATTCGCAGCATCGTAGATCCTTCAGAGTTCCCAGTCGGCGCGCGCATCTCGGCCGCGGCAGCCGGCGTGTCGTTCGATGGCCGGGTGCGGGCCATAGTCCGAACCGGCCCGTGAACGGGCGCACGCGGCCGTCATGCCAGAAGCGGCGCAGAAAGCAGGCCCTGCGCCGGGACCGGCCGGGCAGCGGCGCTAGCATGACCGGTGCGGTGGTGGCCACAGCCTCGGAGATCATCGAGACGCTGTCGATGGTCACGACGATCGCATCGGCCAGGGCCAGCATGCCGAAATACGGGTTCTCGCCGCTCCCGTCCCAGACGCAGCCGCCGAGCGGGCGCGATGCGCTGCGCGATCAGCGCGGTGGCGGCCGGGTCGGTGCGGCGGGAGGGCGTGACGATCACGCCGACCCGGTCGCGCCGCATCATCTCGGCGAGTTCGGTGGCGAGTTCGGCCGCCCCGGCGCGTCCAGCCGGAAGCGGCCGTTGCTGCCGCCGACCAGAACGGCCACGAGCGGGCGGGGCAGCGTGGCGAAGGCGGTCCGCCAGCGCTCGGCGGCCTCGGCGAGGCGCGCGGGTGTGACGCGATGCAGGGCGGTGCGGGTGACGAAGACGTTGGGGCCGGTCAGCTCGTCATGGCGTGCCGCGACCACGAGAAGTCGAAGCGGCCGCGGGTCCATGCGCGGGTGCTGGACCTGGCCACGGCAATGCCGCGCCGGCGCAGTGCCGCGCGCGATCGCGGCGCCGACGCCGCCGCAGGCGATCGCCAGAGCGGGCAATGGGGCGTCGCATTGCGTTCGGAACGGCGGCGAGCGGCACGGCCAGGTCGAGGCGGCGAGCCAGCGCCAGGGCGCACGGCGGCAAAACGCCGCAGTTCGGCGTCTAGGCCGGCAGCTTCGGCCAGGCCGAGCGCCTGCGCCTGCAGCCCGGCATAGGGCTCGCCTGAGTACCCAGGCGGGAGGGGCGGTCACGCGCCGCGGAAGGTGGGTTTGCGCTTTTCCTTGTAGGCCCGGATGCCTTCGGCCATGTCGGCGCTGGCGCGCACGCGGGCGATGGACTGGGTGGTGGCGACCATTGCCTCGATGGGGCCGACGGGCATGATCTGGGTCACGAGGCGCTTCAGCGTGCCCATGACGAGGGGGGCATGCTCCAGGAGCTGCTCGGCCATTTCGAGGGCGGCGGTTTCGTGTTGTCCCTTGGGGACGATGCGGTTGACGAAGCCGACGTCGTAGGCTCGCCGCGCCGGGATTTTGGAGCCGAGCAGCATCATCTCCATGGCCAAGTGGTGCGGCATGCGGGTGACCAGCGAACTGATCATGCCGCCGGTGGTGCCGAGCTTCGCCTCGGGGTAGTAGAACATAGTGCTTTCATCTGCAACGAGCAGGTCGGCCATCATGACGAGGACGAGGCCGCCGCCAACGCACCAGCCGGTGGTGGCGGCGATCACCGGCTTGTCGGTGTGGAAGCCGACGCCGGGGATGCAGCGCCATAACTCGGGCAGGTCGGAGACGTCGGCGCCGGCGGTGAAGGCGCGGTCGCCCACGGCGCTGATGATCGCCACGCGCTGACCGGAGGCGTCGAAGTCCTGCATGGCCTGCTGCAGTTCGACTGCGACGGCGGAGGAGATGGCGTTCAGCTTCTGGGGCCGGTTGATGCGCAGGATGGAGATGGCGCCGCGCTGTTCGGTGGTGACGACGGACATGGCGGTGTTGCTACACCGGGTGGCGAGCCGGTGCGAGAGGGGCGGCCGTCGGTCAGGACGCGGCGGGCAGGCTCATGACGCCCGGGGCGAAGAGGAAATACAAGACGCCGATCACGATCAGGTAGACGAGCAGGACGAAGGTCCAGCCCATGTTGTGGCGGATCACCTCGCCCTCGTTGCGCACGAAGCGGCGTCGTCGAGACGCCGACGCTCGCGGTCTGCGGGGCGACCGGCTTGCCGATCTCGGCGCCGACCGAATTCAGGGTCGGCAGCAGCAGCGGCGGGAAGCCGAGCAGCTTGCCGACGATCGCCTGGAACGAGCCGAACATGGCGTTGGTCGAGGTGTTGCTGCCCGACAGCGCGACGCCGATCCAGCCCAGGATCGGGCGCGACGACGATGAAGGCCCAGCCGATCTTCGAGAAGGCATAGGCGAGCGAGCCCGCCATGCCGGAGTAGTTGAAGACGTAGGCGAGGCCGAAGATGAAGACGCCGACCAGCAGCGCGCCCCACATCTGATGCCAGGTCGTGCGCGCGATCTCGCGCGAGCTGCGCCGCCGGTCGACGCGCAGCAGCAGGGCGACGATGACCCAGGACGACGAGGATCGCGGTGCCGCCGACGAAGGGCGCGAAGTTGAAGACGGCCGCGACCGTCTTTCCGGCTGCGACCGAGGAGCTCGGCGGCGACGCTGGCCGTGAAGCAGGCTGACGTCGGGCAGCGGCGACCAGGGTCCGGTCCACAGCACGACGACGACGATCAGCACGATGAAGGGCAGCCAGGCGCCGAAGACCTCGGCGCCGGTGGCAGGCCGTGCGCCGGCGATGCGCGCTGTTCGCCGCGCGGCTGACCGGCACGCCGCCATAGCCGAGCACCCGCTTCGGCCGCCAGACCTTGAGCAGCAGCAGCAGCGCCACGAAGCAGACGATCGAGCCGGCCACGTCGGGCAGATACGGCCCGAGATAGACGGCGACCGGGAACTGGCCGGCGATGTAGCCGAGCGAGCCGACGATCGGCGAGCGGCCAGCCCTCGCGCAGCCCCGGCTCGCCGCTGACGAGATAGATCAGGATCCAGGGCGGCAGCAGCGCCAGCACCGCGACGATGTGGCCGACCGAGCCCGACAGCGCCAGCAGCGGCAGGCCGGTCACCGCGGCGAGCGCGATGATCGGCGCGCCGAGCGCGCCGTAGGAGACCGGCGCATTGTTGGCGATCGCGGCGACGCGCATGGCGTCGAGATCGGGGATGCCGAGCGCGATCAGGATCGGCGCGACGACGGCCCAGGGATAGCCGAACCCGACCAGCCCTTCGAGCAGCGCGCCGAAGGCCCAGGCGAACAGGATGGTCTGCACCCGCACGTCCTGCGTGCCCTGCGCGAGCAGCCAGCGCCGGAAGCGATCGAAGACGCCGGTGACGACCAGCGTGTTGAACAGCACACGCCCCAGAAGCGTGATCCAGTCGACGTTCCAGACGCCGGTCGCCGAGCCGTAGAAGATAGGCGCGGCGCGCCGCGCCGACCGGCATGCCCCAGACCCAGACCGCCAGCACGAAGGTGACGATCGAGCCGATCAGCGCCGCGAGCCAGGCCGACACCCGGAACACGGCGAGCAGCAGCAGCAGCAGCACGACCGGGACCAGCGCGACCAGCCAGGTGACGAACAGATTGCCGGTCGGATCGAGGATCTGACTGAACATGTCCGCCTCCCTTCAACCGAGTTGTAGTAATCGTGCCACCGTTGCTGGGCGCTGGCCAGTATCGCCGGCCGGTCGCCAGCGTGGGTCAGCCGGGCACCGGCGTCGCCCCGGTCAGTGCGCAGATGGCCGGGTCTCCGCCCGGCCATGACGGCATTGGGTTGGGGGACGTGGATGAAGTTAGCGCGTATGCGCTTTCGGTAAACTATACCATAAGCCTGGGGCGCTGGCGGCGAGACGCTCCAGCAAGGTGGTGAGGTCGCGCTGCACGGTGGCGAAGCGCGGCAGGGGTTCGATCAGGGTTTCGTTCATATAGAGGCCGCGGGCGAGTTCGAGCTGGACCACGTGCACGCCCTCGCGCGGGCGGCCATAGTTTCGTGTGACATAGCCCCCGGCATAGGGGTCGTTGCCGGCGAACGGTGTAGCCGAGTTCGGTGAGGATTTGCTCGATACAGCGGGTGATGCGGAAGGGGGCGCAGGCGGTGCCGTGGGCGTCACCGAGGACCATGTCGGCGCCTCGGAGGCGGGCTGCGCCTGGTGCGGTTTGGGCCGGCATGGAGTGGCAGTTGAGCAGGAGGGCGGCGCCGAACAGCGCTCGGGTGCCGCTGATCAGGGCGGTCAGGGCGTCGTGGTAGGGTTCCCAGTAGGTCTCGACCCGGCGTTGCGCCTCCTTGAAGCGCAGTTTGCGGGCGTAGATCGGCTCACCCGAGGCGACGACGCGGGGATGGTGCCGAGGCCGGCGCCGACGCGGGCGCTGGTGGTGTCGACCCAGGGGGCAAGGGTTCCTCGAACATCGTTGGGTCGAGTTCCCACTTTTCGCGGTTTGGGTCGCAGAAGGCGCGGGGAAGCTGGCGGTCAGGAGGGGGGCGCCGAGGCCGGGTGCGGCGGCGAACAGCCTCATCGACGAAGCTGTCTCGCTGCGTCGGAGGCTGAGGGGATCGAGCCGAGCGGCGGAGAGGAAGTCGGCCGGGTAGTATCGGCCGGAATGGGGGGAGGCGACGATCAGCGGGACGGTCTGGCGGAGCGGATGGGCGGACCTCGAGCGGGCCTATATCGGGTTGCGTCGTGACCGGAACGTCCATGGCGGATTGAAGCGGGGCAGAGGGAGGATGTCACGTGGTTACAGGGGGGGTTTAGCGGGGACGGGTGTCTCGCCAGGCAAGCAGGCGGCGCTCGATGAGCAGGACGACGTAGGTACATGGCATGGCGAGCACGGCCATGACGAGCAGGGCGGTGACGGCGCCGGTCATGTCGATGACGTTCGAGGGCGTTGGTGATGTACCAGCCGAGGCCGGCGCTGGCGCCGACAAGTTCGCCGACGACGGCGCCGGTCAGGGCGAGGCCGATGCCGATCTTGGTCGCGGCGAGCAGCCAGGGGACGAGCGATGGGATGATGAGGTGGTGCAGCATCTGCCAGCGGCCGGCCCTCATGCTGCGGAGGGCATCGATGAGGTCGGGGTCGATGCTTTCGATGCCCTCGCGGGTGTTGAACAGCACGACGACGAAGACGATGGAGACGGCGAGCAGCACCTTCGACAGGATGCCGATGCCGAACCAGACGATGAAGAAGGGGCCGAGGCCACTCGGGGCACGCCGTTGATGCCGATCACGTAGGGATCGAGCATCGAGGCGGCGAAGCGGAGCGGGCCATCAGGATGCCTCCGACGATGCCGATGAGCAGGCCGAGGGCGAGGCCGCCGAAGGTTTCTTCCAGCGTGGGACGAGGTTGGTCCAGAGTTCGCCGTTGGTGATCAGGGTCCAGAGGCGCTGGAGCACCAGGGCGGGGGTGCTGGTGAAGGACGGCGTGCCGAAGACTTGCCAGGCGCCGGATGCAGGACGATCTGCGAGCAGGATGGAGGCGAGGCGGGGTTTCAAAGGGCGGCTTCGGGCTGGCGGGTGTGGCCGAAGCCGAGGGCGTCCCAGACGCGCTGTTGCAGTTGGCGAAGCCGGGGCGAAGCGGCTGGCGTGGTAGTCGCGCGGTCTGGGCAGGGGGATGGCGAGGTCGGCGGTGATGCGGCCGGGGCCGCGGGACAGGACCAGGACGCGGTCGGCGAGGGCGACGGCTTCCTCGATATCGTGGGTGACGAAGATGACGGTCTGGCCGGGCGTTCGAGCAGACGGAGGAAGAAGTTGCCGACCTGGATGCGGGTCTGGGCGTCGAGGGCGCTGAGGGATTTGTCCATCAGGAAGATGGCGGGGTCATAGGCGAGGGTCCGGCGAGGGCGACGCGCTTGCGCATGCCGCCGGAGAGCTGGGCGGGGTAACGGTCGGCCGCGTCGGCGAGGCCGACCTCGGTCAGCAGGGTTTGGGCGCGGGCATGGGCGGCGGTGGCGCTGGTGCCGGCGAGGCGGAGGGCGAGTTCGATGTTGGCCCGGGCGGTTTTCCAGGGGAACAGGGCGTCGCTTTGGAACACGAAGCCGATGCGGGTGTGGGGACCGCTGCCGAAGGCGACGTGGCCCTTAGCGGGCGGGGTGAGGCCGGCGATGGCTCGGAGCAGGGAGGATTTGCCGCAGCCGGAGGGGCCGACGAGGGCGAGGAATTCGCCGGGGGCGACGGTGAAGCTTATGTCGTCAACAGCGAGGACGCCGCCGGCGTGACGGATGGTTATATTGGCGACCGCGACGCTGGCAGCGGTGCCGTCACGGCTCGTATCGACTTTCACAGAAAGTCGATACGTCGCTGTTCTCTGAGTATCCGATTCACGCGTCGAAGCATGCGCGCGCTGGCGCGACGCACGCTTCTCTGCGATCGGATACTACGGGGCATCTTGGGTGAGTGATTTGTAGCTGGGGAAATTGGTGGTGGGGAAGGCGCCGGAGTTGAGCAGCACGTCCTTGCAGGCGTCGTAGAGGCCCTGGGTGAAGCGGGTCTCTTTCCATTCGGACTTCATGTAGAAGTCGAGTTCGGATTTCACGCACCTGTTCGGTTGTTCCCTGGCCCCAGTATTTAAGCGCGGTTTTGAGGGTATAGTCGGGGTCGGCATACATTTTCTGGACCGCCTGGATCTGCACGCCTGCATGAAGAGCTTGTACGGGGCGGGGTTTTTCTTCACCTGGTCTGTGCGGGCCATGAAGATGTTCTGGGCGTATTGATACTGCCGGAAGTCGAAGGCGATCTGTACGGCGCCGCTGCTGAGGCCCTCGTCGAGGGCCGGGCTGAAGACGGTGCCGGCCGCGACGCTGCCGCGGATCACGCCTTGCAGGATGGTGGGCGGGGAGCCGAGGGCAACCAGGTGAACGTCGGTGAACGGCATGTGGGCCTTGGTTTTCAGCGCCCATTTCAGCACGACCTCACTGGCGGCTCCGGCGCCGGTGACCGCGATACTCTGACCTTTCAGCGATTCCAGCGACTTGTAGGGCGAACCGGCTTTCGAGACGAGGGCGTAGAGCATGTTGGTCATGTTGGTGCCGAGGATGGTGATGCCTCCGGGCACGGCGTCGGCCTGGGCGAGGCGGAGCGGCGTGTCGGCGCCGACCATGGCGAGATCGCCGGTGCCGCCCTGGAACTCGGTGGTCAGGGCGCCTCCGCCGTTGATGGTCACGACCTTGATGGTGAGGTGGAGGGCGGGGGCGAAGTCGGCGATGGCGTTGCGGAGCGGCAGGTCGAAGAAGCCGGGGGTGGATTCGAGGAGGGTGAGGGTTTGTGGGGGTTGGGTCTGGGCGGTGGCGGTTGTTGCCATGAGCAGGGCGAGCGCGGCGGTCAGCGCGGTGACGCGGGGTTTTGGCATGTTTTCCTCCCGAGGGGAGGTTCGGCCGGGGGGGCCGGGTGGCAAGGGGCGGGGCGGAATGTTGGCTCAGACTCGGTTTTTGGACGGGAATCTTGGTCAACATTAACCATTGAGGGGGGTAATGTTGGTCAACATTAACCGTTTGGGGGTGAATGTTGGGCAAGACTCTGGGTTTTAGGGGGTGAATGTTGTATATAGATTCCGGGATTTGCCGCCCGGCGGCGTGCTGATGGCGTGCACCGGGGGGTTTGGCGTAGGGAGTGGGTGCGCTGGCAGCGACACCGGGGGGCGCGGGCTGGATTGAGCTTTGCGCGTTTTCTGGCGACTGCGAGGGTGGCCTTGGAGCATTGATGGGTTACATCGGTTATTATCTCGCGCTCGCCGCGTTTGGGATCGTTTGTAGCGAGATCTCGCGCGAGATTGCTTCGGCCGCCGATGCGGCCTCGCAATGACAGTGTGGCACGGCTGAGATGGATGGCGGCGGGGTCGGGATCCGTCAGGCAGGTGAGGAGCGGGCCTTGCCTTGCAAGCACAGTCAGCGGAAGGTGCGGATTTAAAGCTGCCGGGGAGGAATACCGTGCGAATGGTGCGTGTATTTGCGGCTGGGGTGCTGGCCGCAGCGCTTGGCGTTGCGACGGCTCAGGCGGACACGCTGGTGGTGTGCACCGAAGCGAGTCCGGATGTCGCTGAATGCTCAGTTGAGCACGGCGAACACCAGCTTCGACGTTTCGGAGCAGATCGCAGACCGGCTGGTGGAGATGAAGACCGGCATCGTCCGAGCTGGTGCCGGGTCTGGCGCAAGTCCTGGACATTTCGAAGGACGGGCTGACCTACACGTTCCACCTGCGCCACGGCGTGAAATGGCAATCCAATGCGCTGTTCAAGCCGACGCGTGACTTCAATGCCGATGATGTGGTGTTCAGCTTCCAGCGGATGATGGACAAGTCGAACCCGTTCTATAAGAGCGCGAACGGTTATTTCCCTGAGTTCGTCGACCTTATCGCACCGAACCTGCAATCGGTGGAGAAGACTGACGATTATACCGTGGTGTTTCATCTGAAATCGCCTCTGGCGCCGCTGCTGCCGTCGTTGTCGGTGCAGTCGTTTTCGATCCTGTCGGCGGAATACGCGGCTGCATTGGAGAAGGCAGGCAAGCCGCAGGCGATGGACCGCGAGCCGATCGGCACGGGGCCGTTCAGCTTCGTTTCCGTACCAGAAGGACGCTGTGGTCCGCTTCCGCGCGTTCCCGGATTTCTGGGGCAAGACGGTGCAGCCGGACCGCGTGGCGAAGGTGGATAACCTGGTATTCGCCATCACACCCGATCCGTCCGTTCGCTACGCCAAGCTTCGCACCAACGAATGCCAGATCGCGCGATATCCCAATCCGGCGGACCTGCCGGCGATGCGCGCCAACCCCGACATCAAGGTGCAGGAAGCCGAGATCGCCGGCACGAACTACATCCGATTCCGCGTCGATCAGAAACCCTTGAACGACAAGCGCGTGCGTCAGGCGCTAGCGATGGCGATCGACATGCCGGACCTGGTCAAGGAGGTTTTCCAAGGTGCCGGAACGCCGGCCGCTTCGCTGGTGCCGCCGGCGCTGTGGGGCTATGATGCTGTCGCTGAAGCCCTATGCGTATGATCCGGAGGCAGGCGAAGAAGCTGTTGGGGGAAGCGGGGTATCCGAACGGGTTCTCGATCGATTTGTGGGCCATTCCGGTGGTGCGGGCCTACATGCCGAACGGCAAGCGGGCGGCGGAGATGATCCAATCGGACTGGGCGAAGATCGGCGTGACGGCGAAGATCGTTACCTATTGAATGGGGTGAGTATCTGAAGCGCGCGCGTGCCGGAGAGCCGACGATCGCCGAAGCTGGGTGCGACGTGGGACTACCCCGATCCGAGCGAAATCCTGCTGGGTTTCGTCTGCAATTCGCCGGGCAACGGAGCCACTGGTGCAACAAGACCTATACCGACGCGGTGCAGCAGGCGAATGTCGTCAGCGACCAGGAGCAGCGCGCGACCTGTATATCGCAGGCCGACAAGGCGGTTTATGACGACATTCCGCTGATCCGTCTGGCGAACGTGAAGGCGTACGTGCCGGTGCGGAAGAACGTTGAAGGGTTCAAACTGCACTTCCTCGGCGGCCAGCCGTTCGGCGGCGTGTCGCTATCAAAGTAGGTCGGCGGCGAAGTAATCAGGAGCAGCAGCATGCAATTGGCGTTGGCGACCTGGCAGGAAGTCGAGGAATATCTGCGGGTTCGCGCGGGATCGTGCTGCCCATCGGCTCGGTGGAGCAGCACGGCCCGAACGGGCTGATCGGCACGGATCATCTGGACGCGGAGTTCGTCGCCAGGGGTTTGGGCGACCGGATCAGGTGCATGGTGGCGCCGACGTTGGCGTATCGGGATGTCGCAGCATCATCTCGGGTTTCGCGGGTTCCGTCACGCTGCGGCCGTCCACGCTGATCGCGATGGTGGGCGATGTCGTTCAGTCTCTGCTCCGGCACGGGTTCGAGCGGTTCTTCTTCATCAACGGGCATGGCGGGAACGTTGCGACGGTGACGGCGGCGTTTGATGAAGTGTACGCGGCGGTGTCGCTGCGCGGCGATGAGTTCGCCGGTGCGGTGCAAGATGGTGTTCTGGTCCGGGGGCCGCGGGCTCAGGCGCTGGCGCAGGAGCTTTACGGCGATTCAAACGGCAGCCACGCGACTGCGGCCGAGGTTTCGCTGTCGCAGTTCTACCAGCCGCAGTCTATCAAGCAGGCGCAGATGTCGCCGAAAGTCGCGCCGAAGAGCAAGGGGTTTTACGACAGCGCGGATTATCGGCGGCGGTTTCCGGATGGGCGGATCGGGTCCGATCCGTCGCTGTCCTCGCCGGAGCATGGCGAGCGGCTGTATGCCGCGGCGGTGGAGGATATGGCGGAGATTTATAACGCCTTCATGGCGGATTGAACTTCTGCCGACGTGCTCGCCTTCGTCCTTCGCCGTCTCAGTCTGGTTCTGGTCACTCTGTTCGGGATTACGGTTGTTGCGTTCAGCCTGATCCATCTGATCCCGGGCGATCCGGTGATGCTGATGTTCGGGGAGCGCACGGTCGATCCGGCGCACGCTGGATGCGCTGCGCGCGCAACTGGGGCTGAATAAGCCACTGCTGGCGCAGGACGGGCTTATGTGTGGCACGCGCTGCACGGCGATCTGGGCTATTCGCTGGTAGACGCATGATCGGGTGATGACGGAGTTTCTGACCGCGTTTCCGGCGACGATTGAGCTTGCGGTTTCGGCCATGGTGTTCGCCGGTGCTGCTGGGAATTCCGGCGGGCATCATCGCGGCGTTGCGGCGGGGCAGCGCGATAGATTATACGCGTGATGGGACTGGCTCTTGACCGGCTATTCGATGCCGATCTTCTGGTGGGCCATTCTGCTCATCCTGCTGTTCTCTGTGCGCTGGGGCTCACGCCGGTGAGCGGGCGCATCGACATCGCCTATGACATTCCAGCCGATCACCGGCTTCATGCTGATCGACTCGCCTGCTGTCGGATGAATCCGGGGCGTTCGGCTCGGCGGTCGCGCATCTCATTTTGCCGGCGATCGTGCTGGGAACCATCCCGCTGGCGGTCATCGCGCGGATGACGCGCTCCTGCGATGCTGGAGGTGCTGAACGAGGATTACGTGCGGACGGCTCGGGCCAAGGGGCTTTCGTCGTTGCGCGTGGTCGGGGTTCACGCGCTGCGCAACGCGCTGATCCCGGTGATCACGGTGATCGGTTTGCAGGTCGGCAGCCTGTTCGGCGGCGCCGTGCTGACCGAAACGATCTTTGCCTGGCCGGGCGTCGGGAAGTTGGCTGATCCATGGCATCGAGCGACGGGATTATCCGGTGCTGCAGGGCGGCATCCTGCTGGTGGCGAGAATCATCATTCTGGTCAATCTGACGGTCGATGTGCTGATCGGGTGTTATCAATCCGCGGGTGAGGCACAGAGGATGAGCCTGACGTTGGTCACCGCGGCGCCGTCGCCGTTTACGGAATTTCGCCGCCATTTCGTGGGCAGTCAGAGCGCGGTTCTGGGTCTGACGATTGTTGGGGCGCTGGTGTTCGCGGCGGCGGCGGCGCCGGTGGCTGGCGCCGCATGGGCCGGACGAGCAGATGCGGCAGGCGGTTCTGCATCCTCCGACGTGGTTCAGCGGCGCCTATCCGCTGGGCACCGATGATGTCGGGCGCGACGTGCTGTCCCGGCTGCTGGGACGGGGCGCGCTTGTCGCTGTCGATCGGCGCCATGGTGGTGATCCAGGCGTCCATCGTCGGCACGCTGCTGGGGCTGATCGCGGGATTTGCCGGCGGGGTGGTTGACGCGCTGATCATGCGATTGATGGACGTGATGCTGTCGTTGCCGACGATCCTGTCGGCGATCGCGATTGTGGCGATCCTGGGTCCGGGGTTGACGAACGCGATGCTGGCGGTGGCGATCGTGCAGCTTCCGGGGTTCGTGCGGCTGACCCGCGCGTCGGTGCTGGTGGAGTTGGGAAAGCCGTATGTGCTGGCGTCTCGGATGGCGGGGGCGGGGCCGGCGCGGCTGATGTTCCTGACGGTGCTGCCGAATTGTTTATCGCCGCTGATCGTGCAGGCGAGTTCTGGGGTTTTCGAGCGCGATTTTGGATACGGCGGCGCTGGGGTTTTTGGGGCTTGGAGCGCAGCCGCCGACCCCGGAGTGGGGCACGATGCTGGCGGATGCGCTGCAGTTTTTGCAGAGCGCGTGGTGGGTGGTGACGTTTCCCGGACTGGCGATTTTGCTGACGGTGCTGGGGTTCAATCTGGTGGGGGATGGGCTGCGGGATGCGCTGGATCCGCGGTTGAAGCTGGGATGAGGCCCACGAGCGACACTCGGGACCACCGGCCATCTGGCCAATTTCATTGGATGAGCGCTGGTCTCCTCATAAGTTGGAGACGGGGAACTTTCGATCGCTCAATATTTCTCGAATGATCTCGCCCTGCTCACCCGCGTTCTTTATTATTGCATTAGCAAAAAGTACATCTATGTTCTTGTTTGGGTCAAAGGCGCCCTGGCGCCAAACCGTAGCGAGCAGACGGTCGGTCGTTTGCTGCCCCAGCTTCGTTCGTATCGCCCAGAAGGCACTACTCCATGCGGTGCTTTTGGTTGCAGTGATTTGGTTGTCCTCGTCTTCTACAGAACCTTTTATGGGTGCGTAGAAATTGATGGCGTCAAGTGTCTTGAAGTAGGGTTGGGGTAGTTTGAGCGCCGATGCCATTATCTTACCGAACTCCGGATGACGGGAGAAGCTGCACACGAAATAATCCGCTAAGTTGCTTTCGATTCGATAAAGACTGGCGACCGTCAGATCTCCACCGGTATTCCTCAGGAGTACACTGTGACTATACTCCCGCCTGACGTTATCAGGATCGTTCGCAACCAGCGCGTTCATCACTATTTCATTCGCTTTCGGATCGTAATAAGATATCCAGCCTGCATACATGTTTTTGGTATCATCTACGCGGAGGGAGACTTTGTTAGGTGGGATGTCGAACCCTAACTGATCGAAATAGGAAGTGTACTGGTCAAGACTTGTCTGTAGCGACCCCGCCAAATCGGTAGTTAGATACGGAGTTCTCTCGAAACCGAATCTATCGCTACCTGATGGGAGCACCGCACCGCCATTAGGATGTAAAGCGAGATAGTTTTTGAGATCAATAAGGCGAGCTGGCGTGGTTATCAATCCGGTATCGACAAGGAACTGCAAGTTATTGGCCGCGATCTTTGTATCGCCTGTCTTGATCATCTCTAATATTCGGCCATCCTCTGACTTGGCGCTTTCAATCGTCCTCTGTTGAAAATCATTTACAAAGGTCACCCCAGCGTTGGCAATCCCGGCCAGAACGGCACCCCCGATAGCGGCGACAAGTGGCGTATTCCATCGTGAGCGATCAAATTCTCTATTTTTAAGCTCGAGCTCTCGTCGCTTTGTCTCCTGTTCTCGACGAGAGATGTCCATTTGAGCCTTTCGCAAGTCGACTTCTTCCATCCACTTCTGGCGCTCGAGTTCCAGCTTGGCGCTTTCAATATCATCAGACATTGCAGTCCCTCATGACTTTGCTGCTGGATCAAAGGAGAATGCGTTCGTACTCACCATGGCCTCTAGCACGCGCATTGCACGGACGCCATCGGTGATGTCGGGGGCGTCGGAAAATTCGCCCCGGACGCGGGCGAGGAAAGCGGAGAGCAGGGCGTGGTAGCCTTTGTGGTCCTCGTTGGCGGCGGCGGTGAGGTTGGGTTCCCAGATCAGCGCGTCCTGCGCGGGGTCGAGCGTGGCGGACGGGTCGGCGGATTTGAAGCCGGGGGCACGGTAGTAGCGGACCTCGTGCACGTTGCGGATTTCCACCCGCTTGTGGTCGCCCATGACCTGCCACCATTCCATCGGCGTACCGCGTGACTGGTGGGTGCCCATCACGACGGTGGCGAGTGCGCCGGAGGCGAAGCCGAATGCGACGTGGAGGAGCAGCTTGCCGGGGGCGAGTTCGTGGCGGCGGGTTTCGACGGATGTAACCGGTTCGCCCATCAGCCAGGGCACCAGGTCCATGGCGTGGACACAGTGATGGAGGAAGAAGCCGGTATAATCGGGGTTGCGCTCGAAATAGGTGGGTGCGGTCATGTATTCGCCGAGCAGGGAGGCGCGCGGGCCGAACTCGGGGGAGTGGAGGATGTTGCGGGCGATACGGTTGGCGGTGGAGTAGCGTTTCATGAAGCCGACGATGCAGGGGCGGCCGGTGCGGGCGGCGATCTCGGCGAGGCGCTCGGCTTCGTCGGCGGTGGGGGAAGGGGGTTTTTCCATGAAGACGGCGAGGCCGCGTTCCAGTGCGGCGGCGCCGAATTTCGCGTGCTGGGCGGGGCCGACGGCCATGCCGATGGCGTCGAGGCCTGGATGGGCGAGGAGCGCGGTGGCGTCGGTGTAGCGGGCTTGTACGCCGTAGCGGTCGGCGGTGGTGTTCAGACGCGTGGCGTCGGTGTCACAGAGTGCGGTGAGGCGCACGGGGAGACGCGCGAGTTGCGGGAGGAGCATTTCGGTGGCGTGCGTGCCGCAGCCGATCCAGCCGATGCGGGTCATTGGTGGGGGCCTGTTGGTAGTTGCATCAGTTGTCGTTCCAGGAGGGGGTTGTGGTTGGAGCAAGAGCGGTGATCACCCGTTGGGCTTGATCATCCGTTGGATCGCTGCTTTGGAGTGTGTGGGGAAATGCATGTGTTCGCAGCTGTTGATCCGCAGATCGCAGGTAAATTTTTGATCGTGACGATGGGTTCCTGCTTTCGCAGGAATGACGGAGGGGCGGTCGGTGCGATGCTTCGCTGCCTCTTTCGCGGGGATGACGAGGGGAGTGAACGGAGTCTTGACGCACCACGAGATCGCCACGCCGCCGCTGCGCGACGGCTCGCGATGACAGGGAGACGGCTCTTCACGCGGGCTTGGCGGATGGGCGGTCGGTGCGATGCTTCACTGCCTTTTTCGCGGGTGACGAGGGGGGTGGGGCGGAGTCCGATGCACCACGAGATCGCCACGCCGCCGCTGCGCGACGGCTCGCGATGACAGGGGGACGGCTCTTCACGCGGGCTTGGCGGCGTGGAGGGTCGCGCGGAGGAGGGCGGCGCTGTGGGCGAGGTCAGCGTCCTCGTTGTGGGTGGGTGGGCGCCACTGCGCGAGCGGGGTTGAGAGGCGGTGATCGGTGCGGCGAAAAGGTTCGAGCGTGATGGCGCCGGTGTAGTTGATGTCGGCGAGGGCGCGGCAGATGGCGGGCCAGTCGAGGTGGCCGGTGCCGAGGAAGCCTCGGTGGTTTTCGTTGGCCTGGAAATGGATAAGGTGCGGGGCGCTGTGGCGGATGGCCTGAGGGAGATCGTCTTCCTCCATGTTCATATGAAACGTGTCCAGCATGACGCCGACCGCGGGCGAGTTGACGCGCTGGGCGAGGTCGCAGGCCTGGCGGGCGGTGTTGCAGAAGTCGGTTTCGAAGCGGTTGAGTGGCTCGACAGCGAGGCGGATGGTGTGGCGCGCGGCGTATTCGCCGGCGCGTTGCAGTAATTCGGTGGCCCAGGCGATGCGGGAGTCTCGGGCGGCGTCGTCGATGGGGTGGGGCGAGCGGCCGGCGAAGACGAGCGGCGTGCCGTAGAGGGGACCGCCGACAATGTTCGCACCACACGCGGTGGCGACGTCGATGCAGTAGCGGAGGTAGTCGAGGCCGGCGGCGCGGGATTGCGGGTCGTCGGAGGCGAGATCGCGCTGGATGTTCACGCGGGCAGCGAGGGCTAGGAAGAGGCCGGCGCTTTTGGCGGCTCGGCCGACGGCGGCCGGGTCGAGTTCGTCGGGTTCGGGGACGAGGATTTCGCAGAAATCCATGCCGGCGCGTCTCATGCGCTCGAACAGGGGGAAGTGTTCCGCCGTGAACGGGCGGGTGTAGGTCATGGAGATTACGCCGATCGGGTTGGTCATCCTTTGACCGCTCCTCCTGTCAAGCCGCTGACGAGGCGCCGCTGTGCGAAGAGGAAGAGGATCACCGCGGGCAGCGCGACCACGGTTCCTCCGGCCATGAGCAGGCCCCATTGGATTTCGTTTTCACCGATGAACATCTGGAGTGCGACGGTGACGGTGCGCACGTGGTCGCCTCCGAGCATCAGGGCGAAGAGGTATTCGTTCCAGGAGGCGATGAAGAGATAGATGCAGACGGCGATGACGCCGGGGAGTGCGAGGGGGAGGATCACCAGACGCAGGCATTGCATGCGGGTGGCTCCGTCGATTGCGGCGGCCTGGTCGAGTTCGGGCGGGATGCCGTCGATGTAGCTGGTGAGGAGCCAGATGGCGAAGGGGAGCGTGAAGGTGGCGTGGCCGGCGATCAGCGCGATGTAGGTGTCGAGCAGGTGCAACTGCCGGAGAAGGATGAAGAGCGGCAGGATCAGCATGACGACGGGGAACATGTTGATGGCGAGGAACTGCACGCGGAGAGGCCTGGCGGAAGCGGAAGCGGAAGCGGGAGAAGGCGTAGGCGGCGGGGATGGAAGTCCGAGCCGAGTGCGACGGCTCCGCGGCGACGACGAGGCTGTCGCGGAGGTTGTCGGCGAAGGAGGTGCGGCGGAGGAGTGCGATGTGGTTGGCGAGGGTGAAGGTTCTGGGGGACGAGGGTGATGGGGGATTGGGTGAGTTCGGATTCGGGCGGAAGGAGCAGAGGACCATCCAGACCCAGGGGAAGAGGGCGAAGATGAGGATGATGGCGACGGGGAGGTCGGTGGTGAGGAGGCGCCTCACCTGGCGCGCTGTCGCGCGCCGGCTTCCCTCACCCGGCGCGCTGCGCGCGCCGACCTCTCCCCGAAGGGGCGAGGTGGAGGTCATTGGGCGCGGCTCCGGGCGAGGTAGGTGATGACGACGCCGAGGAGGATGAGGGTGAGGATGACGGCGAGGGCGGAGCCCTGGCCGTAGTCGCCGCCGGACCATGCCGTGAGGAAGGCGTGCAGGGGCAGGGTTTGGGTGGCGGTGCCGGGGCCTCCGTTGGTCATGACGAGGATCAGGTCGAGCGAGTTGGCGACCCAGATGGTGCGGAGCAGGAGCGCGGTGGCGATGACGCCGGCGAGGCCGGGGAGTGTGACGTGGCGGAACTGGCCCCAGGCGCGGGCGCCGTCGAGTGACGGCGGCTTCATAGTGTTCGCCGGGGATGGCCTGCAGGCCGGCGAGCAGGGTCACGGCGAAGAAGGGAAAGCCTTGCCAGATGATGGCGAGGACGACGGCGCAGAAGGCGGTGGTGGGTTGGGCGAGCCAGGCGATGGGGTGGGCGAGCAGGCCGAGGCGGACTCCAATCTCGTTGAGGATGCCGAGGTTGAAGTCGAGCATCCAGGTCCAGACGAGGCCGATGATGACGCTGGGGAGTGCCCAGGGGACGACGACGAGGACGCGGGCGATGCTGCGCCAGGCGAAGCTGCGGTTGAGCAGCAGCGCGGTGATGAGGCCGAGGGCGAATTGCAGGCCGACGCCGGCGATAACCCAGATCAGCGAGTTGCCCAGACTGGCCCAGAAGACCGGATCGGTGAGCGAGGTGATGTAGTTGGCGAGGCCGACGAAGGGGCGGACGCGCGGGCGGAAGAGGATGACCTGGTGGAAGGACATCCAGATGGTCTCGGCCGCGGGGAAGAGGACGAGGACGCAGGTGGCGATGAGTGCGGGCGCGAGGAAGGCCCAGGGGGTGGTGCGTTCGGTTAGCATGTGGACGGATGGGCGGTGCGACTGTCGGGGATCGCCACGCCAGTGCTGCGCACCGGCTCGCGATGACAAAAGAGCATTGTTTCACCCGAAATAGAGTTTCTCGAAGGTCTGCATCATGGCGTCGGGGGTGATCTGGCCGAGCATCGCCTTCTGCGTGGTTTGCGGCCAGACGGTGCGGGTGAAGTCGGCGGTGGCGGAGGAGGGGCGGCACACCTGGGCGAGGGGGAGCGACTTGGCCGAGGCTTCGACGAAGCGGCGCGGGCTGGTCGTCCCAGCGTTTTCAGGCTGGAATTGGTGACCGGGAGCTGGCCAGCGCCTTGTCGAAGGCGGCGTTGTCCTCGCGGTGGAGAGGAAGGAGACCCGTTTCCACGCGGCCTCGGGGTTCTTGGTGGCGGAGAAGACGGCGTTGGAGGCGTCGCCGTAGGTGGCCCAGGCGTCGCCTGTGGGGCCTTTCGGGACGGGCACGGCGGTGATGTCGTCGCCGAGCGCGGCGTTGAGTTCGTTGGCCGAGCCGATGTGGTGGATCGGTGCATGGCGGTGCCGACCGCTTTCCATGTTGGCGATGATCTGCACGAAGCCGTCCACCGGGGCGGAGGGCGGGCAGACTTTTTCCGTGCGGAAGAGGTCGATGAACCATTTATTGGCGGCGAGTGCGGCCGGGGTGACGAGGCCGCCTTTCACCATTCTGGCTCCGCCGCCGAGCACGAAGGTGGCCCAGAAGTCGTGGCCGCCGGGGCCTCCGCCGCAGGCCGAAGCCCCAGCGGTTGTCGCCGGTGGTGGCCTTGAGCGGCGGTCAGGAAGCTGTTGAAGTCGGTGGGGAGCGGGAGGTTCTTCTGCGCCAGCCAGTCCTGGCGGACGTAGAGGTAGAGCACGACGTAGCTGACGGGCATGTCGTCCTGCTTGCCGTCGGGCGCTCGGTGGAGGTTTCCAGAGTGGTCGGGGATGTCGGTGCGGCGAACCGGCGGCGATGTTTTTGTCGAGCGGGTAGAGCGCGTCCATTTCCATCAGGCGCGGTTGGTTCTGAAACTTTACCATCGCGGTGTCGGGGCCGTTGCCGGCGATGATGGAGGTGTAGAGGCGGGTGTCGTAATCGCTGCCGCCGCCCCAGGGGATGGCCTCGGCCTTGATGGTGATGCCGGGGTTCTGTTGTTGGAAGGTGGAGACGAGTTCGGCGGGCGGGCCTCTGAGGTCGTCGAAATGGTACCACGCAGCGGATGGTTGCGGGTGTTGCGGCGGGGGGGGCGAGCGGTGTTGCGAGGGCGGCTGCGGTCCCGGTGCGGTGCCGGTGAGCAGCGTGCGGGTTTGATGCGACAATTCCCCCTTGTTTGATTGGTGTCTCGACGATGGTGTCGAGATGGTCTGGCGAGTGCCTTGGTGAGCGCGCCGGCGTCGGCGCGTTCCAGCGCGGTGAGGATGGGTTGGTGGCGGGACGCGGTGAGGTGCAGCGGGCGCCGGTGCCAGGGCGCCCAGAGGCGAAAGCGGTGGGCGAGGAGGATGCAGCGGGCGAGGATCGGCTCCAGCGCGAGCAGACCGGAGAGAGGAAGAGCGCGAGGTGGAATTCCGGTGTCGGTTTCGATCAGGCCCAGGTATCGTGCGATTCGGCGTTGCGCTGCATGCGGTGGATGAGGGCGCGGAGTTTGGTGTGGTCCCCTCGGGTCGTGAGCTTTGGCGGTGGCGAGGGTGGCGCCGCGGGAGTTCGATGCGGCGGCGGAGGTCGAGGATTTCGAGCGCGGTGTCGTGGTCGAGGGGAGTGACGGCGGTGCCTTTATGGCCGTTGCGGGCGACCAGCCCCTCCCCTTCCAGGCGGATCAGGGCTTCGCGGACGGCGCCCTGGCTTGTGCCGTGGCGGGCGGCCTCGGCGAGTTCGGTGAGGGTGGTGCCTGGTTTGAGATCGTTCATGACGATCTGGCGGCGGAGGTCGGGGAGGATGGACTTGGGCGCGGATATTAGCGTAGGCCTTTTTATTATTGATAATGGGGTAGCATGGGTGGGGGTGGGTGCCAAGCAAAGAAAGCGGTTTCGCACGGAGGACATACGGGTCACGGAGGGCAGGGAGATTGTCGGATTTCAGGAAGCGGGCGGGTGGGCGGATGCGCAGTTCACTGTGGAGGCAGGTGCGCGCGCGCTGTTCGAAGGCGCCCATCATGCGGGTGGTCGCCGTCTGGAACATGTCGTTGGCAACGTCATTAGCAGGTGGCTTTTGAACTGAAATTCGATCAGGAAGTCCACGAGGGTGCCGCCGGGGGCCGGGGTGAAGGTCCAGGTGTTGGTCAGGTGTTCGAGCGGTCCGCCCTCGGTGGCGCGGACCAGCACTTGCTTCGGTCGATCCAGGGTGACCTGGCTGGTGAAACTTTCGCGGAAGGGGCCGAAGCCGATTTCGAGGTCGGCGACGATCTGTTGCGGCGTTTCGCTGTGAATGCGCACGCCGCTGCACCAGGGGACGAAGGCGGCGTAGTCTTTCACGTCGGCGACGACGGAGAAGAGTTCGTCGGGGCTGTAGGCGAGGGTTTTCTGTTCTTCGTGGCGTGGCATGTGTTCTCCATCCGTCCAGCGCAGTCGCAATGTGGAGTGGTCCAGCCCCACCCGGCCATTATGACGGCGAGGGCGAGTTGTGCTGCGCCGACTGATGCGGGTCGCCTTGCAGGCCGGCGTGCCCCAGCCCTCGATTGCCCACTTAGGAGCGCAGCGGGCCGCACTGCGCCGCCACTGGCACGAGCCAAGACCTAATCGCGCCGAAGCCGCGCACCGTGGCCGTAGAGGGCGCGAATGACAACGGGGGGCCGGGTTCACCAGTAGATGAACAGCGCCCAGATGATGGCGATCAGCACCAGGATGCCGAGGCCGCCGCTCGGGTAATAGCCGTAGCCCCACCCACGGCTGTAAGGCCAGGTGGGCAGGGCCACGATCAGCAAAAGCACCAGGATGGCGAGAAGGACGGCGACCATCCTCCTTGCCTCCTGCTGCGTTACAAATTAGCGCTTGGTGGCGTCGCGGACGGCGTCCTTGGCCGATCCGACGGCGTTCTGCACCTTGCCCTCTGCCTTGTCGGCCGCGCCCTCGCCTTGCAGCTTGTGGTCGCCCATGGCCTTGCCGGCGGTCTCCTTCACCGAGCCCTTCATCTGCTTGGCGGCGCCTTCAACACGATCCTTGTCCATCCTTGCCCTCCTTCGTTGGGGTCGCGGCCTCAACGCGGAGGGAGGGGTGCGGTTCGAGCAGAACTTCGAAGGTAATGCATACGGGGTTGGCGCCGGGGGCGAGCCGGCCCTCGTGCACCCGGCCGTTCATGTCGATGACGGCCATGGTGATCTCGGCGCGGTCGGGGGTGATGTCGGCGGTGTGGATCAGGACTTCGGTGGCGAAGTCGGGCACGGAGCGGCCGTCGGCGAAGCGGGGGGCGATGAGGCTGCCGACGCTGCCTCGGGCGACGGCGCGGGTCAGGCCGTGCCGGCGGCAGAGTGCGCGGAGGGCCTCGCCGATCTCCTGGTTGGGGCGGATGCGGGCGGCGATGAACGCGGCGTCGGTATTTGTCGGGTCTGACGCTGGGTCCCCGCTTTCGCGGGGATGACGGGAGGGGTCGCGGGGATGACAGGAGGGTTCGCGGGAATGACGGGAGGGGTGGAAGAGGGTGAAGTTGGTTTCCGGGTCGGGGTCGGCGGCGATGCGGGCCTCGATGCCCCAGGCGCGGACCGGCACGGCTTCGGCCACGAGGGTTTCGTCGGGGAGGATGTGGCCGCCGCGGCGGGAGCCGTCCGGCTCGGTCCAGACGGCGTGGCAGTGGACGAAGGGCGCTGCCGTCGCGCCAGCCGAGCGTGGCGTTGGCGATTTCGATGACCGAGCCGGGGGCGGAGCGGGGTGCGCTGAACCAGGCGACGTGGGTGTCGTCCCGCGGCGGGCCGGGCATGACGTAGCGGAACGGCGAGAGGACGGCGCCGCGGAAGGTGGCGGCTCCGCCGCGGAATCCCGCGGCGAAGACCGGGCGCGGTGAGGGCCTCGATCAGGGTGCGGCCGGGGGCCAGGGTGAAGTCGAGTGCCCGGCCGGGGGTGGCGATGGATTCGATGCGCTCGGCCGGGGCGGGGCCGGGCTGGGTCAGGGTGGTGTTCGGAATCACCGGCCGACGGCGTAGCCCTGCATGCCGCGGGGATTGGCGCCGGCGCGGAACTGGCCGTTCTCGAGACGGGCGGCGGAGAGGCGGCCCTCGGTCCAGTCGCCGCCCTTTTCGGCACGATGGCCGCGGCGGATGAGGTCGTGGAGCACGGCATCGTCGTAGCGGCCTTCGAGCACCAGTTTCCCGGGCCGGGCGATGCGGGGCCAGAAGCTGGAGGGGAAGTGTTCGGAGTGGAAGGAGGGGGCGTCGATGGCCTCCTGGATGTTCAGGTTGTGGTGGACCATGCGGAGGAAGAAGATGGTCTGCCACTGGTCCTGCTGGTCGCCTCCCGGGGTGCCGAAGCTCATCCAGGGCTTGCCGTCACGCAGGGCGAAGCTGGGGGAGAGGGTGGTGCGGGGCCGCTTGCCGGGGGCCAGGCTGCCGGGCAGGCCGGGCTTGAGCCAGAACATCTGGCCGCGGGTGCCCATGGGGAAGCCGAGTTCGGGGATCACCGGCGAGGATTGCAGCCAGCCGCCGGAGGGGGTGGCGCTGACCATGTTCCCGTCGCGGTCGATGACGTCGATATGGCAGGTGTCGGCGCCGATGACGCCGAGGCGGGAGACGGTGGGTTCGCCGGCGCCGGGGGCGGCGTTGAGCATGGCGGCCCGGGTATGGGCGTTGTGGTCCACCCAGGGGGTGTGGCCGTCGATGGCGCCGGGGCGGAGTTCGTGGGAGGCTTTCGGGTCGACCAGGCGGCGCCGTTCGTCGTTGTATTCGGCGGAGAGCAGGGTGGTCAGCGGGACGTGGATGGTGTCGCCGTACCAGGCCTCGCGGTCGGCGAAGGCGAGCTTGGCGCATTCGACCACGGTGTGGACGAAGTCGGCGCCGAGCGGGTCCATGGCGGCGATATCGAAGCCCGAGAGCAGGGCGAGGAGCTGGAGGAGGACGGGGCCTTGGGACCAGGGGCCGCATTTCAGCACGGTGTGGCCGGCGTAGTCGTAGGAGACGGGGTCCTCGATGGTGGCGGACCAGGAGGCGAAGTCTTGTGCGGCCAGGAGGCCGCGGTGGCGCCGGCCGGTGACGTCCAGGATCTCCGAGGCGCGGAAGAAGCGGTCCACGGAATCGGCGACGAACCCCTGGTAGAAGGCGCGCCGGGCAGCGTCGATGCGGGATTCTCGGGTGGGGCCGGCGGCTTCGCGGCAGAGGCGTTCCCAGGTGTCGGCGAGGGCCGGGCGGGCGAACAGGGAGTTGGGGGCCGGGACGTTGCCGCCGGGGAGGAAGACGGCGGCTGAGGTTTTCCATTCCTGTTGGAAGAGCGGGCGGATGCCCTCGATGGTGGCGCTGATGCGGGGGACGATGGGGATGCCGTTGCGGGCGTAGCCGATGGCGTATTCGAGGATTTCCGGGAGTTCCCAGGTGCCCCAATCGCGGAGCAGGCGGCACCAGGCGTCGAAGGCGCCGGGGACGACGGCGGGGAGCAGGCCGGTGGCGGGGATGAGGTCGAGGCCGAGAGCGGCGAAGGCGTCGAGCGTGGCGGCTTGGGGGGAGACGCCCTGGCCGCAGACGACGTGCTGGGTGTCGGTCCGGGCGTCGTGGAGGATGATGGGGGCGTCGCCGCCGGGGCCGTTGAGGTGCGGCTCGGCGACGTTGAGGACGAAGGCGGCGGCTGCCGCGGCGTCCATGGCGTTGCCGCCGCGTTCGAGCACGGCCATGCCGGCTTGGGTGGCGATCCAGTGGGTGGTCGCGACGACGCCGAAGGTTCCGGCGATCTCGGGGCGGGTGGTGAAGGTGGGTGCGACCATGGGGGGAGGGTAGTCCGGTGCGTCCGGAGTGGGAATGGTCGGACTTCGGGTTGGGGCAGGGGCGATGTTGTACAACTCGGCGGTTTGGGGTGGGGAATCTGTACAAGACTCGGATTTTGGCGGGGAAGTCTTGCAACATTAACCGTTGAAGGGGGTGATGTTGTACAAGAGGGGGATTTTGGGTGTCTCGTTTTGTACCAGACGATCGAGACGGATTCCAGGTTTGTGAAGGATTCTGAGATTTGGCTTGGAGGTTGGAGATCGGAAAACACGCCAGCTCGGTGGGCTGGGGATCGCGATCTTTTTTGCCTCAGATCAGGCATGCTTGACCTGAGGCAAAACAAGTTCGGGGCGCTCAGTTAAACGGTCCAATTCCAGATTAAAGTCAAGCTCAGGCAAGCGGGGACGTGCTTGTCGGATACCCTGGTAGTGCTATGGCGCAAAACCAAGCAACATCAGCCAGACCCCAATACCAAAGTCTCCTCTAATGGTTTTGCGATCGCCCGCTGTTGCCGCATAGCCAAAAGGTTTTGCTGCATCGTAAAGAGCGTCAGCAGTTGCCTTTCCTCCGAACACCTAAATCGCATTCGCGAACGCGACAGAAGGGAAGTAGATACGGCCAAACCAGGAGGAACGCGTTTGTGCCACCTCAAGTACTACGCGTTCGTTGCCCTTGATCACGCCGGGAAGACTTTTGTTGTCGACGGTGTTCAGGCCCTCATTCAAGCTTTTTCCGCGGAGCGCCAGAAACGATGCCCCCATAATGTGATTAGTTAAATGGCCAGTGCCCCCGTTTGGCCGAAAGGTAGAGAAAGCACTACCTTCTCGATATAAGGTCTGCGCGACGTCATATTTTAGCCCAAAAATCTCGGAGACCTCCCTGAAGTCACTTCTGCCGATCGGGAAGATGAACCCCAGATAAGCATCTCGTGTAGCATTAACCTTCGTGTGCAACTCATCGGCTCGGTTGGAGAAGAGCTCAGTGACTTCACGCGATCCCACGTCTGAGAGTGCTGGCATTTTGCCTCCGTTATGCTATCGCTACTTGGCCGCTTCGACACGCTTGGGTGTCAACAGGGCAGTGACATCAAGAGCTACTATGAGTGGACTAGAAAAGTCACATGCCGATGCCGATCTCCCACGATGGACATACACCCCAACGGTGCACTTCGCTAGTTAATTGACAGTTGCTGGTGGCACGGAGGCTTGGGTCGCCGGTTCAATCTCCTTCAACGATCCAGCTCGCGCTGATGGTCTGCTCTATCGCCGGGGACGGGGGCATCCTTTCGTCTCGGACACTGCTTTAGGTCAGGAGAGCTGCCCTTTTGCGGGTTGGTTCAACAGCATAGGCCGGCCGCTTATTGCCGATTGCGAGACGTTTATCATTGCATAATTGCCCATCTAAGCTATAGGCTTGAGTAGGCGTCGCAAGTTGCGGAGGTACAATGGCCCGTTCCAATCGCATTCGTGTCAAAGAAGAGCGCTTGACGCCAGCCGAGTATGAGGAAGCGCTGGTCGAATTTACCAGACCCCGCCTGACCTCGTCGATGAGGCGGAATTCCGCAACCGTCTCCGGGAGACCACGTTGACGAGATATAAGCGGGCTACCGATCTTATCGATGATGTCGAAGGGGCACTCCAGCGCCTCGCCGATAATGTAGAGCCGGTGCCCTCAGCCCGCGAGTTAAGGCTCTCGATCAAGAAGATCGACCAAGCAGTTGTTCAAATTACGCACGGGTCATTCAAATTCAACAAGGGAGCAGTGTCCGAGGGCGTTCGCGATGTTTTGATTGTTCCACGTTCCGAAGCGCGGCAGCGGCGGCGGCCCAGATAGACCCTCTCTATTGGCAGTAAGGGTTACGACGGTCCAGAACGCTTGCTTTCTTTTTGGAAGGAAGCGAAGTGGTTCTCTATAATTTTCTGCGCCAAGAGATCATGTCATGCAGTTTAGAGTGCATTCATATCCTTGGTGCTCTGGATAACTGGTCCGATCCCGAAGAAGTAGCCCGGCAGCTGTGGGAGTTCTCTGCTGCTTCAATAGCTGCGGGTCTCAAGGAGCTTATCTTGTCAGAAGCAGTCGTGGTTGAAGGCTCAGAACAAGGTCTGCTCGATTTAGAATATGAAAAGAGCTGGCGATGGGGGCCACTTGCCGGCGTCTATCATTTTGGTACGCGCGATGGTCAATTCCTTCCCGAAGAAGAAGGAGAGAGAATCCTGCGTGAACGGGCTAGACATTTTCCCTCGCCTCCCCTGTACAAAACGCATCTCGGCGACTCTCGAGCCGTCTGCGCCCCGATGCGACGGTCTTACGGTGAGCCTTTTCAAACCATGGCACGACGCCGCACAAACCGTGGGCTTTTGGATAGATCGATCAAACTAAGTCAGCTCTCGGATTGCCTCCTATTTTCGATAGCTATAACGGGCATTCTAAAAAATCCGGATATTGTCGATTTGCCGCTAAAAATGACGCCGTCGGGGGAGCCCGTAATCCCTATGAAGCATATATTTGCACGAGACAGGTGACTGGTCTCGCTGCGGGGACGTTACCACTACTCAGCGATTGAGCGGTCCTATCAAGCGGTCGATCTTTCACCACCTCCTCCTTTTCCAGAGATGCTTGCCGATCAAGCATGGACTGCTAATGCAGCCGCTACTATATTCTTAGTCGCGAATTTCGAACGCTCCATGTGGAAATATCAGGATCCGGGCACCTATCGGATTACGCTAATCGAAGCGGGTCATATTGCGCAGAATATCATGCTGGTCGCGACTAAATACGGGCTTGTGGCTAATCCGACCTGCGCGATCTCTCAGGTATTGATTGAGAGGATACTCGGACTTTCTGAGCTCACTCAAGCTGTCATTTATGCGCTGGTGATTGGAGTTCCTGCGCCGCCTACATCATCCTAGTTAGAAGGAGGGCTGGAGTATCCAGCAGCAGGTTATTGCTCGATCGTATCGCACCTCCAACATTCGACCATTTCCGCACTTACGCACTTGCGAGGCGGCCAGTGATCATCGAAGGTTTGTTTGCAGGTCAACCTATTGATAAGATACGAACCGCTGCGCAAGCGCGCTTGAAGTTGGGTAAGCTTCCAGTCGCCACACAAAAAGAATACTATCCTGACTTTTTAAAACATAACGATCTCTTTCGGTATAACGCTCGTGCGACGACTCTTGGAAAGTTCCTGAGGCATATCGAGGTTCATCCCAAATCAGAATTGGTTATCACTGAACAGCCATCCCCGTCCGCCCTGATCGACTTGCTCGAAGTTCCAGAGTTGTGCGGATTCCAATTCGAGGCCGATGGAACTCAGAACGATACTTTCCGAAGTATTTGTGGCCGCATCTGGACGGACGGCTCATTTAATTTTGACTGGGATCACCGCCACGTGCTCCTCCACCAAGTTTTCGGACGAAAGCGCGCATTCCTGGTGCGGCCTGAAAAATCCGCTCTTCTAAATCCGGTATTGAACATGAGTTTCTTGAATGTTGAAGCTCTTTCAGAGGAACGTGCGGCCACGCAAGTCTGGTTGGGTGCAATCGACGAAACGTTGTATCCCGGAGATACGCTTTATATACCGCCATTGATGTGGCATTCTCTTGAGTACATTGATACGAGCATGTCGGTAAGCTTTCGCTTTGGGCGTACATGTACGGGCGAGTCTTTTCAGGAGCTATTCCATCCTAATATGTACCTCCAGAATTTTGCTTGGAACATTGTGAATAAACAATCTCTTTCTGGTGTCGAACAAACCCACTACGAGCGAATGATGAGCATTTGGTCAGCGCCGAAAAATAGAGGCTTTGAATTGTATCAGAAAATGCAGATAGCGTTCGAGGAAGCATATAAGGAGTGCTGTCCCAATGCAGTACAGACGTTTCCTTGGTATGTAGACGAGAGGCTTCTAACAGAGCAAGCAATGCTAGGTATTAGGGCGGGTATGCTTTATCAAACTCCACTAAGGGAGGGGGATTATATACGTACCTGGCCCAACGGTGCCGCCGGATGGGCCGGCGCTGACGGACGGGTGGTGGCAGCTGGAGGGAAACGGGGCGCCAGATGTGGGGCTAGACGAACGAGGATGCGGTCCTGAGGCTGCCGGACGGCGCCGCTGACGCCGGAGGTCACATCGGGGCGGTATGTCCTATCCGATCGAGCAGTCCTTACGCTGGCTGAGCCTGACAATCCCGTGCGCAGGGGTCGTTACGGATTGCCACCCCGCATGGGGCGGCGATAACGTTCCGGCCGCAGTTTAGGAAAGGTGCCTCGACATGACCCGCATCCTGCTCGCCTGCACGCTGTTGGCCGGCATTGGGCTGGCCCGTCCCGCCAATGCCAATGTCTGCCAGACGGATTCCGGCAAGACCTGCGCGACCGGCATGCCGATTGAAGGTTATTGCGAATGCAGCGGCCAAGGCGGCACGGTGGTGCAGGCGGCCGCCACGCGGCACATGTCGCGGCGGATGTCGCATGCGGATTGCGGCAAGGACCCGCAGGCGCCTGGGTGCCAGCAGCAGTAGTGCCGCCCTCACCCGGCCCCCTGCGGGCGCCGACCTCTCCCGCAGAGCGGGAGAGGTAAGGTCAGCGGGTCAGGCGGCGCGGGGTGGTGCGGCCGAGCCGGGCGGGCGCCAGAGGCGGCGGCCGGGGAGTTCCTCGATCAGCATCTTGATCGCGGCGGGTTTGCTGAGGCTCGCGGTGGCCGGGAGATCCCAGACGCCGGCGTGAAGGCCGATGACTGAATCCCAGCCGTCCAGCACCCAATGCAGTTGGCGCATGGCGGTGGCGAGCAGGCGGCCGCGGCGATCCCAGGCGGCGAGGGTGGCGGGCAGGTTGGCGAGGTCGGCGTCGATGGCGCCGACGATGCGGTCGGCGGTGGTTTGCGCGGCCTCCCCGATCGTGGCCGCGAAGTGGTACGCGTTGGCGGCCTCGGCCGCGGTGCCGACGCGGCCGGCGCGGAAGCGGCAATGGGTGACAAACGCAATCATTTGTCCGGCGAGGGTGCGGAGCGGGCCGGCGGTCCCCTCCATGAAGCTGTCGGGCAGGCCGAGGGGCACGATCAGCTCGCAGAAGCGGTGCAAATCGTCGGTGACCTGATCGGCCGCCAAGCCGTTGGCAAGGCAGGCGCGCTCGAGCTCCGGGCGGTGCAGCATGCCGGCGCTGAGCGATTTGGGGCGAAGGCCGAGGCGGTGGAGCAGATACTGGGTGAGCACGAGGCCGACACGCTCGGCGCGGGCGGCGTCGCGCGCGCGGCGTTCCAGTTCGGCGGCGCGCGCGGCCTGGCCGGCGGCACCGGAGGCTCGGACGTCGCTGACCGCGCTTTGCAGCTTCGCCGGGGAGATGAGCGGCAGGGCGTTGACCAGGGCGTGCAGGGCGGCGTCGAACGGGCGGAGGGTGAAGCTGCGGGGGAGTTCTCGCCAGGGGAGGACGAAGGTTGAGCCGTTGCCGGCGAAATCGAGCAGGAGGGCGAGGCGCTGGTTGTTATGGTCGTCACGCACCCGGGTCCCGAGCAGGTCGGGGGTTTCGAACGGAACGATGACGGCGGGACGCGCGTGCGGGGCAAAGCGCACCATGGCTTTGATTCCGGGTCAGTCCAAAAAAAGATACGGACCAGGGATTAAGAACGGGTAAACGCGGGGGTCACAGGGGCGTGATGGGGGCGGCCGGACGATTGTGCGTCCTTCGGGGGAGATCGCTTCGTCGCGCTGCGCGCTCCTCGCAATGACATCAGGGGAGGACTTCGGGGTTGACCGCGTGGGCGCGGGTGGGGGTGCCGTCGAGGACGCTGAGGATGTTCTCGGCGGTGACGCGGGCCATGCCGGCGACCGATTCGGTGGTGACGCCGGCCATGTGCGGCGAGGCGATGACGCTGTCGAGGGCGAGCAGGGGATTGTCGGCGGGGGTGGGTTCCTCGGCGAAGACGTCGAGTCCGGCGCCGCGGAGGTGGCCGCTGGTGAGGGCGGCGTGGAGCGCGGGTTCGTCGATGATGCCGCCGCGCGCGGTGTTGACGATGAAGCCGCCGCGCTTGAGCGCCGCGAGGCGGCGTGCGTCGAAGAGGCCGACGGTTTCCGGGGTTTTGGGGCAGTGGATGGTGACGATGTCGGTGCGCGGCAGGGCGGCGTCGAGGTCGGGGGCGGGTTCGCAGCCGGCGGCGCGGATGGTTTCGGCCGGAAACGTACGGGTCGTGGACCAGCACGGTCATGTCGAAGGCCGCGCAGCGTCGGGCGGTGCGGGTGCCGATGCGGCCGAAGCCGACGACCAGCACGGTCTTGCCGGCGAGTTCGGCGGGCATGTCGGTGTAGCGGTCCTGCCAGCGCGCGTCGCGGACCTGGCGGTGGAGGCCGGGGCCGCGCTTGGCGAGCGTCATGATGAGGTAGATCGCGTGTTCGGCGACGCTGGTGGAGTTGGAGGTGCCGGCGATCATCAGCGGGACTTTGCGGGCGGTGAGCGCGGGGACCTCGACGGCGTCGTAGCCGACGCCGATGCGGGCGACGACCTGCATGGCGGGGGAGGCGTCCATTTCGGTGCGGCGGTACGGGGTGCCGCTGAGGGCGATGGCGGTTGCGTCTGAAAGCAGCGGGAGCAGGTCGGGCTGGGTGATGGTTGCGGGGTAGGTGCGGACGTCGAGGTCGTCGCGGGCTTTCAGCAGCGCGACGCCTTCCTGGCCCATGTTGTCAGGCACCAGGACGATTTTGCGATTGGTTGGCATGGTCAGAGCTTGCGCTCGAGGTTGGCGACGTAGCCGCGGTTCCAGGTGGGGGCGATCATCACCTCGTTGATGGTGACGCGTGCCGGCAGGCAGGCGATGTAGCGGATGAGGTCGCCGCAGTCCTCGGACTGGACCATTTTCGCGCGGTCCTCGGCGCTGACGGGGTTGGGGCGCTTGTCGAGGATGGGGGTGGCGACCTCCCCGGGGAGCATCACGGTGGAGCGGATGTTGTTGACGCATTCCTCCATGTTGATGGTGTGGCTCATGGCGACGACGCCGTGCTTGGCGGCGGTGTAGATCGGGCCGCTGAGGCCGCCGATGAAACGGCCGGCCATGGAGGCGGTGTGGATGATCACGCCGTCTTTCTGCGCGCGCATCATGGGGAGGGCGACGGTGACGCAGTAGAGCGCGGAGGAGAGATTGCCGTGGACGACGTGGTCGATGCCCTCGGGGGTGAGCTGGTTCCAGTGGCGCTCGACGATGTTGAGGCCGGCGTTGTTCACCAGGATGTTGAGCCGGGCGAGGGTGGAGCGGATGAAGGCGCCGACTTTTTGTGCCTGGGCGGCGATCATGAGGTCGGCGGGCTGGACGTGGGCGGTGCCGCCGTTGTCGCGGATGCGCTTCGCCACGTTTTGCAGCGGTTCGGGCCGGCGGCCGGTGAGGACGATGGTGGCGCCTTCATCGGCGAGGGCGAGGGCGGCGGCTTCTCCGATGCCGCTGCCGGCGCCGGTGACCCAGGCGACTTTACCCGCGAGTTTCGGCATGCCTGTCTGTCCTTTGGTTGGGGAAGGCATTCAAGACGAAGTTGGGGCTGGGTGCCAAGGGATGGGGGTGGGGTCCGGGTCTGCGTGGCGCGACCGGTGATTGGGTGACGGTTGTTACATTAACACTGGTTACTTCGGGACTATCTGAGACGATGATATAAAAAGTAAGGATACAAAAAGGCTTGCTGGAGCGGTTGAACGGGGAGGTAGTGGCCGAGGTAAGTGCTGAACGCGCAATGGATCCCGCTTTCGCGGGAATGACGGAGGGGGGCGCCCTGCCTTGGGGTGAGCCCGGTCGATTGGGGAGTGATCGGTGGCCCCGGTCATTCGCCCGATGGTGAGTGCGGCGCGGGTCGCGCATGTTGGCCCAGCGGTTATGGAGGCCGGAGATGGGCAATTTCGCGGGTGTGGTGTCCCGGGCAGCGGCGATCGGTGATCGGCATACGGGCCGGTGAGCGGCCGGGCTGACCGGCATGGCGTGGCGCGACGGGGTGATCGTTGCCTCGGAGCAGGCGCTGAAGGAGGCGGACGGCTATCGGGTGGTGCTGCCGGGCGGGGCCGAAGCGCCGGCAACGCTGGCCGGGCGAGATAAGGGCACGAATGTCGCCGTGCTTCGGGCCGAGGCGTCGCCGGCCCCTCAATCGAACGTGCCGAGGCTCCGGTCGGGGGGTTCGCGCTGGCACTGGGCAGTGACGGCGCCGGCGGAGTGACCGCGCGGCTGGGCGTGGTGCACCGGAAGGGGCCGGAGTGGCACAGCATGGCAGGCGGTCGAATCGATCGGCTGATCGTGCTGGATGCTCGCTCTGGCCTGGCACGAGGAAGGCGGCCCGGTGCTGGACAGGCCGGGTCGGCTTTTGGGGATTTCGACGCTCGGGACCGCGGCGGCGAGTGCTGGTGATTCCGACGGACACGGTGGAACGTTCGGTGGATGCGCTGCTGCGGGATGGCCATGTGGCGCGCGGTTGGCTGGGGGTGGCATTGCAGCCGGTCGGGCTGCCGGATGCGGTCGGTCGGCCGCGGGAAGCGACGGCCGGCCTCATCGTGGTGGGGTTGTCGCCGGGGGGGCCGGCAGAACATGCGGGGTGATGCTGGGAGATGTGGTGCTGGCGGTGGACGGGAGGCGACGCGGGGTCTGCGGGATCTCGGGCAGCATGTGGCCTCGCGCGGGCGTCGGGACCAGCTTGCGCTGTGCGGGTGTTGCGCGCCGGCGCGGTCCAGGAGGTTCCGGTGACGGTGGGCGCGCGGCCGTCCTGATGCAGATGTGGGCCTGATGCGCGTGTGGCCCTGATGCGTGTGCGGGTTGATGCCGGGGACTGTGGGACGGGCTGCCGCGCTGGCGAACTGGTGCGGGAGGCGGGGCATGAGGTCGTGCTGGACGGGCCTGACGTGGTCGTTGCGGACACCGGGTCTGCTCCGGTGATGCCGGGGGTTCCGGTCGTGACGATTGGCGCTCGGATGAGGGCGCCGCGGGCGTGGTGCCGGACGGGGTCAGCCCGCCGGTGCTCGATGCGGTCTTGCGGGTGGTTGCGGCGGGCCTGGTGGTTCGGCCGGTGGGCGAGCCGGGCGGTTTCGCAAGCGCGGAGGAAGCAGTTCCGGTTTTGACGGCGCGAGAGGCGGAGGTGCTGGCGGCCGTGGGCGCCGGGTTGAGCAACAAGGAAGTCGCGCGGCGGTTGGGCATCTCGGCGCATACGGTGAAATTCCACCTGGAACAGGCGTTCCGGAAGCTGGGTGCGGGCAGCCGGGCGGAGGCGGTGGCGAAAGGCCTGCGGCGCGGGGTGATCGAGGTGTGAGCGACGAAGTTCGAAACTCGGCCCTTGCGGCTCGATGACATGGAAGAGGCGGCGCGGGTTCATCGGATATCGTTCGATCACCGGTTGCCCTGGCTCGCCGGACGCCACAAGCCGGCCGAGGACACGTGGTTCTTTCAAGCAGCGGGTTTTTCCGGAAAACCAGCGTGCATGGGGCGGTCGTTGCCGGCCGGATCGTCGGTATTGTCGCGTTCACAAGCGAGTGGATCAATCAGCTCTATGTGCTTCCTGACTGGCAAGGCCGCGGCATCGGATCGAGGCTGTTGGCCATCGCGCAAGCGGATGCGGCGCGCCTTCAGCTTTGGACGTTCCAGCGAAATGTCGCGGCGCGCCGGTTCTACGAGCGGCAGGGCTTCGTTATGGTCACGATGACCGGCGGCGGTGACAACGAGGAGAAGGAGCCGGATGTGCTTTACGTGTGGTCGAAACGGCGTTGAGTGCGGCTGAAGCTGGTCCTAGGGTAGAGACATGAATGTGGTGCTGCGCAAGCCGCTGACCATGGATCGCTTCCTGGCGTGGGAGGATCGCCAGGAGGCGAGGCATGAGTTCGACGGGACACGGATTATCGAGATGACCGGAGGAGCACGGGCCCATCAGATTATCGTCGGGAACCTGTGGAGCTTCCTCTTTGGCGCCTTGGATCGGACCCGCTTTGACGTGATTCCCGAGATGCGGATCGTGGTCGGCGGCCGGGTTCGCTATCCGGACGTCGTGGTAACGGCAGGGCTCGTGGGGAGCAGTCAGAAGACTCTGCGCGATGCCTTGGTGCTGTTCGAGGTGCTGTCGGAGGAGACCGCGGAGACGGATCTTGGCGCGAAGAAGGAAGAATACCTCCTGATCCCGTCCATTCAGCAGTATGTTCTGGTGGCGCAGGATCGCCGAGACGTACGCGTGCTTCAGCGTGATGGATCGGGATGGGTGGAAAGCCGGGCCGGGGAAGAAATCGGCGTGGCGGGAACCGACGTGCATATCCCATTGGGTTTGGTGTACCGGGGCGTCCTGGACTGAGGTGCGTCACGAAATGGCGCATCATCTGTTAATCCTGCGAAAGCGTGAACCTGGCCGCTCCGCTGGGTTCCCGCTTTCGCAAGAAATCGCGGTGGCGGTTGAACGGGCAGGTAGAGCGCCGACGTAAGTGCTTGAACGAGCAATGGATTCCCGCTTTCGCGGGAATGACGGAGGGGCGCCGTCCGAATTTCTGACAGCCTCTTTCGCGGGAATGACGAAATGGAGCGATTGTTTCCGAACGCCTCCTAAGGAGTGCTCCAAGGGTTTAACAGGGAAACGCCGGCGGCTCTGAAATCGCGGTGTCGCGGGTCACGAGCGTCATGCCATGGACCAGCGCCGTGGCAGCGATAAAGGCGTCGTTGATCGGCCAAGGATCAGGAACGTGCAGCCCGGCCGCACGCGTAGCGACTGCAGCGTCAACCGGGAAGAATCCGTCCATCGAAAACCGGCAGCACCAACGTTTGCAGCCACTCCCTGAGCAATTCTCCCTGCCGGGAATCCCGCCGTTCCAGGAGCAAGACCCCGAGTTCAAGCTCGTGAATGACGATGACGGAGATGAACAGGTCCGTCGAATGGACGCTGTCAGCCCATGTGGCGACGTTTGGGTCGGCTTTGCCGGCCCGAACTTTGCGCAATTCGGAAATGACATTGGTATCGAGAAGCAGCATCAGGACAGGTCAGTCAGCTTTGCCTTTTCGATGCGGGGCGGAAGATCCAATTCGATGTCCGCAATGCCAGGCATGCTGAGCGCATCGGCGATATTTCGATGACCGCCGGTGAGTCGCCGGTATTCCTTGATATTGAGCAGAACATGGGCGGGCTTGCCTCGATCGGTGATGAAGACCGGCCCCTCCCTGGCGGCCTTCTTGGCCCGGCTGGTGTCCTGATTGAACTCCCGGCTGGAGAGGGTCGTGATGGTCATGGCCAGAACTCCTGAGCTGCAAGGAGGGCAATTGCGTGTAGATACGTTGCTACACGACGGGCCGTTGTCAATATATCCGCTGCCTGGACGGCGAGGGGGCGGCGGCTACGCCTGTTTCAGCTCGATCAGGCTGCGGCGGATCTTGCGGCTGCGCTGCACCTTGTCCTCGATATAAGACCCGTCGCCCCAGCGCACTGCACGCGCCATGGCCTGTGCGTCCTCCAGGAAACGCGCGAGCATTTCCAGCAGCGCCTCGCGGTTGTTCAGGAACACATCCCGCCACATCACCGGATCGGAGGCAGCGATGCGGGTGAAATCGCGGAAGCCGGACGCGGCGAAGCGCAGCACCTCGGAGCGGCTTTCGTCAGCGAGATCGTCCGCCGTGCCGCAGATGGTGAAGGCGATCAGGTGCGGCAGGTGGGAGACAATGGCCAGCACCTTGTCATGGTGCGCGGGTTCCATGGTCTCCACCTGCGAACCGCAGCGGCGCCACAATTCGGCTGATGGTTTCCACCGCGCCCTCATCGGTGCCTGGCGGCGGCACGATCAGCGTGTAGCGCCCCTGGAACAGGGTGGTGAAGCCGGAATCGGGGCCGGAATACTCGGTGCCGGCCAGGGGATGAGCCGGCACGAAGTGCACGCCCTCGGGCACCAAGGGGCCGACGTCGCGGATCACCGACTGCTTCGTAGAGCCGACATCGGTCAGGATCGCGCCGGGGCGCAGATGCGGCGCGATGCACGTAGCAAGGTCGGCAAAGGCCCCCACCGGCGCGCACAGCATCACGCAATCAGCGCCGGCGACCGCGCGAGCCGGATCGAGCTCCACCCGGTCCGCGATCTCCAACTCTTGCACGCGACGCAGCGTGGCCTCGGTGCGGGCGCAGGCCACGACCTCGCGCGCCAGGTCGCCGCGCTCGCGGGCGATCCGTGCGACGGAACTGCCGATCAGCCCGATGCCGATCAGCGTGAGCCGGTCGAACAGCGGTTCACCCATGCGCGCCGGCCATGAAATCGCCCAACGCACCGATCACCTGCTCTACCTCCTCCGGCAGGCCGACGGTGATGCGCAGGCAGTGAGGCAGGGCGTAGGCACCGACTTTGCGGACGATGATGCCGCGGGCCCGCAGGGCCTCGTCGGCGGCATCGGCGCGGTCTTTCGTGCCGAAATCGGCCAGCACGAAATTGCCCTGGCTGGGCCAGACCTTGATGCCGGCCTGCCGCAGGCCGTCGGTGAGGATCGCGCGGTATTCGAGATTGTGCGCGCGGCCCTTCTCGACCCAGCCGGGTTCGGCCAATGCGGCGATGGCCGCTGCCTGAGAGGCGAGCGTGACATTGAAGGGCGCACGCACCCGGTTCAGCACGTCGATAATCGCGGGCGGGGCATACGCCCAGCCGATGCGCATGCCGCCCAGGCCGAAAATCTTGCTGAAGGTGCGCGTCATGATCGTGTTGCTGCCGGCGTTGACCAGGGCGACCGGGTCGTAATCCGGCCGGTCCACGTATTCGGCATAGGCGGAATTGAGCACCAGCAAGACCTCCGGCGGCAGCTCGGCGCGGAGGCGCTCGACCTCGCCGCTGCGGCAGGAAGCTGCCGGTCGGATTGTTCGGATTGGCGATGAACACGAGCCGGGTGGCGGGAGACACAGCGGCGAGCATCGCATCGATGTCCGTGGTGAGGTCCCGCTCGGGTGTCTTGATCACCTTGCTGCCGGCATATGTGCCGGCGATTTCGTAGATGGCGAACCCATGGGCCGACATGATGATATCGCGGCCGGGTCCGCCATAGGCGAGGCAAAGCTGGTAGATCAGATCGTCGGACCCGGCCCCGCAGACGATGCGCGCAGGATCGAGCCTGAACCGGGCGCCGATGGCGCGGCGAAGATCGTGCGCATCACCGTCGGGATAGCGATAGAGCTTCGGCGGCGACCGCGGCAGCGGCTTTTTGCGCGCCTGGAGGCACGCCGAATGCGCCTTCGTTGGAGGAGAGTTTGATGGTGCGGTTGCGCCCGGGCAGGTTGGATTCGCCGCCAACGTAGGGGGAGATGCCGAGAATTTCCGGGCGGGGCAGGGGGGCGCTCATGCGCCGGCTCCGATCGGGACGGCGTAGGAGCCGAGCACGACCGGCGGGCGCGCCGCCGCTGTGATGCGCGCCAGACGCGGGTCTTGCTCGGTCACCAGGCCGCCGACTTCTATCAGCGCCAGCGCGGCGCCGGGGTCGCGGCGAAGAATGATGCCGCCCTGGCCGAGATCGGCGGCGGCGAGCGAGTTCGCCAGGCGGGCGCGGCTGATGTCGGGGGCGAGTTCCAGGCCGAGCAGGCTGCGGTCGTCGCCGGACGGGTCGGGTGCGATGGCGGCGGCGACGAGGGCCTGCACCGTGGGCGCGCCCTCCGGGCGGGGGAGATAGAACGGCAGTCGGGCGACGACGTGGATGCGCGGCTCATCCTTTTGCAGGAGGGCGGTCCACCACGCCTCGGCGGCGGATTCGGTGTCGGATGGCAGAGGCAGGATGGCGAGAGAGGCACGGCCGGCGCTGACCTCGGCAATGGCCTGGGCCGGACTGCGGTGACCCGTCAGCGGTGTCAACGCGCCGAAATGCTCGCGCGCGAGTTGGGTGAAGGCGCGGCCCGGATCCGTATCGCAGACCGCGATGGCGAAGCGGGCCTGCATGGCGGTGGTTGCGGCCAGGAGTTCCCGCCAGATCCGCACGATGCTGTTCGCCGGCAGGGTGCCGTGATGCCGGGCGAGCAGCCGGCGGAGGATGGCGGCCTCGCGCCCGGGGCGCAGGGCAACGCCACCGGGGGGTTTGGTCGTCGCGACGCGGCGGACGATTTCGGCCCGATCGATCAGCAGGTCCTGGATGGCATCGTCGAGACGATCCAGTTCCGCGCGAAGGCTGGCGAGATTGTCCCGGGTTTCCTGATCCGCTTCTTCCGCCCCCGGCAGGGGCCATCGAACCGGGGCGGGCGGGTCATCCCGCAGGGTTTGCGCGGCGCTGTCCATCGTGTGGATGACCCTTGGAATGACGTGAAAAAGGCGCGGAAGAGATAGCGGAAGCCGAGAGGGCTGCAAACCCGGAAGGTTGCAGTCGCCTCCGCCGCCTGCCTATGTGGGAGCGATGGATCAGACCGCTCTTCTGACCGCCGTGCCGCACTCCCACCTGACGTTCGCCGAGGGGATGCGGCTGGATTGCGGGGTGCATCTCGCCCCGATGACGGTGGCCTACCGCACTTATGGCACGCTGAATGCCGAACGCAGCAATGCGGTGCTGGCGTGCCACGCGCTGACGGGCGATCAGTACCTGGCCGAGACACACCCGCTGACGGGCAAGCCCGGCTGGTGGGAGATGATGGTCGGGCCAGGCAAGCCGGTGGATACCAACCGGTTCTTCGTGATCTGCGCCAATGTGCTGGGCGGCTGCATGGGATCGACCGGGCCACGCAGTCCACGGAGTGACGGAGCCGAGCCGTGGGGGACGGATTTCCCGCCGATCACCATCGGCGACATGGTGCGGGCCCAGAAGATGCTGACCGATCACCTTGGGATCGAGCGGCTGTTCGCGGTGATGGGCGGCTCGATGGGCGGCATGCAGGTGCTGCAATGGGCGGCGGCATACCCCGATGCGGTGCTTGCGGCCCTGCCCATCGCCTGCGCGGCCTATCACTCGGCGCAGAACATCGCCTTCCACGAAGTGGGACGTCAGGCGATCTTCGCAGATCCGGACTGGGCTGGCGGGCGATACTGGGCGAGCGGGCGGGTGCCGGCGCGGGGCCTCGCGGTGGCGCGCATGTGTGCACACATCACGTATCTGTCGGAGCAGGCGCTGACGCGGAAGTTCGGACGGCGGCTGCAGACGGCGCCGAAGGGACCGGACGAGGCAATGAGCCTGTTCGGCGGGATGTTCGAGGTTGAGAGCTACCTGCACCATCAGGGCAGCACCTTCGTGCGTCGGTTCGATGCGAACTCTTACCTGACGATCACGCGGGCGATGGACTACTTCGACCTGACATCAGACCATGGCGGTGATCTTGCCAACGCGTTCCGCGGCACGCGCACCCGGTTCCTGCTGGTATCGTTCAGCTCCGACTGGCTGTTTCCGACACCGGAGAGCCGGGCGATCGCGCGGGCGCTGAACCGGGCAGCGGCGAACGTCAGCTTCGTCGAGATCCCGTCCGACAAGGGGCACGACGCCTTCCTGCTCGATGAGCCGGATTTCCATCGGACGGTGTCGGGGTTCCTGGCCGGCTGCGCTGCACACGCGGGGTTATGACGGATGCAAGACAGCGTCCGTTATGTGGCGAAGAACATGCGGGTCGATCTGCGGCTGATCGCCGAAATGATCGCGCCGCATTCGCGCGTGCTGGACATCGGCTGCGGCGACGGTTCGTTGATCGAGGAGCTTTTCACCACGAAGGGGTGCGATGCGCGCGGCATCGAGATCGACATGGCACTGGTGACCCGTGCCGTGGCGCATGGATTGCCGGTGATGCATGGCGATGCCGATGAGGATCTGAAGCATTATCCGGATGGGGCGTTCGACTACGTGGTGCTGTCACGCACCTTGCAGGCGGTGGAGAAGCCACGCGAGGTGCTGCGGCAAATGCTGCGGATCGGAACGCGGGCGGTGGTGAGTTTTCCGAATTTCGGGCACTGGCTGGTGCGCCTGCAGTTGCTGTCGCGCGGGCGCATGCCGATGACCGCCACGTGGGACCGGATGTGGTACGAGACGCCGAACATCCACCCGTGCACGATCCGGGACTTCTTCGACCTGTGCGCGGCGGACGGGTACGGGGTGGAGCAGTGGCTGGCGGCGGATGAGAGCGGCGGGCGCGCGCCGTGGCGGCGGTTCCCCCGCATGGCGAATCTGTTCGGCCAGCAGGGGGTGTTTCTGCTGCGGCGGGGCCGGTGTAGACGCGCCTGTGGCCTATGTAGCCTGGCGACATCCACCTCCAGGACGGCGGGGCGATTGATCGTTGGCAGCGCAGCATTCCCATCGGTCCAGCGCCAGAGATGCGCGCCGCTGCCTTCCACTGCCCACCACCCGTCTCGCAGTCGCGGATGCTCCTACGCGATCGGCGCACGCCATGTGCCGGCCCGCAGCGACAGGCGGCGCACCATGACTCCGAGACGACGCCTGGCCTCGATCCAAGGGGACATATCGCAAGGCGCTGCCGCCTTTGAGACGAGCCGGGCGCCTTCTGTCAGCGCTGGAAGAACGAACGTGTAGCGGCCATCGCGGCGGGTGCTGGGCGCGACCACCCGGCCGCCGGCGAGCACATGAAGCTCAGGGTCCTCGGCAGCCTGAGGCAGCGACACTGCGAACCCGAGTTCCATGGCGCGTAGAGCCAGCCGTTGCCAGATTGGTTCTACCCGGGCGGGGTCGATCACCAACTCGGCGCAGGACAGGTCCTGTCGCCGCTGCTGCCCGCCGACGGAGGGGGCCAGCGGTCCCCACGCGTTGTCGAACATCGAGCGGTTGCCGGTATCGAGATAGCTCTCGGCGGCCGCCCCGTCGGCCAGCAGGATCGCATGGCGGTCAAGTTCGACAATGGAAATACTCGGTTAGGTCGAAGGTTTCCTCCTGGCTGATCGTCGCGCCGTTGAGCAGCAGGCGGGCGGGGATCAGCGCGTTATCGAGGAACAGCGCGTGGTCGGGAGAGACAAGCAGGTCGCGGCCAGGAATGGCCTCGGCGAGGCTGTTGCGGCGCAGGCGGATGGGCCGCACCTCGCGCGGGCGCGGATGGTTCGCGATGTCGATACGGCGATGGCCGATCCAGCGCACCGGGGCCGCGCCGGTGAGGGTGATGACGAGATCGCCTTGTCGCAGGTCCTCGACCGCCGTTTCGCCCCGCGTGGTGCTGATCCGCGTGCCAGCGACGAAGCAGGCGGTCTGCGCTGTGATCGTCCCGACGGCGACGTTGCCTCCGGCGTCCCCCAATGCGAGCTCGATCCTGGCGGTGCCGTTGCTGGCTGCCTCGAACTCCAGCGTGGCGAGGGCCGCATTGATACTGGTCGGGCTGCCGGAAAAGATCAGCTCGGTGCCGTGTTGCGTGGCGCTCGTACCGGCCGGTGTGGCGTAGAGCGTGCCGGCGGAGGTCGTCAGCTTCATCTCCAGGTTCGACAGACTGCCAGCGATCGCAATACCCGCCAGATCAAAGAGCGAGCCGGTTTTGCCGGCGTAATCGCGGCTGGGCAGGAAGATCGCCGCCCCGGGTGATTCGAGGCCGGCAATACCGGCGGCACCGGTGGCGCCCGGTTGGCCGAGGCCGCCGATCCCGCCATTGACGCCGTCCGTGCCGTCGGGATCGCCGGAGCCACCGGAGCCGAGCGCCCCGCCGATGCCGGGGAAGCCGGCGAGGCCGCCGGTGCCGCTGATCAGGCTGGCGCTGCCGACTGAACTTGCGCCCTCGATGAGCAGGGCGCCGGTATTTTCGATGTCGCCACCTGTGGCGAGGCCGCCGGCCCCGCCCTTGCCGCCGTTTCCGCCGGTGCCGCCATTGCCGCCGGGTCCGCCGGGGCCGGTGGCGATGCGGGTTCCTTCGTGCAGAACTTCACCGGGGTAGCCCGATCCGCCGGCGCCGCCGCTGCCGCCAAGGCCGCCGCCGCCGCCGCTGCCGCCCTTGGCAATGTTGCCGGTCACGGTGGTGTTCAGCAGGACGAGGCGGCCGTCATTCTGGATTCCACCGCCCTCGCCCGTGCCGCCCGGACCGCCGTTGCCGCCGATGCCTCCTGCGCCGCCCGGCCCACCCTGGTTGCCGTTTCCGCCCGTGCCGCCAAGGCCGCCGAAGCCGCCGGCTCCGCCTTGTGCCGTGTTCTTGGTGATGAGGCCGCTGATGAGCGTCAGTGTGCCTTCGTTGGCATTCCGCCGCCGTCCCCCAGTCCGCCGCCGCCGCCGGTACCCCCGGCCCCCCCGGCCCGCCCTCGCCCGGAGTGCCACGGTCATGACCATGGCTCCCGGTGGAGCCGACGCCGCCGGTGGTCCCGACGGCCGTGCCGCCGCTGATGGTGATGCCCTGGAGCGTTACGGATGCGCCGCTGCCGATTTCGATGACGCGCGCGTCATCGGCGGCCTGCGTGATGGTAACCGGCCCGGCGTCCGATTCGATGGTCACGCTGCTGTCGATCACGAGGCTGGAGAGCAGGGTAACGGCAGTGACACCGGAGGCGAACGAAATGATATCGCCCGGTTTGGCCTGGGCGACCGCTTGGCGCAGATCGAGACCGCCGAACGGCAGGTCCACCTGACTTGTAACGAGAATATTTGTCATTTTTGAAATATCTTCCCCGTAAGGGCTCGCCACGGAACTAAATCGACTGTTACTCCCGCGAGAGCGTGAATTTGGCGGCATCGCTGGGTTCCCGCCCCGCGCTTTCGCGGGGGCAGGCCCCGGGTCCCCCGGGTCCGGCCGAAGGCCGGCCAGAGGGCATGCTTCGCCCGGGGCAAGCTTTTCGCGGGAATGACAAAATGGAGCGGTTGTTTCCGAACGCCTCCTGAGCTGGATTGGCACACTGACGAACCGATCCGGAAAGTCAATGTCTGCGTGCGAAGCTCGCGCAACATGCTGGACATGTGCGCCACATGTGACCATGTGCACTGCATGTCCGCCGTGATCCAGATCAGGAATGTGCCCGACGATGTGCACAGGATTCTGAAGGCGCGCGCCGCGACGGCCGGCATGTCCTGTCGGACTACCTGCTCCGCGAGGTCCGCCAGATCGCGAGCCGCCCCACGATGGAGGAATTCCGGGAACGGCTCCGTTCCAGGCCGGCCGTGTCGCTCAAGACATCTGCAGCGGATATGGTGCGTGCGGAGCGTGATGGGCGTTGATCGTCCTTGATGCCTCGGCGGCCCTCGAGTGGCTGCTGAGGGGCGACGTTGAGGCGATCGAGCGTCATATTCTCGCCCCCGGCGTTGTGGCCAACGCTCCACATCTGCTGGATGCCGAAGTCGCACACGTGCTTCGCCGCTATGTTGCCGTCGGACTATTCACCGCATCGCGGGCCGAGCCGGCGCTGACCGATCTCGTGAACTTTCCCATGTATCGGCACGCGCATGTCTCCTGCCGCGGTCTGCATTCCGTCATAAGATGACCGCCTACGACGCAATCTACGTGGCACTTGCCGAAATGCGGGATGCACCGTTGCTGACCCGCGGTCGGCGGCTTGCAGCGGCGGCAGAGCAGCACGTACGGTGGCCTTGGTCTGAGGCGGGTCTTCGGGCCGCCGGCGCTTGACAGGCAACGCTCCGGGGTTTGTTGATCCTGCTTATGCGGGACAAACGATGCGCGAGCTTCGCCGAGGCGTTGGCCGACATTCCGGATGGCGCGACGATCGCCTTCGGCGGCTTCGCGATGCCCGGCACGCCGTTCAATCTGATCAGGGCGTTGCTGGCGCAGGGCGCGCGTGATCTGACCCTGGTGGCGAACACCACGGGCGGCGCCCAGCTTCCGCGCATGCCGGATATCGGAATGCTGGTGGAGAACGGGCGGGTGCGGAAGGTGATCTGCGCGTTCACCGCGGCGACGCGACCGACCGACGTGCTGCCCTTCACGCGGTTTTACGAGGCGGGCGAGGTGGAGGCGGAATTGGTGCCCCAAGGCACGCTGGCGGAGCGGCTCCGTGCGGCCGGAGCAGGGATTCCGGCGTTCTACACGCCGACCGCGGTGGGGACGGAGTTGGCGGAGGGCCGGGAGACGCGCAGCTTCAAGGGGCACGACTATCTGCTGGAATACGCTCTGCCGCTGGACTATGCGTTCGTTCGCGCGCGTCGCGCCGACAGTTTCGGGAACCTGCAGTTCCATCGTTCGCAGCGCAACTTCAGCCCGGTCATGGCGACGGCGGCGCGTGTGACGATCGCGGAAATCGAGGAGCCGATCGGCGAGCCGGGTGCGATCGATCCCGACGCGGTGCATCTGTCGGGGATTTACGTGCACCGGTTGGTGCAAATCCCGCCGGCGCCCGAGGGGCTCTGGCCGAGCACGACGGCAGGAGCGGAAGCGATGAGCGGCGCGAAGGGGTTGAACCGGCAGCAGATGGCGGACCGCGCGGCGCGCGAATTCCAGGATGGCTGGATCGTCAATCTGGGCGTGGGAATTCCGACGCTGTGCTCCAACACCGATATTGGCGGCCGGGACATCATTTACCATTCGGAGAATGGCATCATCGGCTATGGCCCGATTGCGCCGGAGGGACAGGAAGACCTGAACCTGGTGAATGCCGGCGGGCAGAACGTGACACTGCGGCCGGGCGCGGCCGTGGTGCATCATGCGGATTTATTCGGCGTGATCCGCGGCGGGCGGATCGATGTGACGGTGATGGGCGCCTACCAGGTGGCGTGCAACGGCGATTTCGCCAACTGGAAGCTGAAAGGCCAGAAGGGCGGCGGCATTGGCGGTGCCATGGACCTTGCGGCCGGCGCCAAGCGCGTGTTCATCATCCTGGAGCATGTGACGCGCGACGGATCGCCTCGGCTGGTGCAGCGCTGCGACCTGCCTGTGACCGCGCGCGGGGTGGTGACCTTGGTGGTGACGAATTACGGACTGTTCGAGCCGACCGGCGCGGGATTCCGGCTGCGTGAAATTGCGCCGGGGCTTCACGGTGGAGGAAGTGCGCGCTGCAACCGGTGCGCCGTTGGAAGTGTCGGCGACGGTGCCGATGATACGCGTATGAAGACGACACCGTATTGGTGGGATGATCTGACGCCGTTTGCCGCGAGCGAGGCCGCGCCGCCGGCGCGGGCCGATGTCGTGGTGGTCGGCTCGGGCTATACCGGGCTGAACGCTGCGTTGCAGACGGCACGTGGCGGGCGCCACACGGTGGTGCTGGACGCAGCGGATATCGGCTGGGGCTGCAGCACGCGCAACGGCGGCCAGATCTCCATCAGCGTGAAGGGCAGCTACGACGAACTGAACCAGCGCCACGGTCCGGCGCGGGCGGAGGCGATCACTCGCGAGGGACATAACTCGCTGGCCTGGGCGCAGTCGTTTATTACGTCGGAAGGGATTGAGTGCGAACTGCGGGAGTGCGGGCGATTTCACGCCGCCCACAGCGCGGCCGCTTACGAGGCGCTGTCGAAGAAGATCGATGCCGGGCCGGCGCATCTGAGGCAGGAGGCGAATCTGATTCCGCGCGCCGAGCAGCATTCCGAATTGGGAACGGACGCGTATTACGGCGGCGTGCTCTATCCGAAGCATGTGTCGGTGCATCCGGGGTTGTTCCATCGCGGCGTGCTGCGGTTGGCGCAGCAGGCCGGGGTGACCCTGGTGGCGCACTGCGCCGCCAAGGGGATCGAGCGCGACGGCGATGGGTTGGTGGTGCATCACGGCTCGGGCCGGACCGTGGCGCGCGATGTGGTGGTGGCGACCAATGGCTATACGGGCGCGCTGACCCCATGGCTGCGACGACGGGTGATTCCGATCGGCAGTTCCATCATTGCCACGGAGCCCATCGCGCCGGAGGTGATGGCGCGGCTGATGCCGCGGGGCCGCGTGGTCAGCAACTCACGCAAGGTGGTGTATTATTACCGCCCCTCGCCCGACAATACGCGCATCGTGTTCGGCGGCCGGGTCTCGGCCAACGATGCGGAGCCGGAGAAAGCCGGCGCGCGATTGTTGGCGGAGGTGGTACGGCTGTTTCCCGAGTTGCGCGGCATCGGCATCAGTCATTCCTGGGGCGGTTATGTCGCCTATACGTTCGACGAGCTGATGCACACCGGCACGCATGAGGGCGTGCACTATGCGATGGGGTATTGCGGCTCGGGCGCCGGAATGGCCGGGTATCTTGGCATGCGTCTGGGGCAGAAGGTGCTGGGGCGCGCGGAAGGGCAGACGGCATTTGATGACCTCCCGTTTCCGGCCCGCCCGTATTATTTCGGCACGCCGTGGTTCGTCGCACCGGCGATCGTGTATTATCGGTGGGTGGATAGGAGGTCGTAGCGGGACTTTCGCTGCGAACTCGCACGGGATTGCTTCCCCGCTTTCGCAGGGACCGCGCTCCGCCCTCCTCGCAATGACACGGTGTGAGCGGCTTCAGCGCCTACGCCCCAGCAGTTGAGCGCAGAGCAGAAGCAACGACGAGATGCCGATCATCACTGTCGAAATCGCCGCAATCACCGGGTCGATCTGATCGCGCAGGGCGTTGAACATCTCCCGCGTCAGGGTCGCGTTGCTCCCGCCTGAGATGAACAAGGCGATCACCACCTCGTCGAAGCCGGTCAGGAACGCCAGTACCGCGGCGGTGGTGACCGCGAACCGGATCTGCGGCAGGGTGATAAGGAAGAAGGCGCGGGCGCGGGACGCGCCGAGGCTGCGGGCCACCATCTCCTGGCTCATGTCATGGCTCTGCAAGGCCGCGCCGACGACCAGCACCACCAACGGCAAGGCCAGCATGCTGTCGGCGAGTGCCAGTCCGGCCAGGGTGTTCAGCAGCCCGAGCTTCACGAACAGATAGAACAATCCGATCGCCACCAGGATCACCGGCACCATGATGGGTGTCAGCAGCAGAAGCAGCAGGACGCGACTCCAGCGTGCGCCGGCGCTGCGCAACCCATAGGCTGCGCCCGTACCCAAAACGGTGCCGATCAGCGCCGTCAGTCCGCCGACCTTCAAGGATGTCGCGGTGGCCTGCATCCACGCGGCCGAATGGAAATAGGTGCGATACCAGCGCAGCGACCATTGGTGCGGGGGAAACTCCAGGAAATTGGAGGCCGAGAACGACATCGGGATCACGATGATCGAGGGGATAACGAGAAAAAGCAGAAGCCCGGTGCCGAGGGCGTACAGCCACAGCCGGGCGCCGTGAGTGATTTGCGTCTCGGTCGCAGGCCGACTGAGCCAGTTCATCGAGGGCCGAGGATTCGCTCGAGCCGGGTCACCCGTGTGCCGAAAAACAGCAGAACGAAGATCATTGCCAGCAGCACGACGCCGATCGCGCTTGCGGCGCCCCAGTTGAAGAACAGCTCGATGTTGTTGGCGATGGCATTGGCCACCATGATGACCTTGCCGCCGCCCAGCATGGCGGGCGTGACGTAGGATCCGAGGCAGAGGATGAACACCATCACGGAGCCGGCGGCGAGGCCGGGTGCCGAGAGCGGGAAATAGACGCGCCAGAACACGCTGATCGGGCTCGCGCCGAGGCTCGCGGCCGCTTTCACATAGTCACGGTCGATCGCCCGCATGGAGCCATAGAGCGGCAGCACCATGAAGGGCAGCATGATGTGCACCAGGCCGATCACGGTGCCGGTGACGTTGTAAACGAGCGGCAGCGGGGTCTGCCAAAACCCGAGCCATTCCCCCAGCCGGTTCACCAGCCCGTCGCGCTGGAGCAGCACGAGCCACGCGTACGTGCGAACCAGGATGGAGGTCCAGAACGGCATCAGCACCGCGACCATGCCGATGGCGGCGCCGCGACGCGGCATCTGGGCGAGCATGTAGGCGAGCAGATATCCGCCGGCGACGCAGATCGCCGTGGTCAGGATGCTGATCTCGAACGTGGTCAGCAGGATACGGCTATAGGAGGGCTGCCGGACCAGGCGCAGGTAATTCTCGGCGCTGACCGCCCCAGCGTCGTCGAAGGCCGAAAGATAGAATAACCAGCCGACCGGGAGGATCAGTCCGAGCAGCACGAGCACCAACGCCGGCGCGCCGAGGCCGAGCAGGCGCGCGCTCTCCAGCGTCGCGTCCCGGCGCAGGGCGTCGGCGCCATTCTCGGAACCCGGACGCGTCATGCCGCGGCCGCATCCTCGTTGAGAATGAAAGCATCCTCGGGCGCCAGGCCGACGGTGACCGGATCGCCGGCGCCGGGCAGTGCCGCACCGGGGCGGCCCCGGACCGGCAGGATGCAGCCGGATGGCAGGGCGATGTGCAGCAGAACGCTGTCGCCTTGGTACACCACGTTCGAGACGCGCCCCTCGAACCGGTTCATCGGGCGGGGTTCGTTGTCCTTGAGCAGTCGAAGGCGCTCCGGGCGGAGCATGAGCAGCGCGGGTCCACACTGGGGGGTGGGTTGAGTGACCACCAGAGGCTGGCCAGAGAACAGGCATTCGCCGTTCCGGATCTCCACTTCCAGAAACGCCGACTCGCCTAGGAACTCACCCACAAAGCGGCTGCGCGGACGTTCGTAGATCGTCCGCGGAGCATCCACCTGGCGCACCCGGCCGTGATGGATCACCGCCACGCGGTCCGACATGGTCAGCGCCTCGCGCTGGTCGTGGGTGACGCAGACCGTGGTCATGCCGAGATGCTCATGCAAAGCCCGGCAGCTCGACTTGCATATGCTCGCGCAATTGTTTGTCGAGCGCCGAGAGCGGCTCGTCCATGAGCAGGATACGGGGCTGGAAGACGATGGCGCGGGCGAGGGCAACACGCTGGCGCTGTCCCCCGGAGAGTTCGGTGACCCGACGCTCACCGAAGCCTTCCAGGCGTACCGTCTCCAACGCCCTGCGGACCTGCTCGATCGCCTGTGCACGCGGCACGCCGCGCATGCGCAGCGGGAACGCGATGTTGGCTGCGACGGTCATGTGCGGGAACAGCGCGTAATTCTGGAACACCACGCCGACGTTGCGCTTGTGCGGCGGCAGGCGGATCACTTCGGTATCGCCAAAACGCACGCTGCCGTGGTCGGGCCGGACGAAGCCCGCCAGTACCATGAGCAGCGTGGTCTTGCCGGAGCCGGAGGGGCCGAGCAGCGTCAGGAATTCGCCGCTCCGCACATCCAGGCTGACGTCATCCAGCGCGCGGGCCGCCCCGTAAGACTTGGTAAGCCGGCGGACCGCGATGGGCAGAGCCGTCGATGCGGACAAGTCAGCCGGTTATCATGTTCTGGTAGGCCTCGGCGGCCTTCTGCTCGTTCTGCATGTACCAGGCGGTATCGAGCACGAGCTGCTTGGCCATGTTGGCGGGCGAGGATGGAAGCTGCGCCGCCTGGGCTGGCGTGATGACACCGGCGTCGTAGGCCTTTTCGTTGGTGGGGCCATAGGTGATGTACTTGGTCAGGTCGGCCTGATATTTCGGTTTGCTGATTTCCGCCAGGAACTTCATCGCAAGCTCGGTTTGGGGGGCGCCTTTGGGGATCACGTACGTGTCGTAGTCGAGCATGCCCTGGTTGAAGGTGTAGGCGACCTTGGCTCCGGACTGCTTGGCCACGTCGAAGCGGCCGTTCCACCCCATTGCCATGTCCACGGCACCGTCCATCATCAGTTGCGCCGATTGCGCGCCGGAGGACCACCACACGGCGATATGGGGTTTGAGTTCAGCGAGCTTCCTGACGGCGCGGTCAATGCCGCCCGGCGCGGACGAGCACCTTGTAAACCTGGTCGGGCGGCACCCCGTCGGCCATCAGCGCGGGTTCAAGCGTGACGGTGTTGCGGTAGGAGCGGGTGCCCGGAAACTTCTTCACGTCCCAGAAGTCGGCCCAGTTCTGCGGGCCGTTGTCGCCGAAAGTCTTGGTGTTCCACGCCACCACCGTAGAGAAGGCATCCCCGCCGACATAGTAGGGTGCAGCCGCGCCGGGCACGAAGTTCGCTACGTCGATCATGTGATAATCAAGCTTCTGCAACAGCCCCTCGGTGCCGGCGCGCGCGGCGGTTCCAGAGCCGCTGCAAACAACATCCCAGGTGACCGCGCCGGACTTCACGCGCATGCGGAGCTGCGCAAGGCCTGTGTAGGTCTCCTCCTTCACGGTGATGCCGAGCACCTTGGCGGCCGGTTGGAACAACGCCTTGCTTTGCGCGTCCTGGTAGGAGCCGCCCCAGGAGACGACGGTGAGCTGCGGGGTGTCGGCTCGCGCGGGACGCAGCCCGATCAGGGCGGGTGCAGCGAGAACGGATTGCAGAAGCTGCCTGCGACGCATGCGTCTCTCTCCCGATTTGTGGGCGGGACGATACGCGTGAAGGACGGCGATTGGCCAGGGGCGGAATGATCCGTCGGGCTCCTTTGCGCCACGAGATCGCCACGCCTCGCTGCGCGAGGCTCGCGATGACGGTAGGGGCATGCGCGAGGCTCGCGATGACAGGAGGGGTTAGCGATGTGCGAGGCTCGCGATGACAGGAGGAGCTAGCGATGTGCGACGGTCAGGGCGGTGTCGAGATCGCGATAGAGATCGTCCAGGTCTTCAATGCCGGTTGAGAGGCGGAGCAGGTCGGGCGGGCACGGGGAGCCGGCGCCTTCGATGGATGCGCGGTGTTCGATCAGGCTTTCAACGCCGCCGAGCGAGGTGGCGCGTTTGTAGAGTTGCGTATTCGCCGCGACCTGGATCGCGGCGGGTTCGCCTCCGGTGACCTGGATCGATAGCATGTAGCCGAAGCCGCCTTGCATCTGGCGGACGGCGACATCGTGGCCGGGATGCTGCGGCAGGCCGGGATACAGCACGCGCGCGACGTGCGGGTGGGCGGAGAGGCGCTGTGCCAGGGCCATGGCGGAGGCGGATTGTCGTTCCTGGCGCAGGTGCAGCGTGCGCATACCGCGGAGCAGGAGATAGGATTCGAAGGGACCGAGGATGCCGCCCTGGCCTTTGCGCACGGTCTTGACGCGGTTCCAGAACGCATCGTCGGTACCGGCGCAGAGCGCGCCGGCAATCACGTCGGAATGGCCGTTCAGCCTTTCGTCGCGGCGTGCATGACGATATCGGCGCCGAGCGTCAGCGGCCGCGTGTGAACCGGCGAGGCGCAGGTCGAATTCGACGGCCAGTTTCGCGCCGGCCTGGTGCGCAATGTCAGCAGCGGCGGTGATGTCGGTGATGGTCCATAGCGGATTGGAGGGTGTCTCCACCCAGACAAGCTTTGTGGTGCCGGGCTTTAGCGCGGATTCAAGTGCGGCGAGATCGTCGGTTTCGACGAAATCGACCTTCAGCCCCCAGCGCGTGGCCTCGGTCAGCAGCCAGGAGCGCAGTGCCCAGTACATCACCTTCGATGCGACGACATGATCGCCCGGCGACAGGGCCTGAAACACGGCGGTTGCCGCGGCCATGCCGGAGCCAAACAGGAGCGCGCCGGCCGGTGCCTGTTCCAGCATCGCGAGCACGCTTTCCGCCTCGCGCGTGGTTGCGTTGTCCGGCCGGCCATAGATGAAGCCGGAGGAGTAATTGTTATCCTCGTCCCGAATGTAGGTGGTGGACAGATGGATCGGCGGCACGATGGCTTTGGTCGTCGGTTCGATCGTGCCCATCGCCTCGCGGCGGCCTCGCGATGACAATGTGTCGCTCAAGCGGCCTCTCCGGTGAAGCGTTGCAGCGTGTAGCGCGGATCAGGCGCCACGCCGCGCACCGCGTCGGCGGTCAGCCTGCCCAGGATCGGACCGAGGTATAGCCGTTGGCCGACACGACGTTGAAGAATCCGGGCAGGCCCGGCACCTCGCCGATGATCGGCGCACGATCGATGGCCGGGTTGATGCCGGTCCAACTGCGGATGAAATGCAGCCCGCGCAGCACCGGGAGTGCCTGGGCGCAAACCCACAGATTGCCTTCAATGCTGCGGCGGAGGTTGCGGGTGCGCCCGGTCGCTTCATCCACCGCGCCGAACCAGCCGCCGCCGATCAGGAAGCCGCCGCTGGCCTGCTGCTTGAGCGAAAGATGCCGGTGCGCGTAGGCAATCAGATGCTTTGTCATGGGCGGAACCGGTTCGGTGACGATGACCTGCTGCACCGTGCCGGTGACGGGCAGGTTCAGTCCGACCATGCGGCCGATCGTGCCGGACCACGGACCGGCGGCGTTCACCACCGTGCCGGTGCGCACGATGCCTTTGCCGGTTTCGACGCGCCACCCCGCGCCGTCACGCGCAACGTCCCGCACCTCGACCCCGGTCAGAACGCGCACCCCCGCCGCGCGCGCGAGCTTCAGCACGGCCATCGTGCCTCGCAGCGGGTCGCCGTAACCCTCGGCCGGTACGAAATCGGCGCCGATCATGCGGTCGGACAGAGCCGGGGCGAGCGCGCGCAATTCATTTGCGCCGAGGACGTGGCTTTCAATCCCGGCGCGGCGCTCCATCGCCGATTTCTTCCGCAACCAGTCGAGGTCGGCGGGGTTGTCGGCCACCATCAGGCCGCCCTCCTGACGGATGCCCAGGTCCTCGCCGACGTCCGCGGCGAACTCTTTCCACAAGCCGATGCTGCGCGGCGCCAGCGGCAGGGTGTGCGTCGCCGGGCCGCCATTCTCGGGGCCGTCGGGCTCGAAATCGTACGACAGAAGCTGCACGTGCAGGCTGCCGGCATTGGCCGTGCTGGCGGCCATGCCCGCCTCGTCACGCTCCAGCACCACCACGTCGCGGCCGTCACGCGCTAGGAACAGCGCGCTGCACAGTCCGGCCAGGCCGCCGCCGATCACCGCCACGTCGGCCTGTTGGACCGGCGCGGCGTGCGCCACCCGGTGCAGACGCGCCGGCAGGGCGGGCGCGTCGAGCAGCGGCGCCTCGAACTCCGGCGCTTCGAACATCAGGGGGGCTGCGGGAGTGGGACGCAGCGGCGCGCGTGGCGCGGCGTACGAGAAATCATCCGGTGCGTCCGGACAAAGATGTGCGATCGTCGCAGCGCAGAAGCGGCCTTGGCAGCGCCCCATGCCGGCGCGCGTGGCCTTCTTCACGGCGGGCAGCGAGGCCAGTCCTTCGGCCAGCGCGGCGCGCACCCGACCGGCCGTGACCTCCTCGCAGCGGCAGATGACGGTATCGTCCGGCAGGCGCTCCGGCGCGAATGCTGGGGGGCGGAACAGCGTCCATAGTGCCGCCTGGAAGCGCAGCGCCTGGCGCAGCGCGATGCGGTGGGACGCGACATCGGGCGGATCGAACCCGAGGTCCCGCGCGGCCGCGGCACCGGCGAGCCAGCCGCGCGCGGTGGCCGACGCGGGCACCACCGAGATCCGCGCCATCACCGATGGCGAACACGTCGGTCAGCGCGGTGCGGCCGTCCTCGTCGGTCTCGGTGGCAAGGTGGCCGGCGCCACGGTCGATATAACGATGCGGGATGCCGAGCGCGCGGGCGATCGCGGTTTCCGGCTGAAAGCCGAGATTAAGCGCCACCACATCCACTGCGAAGGCCTTATCCCCGGCGACCGCCCGTGCGACGCGGTCCTCGCCTTCCACGCGGTGATCTGGGCGTTCCATAGCACGGGGACGCCGGCGGCCTTGAGACGCGCCAGCATGGCGATCCCGTCGCGCGCGAGGTCCGGGGCGGCACGCGCCAGGCGCGATGCGGCCGCGCCAGGCTGCGGGGCCCGGACGCGGTGCGGCCTCGAGCAGGGCGACCGGTTTCACGCCGCACGCCAGCAATTCGCAGGCAAGCTGCATGTTCAGCGGTCCGTTGCCGGCGATCAGCACCCGCTCGCCGGGGCAGACCCGCTGTGCGCGCACCAGGGTCTGCAGGCCGCCGGTGGTCATCACGCCGGGCAGGGTCCAGCCGGGCAGGGGAACCGGCCGTTCATGCGCACCGGTTGCGAGCACCAGCCGGCGCGGCGTGAGGGTCACGGCCCGTCCGCCGATCAACGCACCGATCTCGTTCGGCGCGAACGCGCCCCAGACTGATGCCTCCGTCTCGATCCGAGCCCCTGCCGCGATCGCCCGGTCGCGCAGCATCGTGCCGAAGCGGAACTGCTTGTCGGGCGCCGGGTCGGTATGGCTGTCGGCGAGCGCCTTGGCGTACTGTCCGCCGGTGCTGGCGCGTTCATCCAGCAGCAGTACCGAGGCGCCGGCCTCGGCGCCCGCCGCGGCCGCAGACAGGCCCGCCGGACCGCCGCCCACGACCAGTATGTCGCAGCTTTCGGAGGTGGCCTCTGCGCCCGAGGGAACGGGCGAGAGCGGTGCCGGGTCCGCCGAAGGACCGCCGGTCACGATCATGCCGTCAGCGACCTTGGTCATGCACGCGCGCTGGCCGATGCGGCCATCGACGGTTACAACGCAATCGTAACAAGCGCCCATGCCGCAGTGCAAGCCGCGGGGGGTGCCCCGCGCGGTGCGGCGGAACGCGAGAATGCCGGCTGCCGACAGCGCCGCGGCGATGGTCTCGCCGGCAAGCGCCTCGATGGTGCGTCCCTCATGCTGAAAGCGGATCGGAGCGCCGGCCGGGTGTATCGTCTTGTGGGTGAGTCGCATGCCGCGATGCTAGCGGCGGGATGCCGCCTCGCAAGGCATGTGTGTTTTTTGCTCGCGAACCGGGTAGAGTTCGGTCGTCGGAAAGTGCGTGTCGGACATGGGATTCGAGTGAACGACAGCGAAGCGAGACCGGCTCTCCCGCCCGCCCTGGAGAGCGGGCTGCGGGCTGGGCTCGAAAGCACGACAGATGGCGCTCGCTGGGGCGGCACTTCGTCGTGCGGGCCCACCCCTGCGCGTGCGGCGGCATCACGGTGTTCCTGCGGGACGTGACGGAGCAGCACGCAGCATCGGGGCGGCTGGCCGAAGCCGAGGCAACGCTTCGCGCCCTGGGCGAGGCGTGTCCCGATCTGCTCTACGCCAAGGATCGCCTCGGCCGGGTGCTCTACATGAACGCGGCGGGGCTCGCGGTGATCGGGCGCTCGGCGCCGGAGGTGATCGGACGAACCGACGCGGAGTACATGCCCGATCGCGCGCAGGGCGAGGCGCTGATGCGCAACGATGCGCGGATCATGGACAGCGGACGCACCGAGACTGTGGTGGAGTTGGTGACCGACGCGCGCTTCGGAGAGCCGCGGATGTGGGAGTCCACGAAGACCCCGCTGCGCGATCCGGTGAGCGGGGAGATCACCGGTCTGGTCGGCGTCGCCCGTGACGTGACGGACGCGCGTCGCGCGGAGCGCGCACTGGCAGACAGCGAGGTCCGCTTTCGCGAGACATTCGAGCAGGCGGCGGTCGGCTTTGCCCATATTTCATTGGATGGGCGATGGCTGCGCGTGAACCGCCGATTATGCGAGATGCTCGGCTACGGCGCGAGAGAGCTGCTGGAACTGCGCCATGAGGAGCTCGACTCATCCGGAGGACCGTGCGGCCGATGCGCGGGGCGCGGAACAGGTGTTGATGGGCGAGGAGTCCATCCTTCGGATGGAGAAGCGATACATCCGCAAGGACGGCACGCCGCTCTGGGTCAACCTGACTGCCTCGCTCGCGCGCGATGAGACTGGGGCGCCGCGCTACTTCATCTCGGTGCTGCAGGACACGTCCCGGCGCAGAGCAGCCGAGGCGAAGCTCGCCGCGAGCGAGGCGCGGCTGCAGGACCTGGTGAAGACGCTCGACCTTGCCGCCGTCCTGGCGCGCGGTCTGGACGGAACCATCCGCTTCTGGTCCGCCGGCTGCGAACGGCTCTACGGCTGGACCGCCGAGGAAGCGCTCGGCCGCATCTCCCACCACCTGCTCCGCACCTCCTTGCCCATGCCATTACCCGAGATCGAGGCTGTCCTGCTGCGCGACGGCGAGTGGAGCGGCGACGAGCGCCATCAGCGCCGCGACGGCTCCGTGCTGATCGCCGCAGTACGCAAGGTGCTGCGACGCGATGCGGACGGGCGACCCGTGGCGATCATGGAAAGCATGACGGACGCGACGCGGCTTTATCAGACCGAGGAGGAATTGCGCCGGCTGAATGACGAACTGGCCGATCGGGTGCGCGCGGAGGTTGCGGCGCGGGAGCGTGCGCAGACGGACCTGGCGCAGGCGCAACGGCTGGAGGCGCTGGGCAAGCTGGCTGGCGGCATCGCGCACGATTTCAACAACGTGCTGCAGGCGGTGTCCGGGGCAGCGACGATGATCGAGCGGCGCGCGGGGGAGCCGGAACGAGTGCGCAAGCTGGCGCGGCTGTCGCAGGAGGCGGCGGGGCGCGGGGCCGCTATCACGGGCCGGCTGCTGGCTTTCGCACGCCGCGGCGATCTGCGGAGCGCGACGGTGCCGGCCGCGGAGGTGCTGATCGGGCTGCGCGACATGCTGCACCAGACGCTGGGCCCCGGCATCACGGTCCGGGTGGAGGTCGGTGAGGACGCTCCGGTGCTGCTGGCGGACCGAGCCCAGCTTGAAACGGTGCTGGTCAACCTTGCGGTGAACGCGCGGGACGCAATGCCCGAGGGCGGGGAGCTGGTACTCTCAGCCTCGGCGGAACGCATCACCGAGCCGCATCAGGCGGGTCTGGAGGGTGGAGACTATGTGCGGCTGGATGTGAGCGACAGCGGAACGGGAATGGATGACATCACGCTGTCACGCGCCGCGGAGCCGTTCTTCACGACCAAGCCAACCGGCCAGGGTACCGGGCTGGGGCTGCCGATGGCGCGGGGGTTTGCCCAGCAATCCGGCGGTGCACTGGAGATACGGAGCGCGCCGGGGGAGGGAACCAGCGTCTCGGTCTGGTTGCCGCGGGCCGCCTCTGTCACGGCCCCGCAATCGTCGTTGCAGAACGTCGGGTCTCGCGTCGGCGGCAGTGGACGCATCCTCGTGGTTGATGACGATCCGATGGTGCGCGAAGTGGTGGTGGAGGAGTTGCGTTCGCTGGGATACGCCGCCGTCGCGGCGGAAGACGGGCCATCGGCACTGGGCCTGATCGACGCGGGCGAGATCCCGCATCTGATGGTGACCGATTTTTCCATGCCAGGGATGAACGGCGTTGGCCTGATCAATGAGGTGCGGCGGCGGATACCCGGACTGCCGGTGCTGCTGATGACCGGTTATGCCGACGCGGTCGCGAGCGGCGAAGGGCAGGGGTTCTTCGACCGGACGACAATGCTGGTGCGCAAGCCGGTTCCTGCCGGCCAGCTTGCGGAGCTGGTGGCGGAGATGATGGAGGCCGTCCGGGTATGATATCGCGGCGGATTACACACGAAGACGGCTGCGCAGCAGTTCGCCGTGTTCCTCCAGCACCGGATAGGCGGCGGCAGCCACGAGATGGCTGTTGATCTGCTTGAGGCCGTAGAGCAGGTCGATCTGGATGGCCGGCGCGGCGGGACGGGCCTGCCCGAGCTGGCGGGCCGTTGTCGCAGCCTCAAGCGCCCGGAAGGCCTCCTTCTCCTCGACCAGGGCGCGGGCTGACCGAGCATCCTCGGTCAGGAAGACGGCGGCGGCAGCGCGCGTGGTACCGGCGAGGCGTTGCAGAATACGGGCAGTTTCGGCGCGCTCGGCCTCGATGAACGGCAGGCTGCGCTTGAGGCGGCGGGTGAGCGGCGCGAGCACGGTGCGATCGAGCGCATCGCCCGCCGATTCCAGGTTGGTGATGAAGGTCAGGATTTCGGCGGCACGGCGTTCGTCCTGGGGGGAGAGCGTCTCGTGTTGAAGGTTGCCGAGATAGTCGCCGATCGCGCGGTCGAGCCGATCGAGAACGTCATCCTGCCGGCGGACCTGAGAGATGCGGCGCCGGTCGGCGGCCTGCACGGCAGCCGCGGCCTCGGTGAGCATGCCTTCCAGCCAGTCGGCCATCCGCAGCGCCTCACGCGCGGCAGCGGCGATGGCGAGCGGCGCCGAATTGAGCGCGCGCTGGTCGAGGTAGTGCGGGCGGCCCGGGTCGTCGGCATCGTCCCGCGCGGGCTGCAGCCGGCGCAGCAGGGCGCCAAACGGACCGATCAGGGGCAGGAACACCAGCGCCAGGACGACGTTGAACCAGGTATGGAAATCCGCCACCGCCCGGGCCGGCGTGGTTCCCAGGTGGCGGAATGCGTCAACGAAGTAGTCCAGCAGTGGCAGTGCCACAGCGCATCCCACGCAGCGGGTGAGCAGGTTGCCCAGGGGCACGCGGCGTGCGGTGGGATTGGCGCCCGCGCCCTCGACCAGCGGATTGATGGCGGTGCCGAGATTGGCTCCCGCGACCAAGGCGAGGGCCAGGCCAAGCGGCACGACGCCTTTGGCGGCAAGCGAGCCGGTGAGCAGCACGATGGCGACGGAAGAATGGGCGGCCCAGGTCAGGGCGGCGGCGAGCAGCGCGGCGAGCACGGGAGTGTTGTCGAGGCGGCGCAGTATTTCGTCGAGGATCGGATTGTCGATGATTCCAGCCGATGCGGTGACGAGTTGCTGGAGCGCGAGCAGCATGAGGCCGAGGCCGATGCTGACCCGTCCGAGATCGCGTGTGCGGGGCTGGTTGGCGCGGCGGAAAGCGACGACGCCCAGCACCACCAAGGCCGGGGAGATCGCGGCGACGTCGAAGGACAGCACCTGGACGATCAAGGTGGTGCCGATATTGGCGCCCAGCATGACGGCGAGGCCGCTTTCCAGCCCGATGGCGCCGACGGCGCTGAGGCCGGTGACCATCAGCCCGGTCGCGGTGCTGCTTTGCAGGACGGCGGTCAGCGCCAGGCCGGAGAACAGCGCGGCAAAGCGATTGGCCAGGCGAGCACGAAGGAAGCGCCGCAGTTCGGGGCCGAAGGCACGCTCGACCCCGGTTTGCACCATGTGCACGCCCCATAGCAGCAGGGCGACGGAGCCGGCGAGGTCAACAAGGGTCCAGCCCATGCGTCAAATGATCACAGTGCGCCGCATCCGTCACGCCCCACTTGAATGTGAGGGCCGGACAGGATTTCGCCACATTTCCGGCTCACCGCCGTCACGGCCGACGGGTTTCAGGTCCGGATCGTTCCCACCAGAAAGGAGAATTCGCATGCGCCTCGCCTGGGTTGTTCTTCCGCTTGCAATGTTGGGTCTCACGGCGTGCGTCAGCGTCGGTCCCCAGCCCGACCAGACGCCCAAAACGACTGTGGTGACCCCCGCCCCTGCTCCGGCTATCGTGACGCCGGCGCCCATGGTCGCTCCTGGCACCACTGTCATCACCCATCCGTAACCTGACGCCGCCCGCGAGAGCCTGGCTGTCGCGGGCGGCCTGTCCGGGTGGGGTGGCTAAGCGGGCCACGCTGTGGCGCGGGCGGGGACTTCCGGCACGATACAATCCACCTGTCGATGGCGAGGCGGGCCATTGTCCTCGATGCGAGGACGACGCGGGAAACTCACGGTTTCACCGGTCACGCACAAACCGACTGCATCGCCGACCGTCGGCGCCAGGTGGCCGGGCACAACCGCCGCAAGCTCCATAGACGTCGCCTGTGTACGAAGCTTCAGGCGGACGCGTGCGTGCGGTCCGAGAAAACTGACGTCAGTGACCAGGGCATCCGGCAGGTCCGGCCGACCGGCCGGGACAAGCTGCAACTGCTCCGGCCTGACCATGACATCCACCGCGCCGAGAGGCATTCCGGGTGCCAGGTCCAGCAAACCGAGGGCGCAGCGCACTTTTCCGGCGCTGGCATGGCCGGGCAGGAGGATCGCCTCACCCACGAAGCGAGCCAGGTCGGCATCGGCCGGGCGACGGTACAGTTCGGTGGGGCTCGCCACCTGAACCATCAGGCCCTGACGCAGGACAGCGACCTCCTGCCCCATGGACAGGGCTTCGGCTTGATCATGTGTTACCAGCAGCACGGTTGCGCTGATGCGCTGCAGCGCGGCGGCAACCGCCTCGCGTGTCTCGATGCGCAGGGCTGCGTCGAGGGAAGAGAACGGCTCATCCAGCAAGACAAGCCGCGGCGCGGGTGCCAAGGCGCGGGCCAGCGCGACCCGCTGCTGCTCGCCGCCCGAGAGTTCATGCGGCCACCGTGCCGCGTAAACGTGGGGAAGGCCGACAAGCTCCAGCAACTCGCCGACTCTCCGGCGCGCTTTCCGATCGCCCGGGAAAGGCCGAACACGACGTTGTCGGCGACCGTCAGGTGCGGGAACAGCGCACCTTCCTGCGCCACGTAGCCGACCCGCCGGCGCTCCGGCGCGATCATGGTATGCGCGCCGGAGACGGTTTCACCGTCGATCACGATGCGCCCGCCGTCGGGGCGCTCGAAACCGCAGACCAGGCGCATCAGAGTGGTCTTGCCGCTGCCCGAGGGGCCGAGGATGGCGACCGATCGGCCGGACGGCACAACGAGATCGACCGAGCGCAGCACCGGGGTTCGGTTGAAGCCCTTGCTCAGCGCCTCGATCATCAGCTCGGCCATGGTTTCCTCATGCCACCGCGGGGAGGACGCCGCCACCGAAGCGACGTGCCAGCACCCAGGCCGAGACAAGCGACAGGGCTGCCATGAGCGCCGCGTAGGGAGCCGCGGCCGCGTAAGCAAGCGTGGATGAGTTGGCCCACACCTCGGTCGCGAGGGTGCGCGTGCCGATCGGTGCCAGAAGCAGAGTGGCCGTCAGTTCGGTGACGACCGAGACGAAGACGAGCGCGAGCGCCGCCCCAAGGCCGGACGCCGCAAGCGGGAGGATGACGCGCATGGTCACCGCGGCCCAGCCGAGACCGAGGGAGCGTCCGACTTCTTCCAGCGTTCGCTGCGATTGGGCGAGGGCCGCGCGCAGGCTGACCAAAGCCAGAGGGAGGAACTGAACGACATAGGCGAAGATGAGCGATGCGGCCCCCTGATAGAGGACCGGCGCTGCATGCAGCGTGAGCACTATAAGCGCCAGCGCGACAACGATCGCCGGCACGCCCTGGGTCAGATAGGCCGCCCGCTCGAGCAGCGTGATCGTCCATCCCTGATAGCGCGACGCGAGAAAGGCGAGGGGCAGCGCGAGCAGCACGGTCACGGCCGCACCGGCAAAACCCAGCCACAGGGAGGCGAGCGTGGCGTCCAGCAGCCTTTCGGGGAAACCGCTGAGGGCGTGATCGCGGCGGCACCGTGCTGCGTGAGCCAGTAGAGGACCATGCCGATCGGCACGCCCAGCGTTGCCGCGGTGAGCAGCGCGAACAGCGCGAGTGCGGGAAGCGTCATGCGGCCGAGTGGGACCGGTGTCATCCACCGCCGGGTGCCGCGGCCCACCCGTGCGTAGCGCGCGGCGGCGCGCACGCGGAATTCGGCGACGAGGCATGCCAGGCACAGGACGAGCAGGACCGTGGCGAGCAGGGATGCGCCGGGTCCGTTGAAGCCGGTGCGGTACTCGGCGTAGAGCTCGGTGGTGAAAGTTCGGAACCGCAACAGCGCGAACGCGCCGAACTCGCCGAGCATGTGCAGCCCGACCAGCAGCATGCCGCCGAGCAGCGCCGGGCGAAGTTGCGGCAACACCACGCCGAAGAAGCACGCCCAGGGGCCGCGCCCGAGTGACCGCGCACTCTCCTCCAGCGCCGGGTCCATGCCGCGCAGTGCCGCGGCGACCGGCAGATAGACCAGCGGGTAGTAGGCGCAGCTCACCACCAGCAGGGCGCCGGTGAAGCCCTCCAGTCCCGGATCGAGCGAAATCCAGCCGTATGAGCTGATGAAAGGCGGAATCGCGAGCGGCACGACGGCCAGCGCGGCCCAGGCGCGACGTGCCGGAATGTCGGTCCGTTCGGTGAGCCAGGCGCAGATTGTGCCCATCACTCCACAAATCAAAGTTGTGGCGATTGCAAGGCCCACGGTGTTGACCAGCAGCTCACCGACCAGCGGGCGAAACAGCAGCTCCGAAGCCTCGGCCGCATCAACACGCGCCGCCTGGAGCAGGGTGTAGCCGACCGGGAGCAGGACGAGCATGGCGATAGCGGTCGCGGGCACGAGCAGGACGAGTGGCGGGCCGCGGAATTTGGCCAGCCATGGCCCCAATCCCGCGCCGGCGACCGTTCGTTGCATCAAAGCAGGCCCGACATCAGAGCAGGCCGGCCTGGCGTAGCAGGGTGGCTGCCTGCTGGTCGTCACCGAGTTGGCTGATGCTGACCGCCGGAGGGTGCAACTCGCTGAACGGCTTGAGTAGCTTGTTGGATGGCACACCGGATGCCAGGGGATATTCGTAATCGACATTTCCCTCGGCGATCTTGGTCTGCACGCTGTTGCTGACCAGGAATGCCAGGAATTTCTGCGCTGCCTCCTGGTGTTTGGAGGACTTCAGGACGGCTGCCCCGGACACGTTGACCAGGCCGCCGACATCGTCGGCAGGGAAGTAATAAATCTTGCTCCTGGTCTTCGCTGCGCCCTGCTCGGTAAACAGCCGTGCCCAGTAGTAGCTGTTGATGAGGCCGGTCGCGATGCTTCCCCGGTCAACTGCGGCGACCACGCCCTCATCATCGTCGAACACCTTGGCGTTCTGATGTAACCCCTTCAACCAATCCAATGCCGCAGCCTGGCCGTGCAGCGCCACGACGGCGCCGATCAGCGGCAGGAAATCGGCATCGCTTGGTGCGATCGCGACCTTCCCGCGCCAGGCGGGTTTGGCGAGGTCCATGAGCGACTGTGGCAGTTGGGAGTCCTTGATGAGTGTCGGATTGTAGGCCAGCACATTGACGCGGGCGAATACGCCGACCCAGTGGCCGTCGGCGGCGCTGTATTTGGCCGGCACCGCGGCCAGGGTCGAAGCCGCGACAGGCGCGAGGAGTCCTTTTTCGTTGAGCAGAACGAGTTCCGGAGAGTTTTCAGTGAAATACACGTCGGCTGGCGACCTGGCGCCTTCCTGCGCGATCTGGTTGGCGATCTCCGGTGCCTCGCCGGAGTGGACGCGGACTGCGATGCCGGTCCGGTCGGTGAACATCTTGATCACCTGATCGACCATCTGCTCGTGCTGGGCACTGTAGAGGATGATCGTCTCGGCGGCGCGGGCGGACGAGGCGGCGAAGCCGGTCGCGAACAAGCCAGCGGACAGAAGGAGGTTCCTTCTCGTGGGTGACGCAGAGCCGGGTTTGGCCAGGTTTTTCGCCGGGAACACGGGACGGGGACGCATCGATCAGCTCCAGGATTGCAATGACGGCGGCGTCTTAGAGCAAATGAGAATGAGTCGCAAACATGCCGCGGCCCGGCCTGACCCTTCGCCTCCCAGACCGAACCATCGGCGGCCGCAACCGGTCGCAGGTTCGCGCCATGACACATGTCCTTCATGTCGCCGCGGGCCATGCGCTGCGCTACGTCGAAACCGCATCGGCACGGCCGATCGCTCCGGTCTGCGAGCGTAACCGAGCTGCCGATCGCGCCTATCAAAGCCGTTCCCCCGCGGTGGGACGGACGACGAGAACCGTGATCGACGAGCTGGTCCGCGATGTCAGGGCGGATTGCTCGGGCTCCACCAGCGGCCGCTTCTTCGGCTGGGTGATCGGCGGCACGCTCCGGTGCTCTCGCGGCCGATTGGCTCACCTCCGTCTGGGATCAGAACGCTGCCTCGAACGTCACCGCGCCCGCCGAAGCGGTCGTCGAGGAGGTCTGCGGCGAATGGATGAAAGAGCTCCTCGGCATTCCGCAAACCGCGTCTTCGCCTTCGTGACCGGTTGCCAGATGGCTCACACCACCGCCTTGGCGGCCGCGCGCCACAAGCTCCTTCCGATCGCGCTGGATGTCGAAGAAGGCCTCGCCGGGCGCCGCACTTCCGCATCCTGACGACGCAGACCGCCACGTCGACCTTTGTGCGTCGTCCGGCTGCTTGGCATCGGCACCGAGCGATCGAATACGTGCGGCCGCACAGATTCCGGCCGCATCCAGATCGGCCAGCTCGAAGCAGCGACTGCGCGCGGTCGGCATCTGATCCGGTTCGTCTGCTCAAGCCGGCGATCTGAACACGGGCGTCTTCGATCCCTTCGCGCGTGCCTGCCCGATCGCGCATGCCGCGAAGGCCTGGGTGCATATCGACGGCGCCTTCGGGCTTTGGGCGGCGACCAGCGACGCGCTATCGTCATCTTGCTCCGACGGCGCCGAGCGGCGGACTTCCTGGGCGACGGATGGGCATAAATGGCTCAACCTGCCCTTCGATTCGGCTCGTCTTCGTCGCGCATCCGGCCGGCGCATCGCGCCGCCTTCGCGCAGGACACGAGCTACTCGATCCCCTCGAAGAGCTCCGCAATCAGAAAGATTGGAATCCCGAATGGTCGAGGCGCGCTCGCGGCTTTCCGGCCTATGCGCGATCCGCGCGCTCGGCGCGCCGGAGTAGCCGAGATCGTGGAACGCTGCTGCGCGCTTGCCCGAGCGGCTGCGTCGAAAGGCATCGGGAGCCTCCCTGGCGCCGATCGTCGCTTCTCCGATCATCAACCAGGGTCTCGTGCGCTTCCTCTCCGATGACGGCGATCATGATCGCGCCACCGACGAGATCATCCGCCGCATCCAGGAAAGAGGCGTCGCCTGGTTCGGCGGCGCTACCTGGCGCGGCATGCGGGTGATGCGTGTCTCCGTCTGCAACTGGCTACGACGGAACGACATCCAGCGACGCTCGATAGCATCGCCATGCTCAGCGCTCGCGCCCCTTAAAGTTTCAGCTCACTGTTCCGCCTACGCTCTAGCGCTCTTTATTCACCCTCTACGTCCGCCTCCGCGACCTCCTCACCCCTGACCTCCGCCTCACGCGACCGCTCTTGTGCGAGACGTTACGCGCTCTGACGTTCCGCCTCGCGCGATCCTGTTAATGATCCCCATGCCTCAATTGATCGCTGGTAACTGGAAAATGCACACGCTGGGTGCGGAGGCCGAGCAACTGGCGGCCGAGGTGCGAGATGGTGCGGGCGGCATCGCCGCCGAATTACTGATTTGCCCTCCGGTCATCTATCTGCATCAGGTGGCACAGATACTGGCCGGATCGACCATCGGCGTGGGCGGACAGGACTGCCACCAGGCGCCGCAGGGAGCGCATACCGGAGACATCAGCGCCCCGATGCTGCGCGACGCGGGAGCGCAGTGGGTGATCCTGGGTCACTCGGAACGGCGACAAAATCACGGCGAGACCGACGAGCTCGTGCGCGAGAAGGCGGTCGCGGCAGCGGAGGCCGGCCTGATGCCGATCGTTTGCGTGGGCGAGACCGAGGACCAGCGCGCAGGAGGGCAGGAAACCGAGGTGGTTGGCTGGCAGATTTCAGGCAGCGTGCCGAAGGGCTTCGCCGGCGTGGTGGCTTACGAGCCGGTCTGGGCTATCGGCTCGGGCAGGACGCCTTCGACCGAGGAGGTGGCGGCCATGCACGCCTTCATCCGCGAGGAGCTGGGCGGCAGTTCGGCGCGGCGGGTGGTTCGGTGCCGATCCTGTACGGTGGTTCGGTGAAGCCGTCGAATGCGGCGGTGCTGCTGGCGATCCCGCATGTCGGCGGGGCGCTGGTCGGCGGGGCGAGCCTGAAGGCGGCGGAGTTCCTGGCGATTGCCCGCGCCGCCCGCTGAACCCGCCCGCTCCACGGGCGTTTCGCAAGCGCAAGAGCAGGGAGATGAGACGATGAGCGACAACCAGATGGAAGGCAGTGCCGGACCCGCCTTGGCCGCCCACAGCAAGGACGCGTCAGCCCCGGGACAGACGCCGGCTTCTGCCGCGACAACACCCGGCAGCAACGCGGAGGATGCCGCAGACCGGCTCGATGGACTGGGCCGAATTCGTTCGCGACAACCCCGGCACGGCCCTACTCTGGGCCGCGGGAATGGGCATGGTCGTCGGATTTCTCCTGAGGGGATGATCCCGACCTGCTTGTATCCTCTTTTATTTCGCGCGCAGCCCCCTCCGCCGGCATTCCAGTCGCAGAGCGACTGGAACCTTTGCCGGCTCCGGCCCCACCAACCCCGTGCGCTATACCGGTCGGTATGATACCATCGGTCCTTGCGATTGATCTTTTACGTCCTGTGACTGCCGGGACATAACGTCTGCTGCTGGGTCCCCGCTTCCGAGGCTGTCAGGAAATCGCGGTTGCGGTTGAATAGAGAGGTAAGTCGGGCCGGCGTAAGTGCTTGAACGAGCGATAGATTCCCGCGTTTCGAGGCTGTCAGGAAATCGCGGTTGCGGTTGAACGGGAAGGTCAGCGGGGCGACGTAAGTGCTTGAACGAACGCTGGGTTCCCGCTTTCGCGGGAATGAGTGCGTCCGTGAGGACGCTTTGTCTGCGCGGTGCAAGTCCGCGCCTGGGTTGGTCGCAACCCAGTAATCGAAGGTAACTGCGTTGCCGTGAGGCAGGGTGGAGAGCAACCGGAGGTGAACCGGCAGTCCGTAGGAAGAACGAACCTGATTCGGCGCGACGCCGTGGCGAGCCTGCTCATTTGTGGCGAAGCCTGGAAGCGACCGCCGGCGCTGAGGCGACTGATAAAGCGACCGGTGGGCGGATCGCGTGGTTGAGGACGGAATGCCGGGACGGCAAGGCGGAGTAAGCGGAGAGACCTGTCGGCCTGGGTGAGGGCGGCAGGGGTCAGAGCCTTCATAGTACCGCAGCCGCACGCGGCGAGAGGGGAGGACAGTAAAACCGACCCGAGGGAAGGGAGGCAGGAAGGTGGAGGCGGACCGTCTGGAATGAAGCAAGCGACAGGCTCGGCAGTGCCCCAGGCTACACAAGAGCCAGACACCCGAAGCCGTGAGTGGTGGTGGGTGGAAGCGTCGATCTGGACTGACCGCATGGTGTCGGCGCTGGGTAACAGCGGCCGAGGAGGCAAATGGTTCAGCCTGATTGATAAGCTCATCCGGCCGACCACCCTGGAAGCCGCGTGGCGCAAGGTTGCGCGGAACAAAGGGGCGAGCGGGGTGGACGGGCAGAGTATCGAGCGGTTCGCCGCCGGAGCGGAGCGGTATCTGCGGGAACTTCATGAAGACCTGAAGACCGGACAGATACCGGCCGCAACCCGTCAGACGGGTGGACATTCCGAAGCCGGATGGGGGCACTCGTCCGCTGGGGATTCCGACGGTGAAGGACCGTATTGTCCAACAAGCGCTCAAGATGGTCATGGAGCCGATCTTTGAAGTGCAGTTCCGGCCTGGAAGCTACGGCTTCCGGCCGGGACGAAGCTGCAAGGATGCGCTTCGGGACGTCGATCGGCTGCATCAAGGAAGGCTACACCCACGTGGTGGACGCCGACCTGAAGAGCTACTTCGACAGCATCCCGCATGACCGGCTGATGGCGCTGTGTGGAGGCCTCGATCAGCGACGGACGGGTACTGTCGCTGGTCGCAGAGCTATCCTGCAGCAGGACATCATGAAGGGCATGGAGCGGTGGTCGCCGGCTACGGGACGCCGCAAAGCCTGCCCCTGCGAAAGCGGGCGCGGTGATCTCGCCGCTGCTGGCCAATCTCTATCTCCACCCGCTCGATCTCCTGATGGAGGCGAGCGGGCTACGAGATGGTGCGCTATGCCGATGACTTCGTGATCCTCTGCCGGACGGACAGAAGAGGCTCGGGCCGCGCTTTGCGCAGGTCCGGGACTGGGTGGCGGGCAATGGCCTGACGCTGCACCCGGAGAAGACGCAGGCTCGGCGACTGCCGCCAACCGGGCCAAGGGTTCGATTTCCTGGGTTACCGGTTCGAGGCGGGCCGCCGGCTGGTTCGCAAGAAGAGCCTGAAGGCGCTCAAGGACAAGGTGAGGAGCCAAGACGATCCGCAGCCGGGGCGACAGTCTCGGGCGGATCATCGCTGACCTCAATCCGATGCTCCGGGGATGGTTCGGCTATTTCCAGCATGCCACGCCGGGGGTGTTCGCCTACGTCGACGGCTTCGTCCGACGACGGCTGCGCGCCATCCTGCGCAAGCAGGAGAAACGGCCCGGGTGCGGGGCGATGTCCGGCCGACCATCAACGCTGGCCGAATGCCTTCTTCGCGGCGCATGGGCTGTTCACCCTTCGCACAGCCCATGCATGCAGCGAGACACTCCCGATGAGGAAACCACCGACTGGAGAGCCGTGTGCGGGAGAACCGCACGCACGGTTCGGAGGGAGGGGAGGGCGTGAGCCCTTCCCTACCCCTATCGGAGGGGCGCCGGGCGATTTTCTCACAGCCTCTTTCGCGGGAATGACGGAGGGGGCCGCGTGCGATTTTCTGACAGCCTTTTTCGCGGGGATGACGAGGATGGGTCTGCTTTTGCGTCCACTGATATGAGACTGCTCAGCCGCCGATCTGCCGCAGCCAGTCCTGTAGGTTGTAGTAGTTGGAGATGCGGGCGATCTTCCCGTCGCGCAGTTCGAAGAAGGCGCCGGCCGGCAGCACGTAGGTCTGGCCTTTCGCGGGTGGCAGGTCCGTGTCGGTCACCAGATACGTGCCGTGCACCACGAACTCGGCCGCGGCGTGCCGCCCCGACGGTTCCGTCATGACCACGATGTCCTGCAACACCTCGCGGTAGCAAGCCCTCCATGTGCGCGAGGAAGCGACGGAACGGCTCGCGGCCGGTTTCACGCGGGCCCTGGTTGACGTCGTGGGCGACATCCTCGGTCAGCAGCGCCACCATGCCGGGCCAGTCACCGCGATTGAAAGCGTCATAATAGGCCCGCACCAGTTCGGCTGCCTGATCGCTCATTGCTCCTCCATCGTACGCAGGCGGGTAACCAGGCTCTTGGCCGGCCAGTTCCGCCAGTCCCGGAAGTTGCGCACGGCCCCATCCTGCCGCACCGCATCCAGCGCGGCGAAATCGAGATCGGCAAACACCCACATGGCGCGATCGGGTTCGCCGGATGCGATCACGCCATCGGCCGGAAAGCCGCGATCCGCCGGACCGAACACCGCCGCATATCCATGGTTGGTATCAAGCGTGGCCAGCGACGGCGCGTCACCCACCGTGGGCGCCACGGCGACGTAGCACTGATTCTCGATGGCGCGGGCCCCGGGCGGACAGGCAGACACGGTTGAAGCCGTGCCAGGTATCGGTGCAGCTCGGCACCAGGATCTGCAGCCGGGCGCCGGCCAGCGCCTGGGCGCGCACAAGCGGCGGGAACTCGGCGTCATAACAGATCGCGATCCCGAGCAAGCCAAGGCGTGTCGAACACGGAGGGGGGCGCCGGACGCGACGCCCCACGACTCGGTTTCGAACCGGTCATGACCGACTTGTCCTGGAATGCGAGTGTGCCGTCGGGCGCGATCAGCGGTGCCCGATTGCGGACGCGCCCGCCCTCGGCCCAGGCATCGACCCAGGCAGCAGCCACACACGTGCCGCCGCGCCGTTGCGATGAAGATGCGGAGCAGTCATCCCTGACGTCACAGACCGCACGCAACTCGCGCGCGGGTCGCCCGCGCCGGCAAATCCGCCTGCGACTTCCATGCAGGCATACTCCGGCAGCACCAGTAGCGAGGCGCCGCCCGCGACGCCCTCGGCCACGCGCCGTCGAGCCTGGCGTTGAAGCGATCAAGGCTTGCCGGGGCCGTGACCTGGTATTGCAGCAGCCCGATCCGAAGCGTGTCATGGCAGGTGCCCCGCGGAGGATTTCATCCAGAACACGAGTCATGCTCGGTTTCATGCTCTGCGCCGACTTCCTTCCATGCCATCCGGCAGACGAGTCGGGCCGTCTGGTGAAGCCGCGCCGCGTCCAGAACGCGTCCAGCGGCACATAATCCGGCGGGCATGCGGGATGATCGGTGAGCGAGAGAAGCCACGCACAGAATACGCGAGTCGCACTCCGATACCGCGCGCATGCGCCTCGCGCGCTTCGAAGAAGGCAACGCCGATGCCCTGCCCGCGCATCTGCCGACGCAGCACGGATTCGCCATAGTAGAAGAACCGCGCGGGTCCCAGCCGCGCGCCAGGAAGGGCTTTGCACGTTGGCCACTCGTCCGACAGCGGCAGGCAGTTGAGGCCCCGACGACGTCCTGATCCACACAGGCCACCACCACGCGTGCGCGGCTTTGCGCATAGTCGCGAGTAGCGTTCCTCGGAGACCGGTCGCCGTCGTACAAATAGGCCAGTCGCGGAACACTTCGTCCTGAGACGCGCAAGTGCCGGATGACCGTTTCAGGCGTCCTTGCTTGACCTCGATCGGCACCCCTGCCGGGCCACCGTCGTAGCGTGTTTCCACTGTGAAGTGACACAGGTATCTGGAATGGCTCCGACCGCAAGTGATCGCTTCCAAGCCCACCAAGGGGTTGCTGGATTCGAACTCATAGACATTCAGGCACTGATATCTCATGCGAGGTTTGGTACACTTGCACGTTGGACGGCGGCGACCGCGAGAGAAGCGAGCCGCACGCGTTCCGGATCTCGTGGCAGCCCGGCCGTATCAAGCGCGCCGAGCCAATTTGGAAGAAGCGCTCCTTGAGCGCGGAAATGCTCCACGTGGACGAATGTCACCGCAAAGTCGCCGTAGCTGATATCATCATGGCGACACCACCCGGCACCACCGCGAATTGATCGAATCGACGCGTTCGGCCGAGTCGACGTATCCGAGCTTGTGCTACAAGCCCGTACATAATCACAAGCTTCGTCCGAGAGGCAAATTCCCCAGAAAAACGGGCCGCGCAACTTTTGGCGATGTCATCTCCGAACGATGTGGCGATGAAGCGGTCAAGCATGCCGCCGCCCGTACCAAGCCAAGCTTTTCTTGCGCTCATCCCAGCATTCGACGTGCAGCGAATAAATGAGCCGAAGCCGAAGGCCCCCCAGGTATCAGCAAGTATTCGATCCATCGCGCGCCCCGTTCAGAGGTGATTGGGACCAAACCGACGTGGGCGAGGATACGTAGGCTTGGCCTCGAGCGCGCTTGAAAGCGATATTGTTGTGCGCCTCTCGTTTGAGGCACCAGTCTGGGTTGGCCCTTTCGAGAATCCGAGTACAAGAACGGTTGGATACTGGTTGCCCCAAGAGAGCGAATTAGCTGTAATGCGCCATCCGTCGCTCTCCCGTCTGGTCACATCAAACTCGATCTGACGTCCGTAACACACTGAGCACCCAATCCGACCATGCTGGGGCAAGCACCCAGGAATTGCCGTGGTTTGCATCAAGCGGCGTCCTCCAGAAGGAGTGCCAACTCTCGATAAGTTCCACGGATGAAGTGGTAGCTCCAAAATCGCTTCTCTTTACTGTTCATCCCGAGAGCGTTGAGCAACTTGGAACAGCGTGGAGCGAGATAGCCGTAGCGCCCGAGCGCCATAGCGAGACAATGTCGGGAGAGTGTCCAGAGAAGCCCGCCAATTGTATGCGCCGGAAGAGCTCGCTAAGGAGATTCCTCGAACCTCCATCTCGCTGCTAAGCCACTCTGCGGCTGTTTGCTTCGGAAGCAATCCTGCCGGTCCACGCGGCAGCAGTGTGATACGCGCCATATCAATTTGCTCCTTTGTTGTGACAGTCGCTTTAATCATTCGGGCAACTTCAGACCGCGACACGGGCTTCCAGTGTGGTTCGGCTCGCACAATCCCCCAGTTGCCTTCTGCGTTTGGCCGCCGCCAACGTGCGGGACGCATCTCCTTCAGCGCGGTGAGCGCCTCGAAATAATCGAAGATGACATGCTCTTGGCCTTTGCCCGATCCGGAATCCGAGGCGACCTGCTCCCGCTCCACGAGTTGGCCGGGCCAAGCTCGGCAGGAAGGCGTCGCCGTCGCTGTCCACCGGCACCATAACGGTGTCCAAATCGGCGTCCTCCCAATCCGGCGATCGGCTGTCCTGGGCGTCCGAGGGATCGAGCCAGCGAGATCGGCGGAACTTTCGGGGCCGTCTTCCTAGTAGCCATACGTGAGCCGCGTCGGCCGGGACCCTTCCGTCATCATCGGGCCGTAGCTGCTTACCAATCGCGTTCAGGACGGTTTTTTCGTCGAGAGACGTCCGAGAAGTGCGATCTCCGCGACGCTCAACGGCTCCTTTCTATCAAGCTTCCAACGGGCAAGAGCCGATCGATGAATGCCGCTGAGGGACCAGGCATCGCCTGAGCGAGGCTCCCAGTTCGGTGGCATAAGCGCCACGAACCGGGCAGCACGGACAAAGAGCCTCTCCCAGTACACCCGGCGCTGCTCGATTTGAGGCGGCAAGCTCGTTCCCAAGACAACGCCATCAATCGCATATGCGAACAGCTGCTCGAAGAGGCTGGCCAAATTAGCCCAATCAATGAACTCGTCCGAGGTCTCAAGGACTGCTCGCCAGCCCCCCTCGTCGATGCGCTCCTTAAGGTCCCGGATTTCTCGCTTAGCTTCCCCGGGGTCTGCTGCAGTGCGCAGAAGCGGCAGTTGTGAAGCTCAACCAGCACAGCCCCCATTACGGCGGCGGTGGCCCGGGATCCCAACAATTCTTCGAGCCACTCTCCGTTTCGGAGCACCAGCCATCGATAGTCGACGTGACCGACTTCCTCAAAAAAGCGGCTGACCCAATCCAGACTTTCGACATCGGCGGGAAGGGAAGTAATCAAATGATGTCTCCTAGGGATGTTCAAACTCCTTGCCAGCCCTGTATATGTCACGAGACCGGCCGCCGCAACAAAAATCGTGGCCTCTAGAGTGAAAATTATTCCCGGATCGCCACCACGGCTCCCCCCCGGGAATTCCGGATGTAATGGCACCGCACCTCACATCGACCCGGAGCAGATGGTGCGCCCGGCAGGACTCGAACCTGCAACCAGACCGTTATGAGCGGCCGGCTCTAACCAATTGAGCTACAGGCGCACGGAGCGTCCTGTGCCTGACCCCGCGCGGGGGCGCAAGCAGGCGCTCCTCGCGTCGATTTGCCTGGATTCCTTCATTCTGGCATACGCGCCGGCAACTTTCTCCACCCCCTTCCGGGCCAGGCGCCAATTCGGCCCAGGCCGATCGAGGAATCAGCACGAGATGCCCTTCGCATTTGTCGTCATCATCCTGTGCGGCCTGCTCGCACTCGCCTACGGGCTGGTCACCAGTCGCGGCGTCCTTGCCGCCGATGCGGGCACCACGCGCATGCAGGAAATCTCCAATGCGGTGCAGGAGGGCGCTCGAGCCTATCTGAACCGGCAATACACTACGATCGCCATCGTTGGCGTCCTGGTGGCAATCTTTCTGGGCTTCACGCTGGGCATACGCGTCGCCATCGGCTTCGTGATCGGCGCGGTGCTGTCGGGCTGCGCCGGATATATCGGCATGAACGTGTCGGTCCGGTCGAACGTACGGACAGCGCAGGCCTCGCGTAGCGGGTTGGCCGCGGGGCTTTCCCTGGCCTTCCGGGCCGGCGCGGTCACCGGGCTGCTGGTGGTGGGGCTCGGGCTGCTGGGCGTGACGATCTACTACATCATCATGCGCGCGACGCTGCCGGCGACGGAGATTCGCGGCGTGCTGGAGGCGCTGGTCGGGCTGTCCTTCGGCGCCAGCCTGATCTCGATCTTCGCGCGGCTGGGCGGCGGCATCTTCACCAAGGGCGCGGATGTCGGCGCGGACCTCGTGGGCAAGGTGGAAGCCGGCATCCCCGAGGATGATCCCCGCAACCCCGCGGTGATCGCCGACAACGTGGGCGATAATGTGGGCGACTGCGCCGGCATGGCCGCCGACCTGTTCGAGACCTACGTGGTGACGATTGTCGCGACGATGCTGCTGGGCGCCATCTTCTTCACCGACGCGGTGCGCGACTGGGTGCTGGTGCTGCCGCTCGGCATTGGCGCCATCTGCATTCTGGCCTCCATCATCGGCACCTATTTCGTCCGGCTCGGCCCTGACAACAACATCATGGGCGCCCTGTACAAGGGCTTGCTGGTCACCGGGGTGCTGTCGGTGGCCGGCGTCGCGCTGATGACCGCGTGGTTCGTCGGCTTCAACACGCCGCTTCCGCTGGTTGGCGGAGGGATCCTGACCGGGTTCGACCTGTTCATCTGCTCCATCATCGGGCTGGGGGTGACCGGCGCGATCGTGATGGCGACGGAGTACTACACGTCAACGGCGTACCGGCCGGTGCGCAGCATCGCGCAGAGTTCCACCACCGGGCACGGGACCAACGTGATCCAGGGGCTGGCGATCTCCATGGAGGCGACGGCGGCGCCGGTGATCGCCATCGTGATCGGCATCATCCTGGCTTATCTGATGGCCGGGCTGTTCGGCATCGCCATCGCGGCGACGACCATGCTGGCGCTGGCCGGGATGATCGTGGCGCTGGATGCCTACGGGCCGGTGACCGACAACGCCGGCGGCATCGCGGAGATGGCGGAGCTGCCGCCCGATGTGCGCGTGGTGACGGATGCGCTGGACGCGGTGGGCAACACCACCAAGGCGGTGACGAAGGGCTACGCGATCGGCTCTGCGGCGCTGGCGTCGCTGGTGCTGTTCGCGGCCTATACGCAGGACCTGCAGTACTACTTCCCGAACCTGCACGTGCCGTTCCAGCTTGAGGATCCGTACGTGGTGATCGGGCTGTTCATCGGCGGGCTGATGCCGTACCTGTTCGGCGCGCTGGGCATGACGGCGGTGGGCCGCGCGGCCGGGTCCGTGGTGGTGGAGGTGCGGCGTCAGTTCCGCGAAATCCCCGGGATCATGGAGGGCACCGGCAAGCCGGAATACGGACGCGCGGTTGACCTGCTGACCAAGGCGGCGATCAAGGAGATGATCGCACCGTCGCTGCTGCCGGTGCTGGCGCCCTGGGCGTTGTGGCTGATCATCTGGGGCATCGGCGGACGCGTGGCCGCGTTCAGCGCGCTGGGCGCGATGCTGCTGGGCACCATCGTGACCGGGCTGTTCGTGGCGATCTCCATGACCGCCGGCGGCGGCGCGTGGGACAACGCGAAGAAATACATCGAGGAAGGCCACCACGGCGGGAAGGGGTCCGAGGCGCACAAGGCCGCGGTGACCGGCGATACGGTCGGCGACCCGTACAAGGACACGGCGGGGCCGGCGGTGAACCCGATGATCAAGATCACCAACATCGTGGCGCTGCTGCTGCTGGCGATCGTCGCCGGGTTCATGGCGCATTAGGGTCTTGCCCCTGAGGTTCGCCGGCGTTCTGCAGCGGACCTCGCGGCTTTCTGGCCTTGAAGGAGGCTGTTGGGGACCCTAGTATCGACAGTGTCGATACTAGGGGCGTCCGATGCGCGTCATTATCAAGAAGTGGGGCAACAGCGCCTCCGTCCGCATCCCATCTCCCATTATGGAAGCCGCTCACGTCCGGCTGGATCAGCAGGTGGACGTAAAGGAAGAGCGGGGCCGCATCATCATCGAACCCGTGCGGGCGCCGGCCTTCGATCTGGCGACTTTGATCGCAGGGATCACCGATGAAAATCGCCACGCCGAAATTGATTTTGGTGGTCCGGTCGGGGAAGAGACTTTCTAGTGCCGCCGGCTTATGTGCCGGATGCAGGTGATATCGTTTGGATCAATTTCGATCCTCAGGCAGGGCATGAACAGGCCAAGCACCGCCCGGCTGTCGTGCTCAGCCCCGCCGGATATAACGAGCGCGCGGGTTTGTTGATCTGTTGTCCCACCACGACCAGGATCAAGGGCTATCCGTTCGAGGTGAAGTTGTCTGGCCAGCCCGCCAGCGTGGTGCTGGCCGATCAAGTGAAAAGCTTCGATTGGCGGGCCCGCAAGGCGGAAAAGAAGGGGTATGCGACGCCCAGCGAACTTGCGGAAATCCGCGCCAAACTCCACGCGCTGATCGGATAACATACTACCGCGACGCAGGATAAGGCCGAATGCGAAGCTGCTTTCGAGCCGTCCAAGGCCTATTGGCAGCCTCGTGTAACCCGGTCACTTACGCCAGGCGATCGGCGCAATGATGATACCCAGGGCGCAGGAACAGCATCAGGTCCGGCACCTGATGCTGTTCTTCGCTTTGGCGTACCTGGTGGAAGGCGCCTGCCAGGCGAAGGCCGGCGTGGTGTGGCAACCACTGGTCTATTACCTCAAGCAGACCGAGCGCTGGTCCCCGCTGGAAGTCAGCGCGCATCTCGCGGCGCTGGATATCCCGTGGATCATCAAGCCGGTTTACGGACTGATTTCCGATTTCCTGCCGATCCTGCACTACCGGCGCCGGAGTTATCTGTTCGCGGCAAACGTCGTGGCGATCGGGGCCTATGCCTGGGCGGCGACCCAGGTCACCGCCGGGGCGTTGATCGCGGTGCTGGTGCTGACGGCGGTGGCGCTGGCAATGGCGAGCACCGTGTGCGGCGCGCTGCTGGTGGAGAACGGGCACCGCTTTCGCGCCAGTGCTGCATTCGTGCGTCAGCAATGGCTGTGGTTCAACGTTGCGGTGGTGGTCTCGGCTATCGTGGGCGGCATGCTGGTGCAGATGCTGCCGGCGTGCCGTGCGTTACGCGTGGCGACGATCGTGCGGCGATCGCGCCGGCGATGGTGCTGTTTTCATTGAGGCTGGTGCACGAGGAGCGAGCGCGGCTGGATACCGAGGCGATGCGCCACGCGCTGCGGGGCATTGTCGCGACCCTGCGCTCCCGGTTGATCTGGCTGATCGCCGGGTTCTTGTTTCTTTACAATTTCAGCCCGGGGTTCGGCACGCCGCTGTATTACCTGATGACTGACCGGCTGCACTTCTCCCAGGCGTTCATCGGCCTGCTTTCAGCCGTCAGCGCGGCGGGATCGATTTTGGGGCGCTGCTGCACCAATGGGGCTGTCGCGGCTTTCGATCCGGCGCTGCTGAATGTCAGCATCGGTTCGTACGGTCGCGACCTTGGCTTTCCTGGATTGTGCCCCGCGACGGCGGTGGTGGTGACCGTATTCGCCGGCGCGGCGGCGATGATTGCGAATATCGCGACCCTGCGCTGCCGCGGAGCACTGTCCGGAGGATCGGAGGGCTTCACCTTCGCCGCGCTGCTGTCGGTGATCAATCTTGCGCGCCGCTGTCGGACACGCTGGATCGCTGTTATACGAGCGGTGTTTCATGCGCAGCTTGCGCCGCTGATTTTTGTTTCGCTGGGGCGACCGCACTCGTGTTCCTTCTGGGTTGGCGCTGCTGAAGCCGATATCAGGCTGGCGCCTCGGTGGTTTCCTCGGGGAATTCGAGGCCTTCGTACAACTCCGGCAGCGGGATTTCGATCCCGATCTCCGGCATTCGGAGAACGGCGTCACCGGTGAGCAGATGGCCCACCCAATCCTCCCCGACCCGCTCGAACACCATCGCGCCAACGCCGTCCTGCTCCAGCATCACGTAGCGCCGCACGGACGGGAGCGACTGGTATTCCCGGTTCTTGATGATGCGATCCTTCAGCCCTGAACCGGGGCTGTGCACCTCGAAGATCACCACCGGATCGCTGACCACTGTGCTTTTTGGCGGGACCGGCGTGCAGACCACGAAGGCGTCCGGATAGCGGATGCTGTCGCCCGCACGGATTTTCAGATCGCTCCCGTAAGGTTGGCACGGCTTGCCCCGCAGCCTGTTCACAAGCGCGATGGGGAGGTTCACCTTGATCCGCTCGTGCGCCGCGGTCCCGCCGGTCATCGCCTCCGGCTGAAACCCGTCGAACTCGTGCTTCAGCTCCTGGCGCTCCTCCCAGTCCAGGAACCGCTCCAACGTCCATGCTTTCGCAGCGCGACGTTCATGCGGACAGAGTGGAGGCGCAGGCGGCCGGACGCAAGCGCTCCGCTCAGGGATCCCAGGCCTGGACGCACGTCTGCTGCACGATGCGACCGTCCGCCAATTGCAGCGAGGCCGCGCAAAACACGCGGTTGCCGTCCGGATAAGTACAGGCCTGAGTGAACGCGATGCCGATCGCCCTCGGCCAGGCCGAACTCCACCTGATGGGTCATCGTGCGTCCGCACACGTCGTCATAATACGCGGCGATTGCGTCCCGGCCCTTGAGCTCCATCGGCTTGCCAGGAGGATTGTTCTGGTCGATGACGCGCAACACCGCATCGTGGGCGTAGAACCCCGCCAATGCGGCGCCGTCTCTGGTCTCGATTGCGCGGCGCAGGGCCGCCATGGTCACTTGTTCCATCTGTCTTCTCCTCTCTTGGTTAGGGCCGCGCCTCCAGCACCAGGTTGAACGGCGTCTCCGTGGCACGACGGAACCGGGTGAAACCACCGGACATGACCACCTCCCGCAACCGCAACTCTCCGGCCTGCGCGCCGAGCGCCAGGCCAACCTCCTGCGACATCGAGGCGGGCGTGCAGATCATGGTGGAAGCCGCGTAATAGACACGCCCAACCGGGTTGAGGTTGTCGGCCAGGCGGTCGTGCGCGAAGGGCTCAACGATCATCCACGTGCCGTCGTCCTTCAATGACTTGCGGACATGTGACGCCGCGCCGGCGGGATCGCCCATGTCGTGCAGGCAGTCGAAGAACGTCACCAGGTCGTAGTCCCGGCCCGGGAATTCCTTTGCGGGCGCCACTTCGAACCGCGTCGATCGCTGACCCCGGCTTCTTCCGCCGCCTGTCGAGCCGCCTCAACAGACGGGGCGTGGTAGTCAAAGCCGACGAACTCCGAGCGCGGGAAGGCTTCCGCCATCAGGATCGTGGAGGCGCCGTGCCCACAACCCACATCCGCGACCGAGGCGCCCCGTTCCAGCTTGCCGACGACGCCATCCAGCGCGGGCAGCCATTCCTGCACCAGGTGATGGCGATAGCCGGTACGGAAGAACCGCTCGGTTCCGCAGAACAGGCAGCCGTGATGCTCGTGCCAGCCGACCCCGCGGCCGGAGCGAAAGGCGTCCGCGACCCGCGCCGTCGCCCGAAAGGCGGCTTCGGCAATCTGGAAGAACCCTGCCAGGAACGCCGGGCTGCGTTCGTCAGCGAAGACCATCGCCTGTTCCGGTTCCATCTGAAAGCGCCCGCTCTCGGCGTCGTAGTTGACGTAACCAGACGCCGCTTGTGCGGACAGCCACTCCCGCACATAGCGCTCGGTCGTTTGCGTCAGGCGGGCGAGTTCCGCCGGCGTGACCGGACCATGTTCCGCCAAAGCGCGATAAAGGCCGAGGCGATCACCCACCACGACCAGTGCGGCGTTTATGGACGCACCCATGTCCCCGAGCATCCGCCCGACGAATGCGTTCAGCTTGTCCGTATCCACCGGCCTGGATTCAGCTACGGCTTCCGACATGACCCACCTCGTGCACTTTCAGTCGGATCATGCACGCCGATCCATAGTGCCCGCTTCACCCGAACGGGCCACGACCGCATGGCTCTTTCGAGCGGCTTGTCAGGGACTATGCACCGCGAGGCCATGTTCCACGGCGAAAGCGGCGGCCGCGGACCGGTTTGCCAGGTCAAGCTTCAGCAGAATGTTGGCAACATGGCGCTTTACCGTATGCTCGCTGAGGCCATGGCGATCGGCGATCGCCGCATTTGTCATCCCGTGCGCCACCGCCGCAAGTATCTCCTGCTCGCGCGGGCTAAGTTCGGCCATCGGCGGTTTGGTTCGCGCCGGCGCATCACGGTCGCGCAGAAGAAGCAGGCCGGGCGACTCTTTTGCGGAGCCCGGTAGGCGCCGGCCCGAGGGAACAAGTTGCAGGCCGGAATCGGAGACCAGGTCGCTCACCACTTGAGACACCAGGACTTCGCCGGCCCGAGCGGCTGCCGCAATCGCGGCAGCGGTCACGCAGGCCGGTCCGCGGATCTCGGCGCTCGCCAATTCAACCTCGCCGGCATGCACGCCGGCGCGCATGCTCACGCCCATCCTGCCGGCCGCTTCCTGCAGCGCCGCCGCGCAGCGCAGGGCCCTGACCGGGCCATCGAACATTGCCGCGAACCCGCCAGGCGGACACGCGACCTCGCGTCCACGGTAATGCCTGGATATGGGCTCCGCCACGTCGCGGAACCGCTGCGTTTCCCCGTGCCACCGCGCGCCACTCGGCACTGCGATGACCGCGTGGATCACCGTGGCAAGCATGCGATCGGCCGTTGCGGCCGGCCGCACGCCGGTCAGGAACTCCTCGATTTCGTCCACGACGCGGTCGGTGTCGCCGACCCAGATCGGATGGTCCACGCCCGGCAATTCAACGAACTTTGCCCCCTTGATATGCTTCGCGAGATAGCGCCCCGCCTCGGGCTTTACCCGCGCGTCATGCGTGCGGTGGATCACCAGGGTGGGCACGCCGATCGCCGGCAGCGCGCTGCGCACATCGATCCGCGCGTTCATCCGCGCCAGCGCAATCGCACCGGACGGGCTGGTCCCCAAGCGTTCGAAGCGTGCCCACCAGGCGCGGAACCGGTCATTGCCGACCAGGTTCGGCGCGAAGTTCTTCAGGCTTCGCCCGGTGCCCCAGGTCTTTTCGGCATCGGCCACGAACGCCTCCACCTGCGCCGGCGTCAGCACCGCGCTGTGGAAATGTGCGTACGCGCCATACAGCACCAGGGCGCGGGTGCGCTCGGGATACGTAGCCGCAAACAGGATCGACATCGGCCCGCCCTCGGATGCGCCGATCAGCGCCGCCTGGCGTGAGCCCGCGGCGTCCATTACGGCGCGGACGTCGTCCATCCTGGTCTGCAGGTCGGGCATGTCGGTCATTCGATCAGACAGGCCGGAGCCGCGCTTATCAAACAGGATCAGGCGGGAGAATGCGCCGAGGCGGCTGAACAGATGGTTCAGGCCCGGATCCTCCCACTGGACTTCGAGGTTGGAAATGAAACCCTGCACGAAGACGACGTCGATCGGCCCGTTCCCCAGCACCTGATAGGCGATGTGAACGCCGCCGCTTCTGGCGTAACGCGTCTCGGGACGGAGCAAGCCAATGCCCTCCGTTTCGGGATTTACCAGATCGCAAACCCGCGGGGAATGAATAATCCGAGAACCCGGCGCTGGCCGGTTCCCGGGTGCCATGCCATGCTCCGACCAAAGCAACTGGAGGCAGCGCCATGACCACCGTCGGCACGGGCGAGTACGTTTACGAACCGGTCGAGAGCTGGGCGAAACTCCCCGCCGACTGGAGCTTCAAGGAAATCGGCTCCGTCGGTGTCGATCGCAACGACAACGTCTATGTCTTCAATCGCGGCGAGCACCCGATGATCATCTTCGACCGCGACGGCAATTTCCTGCGCTCCTGGGGCGAGGGCATGTTCCCCCGCGCCCACGGCCTGCACATGGCGCCGGATGATACGATCTGGCTCACCGACGATGGCGACCACACGGTACGGCAGTGCACGCTGGATGGAAAGGTCCTGCTGACACTGGGGATTCCCGGCAAGCCGACCCCGTATATGAGCGGCGAGCCGTTCCATCGCTGCACCCACACCGCCCTTTCGCCGAACGGTGACGTCTATGTCTCTGACGGCTACGGCAATGCGCGGGTGCATAAGTTCGATGCGCGTGGCCGATGGCTACTGTCCTGGGGCGAGCCGGGGACCGATCCCGGCGAGTTCAATATCGTGCACAACATCACCTGCGATGGCGACGGTTGGGTGTATGTCGCGGACCGCGAAAACCACCGCGTGCAGGTGTTCGACGGGAACGGCCGGTACGAGGCGCAATGGAACAACCTGCACCGGCCGTGCGGATTGTTCATGCCGCCGGGCAAGTGCCCGATCTGTTATATCGGCGAGCTCGGCCCGGTGATGAGCGTGAATCGGGATGTGCCGAACCTGGGGCCGCGCGTGACGATCGTGGACGATACGGGCAAGCGGATCGGGCGCATCGGGGCACGCCAGGCGGGACTTGGCCCGACGGAATTCATGGCGCCGCACGGGCTAACCGTGGATTCGCACGGCGATCTGTATGTGGGTGAGGTCTCCTGGACCAACTGGCCGCAGACCTATCCCGATAAGGAGCGGCCGAAGGACCTGCGTTCGCTGCACAAGTTCCGCCGGGTGAATAGCCGCGGTTGTGGGGCCACGCCAAAGAGGCGTGGTCCCCGGCTGCCGTCAACGTGGGGTGGCGTGCATGTGGCGCGGGCTGCCTGACCCGAGCCGGGCTTCCAGGCGGGTGCTCCAGATCGACAGCCCGAAGCACACGAGAAGGTCCACCGTGCCGGCGAAGAAATAGGCGGTCTGGCGAACCTGGTCGCCGACCAGCCATTGCGGGTCGATCAGCTCGCCTTGCAGCACGCCGAGAAAATCGAACATTCCGGCGATCAGGATGATGGTGGTTTCCTTGATCACTGCGATGCTGACGTTGATGAGGCCGGGCAGCGCCGCCCGAAGTGCCTGGGGCAGGGTGCAGAACACCAGGACCTGCCAGCGGTTCAGCCCGAGCGCCTGAGCGGCTTCGGCCTGTCCACGCGGCACGGATTGCAGCGCGCCACGGATCACCTCGGCCATCAGTGCGGTGTTGAACGCCGAAAACGCGATGAGCACCCGCATCAGCGGATCAACATCGAAGTGCTGCGGCACAAACAGCGGAAACATGATGATGGAGACGAACAGGATGCCGATGAGCGGCAGTCCGCGCATGAGGTCGATGTAGATTGCCGCGAGCCCCGCGACGACCGGAAGTCGCGAGCGGCGCGCGAGGGCGAGCACCAGACCGGCGGGCAGCGCGGTGATGATCGTCCAGCCGGCGACGACAAGCGTGAGCAGTATCCCGCCCCAGCTTGGTGTGGGCACGACGGGCAATCCAAAGACGCCGCCATAGAGCAGGACGCCGGCAGGGATGGGATAGAGCAGGGCGAAGGCGATGCCGAACAGGAGTTTCTGCCGCAACGGCAGCGCCATGAGGGCGACGAGGGCCAGTGCGAGCAGTACACACAAGCCGACGCGCCATTGCTGCGTGGGCGGGTACGAGCCCAGCGCGATCTGGTGAACATGTGCGCGGATGAAGAGCCAGCAGGCGGCGTTGATCCCCATGCAGGCGCGGGGTGAAGCGCCCGACCACACTGCGTCGGTGATCGCCCACGTGAACAAGGACGGCAGGGTCCGCGCCGCCCAGAACAGGATGGCGGCGGTGATCAGCGCGTTGAGGGGTGAGGAGAAACAGGCACGCGCGGCGGAGGGCAGCCGGATCATGTCAGGCTGCTCCGGCGATCCCCATGGCGAGCCCCATGCGACGGTTCAGCCATTGCCCGGCGAGCGAAATCGCCACCGCGAGCATCAGGTAGCTCGCCATGGTCATCGCCATCGTTTCGAGCGGCTGCCCGGTCTGGTTCAGCACGGTGCCGGCGAAGATCATCATGAGGTCCGGGTATCCGATTGCCGCCGCCAGGGAGGAGTTCTTCATCAGCGTGATGTATTGCCCGGTGAGCGGCAGCATCACCGCGCGAAGTGCCTGCGGGATGATGATTCTGAAGTAGATGCGGGCGCGGGACAGGCCGAGGGTCAGTCCGGCCTCGGTCTGTCCCGGCCCGACCGTCAGGATGCCGCCGCGAATCAGTTCCGCGACGAAGGCCGAGCCGTAGATCGTCATGCCGATCGCCATGGCGACGAATTCGGGGATGATGGAGATGCCGCCTGTCACGTTGAACGGGCCAACGAGCGGTCGCTCCCAGCCGAATGGCTGGGCAGCCAGCAGGCCAGCACGACGGCAGCCACGCAGAGCAGCGCGCCGGCGCGCAGCGCCGGACTGGATCGGCCGGTCACAAGCGGCGCTGACGCGCGCGATGCGCCAGCGCCGCCGCGGCGGCGAGGCCGATGAGGGCGGTGAGCGCGCACATCGGCCAGTCCGGTTGCGGCTCGGGCGCGGGCAGAAACAGCCCACGCTTGTTCAGGAACACCAGGCCAAACAGATGCAGGCTGTTCCGCGGCAGCGGCAGCGGCCCCAGCACGGCGAATACAAAAAGAAGGCTGCAGCAGCAGCGGGATGTTGCGTCCCGCTTCGACATAGGCGCGTGCCAGTAATGCGAGCAGCGGATTGGTGGAGAGGCGCGCCAGCGCGACGATCAGCCCGACCAGCGTGGCACCGACGATAGCCACGACGGAAATCAGCACGGTGTTGAGCAGCGCCACCCAGAAGGCGCGCAGATAGGTTGCATTGGCGGGAAAGGCGATGAGCGATTGGGCGATGTCGAAGCCGGCCGGTTGGGCAAGAAATCCGAAGCCGATATGCAGTTTGAGGCGTGCCAGGTTGGCGGCGACGTTGCTGCTGACGTCGGCGGCGATTGCCAGCACGACGAGGATCAGGCTGGCCTGAAGAATGAACGCGGTCGGATGGAGCCGTCTTGCCCGTGCGGGCGGGCCGCGCCGTTCAGGCCGGCGCGCCATGCCCTAGCGGAACGGCGGCGATATCATCAGACCGCCGTTCGTCCAAAGTGCATTCAATCCTCGGCTCAGGTCGATCGGCGTCTTTTCGCCGATGTTGCGTTCGAAGATTTCGCCGTAATTGCCCACTGTCTTGACGATCTTGTAGGCCCAGTCGGCGGGAAGATCGAGCTTCTTGCCGAAATCATCGGTGAGGCCGAGAAAACGCTTCACCTCGGGGTTGGTGGTCGCTGTTTTCTGCGCATCCACGTTCGCCGAGGTCAGACCGAGCTCCTCGGCCTCGATGGTGGCAAACACCACCCACTTTACCACGTGGTCCCATTGGGTATCATTGTCGCGGACGATGGGGCCGATCGGTTCCTTGGAGATGGTTTCCGGCAGGATCATATTGGCCCCGGGGTCCTTCAGCCCCAGCCGGCGCGCAGCCATCGATGCCCGGTCATCGGTCCAGGCGTCGCACCGTCCGCCATCGTATGCCAGGCGCGTTGCATCGGTGCCGTTGAAGGTGACGATTTTATAGGTCAGGGCGTGCTGGCGGAACCAATCCGCCACATTCAGCTCGGTTGTGGTGCCCTGGGCGGCGCAGATCGTCGCGCCGTTCAGATCACGGACGTTTTTGACCCCCAGGACCTTGCGCACCATGAATCCCTGGCCGTCGTAGAAATCCGCCTGGGTGAATTCCATGCCGGTGCCGTTGTCCCGGCTGTAGGTCCAGGTGAAACGGTGCGTCAGCGCATCGACGCCGCCGGTGGTCAGCAGCGTGAAGGCATCGCGCGGCTGCGCCGGCTTGATCTCCGTTTTGGTGGGGTCACCGAAGATCGCCGCGGCAATCGCCCGGCCGATTTCAACATCGAACCCACGCGCCACACCCTGCGCATCGGTATAGGCGAACCCAGGGTTGTTGACGGCCACGCCGCAGCGCACGGCGCCCCGGCTTTGCACGTCGGACAGGGTGGAGGCGTGGGTGCTCACGGCGCCCACACCAGCAAGAAGGAGCGCGAACAGGGCCTGCCTTGCGACCGTCATGAACCCTCCCGACATGCGCTGGCGAGGTACAGAAGGCGCGGCCGGGAACGAGGTGGCAAGGGGCGGAAGCGCTGTCAGCCCGATAGGCCGGAGCTTATGCCCGCGAGCCTGCGGCGTTGAAACACGGCGAACTCATCCACCGCGCGTGACAGCTTGCGTCCCGTGGAGACGATCTGCACGACCGGCAGCGTCAGCGGCGGGGCATTCAAACGCAAGGCGACCAGCCGGCCGGCCGAGATGTAGGTATCTGTACTGGCTCGCGAGGCAGCAATACAGGCCGACATCCGCCAGCACCGATGCACGCAGGAATTCGAACTCGGTGGCACGGGAGACAATTCGCAGCGGCGCCGCGCCGATGGTTGCCAGCAGCCGGCTGATCCCGCTGCCGAGCAGGGAATGGTGGGGGGCGGCGACGAAATCGTGGTGGGCGAGCTCGGCCGGCTCAACCGCGGAGCGCCGGGCCAGCGGATGCAGCGGTGAGGCGATCACCACGAACTGCTGCTGTCCCACGATGGTGCCATCGAGGCCGGTGGTTCGTCGGTGCCGAGACACAGGCCGATATCTGCCATCGCGGCGCCGACCCACTCGATCACCTCTTCCTGCCGGCCGACCCGCGTCACCAACTCGATATTCCGATGCTGCCGCGCAAATTACCGCCAGCATCGAGGACAGCACGTCGCCCGGCGATCGCTGGCAGGCAAACACCACGCGGCGGTGCTGCTCGTCCCGGGTAACGGCGACCTCGGCGGCCATGCTGTCGGCGTCGGCCAGCACCTGGCGGGCGTGCTTGAGGAACGTGGTGCCGAGATGCGTGAGTTCGTTGCTGCGTCCGCGCCGGCGATGGAACAACTCGCCCTTCAGTTCGCGCTCCAGCGCCTCGACATGGGTGCTGACCGAAGGCTGCGTCATGCCGAGCTTGTCGGCCGCGGCGCGAAAGCCGCCGCAGTCCGCGATGGCGGCGAAGACTTCCGAGCCGTCTCAGGGTGAAGTGCGGTCGGTGCTGCATCCGGGGTGGGTATAGGCAAATGCCTATCGGCTTCATAGCCGGGCCGCCGGTTGCTTCCGTTCCAGCGGGCGGAAACTATCCTGGCTCCGCGTGCCTGGAAAGCGAGACGTGATCCGTTCCGACCCGAGCCTGGATGTTGCCGTGGACATCGGCGGCACGTTCACCGATCTCGTCGCCTTCGACGCACGACGGCCGGTATTGCAGGCCAAATCGCTGACCACGCCGCACGAGCTGTCGCAGGGCGTGTGGGACTGCCTGCAGCAAGGCGGGCATTGCGCCGCAAGCAATGTGCAGAACCTCGTCCACGGCTCGACGATCGCGATCAATATCGCCATCGAGGAGAAGGGCGCAAGGACCGCGCTGGTGGTCACGAGAGGCACGCGCGACGTCTACAAGATCGGACGGCAGAACCGTCCCGAGGCGTATAACTTCGATTTCCGTCGGCCGGTGCCGCTGGTGCCGCGTCTCGCGACATTCGAGGTCGACGAGCGGCTGACGGCCGGCGGGTGACGGTGCTGACCCCGCTCGATCCGGCAGGAGCTCGAAGACATCGCCGCCGCGATCGCGCGCCACGGGCGCCGAGGCGGTGGCCGTGTGCTTTCTGCATTCCTACGCCGATCCCGCAGCACGAAATCGACGCCGGGCGGATTCTGCGCGCGGTGCTGCCTGGGCGTCTACCTGTCGCTGTCGCACGAGATCGTCCGCGAATACCGCGAGTACGAGCGCACTTCGACGACGGTCATGAACGCCTATATCGGCCCGCGGTACCAGCGAATACGTCGGGCGGATGGAGGCGCGCCTGGGCGAAGATGGGTTTCGACGGCCGGTTCCTGATCATGCAGTCCAACGGCGGCGTGATGTCGCCCGAACGGCGAAGAAGCATGCCGGTCGCGATGATGGAGTCGGGGCCCGTCGGCGGGGTGATCGCGGCGGCCGAGGTCGGCCACCGGCTGGGCTATCCACGACGTCATCGCCTTCGACATGGGCGGCACCACGGCCAAGACCAGCCTGATCCAGGACGGCGAAGTCTCGGTCGCGCAGGGCTATCATGTCGGCGGCTATGCCAGCGGCCATCCGGTGATGTTTCCGGTGGTCGACATCGTGGAAGTCGGCGCCGGCGGCGGCAGCATCGCCTGGATCGACCAGGTCGGCGCGCTCAAGGTCGGGCCGCAGAGCGCCGGTTCGGCCCCGGGCCCGATCGCTACGGCCGCGGCGGCACGGAGCCGACCGTCACCGACGCCAATGTCGTGCTCGGCCGCATCGGCGCCGAGCAGTTTTCTCGGTGGCGAGATGGCGCTGGACGTCGAGGCCGCCGCGCAGGGCATCGAGGAGCAGCTTTCGCCGAGCGCTCGGACTGGACGCGACCGCGGCGGCGCACGGCATTATCGAGATCGCGGTGGCCAAAATGTCGCTGGCCGTGCGCGGCGTCTCGGTGGAGCGCGGCTACGATCCGCGCGACTTCGCCCTGGTCGCCATGGGCGGCGGCGGACCGCTGCACGCGCTGGCGATCGCGCGCGATCTGCACATTCCGCGGGTCATCATCCCCAATCTGCCGGCGCATTTTTCGGCGCTCGGCATGCTGATGACCGACGTGCGCCATGATTTCGTGCAGCACCTATTATCAGTCGCCTCGACGACGCGGACTTCGGCGAGCTGGGGCGCATTTCGCGCGAGCTACGCGAGCCAGGGCGAGGCTGCGCTCGATCTTGCCGGGGCGCCGCGGACGCGCGCGCCGTCGAGCATTCTCTGGACCTGCGCTATGTCGGGCAGGAGTTCCACCTGCAAATTCCGCTGTCGAGCCGACGAGCTGCGCGCGCGCGGATGCGCGGCGATCCGGCGGCGCTTCGATGAAGTGCACGAGCGGCGGTTCGGCCATTCGGCGCCGCACGAACCGGTGGAGCTGGTCAATCTGCGGCTGACGGCGCGCGGCGCGCGCCCGAAGATCGACTTTCCCGCCGATCGCGCGCGACCACCGCGCAGGCCTGCGTCGGCCATCGCCAGATCTTCTTCAGACCCCCGCGCGGCCGAGACGTGCCCGGTCTATCGACGCGATCTTCTCTCCGGCCGGGGATGGAGCTGGCCGGCCCGGCGCGATCGAGGAATACGGCTCGACCACGATCCTGTTCGAGGGCGACCTCGCACGTGTCGCCGAGACGCCGGTGAGATCATCGTAGAGGTCGGATCCCGATGACGCTGCGATCAACAGATACGGCGCTCGACCCGGTCACGCTGGAAGTGTTGCGCAACGCGCTTGCCCGCCATCTCCGACGAGATGAGCTTACGACCTGCAACGCACCTCCTACAACATGATGATCTACGAGGTCCGCGACTACTGCACGGCGCTGCTGGATCCGGAGGGCGCGCTGATCTCGCAGAACATCGGCGGCGTTTCGCATTTCGTCGCCGATCTGGGCGTGGTCGTGCGGGACGGGGTGGATGCGCTTCGGGACGGAGGCTTCGCGCCCGGCGACGTCATCATGCACAACCACCAGGCGACCGCCGGACAGCACCTGAACAACATGGTGCGTCTACACGCCGGTCTTTCGACGGCCGGCTCGCTGGTCGCTTTCGCGGTCGTGCGTGCCCACTGGGCCGATGTCGGCGGACAGTCCACCGGCTTCGGCGGCACCGGCGCCTACGATCCGTGGAGCGAGGGGCTGCAGATCGACCAGATCAAGATCTACGAAAATGGCGTGCCCGACGAGAAGATCCTGAAGCTCATTCGCGACAACATCCGCTATCCCGGACGCCGCGATGGGCGACCTGCGCTCGCAGCTCGCGGCCTGCCGACTGGGCGCGCGGCGCTTCTGCGAGCTGCTGGAGCGCTACGGACGCGACATCGGTGCTGCGGCCATCGACGACCATTTACGAGGAGACCGAGGCCAAGTGCCGGGCGGCGGTGCACCGCCATCCCGGACGGCGTGTCTACCGCGGCCGCGCTTCTGGACGGCCAGCGCGGCAACGCCGCCATACGATATTAAGGTGAAGGTGACGATCTCCGGCAGCGACATGGAAATCGACCTGTCCGGCTGCTCGCCGCAGCGCGAGAATTCGGGCCTGAACAGCCGCACCTACGCCGGCGCCTATATCGCCTACAAGGCGCTGACCGCGCCGCTGGAGCCGCTCAACGAAGGCGCTTTCCGCGCGCTGCGCGTGGTTATTCCCGAAGGCAACATGATGATGGCGCGGTTTCCCGCCTTCATGGCGAGCTGGGGCTCGCCGCTGCCGACGGTGGTGGACACCGTCTGGCGCGCGCTTGCGCCGGCTCTCCCCGAACGCGATCCCGGCCGGCGCACAGCGGCTCGCTGGGCGCGCCCTTTGCGCTTTCCGGCGCGATCCGGCGCACGGGACGCGGCTTCGTCGCGCCAGAGCATCGAGGCGGGCGGCTGGGGCGGCCGCCCCGACCGCGATGGCGAGGATGCGTCGATGTCGGTCTGCCAGGGCGATGTGCGCAACACGCCGATCGAGACCATGGAGCTGAAGACGCCGGTGCTGGTGCTGGAGCGCTCGCTATGGCAGGATTCCGGCGGCGCGGGCCGGTTCCGCGGCGGGCTGGGCGTGCAGACGCACGATCCGATCCCTGGCCGATGGGCGCTGGAACGCCGGTCCTCCGGGGCACCGCGACCGAGCTGCGCGCCCTGGGGACTTGAACGGCGGCAAGGCGGGCGCGCTGGGCCATACGCTGATCCGCTGGCCCGATCGCGAGGACTGCGAATCGTCGATCGCGCCGCGGCATGTTCGGTCCGGCAGGCACGGAGCTGATTTATCGCGACCTCGGGCGGCGGGGGCTGGGGCGATCCGCTGACGCGCGATCCGCAGGTGTCCGCCGCGACGTGCGGGAAGGCTATGTTTCGAAGGCCGAGGCGGCGAGGAGGCGTACGGCGTGGTCTTCAGTGAAGGACCGGCGAAGTCGACGCCGCAGCCACGCGGCGCCCGGCGCGCGGAACTGCGAAAGCAGCCGTCGTGACGATCGCGCTGTCCGGCGATCTCCCGCTGCGACAGCATTGCCTGGCGCGCCGGCGAATGGCGGTTCGCGAGAAGCTGGCGCGCCGCGGGAACTGGATGGGCTGATCGCCTATGGTTCGGGCGACATTCCTTTCTGGCTTCCAATCCCGCCTGGTATTCTACGGGCCTGCGGCAACTCGGCCCCCATATGGCTTTTCTGCTGCCGCTCGAGGGCGAACCTGCGCTCATCGCCACGCCGGGCTGGGATCGCGCGCGTCTCGCCGAGCGCGCGGATTTCGACATCGTCGCGGTCGAGCCGGAGGCTTTCCTGGCGAGCGTGCGCAGCGCGCTCGATCGCCGCGGGCTGGAGGCCGGCGATGGGCGGTCGCCGGCGGCGCGCAGCCTCGCCAGGTGCAGCGAGGCCTGGCCGAGCGTGATTGACGGTCCCGTCGCGCCGGGCGACGAGATGGTCAGCGACCTTGCGCGCACATCGCGACGCGTGGTCGCTCGCCTGCGTGCGTGAAGCCGCGAAGATCGCCGAGGCGGGCTACCAGCGCATGCTGGAGATCGCCAGGCCGGGGCTGCCGGAATTCGCGCTGGCGGCGGAGGCGGAGGCCTTTATGCGTGCGCTCGGCGCGGAGGATAATTTCCAGCTGCTGTCGGCGTCCCAGCACAACAAGGCGGCGCACCGTCCCAGCAACCGCCTCCTCGAGCGCGGCGACATTCTGCTCGGCGAGATCACGCCGGCGGTGGAAGGCGAATATGTCCAGATCTGCCGCACCGCCGTTCTGGGCCAGCGACGACGCTCCAACAAGAGATCTTCACCCTGCTCGACGGCGCGCTGCGTGAGGCGATGCGGGCGGCGCGGCCCGGCGCGAGGGCGCGCGATATCGTGGACGTGATGAACGCTCCGATCGTCGCGGCTGGCTATGAGCCCTATACGAAGCCGCCCTATATGCGCACGCGCGGCCATAGCATGGCGCTCGGCTCGATGTGCCCGGAAATCGCGCCGAACAGCGACGAAGTTCTGCTCGAGGGCATGGTTTTCGTGATGCATCCGAACCAGTACATTCCCGAGACCGGCTACATCATGTGCGGGGAGCCCGTGATCATCACGCCGGACGGCGCCCAGCCGCTGACGAGCCGCATGGGCGGCTCGAATCCATCGCGGTCTGACGGAGGCTGCGATGCTGAGCATGGAGCCCTCGATCAAGCGGGGACTGACCTTCTGGGATCGCGCGCTGATGCCGCGCGACGAATTCGAGGAACGTCTGCGCCTCCTGCGCCAGCTGATGAAGCAGAACGGGCTCGCCGCGCTGGTCATCGCGGGCAACATGTACGAAGACGCCGATCTCGCTTATGTCATCGGCCCCGGCGTCGACGGCGTGCTGGTGATGGCGCCGGAAGGCGAGCCGGCGATTTTCACCGCGAGCGGCAGCCGCGAAAGTTTCTTCCTTCGCGAGCTCACCTGGATTCAGGAGCTGAGCTATCGCGGTGCACTTGTCGGCAGTGCGGTTCGTGCCGCGCTGGAGGCGCGCGGCATTCCCTCGGGCCGGATCGGCACGGCCGGGTTGTCTGTTCTGTCGCTACGGCAATTGCAGAATTTGCGGCAGGCGCTGTCATCGTACAGATCGAGGATGCGTCCGCTGTTCTGCAAACGCTGCGCGCCACGCCGCGCCCGCGCGAACGAAGCGCGGTCGCGATTGCGCTTGGCATGGCGACAAAGGCGGCACGCGCGGCCAATCGGCTTTCACCGCCGGCGCATCGAACGCGGGCGCGATGATCGAAGCGGAGCGCGTCGCCCGCTGCGCTGGTGCCTGGGATGTGCGGATTTTGGCGAACCTCAACGGCGCGGGGCTGCGTCCCTTCGAGGCGCCATCGGAGGCGCGGCATGCGCCGTTGTTGCTGTGGGTCGCCACGCGGTTCCAGGGCTACTGGGCCGATCAGGTTGTCGGCTCCTCATCGCCAGTCGCGGCCGCGTTGAACGCGATGCTGGATGCGGCGCGGCCCGGCGTGGCGGCGCGCGTCGTGGCCGGTGCCGGTTTGGCGGCACTGCCGGAGGCGGAGCGCGATCAGGCGCTGGGTTATGGGTTGGGCGGCGGCATCGGCATGGAATTGACGCAACCACCGATCATCCATCCCGACAGCACCGATGTCCTGTCAGTTGGCGTTGTGCTGTCGTTGCGGGTGTTCACGGATGGCGGTCTGGCCTCTCGGGTGGTGGAGATCGGCCCAAACGGCGCATTACCTCTTCAGCCGCAAATCCGCTGAGCGTTGCTGTTGAACAGCTTGTCGCGGTCGGTGGGCGATAATCCGATCTCATCGATCAGGCGCAGCGCGGTCGCCGGGTCCCAGCACGGATAATCGGTGCCATACATGACGTGATCGACGCCGAAATACTCGATCGCCCACTTCATCCCCTTCGTGTGCGGGGTCACCGTATCGGTATACAATGCGCTGCATATAGGCGCTCGGCGGATTCGGCAAGCTTCGCGCGTCCGCCGTTCTTGTCCATGCGGCCCGACTGGTAGGGCAGCGCGCCGCCGGTGTGCGACATGAAAATCTTGAGGTTCGGGTAGCGCTCCATCACGCCCGAGAAGACCAGGCGCATCGCCGCGACGCTGACCTCCATCACACGGCCGAGGCTGACATGCAGAGCGCGCCGTCATAGCCTTCGAGCAGCATGTCGTGGAACACCGCGTCGGTCGGGTGCAGGAAGAGCGGCACGCCGAGCTTCGCGACACGTCGTAGAACGGCTCGAGCCGTTCGCGCGTCGATGCGCGGATCGTCGCCGATGCTGCCCGGCAGGTTGACGCCCATCAGGCCCGAGCTTGTTGACCGCGTGGTCGAGCACATCGATCGCCGTCTGCGTGTCGATGAGCGGCACCGCCGCGCTCGCCCAGACGCGGCCCGGATGGCGCGCTGCGCACACGCCATCTCCTCATTCCATTGGGTCGCGGCGTCGCGGCCCATGATCTTCACCGCATATAGGAGAAATGCACCGAGAACGGCCCGATCGAGCAGACCACGCCGATGTGTGGCCGAGGCTGTCCATGTGAGCGAGCTCTCGGTCGATATCGAACCATTCGGGCTCCAGCCACCGAGGAACTTCCGGTGCTGGCCTGCGCGCCCCCAGTATTGATAGCCGCCGCGATCGTTGGCGCGGCGCGCGGGAAATCCTTGCGCTTGCACAGCGCGTCGAAGACCGAGCGCGGCCACCAGTGGAAATGGGAATCGATGATATGCATGGCCAAGTGAACCGAGCGGGAAGCTGGCATATGGTGAGATCATGAGCAAATCCCCAGACAATTCCCTTAATCTGTTGGCAGCGATCGAGCAGGCGCATGGGGCAATCCGGCCGTTGGTGCCGGTGACGCCGCTGATGCCGAGTGTCGGGTTGTCGCATCGGCTTGGTTGCATCGTGCTGTTGAAATGCGAGCATTTGCAGCCGACCGGTTCGTTCAAGTACCGCGGGGCGACCAATCGGGTGCGCCTGCTGTCCGACGAACAGCGCAGGGGCGGGGTGATTACGGCGTCGACCGGCAATCACGGGCTTGCGGTGGCGCAGGCGGGTGCGTTGGCGGGGGTCGGCGTGACGGTGTACGTCGCGCGCGCCGCGGCGGCAGCGAAGCGTGCGGCGATCAGTGCGCTGGGGGCGAAGCTGGTGGTGGTGGAAGGGCCGACGATCGACGCGGAAGTGACGGCGCGGCGGGATGCGGCGGCGCAGGGCGCGGTGTTCATCTCACCCTACAATGACGCGATGATCGTCGCGGGTCAGGGGACAACGGGAGTCGGACTCGCAGAACAGGCGCCGGATCTGGACGCGGTGTTTGTTGCTGTCGGAGGCGGTGGGCTGATCGGCGGGATCGGCACGGCGCTTCGGCGGCTTGCACCGAAGGCCGAGATCGTCGGTGTCTGGCCGGAGAACGCGCCCGCCATGCTGCGGTCGCTGGAGGCCGGCACCATCGTTGATACGCCGGATTTGCCGACGCTATCGGACGGGACGGCGGGTGCGGTGGAACCGGGATCGATCACGTTTCCGATCTGCCAGGCAGTGATCGGCCGCACTGTGACGGTGAGCGAGCAGGAGATCGCGGCGGCGATGCGGCTGGTGGCGGAGACGGATCATTGGATGGTGGAGGGATCGGCGGGCGCGGCGCTCGCCGGGCTGGTTCGCGCGCGAGCGGAGTTTCGCGAGCGCAAGGTGGCGGTCGTGCTGTGCGGGCGGAACATTGGCCTGGATGATTACATCGCGGCGGTGGCGTAGCGGTTTCTGGGCATTGGCAACCCGAGATTCTGTCGCAGCGTGGTCCCTTCATATTCATGGCGGAACATGCCGCGGCGGCGCAGCTCCGGCACCACCAGACGCACGAAATCGTCCAAGCGAGATAGGAAGCACAGGTGGACAGATATTGAACCCGTCCGCCGCGCCTGGCCTGACCCATTGCTCCATCTCATCAACAATGTCCGCGGCGTGCCGATCACGACCCGCGTGCCGAAGCCGGCCGCCACCTGCGTATAAAGCTGGCGGATGGTCAGATTGTCCCGCCGCGCCAGGGCGAGCAGGTTCTTGGCGATGCTGCGAACTTGCGCATCTTCCGGCTCGGGCACCGGACCATCGAGCGGATACGCGGAGAGATCGCCCATCTGGCCATACGAGGTACGAGAGGCCGAGCAGCGGATCGACCAGCTGGTTCAGCAGTTCGTATTTGTCGCGCGCTTCCTGCCGCGTCCGCCCGACATAGGGGTTCAGACCGGGCATGATCAGAAGCTGCTCGGCCGTGCGGCCATGCTCCGGCAGCCGCCGCTTCAGATCGGCATAATAGGCTTTGGCCGTGTCGACATCGTGCGGCGCGGAATAGACCACGTCCGCATTCGCCGCCGCGATGTTCAACCCCTGCTCCGACGCGCCGGCCTGCACCAGGATCGGGCGCCCCTGCGGGGTACGCGCGACACTCAGCGGGCCGCGAACCTTGAAATGCTTTCCCTTGTGATCGAGCATGTGCAGTTTGCTCGGGTCATAGAAAACGCCGCTTGCCTTGTCGTGCAGGAAAGCGTCCGCATCCCAGCTATCCCACAGTCCCTTGACCACCTCGACGAATTCGGCGGCGCGCTCGTAGCGTTCCTCATAGCCCAGGTGCTGGTCACGGTTGAAATTGCGTGCTTCTGCGTCCGACCAGGAGGTAACGATGTTCCATCCGGCACGTCCGCCGCTGATATGGTCAAGCGAGGCATATTTACGGGCGATGTGGAACGGCTCGTTGTAGGTGGTGGACGCGGTCGCCACCAGCCCGATGCGGTTCGTCACCGCGGCAATGCGCAGACAGCAGCGTAATCGGCTCCAGTTCGGCGTTCTGTGCGGATCGGCACAACGAGCCAGGCGGTTCGTCCTTGCCGCGGATACCGATGCCATCGGCCAGGAACACCATGTCGAACTTGGCGGCCTCGGCGGTCTGGGCGACGCGGCGGAAGTGGTCGAACTTGGACGCGGCACCCGGGTCCGCATCGGGATGGCGCCAGGCAGCGGCATGATATCCCAGGTAGCGCATGGACAGGCCGAGCTTGATGGGCTTCATCACCGGCATGGCTTTGCCCCGCCCGTTCGCTGCCTGGTGCCCCGAAATGAAACGTTCAGTGTACATCGACTGCTCCGAGTTCGTGCATGGATTGCTGACACGCGATGAGTGGGCGTCCGTGGATGGGCTGGATGTGCATCTCGGCGATCCCGATCCGGCGGCTTTGCCCGACCTGCTGGCAGGAGCGGCCAGTGTGCTGAACGGGCACACGCCGATGGACGCAACGCTTTTGCGCGCCTGTCCGGAGCTGCGCAGCATCGTCTTTCTCGGCACCGGCGCGTCCAGCTATATCGATGTCGAAGCGGCACAGGCGCTCGGCATCCGCGTCCGCACGATCCGCGGCTATGGGGACCGCAGCGTGGCCGAGCATGCGTTCGCGCTTATGCTCGGCGCGGCGCGCCGGGTTGCGGAAATGGATCGCGCCCTGCGGGCCGGAATCTGGGATCCGCTCTCCGGCGTGGAGCTGGAAGGGAAGACGCTCGGCCTCATCGGCATGGGCGGCATCGGGAGCACCCTGGCCCGCATCGCGGACGCGTTCGGGATGCGCGTGCTTGGCCTGGAACCGCAGCTCCGTGCAGTAGCGACCTGCCCTGCCTGTCCGTTCCGCTGGACCAGCTTCTGTCGCGAAGCCGATATCGTTTCGCTGCACCTGGCGCTGACGCCCGGAAACGCGCGGCATGATCAGCGCAGAGCGTCTGAACTTGATGCGGCCGCATGCTATTTTCGTGAACACCGCGCGCGGCGGGCTGGTCGATACCGATGCGCTGATCGCGATGCTGCGGCACGGGCGCATCGCACATGCCGCCCTGGACGTGTTCGATACCGAGCCGCTGCCGGCCGGTCATCCGCTGACAACGCTCGACAACGTCACGCTGACCGCGCATGCCGGGTTCAAGACGCCGGAGGCATCGCGCCGGCTTGCGCTCACCGGCCTCGCGCTGCTGCGCGCCGACCTTACGGCGCTCGCGCATGGCCATGAGCTGAACCCCTGATCGGCATCACGCGACCGGCTCCGCGAACGGGCGCGATGGTGCCCAGCAGCGTCCGCGTATATTCGTGCGCGGGCTGGGCAAAAACTGTCCTTGGTCGGCCCGATCTCCAGCAGCCGGCCGGCCCGCATGATGCCGATCCGGTCGCTCAGGAAGCGCGCCACGTGCAGGTCGTGGGTGATGAACAGCAGCGACAGGCCGCGTTCGGCATGCACGCCGCTTCAGCAGATTCAGGATCTGCGCGCGCACCGAAACGTCGAGCTTCGAGACCGCCTCGTCCGCCACGATCAGCGCCGGCGACAGCGACAGCGCCCGCCCGATCGCCGCCCGCTGCAACTGGCCGCCGGAAAGCTGGTGCGGATAGCGGCTGGCGAAATTGCCCGGCAGGCCGACATCGGACAGGATGCGCGCAACCCAGTCCCGCACCGCGCGAGCGGCGACAGATGCGATGCAGCAGCAGCGGTATCGCGATCGCCCGGCCGATCGTGTGGCGCGGATTGAACGAGGAGAGCGGATCCTGGAACACCATCTGCGCCTGGCGCCGCATCGGCCGCAACCGCGGCTCGTTCAGGTGCGTGATATCGACGCCGCCGAGCAGGATGCGGCCTGATTGCGGGCGATAGAGCCGCAGCACCGTCTTCGCCAATGTCGTCTTGCCGCTGCCGGATTCGCCGACCAGGCCCAGAATTTCGCCGCGTCCGATCGTCAGGCTGACCTTGTCCACCGCGCGCACCGTCTGGTGCCGACGGTGCGGGTCGGGGAATTCGACCACCAGATCCTCGCAGGCGAAGCAGCGGATCAGTCATAGAGAAGGCACCTGACGTGGCGCGCCTCGGTCATGGAACGCAGCGTTTGCGGCAGCTCGCAGCCGGGACGCGCCAGCGTGCAGCGCGGCAGCGAAACGCACAGCCGTCGTCCTGGTCCAGTATCGACGGCGGCTGGCCCGGAATCTCGGTGAGTGTCTCCGCGCCGCTTCTCCAGCGCATTCGCCGTGGCGATCAGCCCCTGCGTATAGGGATGCAGCGGCCGGTGCAGCACCGCCTCCGCCGGCTCCGGTCTCGACGATCTGCCCGGCGTACATCACCGCCAGCCGATCGGAGATCAGTGCCGCTATCGTCATGTCATGCGTGATGAACACCAGGGCGGACGACAGGCGCCGCTGCAACTCGCGGAACAGCGCCAGTATCTGGCGCTCGACGATGTTGTCCAGGTTGGTCGTCGGCTCGTCGGCGATGATCACCTCGGGCCCGAGGGCCAGCACCATGGCGATCAGCACCCGCTGCAGCATGCCGCCGGAAAGCTGGTGCGGGAAGCGGCGCAGCACGCTCGCTCGGATCCGTGATGCCCACCTCGGACAGCGCCTCCGTCGGCGCGACGCTGCCATGCCGCCTCGGCTTCCGCGCGCGCCAGCACCGACGCGAAGATGCCAGCCGATCCGCTTGGCCGGATTGAACGCGCCCACCGGGTCCTGGAAGATCATCGCGATCCGTCGGCCGCGCAGGTTGCGGAACGCCGCCTCGTCCAGTCCGCTCGATGTCGCGTCCCGTTCAGCAGCATCAGATCGGCCTGCGGCCGCATGCCCGGCGGCAGCAGGCGCAGCAGCGCGAGCGCCGTCAGCGTCTTGCCGGACCCGACTCGCCGATCAGCGTCAGCGTCTCGCCCGGCTGCAGATCGAGATCGACGCCGCGCACCAGCGGAACCGAGCGACGACCCGGCAGCCATCGCGACGCGCAGGTTGCGCACGCTCAAGCACCGGACTCATTCGCGCACCACCTGGCGCAGCTTCGGATCGGACAGGTCGCGCAGCCCGTCGCCGAGCAGGTTGAGGCCCAGCAGCGAGATGGAAACCGCCAGGCCGGTCAGCGTCAGCACCCAGGGCGCCTTGTCGAAATATTCGCGCCCGTCCGCCATGATCACGCCGAGCGAGGGCGTCGGCGGCTGCACGCCGAGGCCGAGGAAGCTCAGCCCGGCTTCGATCACCACGCCGAAGGCGACGGCAATGCTCGCCTGCACCATCAGCGCCGAGAGGATGTTCGGCAGAATTTCGCTGCACCAGGATCATCCGGCGCCGGCTGGCCGATCAGCCGCGCCGCCTGCACATACGGCTCCTCCTTCAGCACCGAGGTCAGGTTGCGCGCCAGGCGGGCGAAGATCGGGAAATAGACCAGCGCGATCGCGATCACGACGTCCTGCACGCCGAAGCCGAGCATGACCATCAGGAACAGCGCCAGCACGAAGCTGGGAAAGGCGAACAGCAGATCCACCACCCCCATCAGCGCGGTTTCGGCCGCGCCGCCGTGCCACGCGGCGGTCATGCCGGCGGCGGTGCCGATCGCGGTCGCCAGCGCCACGCCGGAGAAGCTGATGATCAGCGAAATCCGCGCGCCCACCAGCACCCGCGTGAGCACGTCGCGGCCGAACGAATCGGTGCCGAGCGGATGCGCCAGTGACGGCGGCTGCAGCACGTCGATGAAATCCATGTTGGTCGCGGAATACGGCATCAACGCCGCGCCCGCGGTGACGCCGAACAGCACCAGCGCGGTGATCACCAGTCCGGCCAGCAAGGTGCGGTTGCGCAGCGGCGCCGATCGACCGCATCGCTCAGGCCGCCCGGCGCGGATCGAGCCGGGCGCAGACCGTATCCACCAGCAGATTGGTCAGCAGCACGATCAGCAGAAATGTCAGGGCGCAGGCCTGCACCACCGGATAGTCGCGTCCGAACGCAGCATCCACCATCAGCGATCCCATGCCCGGGAATGCCGAAGATGCGCTCGATCACCACCACGCCGCCCAGCAGGTACCGCACCTGCAGGCCCAGCACGGTGACGTACGGGATCAGCGCGTTGCGCAGCACGTAATGCAGGAAGACGAAGCGCGGCGCCGAACCCGATGGAGCGCGCGACCGTGACGTATTCGCGGTGCAGCACCTCCAGCAGCGCCGCCCGCAGCGTGCGGGCGAACACCGCCGCCATCGGCGCGGCGATCGCCAGCGCCGGCAGGAAGCCGCTGAGCAGTGCGCCGGGCAACGACACCATCGGCGAGACGAAGCCGTAGGACGGGAACACCGGGAAATTCAGGGCGAGGAAGAAGATCAGCACGTAACCCAGCCAGAAATCCGGCATCGATACGCCGAGCACGGCGAACGAGGTGCCGATCGTGTCCGCCAGCCGGCCTCGTTGCAGCGCGGAGACGGTGCCGATCACCAGCGATATCGCGACCGCCAGCAGCAGCGCATAGACGCCGATGAAGACGGTCACCGGCAGGCGCGTGGCGATCAGCGAGGCCACCGGCACGCCCCCGGCCAAGGTCAGCGACCGGCCGAAATCGCCATGCGCGGCGCCGCCGAGCCACAGCCCGAACTGCGCCAGCAGCGGCAGGTCCAGATGGTGCGCGTGGCGGAACGCGGCGACCAGCTCCGGCTTCGCATTCTCTCCCAGCGCGGTCAGCGCCGGATCGCCGGGCGCCAGCTTCATGGCGAAGAACACGGCCATTGCCCCGGCCAGCAAGGTGGCGAGAAACACCAGCAGCCGCCGCGCGCCGCAGCGGGCCAGATTGCCGAACACCATGGCGGACGCTCAGGCTGCCGCTCGTCAGCTCGCGGCGATATCCAGCGTCGCGAACTGATCGCCGAAATTGGAATAGGGAAGCTGGGTGAACCCGCTGACATTCTGCGCCAGCAGATTCTGCACGTTGGAACAGAAGCACGGCAGGACGGGCATGTCCTCGATCCAGAGCGCCTCCGACTCGCGGTACATCTGCCCGCGCTTCGCCGGATCCAGCTCCTGCCGCGCCTGCGGTCAGCAGCGCGTCGAGCTTCGGATTGGAATAGTAGGCGAAGTTGCGCCAGCCCTTCGTGTGCAGCAGGTCGTAGCTGTATTCGTCGGGATCGATCATGCCGAGCCAGCCCCAGACCGAGCACTGATAGTCGCCCGATTTCAGCCGGGAGAACACCGTGTTGGCCTCGTTCACCTCGACCTTCAGCCTGGTGCCGATCGTCTGGTTCACCTGCGCCGTGATCACCTCGGCGATCCGCTTCCACCAGCCCGAGCCCCAGGTCAGCATCACCGCTTCGGTGCCCGCGCCGTATTTCGACTGGCTCAGCTCCGCCTTGGCCCGCTGCGGCGTTGTAGGTGGTCAGCGGCCGCGGCGCCGGATCGTAGGACGCCTTCAGCGAGGGCGGGATCAGGCCGCTCGGCGGCCACGCCCTCGCCGAACAGCACCACCCGCACCAGCACGTTGCGGTCGAACGCCAGCGACACCGCGCGGCGGAAATGCACGTCGTCGAACGGCGGCTTGCGGTTGTTCAGCGAAATGAACCGCGTGTTCAGGCCGGGCTGCCGCAGCACCTGGATTTCCTTGCGCTTCATCAGCTCGGGAATATCGGCAAACGGCGCGGTGCTGGTCAGGTCGATCTGGTGGCCGAGCAGCGCCGTGACCCCGCTGGTTTCCTCGGCGATCAGCGGCGTGTTGCACCGCGCGCCAGCTTCGGCAGCCCCTGCACGAAATAGTCGCGATGCGCGGCGAACCGCAGCGCCTGGTTCGGGCGTCCACTCTGCCAGCTTGAACGCTCCGGTGCCGACCGGCTTGCGCCCGAAGCCGGACGGATCGGCCTCCACCGCCTTGCGCGGCACGATCTGCGTGCCGGTCCGCGCATTGGCCAGGAAGGTCAGCAGCGGCGCAAACGGCTGCTTGGTGTGCAGGCGGACGGTCAGCGGATCGGGCGTCTCGATCGCGCTGATGGCCGAGACCTTGTCCTTATTGGGCGAATGAGTGTTGTCGTCCAGCAGACGCTCGAAGGTGAAGCGCACGTCGTCGGATGTCAGCGTGCTGCCGTCATGGAACTTGACGCCGGAACGCAGCTTGAAGGTCAGCGCGCCGTCATCCTCCACCTTGAACGACTCCGCCAGGTCCGGCACCGGCTTCATGTCGGCATCGAACTTCAGCAGCGCGTTGTAGATCCCCAGATCATGTAGAATTCCGGGATCAGCGCGGCCTGCGCCGGATCCAGCGTGTTGATGACGTTGTATCCGGTGATGGCGGCGCGGATCTGTCCGCGGCCGCGGCGCGCCGATGGACGCGACCGACAAGCCCGGTCGCGACCGCCGCGCCGGCCTGGAGCAAGCTCCGCCGTCCGATCCGTGATGCGCTCAGGCCGCTGGCCATGTCCTGTCTCCCAATGGGGGCGAACCGGATTCAGTATACCCACTTTTTTGGCAGGCAGAAGCAAGCCCCGCAGATCAGAGGTGCTCTGCACTCGACAGCACAGCCGAGACATGTTACCGCCGCGTCGAGTATACTGAACGAGGATCGGCCGGCTTGGACATCGCGCCCGACATCCTGGACGGAACAAGCGTGTCCTCCGGGCGGCTGAGCGCCCAGGTCTATGGGCACGTCAAGTCCCGGATTCTCGCGCATTCGTTCGAACCGGGAGCAGTGCTCCAGGAACTGACCCTGGCCAGCGAGTTCGGCGTCAGCCGGACCCCGGTGCGGGAAGCGCTCAAGCTGCTGACCGATGAAGGATTGGTCATCCGGCGCGGACGGTTTTACCAGACGCGCCAGTTCTCCGCCGTGGATGTTCGCCAGATTTACGAGGTGCGGGAGGCGCTGGAGACCGCGTCGGTCTGCCTCTGTGCCGCACGTGCCGGCGATTCCGCTCTTGCCGACCTGATGACCATGGTCGCCGGGCAGAAGGAGGCGCTGCAATCGGCCGATGTCGCGCGCTTCTCCCGGCTCGACAGCGCGTTCCATCTGCAGCATCGCCAGCGCTGGCCGACAACGCGTCCTGCTGCGCCAGCTTGCCGGCCTGCACGACAAGGTCAGGCTGGTCCGCCTGAAGCCCAGCGATTTCGTGCTGCGCGCGGTCGATGAGCACCGCCGCATCGCCGAAGCACTGCAGCGCCGCGACGCCGCTGTGGCCGTCGAGGAAATGCGCAGCCACATCCGCAGTGTTGTGCGTCTTTACGCCGATGGTTTGTCCGCCTGACCTGAAAGATCGCCATGCCAGACGTCGCCCCCACCACCGACCCGCTGCTGCAGCCGCTGACGATCCGCCATCTCGTGCTCAAGAACCGGGTGATGAGCACCAGCCATGCCTGCGGCTTGCAGGAAGACGGCATGCCGAAGGAGCGCTACCAGCGCTATCACGAGGAAAAGGCGCGCGGCGGCATCGCGCTGACCATGTTCGGCGGCTCCTCCAACGTCGCGGCCGATTCGCCCAACGTGTTCAGCCAGCTCAATGTCGGCACCGACGCCATCATCCCGTGGCTGCAGGCAATTCTCGGACGCGCATCCACGCCCATGGCGCGGCGCTGATGTGCCAGATCACCCATCTCGGCCGGCGCGGCGAATCCTATGCCGGGGACTGGCTGCCGACGATCGCGCCCTCGCCGATCCGCGAGACGATGCACCGCTCCTTCCCGAAGGAAATGGACCGCCACGACATCGACCGCGTGGTGCACGCCTACGCCGAGGCAGCGTGGCGCTGCCAGGAAGGCGGGCTGGACGGCATCGAGACGCTGGCGGGCGGCCATCTGATCGGCCAGTTCCTCTCGCCGAAGACCAATCGGCGCACTGACGGGTTCGGCGGCTCGCTGGAAAATCGCTGCCGCTTCGGACTGATGGTGTTCGAGGAGATCCGCCGGCGCATCGGCGACCGCTTCCTGGTCGGCTTCCGCTACGTCGTGGACGAAGCCGATCCCGAGGGACTTTCCTTCGATGACTGCGTGCGCGCCGCGCAGATTTTCCAGTCCAGCGGCTGCATCGACTTCTTCAACGCGATCTACGGCCGCATGGATACCGAAGTGGCGCTGGCCGTGCACAACATGCCGGGCATGGCCTCGCCGATCGCGCCCTGGCTGCAGCCGCGTCGGCGCGTTCAAGCGCGAAGTGCGGCTGCCGGTATTTCACGCGGCACGCATCTCCGATATCGCCACCGCGCGCCACGCCATCCGCGAAGATCTGCTCGACATGGTGGCGATGACGCGCGCGCATATCGCCGACCCGCATATCGTCGCAAAATTGCAAGCCGGGCAGGAGGAGCGCATCCGGCCCTGCGTCGGCGCGACGCATTGCCAATCGCAGTACCGGCCGCACTGTCTGCACAACCCGGCCACCGGACGGGAACTCTCGCTCGGCCACGACATCGCGCCGCGCCGCCCGCCGCCCGCCGGGTGGTCGTGGTCGGCGGCGGCCCGGCCGGGCTGGAAGCCGCGCGCGTCTCGCGCGGAGCGCGGCCATTCCGTGCGTGCTGTTCGAAGGCGCGCCGCGGCTTGGCGGGCAGGTGCTGCTCGGCGCGCGCGGCGGTTGGCGCCGCGACCTGATCGGCATGGTGGACTGGCGGGCGCGCGAACTCGAGCGGCTCGGGGTCGAAATCCGGCTGAACGCCTTTGCCGAGCCGGACGACGTGCTGCGCGAACGCCCGGAGGTGGTGGTGGTCGCGACCGGCGGCGTGCCGGACCTCGACTGGATCGACGGCGCGTCGCATTGCACCAGCGTATGGGACGCGCTGACCGGCGCCGTGCCGCTCGGCCAGGAGATCATCGTATACGACGGCACCGGCCGCCATCCCGGCCCGCTGCTGGCCGAGACGGCCGCACGCCAAGGCGTGCCGTGCACCTTCGTGTCGATCGATGGGCAGCTGGCGCAGGAGCTGACCTATTCGGAGCGGGCGATCTGGAAACGTGAGCTGTACCGGCTGGAGATCCCCACCGTGTTCGACCAGCGGATCAAGCGCGTGGAGCGTGTCGGCAACCGGCTGGCGATCGTCGTTCGCAACATCTGGCGACCGAGCAGCAGACCACGCTGACCGGCGACCAGATGATCGTGGAGCATGGCACGCATGCCGGCCGACGAGCTGTTCCAGTCCCTGCGCGACGTCGTGCAACGACGGGGTTACCGATATCGACGCACTGGTCGCGCTCGCCCGCAGCCGCGCGAGGTGGCCGGAGCGTTCGAGCTGCACCGGGTCGGCGACGCGGTGGCCAGCCGGAACATTGCCGCGGCAATCCTGGATTCGCTGCGCCTGTGCCGTCTGCTGTGACGAAACGCGGCGGAGGTGGGTGGTTCGGGCCGCTCAGCATGGTGCCGTTCCTGGTCATGGTGCTGGTTTTTGCGGGCTACTCGCTCGCGCAAGTGGTCATCATGGCATTTTCGCACATTCGCATCGTGCAGGGGCGATTTGTGTGGAGCGGTGCGGGTTTTGCGAACTTCCTGGAGGTTGCGGGGGATCCGGCAGCACTGCATTCCATCATCGTGACGGTGATTTTCGTCGTCGCCACCGTGAGCCTGAGCGTGCTGCTCGGCATCATGCTCGCGCTGCTGGTGCATCGCACGGTGGTGTTGCGCCATGCGGCGCGGTTGCTGGTGATCTGGCCCGCGGTGGTCACGCCGGTGGTCGTCAGCGTCATCTGGTTGCTGGTGTTGAGCCCCAATGTCGGCTTGCTGAACAGGATCCTGGATACGTTGGGCCTGCCGGAGCAATCCTGGCTGGGAACCCATGTCGGCGCAATGCTGGCGATCATTCTGGTCGATGTCTGGCACTGGACGCCGGTTGCGTTCCTTCTGATCTACAGCGCGCTTTGCTCGCTCGATGGCGAGCTCATCGAGGCTGCGCGTTGTGACGGCGCCACGGAATGGACGCTGATGTGGTTCATCCAGCTTCCGCTGCTGTGGCCCGCCATCGCGGCGACGATCTTCATCCGCGCCGTGATGGGGGTGAAAGCCTTCGATGAAATGTACCTGCTCACCGCGGGCGGGCCGGATCAGGCGACCACGCTTGTGTCCCTGCACATCCGCGATGTCTTCTTCGACCAACTCAATCTGGGCTACGGTGCGGCGTTCAGCGTCGTGGTCCTGGTACTGGTGATGTGCGCGGTTCTTTTGACGCTCGCCGGGCGCCGCGCGTTGCAGGTGGGGCTGGCGTCGTGAGAGGCGTTGCGGCGAGCGATGCGCGCCGGCGTGTCGCTGAAACGTCACCCGCGTCCCGAACCGCGCGGCCGCACCGCACACGATCTCACGTCGCGACCGACCTGCCGCTGCTTGTTCTGCTGCTGGTGTTTACTCTGCCAATCGTGTGGATGGTGCTGCTGTCGATCCAGCCGGACCGGGTGATCATCACGCCGTCGTGGAACTTCGATTTCACCCTGAACAATATCGCCGCCCTGTGGGCACCGGACCAACCCTACGCCACACAGATGCTGAACAGCGTGATCATTGTCCTGGGGACCGTGGCACTTTGCGGCAGCATCGCCGCGGTGACCGGACTACGGGCTCGCCAAGCTGCGCATCAGCCGCTGGCTCACGATCCCCGTGCTGGCGTCCTGCGCCGTGCTGCCGCTGATGCCGCCGATGGCACTGGTCCCCGGCCTCTATGTCACCCTCGCTCAGATCGGAGCTGCTCGGCACGCATACCCGGGCTGATCCTGGTCAACACGGTGCTGAACCTGCCGTTCGCGACGCTGCTGATGAAGCTGGCCTCGATGAGGTGCCGCCTGCGCTGCGGGAAGCCGCCATCATCGACGGCGCCGGCGAAGCGCGGGTCCTGCTACAGATCATGCTGCCGCTGGTGACGCCCGGCGCTGGCAGCGGCATGCCTGTTCACCGCCATCATGACCTGGAACGAGTTCCTGATGGGGCTGACCATGACGTCGGGCGGCACGACGGCGCCGCTGACGGTCGGCATTGCCTCGATGGTGCAGCCCTATGATATCCACTGGGGACGAGATGGCGGCGGCGGGCAGCTCTCGCGGTGCTGCCGATCATCCTGCTCAGCTGCGCGGCGGCCGCCTCATCGTCGCCGGGCTGACGCGGGGCGCGGTCAAGGAGCTGAGGGGGGATGAACGACCTAGAGTTTGCGGCGACGGGAGGCCAATGACCGTAGAGCGATCGACGCGAGGATACGGGCAACATCGGGCGCCGCAAGCGTGCTCGGGGCCTGGGCGCCGGGATGTCGGCCGCGGCGCTCGCGGGACTGGTCGCGAGCCCGCGGCGACGGGCAGGGCTTGACTGCTGGGCAGCGCGCGGCGGCGGCGGCAGTTACCGAGCTGATCGTGCTGTCGCCGGCGTTACGCCGTGGCTTCCGGCCTATCAGAAGGTCGCCGCGGATTACGAGGCGAACGCGGAATCAAGAGTCACGCTGCGGCCGTTCCCCTATGGCGGGCATGCGGACGCAGATGCTCGAATGCGATCCAGACCGGCAGCGTGCCGTTCGACGTCTTTCAGATCGACGAGGGCTGGACCGGGCAGTTCTACGATAATGGCTGGGTACGCCCGCTCGATGATGTCGTTCCCGGGCTGAAGCTTGATCCCGACATTTTGACCTATGACGGCCTGCCGTTCTGGGACAAGGCGCTGCGCACGTCTTCAACCCGACAGGGGCGGCTCATGGGGCTGCCGCTAAACGGCAATGTCGACCTGCTGGTCTATCGCAAGGACCTGTACCAGAAACTCGATCTGAAGCCGCCACGACGTGGGACGAGGCGATCGCAAACGGCCGAAGCGCCCGCAGGCCGGCATCATGAAGTACGCTATGTGACGCGCGGCCAGCCGACCACGGGTGGCGCATCGGTGACCTACGAATACATGCCGGTGTTCTACAGTTACGGCGGCAACTGGTTTGCCGATGAGGGGAAGGACTGGACGCCCGCCGTTAACACCGAGGCGGCCCAGGCAGGCGACGGCACCTTCCGCCGGCTGCTGGAACTCGGGCCGCCCAAGCCGCAGACCGTGGGCCAGGCCGACGTGATCGCCCTGATGGAGGGCGGCCAGGCGCTGCAGGGGCATTTCGTCGCTGCGGCGGCAGCGCAGCTCGAGGACCCGCAGCGGTCCCCATGGTCGGGAAGTTCGGCTACGCCGTCGTCCCTGCCGGCTCCGACCGGGCACGCGGCGCCCGACCAGCGGCACCTGGACGCTTGTGCTGTGCCCGCGCAGCAGAGCGAGCCGCGGCAGAAAGCCGCGGCCGACTTCATTCTGTGGATGCTGGAGCGCCAGCAGCAGGAGAACTTCGTCGCGCGGGCGGCATCCCGACGCGGCAGCGATGTGTGCGAGAGGTCGACAGCCGGACCGGCCGTATCTGGAGGCGCTGATGGCTTCGATGCCGATGGTCCGCCGCTCGCCGCGCTACGTGTTCGCATGCGGCGATGCTGGACGCGACCGAGCAGACGCTCAGCCAGATCGGCTCCGGCGAGGTGAAGCTCGAAGATGGGCTGGACCGGCTCGAGACCGAGCTCACCGAAATCGTCAAGAACGCGGGATTCCTCACACAGCCGACGGGCGCGGAAGGAGATCGCGCATGGCAGTGCGCGACCGGCCCCATGTCGTGCTGATCCTTGCCGACGACATGGGCTTTTCCGATATCGGCTGCTATGGCGGGGAGATCGAGACGCCCACATCTCGACGCGCTCGGCCGCGGCGGGCGTGCGGTTTTCGCATTTCTACAACACTGCGCGGTGCAGCCCGTCGCGCGCCTCGCTGCTCACCGGGCTGCATCCGCACCAGACCGGCATCGGCGTGCTGACCAATGATGACCGGCCGCACGGCTATCGCGGCAACTCTGAACCGATCATTGCGCCACGCTTGCCGAAATCTTGCGCGCGCCAGGCTACGCAACGTGCCTCTCCGGCAAGTGGCATCTGGCGATCGGATATGCACGTCCCGAACGACGCCTGGCCGACGCGGCGCGGTTTCGATCGGTTCTTCGGCACGCTGACCGGCTGTGGCAGCTTCTATCAGCCGGGTACGCTGACGCGTGGCGAAGCGGATGCCTCCGACGAAGCGAACGCGCCCGACTTCTTCTACACCGACGCGATCGCGCGGAGGCGGTCGCGCTTCATCGCCGAGCACGCCGCAGCCGGCGCGGACCGCCGTTCTTCCTCTACGCCGCGTTCACCGCGCCGCACTGGCCGCTGCACGCGCCGAGCGGACATAGCGCAGTATGACGGCGTGTTCGATGCGGGCTGGGACGGGCTGCGGGTCGAGCGCATGCGCGCGGCTGGTCGCCGAAGGCGTGCTGCCGGCCGGACACCAACCTGAGCGACCGCGATCCGACGCAGCCGGCCTGGGACCGAGGCGCGATCGACCAAGCCTGGCAGCTTCGCCGCATGCAGGTCTATGCCGCGCATGATCGATCGCATGGACCGCGGCATCGGCCGGATCTCGAGGCGCTGCGGGACTGCCGGCGAGCTGACGAACACGCTGCTGCATCTTCCTTTCCGACAACGGCGCCTCGCCCGAGGATCTGCCGCTGTTCGAGCATCGAGACATTCTGGCAATCGGCACGGACATCCTGCCCGCGCACCGGCAAACACGGGGCAGCCGATGCGGATCGGCAACACGCCGGATATCGTCCCGGGGCCGGACGACACCTATGCCAGCTACGGCCGGGCCTGGGCCAATCTGTCCAACACGCCGTTCCGGTTCTACAAGCGCTGGGTGCATGAGGGCGGGATCGCGACCCCTCTGATCCTGCACTGGCCGGCGGCCGGGCTGCCAGCCGGCGCGGTGGTGGAGCAGCCGTTCCAGTTGGTGGATTTGGTGCCGACCGTCATCGAGGCGACCGGCGCGCGATACCCGCCGCCTTCCATCGGACGGGACTGGAACCGCTGGAAGGCCGCAGCATGTTGCCGCGATGCCGCGGCGCAGGCGCTCGATCCGTGGTGCCGCTTGTTCTGGGAGCATACTGGCAATGCGGCGATCCGGCTCGGCCGTGGAAGCTGGTGCGCGAATATCCGCGCGATTGGGAACTCTACGATCATCAATGCCGATCGCACTGAACTTGACGATCTTGCGGTCGCAGCATCCGGACATCGTCGCGGATCTCTGCCGCGCGCTGGCAGGAATGGGCGGATCGCGTCGGCGTGCTGCCGTGGGAGACGACGTGCGGATTTACCGCGACGCGGGCTGACGGAGGAAGAGGCGGCCGGGTGAGGAAGCTCCGCAGACGCTCAACCTCGGCGTCGAATGCGCGCTGAAAATCCGCACCTGGTCTGCGTCCGACGAAGCCGGGCTTCACATCCAGGCGGCCTTCCGGCGTCGCCCGGGCGTTGACCCAGCCGACGACGTCCGATCCCCACAGCAGCGGCATGGCGTAATAGCCGAGCTGACGTTGGCGGGCGGCGTGTAGGCCTCGAAGCGGTACGGCCAGCCCCAGAGATGCTCGAACCGGCGGCGATCCCAGACCAGCGGATCGAACGGGGCGAGGAAGCGCGCGCCGCGACCAATGCGATCACGTTCTCCGGCGGCCGCGGGCCAGAGATAGCGCACACCATCAACAACCGCGGTCTCCAGTGCTCCGGTGTAGAACCATTGTGCTGACGACGAGTGTGCTCCTGCCCGAGGACCGAGAAACCGTATCGCCCCCAGCCGGGCCGTGCCGGCACTCAATGTCGGGGCTGGAACAGGGGCCAGCGCGAGGGACGCGACCCCCGACAGCACCGGGGTTTCCAGGCGTATCTGCGGGTTCCGTTCGGTGTGCACCTCAGGCGGGTCACGTCATAGACCCGATCCGGCATCGCGCCGGACCACCGCACGAACCGTGATGCAGCAGCATGTACGAGCGCCCGTGTCGCTCGCCTTCGAGACAGCCAGCCCCAGCCATTGATCTGACGTTCGGCCCCGAACTGCGTCTCCAGCTCGGACACGGGTGTGTCGGTCCCCCGCTCACGGACGAACGCAAGCACGTCGGCGGCCAGACCGGTCGGAATGAAGCGGCCGTCGTGTCCCCCTCGGGGTGATGTCACGCAACAGAGGGGTTTCGCACCTCGGTGGGCATGAAGCCGTAGGCGTAGAGATAGGCTTCCTCAGATCCCGAGCTTCGAGATAGCGCCGTTCCAGGTCACCGGCGCGGTAGCCGGCGACCCGGTGACGCAGGATCAGATCCTGCGCCCCGGGCCGGCGCGCGGATCGGGTCAGCCTGAATGAACCCCGCGGTCCCGATGGCCTGCGCCAACGTGCGCGCGGGGGGGAAACGCCACGAAGCACCGCCATTCGCCGCAATGTTGCGCTGTCCATCCCCCGATCACCTGACCCGATCGGAGAGAGCGTAATACCAGCCGGCCGAATCCTTGTCTTCGGTCTTTTGTCGGCCGGCTGGTATCCCTTTGATTTCGCGCGCGGCCGCCCCACCAACCCCGCGCGCATACCAGTCGACCTTTCGGTCGCCTGGTATAACAGTCGGGTGCTAACTCCGCGAATTCGGGCGACAGCACCACGCAGTTCTTGCGGCTGCGCGACAGCGCGGCGCAGGCCTTGAGGGCGCTTTCCTTGGATAGCCCGGTCAGCCGGGCGCGCCATAGCGTGGCATGCGCCTGGTGGACGCTGGCAACAATCGGATGTGCTGCGCCCAACGTGGCGTGCGCTTCGGCTTTGGCCACGTGCACCGCGCTTTCCGCCTGACCGTGGTGGCTATAGGCGCCGACCTGCACGGCCCAGCCGCTGCCATGGCCCATCGGCGCAGGCTCGGCCATTGCCTGTGAAATCAGATGAAAGCCATCCCGCGACGGCCCCGATCCGGCGCTGGCGAGCATGACATGCGGCACGGGCGGCTCGGGCAGCCGCGCGTAGCGGACGGTGTGGCTCTTTTCCTTGTGACGGCCGCCCACATGGGCCGAGGCGAGCAGCACCTGCCCGCCGCCGTAGCGCAGCCCAGGGGGGATATCGTAGGGAAGCTGGTTCATCGCATAGGCCTCGGCCGGCGAGCGATGCTGCGGATAGATGCCCTGGATCATCGGCGCGATCATCGCGACGTAGCGGCGGGTTTCCGACGGCATCGACGTTCATTGCTGAGATAGTCATCGAGCCGGTGAGGTCCGGCATTGTACACGGCGAGGAATCCCGGGCTGCCGTACATGTCGTACATTTCGCGCAGGTAGGCGGCGCCGGCGAGGATGTTTTCATGCGGATCGTACGGGTCATCGCTCAGCCCGTAGCGGCTCTCCAGATCGGTGTACATCTCCGGCATCACCTGCATCAGGCCCATCGCGCCCTTGGGGGAGATGATAAGCTGGCCGTTGCGGTATTCCTGATTGTTGGATTCCACCGACATGACCGCGCGAATCCACAGATCGGGGACATCGAACCGATGGGCCGCTTCCTTGATGTAGGGTCCCCAGGGATCGTCCGGCGGGCCTGGCGGGGTATAATTGCCGCGCGCGTGCGTGGCGAATTGCTGGGCTTCAGCGGTCTGATCGATCGCCTCCGTGGGTCCCTGTCCGGCGCAGGCCGAAAGCAGAGCCAGGGCAGCGACGCAGCCGAGGACCCGGGGTAGAGCGGTGGACAGAGCAGTCGCGATCGCATCGGGACTTTATTCGCTGACGACCTCCGTGATCCGTGAACGCAAAAATCGGTACCGGCACGGGCGACGCAACTCGTCGCCCGCTTCACTTGTTTGCTTCAGGACTCGCGGCTAAGTGCCTAGCTGATCATGGTCTTCGCCGCAAGAATATCTCGGTACGCAGCAGAATTCCCACAGAGCGGCAAACAGAACGGGAACGTTGCTGCCGGCCGCCCATATGTCGCAGCCGGGCTTCCCAGCCGGGTTGGCGCAGCGACTCCCACAGGGCATGCTGCGCGCCATGAGTTACCAACCGGCGCGGTTCGACTTCTCCATTCCCATCCGGGTCAATCTGTCGTCCGACACGCAGACCAAGCCGTCGGCCCGCATGAAACAGGCCATGATGGAGGCGGAGATCGGTGACGAGCAGATCGGCTCCGACCACGATCTGGGCGTTGTGCGACCGTGTCGCCGCGCTGCTGGGCAAGCAGGCCGCGATGTTCCTGCCGACCGGTCCATGTGCAACCAGATTGCCCTGGCCACGCATTGCCGTCCCGGCGACGAGGTGCTTGCACATGAAACCGCCCACATCCAGGGCAGCGAGGGCGGCGCCCCCGGGGCGGTCGCCGGTGTGATGGTCACCGGCCTCGGCGGGCCGCGCGGCATGTTCACCGCCAAACGCTGGCCGCGGCGATTCGCCCTCCCAGCCGCTACAGTCCGCCGCAGCGCCTGGTCGCGGTAGAGCAGACGGCGAACCGGGGCGGCGGGGCCTGCTGGCCGGCGGCGCAGCTTGCCGCGGTGGCCGAGGTGGCGCACGCGCATGGACTGGTGACGCACATGGACGGCGCGCGGCTGCTGAACGCGGCGGTCGCGCTGGGCGTGCCCGCCGCGCCCTGTGCGACGGTTATGACAGCGTCTGGCTGGATTTCACCAAGGGGCTTGGCGCCCCGCTGGGGGCGGTGCTGGCGGGATCGACATCGTTCATCGGCGCGGCCTGGCGATGGAAGCAGCGCCTCGGCGGCGCGTTGCGGCAGGGCGGGCTGTCCGCGGCCGGGTGTCTCTATGCGCTGGATCATAACGTGGATCGGCTGGCCGAAGATCACGCGAATGCACGCGCGCTGGCGCGCGGGATGAACGCGCTGCCGGGCCTGCGTGTCGAGGAGGAACCCGAAACCAATCTGATTTTTTTCGATACGAGCGGAACCGGACTGGCGGCGGCGGAATTCGCGGCGCGGCTGCGCCAGAAGGGCGTGCTGGTGTCCACCGGCGGCGCGCCGTATCGCGGGCGCGCCTGCCTGCATCTGGATGTCGGCGCGGCGCAGGTGGACCAGGCTTTGGGCGTGATGGCAGAGGTGCTGCGGCAGGCGTGAGCCACCGAAAAGTCAGCAACCCGGCTGCCTGACACGAGCCTGGAATTCCTCGGTGGAGTTTGTCGCGGGATACGGCGCGGATGGAACCGGCACACCCAGAAACCGGCACAGCGGGTCCCACCCCTGCGCCGCCTGTAGACCAGCAGACGCGCGGCAGGAATGGCGTTCTGCACCGCCGCGTTGTGCCGGTTGAAGGCGGCGATCAGCCCGTCCTTGTCCGCCAGGGAGCCGGCAAAATGATGCTCGGCGATGGCCTGCATGATGCGCAACATGTGCGGGTTGCCGGCGAGGCGCGCGCGGTTCGCTTCATTGAAGATGGTGCCTTGGGTGCTGCGGTACCAGCTTTCCGGGTCGCGGACACTCAGGATCACCTTGGCGTCGGGAAAAGCCAGCGCCAGTTCGCGCCAATAATCGCACGCCGGCCAATCGACCGTGGCGCGGTAGCCGGCGAAGACCGTGTTCCAGTCCACCGCGCGGCCCTCGGCGGCATCGATCCAGTGCTGGCCATGCTCGGGCGAGCGCACCACTTCGATCATGTGATAGCACGGGCCGAAGCCGAGCTGTTCCAGCGCGAGCTTGAGCGAATGCGTGCCGGTCCGGCCGAATCCGGCACCGATGACGGCGAAACCATCGGCCGTTCAATCCAGCAGCCACGGCGCGGCGGAGGCCTGGGCGATCTGCCGATCTGCGCCAGCAGTCCGGGCAGCACCGGAATGCCGTCCGCGCATCCGCCGCTGCGGCATGTTCCGCTGCGGATCGCCGGCGATCATCACCGGCTGCGCCGGATCGATCGGTGTGGTCGCGCGCAGATCGCCATGAACCGCGCCACATCGGCCTGGAACTCCTCCGGCCTCGCGGAACAGCCCGGGATCGATCGCCATGAAGAAATGCCCGATATCCGGTCCCTGCGGCTTCTTCGTGTGCATCGGGTCGGTGATCAGCGTCGCGCCCGACAGGCAGGACGCCAGGATGTTCACCATCACCGCCAGGCCGTATCCCTTGTAACTTGAATTCTCCGGCGACCCGCCGAGCGAGGTCATGAACCCGCCCTTCTCCCGCGCCTCGGCGGGATCGGTGCTGGGCTGGCCATCCTTCGTCAGCACCCAGCCGGCCGGCGCCGGCAATCCCTCGTTCTGCTTGTTGCGCAGCTTGCCCGCGGCGACCGTGGTGGTCGCCATGTCGAGCAGGAAGGGCCTGCCATCGGCGCTGGGGGCGGCGAAGGACCAGGGATCGGTGCCCAGCCGCGCCTGCTTGCCGAAGGTCGGCGCCACCTGAATGCCGCCGGCCGAGGTGCAGGCCATGCCGATCAGCCCCGCCTCCGCCGCCATCAGCGTATAAAATCCGGTGGCGCCGAAATGCGCCGAGTTGCGCACCGCCACGGCCGCCAGCCCGGACTCTCTTCGCCTTGTCGATCGCCGTCTGCATCGCGAATTGCGCCGGCACGTGCCCCAGCCCGCCGCCGCCATCGACCAGCGCGGACACTGGTGTCTCACGCACGATCTCCGGCCGCGCATCCAGCTTGATCCGTCCGTTCCGGCGCAGCCGGTCGTAGCCGGGCAGCAGCGATATGCCGTGGCTGTCCACCCCGTGCAGATCGGCCCAGGCGAGCATGTCGGCGGTCGGCTCGGCGTTCTCCTCCGGCATGCCCCAGGCGAGCAGGATGGCTTTGATCTGCGCGCGATGCGTGTCGTACGGTGCTGGCATGCGCTTCTCCTCCGGTGGCTCGCGTCAGCCTTGCGCGATCCGCGCCGCTTCCGGCAAGGCTTCCGCTGCCGGGCGCGGCGAAGGGGACGGACGCATGACCGAGGAGGCATGCCAGCGCGGAGATGCTGCGGGCCCGGTTCGGCCTGACAGCCGAGCCGCCGAGCTTCCCGCTGCCGCCGCCGCTGCTCGACCGGCGGGTCACACGGCGCTATCGCGATGAACCGGTGACCGGACGCGCTGCTGAATGCATTGCTTGCCGCCGCACAGTCGGCGCCGAGCAAGTCGGATTTGCAGCAATACTCCGTCGTGGTGCTGCGCGATGCGGCGAAGATCAAACGCATTGCCGACTGGATCGGCACCATGGACTGGATCGCCACCGCGCCGGTGTTCCTGGTCTGGTGCGGTGACATGCGGCGAGGTCAGCGCCTGTGCGAACATCACAGCATGCCGCACGCCAACAACAACCTCGATACGTTCCTCAACACCGCGGTGGATTGCGCCCTGGCCATGGGCGCGTTCATCGCCGCCGCCGATGCCGCCGGCCTTGGCACCTGCCCGATCAGCTACGTCCGCAACCATATAGAAAAGCTGTCCCCGCTGCTTGGCCTGCCGCCCGGCGTCTATCCGGTTGCGGGTCTGACGGTCGGCTGGCCGGTGTTCCGCCGCCCCCTCTCCATGCGGTTGCCGCCGTCCGTGGTGGTGCACCACGAACGCTACGACGACTGCCGCGCTGCTCGAGCATGTCGCCGCCTATGACGAACGCCGTCGCGCGCGCGATCCCGATCGCGCCCGGCAGCCTGAAGAACAACGAGGTCTATCCACCGCGTGAGGGTGTCGGGCTGGAGCGAGAATGTCGCCCGCCAGCTCTCGGTGCCTGAGCGCTTCGGCTTTGCTGCCTATCTGCGCACCCGCGGGTTCGACCTTGCCTGACAGCGCCATCGCCACCCCACCACGCCGCACCGTTCGCGCACGCCACGCCGCGAGCCTGGTGGTGCTGCGTCAGGGCGCGGCGGAACCGGAGATGCTCATGGGCATGCGGGGCGCCCGCCATCGTTTCATGCCCAACCGGCTGGTCTTTCCCGGCGGTGCCGTCGATGCCGCGGATCTGCGGCGTGCGTGCGCCACACCGCTCCTGCCCCATACCCGTGCGCGGCTGGAAAAGGCGGCCAATCCGGCGCTGGCGCACGGCCTCGCTGTCGCCGCGGCGCGCGAGCTTCAGGAGGAAACCGGACTGACGCTTGGCGATCCGCCGGCGCTGGATGCGCTTGAGTATCTCTGCCGGCTGATCACCCCGCCCGGCAGCCCGATCCGCTTCAACGCCCGCTTCCTGCTGGTGGATGCCGCGCACGCACGCGGCACGCATCGCCGGCTCGGGCGAGCTGGAGGATTTGCGCTACTTTCCCATACGGGAGGCGACTCGCGCTCGATCTGGCGTTGCCGACGCGCATGGTGATCGAGCGTCTGGTGCACTGGCTGGACATGACGCCACAGCAGCGGACGACGGAACCGCGCACCCCGGTACTCAGGCGGCGCGCGTGGCAATGGGAGTGAAGGCGATGAAGCTGTACCAATTCGGGCCGTCCCGCTCCATCCGGGTTCGCTGGACGTTGCAGGAGCTGGGGGCCGCATTCGAGCCAGTCGTGGTCAATCTGGCGACCGGTGAGCACAAATCAGATGCGTTCCGCCGTCTTAATCCCTCAGGCAAAATACCGGTGCTGACCGATGGCGACCTGGTGCTGACGGAGTCTGTCGCGATTCCGCTCTATCTTGCGGACAAGTTCCCTGAGAACCGCCTGATCCCTGTCGACTCTGCGGGACGCGGAAGGGTTAGCCAGTGGGCGCTGTTCGCGGCGACTGAGATGGAGCAACCATTGTGGCGCATCGCCAAGCATCGCCGCTTCTATCCCGAGGAGAAGCGCCTGGCCGCCGAAATTCCGCTGGCTGAAGCTGATTTCCGGGCGGCTGCCGGTGTGCTGGATGCGCATCTGACCGGTCGCACTTTCGTCGCCACGGATGAATTCACGGTCGCGGATGTCGTGGTGGCCTACACGCTGGACTGGGCCAACGAACTCGGGTTGCTGGAAGGGACGGCGGCGCTGCGCCCGTACATGGAGAGCATGTACGCCCGACCGAACGCGCCACAACGCATTGCCGAAGCCCTTGCTGCAATCCGCGGCTGAGGCCCTGGGGCTACACCGTCGCAACCGGCGTTGCCGGTGACCCGACCGCGCCGGGCAGGCGCAGCGGCGGAGCGGTCAGCAGAAACCGATTGCGGCCATTCTCCCGCAGCCAGTCCGCCAGCTCCGTCAGATACCACATCTCGCCCAAATAGACGCCGAGCTTGAACAGGCAATGCGCGTGCAGCGGCAGCTGGCGCAATACGCTCCAGGCATGGCCGCGCCGGATGGGCTTCCACCGCGTAGTTGTCCGCCAACAAGGCCACGAGCCCGCTGTCGGTGATCCAGCGCAGCAGCCGCTCATCCCGCCCATCCAGTGCGGCGCTCGTCGCGTGCAGAATTCGTGGATCGGGCTGCTTGTTCATCTCCAGCACGGTCTGAGCGAAGCCGGTGCGCAGGCAGACGAAATCGCCTTCCTCGATCGCCACCCGGTCGCGCTCCAGCACCTGCATCAGATCGTCGTAGCCGACGATCTTGCCCGTCCGTCCGAAATGCGCCTGCAGATCGATCATCACGCCGCGGCCCTGAACGCAACTTTGCGCCATGTTCTCCACGCCCAGGTGCCGCGCACCCGGCGCGTCATCGACCGGGCTGGCATTTCCCGCCCGATCGTAGCGCACCGGGCCACGATATCCTCGCCGGCGCGGAACCCGTTGTAGAACACGTCTTCGGGCACGCCATCGCCGTCCACATCGAACATCTGACCGACATGCGCCAGGCTGTCCCACTGCGTGGAGTATTGCAGCGTCAGCAGCACCTGATCGTCACATATCACGTCGGTTGCGGTCGGGTCGTCGCAACGCAACGGGTAAGTCATGTTCGGGCGCCCATTGCGCATGGTGGGCCGCAACTCCGGTGGAGCGCGGCGCGGATTCAGGACCGACCCGCCGGGGTAATCGAGCGGCAGCGACAGGCAGAATGTAAGGCCGTGGCGCACCTCGGCTATGCCCTGCAGGACTTTGCGGGGTGTTACCAGATTGAGCCGGCCGAGTTCGTCATCCCGGCCGAAATCGCCCCAGGTCGGAGCCCTCGGGTCGCCGCTTCCACCGCGTGTTCGCCTCCATCCTGCCCTCCCGTGATGCGGCGGCATCATAGGAGGGCAGGACAGGACGGCAACGCTACTTGCGCTTTGCCTGAGTGCCTCCCTGGGCGCCTCCGTGGGCGCCGACGCCGGTAAGCTTCATGCGTTCCGGATTGAAGGCAGGGTTGTCCACCCGTTCGAACGCCCCACCGTTATTCCACGGCCCTTCCATATCCTTCGCGCCGAACTCACCCTCGCCGGTCGAATCATTGAAAAATTGATCCACCAGTCCGGGCGTGGGCGGAAGCTTGCCGATCTCCAGCGGTCCCTTGCCCAGGCTCTCGAGCCCCAGCATGAACGCCTTCATATGGGTGATCTCGCGGGTCATCAGGAACTGCAGCGCGTCCTTGCTGCCTGCGTCGTCGCACTGGTTGATCAAGCGCTCATAGACGATTTTGGCGCGTGCCTCGGCGGCGATGTCGTTGCGCAGATCGACCTCGGGCTGGCCGGAGACTTTCAGATAGTCTGCGGTCCATGCGTTGCCCTGAGAATTATACAGGTTTACACCGCCCCCGCCGCAGATCGCCATCAACGGGTCGGCGCGAAAATCCTTGCCTTCCTTCAGCGGCCTGAGGTGCATCCGCGCGAGATTGCCGATTATCTCCAGATGGCTGATCTCCTCCGTTCCGATGTCCATGAACAGGTCCTTCAGACCCGGATCGTCCGTGTTGATGCCCTGCACCGTGTACTGCATGGCGGCGGCAAGCTCGCCGTTGGCGCCGCCGAACTGTTCCAACAACATGTTACCGAAGCGCGGGTCGGGATCGTCAACCCGCACCGTGTACATGAGTTTCTTGACGTGGTGATACATCGCTGGGCTCCCCTTGCTGCGCAGAAGAGAGCGCGGGCCTGCGCATCGGAGTTCCGCCGCGAAACGTGCGATCAGGAAAAAGTGTCGGGCCGGACAACGCGGTCCGGCCCGACGAGAAAGCGGGGTCAGGTAACCGGGGAACCTGAACCGCCGAACTCTCCCGCGGGCAATCAAGCGCTCTGGGGACCCGCTGCGAACCAGGAGGCTCGCTGTGGAAGAGTGTCGAGAGGATACCTACGCGCGGGGGGGCCGGCTGGCTCTGAAATGCTTCACACCCCGCAAGGGCAGGTGGGGTGGTCCACCAGATCCCCCAGGAACCGGTCGCGCCAGGCATCCAGGCTGTTGCGCCGCATGACCTCCAGCAGGGAGGCGTGGCGCGCCCGCCGTTCCTCGGGCGGCATCCGCAGCGCCCGATCCAGTGCCGCGGCCATGCCCGCTTCGTCATATGGATTGACGATCAGCGCCGCTTCGAGTTCCGCCGCGGCCCCGGCAAACTGCGACAGCACCAGGACGCCCGGATCGGCGGGATCCTGCGCGGCGCAATACTCCTTGGCCACCAGGTTCATGCCGTCGCGCAGCGGCGTCACCAGCCCGACCCGCGCCTCGGCATAAAGCGGCATCAGGGCGCTGCGGGGAAAGCCGCGGTTGAGGTAGCGCAGCGGCACCCAGTCGAGATCGGCGAAGCGGCCGTTAATGCGTCCGGTCTCGGCCTCCAACTCGCGCCGGATCTCCCGGTAGGTCTGCACGTCGGAGCGGGAGGGTGGGGCGATCTGCATGAACACCACCTGCCCTTCGGCGTAGTCCTGCAGGAAGCGTTCATAGGCCAGGAATTGCTGGCGCAGTCCCTTGGAGTAATCCAGCCGGTCCACGCTGATGATCAGCGGCCGCCCGCGCAGGCTGTCCCGCAGTCGCAATGCCTGCCGTCGTTGCCCCGCTCCTTCCGCCGCTTCTTGCGCCTGCTCGATATGCACGCCGATGGGATAGACCCCCGTGCGCGGCGGGACGGCCGGCGCGAGATGCCGGTGCACATAGTCGCTGAATGCGATGCGGTCGGTCTCGGTCTGGAAGCCGAGCAGATCAAACGCGGTCATCGCCTGCACCAGTTCGGCGTGGGCCGGCAGGGTCATCAGCACGCCCGGTTCGGGGAACGGGGTGTGCAGAAACAGCCCGATGCGATTGCGCACGCCCTGGGCGCGAAGCGCCTCGGCCAGGCAGAGCAGGTGGTAATCATGCGCCCAGATCAGGTCGTTGGGCCGGAGCAGGGCAGCCAGATTGCGGGCGAACAGCGCATTGACCCGGCGGTAGCCGGCGAAGTCCGCCCAGTCGAACCGTGCCAGGGCGATCTGGTAATGCAGCACGGGCCACAGCGCGCCGTTGGCGAAGCCACGATAGAACTCGTCATAGTCGTGCCGCGACAGGTCCATCGTGATCACGCTGATGGCGCCGATGGTTCGCCCGGCATGGACGGCGGGCTCGTGTCGGTGGAGACCTCGCCGCTCCAGCCGAACCAGATGCCACCTTGCGTTTCGCCCCTTGTGGCGTTCAACGCGTCCAGCACGCCGGCCGCGAGACCGCCGGCAGTTGGCTCCCCTTCCGTGATCGGCGCGACGCGGTTCGAGACGACGATCAGGCGTGGCCGGTCCGTCATGCGGCTTCCGGCAGGACCTCCATCGTCTGCTGACGCAACAGATCACGGTATGGGCCGGGGCGCAGGGCGAGCACCTCCGGCGGGCCGTCATCGACGATCCGGCCGTGATCCATCACGATGATGCGATCGAAATTGCTGAGCGTGGACAGCCGGTGAGCAATGGCGATCACCGTCCGGCCCTGCATCAGCCGGTCGAGGGCCGCCTGGATCGCCCGCTCGCTTTCGGTGTCGAGCGCGCTTGTCGCCTCGTCGAGCAGCAGGATCGGCGCGTTCTTCAGCAGCGCCCGCGCAATCGCCAGGCGCTGGCGCTGGCCGCCGGATAGTTTCACGCCGCGATCCCCTACGATGGTGTCGAACCCCTGGGGCAGCGCCTCGATGAAGTCTCGGCAGTGCGCCATGTCGGCGGCGGCCATCACTTCGGTTGCGGTCGCGGTGGGGCGGGCGTAGCGGATATTTTCCAACACACTGCGATGGAACAGGCTGATGTCCTGCGGCACGATCGCCATGACTCCGCGCAGAGTGTCCTGGGTGACGCGGCTGATGTCCTGTCCATCGATGCGGATGTGGCCGGACGACAGATCGTAGAAGCGCTGCAGCAGGGCGAGCACGGTGGACTTGCCGGCGCCCGAGGCGCCGACCAGGCCGACCCGTTCGCCGGGCCGGATCTCCAGATTGAAGTCGTGCAGCACCGGCGCGCGCTCGGGGTAGGAGAAGCAGGCGCCCTGGAAGGACACGCGGCCCACTGCGGCGTGCAATTCCGCTGCGTCGGGACGATCGGCCATGTCGTGCGGCAGAAGCAGGGCGCCGATGGCTTCCTCCAGCCGGGCGACCTGCTGGGTCAGGTTCACCAGGGCGACGGCCAGATCGCGGGTGCAGTTCAGGATCGTCATGGCGAGTGCGGTCAGCAGCGCGATGTCTCCCACGCTGGCCTGGCCGCGTTGCCAGAGCATGATCCCGACCGCGACGACGCCGGCGGTGAGCAAGGCGGTCAGTCCCGCGTGGATCAGCCGGAGTTTCTCCAGGTAATAGAGGCTGCCGCGGCGGGCGGTCATCTCCGCGCTGATGCGGGTGCCGATGCGCTGGCATTCCCGCAGGGTGGCGCCGAAGGCGCGCACCACGCCCATGTTGGAGACGACATCGACCAGCTCCCCATCCAGGCTGGCGGCGCGGGATGCATAGGCGCGGTGCAGGTCGGTGCCACGCCGCGCCAGCACATAGACGAGCGAGCCGAGCGCGCCCGCGATCAGCACCAGGGCGGCGGCGAGCGGCGGATTGACTGAGCCGATGAACAGAATGGAGCAGACCACGGCGATGCAGGGGGGTAGGACGTTCCACGCGCCGGTGTTTTCCACCGTGAACGCGGCTTCGGCGGTGGCGGAGATGCGGCCGGCCAGGGCACCCGGCTGACGTTCGGCGAACCAGCTTTGCGAATGCCCGGTCAGGTGGGCGAACAGGTCGCGACGGATATCGCCGGTGACCGCGACAAAGATGCGGGCTGCGGCCCAGCCGCCGACACGCCAGAGCAGATTGTCGGCGGCGATGAAGGCGCAGAGCAGGGCGAAGGCGAACCAGACCGGCGGATGGGCGGCTGGTCCGGCGGCGACGCAATCGATCAGATGCTTGAGACCGTATTGCGTCGAGACGCTGCAGATAACGGCACCGACGACCGCGGCAAGAATGATGGCATGGCCCCAGGGATGGCGCGCGACGTAACCGCCGAGAAAGCGCAGCGGCCGCGGTCGAACGATGCGTGGCATGGCCCCAGAAGGCTCCTTACTTGCCCATTTCCGCCACGAAATGCGCCGGATTTCCGCCACATTCGGTAACCATAACTCATAATTGATAGAGCCTGAGCAGGAGCAAAGTCAAGCGCCAGTTGTTGAATAATTCTGCCGGGTAAAGCGAAAGAACAAAGGGGTCTTTTACTATGCGCATTGCTCAGATCGCGCCGCTGTTCGAGGCGGTGCCCCCAAAGCTGTACGGCGGCACCGAACGCGTGGTCTATTCCCTCACCGAAGCCCTTGTGGCCATGGGCCACGACGTCACGCTGTTTGCCAGCGGCGATTCCATCACGTCCGCGACCTTGGCGCCGATGCGCGAGGAAGCCTTGCGTCTCGACCCTACGGTGAAGGACTGGATCGCTTATTATATGCGCATGATGGAGCTCGTGCGCCGTCGCGCCCCCGAGTTCGACGTGCTGCACTTTCACACCGACTATTTCCCGCTTTCCCTTTTCAGCCGGCAGGGCACGCCCTTCGTCACCACGCTGCACGGGCGGCTGGATCTTCCGGAATTCAAGGTGATCTACGAGACGTTCCCGGACGCGCCGTTCGTGTCGATTTCCGATCACCAGCGCCGGCCGATCCCCGGCTCAATTGGGTTCGCACGGTGCTGCACGGGATGCCGGAGCGGTTGCTAACGCCGCAGCCCGTTTCGCAGGAGTATTTCGCATTCCTCGGCCGCATCTCACCAGAGAAGGGCGTGGACAAGGCGATCCGGATCACCGGTGAGGCTGGCGTGAAGCTGAAGATTGCCGCCAAGATCGACGTTGCCGACCAGGCCTACTGGGACAACGAGATCGGCCCCCTTGTCGCGCGCAGCCCACATGTTGAGTACGTCGGCGAGATCAACGACCGACAGAAGCCAGACTTTCTGTCCGGCGCACACGCGCTGATGTTTCCCATCGACTGGCCCGAACCGTTCGGCCTGGTGATGATCGAAGCGATGGCGTGCGGCACGCCGGTGGTGGCGTTCAATCGCGGCTCGGTGCCCGAGGTGATCGACCATGGCTTGACCGGCTTCATCGTGCCGGACGAGGCCGCAGCGGTGGCGGCGATCGGCAATCTCGACAAGTTGGACCGCCGGGGCGTTCGCGCCCAGTTCGAACGCCGGTTCACCTCTCGGCGGATGGCCGAGGATTACGTGAGCGTATACGAGGAACTGTCCGCCACGAAGCGGCCGTTGCTGCGGGCGGTTGGCGATTGAACGCCGGAGGCTTCCCCGGCGACGGCCGGGGAAGGTCCGTAGCAGGTCATAGGCTGTGAACTCCGCTGAGGATCACGTGCGCGTTGTTGCTGGTGTTGATGTGGAGCGCGCCGCTGATCACCGATTGGCTAGCAATGGCGACGCCCGCCCCGAGCACCAAGTGATCGACGCCTGACTTGAAGTCGCCGATCGTCATCGTGCCACCGTTGCTGATGCCGAGATCGACCTCGTAGGTGGATGCCGGGGCGGTTTTCAGTCCGGTGACGCTGGTAGTGCCGGACCCCATGACGATATGCGCCGCGATGGAACCCGTGTTGATCGTGGTGCTGCCCGAACCGCCGATGAAGCTCATTGGTGCATTCGAATTGGTTATGTTGATCGTGCCGGAATCAGCGTGTGCATCCACGTTTCCCCCGCCATCCAATGCGAGGTTGTAGTTGCCTGCGGTGGCAGTGATGCTGTTCTGCATGAACGGGTTTTGCCAAGTCGTCAGGTTGACCGCCTTGGCTGAAACCGAGGACCCCAGAATGTAGCCCGAAAAGGAGCCTGAATTGGTTCCGGTGTTGAAGATGAACGTGCCGCCCTGGTCCGAGATGTTCTGCACCTTCGTGGTGCCATCCTCGGTCACCGTGCCGCCGGAGAGAATGGATATGCTCTCATTCGCGTGGCCGGATTCATGTATCGTCACATCGCCCCCAGCGAAAAAATTCACTGCGCCGCTCGTGGAGTTGGTAACGGTGGCAGTACCGTCCATTGTGACGCTGGCATTGTTGCCCTGGACCACAATAGTATCACTGCCGGCGCTCTGGACCGCGACAGCTCCTGTGAGTGTCAAGGCGTTCGAGCTGTGGGCGGCCGTGTAAACCATGCCGCCGAAGCCGGTGAAATTAATGCCGCCCGAGCCACCCACGACGATGTCACCGTTGCCGCCGTTAGGAACGGTCAACAGTCCGGCGCCACCAATAACGGTGTAACCGGTGGCGTGAAACGTATAGGTTTGCGCGATGTTAACCGTGGAATAGTTGACCGTCGTGCCTGTGGTCGATGGCGACGAACTAGTGGAGGAAGCCAAGAGCGCGCCATTTGCCGCAGCATTTCCCGCCTGAGTGCCTGGTCCGTTCAGAACTGTGCTGGGCGTGTTATCCTTGAACGTGTTCCCGGTTACGGTCACATTGGTGCTGAGCGTCTGATTCCACACCGGGATGACGGATTTTGGCGTCGAATAGTCGTCGATCAGCGTGTTGTTGCTGACAATAAGCGAGCCGGGATTGACTTCCTGCGGACCGCCGTAGTGGATCATGACACTGCTTTGGGAATCAGGGCCCTTTTCAATCGTATTGCCCTGAACGATCGCGTTGCCGCCATTCGGCAGGTCGATCGCATAGGAAGCTGTGCCCGTGGCGGTATCCTGTATGACGTTATTGACAATAATGGAGTTGAACGCCCGGCTCTTGACCTCGTGCCCCAGGATCGCATCCTCGGACACCGAATTGACCATGATGAAAGTGTTGATCTCATCGATGTACTGATTGTGCGCCAGTCCGCTGGTTGAGCCGTTGTGATCGAGGGTAATCCCCTGCTCGATCACCGTGCCGGTGTTATTGACGAAGGGCTCGCCAGAATTCCATCCTGATTGTTGGCTATGGTGTCGTTGATCAGTGTCAGATTGCCGCTCTGGTATCTGATGCCGGCGCCATTGTAGCTGGGATTGAACGCGCCGGTGATCGTCAAACCCTCAATGGTGACATTCGGGGTGTTGCCTTCCGTGCCTGATACGAAAATCCCCTTGTCGACGTTTTCCCCCGGTGAGTTGGCTCGGGGCTTGCACATCAACCTCGCCGCCCACGCCCTTGATGATCAAATCGTGGGTAAGGGTCACGTCGGAGGCGACATAGGTGCCGGCCATGATGTCGATCTCATCGCCGCCTTGAGATGCCGCGACCGCAGCCTGTATGGTCGCATATTCCTGCCCGGCGCCGACCGTCAGAATCCGATGACTCGTCGTCGTGACGGTGGAGGTAGAAGAGGTGGTCGCTGCAGGGGCGGCGCCGGTCGAGCTCCCTGCCGGGCCGGCGATCCCACTGGGAGGTACGGACGTTTGGTTTGACGTTGTGGTGCTCATGGCGGTTGCTCCGGTTCGCTTGGGTCGGTCCGTCTTGTGAGACACGATCCGCTAATTTCGACGGAGCTGGTTTTGCTGCGATCCGGTTATTAAAGAGTTAAGCCCATCCAAAAATTTCGACCGACTTGCGCAAGTCGCGCCCGCGGGGCCTGATGGGCGATCAGATGCCGGGAAGAGGCCCGCCCATGCCGGATGCGCCACACCTCGCCGATCCAAGCGGCGACTATCAGACGCTGCACGAATTCATCCCCGCCGCCCGGGCGCGGCTGTCCGATCACATCTGGGGCTATCTGATCGGCGCCACCGAGACCGAGACCAGCATGCGCCGCAACCGTCTGGCGCTGGACACGATCGCGCTCCGGCCGCGCGTCTGCCGCGACGTCTCCCAGGTGGACTGCTCTACCACCCTGCTCGGCATGCGCATGCGTTTGCCGGTGATGCTTGCCCCTGTCGGCTCGCTCGAATCCTTTCATCCCGAGGGTGCCGCCGCCGCCGGCGCCGCCGCTTCGGAGTTCGGTGTCCCGATCATCGTGAGTTCGGTGACGAAGCCGGGGCTGGAGGAATTGGCAGCCGCCACGCAAGGTCCCAAGGTCTTCCAGCTCTATGTCCGCGGTGACGATGCCTGGACCGACGACGTGGTGCGTCGGGCGGAGGACGCGGGATACGACGCCTTCGCCATCACCGTAGATACCGCCGCCTATTCACGGCGGGAGCGGGACATTGCCGCGCGCTTCATCAAGCCCTGGCGCACCGCCGCGACGGGCCACCAGTACCAGGCCGCATTTTCCTGGGACAACGTGAAGCACTACAAGGACCGGCAGCACCGCTTGCCGTTGATCCTGAAGGGCATCGCCACGGGTGAAGACGCCGCCATTGCCTGTGAGCATGGGGTGGACGTGGTCTATGTCTCCAATCACGGCGGCCGCCAGCTCGATCACGGACGGGGGGCAATGGATGTCCTGCCGGAGGTGCTCGGGGCCGTCGCCGGACGGGCCCGCGTCATCATCGATGGCGGTATCTGCCGCGGCACGGACGTGATCAAAGCCATCGCGTTGGGGGCCGACGCCGTCGCCATCGGCCGGCTCTATTGCTACGGCCTGGCCGCCGAGGGGAGCGCCGGCGTGCGCCGCGTCCTAGAGCTGCTGGAGCAGGAGATGGCGGTTGCGATGGCATTGGCGGGGGCGACGACGTTGGCGGCACTCGACCGCTCCTACCTGCACCTGGGCGCCCCACCGGTCACCGATCCGCATGTGCATAGCGCTTTCCCGCTGCTTTTCCGTACGCCCGAAACCCCCTGATTATCTGGAGAAGCCATGAAAAGCGTCGTCTTTACCGGCGGTCGTGAGCTGGAGCTGATGGAGTTTCCCGACCCCACACCCGGGGACGGCGAGGTGGTGATCGAGATGAAGGCCTCCGGCATGTGCGGCAGCGACCTGCACCAGTACCGCCGGCCGAAGGGCGAGAAGCAGGCTGTGGGCGGACTGCCCGCCAATCCGAACCCGGTCATCGCCGGGCACGAGCCATGCGGCATCGTCGCTGCGCGCGGTCCCGGCGTGCGGGAACGGGAGGCGCCGATTGGCGCGCGGGTGATGGTGCACCACTACCAGGGCTGCACGTTGTGCGCGCACTGCCGCTCGGGCTGGAGCCAGCTTTGTCAGGAGCAGCCGGTCAAGGTTACGGCAACAACGCAAATGGCGGCCACGCCAGATACCTTTGTGTGCCGGCCAATACGCTGGTCCCGCTTGCGGATGACCTGTCGTTCGAGACCGGGGCGGCGATTTCCTGTGGCACGGGAACGGCCTGGGGTGCGCTGCGGCGGATGAACCTGTCGGGCGACGATACCATCGCCATCTTCGGCCAGGGTCCGGTCGGCCTTTCGGCCACCCAGCTCGCCAAGGCCATGGGGGCCACGGTGATCGCGTTGGACCTCAGTGCCGAACGGCTGCGGCGGGCGCGCGAGTTTGGTGCGGACCATGTGGTGGATCCACGGTCGAACGATCCGGTCGGCGCGGTGAAGGACCTGACGCACGGGCGGGGCGCGGACCTGACGCTCGATACCTCGAGCGCGCCGGAGGGCCGCATCGCCGCCATCCGCGCCGCCAAGGTGTGGGGCACGATGTGCTTCGTTGGGGAGCGCAACACGGTCACCATCGACGTCAGCCCCGATGTGCTGCGCAAGCAGCTTACCATGATCGGTTCCTGGACGTTTTCGGTGGTGGGACAGGCCGAATGCGCCCGGTTCGTGTCGGAGCGGCGGATTGCGGTGGACCGGCTGTTCACCGGGCGCTGGCGGCTCGATCAGGCGGAGGAGGCGTATCGTCTGTTCGACAGCCAGACGACCGGGAAAGGTGTGTTCCTAATGTAGCCAACTCCGGGAGGTCAGGATTTGCGCAATAGTGGTGAAAGAAGTGGTTCGACAGGCGAGCGCCGTGTGCAACAGTAGGGTGAGCAGTCCTTCAGTTCAGGGCTTTGCCCTCCTCGGCAGGGCTGGATGCGCAATTTTCTGGCGTTAATCTCATCGCTGGAATAGAACCTGCACCGCCGTGGGGCGCTGGATGAGCCGTGCGTTGCCCGTAGTGCGTCCTGGCTTGCGATCATTGTGAGACGATTAGGGGACAGCATTGTTTTTCAGATGGCGTAGGGCTGTGGCCGCCAGCAAGTTTGATTTGCAGATAGCTGGTATCTTAGAAACCCCACCGCTTCGTTTGGTGGATGCCCCGCTTTCGATTGTGAGCATGGTCTCCGCCGCTGACATCCAAATGTACCTGCTCGCGGTCAAAAGCTTCTATCGTACGTTGGGGCGGGGCAAAGTAGTAGCCCTGGTGGGTGAAGGACTTGCCAAGGCCAATGTTGGTAAGCCAGAGCACCTGGAAAGCGGAGGAAGCTGCCGGAAAGGCTCGCCAGCAGCACGTGGAGCAGATCCTACGTAGGCATATCCCTGGAATTCAAATCGTGGATGTCTCCAGCGTCCCGCTTGGCCCGTGCAAAGGGGGTGGAACGTGGGAACGGCTGCTGTTCTTAATCGACCGTTCTGAGAAGGAGTACGTCATTCAGCTTGATTTCTGACACGCTGACAATCGCTTCGACACTTCCTGAAGTTGACGCTTGTGTCGCCGAAAACCGGGCGTTCACGTTGGGTGGCCGTCCCATGTCTCAGCAGATCGAGTTCGATGGTTACGGCCGCCGCCGCCATCGACAAGACCAGTCCGCTCATTTTCGATATGGTTGAGGGCCGCTTCAGCGATCATCCAGACGCACAGATGCTCCGATACGTGCGGGGATCCAGCGCCTTCGTGGGCCTGTCGCAAGGCGGCTTTCATCGGCAACAGATCGAGCGCTTCTATCGTGAGCTCGAACCCCTTTTCGGTGACCGCTTTCAGGAGTGGGGATCCGAGCAGGTCGGATCGAATTTCGCGGTTGCGAATTCGCCGAACGCTACAGTATTACCGTATCCAAGTTACGCGAATTATGAACCAGGGTTTCATGGCGATGCCAAATTCGTGCATTTCTATGGAACACATCGTTATATGAACGGCGTTTATGCCCGGCAGGGGCGCCGGGTCATCGATCACCTGATGTCGGCCGGCCGCATCTGAGGAAATGACATTCGATGGCCACGGTTGTTTCCATCATATCGCCGGGGCAGTCCGGATCCACGATATTGGCTTACCTGCTAGGCGCTCACCCCGAAATCGGCACCGTCGGCGAGGTCCGGATTGCGTGCGACAACGCTCGTTGCTCGTGCGGGGCCAGCTATGAGGAATGCGGTTTCTGGAAAAACGTTACGGCAGGAATGAAACGCCGCGGGTTTGCCTTCGACATCCGCCAGTCCGACCTGGAATTCGATCTGGGGGGCGCCGGTGTGTCGAATCTCATGCTTCGCACGGCGGTGCGGGGGCCACTGTTTGAGATGGCGCGGAATGTCGGCATTGCCATGGTCCCCCGCGCCCATAGGGAACTTGAGCGTCTGCTTCGCCGGAACGAGGCGTTTATCGACGTGGTGACCGATCTGAAGGGGTGCAAGACGTTCCTCGATGTACCAAGCGGGCGAGCCGGGCCTTGCACCTTCGCCGCAGCCGCAAGCTGGACGTGCGAATTATCCATCTGATACGTGATGGGCGTGCCAATTCTTGGTCGGCCATGCGTAACGGCGACCGTTCGGCAGCCGAGGCGGCAACGCACTGGCTTGCCAATCACACGCAGGCCGAGCGGGCCCGGCGCTATTTCCCGGCTGACCACTGGATTGACATCCGGCATGAAGACCTTTGTGCGCACCCCGAGGAGACGCTGACAAAGCTTCATCAGTTCGTTGGCGTCGAGGTCCTGCCGCAGATCAAGGATTTCCGTTCGGCACAGCACATCATCGGAAATTCGCGGACACGTGCATCGTCCGGCAGCCAGATCGGTACTTGATGAGCGCTGGAAATCCGACCTTACCGGCACCGAACTGACGACCATCGAAGGTATTCTCGGTGATATGAACCGGAAGTACGGGTATATGCCGCTTGCCGCCCACTGATCCCAAGCGGCACACAGGACAATTTCGGCTGCCACGTAGGTGACCGCAGACTTGGCGCGATCGACAGCGACGCCATCCGATGGGACCGCTGACGCGACCCCGGGAATCCGCAGGTCTCTCTTCCTGTCGTTTGCCGACAAGCACCTCCGCCTTGTGCTGCAAATCGCCGCCACACTGATCCTGGCGCGCTTTCTCACGCCAGCGGAGTTCGGCGTTTTCACCATCGGCCTGGTGGTGGTTTACATTGCGGACACCTTGCGTGACTTTGGTGTTGCCACGTTCATCGTTCAGGAAAAAGAGCTGACACCGAACGTTGTGAGCACGGCGTATGGAATTTCGCTGGTATTGGGAGTCGCTTCCGCGGCCGTGATCGTGCTGGCGAGTGTGCCCTTAGCGCGATTCTACCATAGTCCCGGGGTACGCGACGTCCTGCTTGTGCTGTCGCCGATGTTTCTCATTGACTTCCGTTCAGCTCCGTCGTCGCCGCAATGCTCCGCCGCGAAATGAAATTCGGCGTGCTGCTGCGGATCAACGGCATCACCAGCCTGGTCAATAACGGCATTGCCATCGTGTTGGCAGCCTGCGGCTTCGGATTTATGAGTTCTTGCCTGGTCGCGCATTGCTGGTTCGGTCGTCAATTACATCCTCTCTCATATGGTCAAGCCCAGCGACATGTCGCACTTCCCGTCGTTCAGGGAATGGCGGAAAGTTGCTTCGTTCGGCGTGATCATGACCGGCGCCACTGTGGTGAGCGATCTTGGGGCACGGGCACCGGACCTTTTGATCGGCCGCTTTCTTGGCGTGACGTCCGTCGGCTTCTTCGGTCGCGGTGTAACCCTGATCCGTTTGTTCGATGCGTCGGTCACCAGCACCATCACCCCTGTGGCGGTATCCTCTTTCGCGATGCACCATCGGTCCGGGCAGCGCTTCGGCGATCGCTTCCTGATCGGTGTTTCCATGACCACGGCGATCGCCTGGCCGTTCTTCATGTTTGTCGCGCTGATGGCATATCCCACCACGCGCATCCTCTTCGGCTCGCAATGGGATGCATCGGTTCCGATCACACGTCTGCTTTGTATTGCCGCCGCGATCACGAGCGCGACCAACCTGAATACACTGGCGCTGCAGGGGGTCGGGAGCGGTGCGTCCACAATTGGCCTCGCAGTGGATCATCCAGGGTTCCAGCATCGCGCTGACCCTGGTGGCCTGCCAGTTCAGCCTGGTACGCGGTCGGATTCGTTGCGATTATTACCGCATGCATCACTGCCGTCGTGTTGTGTTGGTTCACCCTGCCGGTGATTCATGTTACGCCTCTCGCGCTTTTGCGCTCGATGGTCAAAAGCGTTATTGTCACCGCAGTCAGCAGCATTGCTCCAGTCCTGGTCCTGACATCCATGACTATCGACGCCAATCATATCTGGTTGCCCTTCATCATTGCCGGAGCAGGAACCGGTGCGGGATTCATCGCGGCCGTCTGGGGCGTCCAGCATCCGGTGTGGGAGGAATTCGTGAATATGCTCCGGCACCTGCACGGACGCCTTGGGGTTTTGTTGGCGAGACGTGCCTGATTGCATCAGAACGTGTCTCGCTACGCTGAACTTCAGGTCACCTCCAACCACTCCTTTCTCCGCGGCGCATCGCATATCGAGGAACTCTTCGCCCAGGCGGCCACCATGGGCACCGACGCCCTCGCCATCACCGACCGCAACACGCTCGGCGGCCTGGTTCGCGCGCATCAGCGCGCCCGGGACACCGGCCTGCGTCTGATCGTCGGTTGCCGCCTCGACCTCGCGGACTTTGAATCGCTGCTGGTCTATCCGCTCAACCGGACCGGCTACACCTCGCTGACCCAGTTGCTCTCGGCCGGCAAGGCGCGGGCCGGCAAGGGGCGCTGCACGCTCCACTGGGCCGACGTCGCCGCCGTTAGCGACGATCTGCTGGCGATCCTTGTCCCGGGCGAGGCCGCGCCCGCCGACCTCGCCCGCTTCAGGGAAGCCTTTGCGAAACGGGCCTATCTCGCTGTGACCCGCCGTTATCGGCCGGATGAAGCTGTCCGTTGGGAAACCCTCGCCCGTCTTGGGCGGCAGCACCGCGTCCCGCTCGTCGCCACCAACGACGTGCTGTACCACGCACCCCAGCGGCGCATCCTGCAAGACGTGCTGACCTGCATCCGCGAAGGCTGCACCATCGATGATGCCGGCTTCAAGCGGGAGCGATTTGCCGACCGCTACCTGCGCCCGCCAAGCGAGATGCGCGGCTCTTCGCGCGCTATCCCGACGCCATCGAGCAAACGCTGGAGATCGCCGATCGCTGCCGCTTCTCGCTCGATGAACTGCGCTACCAATACCCCGCGGAGATCGAAGACCCCGCGCTGACCCCGCAGCAGACGCTGGAACGCCGGACCTGGGATGCCGCACACCACCGCTATCCGGAGGGCATTCCGGACGACATCACCCGCCAGCTTCAGCACGAATTCCGCCTGATCGGGAGCTGGCCTATGCCCCGTATTTCCTCACAGTCCACAGCATCGTCCGCTTCGCCCGCTCGAAGGGCATCCTGTGCCAGGGCCGCGGCAGCGCCGCCAACAGCGCGGTCTGCTACATCCTCGGCATCACCGCCATCGACCCCACCCGCTCCAACCTGCTCTTCGAGCGCTTCGTCAGCGCCGCCCGCAAGGAGCCGCCGGATATCGACGTCGATTTCGAACACGAACGGCGCGAGGAGGTCATCCAGTGGATCTATGAGACGCTACGGCCGTGACCGCGCGGCGCTTTGCGCCACGGTGATCCGCTATCGCGGCCGCGGCGCGATCCGCGACGTGGGCAAGGCGCTGGGCTTGAGCGAAGACGTGACGGGCGCGCTCGCCGGCCAGGTCTGGGCCTGGTCGGACGATGGCGTGGAGGATAGCCACGCCACCGAGCTCAACCTGGACCTGACCGAACCTCGCCTGCGGCTGACGCTCGATCTCGCCCGTGAACTGATCGGCTTCCCGCGCCACCTGTCGCAGCATCCCGGCGGGTTCGTGCTGACCCAGGAGCGGCTGGACGAGCTCGTCCCCATCGAGCCGGCCGCGATGAAGGACCGGCAGGTCATCGAGTGGGACAAGGACGACATCGACGCGCTGCGGTTCATGAAGGTCGATGTGCTCGGCCTCGGCATGCTGGGCTGCATGCGCCGGGCCTTCGATCTGTTGGAAGAGCAGGGCGAGCCCGGTGTTCCGCTGAGCATGGACACGATCCCGGCTGATGATCCCGAGACCTTCGCCATGATCCGGCGTGCCGACACGATCGGCGTGTTCCAGATCGAATCCCGGGCGCAGATGTCCATGCTGCCGCGGCTGAAGCCCACCCGCTTCTATGACCTGGTGATCGAGGTCGCGATCGTCCGGCCGGGGCCGATCCAGGGCGACATGGTTCATCCCTATTTGCGGCGGCGGGAGGGGAAGGAGGATTCGACCATCCCCTATCCCGAGCTCAGGCCGGTTCTGGAGAAGACGCTTGGCGTCCCGCTGTTCCAGGAGCAGGCGATGCAGATCGCCATGGTTTGCGCGGGGTTTACGCCGGATGAGGCGGACGCGCTCCGTCGCAGCATGGCCACGTTCAAGTTCACCGGCGGCATCAGCCATTTCCGGGACAAGCTGATCGCCGGCATGACAGCGAGGGGCTACTCGGCGGAGTTTGCCGCGCGCACCATCTCGCAGATCGAGGGCTTCGGCTCCTACGGCTTTCCCGAAAGCCACGCCGCGTCCTTCGCGCTGATCGCGTATGCCTCGGCGTGGATGAAGTGCCACCACCCGGCGGTGTTCGCCTGCGCCTTGCTCAACAGCCAGCCGATGGGGTTTTACGCGCCGGCGCAGATCGTGCGCGATGCGCGCGAGCATGGGGTGCGTGTGCTGCCGGCGTGCGTCAACGCCTCGCGGTGGGATTCGACGCTGGAGGGAGGCGCGCTGCGGCTGGGATTACGGATGGTGAAAGGCCTCGCGAATGCCCATGCGGCGGCGATTGTCGTGCATCGGGGCGAAACGCCGTACGCCGAGTATGCCCGACCTGCATCGCCGGGCGGGGGTGCCGGTCTCGGCGCTCGAGCGGCTGGCCGAGGCGGACGCGTTCCGGTCGGTCGATCTCAACCGGCGCGCAGCGCTGTGGGCCATTCGCGGCTTGTCGGATGCGCCGTTGCCGTTGTTCGACGATGTGGCGGCAGGCGAACCCGCCGTGGAGTTGGCGCCCATGCCGGCCCCGCGCGAGGTGGTTGAGGACTACCGATCGGTCGGTCTGTCGCTGCGGGCGCATCCGGTATCGTTCATGCGGGCCGAACTGGCGGCCGAGCGCATGGTGACCTGTGCCGAGCTTCGGCAGATGCGGGACGGGCGCTCGGTGACGGTGAGCGGGATCGTGCTGATCCGCCAGCGGCCCGGCTCGGCCAGCGGCGTGTTGTTCATCACCATCGAGGACGAGACCGGGACGGCGAACCTGATTGTCTGGCCCAGCCTGTTCGAGCGCCAGCGCCGGCTGATCCTGTCGGCCAGCATGGTTGCGTGCACCGGCCAGCTGCAGCGGGAAGGCGAGGTCATTCACGTGATTGCCGAGCGGTTCAGCGATCTGTCGGGGCGGCTTCGCGCGTTGGGTCAGGATTTGGGCATCGGCGCGCGGGACATGATCGACCGGAACCGACGGCCGGGCGGCATCAAGGTGCCGACCCGCGACTTCAGATAAGGACCGTCACTTTCCCGTAGGTTGCCGGGAACCAAAGTAGCCGGCTATCGTTTTTCGCGGGTCGGAATGTTCCCATTCGTTTAGGAGAGCCTGATGCTCAGATGGGCGCTAGTATTCCTGATCGTGGCGATCATCGCCGCGATCTTCGGCTTCGGCGGCATCGCGGCCACCGCGGCTGGTATCGCCAAGATCTTGTTCTTCATCTTCCTGATCATCTTCGTGATCTGTCTGATCATGGGACTGGCGGCCGGTAGATCGATCTTCTGAAGGGGGCGATTTTCTGAACGGGGGCGATCTTCTGAAGGGCGATCTCCTGAAGGGGTTTATGCCACAAAGGTGTTCGCGGACCGTTAATTCTGCTGAGAATGGGGGCGGGTCAGCGCGACATGGCCGGCCTGCGGGTCTAACCTCCTTTGGTCTGTCCGATCGCTTCGGGTAATCTGAGCGATCGAGAACCGTCCAGGAGGAAGAAGCCATGAGCCCGCCCCCGTTCGGCGCGAACTCCGCCGCCGCTCGCGATATCGCTAACGTCCTGCACCCCTATACCGATCTCAAGATGCATCAGGAGATCGGGCCGGTGGTCATCACCCGCGGCAAGGGTGTCCGCGTGTGGGATGATAACGGCAAAGAGTATATCGAGGCGGTTGCCGGGTTGTGGTGCGCCGCGCTTGGGTTCGATAACGAGCGCCTGGTGCAGGCGGCCACCAACCAGATGCGCAAGCTGCCCTTCTATCACGGGTTTACCGCCAAGTCGCACGAGCCGTGCATCGACCTGGCGGAGATGCTGATCCAGCGCGCGCCGGTGCCGATGAGCAAGGTATTCTTCGCGAACTCGGGTTCCGAGGCGAACGACAGCGCCATCAAGATGATCTGGTATTACAACAACGCGCTGGGACGGCCGCAGAAGAAGAAGATCATCGGCCGCATCAAGGGCTATCACGGGATCACGTTGGCCGCGGCCTCGTTGACCGGCATTGTCACCAACCACCGCAGCTTCGACGTGCCGCTGCCCGGCTTCATCCACACCATGACGCCGCACTACTATCACGAGGGTCGGCCGGGTGAGTCGGAGGAGGCGTTCGCCTCGCGCTGCGCCGAGGAACTGGAGAAGCTGATCGTCGCGGAAGGACCCGACACGGTGGCGGCCATGTTCGCCGAGCCGATCATGGGTGCGGGGGGCGTGATCGTGCCGCCTCGGGGCTACTTCGAGAAGATCCAGGCGGTCTGCAACAAGCACGACGTGCTGTTCGTCGCCGACGAGGTGATCTGCGGCTTCTGGCGCACCGGCAACTATTGGGGCAGCCAGACCTTCAACATCAAGCCGGACATGCTGACCTGCGCCAAGGCTCTGTCGTCGTCCTACATGCCGATCAGCGCGGTGATGGTGAACGACACGGTGTTCCAGGGCCTGGCGAAGGAGAGCAACGCGATCGGCACGTTCGGTCACGGGTTCACGTATTCGGGGCATCCGGTGGCGGCGGCGGTTGCGGTTGAAACCTTGAAGATCTACGACGAGACGGATATCGGCGGTCATGTGCGGGACGTCGGCGCGCACATGCAGAAGGCGCTACGGGAGCGGTTCGGCAGCCATCCGCTGGTTGGCGAGGTGCGTGGCGTGGGGATGATCGCCGCGGTCGAACTGGTCGCCAACAAGGAGACCAAGGAGAAGTTCGATCCGGCCGCGAAGGTGGGTGCCCGGTGGGTCAAGCTGATCGAGCAGAACGGGGTGATCGGCCGGGCGGTGCCGGGTGAGAGTCTGTGCTTCAGTCCTCCGTTGGTGATCTCACGGGGAGAGGTTGATGAGATGATTGATCGGATCGGCAGGTCGCTGGATGAGCTGACGGTGCAGTTGCGGCGGGAGAAGATTAGTTTGGTTTGAGTTGTTGATCGGTTCGTGCGCCCTGACCACGGGATTGCCGCGGCCCCGCTGACGCGGGGCCTCGCAATGACACGGGTGGGGTGTGCGATACCGATCAGTAGGGCATGGTGCGTTTCTGGTGTTTGCGGCCGATCTTGGCGAGTTCCTCGTCGTGGCCGCCGATGACGCGCACGCCTTCATCGAGCCGGCCGGTGAGGTTGTCGCGGTTGCTGCCTTCGAGGAAGGCGACGCCGTTGCGCTTGCAGGCCTGGAAGACCTTGTCGCGCGCGGCCTGCATGTGCGGCGGATAGGGGTCGCGGAGCAGCTTCACCGAGCCGAGTGAGAGGCTGAGATCGCCGGGTCCCATCTCGGCGAAGGCGATGCCGGGGACGGCGAGGAGTTCATCGGCCATGGCGATGCCCTCGGGGCTTTCGAGCTTGAGGCCGAGCATGAGTTCACCTTTCGGGTTGAGCGGCCAGGGGTCGGCGCGCTCCATGTACTCTTCCTGGGAGACACCCCAGATCGGTGCGGCGGAGAGTTCGGAGCCTCGGCCGCGCATGCCGATATCGAGCAGCACGCGTCCGCCGGCCTTGCCAGGCGCCGGCCGGCGCTTGCCGTTCATGCGGTCCGTCGGGCTGGGCAGTTCGGGATCGACGCCCTGAAGGTGGTGGGGGTATCGGGACGCCTCGACAAAGGCGCGGACGGCGCCGACGGTTTCGGCCTGGCAGAGCAGGAGGCCATGGACGCCGCGGCCGAGAAGCTGGCGCATCATCCAGGCGTTGTTGCGGACCATGTCCTCCGACAGGCCGTTGACCGGGAGTTCGACCACGACCGTGGGGGTGCGGTGGCCGGATTTCGTGGGGCCGGCCTCGACCAGGCCGCGCATGTATTGTTCGAGTCCGGCGAGATCGAAGGCGCCATGCTCCATGCCGATGTTGATGTAGTCGGCCCAGGTGTGGGCGTCTTTCGTCCCGGCCTCGAAGCCGAGTTCGTGGCCCGTGTGATGGCCCATGTAGTAGATGGCCTGATCCTGGCCGAGCAGTTCGATGGCGCGGTTGATGCGTGCTGGCATCGCGGTTTCCTCCGGCGTTGTGGGGCTGGGTTTACCCCTTGGGCGGTCGGGGGAACAGGTCTTCGGGTGGGCCGCCGGGGTAGGGGATGTCGAAGCCGGGACGGGCGACGCGCCAGGGTTGCGGGGAGTTGGGTTGTCTCGGGGGCGTCTCAGGTTTTTTCCTGTGGGATTTTGGGTCATAGCGTGAGATCGTGATATCGTTGGGCAACGCCGGCGGGAGCGATGACGGCTGTCTCGCGGTCGTCTCAATCTTTTTTGTGTGGGATTCTGCGTCGGCCGGTGAGATCGAGGGCGCGCGGGAGATCGCGCGGGTCATGATGGTGATCAGGTGGTGCTCGGTGCGTTCGCTGCGGGCGTGGCGTTCGGGGTCGGCCGCGATCTGGCTGCTCTCGGCCTTGAGGCGGAGCAGCATGCGGACGTCGCTTTTGGACTGCCGCATCATGGCATCGGAGCGGCTGGCCCATCTCTGGGCCTCGATGATTGTCAGACCGGGCCGGTGGGCGTTGCTGGCGAAGAGCTTGGCGTGGAGGCAGGCGATGGCGAACTGGGCGGCGAGTTCGAACTCGGCAGTACTACCCGGGTGGAAGTCCGGCGACCTGGGCAATGGCGGCTTTTTCGCGGTCGTCCCGTTCCTGCGCGGTCTCGGCCGGGAGAGCACGGCACATGTCCCGCGTGAGCTGGCTGAAGGCGCATTCGAGGAGGGTGAGGGGGATGGGGGGATCGTCGGCCTGGGTTTCCATGGGCCGGTTATAGAGTTAGTTATATTGACGTTCAAGGTTAGATTGCAGCTTGCCTGATTTGTCCCCGGCGATCAGGTTCAACCGGGATCGGGGGGCAGTGATGGACGGGAGCAGGCATGCCGTGCGGCTGACGGAACTGGCGCATGGCGGCGGTTGCGGGTGCAAGCTGGCGCCGGCGGTGCTGCAGGAACTGTTGGCTGGGAGTCCGGTGGGTGCGGCTTTTCCGGCGCTGCTGGTGGGGACGGAAACGGCGGATGACGCGGCGGTGTGGCAGTTGCCGAGCGGCGAGTGCGTGATTGCCACGACGGATTTCTTCATGCCGGTGGTGGATGATCCCGGGGATTTCGGCCGGATCGCGGCGACGAACGCGATCAGCGATGTGTATGCGATGGGGGGAACGCCGCTGTTCGCGCTGGCGATCCTGGGCATGCCATTGGGCAAGCTGCCGCTGGAGGTGACTCGGGCGATCCTGGCGGGGGGCGCGGCGGCGTGCGCCGGGGCGGGGATTCCGGTGGCGGGCGGGCATTCGATTGATACGGCGGAGCCGATTTATGGGCTGGCGGTGGTGGGAACGTGCAAGCGGGGAGTTTGCGGCGGAATGGCGGGGCGCGTGTCGGGGACGCGCTGATCCTGACGAAGCCGATCTGGGTGGGGGTTTATGCGAATGCGCTGCGGAAGGGCGCGCTGGATGATGATGGGTATGCGGAGATGCTGGCGAGCACGACGCTGTTGAACCGGGTGGGTGCCGCGTTGGGGGAGTTACCGGCGGTGCATGCGATGACGGATGTGACGGGGTTCGGGCTGCGGGGCATGGGATGGAAATGGCGCGGGCGAGCGGGGTTGCGCTGCGGTTCGATGCGGGTGCCGTGCCGTTGCTGAGCCGTGCGATGGCGCTGTGCGAGCAGGGGTTTGTGACGGGGGCTTCGGGGCGGAACTGGGAGAGTTACGGGGCGGGTGTGCGGTGGGCGGCGGGTCTGGGGATGACGATGCGGGATTTGCTGACGGATGCGCAGACCTCGGGTGGGTTGCTGGTGGCATGCGATGCGGGGGCGGTTGCGGATGTGGTGGGGCGGGCTCGCGCGGATGGGTGTGTGAGTGCGGGGGTTGTGGGGACGGTGGAGGCGGGGAGTGGGGTGGTGGTTGGGGCTGGGTGATGTTGGGGCAGACCGTTATGGCGTCTGCCTACTTAGTATGATAAAGTATGCGGCCGTTGGAGATGACCATGGCTGAAATCGAGCGAGTGACGATCACGATGCCAGGCGGGATGGCCGAGGCCGTGAAGGAGGCGGTCAATGACGGCGACTACGCTTCGACGAGCGAGGTCGTGCGCGAGGCTCTGCGAGACTGGACGTTGAAGCGGACGTTGCGGCTGCAGGAGCTCACGGTACCTAAGGCGGACATCGACAAAGGTTTGGCGGACGTTGCAGCCGGCCGCATCAAGGATTTCGACAGCAAGATGATCGTTGAGCGTGGGCGAAAGCTATTAGCAAGCCGCTCCCACTCCGCCTGACCGAAGCGGCCGAAGCCGATTTAGCTGAGATTTGGGCGTGGCTCGCGGCGGAGGCATCCGAGGCTGTCGCGACCCGCTTCGTGCGGGCGATCGAGGCTGCGTTCGAGCCTGTGCGGTGTTTTCCGCTTGCAGCGCCGGCGCGGGAGTCTATCGCGCCCGGGTTGCGCGTGACCTTCCACGGGGTGTACACGATCTATTACCAGCCTCGGGAGCAGGAGATCGTTATTGTGCGCGTGCTGCATGGTGCACGCGACATCGCGGCGATTGTGGAGCGGGGCGGGTTCCGCACGTGAGGGGTGTCCCTACCGGTTCGGGCAGTGGGGATCAAGGCCCGGGGGCGGTTGAGCGCCCGGGAATCCGCCACTGGGGCTATACTGGCCTACCAACACGCCGCTGAGCGCGGCCGAGGTGCAGGAGGGGATCGATCTGGCGCCGCTGTTGTCCGGCGAACGGCGGGCGCTGTCTGAGGCGGCCGGGCAGGCTGCGGCAACAATTCCCTACTACAAGGACGATCTGGTCGTGCTGACCTGGGACCGCGCGTTCATTTACGAGCCTCGGGGTGATTTATGTGATCGACGTGCAGGAGGTCGCGAACACGCAGCTGTGGGAGATCCGGTCTTATGAGGCGCTGCTGGATGCCGAACTGCCGCGGATATACGACGTGGTCGAGGCGGCTCGTCGCACGATTTCGATCTGGGCGCCTCGGCGGTACGCGAACCTCGCGCGGCGGCTTTATACGATGGTTGCGGAGGTTGCCGAGCTGACGGACAAGGGTGGAGAACGCGCTGCAGGCTACTGGCGATGTGTACCTGGCGCGGATTTGTGACGCGGCGTTGGATGTGTTCGTGTTCGCACGAAGAGTGGGTCGGTGGATCAGAAGCTGGCGACGATCCGGGAGACGTATGTGGCGTTGAATGAGGAGGTCCGCAAGCCGACGATCGGCACCTTCAGGAGGCGATTTGCGGGCTAGGAACGACTTTTGCCAGGTATTGGTGGATCATTATTGACGTGTCATGCCTCGGAATAGGCGGTAGCTGTTCGGCGGCGGCTAGAAGCCCATCATAGATATTTCTGCAGCCAATCGTATTCACCATCTAACTCAGGAACCGCCGCTCGGTGTTCATACCTGATCGCCCAGGGCAAGTAAAATGCTGCGACGGGTTTCATATCGAGCATTGAGCCAAGTGCAGACAAATCGGTCCGATTGATAGACTTGAGAACCGGAATCCTGGCAAAACGGGCCTGGTGTCCTTTAGTGTTTGCTATTTCTTTAAGAAACGCTTCCCCATCGCAAGCTGCCAAATTCAGAAGGTCAACAGCAACTGCCGGGATTCCGGCCATTCTCCAAGAGGAAGCCTTATCTCGTAGGACCCGAACCAGATCCTTAAAACGCGGGTCGGTGTGGTTTTTGAATCCGAAGACCATATGCTCCATCTCCGAACAAACTCACATCGGATGACGGAGCGAAATCGTCGGGTCCTGCTGTTCTCCCTGAATAAGCCAAATTAATGTAATTCTTCAAACGAGCGATAACATCTGTCTCGGGCCATCCACCCTGCTGAATGTCTGAGAGCCACAGTCCGATGCCAATCACATGGATGATTTCGGCTTCTTCGCGGAAACGAATGTTGTCGAAGTCCTGCTCGAACCGCTCGAGAATGCTGGGAATGTCCTCCCGGTTTTGTTCGAAAGGATGGACCATAGTGCTCGCCAGGACGGTAACTCGTTCGTGGTAGCGAAATATGGATGCTGCGCCAGATGCGCTTCGATTGAACTTACGCGTACCGCTGATTTTAAGATCAAGTCCCTGACGAGTGGAATTGGGAGTAAGGAACCATCAAATTGAACCTCTGGATATCGCTTGAACATGGAGTTCACCTGCTGAAGTTCCAGCGGGAAATCCTCCCTTTGGAGCGACATGAAGAAGCCCACATCGGCGTTCTGCAGGACGTCAGCTGTGATCCGGCCTGATCTTAGCTCGACGGTCAGCGCGAGGATCAGGCGAGCGATATCGAGCATCGCTTGATCATGGCTGCGAAAGCGATCACCGAGAAGCTGATATAAACGTTCGAAGTCCCATAGGAAGTGCTTCAAAATTCGTAAGTTTTCATATCCAGAACTCCTTGAAGACGGCCTTCAAAGCAGCCTCGTGTAGTTTGTAGAAATCTCTTGCTCCAAGGTCGTCGATCTCGTGCAAAAAGGCGGAAAACGCCGAATTCGGCATCCGCGGTGACTCGCAGCGTCTGCCCGATAGTCTTCTCCTTCTTGATTTTGTACTCGTCAATGTCATCTTTGATTTCGGCTTCATTGGCAAGAATGATCACCTTGCAACCGTCGTGCTCAACCAGAGGGTTGATGTAACCCAGAACTTCAATAGGAGACATTCTCGCTCGCTCAAAATCGTCAAATACGATTACGCGTTCCTGTGCTTCTCCTGTTAAGTCAGAGGCCCTAATGTCAGGACCCTGCAAATTGAGAGTGGTGTCCTTGAGATAGACATCATCGAAGTCGATCTTTATTGCAGTTTTTAACGCACCCTTCAATAGCGCCCCAGCCAGCCTAGCGCTCTTGCTCCCCAGCACAGGGTGCATCTGCTGGAATAAGAGATCGGAGACCTCGTCCGAATCCTTAACGCCGTAAAGGCTAATGTAGAGCGGCTTATTTTTCCCGTCATTCAGGCCTCGCTGCAAAATATGGTCTTTTATCTTCGCCCACAGGAAGGTCTTGCCACTTCCCCACGCACCGTCGATCATGATTGCATAGCGCTGTGAATGTGGAAAGTCGCAGTATGCCATTATGGCCTGCAGAACCTCTTCATTACGGCCTGGGATTCCATCTTCCGCACTGCTCATTGCCTGAGCCCTTTTCCTCTTCAGTTGTGTCACCGTGTTGCTGAGCACCAACGCCGAGGTGCGCCAGTCTCACAGGTATTGCTCTCCCACCGCCTCGGACCGGCCGTCTGACGCGACCGCCGTTAGGGGCGGCCGTGACAGGGGGCACCTGGCTCGTCGATGACGGAGCTCGTCGAGGTCACGTCGGCTGGTATTCAATACATCGCCCCGCGCGCCGCGACCGGCCAGAGGCACTCCACGCGGCCGTTGCGCACGCCGACATACCAGTCGTAGCGATCCACCGTGGGATCGCAGTGGCCGGGGACCAGGCGCACTTTCTCTCCGAGTTTCAGTGCTGACGTTTCACTCCCAACTTCCAGCTTGCCATGCTCGTCCGAGGCGCCGACGTAGCGGATATCCGGCCGCGCCCACAGCGTCGGCATGCCACTTTCGGTGGCGAGTGCCTTGAGGCCGGCGTCCAGCACGGCCAGGCCCGGACGCGCGGTGCTCATGACCGTTGCCAGCACGAACAATGAATGGCGGAAGGTGCTGGCCGGCTTGCCAGCCTCATCGAGGTTGCGGGCGTAATCGGCGTCCATGAACACGTAGCTGCCGGCCTGGATCTCATTGTAAACGCCGGACGCGGATTCAAACACGAAGGTGCCGGTGCCGCCGCCGCCAACGATCGGGCATTCCAGGCCCTGCTGGCGCAGTTGCTCAACAGTGCGACGGGTGCCGTCCACCGCGAAGTCGATTGCCTTGCGGCGTTCCTCCACCGTGCGTCTGTGCTGCGCGCTGCCGTGATAGGATTGCAGCCCGCCGAAGCTCAGGTGGCGGGATTCGGCGATGCGCTTTGCGAGCGCGACCGCCTCGGGGCCGGGGGAGACGCCGCAGCGGCCGGCGCCGCAGTCGATCTCCACCAGGACGGGCAGGCGGATGTTGGCGTGGGCGGCGGCGTCCTCCAGCATCGCGACCTGGGCTGCATCGTCGGCGCAGACCGCGATGCGGCCGAGCCGGGCCAGGGCGACCAGGCGGGCGAGCTTGCCCGATCCCACCACTTCGTTGCTGACGAGGATGTCGGGGACGCCGCCCCAGGCGAGGGCCTCGGCTTCGCCGACCTTTTGCACGCACTGGCCGACGGCGCCGCGGGCCATCTGAAGGCGGGCGATGACGGGCGATTTGTGGGTCTTGGTGTGGGCGCGGAGTTTCGCACCGGTGGGGGCGAGCAGTTCCGCCATGTGGTTCAGATTGTATTCGAAGGCGTCGAGATCGATGAGCAGGGCGGGCGTGTCGATTTCGTCCTCACGCATGCCGGGCTGGGCGGGCGGTGCTTGCAGCATGATCACTCCTTCTGTTAGAGCGGCTTTCGTCTGACGACGAAAGCCGCTCTATGCCTGGCTTGGCGAGCAGATTCACGCGCTCCTGGAACCGCAGGCGGTTCCAGTCAAGCGCGATCAGCTCTGTAGCGCATCCTTGGGGGTCGGGGATGGCCGGGCAAGCGGCCGGGGGCGGGATGCGTTTCCGGCACCAGTAGGCGCAGTGCGACCACGGCAGCGAGGGCGATCGCGGTGAGCACCCACATTGCCAATTCCGTGCCGGCGCGGTCAGCGAGCCAGCCGGCGGCGAAGGTGCTGATGGCGGCGCCGACGCCGGATGCCAATGCGAAGGAGTTGATGGCCAGGTTCATGAAGGCGGTGTGGCGCGTCAGGTCCGCGGCGATCAGCGAGATCATGATGCCCATGACCGAGCCGCTGATGCCGTCCATCGCCTGACCCAAGAGCAGTCCGGTGAGTCCCGGGAGCAGGGCGAGGAGCGCGCCTTTGATGGGGAGCGCGGCAAAGCCGAGCAGGAGAATGGGGCGGCGGCCGCGGCGTTCGGCGGCGCGGCCGAGGGCGGGCGAGATGGCGGCGACGACGAGCTGGGAGACGATGATTGCAGCCGAAATCACCAGCCCGGCGAGCTTATTGTGGACCGCGAGCGCGTTCACCGCGAGCGGCAGCATGGCGCCGTTGGCCAGCGAGAACAGCATGACGCAAATGGCGAAGCCGTGCATGTGGCGCTGAAGGTAGATGCGCCAGAAGCGATGGCCCTCTTTCTTTCGCTGCTTCGGATGCTTGACCGCGGCGTGGGGTTCGCCCTGCGCTGCCGCGGTTGGCTCGATCCATTTCAGGACCCAGACGGCGGGCACCGTCATGAGGGCGACCGCCAGAAACACCGTGCGGTTGCTGATCCAGGAGGCGGCGCCCCCGAGGATCAGGGCGGCGCCGGCGCTGCCGAGGGAGGCCCATCGCGTGTTGCCGCCGAGCGAGGCGCTGAGGCGGTTATGACCGAACGCGGCGAGTGTGACGGCGGCAATGGCGGGGGTGATGACGGTGGCGGCGGCGGCGTGCACCAGCTCGGCGCCGAACACCGGGATCACGCCGAGCGGGACGCAGAACAGCAGTGCGCTGGCGCCGGTGAGGATGGTGGCGGCGGCGAGGATCACGCGCTTGCGGGCGAAGAGATCGACCAGCGCTCCGCCGGGGAGCTGGAGCACGAGGGCACCGATGGTGCCGATGCTGAGGGCGAGGCCAGTGCTGGCCTGGTTCCAGCCGGCGTCGATAAGGGCGAGGTTGATGAACGGGCCGAAGCCGGTCTGCATCGCCGCGATCAGGAAATTGAACGCCGCCAGCCCGCGGCTCGCCGGTTGCATCGAATATCCCCGCTTCAGGATTTGGCGGGATAGCATGCGTGTCGTTTTGATGTTGAAAAATCGGCTGGGGCAGGCGCCTTGGTGCCGTTGCGCGATCCTGCGCTAGCCGAGGAATGCGGCCTGAGCCTCGGGCAGGTCCCAGATGCGTTGAATGGCGGTCGATCCCGCTGCAACGATCGCCTCTTCGTCGCCGCCGGTGAACCTGCCCCGGGAGATCAGCAGACGACCATCGACGACGACCGCGTCGATATTGGCGCGATTGGCCAGTGCGACCAGCGCGCGGCGCGGATCGGCCACAGGCTGGAGATGCGGGTGCGAGAGGTCGATCACCGTGATGTCCGCGGTTGCGCCCGGCTTGATCTCGCCGAGATCGTCGCGCGCGATTGCCGCCGCGGCGGCCTGCGTTACTGCGTCAATCAGCGCTGGAGCCGGTGCGGCCTGGGCCTGGCCGGAGGTCAGTTTGGAGATCATCGATGCGGCGTTGATTTCGCCGAGTAGATCCATGTTGTAGCCGTCGGTGGCGACGATCGTGCGCACGCCGGCCGTGGCGAAGCGATGGAACGACGCGGTGACGCCGGAGCGCGCGAAGACGCGGGGGCAGTTCAGCACGGTGGCGCCGCGTGAGGCCATGAGGCGCAGATCATCATCGGTGCAGGCGATGCAATGCGCGGCGAGCAGATCGGGCGCAAGCAAGCCGAGCCAGTCGAGATACTCGGCGGGCGAGCGCCCATCATGGCGCGACCGGATCGTCTCAACTTCTTTCTGGTTCTGCGCCAGATGCGTGGTGATGGGGACACCGAGCGTGCGTGCCTCGGCGGCGCAGGCACGCAGCAGGTCGGGGCCGCAGGTGTCGGTTGCGTGCGGGCTCATTGCCAGGCGGATGCGACCGTCCGCGCGTCCTTCCCACCGCTGGTGCAGCGCGCGCCATGTTGCGAGGTCCGCCTGCCGGTCCTCGCCGGCATAGTGGACCACGCCGTCCTTGCCGGCCTGTGCGTCGCTCGTCGAGAACACGTAGGGCGCGCCGTAGAAGCGGATGCCCATCTCCTCGGCGGCATCGAACATCTCGGGGATGCGGTTGCGGAACGGCTCCATCACGGTTGTCGCGCCGCCTTTCAGGAGCTGCAGGATGCCGAGCCGCGCGATGTCGAGGCGTTCCGATGGGGACAGGATGTCGAGACCCCGGCGCGTGAGCGGCAGAAGCACGGTGTAGATGATGCTTTGATTGTTGCGGCGGGCGTTGCCGTCCTCGGTGTGGGTGCGGGCGACGGCCTCGCTGAAGCAGTGGTTGTGCAGATTGAGCAGACCGGGGAGCACGAAGCGGCCGGTGCGATCGAGCACGGTATCCGCCTGCGGGCGGGTGGGGGTGACCGCAGCGATGCGGCGTCCCTCGAGCAGGACCCAATGGTCGCGGAGGATGTGCTGGGCGCCTTCGTGACGGGTAAGGACGAAACTGCCGAAGATCGCCGTCGTGCTGTTCACGCTGGGCGATCCCGGGCTTCGTGCGCTGCGAAGTTTTGGGCGATTTGCTCGCCGGTCGCGATCCATAGATCCGGGCAGGATTTCGCGTAGGTCAGGAATTCGCGGAGGAGGCGCAGGCGCATCGGCCGGCCGCTGCATTGTGGGTGCAGCACTGTCGTTACCATCGCGCCCCAGTCGCGCGTTTCATCGAGCTCGTCCTTCCACATCGAGAGAACATGCTCCTTCGGGAAGATCGAGCGCGGACTGAAGCGCGCGGACAGGCCGTGCATCCAATCGTCGTAGCTCGGGGTGACCGGCAGTTCGATGGTGCCTTGTGTTCCGTCCGCCAGCACGTGCCGGTACGGCCGCACGTCGTCACGGAACGAGCTGGTGTATTGGATGCCGCGTTGCACGAGGGCGCGGCGCAGCTCTTCGGAGAACTCGCCGAACGGTGCGCGATAGCCCGTGGGAACGACGCCGAGACGCCGCTTGATGACCTCGAAGCCGCGATCGAGTTCCTGTTGCAGGAAGGGGTCGCCGGGGTCGGGCAGCAGATGATGATAGCCGTGATGGGCAATCTCGTGGCCAGCGTGAAGGATGCTTTCCGCCATGGCGGGATGCGCTTCGACGGACCAGCCGGTGACGAAGAACGTCGCGCGCAGATCGAGCTGGTGAAGCAGTTCCAGTAGTTTGGGTGTGCCGACACGGGCCTCGTAGCCGCCGTAGCTCATGGTGACCAGGCGTTCGGCGTGGAGCGGGTCCTTGCTGGTCCACGCGGCTTCCGCATCGACGTCAAAGGACAGGAACATGGCCGCGCGGAAGGGTGTGGGCCAGGGATAGTCCGGCGCGGGCGGCGCTGTGTTGGCGGGCCGGAGCGGAATGCGTGCGAGCGAATCACTGTCCGGCATCGGTCGTCACCCTTGTTTGTGGGCCGATTCACCTGACGCTTGCGGGACGCAAGCGTCAGGATCGGACCACTCGCTCAATTAAAATGAGACGCCTCGTACTCGCGGACAAAGTCAAGATCCAGCGTAAGGCCCAGGCCGGGACGGTCGGGGATTTCCATCATGCCGTTCACCGGGGTGGGCGGGTTCTTGAAGACCTGGTCGGCGATGGCTTCGAAGATCAGCAGTCGTTCGAGGAAGAGCACGTTGGGTGTCGCGGCGGCGAAGTGCAGATGGATGTGCTCCATGGCGTGGGGCGCGAATTTCACGTTCCAGGCCTGGGTGAGGGCGGCGCACTTGATCAGCTCGGTGTAGCCGCCGACGCGGGCGCCATCGACCTGCACGATGTCGGCGGCTTCGTTGACCAGCAGATCGCGCACGCCGAATTTTGTGTATTCATGCTCGCCGGTGGCGAGGGGAATGTCGGTGCCGCGGCGGAAGCGGGCGAGGCCGGGGACGTCGTCGGCGAAGACGGGTTCCTCGAAGAAGAAGATGTCGTATTCGCGGATGCGGTTGGCGAGCTGGACGGCGCGCGCGGCGTCGAAGCAGTTGTTGGCATCGACCATCAGGCGGATGTCGGGACCGACGGCGTCGCGAACCTTGCGGACGCGCTCGGCGTCGCGGCGGAGGTCGGTGCCGCCGGCGACGCCGACCTTGAATTTGACCGCGGTGTAGCCGCGGGCGACCATGGAGGTGATTTCGGCGAGGAGTTCATCATCGCTGTAGGATGTCCAGCCGCCGCTGGCATAGACCGGCACTTTCGTGGTGCTGCCGCCGAGCAGTTTATACAGCGGCAGGCCGAGGATTTTTCCCTTGAGGTCCCAGAGCGCGATATCGACGGCGCTGAGCGCGCAGTAGGTGAGGCCTTTGCGACCGACGCCGCGGAGGTAGTGGAAGAATTCCTGCCAGATGATCTCGGTCTCCAGCGGGTCGCGGCCGATCAGTTTGGGCACCATGTTACGGCGGATCAGCTCGGCCGTGGCTTCGCCGCCGACTTCGTTGTATGTGATACCGATCCCTTCGTGGCCGCTGTCGGTGACGATGCGGACGATGACGAAGCCGAGGGTTTCGACCTTGCGCGTGGCGTCGGCGAAGCTGCCCTCGACGGGGGCGGAGACGAGATGGACGTGCGCGGCGGCGATTGAGTGCGGCACTCTGCGGTCCTGTGGCCGGGGTTGACGTAAGCGATTACACCACACACCCTCGGCCATGGCCAATGCCGGCCAGGCAGATACAAGCAGGCGATGCAGACGACGTACGACTACCTGATTGTGGGCGGCGGTTCCGCGGGCTCGATTCTGGCGAACCGATTGTCGGCGCGGAGTGCCAACCAGGTGCTGTTGTGCGAGGCGGGCGAGGATACGCCGGACGGGCGGGTGCCGGAGCCGATCCTGGACAGCCGGTCAGGGTTTGCGGCGCGCAATCCGCGCTTTCTGTGGAGCGAGCTTCGCGTCACCACCGAGGCGATTCCGCACAATGATCCGGACGCACCGAAGCCGCGCAAGCTGCGGTACGAGCAGGCGCGAGTGCTGGGCGGAGGGTCGTCGATCAACGGGCAGTTGGCGAACCGCGGGGCACCGCGCGATTACGATGAGTGGGAGCAGCGTGGCGCCACGGGATGGCGATGGGAGTCGGTGCTGCCGTATTTCAAGAAGCTGGAGCGGGACATCGATTTCGACGGTCCGCTGCACGGCGCCGAGGGCCGCATTCCGGTGCGGCGAGTGTTTCCGGACAACTGGTCCGATTATGCAAAGGCGGTGGGGGAGGCGTTCAGGCTCGCGGGTTATCCGTACGTGCCGGATCAGAACGGCGAGTTCCAGGACGGCTACTATCCGCTTGCGATGTCGAACATTTATGACCGTCGGGTTTCGGCCGCAGTCGGTTATCTTGGCCCGACCGTGCGTCAGCGCGAAAACCTGACGGTGCTGGCGGAGACACAGGTTTCGGAACTGCTGTTCGAGGATGCGCGCTGCACCGGGGTTCGCGCGGTGGTCAAAGGCAAGCCCACCGAGCTACGGGCGAACGAGGTGATTCTGTGCTGCGGCGCGCTGCACTCGCCGGCGATGCTGCTGCGCGCCGGCATCGGGCCGGTGGGACATCTGCGCGATCTGGGGATTCCGATCCGCGAGGCTCGGGCCGGGGTGGGACAGCGGCTGATGGATCATCCGTCGATCTCGGTTGCGTCGTACCTGAAGCGTGGCGCACGGAAAAATCCGTACAGCAAGCGCTCGCTGCATTTGGGCATGCGGTTCTCGTCGGGCATCGAGGGCGCACCGCAGGGTGACATGGCACTGACGGTGTCCAACAAATCGGCCTGGCACGCGATCGGTGACCGGATCGCGGTGATCACGTTGTGGGTGAACAAGACGTTTTCGGAGACCGGTCAGATCCGCTTGTCCTCCGCCGACTGGCGGGCCGAACCGGAGGTGGATTTCAGCCTGCTCTCTGACCATCGCGACCTGCAACGACTGGCCAAGGGGTTCCGGGAGATTGCCGCACTGCACGAGCTGCCGCCGCTGAAAGCGGTTACGTCCGATGTGTTTCCCGCCAGTTTCACCGACAAGATCCGGCGGGTGGGCACCTACAACATCCGCAACCGGATCATCACGGCGATTGGTGCCGGCTTCATGGACGGGCCGGAGGCGCTGCGGAAGCTGGTGATCCGCGGGTTCATCATGGAATCCGCCGGTCTGGTCGAGGCGCTGCGCGACGACGAGACCTTGGAGACCTACATCAAGCGGGCGGCCGTGGGGGTGTGGCATTGTTCGTGTTCCTGCCGGATGGGTGCGGAGAGCGATCCGATGGCGGTGACCGATCCGGTCGGTCGGGTGTACGGGGTGCATGGGCTGCGGGTGGTGGATGCCTCGGTGTTCCCGGTAGTGCCCTGCGCGAACACCAATTTCCCGACGATGATGGTGGCGGAGAAGATCGCGGATGAAATTCTGCACGGGTCGGGTAGGATGGCTTGACAGATGGGGCGTTCCGGCGAACGCTGGCTGTAAGCGGTAACATCGCAATTCAGGGAGGCGCACATGTCAAAGGCCATCATGGTCGCAGCGGCCGTCGCGGGACTTGCAATCGGGGCGCCTGCGGCTTTCGCCCAGAAGGCCGACGTGATGCATTGGTGGACCAGCGGCGGTAAATCACGCGCGGTGAAGGTCTTTGCTGATGAATACAACAAGGCCGGGGGAACGTGGGTTGATGACCCTGCGATCGGCCCTCAGGCGGAACATGCCGCAGCGCTGAATCGCATCGCCGGCGGTGATCCGCCAACCGGTTTGATGTGGAACGCGGGCGTCGCGGTGCAGCAGCTCGCGGAGCAGGGGGTGCTTCGGCCGCTGGACGATTTGGCGAAACAGGACAATTTGGTGGCGAATCTGCCGCCGTTGCTGGCGAAAAGCATTACCTATGATGGCCACGTGATTGCCGTTCCGGTGGATATCGGCGGTGCGAACTATATTTATTACAGCCTCAAGGTTTTCCACGACCTGAACATGGAGCCGCCCACGACGTGGGACGAGTTTCTGGCGATGGCGCCGAAGATCAAGGCCGCCGGCTACATCCCGCTGGCCTTGGGCGCCAACGCACAGCAGGAAGACTGGCTATTCTCAGCGCTGGTGGCCGGCGTAGGCAGCACGGAGCTGTATCGCAAGGTGTTCGTCGATCATGATGCGAAGGCGGCGGCGAGTCCCGAGATGGAGCATGTGTTCTCCGTGATGGGACAGTTGCGGCAATACGTTGATGCAGGCAGCCCCAACCGGAAATGGAATGACACGCTCGCTCTGATTGAAACCAACAAAGCAGCGATGATGGTCGTCGGCGATTGGGCGTCGGCGGATTTCACCACAGCCCACCTGACTTTCGGAAAGGATTTTAGCTGCCAGATGGCGCCGGGTAATCAGAACGCCTATGTCATGACGGAAGATGTCTTTGTTTTCCCGAAGACCAACCAGCCTGAACAGGTGCAGGCGGGGGACAAGCTGGCGAAAGTGATGATGGATCCGGCGGTGCAGACGGCGTTCAACCGCATCAAGGGCTCGCTGCCGGCGAGGCTGGACGCCAGCACGGAAGGGCTGGATCCCTG
>CAVSUZ010000015.1:0-153269 GCA_963731335.1 uncultured Pseudomonadota bacterium | reverse complement strand
TCATCGTACAGTGGTTTTGCCCGCTGCTTCCGGGGTGATTGCCTCACGAACCTCGACCAGCCCCAGGGTCAGCGTGGCAGGATCGGACCGATCAATCGTGCCCCTTGGCCGCTTGAACTTTACCTTGCCCGCCTTGATGGCGACGCTTTCCGTGCGGTCTTTGCCGCTTGGTCGCTTCGCTGTGACCTTGACCTGCGCGTTGCCCAGCAGCGGCCATGCTGCTGGCGCTGCGAACAGCGTGCCACCGCCGGTCAGGATGCGATCGTGCGTGGCACGCACCACCAGATCGACCGTCTCAGGGCAGCGCGCAAACATCGGATAAATGTCGCCCTCGCGGTCGGCCACGACGATCACCTGTGCGGCGGCGGAAGCAAGCCGGCTGCCGCCAGTTCCGCTGCCTCAAGCCAGCGACGACTTTCTTTCTCGTCAAATGGAATTCCTGCGTGGTCAGGCGTCGGAGCCTCCCCGCGGGTCCAGATCCGCGCGCCGGCAACACCCAGTAGCGTCTCGGCATCGGCGTCCACGGCGACCAGCGGATGAATGAAAAAGCCCCTGATATCGCGGTTACCCGTCGGCCCAAGCCCGACAGCCGGGCGGCGCGAGCGGTCGAAATTGATCTCGCTGGTGTCTTGCGCCGCGACCACCCGGCGACCACGGCAGGCAGCGGCGGTGCGTGCCACATGCGGCACCAGCAGTGCAGTCGGGTCGAAATCGTCCGACGACAGCAGACGGTGCGCGGCCATCTCGCCGGCGCGCGTCTGGCCGAACTCCCGCGGCTTGAGAGATCCGCTCCCGACGATGCGGTCCAGCAGCCAGACCGCTCGCTCCTCGCGCCGGATATCCCCCAGAACACACTTGCTGCGAGCCACGGCCGCTCCGAGAATCGTGCTTCTCGGCTGTTGAATTACAGCAAGCCGGTGGGAGCCAGCAAGATGTGTGAATGACGTAGGGATCAGGTCCGGGGCAGGCTCTCTCCCGCAAAGCGGGAGAGGTAAAGGGAGCGGTCAGGCGGCGCGGGGTGGCGCGGCTGCGTTGAGGCGCCAGAAGCGGCGGCCGGGCAGTTCCTCGATCAGCATCCTGAGCGCGGCGGGCTTGCTGATGCTTGCGGACGACGGCAGGTCCCAGACGCCGGCGTGCAGGCCAATCACCGAAATCCCAGCCATCCAGCACCCAGTGCAGTTGCCGCATAGCGGTTGCGAGCAGGCGCCGGCGGCGTTCCCATTCGGCGAGGGTGGCGGGCAGGTTGGTGAGGTCGGCATCGATGGTGCCGACGATGCGGTCGGCGGTGGCCTGGGCTGCCTGACCGATGGTGGCGGCGAAGTGGTACGCGTTGACCGCGTCCATCGCGGTGCCGACCCGGCCGGCGCGGAAGCGGCAGTGGGAGACGAAGGCGATCATCTGGCCGGCGAGGGTGCGGAGGGGACCTGCGGTGCCCTCCATGAAGCTGTCGGGCAGGCCGAGGGGAATGATCATGTCGCACAGGAGGTGGAGATCGTCGGTCACGCGGTCGGCGGTCATGCCGTTGGCGAGGCACGCACGCTCCAGCTCCGGGCGGTGGAGCATGCCGGCACGGAGCGATTTGGTGCGGAGGCCGAGGCCGCGCAGCAGATGGTGGGTGAGGACGAGGCCGACGCGTTCGGCTCGGGATGCTTCGCGGGCGCGGCGTTCGAGTTCGGCCGCGCGACCGGCCTGACCGGCGGCGCCGGAGGCTCGGACGTCGCTGACCGCGCCCTGGAGGCGGGCGGGCGTGATGAGCGGGAGGGCGGCGACCAGGGTGTGGAGGGCGGCGTCGAAGGGGCGGAGGGCGAAGCTGCGGGGGAGTTCTCGCCAGGGGAGGACGAAGGTTGAGCCGTTGCCGGCGAAATCGAGGAGCAGGGCGAGCCGCTGGTTGTTTTCGTCACGCACCCGGGTGCCGATGAGGTCCGGCGTTTCGAATGGGACGATGACGGCCGGACGACGGTTATCGGCAAAGCGCGCCATGGCTTTGTTTCCAAGTCAGTCCAAAAAAAGATACGGGATAGGGGTTAAGAAGGGGTAAACGCGGGCGTCGGGTGAGCGCCCGGGTCTTCGCCCCTACGTCATTCACACATCTTGCTGGCTCCCACCGGCTTGCTGTGATTCAACAGCCGAGAAGCACGATTCTCGGAGCGGCCGTGGCTCGCAGCAAGTGTGTTCTGGGGGATATCCGGCGCGAGGAGCGAGCGGTCTGGCTGCTGGACCGCATCGTCGGGAGCGGATCTCTCAAGCCGCGGGAGTTCGGCCAGACGCGCGCCGGCGAGATGGCCGCGCACCGTCTGCTGTCGTCGGACGATTTCGACCCGACTGCACTGCTGGTGCCGCATGTGGCACGCACCGCCGCTGCCTGCCGTGGTCGCCGGGTGGTCGCGGCGCAAGACACCAGCGAGATCAATTTCGACCGCTCGCGCCGCCCGGCTGTCGGGCTTGGGCCGACGGGTAACCGCGATATCAGGGGCTTTTTCATTCATCCGCTGGTCGCCGTGGACGCCGATGCCGAGACGCTACTAGATATTGCCGGCGCGCGGATCTGGACCCGCGGGGAGGCTCCGACGCCTGACCACGCAGGAATTCCATTTGACGAGAAAGAAGAGTCGTCGCTGGCTTGAGGCAGCGGAACTGGCGGCTAGCCGGCTTGCTTCCGCCGCCGCACAGGTGATCGTCGTGGCCGACCGCGAGGGCGACATTTATCCGATGTTTGCGCGCTGCCCTGAGACGGTCGATCTGGTGGTGCGTGCCACGCACGATAGCATCCTGACCGGCGGTGGCACGCTGTTCGCAGCGCCAGCAGCATGGCCGCTGCTGGGCAACGCGCAGGTCAAGGTCACAGCGAAGCGACCAAGCGGCAAAGACCGCACGGCAAGCGTCGCCATCAAGGCGGGCAAGGTAAAGTTCAAGCGGCCAAGGGGCACGATTGATCGGTCCGATCCTGCCACGCTGACCCTGGGGCTGGTCGAGGTTCGTGAGGCAATCACCCCGGAAGCAGCGGGCAAACCGCTGCTGTGGCATCTTCTGACGACGCTGCCGGTCGCCACGCTGGCTGATGCTCAGGAAGCTGGTACGGCTCTATCGCTTGCGATGGCGCATTGAGCAGGTGTTCCGGATCATGAAGAGCGACGGCTTCGACATCGAAGACAGTCAGCTTGAGACCGCCACTCGGCTGATGAACCTCGCTGCGCTCGCCCTTGTCGCCGCGGCGCGCACCATTCAACTCGTCGATGCCCGTGATGGCAGTGCGCGGCCGGCCACCGATGTCATTGCGGCAGAGGAGATGGAGGCCGCGGCGGCAATCTCGGCAGTGCTCGAAGGTGCCACCGAACGGCAGAAAAATCCCCACCCAACGGGATCGCTCGCCTGGCTGTCGTGGATCGCGGCCCGGCTCGGCGGATGGAATTGCTACTACAAGCCCCCCGGACCCAAGACCATGGCGCGGGGGTGCGACCGACTGATCAACCGCATCGCTGGGTATCGGCTCGCGACCGGGCCACCGAATGTGTGAATCCCGTAGGGGTCTTCGCCCGGGGCAGGCTCTGGATTGCCGCGTCGCGCTGCGCGCTCCTCGCAATGACAGTTGCGGCTGCTTGCGATGACGGTTGCGCGTTCGGCGCAAGGACGGCGGGTTACTGGGCCAGCACCTCGGGGTTGACCACGTGCGCGCGGGTGGGGGCGCCGTCGAGGACGCTGAGGATGTTCTCGGCGGTGACGCGGGCCATACCGGCGACCGATTTGGTGGTGACGCCGGCCATGTGGGGCGAGGAGATCACGCTGTCGAGCGCGAGCAGCGGGTTGTCGGCAGCGGGGTGGGTTCGTCGGCGAAGACGTCGAGGCCGGCGCCGCGGAGGTGGCCGCGGGTGAGGGCGGCGTGGAGGGCGGGTTCGTCGATGATGCCGCCGCGGGCGGTGTTGACGATGAAGGCGCCGCGCTTGAGCAGCGCGAGGCGGCGGGCATCGAACAGGCCGACGGTTTCGGGGGTCTTCGGGCAGTGGATGGTGACGATGTCGGTGCGCGGCAGGGCGGCGTCGAGATCGGCGGCGGGTTCGCAGCCGGCGGCGCGGATGGTTTCAGCCGGAACGTACGGGTCGTGGACCAGCACGGTCATGTCGAATGCGGCGCAGCGGCGGGCGGTGCGGGTGCCGATGCGGCCGAAGCCGACGACCAGCACGGTCTTGCCGGCGAGTTCGGCGGGCATGTCGGTGTAGCGATCCGCCCAGCGGGCGTTGCGGACGCTTCGGTCGAGCCCGGGGCCGCGCTTGGCCAGGGTGAAGATGAGGTAGAGCGCGTGTTCGGCGACGCTGGTGGAGTTGGATGTGCCGGCGATCATCAGCGGCACGTTGCGGGCGGTGAGCGCGGGGACCTCGACGGCGTCGTAGCCGACGCCGATGCGGGCGACGACCTGCATGGCGGGGGAGGCGTCCATTTCGGTCTGGCGGTACGGCGTGCCGCTGAGGGCGATGGCGGCGGCGTCGGTGAGCAGGGGAGAAGGTCGGGCTGGGTGATGGTGACGGGGTAGGCGCGGACGTCGAGATCGTCGCGCGCTTTCGAGAAGATCGACGCCGGCGCGGCCCATGTTGTCGGGGACGAGGACGATCTTGCGATTGGTTGCCATGTGTTCTACAGCTTACGCTCCAGGTTGGCGACGTAGCCGCGGTTCCAGGTGGGGGCGATCATCACCTCGTTGATGACGACGCGCGGCGGCAGGCAGGCGATGTAGCGGATGAGGTCGCCGCAATCCTCGGACTGCACCATTTTCGCGCGGTCCTCGGCGCTGACGGGGTTGGGGCGCTTGTCGAGGATGGGCGTGGCGACCTCGCCGGGCAGCATGACGGTGGAGCGGATGTTGTTGACGCATTCCTCCATGTTGATGGTGTGGCTCATGGCGACGACGCCGTGCTTGGCGGCGGTGTAGATCGGGCCGCTGAGGCCGCCGATGAAGCGGCCGGCCATGGAGGAGGTGTGGATCATGATGCCGTCTTTCTGCGCGCGCATCAGGGGCAGGGCGACGGTGACGCAGTAGAGGGCGGAGGAGAGATTGCCGTGGACGACGTGGTCGATGCCCTCGGGGGTGAGCTGGTTCCAGTGGCGCTCGACGATGTTCAGGCCGGCGTTGTTCACCAGGATGTCGAGGCGGGCGAGGGTGATCTGATGAACTCGCCGACGCGTGGGCCTGGGCGGCGACCATGAGGTCGGCGGGCTGGACGTGGGCGGTGCCGCCGTTGTCGCGGATGCGGCCGGCGACGTTTTCCAGCGGTTCGCGGCGGCGGCCGGTGAGGACGATGGTGGCGCCCTCATCGGCGAGGGCGAGTGCGGCGGCTTCGCCGATGCCGCTGCCGGCGCCGGTGACCCAGGCGACTTTGCCCGCGAGTTTTGGGCCTGCGAGTTTGGGCATGGTTGTGCGTCCTTTCCGTTCGAGGCGGCATTACAGACGAAGTTGGTGCTGGGTGCCAAGGCTTGGGGGTGGGGTCGCCGTGTGAAGCAAGTGTTTCACACGGAGATCACCGAGGATGCACGGAGACCGCGGAGATAAGTTCGGGATTTGCGGCAGGGCGGTGGCTCGCCTGGAGCCAGAGCAGCGCGAAGCCGAAGAGCGGGATGACGATGTCGAGGTAGAAGACGGTGCCGGCGTTGCCGGGTGCGAAGTTGCGGACGCTGATCATCTGCCAGGCGTGGCCTGCGGCGGCACCGAGCAGGAAGATTGCGGGTGAAACGATGGCGATGAGGCGGCGGTCGTAGGAGCGGAAGGCGGCGAGGAAGCCGGCGACGGCGACGCCGAGGCTGGCGATGCCGACCTCGAACTGGAACGGGCTATCGGCCCAGCCGATGAAGGCGGCGGCCATGCGGCCGAAGAAGACGTGGAAGACGAAGTTCACCAGGAACATCACGCCGATGTTGAAGAACACGTACCACGCCAGGAGTTTTTCGATGACCACGGCCTCGGTGACGGGGCGCGGTGCACGGGCGATGGCGAAGGCCGCGACGATCAGGCCGAGCACCAGGAAGTCGGCCATGAAGTTGGCGACGATGCCGGCGATCAAGGCGCTGATCATTTGCAGGGATACCGCTCGCCCAGGAACACCGCGAGTCCTCGCGCCGCGGGCAGGCTGGCGTGGTCCGGCGTGGATTTCACCCATTCGCCGAATTGCGCCAGCGTGGCGGTGCGCGTGGGTGCCGGGTTGGGGAAGCAGAAGGGCTTCTTGTCGCCCGACATGCCCAGCATCACGTCGGCCGCGCCCTGGGCGAAGCCGTGGCAGTAATTGATCTCGGCGTCACCCTGTTCGGTGCGCGGGTTCGCCGAGCAGAGCTGCGCCAACTCCCCGGCGGTGCGGGCGTGCAGATTGATGGCGCGCTGGGCCAGGGCGGGGGCGAGGCCCAGCAAGATCACGCAGCCCGCAGCCAGTATCGTTCGCATCAGGTCCGCTCCTGTTCGGTGGCGGTGGTGGTAACGGAGTCGCGCCAGCGCTGCCAGCCCGCCGCGCGCAGGTTGCAGGCGGGGCAGGTGCCGCAGCCGTAGCCCCAGTCGTGGCGGTGCGTCCGGTCCCCTCGATAGCAGGAGTGTGTGTGCTCGACGAGGAGGGCGATGAGCGGATCGCCGCCGAGTTTGTGGGCGAGTGACCAGGTGGCGGCCTTGTCCCGCCACATCAGCGGGGTTTCGAGGACGAAGCGGCGCTGCATGCCGAGGTTGAGGGCGAGCTGCATGGCCTTGACGGTGTCGTCGCGGCAGTCGGGGTAGCCGGAGTAGTCGGTTTCGCACATGCCGCCGACGATGTGTTTGATGCCTCGGCGGTAGGCGATGGCGGCGGCGTAGGTGAGAAAGAGCAGGTTGCGGCCGGGGACGAAGGTGGTGGGGAGGTTGTCGGCGCCGAGGGTGATGGCGGCGTCGCTGGTCAGCGCGGTGGCGCCGATGGCGCTCATGCTGTGGGAGATGTCCACGATGTGGTCGGGGCCGAGGCGGGTGCCCCAGTTGTTGAAGGTGGCGAGGGCGGTGCGGAGGGGTTCGCGGCAGGCAAGCTCGACGGCGTGGCGCTGGCCGTAGGCGAAGCCGACGGTTTCGACGCAGGTGTGGTGGTGGAGCGCGCAGGCGAGGCAGGTGGTGGAGTCCTGGCCGCCGGAGAAGAGGACGAGGGCGGATGCTTCGGTCATGGTGCCGGTCGTTGGGTGCGGCAGGCCCTGGATTGCCCCCCGCCTTCGCGGCCGCGTCGGGCGCTTTGCGCCCTCCTCGCAATGACGAGGGGGGCAATGACGACGGGGCAATGACGACGGGCAGGCAGCGGCCGATGCTTCGGTCATGGCCGAAGCATGCGGGCGGGTGCGGGTGGTAGGGAGGGCGTCATGATCACATTGTGCATCCGATACACCATCGATCCCTCCAAGGTGGAGGCATTCGAGGCTTATGCCAGGGCCTTGGCGGAACCGATCGAGCGATGCGGCGGGCGGGTCGCGGGGTATTACCTGCCGACGCGGATCGCGGGTCCGACGAACACGGCATACGGGCTGATCGATTTCCCGGACCTGGCGACATACGAATTGTATCGCACGAAACTTCTGGCGGATCCGGGCGGCGTGGCGGCGCTGGACCAGGTTCTGGCGGCGGGGTGTATTTTGAATGAGGAGCGGGGGTTCGTGCGGCGCGTCGCGCCATAGCGGATTGGTCCGGGCTGCCCCAGATTGCGGGCATGTCGAACTCGGTTGCGGATATCGTCGGGGGTTTGTGGCGGGGTCTGGGTTTGCCCGGAGAGGCGCTCGGCCGGTTGCGGCTGAGCGGGGAGGAGCCGGCGCTGCCGTCGTCTTTTCGGGTCGGCGCGGCGGCACAGGCGTCGATCGCGGCGAGCGGGCTGGCAGCGGCGCTGATCGGCACGCTGCGCGGGCTGCCGGAGCAGACGGTCAGCGTGGACATGCGGCACGCGGCGACGGAGTTCCATTCAGAGCGGTGGCTGCTGCTGAACGGTGAGCCGGCGGGGGACGGCTGGGACAAGATCGCCGGGACGTATCAATGCGGCGACGGGCGCTGGGTTCGGCTGCACACCAATTTTCCGCATCATCGGGAGGGCGTGCTGCGGCTGCTGGGGTGCGCGTATGACCGCGATGCGGTGGCGGCGGCGCTGCGCGGGTGGGAGGCTCTGCGGTTCGAAGACGCGGCGGCCGAGGCGGGGCTGTGCGTGACGGCGATGCGCAGTTTCGCGGAGTGGGATGCGCATCCGCAAGGCCAGGCGGTGCGGGGCGAGCCGTTGATTGCGATCGAGCGTGTGGGTGATGCTCCGGTTGAGGGGTTGGGGACGGCGGAGCGGCCGTTGGCGGGGCTGCGGGTGGTGGATATGACGCGGGTGATCGCCGGGCCGGTATGCGGACGCACGATGGCGGCGCATGGCGCGGACGTTTTGCTGATCACGGCGCCACATCTGCACAATCCGGGGCTGCTGGATACGTCGCGGGGGAAGCGGTCGGCCCAGTTGGATCTGCGGGATGCGGGCGACGTGGATCGGTTGCGCGCGGTGGTGCGCGGGGCGGATGTGTTCCTGCAGGGATATCGGCCGGGAGCGCTGGCGGCTCGGGGGTTCGGGGCGGAGGCGGTGGCGGCGCTGCGGCCGGGGATCGTGTGCGTGTCTCTCGGCGGCGTTCGGACATACCGGGCCGTGGCGAGGCGCGGCGGGGATTCGACAGTCTGAACCAGACGGCGATCGGGCTGAACGAAGCGGAGGGTGAAGCGTTCGGTTCGCCGGGTCGGCCGAAGCCGCTGCCGGTCCAGGCGCTGGACCATGCCTCGGGGTATTTCCTGATGCTGGGGGCGCTGGCGGGGCTGTACCCGGCGGGCGACGGTGGGCGGAAGCTGGCACGTGCGTGTGTCGCTGGCGCGGACGGGGCTGTGGCTGCGGGAGCTGGGGCGTCTGGCGGATGGTTTCGCGTGCAAGGAGCCGGCGCGGGAGGATGTGGCGGGGTTCATGGAGGAGACGGAGTCGGGGTACGGGCGGCTGACGGCGGTGCGACACGCGGCAGGGCTGTCCGCCACGCCGGCGGGGTGGGAGAGAGCGGCGGAGCGGCCGGGGACGCAGTGAGGCGGGGTGGCGGTAGCGGGTGTAACGAGCCGCGGGTGCGGGCGGGAATGCGAGCCCGGCATCGCCATAGGGCTCGGAAGTCCGCTGGGTTTTCGCTTTCGCGGGGATGACGGAGGAACGGCTTACAGGGACTTAGTGCGGTTGGATAAGATTCCGGTGTGATGACGCTCGCTCGATTGCGATGGGTGCGGCGTGTAGAAACGGAGAATGGGGTGATCCGGACTGCGGTGCGAGCGTTGTCAGGCAGACCCGGTGCGATCCATGCGAACGATCCGGGGTTCGTGGAGGGACAACGACATGGGCTTATTCACCAAAGACATCGAAACGCTGAACGACGGCTTCGTGCAACTGCTGCAAACCACGTACTATGCCGAGCGGCAGATCACCGAAACCTTGCCGACGATGATCGAGAAGGCGACGTCGCCGGAACTCAAGCAGGGGTTCGAATTCCACCTTCGCGAAACGGAGAACCACATCGCGCGGCTGGAGCAGGTGTTCCGGATGGCCGGGGTTGAACCGGAGGAGACAACCTGCGCGGCGATCGACGGCATCATCAAGGCGGGCAACAGCATGGCGGGGAACATCGCTGATCCCCGTGTTCTGGACGCCGCGCTGACCCATGCGGCGCAGATGGTCGAGCACTACGAGATCGCGCAGTATGGCACGATGATCGCGTGGGCTCGCGAACTGGGCCATGCAGACTGTGCGCGGATCCTTGCCGAGACGCTGGCGGAGGAGAAGGCGACTGACGAGAAGCTGACGCGGCTGGCGGAGAGCCGGGTCAACAGGACGGCGGGTCAGCGGGCTGCCTGATCATCGGAGCGGGCGGCGGCAGGGCTTCGAGGTCGCCGCCCTTTTTCTTCCATGCGTTCCAGAAGGAACGGAATTGGTCGGTGATTTCGGCCACCGAGGGCAAGCGGCCTTCGCGTTTGTGGAAGGCGAGCAGGAAGGCGATGTAGGCCTCGCCGAGGCCGGTGGTGAGGGCGGCGGCGACGCCACCTGAGACGAGGCTGCCGCCGGGCACGAGCTTCAATAACTGGCCGGCGATGATGCGTCCGGCGGCAGTGGCGGCGACGCAGCCGAGCACGCTGGAGGCGAGCGGCACGAGCTTGTCGGACGTGCCTTCGATGCCGAAGCGGAGCGAGATGCCGGTGATCATGCCGATCTGGATCGGCACGATGGCGACGGCATCGGAGAAGGGCAGCGGCACGGCGGCCGCGGTGGCGGCGAGCGCGGCGGAACTCCAGACGATCTTGCGCGCGTCCGTGCTTTTCAGTTTCAGGTCGATGCGCTGGGCGGCGATGAAGGCGCTGCGCGTTGCCTCGGGGAGCAGACGGGTGGTGGCGAGGACGAGGTCGTCGAGGCCGGCGGTGGAGTCGAGGCCGGGCATGGGCAGGGCGCGCACCGGGATGACGGCGTCGGCCATGGGCGCGAGGCGCGCTACTTCCTCGGCAAATTCGGGGAATATGCCGTGCTTGGTCAGCACGACGATGACGGGAATGCCGGCGGCTTTCAGCAGCTCGACGAGGCGTTGCTCGGCGTCTTCGAAGCGCAGGGCGGGTTCCTGCACACAGACCCAGCCGATATGGATGTGTTTTGTGGGATTGGGGTCGGCGCGGCCTTTTTCGACCTCGGTTCTCAGAGCGGCCCAGGTTTCCTGATAGGCGGCGGTTTCGAGGCCCTTGGTGTCGAGGATGCGCAGCGGGTGGGTGTCACGCTCGTACCAGACGGCGTGCGGGTGTGACGGGACGGCCCATGGCGGTGCGGGCGTAATCGGCGCCGAAGACGGCGTTGATGAGGGTGGATTTGCCGACGCCGGTGCGGCCGGCGACGATGATGTTGATCTTGCCGAGTTTGGTGCGCTGCTTCGCCAATGCCTCATCGACCAGCGTGGTGAGCCGGTCCCAATCCACTGCCATGGCGGCGGCCGCGGCGCCGCCGAGAATGCGATCCTGCATGGTGGTATTCAGTACCCGAGAATCATGGAAGTGCACCACACACTGCTCGGTTTGATCGCCACCCGGTCGCTCGTGCGCCTATCGGCGGGGATTGCCGCGGCCCGCTGCGCGGGCCTTGCAATGACAAGGCACGCACCGTGACTCGCGCTCCTCTGATTGTGGCGCGTGCGGAGGACGCTACACCGGCTGGCGGAAATGCGGCAGTACGTTGCGGGCGTAGAACTCGATTGCGTGCCGCTGGTCCTGCATCGGGCAGTGCACGTTGACGATGGTCGCGCCGCTGTCGAATAGCGACTGCAGCTTGTTGATGTGGATTTCGGGGTCGGTGCCGACGGCCCAGCCTTGGAGGACCTGGTCGATCGGGATTTCGGCATCGGCGCGCTGCTGGATGTGTGCCGGGCTCGGGTCGTTGAAATAGGTCTTGAAGGCTTTCGGACCGAAGCGCCACAGCTCGGCGGGACGTTGGGCCTGCTCCTGGGTGCCGACCACGGCGTATTGCTCGACGAGGACGGGCATGTCGGCGGGGTTCTTGCCGGCGGAGCGCGCGCCGTCTTCCCATTGCTGGCGGTGCTCGTGCCAGGTCTTCGGGTCGGTGATCAGGCCATCCCCGTGGATGCCCGCGAGGCGCATGGATTTTACGCCGTTGGCGGCGGTCAGCAGCGGGATCGGCGTGCGCGGCGTGTCCCAGAGTTTCGCATCGACGGTGTAGTAGGTGCCGTTGTGGGCGACCTCCTGCCCGGCCCAGAGCGCAGCGAATGATGGCGATTGCTTCGATCAGCCGGTCCCATCGCTCCTGCCATTTCGGCCACGCGCCGGTGGCGGCTTTTTCGTTGAGCGCCTCGCCGGAGCCGACACCGAGGAAGACGCGGCCGGGATAGAGGTCGTTCAACGAAGCGAAGGCCTGGGCAACGACGGCGGGGTTGTAGCGCATCGTGGGACAGGTGACGGTGGTGCCGATCCAGCTTCGCGGCGCGTGGGCGCCAAGCGCGCCCATGGTGACCCAGGCCTGGCCGGCGTGGCCTTCGTTGGCCTGCCAGGGCTGGATGTGGTCGCTGGTGGCGAGGGCGTGGAAGCCGGCCTGGGACGCGAGCGCGCCGATGCGGATGAGTTCGGGGATGGTGAATTGTTCGTGCGCGAGCATGTAGCTGATCATGCCGCGTTGCAGCTTGCCGGTTCGGGGCTGGGAATTGGTTTCGTTTTGCACGGGGGGCCGGGGCGGTTGCGCGCGCGCGGCGGCGCCGAGGACGGCAGTGCCGGCCAGCACGGTGGCGGCGTTGAGCAGACGCCGGCGGTCGGGAAAGACTGGTGCGCGTTCGGTCTGGGCGGCCGGCATGGCGGAGGCTCCGCATGTTGCGTTCGAGGCGCAACGGGCGGGGGTGACCGAAGTTGCGGAAACCGGTGGGTAACGAGTTGTCGCTAGTGTCGTGGATCTTTGACGGGAGTTTGCGTCATTCCCGACACGCCCATTGAACGATCCGGCCCCTGGCTCCTACCCTCGGGACGTGGAGGCGCGGTTGGCCGTACTGGAAGAAATCGCGGCGGCGACGAAGGCGGCGATCGAGCGCCTCGATCGGCGGATGGAGGGGCTGGAGAACCGGATGGACGGCTTTGCCGGCGAATCGCGGAGCCTGCGCACGGAGATGCACGCCGAATTCCGCGCGCTTCGTGCCGAGCACCGCGCCGACTTCCGGATGCTGGTCGGACTGATCCTCAGTGTGACCGGCGCCATGCTCGCGGTCATGGCGCACGGTTTCCACTGGTTCCCCTGAGGGCGCCGGGTCCGAGCCTACCCTTGCCAGAACCGCTTGTTGGCCTCTGCCTCGGCCTCGGCGTAGGTCACGCCGATGTCCTTGAGCAGGTGAGCATCCATTGCCGCGAGCAATTGCCTGGAGCGGTGGCGTCGGTAGGCCGTCGCCAGCGCGTTGGTAACCCGGCTGAACCATGGATGTTTCGGGCGAAACACCGGGCTCGCCGGAACGCTACGCGGAACGAAAGTGCCACCAAACGTGTCCTGGGGCTCGGCAAGGAACGGGCTGATTGTCGCGCTGCTAGGCATCCGCACCTCCTGTTTCTGTGCTGCGGGTGCGAGATAGATTGGGTCTGGCCCGAAATCAGTGAAACGAATTGATTTGATGCCACCCATAAGACTATATGATGGCCCATGCTGCCCGCTTCACTCGACCCCGACCTGCTGCGCGCCTTCCTGCTGATCGCCGAGGGCAACAGCTTCACGCGTGCCGCAGCAATGCTCGGGCGCACCCAGTCGGCCATTTCGATGCAGATCAAACGGCTGGAGGAGCTGCTGGGCCAGCCGGTGTTCGCCCGCGGCCGGGGCAACACGACCGAACTCACCCCGCACGGGCAGTACCTGCTCTCGCGGGCGCGGCAGATCCTCGCGTTGAATGACGAGGTGCTGACCACATTCCGCACACCGCAGATTGCCGGGACGGTGCGCCTCGGCGTGCCGGACGACTACGCGTTCGGCTATTTGCCGCCTGTGCTCAAGCGGTTTGCCGACACGCATCCTGCGGTGCAGGTCGATGTGTTGTGCGAGCCGTCGGAAGACCTGGTTGCCCGGCTGAAGCACGGCGAACTCGATCTCGCCATCCCGTCATCGCTGCAGGCGGACGGGGTGAATCGAATTCCGCTGTGGCGCGGGCAGCTCGTGTGGGTGACCTCCACGCGGTACGCGCCGCACCGGCTGGACCCGCTGCCGCTGGCGCTGTCCAGCGCTGATCCGCTGGCCCATCCCAGCCGCTGCGAATGGGCCAGCGCGGCGGTGCGCGCGCTCGAGAAGGCGGGGCGGCGCTATCGAGTGGCGTATATTTCCTCCTCGCAGGTCGGCACGCACGCGCCGGTGCTGGCGGGGCTGGCGGTGACGGTTTCCGCGCAGGCGTGGCTGCCGGAGGGGCTGCGGCCGGTGCGCGCCGATGAGGGGCTTCCGCGGTTGCCGGAGTACGGCATTGTCATGATCCGCAGCCGCCATGCGCGCCAGCCGGTCACTGACGCGCTGGCGGCGCATATCCAGGAGAGCTGCCGGCTGGATGCGCGCCAGGGCCGGGCGGCCTGAGGCGGCGGCAAACTCAGGCCGGCTTCCCGGGGTATTCCGGCTCGTTCAGGAAGGGGAACGGACCGGGGTAAGTCTCGACGTAGGCCATGTGGGTGACGAACCCGGCTTCGGGCGAGAACTGGTGGAGCAGGTAGGCGGGGGGTTCGAGGCGGAACTGCGAGGGCGCCTCGGGGTGGAGGTCGAGTTCGACCTGCTGGGCGACGGAAGGCGCGACGCAGACCACGGCCGAGCCGACCAGCGCAGTGATCGGGCGATGGAGGTGTCCGCACAGGATCAGGCGAACCTGGTTGTGGCGAGCGATCACCTCGAGGAACGACCGGCGATCGCGCAGATCGATGCGGTCCATATGCGCGATGCCGGTGGTGATGGGCGCATGATGCATGCCGATCAGCGTGGGGCGGTTTGGCTGCTCGCCGAGCGTGCGATCGAGCCAGCCGAGCCGGCGGGAGCAGAGTTCACCGTGGCCGGCGCCGGGAACGACGGTATCCAGCATCAGGATGCGGACGGGGAAGTCCTCGATCGCGAACTGGACGAAGCCATCGTGGTGGCGCGCACCGGGAAGCTGCTCGATCAGCACATCCCGCCGGTCATGGTTGCCGGGAATGAAGAAGACCGGCACTCGGATGTGGCGTGCCAGCAGGCGCTGCAACACGGCGTATTCGTCCGGGCGACCGCACTCGGTCAGGTCACCGGTGATCAGCACGACATCGGGGAGCGGATCGAGCGCCATGACCGCGCGGAAGGCGCGCTCGGTGAACATGTTGGTTTCCACGACCCGATTGGCGGCCATGCCGAACGGGCGAACGTGCAGGTCGGTGAGTTGGGCGATCAGCATTGGTGCGCCTCGGGTGACGGTGGCGGATGCGCGCTTGTAACGAGAACCGGAGTGGGCAACAATTCGGCCCGGCAAGGAGGATATCCGATGCGTCTCGGTCTGTGGCTATCGGCGGCGGCGCTGTGCCTGGCGGGCTGGGGTTCACCGGCCAACGCTCTCACGCAAGATGACTTCCTGGTTCGCAATACGGCGGATCTGGTCAATCTGTGTTCCGCGCCATCGACCGATCCGCTGTACACCGCGGGCGCCAATTTCTGCGAGGGGTTCGTCGTGGGCGTGGTGCGCGTGCTGGACGAGGTGGAGAGTGCGCATCAGAGCCGGCGGCTGTTCTGCATGCCGGCGCAGATGCCATCACGGACGCAGGCGATCACTGATTACGTGCAGTGGGCGAAGGCCAGCCCGGACCGGCTCGCGATGCAGCCGACCGACAGCATCGGCGCATACCTGTCGCAAAAACTTCCGTGTCCGCGTGGCTGACGGTCTTATCAAGGACATCGCATCATGAAGCGTATCATTATCCTGGTTGCGGCTTGCGGCGTGGTTGCCGGATGTTCGAACCTGACGCCGGGCCAGAACGCGGCGCTGGGCGGCACGGCCGCCGGCGCGACAGGCGGCGCGATCATCGGGGCGATCGCGGGCAACGCCGGTCTGGGCACCGCGATCGGTGCCGGGGCGGGCCTGGTGGGCGGCCTGATCTACAACAAGGTCCGGCAGGACAATCAGCAATCGTACCAGCAGGGGTACGCGGCCGGTCAGGCCACGCGGTAGTACCCGCAATCGGAGGAGCGCGTGTCACGGCGCGGAGCGGGCGATCGAGCGTCCAATCGGGCGAGATTGCTGCGGCCTTTCAGCCTCGCAATGACATGGGTGGGTGTCGCGCTTCCATGACTCCGGGTACTAGCCGATCCGTTTGACGTTCCAGAATGCGGGCCATGGCATCGGCGAATAGCCCGTGAGGTTCTTCGCCATCGCGAAGGCGGAGGAGAATTCGCCGATCTTCAAGGAGGGTGCCTCGCTGTAGAACAGGCCGTGGAGGCGCTTCCAGATCTCCAGCCGTTTCGCCTGATCGGTCGCGGTGACGAACGCGTTCATGGTGGCGCGCTTGTCCGGTGAGTCCCACCAGCCGGGATAATCGGGATTGAACACGTTGACCTGCGCCGGATCAGTCTCTCCCCCTTCCCCGGTCACGAACGCGTCCCACACATCCGGCCTGGTGCGCCATTGCAGCACGGTTGCCCAATCCAGCACCTGGAGGTCGATGTTGAATCCTGCGTCGGTCAGGTTCGCCTGGGCGACCTGGGCGACCTTGATCATGTAGTCGTACTGGGGGGATGCGAGGAAGCGCATCTTCTCGTTGTTGTATCCGGCCTGCTTCAACAGGGACCGGGCCTTGTCCGGATTATGCTGGTTGTAACCATCCGGATCGGGGATGTACCAGGCGGTGCCTTGGGGGAAGATGGACCCTTCCAGGTGCCAGACGGACGGATCGCTGAAGGTGGCGGCCATCATGTCGGCCGGCGCGATGGCGGCCTGGGCGGCCAGGCGCAGCAGCGGATTGGTCATGATGCCCTTGCGGGTGTTGAACATGATGATCGGCCAGGTGGGAATCCGGTTCAGCCCCGCGGTAACCGACCCGGAGCCGCGCGCCTTGAGGTAGCTTTCGGTGGTGAGCTGGTCGGCGAAATCATACTCGCCGGCCATGACGCCGTCGGCCCGGGTGATCACGTTGGGCACCGGCACGTAGCGCAGTTCGTCGAAATACGCGTGGCGTTCCCCGGCGTATCCGTCGGGCGCGCCGGGCGGCGAGGCATACTGCGGGAACTTCACCACGCGGATGTAGCGATCCGGCACGTGTTCCTGGAATTTCCACGGTCCGGTGCCGACGAATTCCTTCACCGGCACCGGCTGCTGTGCCAGGCGCTTCGGCATGACCACGAGCGCGCTGTTGGGGAAAGCCAGCAGCGCGAGCAGCGGCGCATAGGGCTGATTGAGCGTGAGCACCAGCGATGCCGGATCGGGCGTCGCGACGTCGGTGACGTATTTTGCCGCGAGCCGTCCGCGGGGCGAGACGGTCATCCACCGTTTGGCGGAGGCGACGACGTCATCGGCTGTCATGGTCGTGCCGTCGTGGAAGGGAACGCCGGTGCGCAGCGGGATGGTGTATTTCATGCCATCGGCGCTGATGTCGGGCAGCGCGGATGCGAGCACCGGGGCGAAACGCAGCGTCGGATCGAAGATGTACAGCAGCTCGAACATCGGCTGGAGCAGTTCGGAGAGCAGGCCGGAGGTGTCGGCCATCGGGTCGAGCGAACTCGGCTCGCCCACGGTGGCGATGGTCAGCACGGAGGCGGTTTGGGCGCGCGCTGCCGAGGGGGGCAGCATCCCGGCCAGTGCGGCGGCGAGAAGGGCTCGCCGTTCGACGGAAGCCGGATCATGCCTGGTGATGCCCATTATCGCCTCCTGTTTCCTGTTCCGTGGCGATCGCGGAAGGAATGTGGCACGATACGCCGGATTCGCGCGGATCGCCCACCCCATGTACCTCCTCACCGTGTTGCCGCTCTGGGCCTCGGGCCTTCTGCTGGTGGGCGTGACGACTCTGATTGCGATGATGGGGCCGGCCTTCGTCCGCAGACACGTTTCACTCGCGCGGCTCAGTACCAACAATGAAGTGGCGGGCTTCAAATTCGCCACGGTCGGTGTGCTGTACGCGGTTATGGTTGCGTTCGCAATCATCGTGGTATGGGAGAAATTCGACGAGGCGGAGATGGCGGTGGCGCAGGAAGCGAGCGCCGCGGCGACGATGTATCGCCTGGCGGGCGGGTTGGGGCAGACGTTTGCCGGAACGCTCGATGCCGAGCTGGCCGACTACATCCGGATCGTGATCGAGCAGGATTGGCCGGTCATGGGCGGCGGGCAGGGCATGACCAGCAGCGCGAGCGGGGACGCCCTGACGCGGATTTACGATACGACGATGGCCTACTCCCCCCATGACCGGCGGGACCAGTTGGTGCAGGCCGAACTGCTCCGCCAGTTGGAGGTCGTCACCATCTCCCGCCGGATCCGGGGCGTGCTTTCAACGGGAATCATGCCGACCCTGGTGTGGCTGGTGCTGCTGGGCGGCGCGAGTTTGACCGTGGGTTTCACGTTCTTTTTCGGCACGCAAAACCTGAAGGCGCAGACGTTGATGACCGGGATGCTGTCGCTGCTGATCTTTTCCGCGCTGATGGTCATTGTGTCGATCGATTTTCCGTTCACGGGTCCGGTGAAGATCGGACCGCACCCGTTCGAGCGGGTGCTGAGCGAGTGGAGCGGACACACGCCGGACTGATACCGGCGACATTCGAAGACCGCCCGCGCGCTATCGCGCCGGCGGCCCTCCCACGCTTCGGTCGGGGGAGGCCCTGGGTTGCTTCGCTCCGCCCGCAATGACGATGGTGACGCCGTGGATCAGGCGGCGCGCTGTTCCAGTTCCTGTTCGATCGGGTACTGGACGGCGCCTGTGGTGTGCAGTTCGACGGTCAGCGGGCCCGACTGCATGGAGGGCGGCACGGGCAGGACGGCATCTCCCGTGGTCCAACGCCAGCAGGTGGGGCCGTCCTGCTCCAGCTTGTGCCACCCCGCGGTGAGGGAGGGATGGTCCGCGGGGATCACGACCGCCCGCGCGCCCGAGCGCAGGACGATTTTGCTGAGGCGGACGCCGAGGCGCCGCCAATCATTGGTGTGGCGGTCGTGTTCCGCGGGGACCGCGGAGCGGGAGACGATGCGCAGCTCGGCTGAGGCGGCCGGCAGCACGAAGGTGGTGGTCAGGCCGGTGTGGAGGCTGCTGTGGGCGGTGGGGCGGATTGTGCGGCCGGCGATGGTGAGTTGCAGGTCGGGATCACGGGTGAGAGCGGGCGCGGGACCGACCCAGCCGAGGGCGGCGGCGCGGTGGGTGATCGCGTGCCAGACGGTGTCCACGTCCTGGGTGCGCAGGCAGAGCGGGGCGCAGAGCCGATCCTGCCAGGGGAGCATTTGCTCGGGCGCGGGAAGGACGGGGGACAGTGCGGTCACGGCGGCGTTGGTGAAGAAGGCGCGGTTGTCCACGTCCATGTAGGTTTCCGCGGGGATGCCTTCCGCCAGGACGGCGTCGTGGCCATCGAGTTCGATGTGGAGGTAGCGGACGGATGGTGCGGTACGGTCAACGAGGATGCTGGAGCCGTTGATCAGCAGCTTGGCAGGGATGAGGCGGCCTTCGAGGAGGAGGCAATGATTGCCGGAGACGAGCAGGTCGCGGCGCGGCATGCCATCGGCCAGGGCGCCGGCGCGGATGCGGACGGGGTGAAGGGCGTCGTCATCGGGGCCGCTGGCGAAGGTGACGGTGCGCTCGCCGATCCAGCGGACGGGCTTCAGTGCGGGTTCGCCACGGGCGACGGTGCGGACGAGGTCTTGCGGGCGGAGGTACTTCGACGGGAACCGGGCCGCGGTCGGTTTCGATCCGGCTTCCGGCGACGAAGCACACGGCTTCGAGCTGGAGCGAATTGATGAGCGAGTTGCCGAGCAGGTCCGTGCCCGAGGTGAGCTGGGTGATCTGGAGACCGGTGGTGGCGGCAGCGGTGCTGAAATGGTCGATCTGGTAAACCAGGGTGCCGGTGTTGGCATGAGTGCCGAAGACTTCGAGCGTGCCTGACGTGTCGATTGCGCTCCAGGCGGTGTAGCCCTGGAACACGTGCGGTCCTTCGAGGATGAGACTGTCGGTGGGGGCGAAGTTCGCCACGGTGGGGAGCGAGGATTTGCCGGCCGGGACGGGCGAGATAGAAGGTCGCGTTCGTGCCGTTGAAATCGTATGTGCCGGTGTTGCCGGCGCCGCTATCAAGCGATCTCAGTTCGAAGGCGGAGCCGCTGTCGAAGATCAGCGTGCCCTGGTTGATCATGTTGCCGGAAAGGTTGGTCGCGCCCGCTGGTCGCGGACTGATTGAGTGCGAGTTGACTGCCTGGCACCGAGTTCCAGTATTTTCCCAGTGCCACTGCCGATTGATATTCACTCGGAAGACCGAAACGATCGTGCCGGGACCGTAGTCATCGAGTGATACGGCATCCGGGTGGCCTGGGAGGCCGCCGATGCGCGCGGCGACGTAGGGCGAGCCGTAATTGCCGATCGCCTGGTTGTTGTCCCAGTTGCTGGGGACACGTCCAGGCATACGTGTTGCCACCAGGAGTGGTGGGAACGCGATACTGGAACTGGATACGTGCTCGGCTAGCTCATGCCTTGCTACACCCCGGGTGATCTGACGCTGCGCCGGAAGACGATCTTCGCCTCACCGCTTCAAGGCATTCTCAGCTAACGTGATCCGCCCTTCCGGCGCGTGTGCCGTCAGAGATCCCGCTCTGATCCCGGATCATGCCGAAGGTGATAATAAATTGTCAAGGTTTTCACCCTACGCTGACGCCGCCGTGGCGGCGCGGACGTGGGGCTTATCCGGATGCACATACAGAGATGTGCGATCCGGCCGGGCCTGCGCCGGCGGAGGCACCGGAAGCTCGTAGGCGACGGGCAGTTCATGGTCTGCCAGCAGCGCCGCCGGGTCATAGACGCTGCTGAATTTGAACATATTCGCGGAGGAAGTTGGTCTGCCCGCGCAGCAGCAGGCGGGCGAAGACGGGGCGGCCTCGCGAAGGGTTGTCCAGCCGAGATGCTTGCGGTTGAGCACCTGCTGGATGGTGGTCAACTCGCGGTAGAATTCGGCGAGCGGCAGTTTTGTCGGCAGCACGCAATGCTGAATGTCGAACAGGCGATAATCGCGCGATGTCAGCTTGCGCGACTCGGTGACCCAGGTCTCGGTTCCCGGATATGGGGTGTTGATGCTGAGGTTCACGACGTATGGCACTTCGAGGCACCACTGGCGCACCGTTGCGAACCGGGCGCGGTCCCAGTCGGGGTCGGCGATGATGTTGATCGCGACGTTGATGCCGAGCGAGCGGGCGTAGTCCAGCGCCTCGAAATTGCTGTCGAGTGCCACCCGCTTGCGGAATCGCTTCAGGCCTTCCTCGTCGATCGCCTCGAGGCCGAGGAACATCATCTTCAGGCCGAGGCGGCGCCATTCGCGGAACACCTCCTTGTTGCGCAGCAGCACGTCGGCACGGGTCTCCAGGTAGTACTCCTTGCGGATGTTGCGCTTGGCCACCGCCTCGGCGATCGCCATGCCATGCTCGGCGCGGACGAAGGCGACATCGTCCACGATGAACACGCCGGGTTCGCGAATGGAGGCGAGTTCGTCGGCCACGCATTCGGGGCGGCGCAGGCGGTAGGAGCGCCCGTAGAAGGTCCAGGCGCTGCAGAACGCGCAGTCCCAGGGGCAGCCGCGGGAGAATTCGATGGAGGCCGCGGGATCGAGGGTGCCGATGAAATAGCGGCGGCGATGGCGCAGGAGATGGCGGGCGGGGCGCAGGGCGTCGAGATCGTCCGACGAAGACCGGCTGAGGTCCGTCCCCCTCGGGTGTCACGGCGCCGGGCACGGTGGTGAGCGGCTGTCCGTCCTGCAGCGCCTTGAGCAGAAGCGGCAGCACGGCCTCGCCTTCTCCCCTGAGGACGCAGTCGATGGCGCCGGCGGCGTGGTCCAGCATGGACGGGGCGGTGAAGGAGACGGAGTGTCCGCCGACCACGATGGCGCAGTTGCGGCAGCAGGCGCTTGGTTGCCTTGGCGAGATCGACGATTTCGGGGACGTTGGCCAGGTAGTTGCAGGAGAAGGCGATCGCGTCGGGGCGCCAGGAGCGTATTTGGGCGAAGTAGGCGCGGTGGTCCTCGGCCTGCAGGTCCACGATGCGGACGGCGTGCCCGTCCCGCTCGGCGGCGGCGGCCACCAGTTCCAGGCCGAGCGGTTCGAGGCGGAGAAACACCTTGGTGTACATGAGCGGACCGGGGTGGACGGCCAGCAGCTTCATTTGAGGCTCCGGGCTAGCGCGTTCGCAAACATGCGCCGGAGCGCGGCGGCGGCGTAGCGGCCTCTCCGGCTTGTGACCCGACGGCACGGCGGTTTCGGGCTGATCGGGCCGGGTGAAACGGCTTTAAGTCATTGTGTTCGAGGGGATTCACGCGTTTCCGACGCTTCGTGCGGGTGGTCAGGTAAGGAGTTGGCGACGGCGTGCGGCGGGCCCTGGATTGCTTCGCTTCGCTCGCAATGACGTGGCGGCGGGCGCGGGCCCTGGATTGCGCTGCGCTCGCAATGACGTGGCGGCGGGCGGCGGGCCCTTGGATTGCTTCGCTGTCGCTCGCAATGACGTGGCGCGCGGGCGGCGGGCCCTGGATTGCTTCGCTTCGCTCGCAATGACGTGGCGGCGGGCGGCGGGCCCTGGATTGCTTCGCTTCGCTCGCAATGACGTGGCGGCGGGCGGCGGGCCCTGGATTGCTCGCTGCGCTCGCAATGACGTGGCGGCGGGCGGCGGCCCTGGATTGCTTCGCTTCGCTCGCAATGACGCGGCGGCGGGCGGCGGGCTTCGCTCGCGATGACGTCGCTAACCAGCGAAATTGAGGGCGAGGCCCGGATCGGGCCAGTCCATCACGCCGAGGCGTCCGGTTTCGGACAGAGTGATGTAGGCCGTCCGGCGGGACGGGCCGCCGAAACAGATATTGGTCGGATGGCTGTCGGGCATCAGTTCCTGGCGAACGCACGTGGCCATCAGGCGCGATGACGGTGATGCAGCCGGTTACCAGGGTGGCGACGCAGATGGCGCCGTCTTGCCTGCACCGCCAGGCTGTCGAATCGCTGATACCCTCCGAGGCCGGCGATGAGGCGGCCGCCGTGCGGGGACGGGAAGGGTCCAGGCGAAGCTTGCCGGGGGATTCGATCTGGAAGGCCCAGAGCCGCGCGGGCTCGGTATCAGCGACGTAGACCGTGCGTTCGTCGGGGGAGAGGCCGACGCCGTTGGCGCTGAGGATCGGATAGGCCGCCTCGATGATCTTCGACCCGTCAGGCAGGGCGTAATAGAGGCCGCCGTGATCGCGATGACGGTCGTGGCGCTTGCCCATGTCGGTGAACCAGAAGCCGCCCGCCCGGTCGAACACCAGATCGTTCGGCGCCGACAGGCGATGGCCGTTGCACTCGGTGTAGAGCGTTCGGACGTCGCCGGTGCGGGAGTCGATCCGCTGGATGGAGCCGCCGGCGTAATCCGGCGCGGGGCCGATGGCGAGGAACAGATCGCGGCCGGTAGTAGCCGCCGCCATTGTTGCAGCAGTACAGTGCGCCGTCGGGCCCCAGCGCGAGGCCGTTCGGACCGCCTCCGGTGCGGGCGAACTGGGTCTTGCTGCCGTCCGGTGTGACCCGCCAGAGGCAGCCGGCCCGATGTCCGTCAGCATCACGGCGCCGTCCGGCATGACCACGGGACCTTCGGCAAAACCGAAGCCTTCGGCGAGGGTACGCACCGTGTTCACCTGTTTGCTCCTTCGTGCAGATGCTGTTGGATGAGGGTGCGGGCGCTGCTCGAACACCTCCTCGGCGCCGCTTGCCGTAGTGTCGATCATGATTGCGTCGGGCGCCGGACGCAGCGGCGCCGCCGCGCGCGCCGCGTCCTGTGCGTCCCTGATCCGCATCTCCTCCTCCACCTGCTCGATCGTGCGGTCAATCCCGCGGGCCCGTAGTTCGAGCCAGCGGCGGTGGGCGCGGGCGGGAAGGCTCGCGGTGACGAACAGCTTCACGTGGCATCGGGGAAGATCACTGTGCCGATGTCGCGGCCATCCAGCACCGCGCCGGTCCGCGCAGGAAAGGCGCGCTGGAAGTCGAGCAGCGCGGGCCGGACCGCGGGGATCGCGGCGATGGCGGAGGAAGCGGCGTCGATCTCGGGTCCGCGCAGATCGGGACGGGCGAGATCGGCGGCGGTCAGCGCGCGGGCGGCGGCGATAGCTGCGTCCGGGTCCCGTGCCCCCCTCCGCCGGCCCTCCCCTGACTTTGATTCAGCACACGGCGCGCCACGGCGCGATAGAGCAGGCCGGTGTCGAGGTGGGGCAGGTTGAAGGCGGCGGCGACCCGGCGGGCGAGCGTGCCCTTGCCGGCCGCGGCGGGACCATCGATGGCGATGATGATCGGATGTACGAGCGTCGGGGGCCGGGGTGAGGCCCGTTTGATATTGCGCTCGGTCCCCGCCCCACGCTTTCGCGGGGGCATGACTTTTCGCGGGGATGATGCAAGGTGCGGATCGGGCGGTTGGTTCACGGGGTGATGGCGGCGCCGAGCGTGTTCATCAGGGCGACGAAGCCGGGGAAACTGGTGTCGATGAATGCCGCGTCGTCCACCGTGACGGGCTGTTCGGTGGCGAGGCCGAGCACCAGCGCGCTCATGGCGATGCGGTGATCCATATGTGTGGCACAACGCCGCCGCCGGGGCGGCGCTCCATGCCGTGGACGATCATGTCGTCATTGTCGATTTCCACCCTCACGCCGTTCGCGGACAGCAGCGCGGCGGTGGCGGAAAGCCGGTCGCTTTCCTTGACGCGGAGTTCCTTGAGGCCGCGCATCCGGGTGGCGCCGCGGGCGCAGCCCGCGGCGACGGCGAGGACGGGGTATTCGTCGATCATGGTGGGTGCGCGCTCGGGCGGGACGTCGGTGGCACGCAGTCCGCTGTAGCTGCGATCAGATCACCGACCGGTTCGCCACCCTCGGTGCGCGGGTTCCGCACGACGATGTCGGCGCCCATTTCCGCGAAGCGTCGTGAAGCAGGCCGGTGCGGAGGGGGTTGAGGCCGATGCCGGGAAGTTCGAGGCGGGAGCGGGGCCGATCAGGGCGGCGACGAGGAGGAAGGCGGCGGAGGACGGGTCGCCGGGCACGACGATGTCGGCAGCGCGCAGCTCCGGCTGGCCCTGGAGCGTGATCATACTGGCGGTGCCCTCGGTTTCGACGGCAACCGCCGCGCCGAAATGGCGCAGCATGTTTTCGGTGTGATCGCGGGTAGCCTGCGCCTCCCGCACGCGGGTGGTGCCGCGGGCGTTCAGCCCGGCGAGCAGCACGGCGGATTTCACCTGGGCGGAGGGGACGGGCACGTCGTAATCGAGCGGCAGGGCGTCCTCGGCGCCTTCGATGGCGAGCGGCAATCGGCCGCCTTCACGGGCATGGAAGGTGGCGCCGCAGGCGGCGAGCGGGTCGATGACCCGGCGCATCGGGCGGCGGCGCAGGCTGGCGTCGCCGGTCATGACCGAGAACAGGTTATGGCTGGCCAGGATGCCGCAGAGCAGGCGGGCGGCGGTGCCGGAGTTGCCCATGTCGAGGATGTCTTCAGGTTCGGCGAGGCCGCCGATGCCGCACCCGGCGACGGTCCATTGGGTGTCGCTGTGTTCGACGTGAGCGCCAAGGGCGCGCATGGCGGCGGCGGTGCGGAGCACGTCCTCGCCTTCCAGCAGTCCGGTGATGCAGGTTTCCCCGATTGCCAGCGCGCCGAACATCAGGGAGCGATGGCTGATCGACTTATCGCCGGGTATACGGGCGGTCCCGGCGAGGCCGCGGCGGGCCGGCCGAGCGCAGCAGGCGCGGGGCTGGGGCGTGCGTCATGCGGGCGGGATTACCATGCGGCCCAGGATTTAACAGCGGGGCATTTGACAGCCGGCATTTGACAGCGGTGGGGGCGGGTGGCATGGCGCGCCGCTTCTGATCTGAGGCCAGCATGGTACGAGCCCGAACTCGGCAACAAACGCGTCTGCGTGGCGTGCAGCACGCGGTTCTATGACCTGGGTAAATCTCCCGGCGCTCTGTCCGAAGTGCGGCACGGAGCAGCCGGTGGAGCAGCCGCGGGTGCGACGGCCGAGCGGCGGTGTGCCGCCAGAGGAGCGGCGGCCGAAGAAGCCGGTGCCGGTGCCCGGCGCGGAGGAGGCGGAGTCGAAGTGGAGGGCTCGAGGAAGAGGCCGAGGAGGACGTGCTGGAGGATACCGGGGACCTGGAGGACGACGCGGACGCGATCGTGCCGGATATCGAGGTGGAGACGGATAGGGACGAGCAGGAGCGGTAGGCCACACTTATCGCGAGGGCTGCATGGCGGGGCACTGCAACCCGCTGGGCGGGCGGGGCGCCGGTTTGCGTCTGACTGTCGTCAAGAAACCGCTTCATGCGTCGTTCGCGAGCCTACCGCGTTTGTCAACCACTGTTTGCCGATGCGGCAGGCCACCGTGAACGCCGGATTGAAGACGTTTCCCACGTCGTAGCGGACGACCTGACCCATCAGGTGGCTGGCGGCGCGCGGCTCCAGCCCATAATCCTCGTGCAGCCAGCGCAGCATCTCGGTCGTGGCATGCTGCAGCGCCTGATCGAGCGGCCGGGCATTGCCGACGGTGAAAATATCCTCGGCGGTTTCGCCGCGCGGCCAGGTGATCGTCCGCTTCAGCACACGGAACGTCACCTCCATCTCGAACGAGGTCTCGATGCCGGTTCCGACGATCTCACCGTCGCCTTGGCAGGCGTGGCCGTCGCCGAGGTAGAACAGCGCGCCGGGAACCGAGACCGGGAACCATGCGGTGGTGCCCGGCGCGAACAGGCGATAATCCATGTTGCCGCCGTTCTGCGCGCTGGTCGCGGTGGAGAACGCCTGGCCGTGCGCCGGCGCAACCCCGAAGCAGCCGATCATCGGCTGGATCGGCGGGGCGAAGTCCTCGAGTCCCTCGGGTGGTTCGCGCAGCCGCACCGTCCCGGCATTGGCATCGATGATCCAGACGGCACGCTCGGTCTTGGGGCGGTCGGGAATCGCCGCGGGGTCCATGACGGTGAATGCGACCGGTGAGTAGGTCCAGCCCGATGGCGCGGCTTGGCGTCAGGCGGTCGATGCGAACGGCGAGCGTGTCTCCGGGTTCGGCGCCCTCGACGAAGATCGGGCCGGTCATCGGGTTCGGCCGCTCGGCCGACCGCAACCTCGTTGGCATCGAGGCCCGAGGCGTCAACCGTATCCGCTATCACCGTATCGCCGTCGGCGATCCGCATGCACGGCTCCGCGGTGCCGATGACGTTGAAGTAGCGGGTCGGGTGCAATCGGTGCGTGGTCATGGTCGATACGCTGCCGCGAAGCGGGGTCGGGAGTCCACCCTGGTGGGGGTGGGGATTATCCGCTGAGCAGCGGGGGATGTTTGGTAACGCCAGTGAGGTTTGATACTTGCTGGGTTCCCGCTTGCGCGGGAATGACGGGGTGTGGTTCGTGCGATTGTTTCGTATGGCCGTTTCATGGAAACATGGTTCTGCTGATTGATGTGATGCACTCCGGTGAAGCGCTTCCGGAGCGACGCGGTGCGCGGTGCGACCGCTTCGGGATTGTTCGAGCGCAGGCCTTCCGCGATCAGTGCGGCCAAGGCCGGAACATCATCGACCGTCACCCCGCGGCGGACGAGTTCGGGCGTGCCGATGCGAAGGCCGTTGGTGTCGCCTTCGACAGCGGCGATCGGCAGTCCGATGCCGCAGGCGAGGAAGCCCGCTTTGCGGAGCTTCCTCGCGGCTGCCTGACCGCCGCCGAATGCGGCTGCCTCAAGCGCGAACTGGTGGCTGCGTGGCGCCGCGGGATGTGGAGAAGACCGGCAGCCCTTGCTCGCGCAACGCGCGTGACCAGTGCCTGCGCGACATCGATCATCGCCGGCGCGTAGGCTGCGCCGTGATCGCGCCAGTCGAGTAGAGTGATGGCCAGCGCGGCTGATTTGGCTGCGTCGAAATTTGCGGTCATGCCGGGATACGCGATGCGGTCGAGTTTTTCGGCGATGGAAGGATCGTTGGTGACGACCAGCCCGCCGGCGGGGCCGCCGAGGCTTTTGTAGGTGCTCATGGTCATCAGATGCGCGCCGTGATGCAGCGGATTGTCCCACGCTCCGCCGGCGATCAGACCGCACTGGTGCGCGGCATCGAACAGGACGTGTGCCCCGGCCTGTCGGCGATTGCGCGGATCTCGCGCACGGGATGGGGAAAGAGATTGAGGCTTCCGCCGATGGTGATGATCCGCGGCCTGATCGAGAGTGCGAGGTCTCGCAGGCGGGCGAGATCAACAGTGTATCCGTCGGCATCGACCGGCATGGCATGGGTGCGGAGCCCATAAAGTCCGGCGCAGCCATCGCGATGATGGGTGACGTGGCCACCGATTGTTGCCGGTGGCGCGATGAGGTCGTCGCCGGGTTTCGACAGAGCCATGAAGCCGTAGAGGTTCGCCATGGCGCCTGATGCGACGCGGATTTCTGCGTATTTTGCCCTGAAAATCTCCGCGGCCAGTTCGGCGGCGATGACCTCGATTTGCTCGATCGCTTCGAGGCCCATTTCATATTTGTCTCCCGGGTAGCCGAGGGACGCGCGGCTGCTCAGGCCGCCGCTGAGAATGCGCTCGGCGGCGGGGTTCATCACGTTCGATGCGGGATTGAGGTTGAAGCATTCGTGGTCGTGGATCGCGCGGTTGCGTTCAACCAGCGCTTCGATGTGGGCCGCGATGTCGCGGGACGGGGCGGACACGCCGGAGGCGAGGCGCTGGATGTGCTCCTCGCACCCGGCAGGGACCCAGGGTCGGTGTTCGAGATGAGGCATGCAACTCTCCTGCGGCGCTTTAGCTAAGCATGACCTTTCACCGCATGATACCGACGAGCCGTGCAGTGATATCAGATGGTCGGCTGGTATCCTGCGGATTTCGTGCTCCTACCGGTTGACCCCGGCGCAATTTACGAGGCGTCCGAGCTGAAGCGCGACTGCACCGTGAGATTGCTTCGTCGCGCTGCGCGCTCCTCGCAATGACAGGCTGTTGGGGCGCGCAATGTTCGTGCGTCCCTCCGACGGGATTGCTTCGTCGTGCTCCACGCTCCTCGCAATGACAGGCTGTTGGGGCGTACGATCGTTCGTGCGTCCCTCGGACGGGATTGCTTCGTCCCGCTGCGCGCTCCTCGCAATGACAGGCTGTTGGGGCGTGCGATCGCTCGTGCGTCCTCAGGCGGGATCGCTTCGTCGCGCTGCGCGCTCCTCGCAAATGACAGGCTGGGCCGACACGGCCCGGAAGACTGGCGCCGGACGCCGCTTCGGCGTACCGGAACGGCGCGAAAAGGGGAAACGGAATGGCCGATCAATACACCGTCGCGGACCTGGTTGCCGAGTTCCTCGCGGCCTGCGGGGTGACCACGGCTTTCGGCATCGCCTCGGTGCACAACATCCCGATGCTGGACGCGATCGGCCGGCGCAACGCCATCCGCTTCATGATGGCGCGCGGCGAGCTGGGCGGGGCGCATATGGCGGACGGATATGCGCGCGCCTCGGGCGGGTTGGGGGTGATCTTTTCATCCACCGGGCCGGGCGCGGCGAACGCGGTGGGCGGGTTGATCGAGGCGCGGTTCGCCAGCTCGCCGGTGCTGCACATCACCGGCCAGACGGCGACGAAGTTCGCCGATCGCGGCGTGGGGACGGTGCACGATGCGTACGACCAGCTCGGCATGCTGGGATCGGTGAGCAAGGAGGCGTTCCGGGTGCGCGCGGCGGAGCAGGCGCTGGGGGTGCTGACGAGGGCGGCCGTGGAGGCACTGACGCCGCCGATGGGGCCGGTGAGCGTCGAGATCCCGATCGACCTGCAACGGGCCCCGATCGCGCGGCCGGCGCTGCTCGACGGGTTCTCGTTGCCATTGCCGGCGCCGCGCGCACCGGCGCCCGCCGAACTGGATGAGCTTGCGGCGCGCGTGGCGCGGGCGCGGCGGCCGATGCTGTGGGTGGGATCGGGCGCGCGGCATGCAGGGCCGGAGGTGCAACGGCTGCTCGATCTGGGGTTCACCATGGTCAACAGCCTCCAGGGGCGCGGGATGGTGCCGGAGGACGATCCGCGCAGCCTGGGCGGGCTGCACGGCAACGGCATGCCGGAGGTGCAGGCATTTTATCGCAGCGTGGACCTGATGCTGGTGATCGGCGCGCGGCTGCGCGGGCATGAGACCGGCGATTTCTCGATCAAGCTGCCGGACCACCTGGTTCAGATCGACGTCGATCCCCTGGCCAATGGGCGGACCTATCCGAACCAGTATTTCGTCTGCGGTGATGCGAAGCTGGTGCTGCGGGGATTGCTGGAGCGGATCGAGGGCCGGACGGCGATCGAGCAGGGATACCAGAGGGAATTCGGGGAGCTGAAGCGGAGGACGGTGGCCGGGTATCTCGATACGTTGGGGGTGTACAGCACGTTCGCGGCGCAGTTGCGCGCGGTGCTGCCGAAGGACGCGATCTGGGCGCGCGACATCACGCAGAGCAACACGACGTGGGGCAATCGCGTGTTTCCGCTGAACGACCCGCGGCAGAATGTGTATCCGGTAGGAGCCGGCATCGGCCAGGGCTTGTCGCTGGCGATCGGCGCGGCAGCGGCGGCGCAAGGACGCAAGACGATCTGCATGACCGGGGACGGCGGGTTCTTCCTGAATGTCGGCGAGTTATGGACGGCGGTGCAGGAGACGCTCGATCTGACGGTCGTGGTGATGAACGACCGCGGCTACGGCGTGATCAAGCGCATTCAGGACGCGACGCAGCAGGGGCGGCGGTTCTTCGCCGACCTGCAGGGACCTCCGCTGGAGGGGTTGGCGGCGCTGGCGGGCATTCCGTTCTTCCGGGTGACCGAGGCGGCGCGGTTCGGTGAGACGGTGGGCCGCGCGCTCGGCCATGACGGGCTGAGCCTGGTCGAGGTCGACATGCACCAGGTTGGGCGAGTTCCCCGCCTATTACCCGTTCAACCGGCGCTGAGTATCACAGCCACATCCGGCGGGCGCCTGCTGCTGGGCGCGGCGTTGCTGCTCGCCAGTTTCAATCTGCGTCCGGCCGTCACCAGCCTCGGCCCGGTGCTGCCGGAGGTCATCCGCGGCGCTGATCTGACCCCGGCCGAGGCCAGCGCGCTCGCGACCTTGCCGGCGCTGTGTTTCGGGCTGTTCGCGCCGGTGGCGCCGCCGCTGGCACGTCGCATCGGGATGGAGCGCACCGTGCTGGCGATGCTGGTGATCCTCGCCGTCGGAACCGCATTGCGCGTGTTCGGAGACCGGGTGGAGCCTGTTCGCGGGCGCGGTGCTGGCGGGCGGCGCAATCGGGGTGGTCAACGTGCTGCTGCCGGGGCTGGTGAAGCGGGATTTCGCCGACCGGGTCGCGGTGATGACCGGTCTTTACACCATGACCCTGTCGATCGGCGCGGCCGGGGCTGCCGGGATCACCGTGCCGTTGGCGCGCGCATTCGGCTCCTGGGGTGCGAGCCTGGCGGTCTGGGCGGTGCCGGCGCTGGTGGCGGCGGCGGTGATGATCCCGACGATCCCGGCCGATTTCCGTGCGCCCGCGCGGCGCGGCCGGGGCGGGCTGTGGCGCAGCGGCCTCGCGTGGCAGGTGACGCTGCTCATGGGGTTCCAGTCGGCGGTGACGTACTGCACGTTCGACTGGCTGGCGCCGATCCTGCGCGACCGCGGCCTGTCGCCGGTGGCGGCGGGACTGGCGCTGTCGCTCTCGGTGCTGGTGCAGGTGGGGCTCCACGCTGGGCGGGGCGCCCTTCGCTCAACTGTTCCGTGATCAGCGTTTGCCGACGGCGCTGTGCCTGGTGGTAGGGACGCTCGGGTTCCTCGGCTGTCTGTATGCGCCGCTGTCCTGGGTGTGGGGCAGCGCGGCGGTGATGGGGCTGGGCAGGGCGCGGTGTTTCCGATCGCGCTGATGATCATCGTGCTCCGCGCGCCGGATACCGCGACAGCGTCGCGGCTGTCCGGCATGGCGCAGGCGGTGGGTTACGTGATCGCCGCGGCGGCGCCGTTCCTGGTGGGGCTGACGCATCAATGGGCAGGGGACTGGCGGGCGACGGGGCCGCTGATCGTGGTCTATGCGGCGGTCGGCATCGGGGCCGGGTTGGGTGCGGGACGTTCGCGGATGGTGCGCGCGGTAGGGTAGCGCCTCGCGGTAGCCGATTTTTGGTCCGGTGTGGTGGCGGATGAACGATGTGAAGATCACGGTCGGAGGGGCCATGGAGGAAGAAGCTTCACGGCGGTTCGTGAATGCTTGGCACCGTGCTGAGCGAGGGGAAATCTTTCACGAGCGCCATCTTGCGTTGGAGAGCTGGGATGCTCTCGCCGGCGTCATGACGGGAAAGCGGATGGAGTTGTTGCATTACGTCCGCCGGCACAAAGTGCCCAGCGTGCGAGCGCTGGCGAAGGCCCTGGGGCGCGACGACAGCAACGTCCATGCGGACATACCAAGCGGCATCATGTTGCCGATGCACGGACGAACCGCGCGGTGGGTGAGAAAGTCGTGGATGGCCGGCACAAGGCCGCCATGACGATGGGGGCCGGCCATGACGATGGGGGCGGCTGGGCGGAGAGGGTCAAGGTCAGCGCCGGCTGGTCTTAGTACCCGAACAGCGCAGAGCCAATTCCCGCCGGCATCCGTTCGTTGACAGCATGGAAGTGTGCTTTTACCGGTTGATCGATCACCGGGGATCGATCAACCGCGATGTTTGACAGCACGGTCGTTCAAGGCGGCGTCGCCAAGCCCATCCCGTGGAAAGAAGTCCGTTCCATGGGCAATTTTCGCTCTGCTCGCGTTGTCGGCGATCTATTTCGTCGGCGCGGAAGAAGGCGCCACGTCGCTGATTCCGGGCATGTATATCCACGAATTCGTCCACGACGGCCGTCACCTGCTCGGGTTCCCCTGTCACTGACCCGGGGCACTGATGGTCCGGAGCCTGTTGATCCGGGGGATGCTCGTCGGGCTTCTCGCCGGGGTGTTGGTGTTCGCGTTCGGGAGGTTTTACGGCGAGCCGCAGGTCGATCGGGCGATGACGTTCGAGACCGCGCTGGAGGAGGCCAAGGCCCAGGCGGAGGCGGCGAAGGGCATCCACGTCGTGGAACAGCCGGAACTGGTGAGCAGGACGGTGCAGACCGGGTGGGGGCTGTTTACCGGGGTCATGGTGTATTCGACGGCGTTCGGGGGACTGTTCGCGCTGGTGTTCGCTGCTGTGGACCGGCGGGCGGTTAACCTGGGACCACGTGCGACCTCGGCCCTGCTGGCGGCCGTCGGGTTCGTGTCGGTGTATGTGATTCCCAATCTGAAGTATCCGGCCAATCCGCCATCGGTCGGCGCGCCGGACACGATCGGGATACGGACGGCGCTGTATTTCTCGATGCTGGGCTTGTCGGTGTTCGGCATGGTGCTGGCCGGCATCGTGCGCAAGCGCCTGGTCGCGCGGCATGGGGAATGGAGTGCGGCGCTGGCGGCGATCGGCTTCTATCTGGTCGCGATGATCGTGGCGGCGGGTGTGCTGCCGACGATCAACGAAGTGCCGCGGGGGTTCCCCGCGGTGGTGCTGTGGCGGTTCCGCGTCGCATCGTTCGGGATGCAGGCGATGATGTGGACGACGCTGGGGCTGGTGTTCGGTGCGCTGACCGAGCGGGCGTGGACACGACGGCGCTCCCCCGCCTGGCTGACCACGTAGGGTCGTCGCGGGCCCCGGGCGGGGCAGGACACTCGGGGCGTCTGCCTGTATCACGCGCGGCGTGGAGCATGATCCCCTCGCCCCGCTGTTCGCGCCGCTGACCAGCCTGCCCGGGGTGGCGCCGGCGGTGGCGACGCTGCTGGCGCGGGTGGCCGGCGGCGAGCGCGTGCTGGACCTGCTGTTTCACCTGCCCGAATCGTTATGTGGATCGCCGGGCGCGGCCGACGATCCGGGAGGCTCGGCCGGGCCAGGTGGCGACGCTGGAGGTGGAGGTGGTGCGCCACGAGCGGCCGGCCAATCCGCGCCAGCCCTGGCGCGTGGTGGTGCGGGACGGCACCGGCTCGGCCGAACTCGTGTTCTTCCGGTTCCGGCGCGAGTCGCAGATGCCGCCGGGCGCGCGGCTGCTGGCATCGGGCAAGCTGGACGAGTTCAACGGCCGGCTGACCATGCCGCACCCGGACCACGTGGTGTCGGCCGATCATCCCGAGCGGATGCCGCTGATCGAACCGGTCTGGCCGATGACCGCCGGGTTGTTTCCGCGGCAGATCGGCGCCGCGATGGCGGAATCGCTTCGCCGCCTGCCGGTCGTGGCGGAGTGGCACGATGCGGCGCTGATGCGGCGGGAGAAGTGGTGCGGGTTCGCCGAGGCGCTGCGGGCGGTGCAATCACCAGAGGCCGTGCCGGAGGATCGGGTGCGCACGCGGCTGGCCTATGACGAGCTACTGGCCGGGCAGATCGCGCTGCAGGTGGTGCGCGGGCGTGTGCGGGCGCGGCCGGGGCGGGTGTTGCGCGGCGATGGTGCGCTGCGCGAGCGGGCGCTGGCTCGGTTCGGGCATGCGATGACGGCGTCGCAGCGCGCGGCGCTGGCGGAGATCGACGACGATCTTGGCGCGCCTCGGCGGATGCTGCGGCTGCTGCAGGGCGACGTGGGGTCGGGAAAGACGCTGGTCGCGGCGCTGACCATGATGCGCGCAGTAGAGGCGGGCACGCAGGCGGCGCTGATGGCCCCGACCGAGTTGCTGGCGCGGCAGCACCTGCGGACCTTGTCGCGCATCTGTCCGGAGCCGGTGGCGCTGCTGACCGGCGGGGTGAAGGGCAGCCCCCGGCGGAAGCTGCTGCGGCAGCTCGCGGACGGCAGCGTGCGCATGGTGGTGGGGACGCACGCACTGTTCCAGGAGAACGTGGCGTTCCGTGACCTGGGCGTGGCGGTGATCGATGAGCAGCACCGGTTCGGCGTGGCGCAGCGACTGCTGCTGAGCACCAAGGGCGAGCAGACCGACGTGCTGGTGATGACCGCGACGCCGATCCCGCGGACCCTGCTGCTGACCCAATGGGGCGAGATGGATGTCAGCCGGCTGTTGGAGAAGCCGGCCGGACGCGGGGCGATTCGCACCACGCTGCACTCGCTGGCGACAGCGCCGGCGGTGCTGGCGGGGCTGGCGCGCAAGCTGGAGGACGGGGCGCAGGTCTATTGGGTGTGCCCGCTGGTGGCGGAAAGCGAGGCGCTGGACCTCGCGGCGGCGGAGGAGCGGTTCGCGGCGTTGCGGCTGCAGTTCGGCACGGCGGTGGGGCTGGCGCATGGGCAGATGCCGAGCGAGGTTCGGGAGGCGGCGCTGGCCGGCTTCGCGCGCGGCGATATCCGGCTGCTGGTGGCGACCACGGTGGTGGAGGTGGGCGTGGATGTGCCGTCCGCGACGGTGATGGTGATCGAGCATGCCGAGCGTTTCGGGCTGGCCCAGTTGCACCAGTTGCGCGGTCGGGTGGGGCGCGGCGCGGCGGAGAGTTTCTGCCTGCTGCTGCACGAGGACGGGCTGACCGACACGGCGCGGCGGCGCTTGCTCATGCTGCGTGATACGGATGACGGGTTCGCCATTGCCGACGCGGATTTCCGGCTGCGCGGGGCGGGCGACGTGCTGGGGACACGGCAGGCGGGGCTGCCGGGATTCCGGCTGGCCGATCCGGAGCAGCATGAGGGGCTGCTGCACATGGCGCACCAGGACGCGGCGCTGCTGGTGGAGAAGGACCCGGGGTTGGAATCTCCGCGGGGGCGGGCGGTTCGGGTGCTGCTGCGGATTTTCGGGCAGTGGGAGGCGATGAAGACGCTGCTGGCGGGGTAGGGCTTCCTGTTGTAATGCGATTTAGCATTACTATGTGGTCTCCACAAAGGAGCAGCCGGTCATGACCACATTGACTGTCACCGGCCGGGGCCAGGTCACGTTTCGAAAGGACGTGCTGAAGCATCTCGGTATCCAGCCCGGCGACAAGATCCGGCTCGATCTGCTTCCCGATGGACGGGCGGAGTTGAAGGCCGACCGGCCTCAGGGGTCGTGGCGGACGCTTCAGGGTTTGCTCAAGGGAAAGACCAACGGGGCGCATCTGTCGATTGAAGAGATCAATGCGACAATCGCCGAGGCTGGAGCGTCGGGCGGGCGTAAACGCCGGGGATGAAGATTACGGCCGATACCAACGTTCTGCTGCGTGCCGTGCTGGATGATGACGAAGCCCAGCAGCGCCTGGCGATCGAGACTTTGGAACGTGCCGATCTGGTCGCGATCAGTGTGCAATCGCTTTGCGAATTCGTCTGGGTTCTGGACCGCGGCTACAGAACGGCAAGAGCCGATATCGCGGCAACGATCCGCCACATGCTTGAAGCCCGCAACGTCGCGGTGAACCGGCCTGCCGCCGAGGCGGGGCTTCGGATGCTCGAGGCCGGCGGGGACTTTGCGGACGGAGCGATAGCCTATGACGGCTTGTGGCTTGGGGGAGAGACCTTCGTGTCATTCGACAAGAAGGCAGTGTCGCTGCTGACCCGCCTGGGCCAGAAAGCGCGCCTGCTTTCAGCCGCCTGTCACGCCGTCGTCGCGATCCTGAGCAGCAGGCCGCCGACGCCGGTATCGATCCGGCTGATCGTCTTTGAGGAGGGGCCAGCGCGCGAAACCAGACAGATCACCAGCCGGCCGGCACGGTAGGGCGCCCAAGTTGATGGGAACAAAATCCTTGACAGCAACTCTAACTTCGTGCTTTTATCTCCGCCGCCGATGCCCGCCCCGCCGCCCTCCGCAGCGCCAGCCCAATCCCCCGGTCCCCACCAGGACCCGGCATCCGCTTCGCCCACGTACACCGTTCGCCTGCTCGGCCTCGTCCGCAAGCTGATCGGCTTCGGCACCGGAATAGCCGCCGCCGTGCAGCAGCGCACCGCGGACCAAGACCGCATCCCCCTCGCGCTCCGCTTCGGCACCAAAAGTATCGCCCTGATGCTCGCGTGCATCGCCCGCGGCCTGCGGCTTGCCGCCGTGCTGGAAGAAAGGCTCGGCGGACCTCCCGCCCGTCTCAACCCGGCGCATGCCACCGCCCGCGCCCTGTCTCCTCGCCCGCCACACGCCTCCCGCCCCGCGCCCCCGCCGCCGGACGACGTGCGCGCCAGGCTTCCATCCTCCAGGAAAATCGCGGCCTGGTATCGCCACTATCCCATCGAAACCGTCCTGATCCATCTCCGCAGTCATCTCGGCCTCACGCCCGAGGACCCGTTGTGGCAGGAGGTGAACGATATCCTCATCGAACACCACGCCGACCGCATGCGGAAGGCGCAGGAGATCCGCAAGCAGGAGCAGACCGCCGCCGCTGCGACCCCATCGCAGAAACCCGAGAGTCGCGGCACCGGCCACACGTCCACGCGTGGATCGGATACGCAGACCAAAAACCGGTATCGCGCTTATCTGATGCGCAGCACCATGTGCCCCCCGCCGGACACGCCGCTGGTGCCGTCGGGACTGCCACGGCAGCCCGCACCACATCATCTGGTTTCCGCTGCAACCTCCGGCGCCGGCCCGCCTCGAAAGGCCGCATAAACCATCAACGCATGATGCAACGGGGCCGGCCCCAGGGGAAACCCAACGCCAGCCCCGCCATCGTGATTCGCCCGTCTTCTCCGTGGCCCTCTGCCTCTCCTCTGCGGCCCTCTGTGTTGACCCTTTCTTCGCCACCCGCCGCACCACGCAGACATAGCCACGCTCAAGAATTCCGAAGCTGCAACCGCCCGACAGCGGCGGCGATCCGCCGGACCGCCTCGGTCAGCAGATCATCGGACGTCGCGGTGGAGATGCGCACGAACGGCGACAGCCCGTAAGCGGCACCGGGCACCGCCGCGACGTGCCCCTCATCCAGCAAATAGCGCGCGACGCCCGTATCATCCGCAAGCACCGTGCCGGCCGGCGTGCGCGCGCCGATCAGGCGCGCGCAATCGATATACCCGTAGAACGCACCGGCGGGCGGGGCCAACGTCAGCGCCGGAATGTCCTTGATCCCGCGCAGCACCAGGTCGCGCCGGCGTTCAAAGGCCTTGCGGAACTCCGGCACGTGATCCTGCGGGCCATTCAGTGCCGCAACCGAAGCGGCCTGGGCGATCGAGCAGACCGAAGTGCAGGACTGGCTCTGGATGGTTGTCATCGGCGCAATCAGCCAGGCCGGGCCCGCCGCGTAACCCACGCGCCAGCCCGTCATCGCATAGGCCTTGGACATCCCGTTCACGATCAGGCTGCGATCCCGCAGCGCCGGGCAGGCCTGGCCGAACGAGACGAAACGGCGGCCATCAAACAGGATGTGTTCGTAGATTTCATCCGACAGGATCAGCACCTGGGGATGGCGTTCCAGCACCGCGCCAAGTGCGGCGAACTCCTCCGGCGAATAGACCGCGCCGGACGGATTGTTGGGCGAATTGAGGAACAGCCAGCGCGTGCGCGGCGTGATGGCCGCTTCCAGCGCCTCCGGCGTCAGCAGAAACCCGGTCTCGACGCCGCATTCGATGCTGACCGGCACGCCGCCGAACAGCTTCACCATCTCGGGGTACGACACGAAGTAAGGCGCCGACAGGATCACCTCGTCGCCCGGGTCGATGGTCGCCATCAGCGCGTTGAAGATGATCTGCTTGCCGCCGTTGGCCACGGCGATCTCGTTCGCCGCCGTAGGTCAGCCCGTTCTCGCGCGCGAACTTGCCGGCGATGGCCTCCCGCAGCGCCGGTGTGCCGGCCGGCGCGGTGTACAGCGTGTCCCCTGCCCGCGCCGCGGCAAAGGCTGCGTCGATGATATGCGGCGGCGTCGGGAAGTCCGGCTCGCCCAGGCTGAGGTCGATGATGTCGGCGCCCTTCGCCATCAGTGCCTTGGCGGCCTGTGACACCGCCATCGAGGCCGATGGACGAACGGCGGACAGGCGTGACGCGACGTGGTTCATGAATGCCCTCGGTTCACCTGTTGCATCGCGTCCCACACCCGGCCCGGCGTCGCGGGCATTTCGAAATGCCGCACGCCGACCGTCGCCAGCGCATCATTCACCGCATTCGCCACCGCGGCCAGTGCGCCGACGGTCCCGGCCTCCCCCACACCCTTGGCGCCGATCGGGTTTACCTGGGTCAGCACTTCCCGGGTAGCGATGCGGAACTCCGGCACGTCCGCCGCGCGCGGCATCTGGTAATCCATGAAGGACGCGGTCAGCATCTGGCCGCTGTCATCGTGCACGATCTTCTCGCCCAGCACCTGTCCCAGGCCCTGCACCACGCCGCCGTGGATCTGTCCGGTCACGAGCAGGGGATTGAGGATGCGGCCCAGGTCCTCGACCGCGGTGTAGCGGACGACTTCGGTGATGCCGCTGTCGCGATCGATCTCCACCTCGCAGATGTGCGTGCCGTTGGGGAAGGTCACGGCGGTGGCCTGGAATTCGCCGAGTTCCTCCAGCCCAGGTGTTTCGCCGGCCGGCAGACGCTCGGGATCGTGCGCCGCGCGGGCAACGTCGTTCAACGAGACGACACGATCGGTGCCGGCCACGCGGAACGCGCCGCGGTCGAACTCGATGTCGGCGACCGAGGCTTCCAGAAGTTCGGCGGCAATGCGTTTGGCTTTGTCGATCACCCGATCCACCGCGACCGAGATGGCCGAAGCACCGATGGGCATCGCGCCGGACCCGCCGCTGCCGCGTCCGAACCCCAGCCGATCGGTATCGCCCTGCTCGTACGTCACCTGTTCAAGCGGAACGCCGAGGCGCTCGGCGACAAGCTGGGAGAAGCTGGTTTCCAGCCCCTGCCCGACCGACATCGTGCCGGAGCGGACGGTGATTTGCCCGTTTGCGTCGATTGAAACGATTGAGTTGTCCTTGCCCGGGCGGAGGAACGGTCCGCCCGCCACCTCGATGCAGTTGCAGACGCCGACGCCGCGCAGCTTGTTGTTGCGTTCGGACTCCGCGCGACGGGCAGCGAACCCGGACAGGTCGGCGAGTTCGGCGGCTTTCATCATCCCGGCCTCGAACTCGCCGCAGTCGTACTTGAACACCAGCGCGGTCTTGTACGGCATCTGGTCCGGGCGGATCAGGTTGATCCGCCGCAGCTCGAACGGGTCGATGCCGCGTTCGCGCGCGGCCACATCGAGGATGCGCTCGATGGTGAAGGTGGCCTCCGGCCGGCCGGCGCCGCGATAGGCCGCGGTGGTGACGGTGTGGGTCAGCACACCACACACTTCCGCGTAGATCGCCGGGATGTCGTACACGCCCGCCGTGCCGCCGATATTGCCCACCGCCCAACCGGATCGGCCGGAGACATAGGCGCCGAGATTGACGTTCCAGCGCAGTTTCAGCGCGATGATGCGATTGTTCTCATCCAGCCCGAGCGCCGCTTCCATCGCGATCTCCCGCGCCTGCTCGTCGGTCAGAAAACCTTCGGTACGGTCGGAATTCCACAGCACCGGACGGTTGAAGCGGCGCGCGGCCCAGGCCACCAGCGCCACCTCCTGGTGCAGGCCGGACTTCATGCCGAAGGAGCCGCCGACGTCGCGGATCACCACGTGCACACGGTCGGCGGGTTCGCCCAGCACGTCGGCCAGCGCGTTCCGGAGGCCGTGCGGGCCCTGGTGGCTGGCGGTCACCTCCAGCCGGCCGTCCGGCCCGATGCGGGCGAGCGCGTTGCGCGGCTCCATGGCGTTGGCGGTGACACGGGAGACGCCGAAGGACAGCCGCGTCACATGGGCCGCTCGGGCCAGGTTCCCTTCGGTCTGCTCCGCGTCGCCGCCCTTCCAGAGATACGCGACGTTGCCCGGCGCAATGTCCCAGACCTGGGGGGCGCCGTCCTTCAGCGCGTCCAGCGGATCGACGACGGCGGGCAGCGAATCGTACTCCACCATCACCGCCTCGGCGGCGTCCTGCGCGGCGGTGCGGGACTGCGCCAGCACGGCGGCGACGGGTTCGCCGACGAAGCGCACGCGGTCCGAGGCGAGGATCGCCCGGTCGGTCTTCGGCGCGGGCGAGCCGTCCGGTCGGGGGAAGCCGATGCCGCCGGGGATGGGGCGCAGGCCGGTCAGGTCGGCGGCGGTGAGCACCGCCACCACGTCCGGCATGGCGCGCGCGGCGGAGGTATCGATCCCGCCCACGGTCGCGTGGGCGTGGTGGGAGCGGACGAAGGCAACGTGGAGCGTGCCGGGCGGGGCGAGATCGGCGGTGTAGCGGCCCGCCCCGGTGAGCAGACGACGATCCTCCCGCCGCCGCAGCGGCTTGGCTTCGAAATCGATCATGGGGTGCCCCGATGGTTTGCCTGGGATTTTGGCCGGATGCGCCCCGGCTCAAGGGTTCAGCCGACGCAACCGAGGCACGTCGTAGAGCGCGAAGACCCGGTCCACTGTCACAAGCGATGAGCCCCTCCAGCCGCGCCTGGGCGATCAGCATCCGGTCGAATGGGTCCTTGTGATGGAGCGGCAGGGTGCCGGCTTCGATCGCGTGATGGGTGTGGATCGGAAGGGTCGTCCCATCTCATTGCGATGAGCGATTTCATCCCACCTGTCCAGCGGGAAACAGCAATGCTCCTGGCTTTGCTTTTGATGGCGATCTCCCAGGCGGAGACGGCGCTGACAACAGACATCATTGGCGGGCGACTGCAATCGCGTTCCGAAAGGATCGGACGGAGCTTCGCGTCGTCGAACGCCGCCCAAAGCAGGACATGCGTGTCGAGCAGAAGTCTCAGATCGGGCCGTTGTAAAAAGCGTCCAGAATGTCGTCCGGCAACGGGTCGTCGAAATTGTCCTCGACCTTCACCAATCCTTTGAACAATCCCAGCGGGCGGGGCTCGAGCTCCGCCTTTTTCTCGACGGGCACCAGGCGCGCGAGCGGGCGGCCGGCCTTGGCGATGACGATTTCCTCGCCGGCCGCCGCGCGGTCCACCAGCTTGGAGAGGTTCGTTTTCGCCTCGTAGAGGTTGACGGTGTCCATGGTGCGGCCCGCTCCGATCCGGCGGCAGATAGGGGGCGAATCGCGGTTGGTCAAGGTTGGTCAATTGGGGGCGGCGCCGGTTGCAGGGATTCGATCAGCACGCGCAGGCCGCGTTCCAGCAGCTTTTCCTTGCGCATGACCAGCGCCAGGTCGCGAAACGCCGGCGGGCGCAGCCGGCGTATCTCGGCGCCCGGCACCGGCTGGCCGAGCGCCAGTTGCGGCAGCACGGAGGCGCCGAGGCCGGTCCCCACCAGGACCTTGATGGCCTCCACGCTGCCCAGCTCCATGATCGGGCGGGGCGTCAGCCCGGCGTGGCGGAACCAGCGATCGATGATGGCGCGCGTATCGCCTGCCGGCTCGAACAGGATCAGCGGCATGGCGGCGAGCTGCGCGGGAGTGAGCGCGGCGGCGGGCGCCAGGTCCGTGGGCACCAGCGCCAGCAGCGGATCGCGGCGGATGGGATGCGGTGCAGGAGGCGGGCGAGCCGGCGCGGCGCGGTGATCAGCCCGGCATCGAGCGTGCCGTCCTGGACGCGGCGGAGGATTTCGGCGGAGTTGCCGGTGGCGACGATGATCTCCAGCCCCGGCATGCGCGCCCTGGCCTGGGCCAGGGCCGGGGGGAGCAGGTGAATGCAGGCGGTGGCGCCGGTGCCGAGATGGACGCGCCCGGAGGTGCCGGAGCGGTAGGAGGCGGCGATCGCCGGCAATCTGCTCGGCCGCCGCCTGGGCGCGCCGCGCCGGTTCGATGATGGCGGCGCCGGCGGCGGTCAGCACCATGCGGCCTTCCGCACGCTCCAACAGGCGGACCCGCAGGCCGTGCTCCAGTGCCCGCAGTTGTTGGCTTGCTGCGGGCTGGGTCTGGTGCAGGGTGCGAGCGGCGGCGGTGACGCTGCCGGTTTCGCTCGTGGCGATCAGCGTGCGGAGCTGGCGCAGGGTCGGCGTGTCCATAAGCATAAGTTATGCTGATGCGGGTCATTTGAATATTTTTCTTTGCCATAGGGCGGCCCGGCCGCAGGATGCGGGCATGATGATCCGGCCGGCTGAGGCAACCGATGTCGCGGCGATCGCGGCGATCTACCGCCACCACGTGCTGCACGGCTCGGCGTCGTTCGAGACCGAGCCGCCAAGCATCGAGGAGATGGAGCAGCGGCGGGCCGCGCTGGAAGCGGGCGGATATCCGTACCTGGTGGCGGAGGATGGGGACGTGATCCTGGGCTACGCCTACGCCGGCCCCTATCGTCCGCGGGCGGCCTACCGCAACACGGTGGAGAACTCGATCTATCTGCGACCCGATGCAGCCGGGCGCGGGCTTGGCGGGACGCTGCTGGCGGCGTTGATTGCCGAGGCGGAAGCAAGGGGTTTCCGGCAGATGGTGGCGGTGGTGGGGGACAGCGCGAACGTTGCCTCGGTGCGGCTGCATGAGCGTCATGGCTTCCGGCTGGCGGGGGTGCTGCGCTCGGTGGGGCACAAGCACGGGCGATGGCTCGATTCGGTGCTGCTGCAACGGGCGCTGGGGGCCGGCGACGAGGCCGACCCCGTGCGACGCGCGTGACCGCGCCGCCGCTCGGGCGGGTCTCGACACGACGGCTGACGATTGCGCTGGGAACCAACCAGCTTCTGTCCTGGGGCACCACGTTCTACCTGCCGGCCGTGATCTCCGGTGCCGCGGCGCGGGACCTGCACACCACCTCGGCCGTCGATCCTGGGCGGCTTCTCCTGGGCGCTGCTGGTGACCGGGCTGTGCGCGCCGCGGGTGGGACGGTGGATCGGTCAGCGCGGCGGGCGCCGGGTCCTGGCCAGCAGCACGGTCGTCTTTGCCGTCGGCATGCTGGTGCTGGCGGCGGCCCATGGCCCCGCTGGCTGGTTCGCCGGCTGGACGGTGCTGGGGGCCGGCATGTCGCTGGGGTTGTACGACGCGGCGTTCGCCACCGCGGGCACGTTATTGGGCCGGTCGGTGGCACCGGTGATCACCGGCATCACGCTGCTCGGCGGGCTGGCGAGCACCGTCGGTTGGCCGGCCGGGGCGGCGCTGCTGGGTTCCGTGGGCTGGCGCGGCATGCTGCTGGTCTATGCGGCGATGCATGTCGGATTGAACCTGCCGCTGGTGCTGTGGGCGGTGCCGTCCGATGTGCCTCTGGTGCCGGCTGCGCCCGCATTGCACGCGGATCGCTCGGCCGCACGTGGGCGGCTGTTCGCGATCGGCTGCCTCGCGGGCTTCTTTACCCTGCGCTGGTTCCTGAGTTCGGCGATTGCGGCGCACGTGCTGCAACTCATGTCGGCGATGGGACTGACGGCGAAAGAGGGCCTGCTCGCGGCGATGCTGATCGGCCCGGGACAGGTGGTGGGACGCATCCTGGAGTGGGCGGTCTCCGGGCGGATCGGGGTGATGAGCCGGGCCGGGATCGGGGCGCTGCTGTTTCCGCTCGGCACGCTGCTGCTGATCTTGCCCGGGGCGGGCGCTGTCGCGGGGTTCGCGCTGCTGTACGGCATGAGCAACGGCATCATGACGATCAATCGCGGCACCCTGCCGATGGAGGTGCTGGGTCCGGCGGGGTATGCGGCGACCTTGGGATGGCTGGCGCTACCCGTGCTGCTGTCGCAGGCGGCGGCACCCACGGTCTCGGTGCCGCTGTTTTCGGTGTTGTCCGGGCGCGGGCTGTTCGCCGTGGCGGGTGCCGCGGCGCTGGTCGCTTCCTGCTTTTTGCTGCCGCTGATCCGGTACCACGCCGCGCGGGCGGCGTGACCCGCAGTGGGGAGTTATGTTTTGGGCTATCCTGTGACGCGCCAGATGACGTTCCCGACATCGTCGGCCATCAGCAGAGCGCGATCTGGACCGATCGTGACGCCGACCGGGCGCCCGAAGCAGGTTCGCTCGTCTGATGAGAGGAATCCTGAGAGGATATCGCGCGCCGGTCCTGATGGACGGCCGGCGGCAAATGGGACGAACACGAGTTTATAGCCGCTGAGGGTGCTGCGATTCCATGACCCGTGCTGGCCGATCGCCATGCCGTCCGGAAAGCCCGGCAGTGTCCCGGCCGGCAACCAGCAAAGGCCGAGCGAGGCGGTGTGACCGCCGAGGGCGTAATCCGGGGTGAGTGCTTTGGCGACCATCGCGGCATCCTGAGGGACGCGGTGATCGACCGTCTGACCCCAATAGCAGTAAGGCCAGCCGTAGAAGCCGCCGTCCTGTACCGATGTCAGGTAATCAGGCGGGGTTTCGTCGCCCAGACCGTCCCGTTCGTTCACCACGGTCCAAAGCGCACCGGTTTGCGGTTCCCACACCATGCCGACGGGATTGCGGAGGCCTGAGGCAAAGATACGAGTGGTTTCGCGTTGGATGTCGAATTCGTGGATCGCCGCGCGTTCGTGTTCTTCTTCCATCCCGAAGTCGGCGATGTTGGAGGATGAACCTACGCCGATATAGATCTTGGATCGGTCCGGACTGACCAGGAGATTCCTGGTCCAGTGGCCGTCCGGCTTGAAGGTCGCGAGCCTGCGGCCGGGTGCCGTGATGCGCGTATCGCCGGAGGTGTAGGGGAACGCCACCAGCCCATCGGTGTTGCCGACGTAGAAGGTGTTGCCGATCAGTGCCATGCCGAAGGGCTGGTTCAGATTCTCCAGGAACACGTGGCGGGTCTCGGCAACGCCGTCACCATCCGCGTCGCGGAGCAGGGTGATGCGATTGGCACTGACGCCCATCGCGTCGGCACGCCGCATCGTGCTGATCATGGCGTAGTCGAACAAGGACCGCGGTCCGCGAAGCGCGCTCATGGCCTCGGCGACCAGAACGTCGCCATTGGGCAAGACGTAGATCCAGCGAGGATGGTCGAGGTCCGTGGCGAACGCGTTGACCTTCAGGCCGGGAGCCGCGGACGGCATTTGGCCTGGTGCCCAGCCCTTGGCGGTCGGCATCTTGAGGGTCGGGATGGCGCCTTGGGATTTGGCCTGGGGAATGGTCGGGCTGCCGCCCCAGGCCGGGGTATAGGCCGGATCGCGCAGCCGGCGAGCCAGGCGTGCGGTGCCGCCGACCATCGCGACGAGTTGGGCGAAAGCGGCCGAGAAAGTCGGCGTCACTATCGCGCCTCGCCGGCCAGCCCGCGCTGGATCGCCGCCGCCTGCTCCAGCACCGAAGCCGGAAGCAGTCCCTTCCCGGCCGCGGTGATGGCGGTTTCGAACTGCTCCAGCGTCGCCACGCCGATCAGTGCCGTGCTGATGCCGGGGTGGGAGATAACGTAGCGGAGTGCGACCTCGGCGAGCGAGGCAGCGCCGGCGGCTGCGACCAGAGGCAGGAAGCGGTGTGCGTGCTGGAGATCCGTGTCGTAGGTGCGGGCCGAGGCGATGGGTTCGGGCGGCGGGCTGGCGATCGGGTGGCGCTCGGCGGTGCCGGAGAGGGCGCCGCCGGCCAGCGCGCGGATGCCGATCGCTCCCATGCCGGCGCGCTGCATCGCGCCGAGCAGGTCCTGGTAGTCCTGGGCGGGATAGTTGGCAGGAGCGGGCCCGCCCGGGCTGGGATGGAGCAGGTTGTAGGGGACCTGGGCGGAGTGGAATGCGCCGGATTCGACGATCCGGTGGAGCGCTTCGGTATCACCGATCGCGGTGATCCCGAGAAAGCGGAATTTTCCCTGGTCCCGCAGGTGTTGGAAGGCGGGCACGACCTGGTTCAGCACGGTCTGATGCGTCAGCGCGCCTGGGGCGTCCTGCAGCGTAATGGGGTTGTGAAGCTGGAAGAGGTCGATGCTGTCTCGGCCGAGGCGACGGAGGCTGGCTTCGAGGGATGCGGTAATTGCGGCGGCGATGTCGTGCTTCTGGTCATCGCGCAGACGCACCTTGGTGCCGATCAGTGCTTGCGGCTTGAGGCGCGCGAGAACGCGGCCGAGATTGGTTTCGGATGCGCCGTCACCATACATCGCGGCGGTATCGAGGTAGTTGATCCCTGCTTCGATGGCGCGCGCGACGGCACGCTCCTGGTCGGCTTGTGTGCCGCGCACCATCAATCCGCCGACGGCGCCGCAGCCGAGTCCGAGGACCGAGACCTTGAGGCCGGTGCGGCCGAAGTCACGTTGTTGCATCTGTTTTCCCTAGGAAGAAGATCGGGGGCTGGTCGGTGCGGTCCGCCCTGGATCGCCACGGCCCGCTTCGCGGGCCTCGCGATGACGGGGGGCCTCTTCTGGCACGTTGGCCTCGAGCTCGGCGAGCCACGCCCGCGCGTTGCCGTCGGACGGGGCGCGCCAGTCTCCGCGCGGGGATAGCGACCCGCCGGCCGTGACTTTCGGACCGTTGGGCAGGGCCGAGCGCTTGAACTGACTGGTGGTGAAGAAGCGGTGGAGGAATTGGCGCAGCCAATAGCGGATTTCGGCGAGCGAATAGGCAATGCGGCGCGCTTCGGGAAAGCCGGGCGGCCAATCGCCGCGCGCCGCATCCTCCCACGCTTGCAGCGCCATGAAGGCGATCTTGGACGGACGGAAGCCGTAGCGGAGCGTGTAGAACAGGTTGAAGTCCTGCAGGGCGTAGGGGCCGACTTTCGCCTCGGTGCTTTGCGGCTTTTCACCCTCGTCGGCGGGGATGAGTTCTGGCGAAATTTCGGTGGCGAGGATTGAGTCCAGCGTGTCGGATACGCCCGGGGCTGAACTGGGCGGAGGAGATCACCCAGCGGATCAGATGCTGGATCAGAGTTTTCGGGATGCCGGCGTTGACGTTGTAGTGCGACATCTGGTCGCCCACGCCGTAGGTGCACCAGCCGAGTGCGAGTTCGGACAGGTCGCCGGTGCCGATGACGATGCCGTCGTGGTGGTTGGCGAGACGGAAGAGGTAGTCGGTGCGCAGCCCGGCCTGCACGTTTTCGAAGGTCACGTCATAGAGTTTCTCGCCGCGCGCGAAGGGGTGGCCGATATCGGCCAGCATGCGTTCGGCGGCGGGACGAATGTCCAGTTCCTGCCAGGTGACGCCCAGGCTTTGCATCAGGCGGATGGCGTTGGATTTGGTTTCTCCGCTGGTGGCGAAGCCGGGCATGGTGAAGGCCAGGATGTCCTTGCGGTCGCGGCCGAGGCGGTCGAAGGCCTGGGCGGTGACGATCAGCGCCTGGGTTGAATCGAGGCCGCCGGATACGCCGATGATCGGCGCGCTTGATGTGCGCGGCGCGCAGCCGCTGCATCAGGCCGGAGACCTGGATGTTGTATGCCTCGTAGCAGTCCTGCGCGAGCCGTGCGGGATCGGCGGGGACGAAGGGGAAGCGCTCGATCGGGCGGCGGAAGCCGATGTCGCGGTCCGGCGGATCGAGGCGGAAGGGAATGCGGCGCCATTCGCCGAGCGACAGCGCGCGGCGGTTGTCATCGAAGGTGGCCTGCCGCATGCGCTCCTGCCGGAGCAGGTCGAGATCGATATCGGCGAAGGCGATGCGGTCGCCATCGGGGAAGCGGTCGGTTTCAGCCAGAACCATGCCGTTTTCGCAGATGGTGGCCTGGCCGTCCCATGAGAGATCGGTGGTGGATTCACCCTCGCCGGCCGCGGCGTAGAGATAGGCGGCGAGGCAGCGGGCCGATTGCGATTGGCAGAGCATGCGGCGCGTATCGGCCTTGCCGATGGTGATCGGGCTGCCGGAGAGATTGAGCAGCACGGTGGCGCCGGCGAGTGCACCGATGCTGCTGGGCGGGACGGGGACCCAGACATCCTCGCAGATTTCGACGTGCAGGATCAGGCCGGTGAGGTCCTCGGACGGGAAGACCAGGTCGAGGCCGAAGGGGGCGGCGTGGCCGGCGATGCGGATTTCGGCGTTGCGCCAGCCGGCGCCGGCGGCGAACTGGCGAGGTTCGTAGAACTCCCGGTAGTTGGGCAGGTAGGCTTTGGGCACGACGCCGAGCAGCCGGCCGCGATGGATCACCAGGGCGCAGTTGTAAACCCGGCCGTGGTGGCGCAGCGGCGCGCCGACCACGATCAGCGGGCATCAGGGTGCGGGATTCCTCGATCAGGCGCGCGGCGGCGGTTTCAACTGCATCCAACAGCGCGTCCTGCAGGCGCAGGTCGTCGATGGAGTAGGCGGACAGCGCGAGTTCGGGGAACAGCGCCACGGCCGCGCCCTGGGCGTGGCATTCGCGGGCGACGCGGAGCACGGATTCAGCGTTGGCGGCAGGGTCGGCGAGCGCGCTGGGGATGGTGCAGGCGGCGACGCGCGCGAAGCCGTGGCGATAGAGCGCGCGGAAGTTCATGGCCGTTCAGGCTGCAAGCAGCGTATCCGCCGCGGTGAAGCTGTAGCCCAGATCGTGGGCCACCGCCTGATGGGTGATCTTGCCGGCGTGCACATTGAGTCCCGCACGCAAGTGCGGGTTTTCCGCCAGTGCGCGCTTCCAGCCTTTCTCTGCCAGGGCGATGACGAACGGCATGGTGGCGTTGTTGAGGGCGAAGGTGGAGGTGTGGGCCACCGCGCCGGGCATGTTGGTGACGCAGTAGTGCACCACGCCATCCTGCACGTAGGTGGGATCGGAGTGTGTGGTGGGACGGCTGGTCTCGGAGCAGCCGCCCTGATCGATGGCGATATCGACGATGACGGAGCCGGGGCGCATGGCGCGCACCATGTCACGGGTGATCAGCTTGGGTGCGGCGGCGCCGGGGATCAGCACGGCGCCGATCACCAGGTCGGCGTTTTCGACGGCGTATTCGATGGATTCGGCGGTGGCGAACAGGGTGGTTGCGCGTGGGCCGAACTGCAGGTCGAGTTCCTTCAGCCGCGGCAGCGACTTGTCGAGAATGATGACCGAGGCCTCCAGCCCCACCGCCATGCGCGCGGCATTGGTGCCGGAGACGCCGCCGCCGAGAACCACCACCCTGCCGGGTGCCACGCCGGGCACGCCGCCGAGCAGGATGCCGGCGCCGCCCTGTTCCTTTTCGAGGCAGTGGGCACCGACCTGCACCGACATGCGGCCGGCCACTTCACTCATGGGAGCGAGCAGAGGCAGCGTACCGCGCGCATCGGTGACGGTTTCGTAGGCGATGCAGGTGGCCCCGGAGTCGATCAGTCCCTGGGTCTGCTGCTTGTCGGCGGCGAGATGGAGGTAGGTGAACAGGACCTGATCGGGACGCAGTTGCGCGATCTCGTCGGGCTGCGGCTCCTTCACTTTCACGATCAGGTCGGATCGGGCGAAGACTTCCTGCGCGGTATCGACGACGGCGGCCCCCGCGGTGCGATAGGTGTGGTCCGAGATTCCGATGCCCTCCGCCGCGCCATGCTGGATGACGACGGAATGGCCGAGCAGCGTGAGTTCGCGCACGGCGGCCGGAACCAGACCGACGCGGTATTCGTGGCTTTTGACTTCCTTGGGGACGCCGATCTTCACTGCAAACTCCTGCTTGTTACGGGCGGCCGTAATCGTCTTCCAGGCGCTCGATATCGTCTTCGTCCAGGCGGGCACCGTGCTGCACCTCGATGAACACCAGATCGGAGGTGCCCGGATTTTCGATCCGGTGGATCTCACGATGGCCGATGGCGACGGCCTGACCCGTTTCGAGCGGAAGGATGTCCTGGCCCTTGGTGACGCGGGCGGTGCCGGCGACGATCACCCAGTGCTCGGCACGGTGGGCATGGCGTTGCAGAGAGAGGCGCGATCCGGGTGTCACGACGATGCGTTTGACCGCGTAGCCGGGCCCGGTGGTCAGGATTTCCCAACTGCCCCAGGGGCGGTCATCACGCTGGCCGTGGTGATACGTGGTTGCCATGTTTGCCGCGCGCCCGCGCTAAATTGACAGTCAACAGACCACTCATATACTGCCCGGCAACGGTCGAACCAAGGGCGGGGCGGATGCGGGCCTGGTTGGCGGCAGCCGGAGCGGCTGTATTCCTGTGGCAGCCTCTGGCCGTGAGGCCGGCCGTGGCCAAGGACCTGGTGTTTCTTTCGACGCAGCTTCGCCCGTTGGAAGAGGCGCAGCGCACGCGGACGCAAATCCTGAATACCTCGCCCGTGCCGGTGGAATACGTGCCGGAAGAACCGCCGCAGCTCGTGGTGCACGTGCAGGCGGACATGAAGTCCGGCTCGCCGACGATCAGCCTGATCGGCGCATTGCACGGTGAGCTGGCGCCGCTGGTCACGATGAACGACCTGGCGCCGCTTGGACGACATGGACGCGCTGGTGAAGAGCAGCGGGATTCCTGATGCCGTCGTGACGCTGGCGCATCTGGGCACGGATCATCTGCAATACGTGCCCTGGATGCAGGCCACCTACATCATGGCGGCGAACAAGAAGGCGCTGCAGGTACCTGCCGGCCGGTGCGAAGCTTGATTCGCTGACCTATGACCAGCTCGCGGAATGGGCGGCGAACGCCGAGAAGGCGACCGGACAGCGCGTGCTGGGTTTCCCGGCCGGTCCCACCGGGCTGATGAACCGGTTTTTCGAGGGCTATCTGTTGCCGTCGTTCACCGGCGGCGTGGTGACCGCCTTCGTCTCCCCAGCGGCGGAGAAGATGTGGGCGGATTTCAAAGCGCTGTGGGCGCATGTGAATCCGAACTCGACCAACTACAATTTCATGCAGCAGCCGCTGCTGGCGGGTGACGTGCTGATTGCGTGGGATCACACCGCGCGCTTGCAGGACGCGTTCCGCCAGCATCCGGATGACTACGTGGCGTTTCCCGCACCGGCCGGGCCGAAGGGACGGGCTTTCATGCCGGTCGTTGTGGGCCTGTCGGTGCCGAAATCCGCGCCTGATGCGGCCGGCGCGCGGCAGGTGATCGAGTTTCTGCTCAAGCCGCAGACCCAGATCACCACGCTGCGGGTCAGCAGCTTCTATCCGATGGTGAACACGCCGGTCCCGGGCGACCTCGATCCCGGACTGAAGGCCGAGCTGGCGGCGGTGCAGGCGCAGCAGACCGCGCCGGATGCCCGCCCCGCGCTGCTTCCGGTGGGTCTCGGTTCGCACAGCGGCGAGTTCGACCGCATCTTCACCGACACGTTCCAGCGGATCGTGCTGCGCGGACAGGACATCCGCCAGGTGCTCGATCTGGAAGGCAAGCAGATGCAGCACGTGCTGGATGAGGCGAAGGCGCCGTGCTGGTCCCCCGATCCGGCCAGCAGCGGGACATGTCAGGTGAAGTAGCCGGATGCGGCGCAGTGGCCTGACGCCCTACCTGCTGATTGCGCCGTCTCTGATCTTTCTCCTGCTGCTGTTCTTCGTGCCCCTGGCCCAGACGATCGCGCTGGCGTTCCAGACGGGCACGGGCATCGGGCTGGGCAAGTTCGAGCAGGTGGTCAACGACCTGGATTTCGTGTCTGCGATCAAGGACACGTTCGGGCTGGTGATCGTGGTGGTGCCGCTGCAGCTTGCGGCGGCGCTGGGCATGGCGTTCATGCTGCGGCGGATCCGCATCGGCCGCGACATCATCCTGTGGATCTGGACCATCCCGCTGGGGATTTCCGACCTCGCCGCGGGGCTGGTGTGGCTGTCGATCCTGACGGAGAAGGGCTACCTCAACACCATCCTGTTCCATCTGGGGCTGATCCCACGGCCGGAGAGCTGGCTGACCTACGAAACCCCCGTCGCGCTGTTCTTCGCCATCGTGATCGCGGAGTTCTGGCGCGCCACGGCCATCGTGTTCGTGGTGCTGGTGGCAGGATTGCAGTTGGTGCCGAAGGAGTTCGAGGAAGCGGCCAGTGTATTCGGCGCCACCGCGTGGCAGCGCTTCCGGAGGGTGACCTTGCCGCTGCTGCGGCCTTCCATCCAGACCGCGCTGATCCTGCGCACGGTGCTGGCGTTCGAGGCGTTTGCCGTGGTGCTGGCGATCGGGGGGATCAATTTCCCCGTGCTGATCAGCCAGGCGTATATCTGGGAGAATCAGAACCAGGATTACGGCGTGGCGGCGGCCTATGCCGTGATCATCATGGTGATCACCCTTGCAGCGACGTTCTTTTATCTGCTCGCATTGCGCCCGCGTGCCGGTGAGTCTGCATGATCGCGCTTCGGCGCGGGGTGTTCGCGTGCGGCGTGGTGCTGATCTGCGCCTGGGTGGTTGTGCCGATCTACCTGATCGCGCTCGGCGGGCTGGGTGGAGAGCAGGTGGTGTATGCCTGGCCGAAGCCGTTCTGGCCGATGGCGTGGGCGGGCGGGAATTTCACTGCGTTCCTGCAAATCCAGGGCATCTGGCCGGCGCTGTTGCGCAGCGTGGAGGTGGCGGTGCTGTGCATGGCGCTGTCGATCGCGCTCGGCGCTCCGGCGGGCTACGCGCTTGCGCGGTATGGTTTCCGTGGGGCCAATGCGTACCGGCTGGTGATCCTGCTGACGCGCGCCTTTCCGGTGGGGATCCTCGCGTTGCCGCTGGCGGTGAGTTACGCGCGGCTCGGCATCTATGATTCGGCGATCGGGGTGGCACTGATCCATACCGCGCTGGCGCTGCCCTTCGCGGTGCTGGTGACGTCGAGCCTGTTCCTGGGCATTCCGCGCGAGCTGGAAGAAGCGGCCTGGGTGTTCGGCTGCTCGGGCTTCGGGGGGTTCCGACGGGTGGTTTTGCCGCTGGCGCTGCCGGGCGTGGCGGCGACGGCGATCTTTGCGTTCGTGATCTCCTGGAACGAGGTATTCGCGGCCTCGGTGCTGACCGTCCGGCACAAGACGCTGACCGCATTCCTGCTCTCGGTGCTATCGGAATCGCCGTTGCAGTATCAGTTCGCCGGCGGCTTCCTGCTGATTATCCCGTCCGTGCTGTTCATCTTTTTCGTCCGCCGCTACCTGTTCGCGATATGGGGGATCGCCAGCCGATGAGTGCCCGCTGATGGCGGAGATCCGGGTGGAGGGCGTGGTCAAGAGTTTCGGAGCGACAGCGGTGCTGCGCGATATCTCGCTGGTGGTTCCGGACGGGACGTTCCTAGCACTTCTCGGGCCGTCAGGATGCGGCAAGACGACGCTGCTGCGGATCATCGCGGGGCTGGAGCGGCAGAGCAGCGGGCGGGTGCTGATCGGGCGCCGGGATGTGTCGGCGCTGCCGCCGCGCTCGCGCGGACTGGCGATGGTGTTTCAGAACTACGCGGTGTTTCCGCACATGACGGTGCGGGACAACGTGGGGTTCGGGTTATCCATGCTGCGCGCGCCGGCGGAGCGGATCACGCGGCAGGTGGAACGCGCGGCGGCGCTGATGCACATCGAGATGCTGCTGGATCGGTTTCCCGCGCAATTGTCGGGCGGACAGCGTCAGCGCGTCGCGGTGGCACGCGCGCTGGCGGTCGAGCCGTCGGTGCTGCTGATGGATGAGCCGTTATCGAATCTCGACGCGCTGCTGCGGCTGGAGATGCGGGCGGAGCTGAAGTCGGTGCTGCAGCAGGCCGGCACCACGACGATCTATGTCACGCACGATCAGACGGAGGCGATGGGTCTCGCGGACCGGATCGCGGTGATGGATCAGGGCCAGATCGTGCAGGATGCGGCGCCGACCGAGGTGTATCGGCGGCCGCGGTACGGTGTTCGTGGGCGGGTTCGTCGGCAGCCCGCCGATGAATTTTCTGCGGCTGGGGGTTACCGGCGGCACGCGTTCAGCTTGGTGAATTGTCGCTGCATGTGCCTGGCGGAGCGGATGGCACTGTCATGCTGGGCATCCGGCCGGAGGACCTGGTGATCGCCGAGCGCGGCCTGGCGTTTCGGGTGCAGGTGGTCGAACCGCTTGGCTCGCATCTGTTGTTGACCGGCGAAGCCGAAGGCCAGCGGATGCGTGCCCTGGTTCCGCCGGATACGATCGTGCAGGCGGGCAGCATCCTCATGCTGCGCCCGGATGAATCGCATCTCGCCTGGATGCATCCGGATACCGGTGTGGCATTGGAGACCGCATGATCTCGCAAGCACAGGAAGTTTTGCGGGCGAACGATCGCGGCGGATATACCGTGCCGACCGATCGGCTGTATCCGTTCCAGTGGAACTGGGATTCCGGCTTCGTGGCGATGGGCTGGGCCAGGTTCGATGAACCACGCGCCTTCCAGGAGATCGAACGGCTGCTGGAGGGGCAGTGGGAGTCCGGGCTGGTGCCGCAGATCGTGTTTCACGCCCCGTCTGACGACTATTTTCCCGGGCCGGATGTGTGGGGTGTGTCGCGCTCGCCACCGACATCGGGGATTACGCAGCCGCCGATCCTTGCGGTTGCCGTGCGGCGGATCTGGGAGGGTGCGGCGGATCGCGCGACAGCCGATGCCCGCGTCGCGGCGATCTATCCGAGGCTGCTGGCCTATCACCGCTGGTGGGAGCGGGCGCGAGACCCGCAAGGAACGGGACTGGTGACGACGCTGCACCCGTGGGAGACGGGAATGGATAACAGCCCGGCGTGGGATGCGGCGCTGGCGCGGGTTCCGACGGAGACTGTCACGCCGATTCGCCGGCGGGACACCTCGCACGTGGATGCATCCATGCGCCCGCGCGGCGAGGAATATCAGCGGTTCATCCACCTGGTGGATTGCTTTCGCGATGCGCGGTGGGATGAGGCGGGCATGATGCGTGCCTCGCCGTTCCGCGTGGCCGATGTGGCGACGAATGCCATTCTGCTGCGGGCTGAGCGCGATCTGCTGGTTCTGGCGGGGCGGTTCGGCAGTGCGGCAGAGCGGGCTGAGATCGGGGCGCGGGTCGAGCGCATGGAGGGCGCGATCGGCGGGCTGTGGGATGAGGCGCGCGGCGTCTTCGTTGCGCGCGATCTGATTGGCGGCGCGGCGATCGAGGTCGCGACCTCGGCGGGCCTGTTGCCGCTGTTCGGCGGCGGCGTGCCGGTGGCGCGGGTGCGGGCCATGGCGGCGACGCTGCGACGCTGGGGCGAGATGGTGCCGCACCTGGTGCCCTCCACCGCTCCCGATGATCCGCGGTTCGAGCCGCGGCGTTACTGGCGGGGGCCGGTGTGGGCAGTGGTGAACTGGATGATTGCGGAGGGACTGGCGGAGTGCGGGCAGACGGCGATGGCCGAGCGGGTGCGGGACGGCACGAAAGCGCTGATCGATGCGGGCGGGTTCAGCGAATATTTTGATCCGCGTACCGGGGAAGGGATCGGCGGCGGCCGGTTTACCTGGACCGCGGCGATCGCGTTATTGCTGCGATAATCCTGCGGGGAGCCTCGCCGTCCAAAATACCACGCCGGACACAGCGCCAGTTGGCGAGCGGTGCTTCTGGGATATCGCCGGTATATTACCGGTGTTGCGTGGGACCGGCATGTAGCACGAACGCGCGGTGCGGGGTGATAAAGTCGTGGATGGCCGGGCCAAGCCCGGCCACGACGGATGGGGCCACGCCCACGGCCCAGAATCAGATCACCCCGTCGGTCCTCAATGCCTCGATCTCCGCCGCGCTCAACCCCAGCATCCCGCCGTACACCGCCGCATTGTCCGCGCCCAGCGCGGGACTGGGCGCCGCCGGCGCCTGCGCGGCGCCGTGTAGCCGCAGCGGAGAATTCGGCAGCGTCACCGGGCCGAAATCCGGATGATCCACCACCTGCAGATACGCCGCGCGCATGCATGTGCGGATCGCGCATCACCTGATCGACGGTGCGCACCGGCGCGCAGGGAATGCGATACCGCGCCGCTGCGTCCACCACCTGCCGCGATGTCAGTTCCCGCGTCCACGCGGCAACCTCGGCCTCCACCTCGTCCTGGTGCGAACCGCGCGCGGCGTGCGCGCTGAATCGGGGATCATCGGCGAGGTCCGGGCGCTGCATGGCACGGGCGAGGTTCGACCAGTGCTGATCGGTCACCACGTGAATGGCGACCCAGCCATCGGAGGTGCGGAATGCGTTGTACGGCGCGCTCGCCAGCGACGCCTGGCGGTTGCCGGCGCGCGGCGGCACCTTGCCGGTCCGCACGTGATATTCCTGGCTGGTCGCCATGGTGGGATAGACCGCCTCCTGCATGGCGATCTCCACCAGTTGGCCGCGGCCGGTAACGGTGCGCTGATACAGCGCGGTCATGATCCCGGCGTAGAGGTGAATGCCGCCTGAGAAATCCACCACGGTCGGTCCCGCCTTCATTGGCGGGCCGTCGGGCGTGCCGGTGATGCTCATCATCCCGCTGGCGGCCTGGACGGTGAAATCCATCGCCAGTGCGTCGCGATCCGGGCCGCTGATGCCGAAGCCGGTGCCGGTGGCGTAGATCAGCCGGGGATTCACCTCTGCCAGCACCGCACATCCGACGCCCAGTCCGTCCATCGTGCCGGGCGAGAAGTTTTCCAGCAGCACGTCCGCCTGGCGTGCCAGTTCCAGAAGCAACGACTTGCCGCGCGCGGATTTGAGATTGAGCGTGATCGACCGCTTATTCGCGTTCAGCACCGCCATGGCGAAGGTGCCGGTCTTGCCGAGCGGTGCGCGACGGCGCAGCGGCTCGCCCCCGGGCGGCTCGATCTTGATCACGTCGGCGCCCGCCTTCGCCATCAGCATGGTGCAGTATGGCCCTTGGTAGATCTGGCCGAAATCCAGCACCGTGATGCCGGCGAGCGGCAGATCGGGCATGAACTAACGCTTCTTGCGCATGAACCGGCGCGCGAAACGCACCAGCCGCGGCACGGTGGTGGGACGCTTCAGCCGCGGATCGTAACCGCCCAGGCGGCGATCATTCTCCTCCAGGCAGAGGTCGATCAATGTCGCCGTCTCGATCTCCACGCCGGAAACGGCGGAGGCACCCTGGACGGTGAAGTTGGCGTCCTCCTTCTCCCCGGAGCTCACGTCCTTGGCGAGGCCGATCCGCTCGCGGATCAGGAAGGCCCAGACCGCCAGCGTCTTGAAGAAGAAATAGGGCCGGCGCCACAGGGGCATGGTGCGTCGGTACCAGGCGATCCAGTTCGTGAAGAAGATAATGTGGCGGCCTTCCTCCTGGATCACCGGTTCGAACGTCTCCACCAGCGGAATCGGGAAGTAGCCGGACCGGCGAGCCAACTCGAACAGGCCGAAGGCGAAAAAGCTGTCGATGCATTCGGAATAGCCGGTGACCATCCAGCCCCATTCCGGGTCCTTGGGTTCGACGTATTCCGGCTCGGGTTCGAGCACGATGCCATAGGCGCGCACCAGGTGGGACAGCACCTCCTTGTGGCGGCCTTCCTCGAACGCCATGAGGTCGAAGGCCTTGCGAAGCAGTGGGTCAGTGATCTGCCGGGCAAAGCTGAGGATGCGCAACCGGGCGCGGCCTTCCGTCTGCACGGCAATGTCCCAGATCGGCAGGCTGATCAGCCGATGGCGCGCGTCGTCATCCAGCGTGGGCCAATCGATCACCGCGGGCTTGTACGGATTGAACGTATCCAGCAGCATGCGGGAAAACATGGTCCGATGCCCGTCATCGCCATTACGAATCGGCTGAGGTGAGCCGAAGCGCCAGTGGCGTGCGGCATAATCGGCGGCTTCAATGGTCGAACTGCTGGTCATTTCGGATCGTCCTGCTTGACGCGTGATAGCTGAAAAGCCCCGCCTTGGCGAATGCGTGGAGCACCACAACCCCTCCCCGCGTTCCTCCCCGCCCTGGGCGTTGCTGCAATGCTCCGGCAGAATGGGATCCTTCTGGGTGGGGTCCGGCGAAATGGAACAGCGCCTCAAAGGCAAGGTCGGCATCGTCACCGGCGCCGGCTCGCGCGCCGATGGCATCGGCAATGGCCGCGCCACCGCCATCCTGCTCGCGCGGAACGGCGCGCGGGTCACGCTGGTGGACCAGGAGCCGGCGTGGGTGGAGCGCACCCGGGCAATGATCGCGGAAGAGGGTCACGAGGCCCTGGTCGTGCCGGCGGACGTGACCCGCTCGGCCGACTGCGCCCGCATCGTGGAGCAGACCGTGGAGCGCTTCGGACGGCTCGATATCCTGGTGAACAATGTCGGCATCTCCGGCCCTCCGGGCACCGCGGTGGAGGTGGAGGAGGACGCGTGGGACCGCGCGATGCGGGTGAACGTCACGTCCATGATGCTGATGGCGAAGCATGCGATCCCGCAGATGGTGCGCGCCGGCGGCGGTGCCATCGTGAATATCGCCTCCTATGCCGGATTGTTCGGCGGCCACCCGGCGCTGCTCTATCCGACCACCAAGGGTGCGGTGGTGAACATGACCCGCGCGATGGCGGCGCATCACGCGGAACAGGGCATCCGCGTGAACGCGATCGCGCCGGGCATGGTGTACACCCCGATGGTCTATGCCGATGGGATGAGCGAGGAGATCCGGGAGGCGCGGAAGAATCGCTCGCTGCTGAAGATCGAGGGCACCGGCTGGGATGTGGGCAATGGCGTGGTGTACCTGGTCAGCGACGAGGCGCGCTGGGTCACCGGCATCGTGCTGCCGATCGATGCGGGCGCCTCGGCCGCACCGTCGGCCTATCCGCGCCGCGGCGGCCAGAACGTGATGCGGTAGCCTTTATTTTCAGTGGCCTGCTTATCCCTTACGTTCGCCGCCGAATGCGGCGAACGTAAGGGGCAGGACACTCGATGTGCGACACGATGGTGGCCCTGGGTACGGCGACGGCGACGGCGGCTTGTCTGTTCGCCAAGAACAGCGACCGGGAACCGGAGGAGTCTCAGCCGATCGAGATCATATCCGGACGCCGCCATGAATCGGGCCAGGCGCTTCGGGCCACCTATGTCACCATCCCGCAGGCTGCACAGACCTGGACCGTGCTGCTCAGCCGCCCGTTCTGGACCTGGGGCGCCGAGATGGGCGTGAACGAGCATGGCGTGGCGATCGGCAACGAGGCGATCCACGCCATCATTCCGCCGGGCCAGGAGCCGGGCCTGATCGGCATGGACCTGGTGCGGCTGGGGCTGGAGCGGGCGCGCAGCGCGGCCGAGGCGCTGGAGGTGATCACCGCCTTGGTGGAGCGCCACGGCCAGGGCGGCAGTTGCGGGCTGCGGGAGCCGCGCTATTACGACAACGCATTCCTGATCGCCGACGCGCGCGAGGCGTTCGTGTTGGAAGCGATCGGGCGGATGTGGATCGTCGAACGGGTCCGTGGCCTGCGCGCGATCTCCAACACATTGAATATTCGCCACGGGGACCGGATCAGCGACGCGCTGACCGCAGATGCGAGAGAACGCGGCCTGGCCGCGGATTTCGATTTTTCCGAGACCTACCTGGACCCGTCGTCAGAGGGGCGAAGCTGGGGCCAGGCACGCTGCACGCGGGCCACGACGCTGCTGGAGTTCGCGACGCGGGCGCTTGCGCGCGGCCGACATGATGGCGGTGCTGCGTGATCATGGCACTCAAGCGGACCCGGATTGGCATCCGCTGCGCGAGAAGGGACGCACCATCTGCATGCACCCGGACGGTGCGGGGCGGCGGGGACAGACCACCGGATCACTGGTGAGCGAGCTGCGGGACGACGGCAGCGCGCTGCACTGGATCACCGGAACGGCGGCGCCGTGTCTTTCGCTGTTCAAGCCTGTCGTGCTGGGCTTCGATCTGCCGTTGGCCGAACCCGCACCGGGCGCCGAACCCGACCGGCGCTGCCTATGGTGGCGGCACGAAGCTCTGCACCGCGTCGCCGAAGAGGGCGCGTTCGGCGCCATTCTGGCGCGCATCGAAACGGAACGAGACGAGCTGGAGACGGTGTTCGCAGAGCGGATGCGCCGGGCAGAGCAGGAGGGAATGGATGCGTGCGGGGCGGCGATGAATTGGTGTTGGGCGCAGGCGGAAACCGCGGAGCAGCGATGGGCCGCGCGATTCTGCTGAGCCTGCTGCTGATCGCGTCCTTCATGCCCGCGCGGGCGGATGAGGCGTCCGATCGGGCTGCGATCACCGCACGGCTGTTGGGCTGGGCGGCAGCGTTCAATGCACGAGACGCGGCCGGCGCATGCGACCTGTTCGCGCCGGACCTGATCGCCACCGTTCCGGGAGCGACGGAGCAGAACTATCAGGCGGTGTGCGACAGGCTCCGTCGCGTGCTGGCGGATCGCAGCCTCGATCTGCACTACAGCCCGGATATCAGGGAGATCATCACCAGCGGCGATCTCGCGGTGGTCCGCCTGTTCTGGACGCTGACCACGCAACGCGGCGCCGAGCGATCCACCCAGGTGGAGGCGGGAATGGACGTGTTCCGCCGTGAGCCGGGCGGGCAATGGTCGATCATCCGCTTCCTGGCGTTCCCGGTCAGCCGGTGAGCGACCGGGGGAGCGGCCGGGCCCATCCGCTGTCGCAATTGCTGCTCGTGCCGTGGGCGGGGGTGCTCGCCGCGCTGGTAGTAATCGCAGCGGCGATCAGCGTGACGTCGCCATATTTTCTCACCGCGTCGAACATTCTCGGCAACGTCGCGGTCTATTTCTCCTGGATCTGCATTGCGGGGTTCGGCGAGGCGATCGTGATGATCGGCGGCGGCCTCGATCTGTCGGTCGGGTCCACCATGGGGCTGGCGGGCATGCTGGCTGCCATGGTGCTGGCCGGCGGGGGCGGCGTGGTCCTTGCCGTGCTGGCGGGCCTCGCCGCGGGGGCGGCGGTGGGCGTGTGCAACGCCCTCGCCATCACCCGCATCCGGCTCAATCCGTTCATCGCCACCCTCGGCTCGCTCAGCATCGTGCGCGGACTGACCTACGGGATCGTCTCCGGCGCGGCGGTCACGCCGGCGGATGACGCCGCCGGGCACGCCTTCGCCGCACTGGGCACCGCGACGGTGTGGCTGGTGCCGGTGCCCGTGCTGATCATGCTGGGCATCGGCGCTTTGCTGACGGTGCTGATGAACCAGACTCCGCTGGGGCGGCACATTTACGCGACGGGCGGCAATGAACCGGCGGCGCGCCTGCTCGGGCTGGCGGTCGAGCGCGACAAGCTGATCATGTACGTGCTGTGCGGGGTGCTGTCGGCGCTCGGCGGCATATTGCTGGCGGCGAAGGCCGGCACGGCGCTGCCCGACGCAGCCACGGGCTACGAGTTGCAGGTGATCGCGGCGGTGATCATCGGCGGCACGAGCCTGTATGGCGGGCGCGGCACCATTCCCGGGCGTGCTGGTCGGCGCTGCTCTGCTCGGTGTGATCAACAACGGGATCGTGCTGCTCGGGCTGGCCGGGTATTGGCAGGAGCTGATCACGGGTGTTGTGATCGGCGCCGCGGCCACGCTGGATGTGGTCCGCGAACGACTGGAAGCCCGGCGTCGGGTGTGAACCAACAGGAGGGGATAACCATGACAAACACGCTTCGCCTGACGCGCCGGACAGTCCTGGCGGGCACCGCTGCCGGGGCGCTGGCGCGGCCCTACATCGCGCGGGGCGCGAAGCTTTCCATCGCGGTGATCCCCAAGGCGCTCGATAATCCGGTGTTCTATTACGCCCATTACGGCGCCGATCAGCGCGGCAAGGAACTCGGCGACGTGGACGTGATCTGGACCGCGTCCTCGACCTCGGACGCCAGCCAGGAAGCGCAGATCCTGTCCGGCCTGGTGGCGCGGCACGTGGACGGCATGGCGGTGGATGCCAACGCGCCGCAGCCGCTGATGGCGCCGATCGCGCAGGCGGTGGCGCAGGGCATGAAGGTGATCACCTGGGATTCCGACGTGCCGGACAGCAAGCGGCAACTGTTCTACGGCGTGGACAGTATCGCGATGGGCCGCACCCTGGCCGAGCAGACCGTGAAGTTCATGGGCACGTCGGGCACCGTGATCCTGGTCAGCGGCGGTCCGGGGGCAACGAATTTGAACGCAAGGCTGAAGGGCGCCACCGACGAGCTGAAGAAATATCCCAACATCAAGACGCTGGGCCCGTTCTTCCACGACGACGACCTGGTGAAGGCCCAGCAATTGACCAACAATCTGCTGGTGTCCCACCCCGACGCGGGGGCGATCCTGATGGTCGCGGGCGTTCCGTTCTTCGGCAAGATGAGCGCGCTGCCCGAGGTGACGAAGAACAAGGGCAAGGTGAAGATCATCACCACCGACGTGCTGGCGCCGGAACTGCCGTTCGTGAAGGAAGGCTACGTGCAGGCGCTGGTGGGGCAGGACTACTGGGGTTGGGGGTACCAGAGCGTCTCGATCCTGCACAACCTGCTCACGCAGAAGGCCTGCAACTATCCCGCGCTGGTGCCGCAGGCCATGCCGGTGGTCACGGCGGACAACGTGGATGAATGGATCACCAAGTGGAAGCAGGCGGAGACACCTGCGGGCGCAGCGGAGGCATTCAAGGAGGCACCGCTCGGCTGCATGTGATGGCAGGTCCCGTTCTGGAGCTGCACGGCATCGTCAAGCACTATGGCCCCGTCCACGCGCTGGACGGGGTCTCGTTTCACCTGAACGAAGGCGAGATCGTCGGCCTGGTGGGTGACAACGGCGCCGGCAAATCGACATTGGTGAAGGTGATGTCCGGCGCGGTGCAGCCGGATGGGGGCAGTATCCGGTTCGACGGCAAAGACGTGCGGCTGGCGTCTCCGGCCGAGGCGCGGGAGATCGGCATCGAGACGGTGTACCAGGACCTCGCGGTGGTGCCGCAATTGGACGTGGAAGCCAACCTGTTCCTGGGCCGCGAGATGACCGGCAAACGCTGGTGGAACCGCTGGAAGCTGGACAAGGCGAGCATGCGCCGCGTGGCGCGGGAGCATGTGGCATCGCTGCAGGTGGGTTTGCCGTCGGTGCGCCAGGCGGTGGGGCTGCTTTCCGGCGGGCAGCGGCAGAGCGTGGCGGTGGCACGCGCGATCTCCTGGGGGCGGAAGGTGGTGATCATGGACGAACCGACCGCCGCACTGGGCGTGCGCGAGTCACGGGGCGTGCTGGACCTGATCCGCCGCGCACGGGACCGCGGCATCGCGGTGGTTCTGATCAGCCACAACATCCCGCAGGTGTTCGAAATCGCCGATCGCATCTTTATCATGCGGCACGGGAGGCAGGTGGGCGATTTGCGCACGGCGGAGGCGCATATGAACGAGGTGCTGGGGCTGATTACCGGGATCGCCGTCGCTCAGAACGCCTGATGCCGCCCACTCCAGCGGTGCCAGGCGAAGCGCGCCAGCACCAGACGATCACCGCCGCCACGATCGCGTAATCGGCATAGTGAAACACCTCCTGAAGACGCGGATCGCTCGCCCATTTTTCGCCGAGCTTCATGCCGACAAACGCAAGAATGAAGCACCACGGCCAGGAACCGAGGAACGTGTAGATGTGAAAGCGGGTTCGATGCATCCCGGCCATCCCAGCGGGGAAGGCTATGAAGGTGCGCACCACCGGAAGCAGCCGTGCAATCAGCACCGCGGCAGGCCCAAACGAGCGAAAAACCGGTCCGCACGCGCCAGATCATCTCGCGAGATCAGCAGCAGCCAGCCCCAGCGCTCGGCGACGGGGCGGCCACCGTACCGACCGATTTCGTAGGCAATCTCGGACCCGATGTTGCAGCCAAGCGCGCCGAACGTGGCAACAAGGAACAGGTTCATCCGGCCAAGTGAAACGAGGTATCCCGCGAACGGCAGGATGATCTCGGATGGCAACGGAATGCAGGCGGACTCGACAGCCATCAGGCCACACAGCCCAGCATATCCAGCGCGCGACAGGACCGTGATAATGGCCTGAGCAATCAGGCCCGCGATACCGGCGTGCATGAGGACGGCGGGGCGCCGTATGCCCCGCCAAACGTGCTAGCTGCCCGACACCGAGGTGATCGCGTTGCGGTTCTGCTGCCAGGCCTGCTCGTCATCACCCAGCGCGGTCGGCCGGTCCTTGCCGTAGCTGATCGTCTGGATGCGCGTCGCATCGACGCCGCGCGCCACCAGGTAATCCTTGGCCGCATTGGCACGCCGCTGACCGAGGGCGAGGTTGTACTCCTCGGTGCCGCGATCGTCGCAGTTCCCGGCGACCAGCACGCGCACATTCGGATAGCGCTGCAACCATTGGGACTGGCGATCCAGCGTCGCCTGGTCATCCTGTGTCAGCGATGACTGATTGAACGCGAAGAACACGCGATCCCCGACATTGGCGACCAAATCCTCCTCGCTGCCGGGAGCCGGTCCAGCCGGTGCGGCGGTTGCCCCGGCGCCCGTCGTGACGCCGGTCGCCGCGGGCTGGTTGTTGGCGCACGCCGCGAGCAGGGCGACGGCGGTGAGCGCGCCGGCAATCTTCAGGTTCATGATCGGTCCCCCGTATGGATGCAGCAAAGCGTGTCGGAACGCCGGGCCGCGGGCGGTCCGGTGCAGGTGCGGGGCGATTAGCCCGGAGCCCCTTAAGCGTCAACTCCGGGGCGGATCATTACATTGTGGTTTGCATATCACCATCCACCGCGATGGCCTGGCCGCTGATCGTCGTTCCGAAGGGGCTGGCGAGATAGAGCGCCATGTTGGTGATGTCCTGCTGGGTGACGAAGCAGCGCAGGCTGTTGGTCGCGACGGTACGCTCGGTCATCTCGTTTTCAGAGATGTTGGCGGCGTTCGCCTTCGCCTTGATGACGGCGCGAATGCGCGGGCCGTCCACCGGTCCGGGCAGTATGGCATTGACCCGGATGCCGTCCGGGCCGAGTTCGATCGACAGCGACTTGGTGAAGCCGATCACGCCCCATTTGGCGGCCGAGTACGGCGCGCGGAGGGGAAAGCCGAAGCGCCCGGCGGCGGAGGAAAGATTGATGATGGCACCCCCGCCGGCGCGGCGCAGATGCGGGATGGCGCGGCGGGCGCAGTGGAACATCGCGGCGAGATCGATGCGCAACGTGGCATCCAGATCGTCGGGCGCGACATGCTCCACCAGCGCGGTGGGACCGGCAATGCCGGCATTGTTCACCAGCACGTCGAGGCCGCCGAGGGTTTCCGCGGCGCGATCGACGAAGGCTTCACAGTCGGCCACCGCGCCGGCATCGGCATGCATGTGCGGATGCGGGCAGGCGTTCAGAGCCGCGGTATCGACATCGCAGACGAAGACGGCGGCACCGCAAGCGACGAAGCTGTCGGCCATGACGCGGCCGATGCCGCCGGCGCCCGCCGAGATGGCGACACGCAGGCCGGACAGATCGACGGTCAGGGGTGTGCGGGCGCCGGTGATCATGGGTTGGCTCCGAAAACGCGGGCAAAGATGCGGTCGATTTCCCGCAGATGCAGCGCCGGGTCCATGGCGCGGTCGATAACGTCGGGCGGCACGCGGCCGGCGATTTCGGGATCGGAGAGCAGGCGCTCGCGGAAGCCGGGGGCACCCGGCTGCCCGAGCGTTTCCCAGGTGTCCATCGCATGCCGCTGCACCAGGCGATACGCGTCTTCGCGCAAAATACCGGCGCGTGTGAGCGCGAGCAGCACCTCCCCCGAATGCACCACGCCGCCAAGCAATTCCAGGTTCGCCGCCATCCGTTCAGGATACACGGTCAGGCGTTGGACCATGCCCGCGAGCCGTGCCAGTGCGAAATCCAGCGCGATGGTTGCATCCGGCGCGATCACCCGTTCGACGGACGAATGGCTGATATCGCGTTCGTGCCACAGGGCGACGTTTTCCAGCGCCGGGACGGCGGCGGCACGGATCACGCGCGCCAGACCGGTCAGATTTTCCGATAGCACCGGGTTGCGCTTGTGCGGCATGGCCGAGGAGCCCTTCTGGCCGGGATTGAAGAACTCCTCGGCTTCACGCACTTCGCTGCGTTGCAGATGGCGCACCTCGGTGGCCAGACGCTCGATGCCGCTGGCGATCACCGCCAGAGTGCAGAAGAACACGGCATGCCGGTCGCGCGGAATCACCTGGGTCGAGACGGCCTCTGCAGTCAGGCCAAGGCGCTCGGCGACGAATGCCTCCACGCGCGGATCGAGATGAGCGAAGGTGCCGACCGCGCCGCTGATCGCCGCGACGGCGATTTCGCGCTCGCGCCGCGACAAGGCGGGCGCGATCGCGCGCGAACTCCGCATAATGCCCGGCGAGCTTGAGGCCGAATGTCGTGGGCTCGGCATGGATGCCGTGGCTGCGCCCGACGGTCAGGGTGTGCTTGTGTTCGAAGGCACGCGCCTTCAGCGCCGCCAGCACGTCATCGAGGTCGTGCAGGAGCAGATCGGCGGCCTGCGTCAACTGCACCGACAGGCACGTGTCCAGCACATCGGACGATGTCATGCCCTGATGCAGGAAGCGGCTGTCCGGTCCGATGGCTTCCGCAAGCCAGGTCAGGAACGCGATGACGTCGTGGCGCGTTTCGCGTTCGATGGCGTCGATACGCGCGATATCTTCCGCTCCGATGGTCGCGATCCTGGCGCCGCCGCGCTCGCGGATGGTCCGGGCGGCGTCATGGGGAATATCGCCCAGGCGCGCCATGGCTTCGGCGGCCAGCGCCTCGATCTCGAACCAGATGCGGTAGCGGTTTTCGGGTGCCCAGATGGCGGACATCCCGGGGCGGGCGTAGCGGGGGACCATCGATATGCGAGTAAACCCGGCTGAGCGCAGCCGCAAGCATGAGGAATGATGCCATACTGGTTGACCCACGACCTCACCGCGCTGGTGCAGGTCGTGCTGATCGATATTGCCCTGGCGGGCGACAACGCCGTGGTGGTGGGTCTCGCGGTCGCGGGTTTGCCGCCACCGCAGCGACGCACGGCCATTCTGCTCGGCGTCGGCGGCGCGACGGTGATCCGCATCGGCTTCGGCCTGGTTGCGCTGAAATTGCTCCAGCTTATCGGATTGCTCCTGGCCGGCGGATTGCTGCTGCTGTGGGTGGCGTGGCGAATGTTTCGCGAACTGCGCCACAAGAACCGGGCGGACACCGGGGCGCCGGCAAGTAAGACGCTGTCGCAGGTCATGACGCAGATCGTGCTGGCCGACGTCTCCATGAGTCTGGACAATGTGTTGGCGGTCGCGGGTGCCGCCGCCGACACGCCGTGGGTGCTGGTTACGGGGCTTCTGCTCTCCGTCGCGCTGATGGGGTTTGCGGCGGAGCTGCTGGCCCGCGTGATCGAGCGCCAGCGCTGGATCGCCTGGGCCGGGCTGATCGTGGTGGTGTTCGTGGCGCTGCGGATGATCTGGCACGGTTCGCACCAGGTGGCGGGAGCGATTGGCTGAGACGCGTCAGGTTGGCGCGAACTCCGGCCCGGGCCTACGCTGATTCAGCAACAGCAGCGAGGAAAAGAAGTGCGGCTGATCTACGTTCTGTTCGACAGCCTCAACCGCCATGCGCTGCACTGCTACGGCGGATCAGCCGTACCGACCCCGAACTTCGATGCCCTGGCAGCACGCTCGTTGGTGTTCGACAACCACTATGTCGGCAGTCTGCCGTGCATGCCGGCACGGCGAGACATGCAGACCGGCCGGCTCAATTTCCTGCATCGCGGCTGGGGACCGCTGGAGCCGTTCGACAACGCGTTCCCGGAACTTCTGCGGCAGCGCGATGTCTATTCCCACCTGATCACCGATCACTATCATTACTTCGAGGATGGCGGCATCGGCCACCATGGCCGCTATTCGTCGTGGGAGTTTTTCCGCGGGCAGGAGAAGGACAAATGGAAAGGCGTGGTAGCCCCGCCGATCGAACGGCTGCGCGCCGAGATGCATCCCAGCCAGTTCGATGCCGATCGCGGACAGAACTCCGCCCTGCCCTATTCGATCATCCGGCAATACATCCGCACCGAGGAGCAGTTCCCCATCGCGCAGTGCTTCACCGCGGCGCTGGAGTTTCTCGATACCAACCGGGCATCGGACAACTGGCTGTTGCAGATCGAATGCTTCGATCCGCACGAGCCGTTCTTTGCCGCCGAGCGTTACCGCGCCGGTTTGAAGACGGATTACCAGGGGCCGGTTCTCGACTGGCCACGCTACGGCCGCGCCGATTATCTGCTGGCCGAGGCGGCGGAACTCCGCGCCAACTACCACGCGCTGCTGGCAATGTGTGACGCGCATCTCGGCCGGCTGCTCGACTGGCTCGATGCGACAGATGGGTGGCAGGACACCGCCGTGATCCTGACCACCGATCACGGCCTGCTGCTCGGCGAGCATGAATACTGGGGCAAAAACCGGCCGCCGTTTTTCAATGAGGTGGCGCACATTCCTTTGCTGTTCCACCATCCTGCCGCGACACCAGGCGCGGCGTAAGGCGCTGACGCAGACGATCGACCTGATGCCGACCATCCTGGATCTGTTCGGCGCGCCGGTGCCGCCGGAGGTGCGTGGGGTGTCGCTGCTGCCGCTGCTGGCGGACGACCATCCGCTGCGTTCCGCCGTGCTGTTCGGCCAGTTCGGCGGCGCGACGAACATCACCGACGGACGCTTCGTCTGGCTGGTGTATCCGCCCTCCGATCAGCCCGACCCGTTGTTTCACTACACGCTGATGCCGATGCACATGCGCAGCTTCTTCGAGCCGGCCGAACTGGCCGGCGCCACGCTGCATCCACCGTTCGATTTCACGCGCGGCATGCCGGTGCTTCAGGTGCCTGTGATCAACCAGGCGGCGGGCAACATGCAGCGCCGCTATCCGCTGCTGGATGCGCAAACCGTGCTGTATGATCTGGCCGCTGATCCGGGGCAGACGGCCCCGGTTGTTTCGGCCGTCGAGGAAGCACGGCTCGCCGGCATCATGGCGGAGATCATGCGGGCGCATGATGCGCCGCCGGAGGCGTTCCGGCGGCTGGGAATTTAGTATCGCAGCTCAGCCGCGTTTCCGTGCTACACGTCGCGTGTCCGTCAACATTTTCCTGGTCCGCACTTGGCCGCCCCCCCGAAGATCGTCCTGGTCGATGATGAGGCATTTCAGCGGCAGTTCATCGCGGAGTGCCTGACGCAGCAGGGCCTGCGGCCGATGGTGCTCGCCTCCGGCGCCGAGCTGAAGCGCGTTGCGCAGCAAGCCATGCCCGACCTGGTTCTGCTCGACGTCCGTCTGAACGAGGCGGAGGACGGGTTCGCACTCGCGCGATGGCTGCGCAGCCGGTCGGCGCGGGTCGGCATCATCATGCTCACCGCCGCCGGCGAGACGATCGACCGGGTGGTGGGTCTCGAGTCGGGCGCCGACGATTATATCGCAAAACCCTTCGAGCCGCGCGAGTTGGCGGCGCGCGTCAAAGCCGTGCTCCGCCGCTCCGGTGCCGACGCTGCGCCGCCGCCACGCCTTACGGAAGTGCGGGTTGGCACCGCGATGCTCGATCTGGAGCGACGGATGCTGATCCTCGCTGACGGCAGCATCGACAGCCTTGCCGCGAGCGAGTTCGACCTGCTGCGGCTTTTCGTGGAGAATCCCAACCGGCCGCTGACGCGCGACTGGCTGCTGGAAACGGTCGCGCACCGCGACGCCGATGTGTTCGACCGCGCGATCGACAACCGGGTCATGCGTCTTCGACGCAAGGTGGAGCATGATCCGGCCAAGCCCGAGGCGATCCGCAGCGTGCGCGGCGTCGGCTACATGTTCGTGCCGTCACAGGACTGAGCGCATCTCGTGGAGGGTATCCGCCAGCACCCGGACCAGCGCATCGGCAGCACGGCGGGCCAACGCCAGGTTCCCCGCCTCCGCCGTCGTTTCCGTGCGCGCCGCGAGGTCGGCAAGACGCTCCGCGCCTGCCATCCGCGCGGCCCCCTTCAATCGATGGGCTGAGGCGACAAGGGACCGGCTGTCCCGGGCGGCCTGCATGCGTGCGATATCCTGCGATGCCGTATCCGCGAAGGTCTGCAGGAGGCCGGGCAGCCGATCGCTGCCCGGCCCGAACACGCCGTGCAGGGGGGCCGGATTGAACAGCGGCGCGGCGGAGGGCTCGGCCATGGCCAGTTCCGGGATCCACCGGCCGACTCCAGCGCGAGCGCCTGGACAGAGAGCGGCTTCGGCAGGAACCCGTCGAGGCCGGCCAGGGGGCCGCGCGGGCCGTTGCCCTGCAGCGCGTCCGCCGTGACAGCGATCAGCGCAGTGTGCGCCAGCCCGAGTGCCTGCTCCTGCGCCCGAATAGCCTTGGCGACGCCGAAGCCGTCGAGCACCGGCATGTGCAGATCGAGCAGCACCACGGGATGGTGCCTTTCGCGCCAGAGCGTGAGCGCCGCGGCACCGTCCTGCGCCACGTCGGCCGCGAGGCCGAGCAGTTCGAGCTGGCGCAGGATCACCTCGACATTGACCGGCGTATCATCGGCAACCAGCAATCTCGGCGCATTGATCCCGGCGGGGACACAAGCTGGCCGGGCAAGCACCGCCGAGCCACGGGCAAGTCCCGCTTCGTCCTGAGCCAGTCGCAACGTTACGCTGAACCGGCTGCCGCAGCCCGGGGCGCTTTCAACCGTTACGTCGCCGTCCATCAGTTGGGCAAGCCGCCGCACGATCGAAAGACCGAGGCCGGTGCCGCCATAGCGGCGTGTGGTGGAGCTATCGGCCTGCGTGAAAGGATGGAACAGGCGCGCCTTGACGTCGGCCTCGATGCCGATTCCGCTGTCGGTTACGCCGAGCGTGACCATGATCGTGCCGTCGGGTTCAGCGCGGCTGTCCACGCTTACCCGAACGAAGCCCCGCTCGGTGAACTTGATGGCGTTGCCGATCAGGTTGAACAGGATCTGGCGCACGCGGGTCGGATCGCCGATGACCCGATCGGGCCCGCCGCCCGGCGGGTCGGCGAACAACGTGAGCCGCTTGGCGCGCGCCTGCGGCATCATTGTTTCGACCGAGGTTTCCACGAGTTCAGTGAGGCTGAACGGCAGCGCCTCGAGCTCCATCCGCCCGGCTTCGATTTTCGAAAAATCAAGCACGTCGTCGATAATACGGAGCAGGGCATGGGCGCTATCGCGCATCACCGAAAGGCTGCGCGTCTGGGCGGCATCGAGAGGCGTGCGTTGCAGCACATCCATCATGCCGAGCACCCCGTTCATCGGGGTGCGGATTTCGTGGCTCATCGCGGCGACGAAGGTGGACTTCGCCCGGTTGGCCGCTTCCGCCTCCGCTCGGGCGGTGAGGGCAAGATCGCGGCCACGCTCGGCGGCAGCCCGAGCCGCCTGAAGCTCTTCAAACAGGCGCACGTTCTCGATCGCGATCACCGCCTGATCGGCGAATGTCGAGACCAGTTCCACTTCGCGCTCCGCGAACGGTTCGAGGCCCGAGCGGGCGAGCCCGATGCCGCCGATCGGCACACCCTCGCGGAGCAACGGGACGCCAAGCATGCAACGCAAACCGCCGATCCGGGCGTCATCCTTCAGCTCGTATTCGGGATCGCTCAGCGCATCGGCCACTTGCACGGCCCGGCGTTCGAGCAGCGCGCGTCCGATCAGGGTGCCGCGGCCGGGGCGGATCACCAGTGTGCGCTCGCGCTGCTCATAGGCCGGCAGGTTTCCTCGCCCCACCGCGAACCGGAACACGCCGTCCTGTTCACGGAACAGCACCGCCTGGTCGGCATGGGCCAGCGCCTGCGCGTGGGTGATGACGGTCTGGAGGACCGCGGTCAGATCGAACGCCGCTCCACTGATCGCGCGCAGGATTTCGCTGATCGCCGTGCGGTGCTCCAGCGCTTCCTGAAGTTGGTGTGCGAGTTCGGTCGCCTCCTGTGTCACGGTGGGGTCCTCCGCCTGACGCCCTGGGTATCGTTCCCTTCCGTCGCGTCCATATCGCACTGCCAGGTTTGTTTGTCGTGTCTGTGGCGCGGGGGGCAATCACGCGACAGACGCCACACCATGGCCGGGTTCGCGGCATCGTCGCGCGACGCGGCTGTGCCACGCTCGGGTATGCCGGCGGCGACGCCGCGTAACAGGAGGCGTTCATGGTCGATGAAAACAAGTTGCACGAATTCGTTATGCGCATGCTGGGTGATTTGGGCGGCGCGTTCAGCGTGCCGTTGATCCGCATCGGCGATCGTCTGGGGCTGTACCGGACGCTGCATACGCATGGCGCGATGACACCGGGCGAACTGGCGGAGAGCTCCAACATCGCCGAGCGCTATGCGCGAGAATGGCTGTCGCACCAGGCGGCTTCCGGCTACGTCACGTACGAGCCAGGGACCGGCCGCTTCACGCTTCCTCCGGAACAAGCGATGGTCTTCGCGGAGCCGGACAGCCCGGTCTATCTGCTGGGCGGGTTGGATCTCGCTGCCGCAATGCTGGAGAACGAGGCGATGGTGGAGCCGGCGTTCCGCACCGGGCGGGGCGTGGCCTGGGGCGAGCAGTCACACTGCCTGTTTTGCGCGGCCGGGCGCTTTTTCCGGCCCAGCTATCATAACAACCTGGTGTCCGCGTGGCTGCCGGCGCTGGATGGTGTTGCCGCGAAGCTCGAGCGTGGCGCAACCGTTGCCGATATCGGCTGCGGGCATGGGTTCTCCACGGTGATGATGGCGAAAGCGTTCCCGAACTCGAGGTTCGTGGGCTATGATTTCCACCCCGGGTCGGTCGAGCAGGCTCGTCGCCACGCGCAGGAACACGGGGTTGCGGCGAATACCCGATTCGATGTCGCCCTCTCCACCGACTTCCCCGGCGAGGATTTGGACCTGGTGACGTTCTTCGACTGCCTGCACGACATGGGCGATCCTGCCGGTGCGGCGCGCCATGTGAAACAGGCGCTGAAGCCGGACGGCACGTGGATGGTGGTGGAGCCCGCCTCGGGCGACCGGCTGGAGGACAACCTCAATCCCGTCAGCCGGCTGTATTATGCCGCCTCTACGCTGGTCTGTGTTCCAACTTCCCTGGACCAGCCGGTTGGCACGGCGCTCGGGGCGCAGGCGGGGTTCGAGCGCTTGTCGTCGGTGATCCGCGAGGGCGGTTTCACGCAGGTCCGCAAGGCGAGCGCGACCCCGATCAACATGGTCATCGAAGCTCGGCCGTAGCCGAGCGCATACAAGTCTCGGCGACCGCGTGAGTCGCGCGGTCCCCGAGACTTGCTATCACCCCTCTGCCAGTTCCCGGATCAATGCAGCGACCACCGCCGCCGGATCGCTCGCCCGCATCACGCCGCCCATGACTGCCACACCGGAGGCGCCGGCGCGCAGGCAGCCGCGCACCCGGCCGGAACGATACCGCCCAAGGCAATCACCGGAACGGCCGCGCGGCTCACGGCGGCCTTCAAACGCTCCAGCTCCAGCGGCGGGCCGTAATCCGGCTTGCTTTCCGACGGGAACACGGGACTGAGCGTCACGTAATCCAGTCCCGTCGTGGCCAGTTCGGACAAATCGTCTCCCCAATGGAAAGATTGTCCGATGAGCCGACCCGGGCCCAGCGCATGCCGGGCCGCCTCGACCGATTCCCCCGCGGGCAGATGGAGCGGCAGGCCCAGCCTCTCTGCCGCCGCAAGATCGTCATGCACGCCCACCGCGGCACCCCACTCTTCGGCCCAGCGCCTACAGCCGGAGCAGCACATCCCGCCGTGCCTGAGGGGCGAGATCCTTTTCCCGGACGCTCAGCCACCGGCAGCCCGCGGCGAAGACGCTCCCGGCAAGGCGCTCCAGGGGAATGCGAGCCTGCCGCCGGTCGGTGATGACCAGCAATGGCGGCCAAGGGATGCCCATGAGGGGCAGCCTCATCCCCCGATGAGGCCGAGCCGCGGGCTGGACGGCTCGGCAAACGTCCGCTTGGGGATCCGCCCCGCGAGGCGCGCGCCGCGTCCGGCGTCCACCCCAGCGCGCATTGCGGCGGCCATGCGCACCGGATCGCGGGCCTTTGCCACCGCCGTGTTGAGCAGCACGCCGTCGCAACCGAGTTCCATCGCCAGCGCCGCATCCGATGCCGTGCCGATCCCGGCGTCCAGGATCACCGGCACCGTGCTGGACGAACAGATCTGCTCGATGGCGTACGGATTGCAGATGCCGAGACCGGTGCCGATCGGGGAACCCAGCGGCATGACCGCCGCCGCGCCGAGATCGGCGAGCTTGCGGCAGGACACGGGGTCCTCGTTGCAATAGGGCAGGACGACGAAGCCGTCGCGCACCAGTTCCTCGGTGGCGCGCAGCAACTGCTCTACGTCGGGATACAGCGTCTCCCGATCGCCGATCAGTTCCAGCTTCACCCAGTTGGTTTCGAGCGCCTCGCGGCCCAGCTTCGCGGTCAGCACCGCGTCGCGCACCGTGGCGCAGCCCGCGGTGTTCGGCAGGATGGCGTATGTGCCCGCCGATCAGGTCGATCAGGCTTTCCGAATAGCTGTCCAGGCTGACGCGCCTGATTGCCATCGTCACCAGCGCCGGGTTGCCGCGCGCAGGGAAGTCGAGCATCACCTGCTGGTTGGGATACCCGCCGCTGCCCATCAGCAGCCGCGAGTCGAACCGTCGGCCGGCAATCGATCAGGGGATCGTCCATCTTCATCCTCCTCCGATTGGCTTCACGATTTCCACATCGTCGCCCGTCGCCAGGGCGTGGCGGTGCCAGTCGGCGGCGGACACGACCTCGCCGTTCACCGCGACCGCCACGCCCTTTCGCTTCTGAATGCCGCGCGCGGCGAGCAGATCGGAGATGGTGATGGTGTCGGCGGGGTGGCGTGTAGCCTTCACCGTTCAGGCGAATGCTCAGCATGATTGGCCTCGAAGCGTCGGATGGAAAAATCGCGCGATGGCCGGATCGGTCTCTCCCGGTCAGGATCAGCCGGCTGATGGTCTGCGCCGTGATCGGGGTCAGCAGAATGCCGTTGCGATGATGGCCGGTGGCGATGACCAGCCGCTCCACCTCGCATGGTCCCAGGATCGGCGCATCGTCGCGCGAACCGGGCCGAAACCCCGCCCAGCTCTCGACGATCTCCAGTTCTTCCGTCGCCCGGGATTGCGCGCCAGGCCCCATGGAGCAGGCTCAGCATGGCACCGGCGGTCAGCCGGGTGTCGAAGCCGCGTTCCTCGGTGGTGCCGCCGACGATCAGCCGGCCGTCCCGCCGCGGCACCAGATAGACCCCGCCGGCCCACAGCACGTGGCGCAGCAAGGGCGCGTCCGGGTCCATGGCCAGCGCCAGCATCTGGCCCTTGATCGGACGCACGGGCGGGCAGGCCGCGGCGGGCAGACCGCCGATCGAGCGCGACCATGCGCCGGCCGCGAGCACCACATGATCCGCGCCGACATCGCGTCCGCCGGCACGCACGCCCTGGGCGCGGCCGTTCGCGACATCGATCGCCTCGATCGGGCATTCCTCATGCAGCCGGCCGCCCGCGGCGCGAAGCGCCCGGGCCAGCGCCTCCCCGACCCGGCGATTGTCCACCTGATGGTCGTCGGGGCTGAACAGGGCGGCCGGCACGTTCGGGTGGAGATAGGGTTCGCGGCGGCGCGCTTCTGCGCCTGTCAGCCATTCCACGTGCGACGCCGAACGAGGTCTGGAGGTCGTGCTGGAAGCGAAGCTGCGCCACGTCATCGCGGGTCAGAGCGGCCCACAGGGTGCCCTCCTGCCGCAGCCCGACGGCGATGCCGGACGCGGCTTCCAGTTCCGCCGCGAAATCCGGCCATAGCTCCTGGCTGGCCCGGTTGAGCCGGTACAGCCGTTCTTCGCCCGGCTCGACCTCCAGGCCGGCGGCCAGCATGCCGGCGGCAGCCCAGGTCGCGCCGCGTCCTGCCCGGCCGGCGTCGAACACCTCCACCCGGCAGCCGGCCTGCGCCAGGCGCCAGCCGATGGACAGGCCGATCACCCCGGCCCCGATGATCGCTACGGATGGTTGGGCTTGGATCGCGTGGCTCCCTTCGCTGGCATGATCCAGACAGGTTCCGTGGGTATGATCTCAGCCCGAAGACGTACGGGCACCCCAGCCGCGTGGCAGATTGGAACGTCGGCGAGGCCGGCCGGCAAGTGGCGCCCCGCACGTTCGCCTTGAACCGCTTGTTCATGTCTCGGCCGGTACAAAGAAAAGCCGGCCAGGAATCCCCCTGGCCGGCCTTTAGAGGAGTGAGCATGGTAAGACATCATGTCTTACTCCTTCTGCCGATCGTGATCATCTTGCCCTTCCGGGGTCAACATAATCATCGGTCGGCGGTAAGGAGGGGGTCAGCCCAATATCGGGCTGACCCTTTCCCTTTTCATGTCCCCGCGCACGCTCCATCATTCGCCTCAACATATTCGCCCCTGCCGGGAGGAACCGAGCATGGCTGACGGCGGACCCTGGATACCCGAACCGCGCGCATCTCCGCCGAGGAGGCGCTCGCCCTGCATGCAGACGGCCGTCCCGGCAAGCTGGAAATCCGCATCACCAAGCCCCTGGCCACGGCCCGGCATCTGTCGCTGGCCTATTCACCGGGCGTCGCCGAGCCGTGCCTGCACATCGCCCGCAACCCCGCGCTCGCCTACGACTACACGACCAAGGGCAACATGGTCGCGGTGATCTCCAACGGCACCGCCGTGCTCGGACTGGGCAACCTGGGCGCCGTCGCCTCCAAGCCGGTGATGGAAGGCAAGGTGGCGCTGTTCAAGCGTTTCGCCGATGTGGACGGCATCGACCTGGAAATCGGCACGGAGGACGTGGACGAATTCGTCAATGCCGTGCGCTTCCTCGGGCCCGGCTTCGGCGGCATCAACCTGGAAGACATCAAGGCGCCCGAGTGCTTCGTCATCGAGCAACGGCTGCGCGAACTGATGGATATTCCGGTATTCCATGACGATCAGCACGGCACCGCCATCGTCGCTGCCGCCGGGCTGATCAATGCCTGCCATCTGACCAACCGGGAGCTGCGCGACACCAAGCTGGTGGTCAACGGCGCCGGCGCGGCCGCCATCGCCTGCGTGGAACTGCTCAAGGCGATGGGCATGCGGCCCGAGCACGTCACGCTGTGCGACACCAAGGGCGTGGTCTATCCAGGGCCGCACCGAGGGGATGAACCAGTGGAAGTCGGCGCATGCGGTGCAGACCAAGGCTCGCACCCTGGCCGAGGCGATCGAGGGCTCCGACGTGTTCTTCGGCCTGTCGGTGAAGGGCGCGCTGACCCAGGACATGGTCCGCTCCATGGCGGAGCAGCCGATCATCTTCGCGATGGCCAACCCGGACCCGGAGATCACGCCGGAGGATGCCCGGGCGGCGCGCCCGCATTGCATCATCGCCACGGGCCGCAGCGACTATCCCAACCAGGTCAACAACGTGCTCGGCTTTCCCTACATCTTCCGCGGCGCGCTGGACGTGCGCGCGACGCACCATCAACGAGGCGATGAAGATTGCCGCGGCCGAGGCGCTCGCGAAGCTGGCGCGGGAAGACGTGCCGGACGAGGTCCACTCCGCTTCGGCCGGCCGCAAGCTCTGCTTCGGCCCGGACTACATCATTCCAAACGCATTCGATCCCACGCCTGATCTCCTGGATTGCCGCCGGCGGTGGCCAAGGCGGCGATGGAATCCGGCGTCGCGCAGCAAGCCCTTCGAGGATCTTGCGTCTTTACGCACGTGCCCTCTCCGGCCGGCTGGATCCCGACCGCGGGCGCGCTGGACCGCATCATGGAGAACGTGCGCGACCAACCCCAGGCGCGTGGTCTTCGCCGAGGGCGAGGAGGAAAAAGTCGTCCGCGCCGCCGTGGCCTATCGCAACGCCGGGTACGGCCGGCCGATCCTGATCGGGCGCGAGGAGCGGGTACGCGCCACCATGGACAGTCTGGGGCTGGGGCTGATCGAGGGGATCGAGATCCACAACGCGCGGCTCTCCGGCGCCAATCCGAAATATGTGCATTTCCTGTATAAGCGCCTGCAGCGGCGGGGATTTCTGCAGCGCGACTGTCAGCGCATGGTCAACCAGGATCGCAACGTCTTCGCCGCCTGCATGGTGGCGACCGGCGATGCGGACGCGATGGTGACCGGGCTGCACCCGCTCGGCCCAGGTCTGCCTGGAGGATATCGCCCACGCCGTGGATCCGCGCGCCGGGAGGAACGGCTTTCGGCCTGACCCTCCTGGTCGGGTTGCGCGGGCGCACGCTGTTCATCGCGGACACCATGATCCAGTTCCGCCCGAACGCAGAGCAGTTGGCTGACATTGCTTGCGGTGCGGCCCGCGCCGCCAGGAACCTTGGCCACGAGCCGCGTGTGGCATTGGTTTCACACACGACTTTCGGGGCCGCGATGCATCCGGCGGCTGCGGTGATGCGGGAAGCAATCGAAATTCTCGACCGGCGCAAAGTCGATTTCGAATACGACGGGGAGATGAGTCCTGATGTCGCGCTGGAGCCGGAACTGCGGGCGCTCTATCCCTTCTGCCGGCTGACCGGTCCGGCCAATATCCTGGTCATGCCGGGGCTGCATTCGGCGCACATCACCACGCGCATAACGCCGCAGATGGTCGGCGGGAACGCCATCGGCCCGCTGCTGATCGGGCTGACACACCCTGTGCAGATCATGCAGATGGACGCGTCGTCGTCGCAGATCGTGGATATGGCTTGCCTCGCGGCGTACCAGGCCGCGCTGCGCTGATCACGCGGTCAGCGCGGCGATGTCGGCCCACCAGTCCCGGATCGCCGCCGGATCGGCGGGCAGACGGACGGCGTCGGGCGCCAGCCGTTGCCAGGCATCCCGGTGCAGTTCGGAGACGGTGGTGAGAACCGGCTTGCCCGCGGCAATGGCCGCCGCGAACGCAGGCGCGAGGCCGCCTCCCGCGGCCTCCAGCTTGCCGAACTTGCTGAGCACGACCACGTCGCTATCGGGAATCTGACCGAGCACCACGGCGCAGGCGGCCGTCCACGCCGTTCGCGTCGAGGTGGCAGGAGGTGCCGGCGGGCGGCGCTTCGAGGAACATCGAATAGGCCTTGCCGGAGGCGATATCGCGCAGGAAGCCGGCGCTGCAGGTCCGGTCCGGCAGGTTGTGCGATTCGGCGATGACCGCGCGACGCGCAGACCGGCGGCTTTCCACTCGGCAACGGATGCGGCGAGGAGCGTCTGGAGGGTCGGGCCGTCGGCGCCGCCGAGGGTGGCAATTCGATGTATCACGCGTTTCATCCTTCGATGCGGTTCTTTAGGATGTGCGCGACAACGGGTCCATCCAACAGCCGGTCGTTGCGCCCTTGCGGCGACGCTTTGCCCCGTGATTGCATGCCGCGTCGCCCGGAGGTCACTGATGCTGTCCCGATCAATCCTCGCCATGTTGCTCGCACTGGCCGCTACCCCCGCCCTGGCCCAAACCAAGGAAGGCCCGCCGCTTCGCACCGCCGTCGATGGCACCTTCGCGCCACACGCCATGCCCAAACTTGGCGGCGGGCTGGAAGGCTTTCAGATCGACCTGTTCACCGAGGCGGCGCGCCGGATGCACCGCCCCATCACCTTCGATTCCGCCAGTTTCAGCGGCCTGATCCCCGCGCTGGAGGCCGGCCGCTACGACTTCCTCGCTGCCCCCACCACCGTGACGCCCGAGCGTGCCCAGAACCTGCTGTTTACCCAGGGCTATATCTGGACCGCCTATGAGTTCGGCATCCGCAAGGGCGAAAAGCCGCTGACGGGATGGGAGGATCTGAAGGGCAAGGCGGTTGCGGTGAACAAGGGCACACCGTACGAGACGCTGTCGCGCCAGATGGGCGCGAAATACGGGTTCCAGACCCTGGTCTTCGACACGCAGCCGGACGCCGTCCAGGCCGTGCTCTCGGGCCATGCAGCCGCCTCGCTCGCCGGCAACACCGTGATTAAATACGCGGCCAAGCGCAATCCGCAGTTCGTGGCCGACCTGACCTTGGAGGACACCAAGACCCATTGGGCCGCACCCTTCCGCAAGGACGAGGACGCGTTGCGCGGCGAAATGGACGACGTGCTGAAATGCATGAAAAAGGACGGCACGATCGCCAAGTTGTCGGAAAAGTGGTTCGGCGCGACGCCGAAGCCGACCGACCTGGAGAACGTGACGCTCCCCGGCCACGGCGTGCCGGGCCTGCCGGGCTACGAGCCGAACGCCCCTGATCCGGACTGCTCCAAGTACCAGTGACGTTGCCGCGCCCGATCGTCGAGGTTCGGGCACTGCACAAGCACTTCGGCCAGCTTCATGTGTTGAAGGGCATCGATCTCGCGGTGTCGGAGACCGAACTCGTATTCCTCATCGGTCCGTCCGGCTCAGGCAAATCCACCCTCCTTCGCTGCCTGAACCTGCTCGAGACCCCATCCTCGGGCAGCGTCGTGATTGACGGGATGGACATGCTGGACCGCGCGCACGGATATCAACCAGGCGCGCCGGCGCATCGGCATGGTGTTCCAGTCCTTCAACCTGTATCCGCACATGACGGCGATGGGGAACGTCACGCTGGCCTTGCGCAAGGCCGCCGGCAAACCGCGCGCCGAGGCCGAACGGATCGCAGCCGCGGCGCTGGAGCGCGTCGGCCTGGCGGACCGCGCGTCCCACTATCCGGCGGAGCTGTCCGGCGGGCAGCAGCAGCGCGTCGCGATTGCCCGCGCCATCGCGCTGGAACCGCGCGTCATGCTGTTCGACGAACCGACCAGCGCGCTCGACCCCGAACTGGTCGGCGGCGTACTCGCCGTGATGCGCGAACTGCGCGAGGCCGGCATGACCATGATCGTCGTGTCGCACGAGATGGGCTTCGCCCGCGCCGCCGCCGACCGTGTGCTGTTCATGGACCATGGCGCGATCATCGAGGAAGGCTCGCCGCAGCAGATTTTCGCCGATCCGCGCGAAGAGCGCACCCGGGCGTTCATCAGCCAGATCCAGCGGCACTGAGCGATGCGGCACGCGTTTTTCAACACCGCGGTGATGGCGAAATACTTGCCCGACATCATCGCCGGGTTCTGGCTGACCGTGGTGCTCGCGGCCTGCGTCGTGGTGACGGGGATCGCGGCGGGCCTGGTGCTCGCGCTGATCCGCAGCCTGGGCATCCGCCCGCTGAACTGGCTGCTGATCTTCGTCGTGGATCTGTTTCGCGCCCTGCCCCCGCTGGTCATCATCGTGCTGATCTATTTCGGCCTGCCGCAGACGGGTTTCTCCCCGAGTGCGTTCGGCACCACCTGGGCGTCGCTCAGCCTGGTGCTGATGGCCTTCTCCGAGGAGATTTTCTGGGCCGGCATCACATCGGTACATCGTGGCCAGTGGGAGGCCGCGCGTTCCACCGGCCTGACCTACGGGCAGGCGCTGCTTTACGTGGTGCTGCCGCAGGCGTTGCGGCTGACTATCCCGCCGCTGACCAATCGCACCATCGCCATTACCAAGGGAACGGCACTCGGCTCCGTCATCGGATTGTCGGAAATCCTTTCTCAGGCGTCCTCGGCCGTGTCGTTCAGCTTCAACCCCTCGCCGCTGACGCTCGGCGCCGCCGCGTACCTGATCCTGTTCTTCCCGGTGGTGCTGCTCGGCCGCTGGATCGAGACCCGCTTCGCCTGGAAGCGATGATCGACGCCTTTTTCAATCCGGACATCGTCGCCGAAGCGTGGCCGATCCTCGCCCGCGGACTGTTGATCACGGTCCTGCTCTCGCTTGCGGTCGTCCCGCTCGGCCTGGCCGGAGGCCTGCTGCTGGCGATGCTCTCTGCGCTCCGCCAGCCCTGGGTCCGCTGGCCGCTGATCCTGTGGGTCGATTTCTTCCGCGCCTTCCCGCCGCTCGTGCTGCTGATCTTTCTGTATGCCGGCCTGCCATTCGTCGGCGTCAATCTCGGCGCGTTCGGCTGCGTGGCGGTGGCGTTCTTCCTCAATACCGGCGCCTATTACGGGGAAATCCTGCGTGCCGGGATCGAGAGCATCCCGGCGGGACAGACGGAGGCCGCGCGCAGCACGGGGCTGACACGGCCGCAGACCATGCTCTACGTTGTGCTTCCACAGGCGGTACGAAACGTGCTGCCGGACCTTCTCTCCAATTCCCTGGAAGTGGTGAAATTGACCTCCATCGCCAGCGTGGTCGCCTTCCCCGAGCTGCTGTACCAGGCCCGGCAGGCGCAGAGCGTCACCTACAACCCAACCCCGATCGTCGTCGCGGCGATCCTGTATTTTCTGCTCCTCTGGCCGGTGGTGCGCGTGCTGTCGCGGCTGGAGAATCGCGCCATCGCCACGCACCGATGAGCCGTCTTTCGCTCGGCTTCGCGCTGGCTTGCGTGTCGCTTGCCGCGGGATGCGCCGGCCCCGCAACGAAGCCCTATGCCCCCGGCGCACCGGTCGGCATCGCACCGGATGCACACGATCCGCCCTTTGCGACCATGCCGTTCGAGCCGATCTCGCGCGAGGCGGTTGTGGCCATCGCGCTGCGCGAATGGCGCCTGTGGGGCAACCGGGTGGATGACGATCCGCCCGGCACCCGCCCGCCGCCCTTGCCGCAGGACAAACCGGAGCGTTGGCCCGGCTATTGGCAGCGGGTGGGTGAATACTGGTGGCTTGGGCATGAACGCCGGAACACTGGAATCGGGCTGGACCGGCAAGCATGACGCCGGCGGCCAGGCTTTCCCGGCCAATCAGGACGGCAATTTCGCCTGGTCGGCGGCATTCGTCTCCTATGTCATGCGCATCGCCGGCGCCGGTGATGCCTTCCCTTATGCCGAGGCACATTCCACCTACATCGACGTCGCCAAGGAAATGGCAACCGGCCAAACCAAGGGCTACATCATCACCGCGCAACGCCCGACCGACTACGCAGCGCAGCCCGGCGATATGATCTGCGAGGCCCGCGGCCGGTCCGGCGGGCTCACCTATGACGATCTGCCGGTCGATCGTTTTCCGTCGCATTGCGACATCGTCGTCGCGGCAGTTCCGGGCCAGCTTACGGTAGTGGGCGGCAACGTCGATGACGCCGTCACGATGAAGCACGTCCCGACCACGCAGGACGGCAAGCTGGCCACCCCCGACGGCACGATCCTCGACACGCGCTATCCCTGGATGGTCGTCATCCGCGTGCTGTATCCGGCAATGGTGACGCCGATTTCCTGAACCACGGCCGGGCAGGCTGCGTTCGGCGCAGATGAGCGACGAAAACAGCCCGCGAGACAATCTGAACGAGGAAGAGCAGGAGCAGGCGGCGAAGGTGGCGGCGCTGCGGCCTCATGTGATCCACGAGGTTGTACACGAAGAGGGTGAGATCGAGATCCGGCGGAGCTTCGCCGCACTCGGCTGGTCGGGTTTCGCCGCGGGCGGATCAATGGGATTTTCGTTTCTCGGGATGGCATTGCTCCGTGCCACCCTGCCCGATCAGCCGTGGCGTCATGCGGTCGAGAGCCTGGGCTATTCGCTCGGATTCATCATCGTCATTCTCGGGCGCCAGCAGCTCTACACCGAGAGTACGCTGACCGCGGTGCTGCCGGTGCTGACGAACCCGAGCTGGGGATCGGTGTCGCGCACCGCCCGGCTCTGGGCCATCGTGCTGACCACCAATCTGCTTGGCACGATCCTGTTCGCCGTCCTGATCCTGCCGGAGCCCGCCTTCTCGCCCGAGATCCGCACGGCACTGCTGGAGGTTGCGCGGGAGGGCATTGCCGGATCGTTCGGCCCGAACTTGCTGCGGGCAATACTCGCCGGTTGGCTGATCGCCTTGATGGTCTGGCTTCTGCCGAATTCGGGCGGTGCCAAACTCTGGATCATCGCGCTGCTGACCTACATCGTCAGCCTGGGCCACTTTCCCCACATCATCGCCGGGTCCGCGGACGCGATCTTTGCGGTTTTCACCGGCCAGGCGCCGTTTCGCGATTACATGTGGCAGTTCCTGGTTCCCACCCTGATCGGCAATACGATCGGCGGCACCTCGCTGGTGGCTCTGCTGAACCACGCCCCCGTCGCGGGCGAATTGAGAGAGTCGTAAAGACCAGCCGCCCTTACTCACCCTGTCGTGGGGAACGAAACCGGGCGGTGCTTAATCATTTCTTTACCGTTGTGACGGATTTTGCGGATCGTCTTGCAATCGGAGACGATCATGGCTTCCATCTCAACGGACGCGAAAACCCAGACCGGGCTGCATGGGCTGCTGGCTCACTTCGGCGTGGAGATCGCCGACACGCCGCGCGCCCGGCAGGAGGTGTTCCAGCTTCGACATCAGGTCTATTGCGAGGAACGCGGGTTCGAACACGGGGTGAACGGCCTGGAGAGCGATGCATACGACCTTCGGTCGCACCACGTGCTGCTGCGGCACCGGGCATCGGGGCAGGCGGTCGGAACGGTTCGGCTGATCCTGCCGCGCATCGGCGGGCCCGGAGGTGATCTGCCGATGGAAGGCCTGGCCGAGCTCCCGCGTATCCGTTCGCTGCCACGTCACAGGCTGGCGGAAGTTTCGCGCTTCGCGATGTCCAAACGCTGGCGCGCGTCGGAAGGTTGGCACGGCGGGCAGCTTCGCCTCGCCCTGGTGCGGGGACTGGTGCGGCTCAGTGCCGAGCTGGATGTGCACTACTGGTGCGCGCTGATGGAACCCAAGCTCCTGCGCCTGCTGCAGGCGTCCTCGATCTACTTCCATCCGGCGGGCGAACTGGTCGAGCACCGCGGATGGCGGCAGCCGAGCTTCGTGCGGACCGGCGAGATGCTGGAACGCATGTGGCGGGAGAAGCCGGACTTATGGAGCTTCATCACCGAGGGCAGCACGGTTCGAGCAGACGGTGCCGGAGGCGGAACTGGTGGCCTGATGTGGCGTCACAGGGTGATATGCCGCGCATCGCGCGGGTGCCGCAGGTGCAGGACTTTCAGATGGCGATATTCGGGCTGCGCCAGACGCTGCGCCGTCTCTTTTCGCCGCCGGGCGTGCGTGGACCATGCCCAGCGGATCGGATGATCGGGGTTGAGGAAGTGCGACCAGCGCTCGCGGTTGCCGGCCCAGAGCTCGGTTCGGAGCAGGGCACGCCGGACGGAGCGGATGATGACGCGGCGCATGACGACGGAACGGTTGAAGTCGAGCCACACGAGATGGGTCGCGCGGCGCCAGAGCAGATCGCGCACCGGACCATAATTACCGTCGGCGACCCATGCGGGCGCCTCGGCCGCAATTGTCACGCGCCGGATGAATTCCTCGGGGGCGTAGCGGGTCAGGTCGCGCCAGCCGGGCTGCCAGTTGATTGCATCCAGTTCGATGTGCGGAACGCCAAGCTGGGCGGAGAGCCGCCGGGCGAGCGTGGTTTTGCCCGCGCCGGAGGTGCCGATGACCACGACGCGGATGGCTGGAACGGGTGGCACGCGCTTTCGGATCTGGTTGCGACGGTCAGTGTGCCCGCCAGATCAGGGGAAGGAAACCGAATGATGCACCGGAGCGGCGGCGTTGTAGCCGCGCTGACGCTGCTTTCTTCATTCCGTTTGCCGCGACCCGGGCCGAGCGGGAGGCCGCGGGCGATCCGCGGCCTCCCGCTCGAGGAGCGCTATCCCACCAAGGACACCTATGTTGCGGCGATTCGGCAGGCCGAGGCGCAGGGTGTGCGCGCCGGGCCGTAGCCGGCGGAAACCCCGCTACTTCTCGCCCAACCAGTGGCGCTCGTACCAGGACGGCTGGGGCCAGAACGGCCAGAACAGCGACGGCAGGGGCAGTATCTCGGGCCTGGTCGGCTGTGGTGGCGTGATGTCTGCGTCGTGCACGTACATCAGCGTGCGCCCCGGCTGGAACGCATCGGCGTCTCGCCGGTAGGTACCGGCCACAATGGCGCGGAAATCGCCACGGGTGATACCGAGATCAGCAAGGTCGCGGTCATCAAGCCGCGCGAGCTCGGCAAGCTCCCGGCGACGGCGACGCCAGTCCTGGAAGCGTTGCACCGCATGCTCCCGCACGGCACGGGAGGTGGTATCCAGAAAGGCACGAATGCCTTCGTGGTGCGGCCGATGAATGCGTCCGTGTATGATGTCAGCCCACATCAGATTCCCTCCGAATCTGAAGCGGGCGTTCCCTCCGATGCTTAGTGTGGGGATGATGCAGGGGGGATGCGTCGGCGTTGCGCGGCATGAGACCATGCACGCGATCAATGATCCCAATCGGGTGAGATGAGTGCGGCAGGCGGTGACCGCTCCGCCGCAATTCGGGAGCAACCCCCAAGGAGCAACCCCCAAGGAGCAACCCCCAACGGAGCAACCCAGGTGACAAACCCCAGGGGGCAAACAGCGGGCGCTTTCCCCCGACGATCAGTCGGGTTATAGGGCGCGCCTTGCCGCGCCGGGGCACCGGCCAGCCGAGGAGACGACGATGAAATCCGGCATCCACCCCGAATATCATGAGATTACGGTCGTCATGACCGACGGGACCCAATTCAAGACCCGCTCCTGCTTCGGCGCCGAAGGAGACACGCTGCGGCTGGACATCGATCCGAAGTCGCACCCCGCCTGGACGGGGCAGCACCGGATCATTGATTCGGGCGGCCAGGTTGCGAAGTTCAACAAGAAGTTCGCCGGGCTGGGTATCAAGCAATAGCCGGCGGGCTGGGCTGTCCGCTCGCGCGGCGCTACTCGGCAAATCCTCTTGAAAAGCACGCTCACGGACGCCAGATCGCTGTCGTCCGGACGGCCCGTTGAGGGGGTCCGGACGTGACATGGGTCGGCCCTGCGGGGCGGCCCGAACCAGGGACCTTGCTTTCAGGAGGTTTGAATGACGAGCTACGACTTTGCTCCACTGTTCCGTACTGCGATCGGGTTCGATCGTCTGGCACGGTTGATGGATACCGCCGCTTCCGCGGCTGAGGGGCCCAGCTACCCGCCCTACAACATCGAAAAGACCGGTGACGAGACCTATCGCCTGACCATGGCGGTCGCCGGATTCCGCCCTGAGGACATCGAGCTTACGGTGAAGGAGAACACGCTGTTCGTCAGCGGCCGTAGCGCGACCGAGAACCAGCAGGCCGAGGTGCTGTACCGTGGCATCGCCGGGCGTTCCTTCGAACGGCGCTTCGTGTTGGCCGACCACATCGTGGTGGACGGGGCCGATCTGCAGAACGGCTTGCTGCACATCAGCCTGAAGCGCGTGGTGCCCGAGGCGCTGAAGCCTCGCCGTATTCCGATCGGCGCAGGGGCAACGGCCCAGCAGATCGCGAACGATGGGGCTGACGTCGCCCAGGCGGCCTAAGTCTGCGGCGCGAGTCTCCGACTGAACGAAAGGGGGCCTCTCGGCCCCCTTTTGATTGAGCACCTCCCGAACCGCGCCGGCCCTCGCTTCGTTTGCACAGCGTGCACGGTAAGGGATGCTGGGGCGATGGAAGAGGCGGTGTTATCCGGGCCGAAGCGGCTGAGCGATTTCGTCGGGCTGCTGCGGCGCGCTCCCTCGCTGGCGGAGACCGACCGGTTGCGCACTGATGGCGTGCGGGCGGTGCTGGACACGCGGCAGGCGGCGGATGACCTCACCCCGCTCGATCCGGATACGCTGGCGGCCGCGTTGGCGGCACGCGACATGGCGTACGCCAGGCTTGTGCTTTCCCGGGACGAACCGGATGAGGCGGCGTTGGACCGGTTCGCGGAGGTGCTCGGGAGCCTGCCCAAGCCATTGGTGGTGCTGGCGCCGCCGGAGGGTCCGGGCGGCTTGTTTGCTCTCGCGCAGATTGCCATCGAACAGGCCACTCCGGGGGCGGCGATGCTGGATTCGGCGCGCGCCTTGGGCGTGCTGCACGGCGGAGCGGAAACTCATCGCAGAGTGGCGGCGTACGTTGATTCGGCGGAACGCCGCCCCGACAGGCTGGACGCGAGAGCGCGGGCCGCAAGTACTGGTGCGCCGGCTGCCGGTCCTGTGCATCGACGCGCGGTGGTGATGCACGCTGAGGTCAATGCGATGACGCATCCGCTGCGCGCGGCGATGAACGAACTGCCGATGCAGGTCGCGGCGGGCGTATCGGCCATCGGGCTTGCCGGGGGTCTGCTGGTGGATCGTCGGCTGTTGGTGCTCTCCGTCGCGGGGCTGGGCTACATCGCGGCGCGTGCGTGGCCGCTGATCGCAACACCGGTCGCGGTGGCGCAGGAAACGGTGGTGCCGCAGTCAGAGGTGGCGCGCCTGCGGGAAAGGCTGGATCGTTTGAAGGCGGCCTAGCTGCAATCGTTGTGACTGGCGGCTCCGCCGCAGCCGGGACTGCTATTTTAATTGCACAACCGTCAAATATTGGATAAGACACAATCCTGATCATTCGTCCGGAAATCAGGACGGGACAGGAGAGTGAAGATGCCGCGAGCTTCAGGCCTTGCGTCAGCCGGACTTCTGATCGGGCTTCTGGTTGGCTCGGCGCACGCGGCCCCCGTCACGTACCAGGTGGATCGCACGATCGGCCTGGGCAGCGTGGTCGGTACGATCGAGACGAATGGCGCGACCGGCGTTCTTACAGGATCCGACATCCTGGCGTGGGACCTGGAGCTGAACGGGGACGGGGCGTCGTTTCATCTGGCCAGCGGCACGGCGGGCAACGTCGTTGCTGTGGCGGGATCGGACCTGACGGCCACGAGGGGCACGTTGCTGTTCGACTTCAGCGGGACCGATGGGGGTTATCTGCTGTTTCAGGACGGACTGTTCTCGGGCATGCATTATTATTGTGCCCAGGCCAGTCCTGGCGGCAGCCCATGTTTCCTGGGCGAAACCGTGGTTCCGGAGGCTTTTGACAGCCCGTCCGCACAGAATGCCGTAAGGACCGGCACCCAGGTTATCGCATCGGTTCCTGAGCCGGGCGCGCTGGCACTGGGCGGGCTGTATCTAGCCGGGATGGCGCTCGCAATGCGCCGCCGCAAGCCTCAGTCCTGCAGTCCGTACTGCGCTTCGGGCGTGTAGAAAGGGCGATCCTTCCCCAGTTGCGAGCTGAACAACGTGAAGTGCTGCACGCTGATCGGGGGCGCACGAAACAGGTTGTGGGCCTGAACGAAACCGGCAAGCCGGGCCTCGGGCACGTTGTCCAGCCGCGCGAGCGTGACATGAGGTGAGAAACGGCGCCGCTCGGGCTCCAGGCCGGCGCGCTGCAGCGCCGTTTCGATCTTGCCGCGCAGATGCAGGAGCTGGTCGTTGCGTTCGACACCGGCCCACAGCGCGGTGGCGCGGTCGTTCTTGTTGAACGTGCCGACCCCCGCGAAGGTAAGGGAAAACGCACGCGCACGCAGGTCGGCCAGGGCAAAGTCGATCTCCTCGGCACGCCAGGCCGGTACCTCGCCGATGAAGCGCAGGGTCAGATGGTAATTCTCCGGCTCGACCCAGCGCATGCCGGGGATGCCGGCGGCGGCGAGCGCGGACAGACGCGCACGCAGATCCGCAGGTAGCTCGAGCGCCACGAACAATCTCATGTCCGCTGCCTCATGTCCCCTGCCCTGCTCTGGGACCCGCCAGGGCGAGGAGTTTCCGCACGTAGGGCAAAATCAAAGCGACCACCTTGCGAACGCCGGCCGCATTCGGGTGCAGACCGTCGGGCTGCACCAGGCTTGGCTGCTCCGCGACGTCTTCGAGGAAGAACGGCTCCAGGATGACGCCCTGCCTGCTCCCCAAGGTGGTGAACACGGCGCGGAACCTGGCCGTGTAGTCCGGCCCCATGTTCGGCGGACCGTACATTCCGCAGAGCAGGACGGGGATGTGACGGGCGGCGAGGGTGTCGAGAATGGCGGAGAGGTTGGACTGGACGACCGCCGGGTCGATGCCGCGCAGTCCGTCATTGGCGCCGAGCTCGACGATCGCGGCGTCGGCGCCGTCGGCGAGGGCCCAATCGAGACGGGCGAGGCCGCCGGCGGTGGTATCTCCCGAAACGGCCGCATCGATCAGGCGCACGCTGATGCCCTCGGCCTGAAGCGCGGCGGCCAGCCTGGGCTGGAAGCCATCGTTCGCCGGCAGCCCGTAGCCGGCCGCGAGGGAGTCGCCGAGAACCAGCAGCCGGACGGGGGCGGGACTGGCGTCAGCCTGAACAGCACCGGGGAGCGCTAGGCAGAGCGCGACGGCGGCCCGCCGTGACAACGCGGTGATCACACGGGCGGTCTGGCGGGGAAAGTAGAACTCCGTCAACCGCGCGGGGTACGTGCGCGGCCCGGCAATGACCACATGGCGGTACATGCCATTACGAAACCGCACCCGGCCGCGCGTCTCCGTGAGGAAGCCGCTTCCCGCAGTATTGCCCGGTACTGATCACCGGAACCGACGAAGAGGGAGATGCGCTGGGACGCCCCGTGGAGTGGGATGAGGCGGGACCTCCGCCGCAAATCCTGATGCAGGCCGAGGCTCGCGGTGCTCCGGCGCTTGCGCCGGGGCAGCTCGTGCTGGCGCGCCTGCGTCCCGCCGGGCCCGGGCGCTATGAAGGACGTACAATCAAACTGCTGGAGGGCGCGCCGCCGCGGGTGCTCGGGATCTATCGCGCCGACGCACGCGGGGGACGGATCGAGCCCACCAACCGGAAGGCCAGGGCGTCCTGGCAGGTTCCGCCGGGCGAGGCGAACGGAGCGGAAGAGGGCGAGATCGTCTGGGCAGAGCCGCTGCCGGGACGGCCGTACGGGTTGCGGCCTGCGCGGGTGCTGGAGCGGCTCGGCCATACGGGAGATGCGCGGGCAGTCAGCCTGATCGCGCTGGCGACGCACGACATTCCTCATCGTTTCCCGCCGGAGGTGGAGGAGGAGGCGAAACGGGCCCGAGCGCCGAGGCTCGGTAGCGGGACGGACCTGCGCGCGCTGCCGCTGGTGACGATCGACGGGGACGATGCGCGGGACTTCGACGACGCCGTCTTCGCGGAACCGGACGGCGACGGCTACCGCCTGATCGTGGCGATCGCCGACGTGGCCCGCTATGTGCGCGCAGGGACGGCGCTGGATCGCGAGGCACGGCACCGCGGCAACAGCGTCTATTTCCCGGACCGGGTCGTACCGATGCTGCCGGAGGCTCTATCCAACGGATGGTGCAGCCTGCGGCCGGTAGAAGACCGGGCCTGCCTGTTCGTGGAGATGCGGATCGACCGGGCGGGCCGGAAGCTGTCGCACCGGTTCGGCCGTGGGCTGATGCGCAGCGCGGCTCGGCTGACATATGAGCAGGCGCAGGAGACGGCGGACAAAGGCACGGAGCAGGGCCTTCCGCTGTCGGCGCTGTTCGGGGCATTCCGCGTGCTGCTGGCGGCGCGGCAGGATAGAGGCACGCTCGATCTGGACCTGCCGGAACGACGGATCGTGCTGGACGGATCGGGGCAGGTGACGGCGATCGCCCCGCGACCACGGCTCGACAGCCACCGGCTGATCGAGGAATTCATGATCCTGGCGAATGTCTCAGCGGCGGAGGAGTTGGAGGCCCGGCACGCGCCCTGCGTGTACCGGGTACACGCACCGCCCTCGGTCGAGAAGCTGGAAGACCTGCGCGTGCTGCTGCGGAGCTTCGACATATCGCTGCCGTCCGGAGCATCCGTACGGCCGGGCGATCTGGATCGCGTGCTGCGCCGGGCGGCGGGAACCGAGCACGTCACTCTGGTGAACGAGGCGGTTCTGCGCAGCCAATCGCAGGCAGAGTACAGCGTGGACAATATCGGACATTTCGGGCTGGCCTTACGGCGGTATGCGCATTTTACCAGTCCGATCCGCCGCTACGCTGATCTGGTGGTGCATCGGTCCCTGGTCTCGGCGTTGAAGCTGGGGGGAGATGGGCTGGCGCCGGGCGCCGGTGAGGACCTGGAGGAACTCGCTGGGCATCTGACGATGACCGAGCGGCGGGCGACGGCGGCGGAGCGCGACGCGGCAGACCGTTATGTTGCGGCGTTCATGGCGGACAAGCGCGGGTCGCAGTTTGCGGCACGTGTCTCCGGTGCCACACGGTTCGGGCTTTTCGTAACACTTAGCGAAAACGGCGCGAGCGGCATTGTTCCTCGTTCAAGCTTGCCGGAAGACTATTGGCGGCACGAGGAGGCCACGCAGTCGCTGATCGGGACGCGCACGGGCCTGACCTTCCGGCTGGGACAGGCCGTGGAGGTCCGGCTCAAGGAGGCAAATCCGGTCACGGGCGGTCTCGTGTTTGAGGTGTTGCAGGGCGTACCGGACAAGTCTGTCCGGCGCGGCGGACGAACGGGAAGACGATCGCGACGGTAATCATCGGGCTTGGGATCATCCGGCTTGGCGCTGTGCTGCTTCTGCTGGTTGCAAGCACGCCATACGGCCGGGCGGACCCGACAAACAGCCCCGTGTCGTTCAATGCGAGCCTGGCGACCGCGGTGTATGCCGCCGCGCTGGGCTTCATCGTGCCGCGGGCGCTGGATGCGGTGACCGCGCCGCAACTGACACTGTGGGGCCTGCAGGGGCTGGCGGCGCTGGACCCTGACCTGTCGCCTTCGCTCGCGAAGGACAGGCTGCTGCTCAGCTACCGTCAGAAGCCTGTCTTTGCGGTGCAGGTGCCGCGTTTCGATGATGTGGCCGGGTGGGCGGCGGCAGCGAGCGCGATGACCGAGGCGGCCTGGCGCTACTCGGAACCGATGCAACGAGCCGGTACTCAGGGCATCATCAGCATCTTTTTCGAAGAGCTGTGCGGCCATCTCGATCCTTATTCGCGTTACGTGTCACCGGCGGCGGCGGTGCAGGACGAGGCGCAGCGACTGGGCAGCGCGGGGCTGGGCCTGGTGCTGGAGCGGCGGGGCCGGGCAGTGCGTGTGAAGGAGGTGCGTGCCGAAAGTCCGGCCGAGAGCGGCGGCGTGCACCCGGGCGACGTGGTTGTCTCGGTTGACGGACGACGAGCGCCGGGTCAGCCGGCGAGCATGGTCCAGGACTGGCTCATCGGGCCGGTGGGCAGCACGGTGACGCTGGTCTGGCGGAGCGGGCGCACGATGCGAACCGCGGGTACTGACGCGCGAGATGATCCCGCCCAAGACGGTTTTCACAGCCACCGGCGACGACCTGTTCATCGTGCGGCTATCCGGCTTCAGCCGCGAGACGGAGGAGCGGTTCGCCGCGGCGATCCAGGAGGCGCTGGCCGGGCCGAACGCTCCGGACGGATTGGTGATCGATCTGCGCGGCAATCGCGGCGGGCTGCTCGCGGAAGCGGTGATGGTCGCTGACACGCTGCTGCCGTCCGGGGTTGTTGCCATCACCGAAGGCCGTGATCCGGCGGCAACCCGGATCTGGCGATCGTATAGCGGGGAACTCGCGCGCGGCACACCGGTGGTGGTTCTGGTCGATGCCGACACCGCGAGCGCGGCGGAGGTGCTTGCCGCCGCGCTGGCGGACCGCGGACGGGCGGTGGTGGTGGGAAGCTCCACGACCGGCAAGGGGCTGGTGCAGACCTTCACCACCCTGCCCGACGGTGGCGAGCTGTTCGTGAGCTGGAGCCGGCTGCTGGCACCCCGGGGCTGGCCGATCCAGGCGCTGGGTGTGCTGCCGCAGGTGTGCACCAGCCTGGGGCAAGAGGCGCTGGTGCGGCAATTGACGGCGCTGTCGGCCGGACAGCAGCCGCAGACCGCGGTCTTGCTGCGCGAGCGGAGTGCGCGTGCGCCGGTTCCATCGCGCGAGGTGCTGGCGATCCGCTCGGCTTGCCCGGCGGCGTCCGGGAGCGATGCGGACATGCAGGTGGCGCACTATCTCGTGGATGACCCGGCGGCGTACGCTGCGGCGCTTCTGCCGCCCCTCAGCGCGCCGCTGAGCGCGGGGCCATGATCTGGACCCGGGGGCAGGCCCCGAGGTAGTGCTGGGCGATGGGCCGGTCAGCCGAAGTTTCCCGTCAGACGTCGGAGACGGACATCACGCTCCGGCTCGATCTGGATGGCTCGGGCGAAGCCGATGTTGATACCGGCATCGGATTTCTGGATCACATGCTGACGGCGTTCGCCCGGCACGCGATGTTCGATCTGACCATTCGGGCGAGCGGCGACCTGCAGATCGATTGCCACCACACGACCGAGGATGTCGGGATCGTGCTGGGCCAGGCGTTGGGGCGCGCGATCGGCGACAAGCGCGGGATCAACCGGTTCGGGCATGCCGTGGTGCCCATGGACGAGGCGCTTGTGGAGGCGGTGGTGGACCTGTCGGGGCGACCGTTTCTTGCCTGGAGCGTTGGCTTCGAGCGTCAGAACCTGGGCGAGATGGACACCGAGCTGTTCGAGGAGTTCTTCCGGGCGCTGGCGATGAACGGATTGATGACCGTGCACATGGTGCAGCGCTCCGGCCGCAATGCCCATCACGTGGCGGAGGCGTGCTTCAAGGCCGCCGCGCGCGCGTTGCGAGCAGCATGCTCGGCTGATCCGCGCGCGGCAGGGCGGGTGCCGTCCACCAAGGGAACGCTGTGAGAATTTACACGGCGCATCTTCGGGCCGACCGGCCTCCGGTGCTGGTGGCCGAGGGCTTTTCGTGGGGTGCGCTGATCTTTGGCGGACTTTGGCTGCTGCTGCACCGGGCGTGGATCGCGGGCGTGCTGGCGATCGCTGCATCGGTGCTGATCGGAGCGGTCACGCGGCCGCCCGCGCGCGCGCTGCTGGAACTGGGGCTTGCGGTTCTGCTGGGCCTGGTCGGGCGGGACCTGGTGCGCTGGTCGCTGAGCCGGCGCGGATACCTGGCGGCCCACGTCGTCGCGGCGCGGAACGCCGAAGCGGCGCTGCGCCGGCTGGTGGCGGGGCGGCCCGATCTTGGGCCCCGCTTCCTGCCGCCCGAGGGTGCGTGATGCCCGAGGGTGCGTGATGAAGGTCGCCGTGATCGACTATGGCAGCGGGAATCTCGCCTCCGCCTCTCGAGCGCTGGCGACTGTCGCGGAGCGCGCCGGGTTGGCGGCGGAGGTGCAGATCACCGATCGGCCCGAGACCGTGCTGTCGGCCGACCGGATCGTGCTTCCCGGCCAGGGCGCATTCGCCGCCTGCGCCCGCGGCTTGGCGGCGGTCGAGGGCATGGTCGAAGCGATCCAGAGTGCGACGGACCGGGGCGTGCCGTTCCTGGGCATTTGCGTCGGCATGCAACTGATGGCGGAGCGCGGGCTGGAGCATGCGGTGACGCGGGGTTTCGGCTGGATCCGGGGCGATATCGCGGCCATGGAGGCGCCCGGGCTGCGGCTGCCGCAGATGGGCTGGAACGCGCTGCAGTTCGAACCGGGATCGCATCCGCTGCTGAATGATCTGGAGCCGGGCGATCAGGTGTATTTCGTGCACAGTTATGCGCTGCGCGATGGCGATCCGGACGAAGCGATCGCAATCACTGAGTACGGCGGCCCGGTGACGGCGATGGTTGCGCGCGGCAACCGTGCAGGCACGCAGTTTCACGTCGAGAAGAGCCAGGCGGTCGGCTTGCGGATTCTGACGAACTTTCTGCGCTGGGCCCCCTGATGGGCGAACGAGCCGAGAGCCGGGTGGAGAAGGTCGAGAGCTTCACCGACGAAGATTTGCATGCGCTGTGCGAGGCGACGCACGCGGCGATCATCGAGGGCGGCGGGTTCGGCTGGGTCAATCCGCCGGGCCGGCGCTCGCTGGAAAGCTACTATCGCGGCGTGCTGCTGGTGCCGGAACGCGCCCTGTTCATCGTCCGGCTCAACAGTGTGCCGGTAGGAGCGGCGCAACTGGTGCGTCCGCCGCGGAACAACGAGGCGCAGTCCTTCGCGGCGGCTCTGATGCACAGCTTCACGGCGCCTTATGCACGCGGACACGGGCTGGCGCGGCTGCTGACGCGGCATGTGGAAGAAGCCGCGCGGGCGATGAAGATGCACGTGCTGAACCTGGACGTGCGGGAAACTCAGACGGCGGCGATCCGGCTGTATAAATTGATGGGCTTCGTGCGGTGGGGTGTCCACCCGGCCTATGCGCGTGTGGGCGGGAAGACGATCCGCGGGTTCTACTATTACAAGCTGCTGAAACGGCCGCGAGACGGCGCATGAAGCGGCTGACGCTGTATCCGGCGATCGACCTGAAGGACGGCGCGTGCGTGCGGCTGCGGCGTGGCGAGATGGATCGCGCCACGGTCTATGCGACGGACCCCGCGGCGCAGGCGGCGGCGTGGGCGCAGGCGGGCTTCACCTGGCTGCATGTCGTGGACCTGAACGGCGCGTTCGCCGGCCAGCCGGTGAATGCGGCGGCGGTGCGCGCGATCCTGGCGGCGGTGGATTTGCCGGTGCAGCTCGGCGGGGGGATCCGCACGATCGCGACGATCGCCATGTGGCTGGAGAGCGGTGTATCACGTGTGATCCTGGGGAGCGCCGCGGTCCGCGACCCCGCCTTGGTGCGGGATGCGTGCGGACGATTTCCCGGACGCGTCGCGGTGGGGATCGACGCGCGGGACGGGCGGGTCGCGGTCGAGGGCTGGGCGGAGACCTCAAGCGTGGCCGCCCATGATCTCGCGCTGCGGATGCAGGACGCCGGTGCGGCGGCGATCATCTATACCGATATCGCGCGAGACGGGATGCTGACAGGTGTGAATATCGAGGCGACGGTGACGCTGGCGGGCGGTTTGACGGTGCCGGTGATCGCCTCCGGGGGCTTGGCCGGATTGGACGATCTGCGCGCGCTGCGGACGGCGGCCGAGGGCACCTGCATCGAAGGCGTGATCGCGGGACGTGCCTTATATGACGGACGGCTCGATCCGCCGGCGGCCCTCGCGGCGCTGACCCATTGAATTCTTGCCACGACCACGGTCCGGCCGGCTAAACAACGGCATGCTGACGTTGCGCGTTATCCCCTGCCTGGACGTGAAGGATGGGCGCGTGGTGAAGGGGGTCAACTTCGTTTCGTTGCGCGATGCCGGCGATCCGGTGGCGCAGGCGGAGCTGTATGACCGGGCAGGTGCGGATGAGCTGTGCTTCCTCGACATCACGGCCAGCCACGAAAACCGGGATACCATCCTCGACGTCGTGGGCCGCACCGCGGCACGGGTCTTCCTGCCGCTGACCGTGGGCGGCGGGGTACGCAGCACCGATGACATCAGGCGGCTGCTGCTGGCGGGCGCCGATAAGTGCAGCATCAACTCGGCCGCCGTGGCCCGTCCGGCGCTGGTGGCGGAGGCCGCGCGGACGTTCGGCAGCCAGTGCGTGGTGGTGGCGATCGACGCGCGGCGCCAAGCGGACGGTTCCGGATGGGAGGTTTTCACCCACGGCGGGCGGCGCGGCACCGGACGCGATGCGGTGGCCTGGGCGCGTGAGGTGGCGGCTCTGGGCGCCGGGGAGATCCTGCTGACCAGCATGGACCGGGATGGCACGGGTGCCGGCTTCGACCTCGATCTGCTGCGAGCGGTGTGCGGTGCGGTGCGGCTGCCGGTCATTGCATCCGGTGGTGTCGGCACGGTCCGCCATTTCGTCGATGGCGCGGAGGCTGGCGCGACAGGTCTGCTGGCGGCCAGCGTGTTCCATTTCGGGCAGCTTTCGATCGCGGCGGTCAAGCGCGGGCTGGCGGACGCCGGCCTGCCGGTGCGGCTGCCGCGGGTGGCGGCGTGAATGGCGAAATCCACGAAGAAGAAGCCGCATGACGGCGGAAAAAGGAAGGTCCTGAAGCTGCCCAAGAAGCTGCTGAAGCAGGGCACGGATTCCGGGGTGCTGGACCGGCTGCACGGCGTGGTGTTGTCGCGGAAGCTGGCCGATCCGGCGGTCAGTCATTCGGCACGGCTGCTGTCGCGCGGGATCGGCAAGGTCGCGCAGAAGTTCGGGGAAGAATCGGTTGAGTGCCTGATCGAAGCGGTGGCGGGCAACCACCCGGCGGTCGTGGCGGAGAGTGCCGACGTTCTGTATCACCTCGTGGTGCTGTGGGTGGCGAGCGGCGTGGAGCCGAAAGAGGTGTGGGACGAGCTGGTTCGCCGCGAGGGTGTGAGCGGGATCCTGGAGAAGGCGGCGCGGCGGCCTCGGCTGCCGGCGACCCTGGGGCTGCGGACGACGAAGATCCCGTGATCGTTGTTTGACGAGGGCGGCTTTCAGGCGCGGGTTCGGTCGGCACGCAACAGACCGAGAATGTAGGCGTTCGACCGCTCGATATGTGTGCGTGTCGCCTGCACCGCAGCCTCGACATCGCCTGCATACGCGGCCCGCACGATTGCACGATGCTCCGCAGACGATTGCATCATACGAGCGTGGTTCGCCGGATAGCGGCATGACAGGCTTCGCAGCAGGTCGTTGTGGAGGTTCACGATGCGCAGGGCTTCGGTATTGAAGTGGTTGCGGTAAAGAGTGCCGTGGAACAGACCATTTTCATGATGGAAGGTCGGGAAATCACCGCGGTTTGCGGCTTTTTCCAGCCGCCGCTGGATCGACCCGAGTTCGGCGATATCCGCGGCACGAGCGGATTCAACAAACCAGCGCACAAGATAGGGATCGAGCAGCAGTAAGATATCAAGAACATTGCGCAGAAACGGCTCGTCGATCGCTCGGACGCGCGCACCGCGGTTGGGCAGGATCACGACCAGCCCCTCGCCTTCCAAACGCTGCAGCGCCTCACGAACCGGATTGGCACTCACACCATACCGCGCCGCAAGATCCGCCGTTTTGAGGTGCAGGTTCGGCGGCAGGCTGCCGCGGACGATGTCTTCGCGGATCAGCTCCTGAACCCGGCGGTAACTGGTGCCGGAGGCAGCCGCATCCCGGGGGTATCTCGGCTAACGATCGCTTCCGCATCCACAGACGGTAAAGCCTCCTGCTTATCACGATTTCGATGCCGGATGCCGGCCACGCGCTTGACAGATTATATACAATCGTGATCCATTCGCACACAAGGTCGTCTGTCACAATGAAGGCAGCATGCAACATGGGGAAACGCCGAATGCTTCAGTCCTCGCTCGCCTTCGAACAGGCTTTCTCTTCGCGTCTGGGGGAGCTGAGCGCGTGGCACGCGTAGCGACAAAACCCGGCGACCGCGTTCTTGATTACCGGGGCAAGCGGCCGCATCGGGGCCAATCTTGTGCCGCACACTGCTCGCTCGGGGCTATAAGGTACGAGCGGTGGTGATGCCGAACGACCCCGCCCTGCCCCGTGTCAGCGGCCTTGATATCGAAATCATCACGGCCGATCTGCGCCAGGAAGCGGCGATCGCCGGTGCGTTCGAAGGCGTGCAAGCGATCTGCCATCTTGCCGCCCTCATGGGACCGGATGCCGGCGACATGGGCGTCTCAGAATATTGGCACCTGAATGTCGATGCCACGCTGCATGTCCTTGAAGGTGCCCGTCGTTGCGATAGTCTGGTAAAGTTCGTATTCGCAAGCACCGACGCGACCTACCCCGCGGTCAACCCACGCTATTCCCCTCTCGACGAGAATCATCCGCAGGATCCTGTGAACCTGTATGGCCTGACGAAGGTCGTGGGTGAACGGATGTGCCTTGACTACATGACCGAATTCCAAGTGCCGATCATCATTGTGCGCTACGGCGGCGTCTCCAGCCCCGATGAGCGCGCCGGCGGCCGGCAGTATCTTCTCAGCGGCATGATCCAGCGACTTCATGACGCCAAGCAAAGCCACAACAATTATCTCTGGATCAACCTGCTCGGATATGATCGCCCGTGGGAGTGGCTCGAATCGCTGGTTCAACAGCAGGAGCAATTGGTTGCCTTGACCGATCAGGACGGAAGGCCGTGGACGTCCCATCCGACCGATGTTCGGGATGTCGTGCAGGGTACGGTGCGTGCCTTGGAATTTGAAGCAGGGCTCGGGGAAGCGTTCAACATCCTCGGCCCTGGACCGGTTTCAAGCGTCGAGGCTGTCCGCTACCTTGCGGAGCGGATCGGGGTGCCTTGGTGCACCGCAGCCGTACCGTTGCGCCTGTCTTATGAAATGAGCCTTTCCAAGGCACGCGCCGTGCTTGGCTATCGACCGCAATTCGACTTCTTCCGCAGCGTCGATGACGGTCTTCGCATCTTGGCAGGAGAGGAGATCGGGGTGTTGCCGGCCAAGCATTTGTCCTTAGTATTTCGGAGCGAATTGGAAGCCGGAGAGCCATTGGCTCAATCACTGGGAGGATCATAATGAACGTCTCTCGTGCTCGACACAGCGTCAGTCGACGTGAAATCCTGGCCGGAGGCGCCGCGACTGCGGCAATCGCGGCAGCGTCCCGGCCGCGCCGGGCCTCTGCCCAGTCCCCGGTCACATTGTCGATGATCGGCCTGGACGGCCATCCGTCCTGGCTTGCCACGAAGGCGATGATCAAAACCTATCGCGATGTGGCCCCGAATGTCAGCTTTCAATTATCCCAGTTCGACCTGCCGTCGATCAACGACAAGGTGAACCTGGATTTCCAGGCCAAGAAAGGTCAATACGATATCGTCTGGATGAACAGCGCCTCGGGGATTGGCTACTGGAGCGAGGCCGGCATAGTCGTGCCGCTCGACGACATGGTCTCCCCCAGTTACGATTTGAATGACTTTCTGAAGCTGGCACGCGGCATCGCCACGCTGCGGGGCAAACTCTATGGCATCGCCATCATGATCGAAGGGCGGATGCTGGTCTATCGCAAGGACCTGCTGGAACCCACGGGGCTGAAGGTGCCAACCACGGTCGATGAGATGACCCAGGCGGCGAAGGCCATGAATAACCCGGGGAAAAACCAGTATGGGTTCTCGCAACGGGTCGCATCGGGCGGTTCGATCGCCTACGACTGGGTCGGCTGGCTCTACTCGTTCGGTGGCCAGATCTACGATGCCAATTACAACGTGCAGCTTGCATCGCCGGAAGCGGAAGCGGCGCTGCAAGCATTCATAAAGATCAATCAGTATTCGGCGCCGTCGTCCAACCGCAGCTACGGCCAGATCGTCACGGAACTTCAGACCGGTATCGCCGCGATGGCCAACGACGTTACGATCATCACGCCGCTGCTGGAGGACCCGAAGGCCTCGCGCTTCGCCGGCAAGTTCGGTACGCCGTCGCGCCGGCCGGCCCGAAGGGGCCCCGCCCGGAAACCTCGGCGCACATGCTCGCCATATCTTCGCTTAGCAAGAAGCGCGAAGCGGCATGGCAGTTCCTGGAATGGATGACGTCCAAGCAGAACAACGAGCCCTGGGTTTTCGCGGGCGGCGCTGCGTTCCGCGAGAGCATGTATAATGACCCCGCGATCACCGCCAAGTATCCGCAATACACGCTGTTCAAGCAAATTCTCGATCTCGGCAATCCGGACTACGTCCCGCGCATCAAACCGTCCGCCGAAATCATGATCCGCCTGGGTGAGGAACTCAGTTCGGCGCTGGTCGGGGTCAAGACGGTGAACCAGGCGCTCGGCGATGCGAACCAGGAGATTGCGGCGATCCTGAAACGGAACGGCTACAAGACGTGAGGCCTGGGAGGCCGGGTCTTCGTGGATCAGGGGTCGCACGGTCGGTAGAGGCCTGGCTTTATCTCGGGCCGGCGCTTCTATGGTTTGCCGTATTCTCGGTCTTTCCGCTGGCCTACACGATCAACATGAGCCTGCGCGACTGGAGCAGCGCAGGCCGTCCTTTCATCGGGTTGGCCCATTATGCCGAGATGATCGGCGATCCGTCGCTGTACCATTCGCTCCGCACGACGGTGATCTTTGCGCTGGGCGCCATCAGCCTGTCGTTTCTGCTCGGCTTCGCCATCGCCCTGCTGCTTGCCAACGAGGACCTGTGGGGCAAGACATTCTTTCGCAGCGTCCTGATCCTGCCTTATGTGATTTCCGATATCGTCGTGGGCATCAGTTTTCGGCTGATGTTCCACCCCATCCTCGGGGTGATAAACTACGTGCTCGGCACGCGGGGATGGGACTGGTTCGGTTCGCCCACACTCGCGCTGCCGTCCATCATCCTTGTCGTTGTCTGGCATCTGACGCCGTTCTTCGCCATCATTCTGCTGGCGGGCCTGATCTCCTTGCCGAGGGAACCGTATGAGGCGGCGCGCATCGACGGGGCCGGGAGTTGGCGCTTGTTCCGCCATCTTACCCTGCCGATGATGCGGCCGATCTGCCAGGTCGTGCTACTCATGGGCGTCATCGACGTGATCAAGGTGTTCGGGATCGTGTTTGCCACGACACAAGGCGGTCCGGCCCGGCTGACCGAAGTGATCGGGATGTACGTGTTCCGCACCGGATTCCTGTTTTATCGCTTCGACTACGCAAGCGCGATGGCGATCGTGGTGGTTGTCGCCGTGGCGGCTCTCGCCATCGTGGCAATGCGGGCGCTGAGCGAACGCAGCAGAGCAGGGCTTGCGCCGGGAACGGGCCTTTGATGACGCGGAAAGCCCGCGTGCTGGCACGACGCGGTCTGCTCAGCCTGACCGCGGCGGCGATCACCGTGGTGTTCCTGTTTCCGATCTACTGGATCGCATGCCTGTCCTTCCAGGACGCCGTCACTTCTTCGAGTTTTCCACCTAGTTTCTGGTTTTCCCCGACACTCGATAATTATCGCAATCTTTTCGTCGAAGGAGATTTCGCCCGTGTTCTGGCGAACACCGCGATCATAGCGCTCGGCACGAGCGTAGTGGCGCTCGCGCTTGGGATTCCCGCGGCCTATGCCTTGGCGCGTCTCAAGGTCGGCTCCGGCGAGCACATCTCCTTCGCGGTCCTGAGCGTTCGGATCATTCCGTCCTACGTGGCCGTTGTGCCGCTGTTCGTGCTGCTCAACCAGATCGGCCTGTACGACACGCGGTCCGGGGTGATCCTGGCAACGAGCGTGGTGGCGATCAGCTTTGCCATCTGGATGATGCGCGCGTTCATTATCGCCATCCCGGTGGAGCTTGAGGACGCGGCGCGCATCGACGGTTGCTCGCGGCTCGGAGCCGTCGTGCGGGTGGTGCTGCCGCTGGCCGCCCCGGGTCTGGTGGCGACAGCGCTGTTTACCGCTATCCTGGGATGGAACGATTTCGTCTTTGTGCTCATTCTCGGCGGTGAGGCGGCCAAGACGATGCCGGTCGCCTTGAGCGGCCTTGTCACCGAGGAACGGGTCGAGTGGGGTCAGCTTGCGGCCGGCGGCGTGCTGACGATGCTGCCGGTCATTGTCTTCGCCGTGCTGATCAGGCGATATTTTTTGACCGGCATGGTATCGGGCGGAGTGAACGAATAACGCTTCACCTTCAGGACGGCAGGAGGAACGAATGCCGGTCAGCGGCCTGGGCGCCTACGATGACACCAACATATTTGCCCGCATCCTGCGCGGCGAGATCCCGTGCAAGAAGGTGTACGAAGATGAGTGGGCAGTGGCGTTCCACGACATCAACCCGCAGGCGCCCGTGCATGTTCTGGTGATCCCGAAGGGACGCTACGTGTCGTTCGCCGATTTCAGCACGCAAGCCGCCGACGCCGCGATCGCGGGGTTCATCCGCGCGGTCGGCCACGTGGCACGGGACCTCGGCCTGGAGCATGACGGGTACCGGCTGCTGGCGAACATGGGAGAGCATGCCGGGCAGGAAGTTGCGCATTTCCACGTGCACCTGTTCGCCGGACGGCCGTTGGGCCGGATGCTTGGAGGCTGAGAAATGCACGAACACGCGCATGTCCCTACGCTGCCGTTGGGGAACCTGCCGGACCTGCGTTATCCCGATGCCCGGATCGAGAAGCTGGACGAACGCTTCACGTTCCGCCAGGGCAATGCGGGGGTGGAGCGAATTGCCGGCGGTTTCCGCTGGGCCGAGGGGCCGGTGTATTTCCCGGACCTGCGTTGCCTGATCTGGAGCGACATCCCGAACAACCGGATGATGCGGTGGCTGGAGGAGGACGGACACGTCTCGGTGTTCCGCTCTCCGTCGCACTACGCCAACGGCAATACGCGCGACCGCGAGGGGCGGTTGGTGACGTGCGAGCATGATTTGCGGCGGGTGACGCGGACCGAGCATGACGGACGGATCACGGTGCTGATCGACCGGTTCGAGGGCAAGAAGCTGAATGCGCCGAACGACGTGGTGGTGGCACAGGATGGAGCGGTCTGGTTCACCGATCCGGGGTATGGCATCGACGGCCCGTATGAGGGGCACACGGCCGAGGCGGAACTGCCGCGGCGTGTGTATCGGCTCGATCCCGGGTCGGGCCGGGCGGCGGTGGTTGCCGATGATTTCGCGCGGCCGAACGGGCTGTGCTTCTCACCCGACGAGCGGCTGCTGTACGTGGTGGATACGGGGATCAGCCACGGCGGACCGTCGCACATACGGGTGTTCGATGTGGATGGGTCTCGGCTGCGCAACGGCCGCATCTTCGTGGAGGATTTCGCGCCGGGGATGAGCGATGGGATCCGGCCGGACATGCACGGCAATATCTGGTCCGCCAGCGGGTGGGGCGATCCCGCCGAGGATGGGGTGCGGTGCTACGCCCCGGACGGCACGTTGATCGGCAAGATCCACCTGCCGGAGATTTGTGCCAATCTGTGCTTCGGCGGGCCGAAGCGGCACCGGCTGTTCATGTGCGCCAGCACGTCGGTTTATGCGGTGTATCTGAACGTGCAGGGGCCGTGAGGAGTCCGCCCCGGCTTCACGCGGCGGGGGCCAAAGCGGCGGGGGTCGGCGCGAAGCTCCGCACATCCGGGCGGCCGGCGAATTCGTGCGGCCCGACATGGATCAGCGGCCCCTGGGTATCGAGCCAGAGGGTGCCGCCGATATCTCGCCAGCGGCGGCAGAACGTATAGTCCTCGCTCAGGTAGTGGCCGGTCTCCGGTTCGATCATGCAATCGAACAGGGCGTACTGATGCGGGCTTCTGTCCGGCACGGGTTGGGTGTGGGTGGCGGTGAAGCGCAGGTGCGGGTAGGCGGACATCATCCGGAGCAGCGCGGCGCGCCTGATCAGGAGAAAGCCGGCGCCGGCGTACATGCCCGTCACGAACCCGTCCCGCTGCTGGAAGTCTTCCCCCTCACACGGGGTTCCGACATAGCGGAGCGACGCCGTCTCCGCCTGCTCTCCGGTTTTGAGATGGAGCAGGGGCGCGGCGGTCCAGTCGCGGAGTTTGAGCGGATACATGCCGGCGACCATGTCCTGATCGAACCTGATCATCCGGATCACCTGCTCCACGCTGAAGCCGATATCGGCATCGATGAAGAAGAGATGCGTGGCGGTAGGCGTGTCGAAGAAGCGGGCGACCAATGCATTGCGGCTGCGGGGAATGAGAGAGTTGTATCCCAGGAGTTCGAGCGAGACGCGAAACCCGGCGGCCGCAGCAAGCTGCGTCAAGCCGAGTGTTGAATGAACATATCGCTGGGTAACCAGACCGCCATAGCAGGGTGTGGCGACCACCAGGTGCACTTTGGAGAAATCCATGGCGGGATCATTGCAGGCAGGGCTTAAGGGGAGGTTAAGGCTTCGCCTCCCGTTATGTGGTCGCTCAGGTGTGATGCGCCTTGGATGAGCGATGCGTCGTCGCCGCGACATGATGGCGGGATTTGCTGTGTCCGCGCGTGTGGACGTGCGTCAGAGCGGGAGCCTCGGCCACCTCATTGTCCTGATCCGTAGCGCGGAGATCGACCTTGACCGGATTTAGATCGGGTGATGGCCCCGGCCGGGAAACCGCGGCCACCATGGTGCCGTTATCGGGCCGGTGATAGATGAAACCATATGTCGGATAGACGGCGCCGAACGTGTCCTCGTCGGAAATGGCGACGCGAACGGCAGACCAGTCGTTCTCTTCCGAGACGTCGATCACCGGAACCTCACGCGTGACGGCGCCTGGGCGACCCCAATTGGCCTGATCCACCTCAATTTCCCGCCGGTTGATCACGCGATCGACGACGGCGACATGGCCGAGGCGCATGCGCGTATTGGCTTCGAAGGCAAGCACGGCGCCAGGCTGCGGCACGGCGCCGCGGGCATAGACGCCGACGGCGTTCGACCACCAGTCCCGGGCGTTGCCCGGCAAGTCGATGCCGGATTCCTCACGGGCAAACGGGACGCAGGAAATTCCGTGCCACGCGGTGCGGGAAATTCGTGTGTGATGGCGCACCGAGGCAAAGGCGGAGAGTTTATGCCCGTGATGAGCGGTGTGATGTTTCGGCGATGCAGCAACCGCCGATTGTTGAGCGACGTAACCTCCAAAAGCCAGGGTTGAGACGAAAACGAGAGTCCTGACGCCGGTTGCCCGTCGTTGCATCCGCTCGATTCCCTTTGTTGCCCCAGAGTTGTTTCGGGGTAAGCGCAGGGTTGCGTGGCAGGCAATCCGCAAAACACGATCGGGCTTGGATGTGGCCGAAATTGCACAATAGGGCCTGTGGATAAGCCTCGGAGTTCAGACTATTGTCCTAATCACGGCCCTGTGATTTTGATATCAAACCGGGCGAGTCCGGTGGACTCGCCCGAGTCGGATCACTTGCAGGCCGTCACCATGATTTCGACCAAAAGCCGATGATCGGCCAATTTGGCTTCCACGCAGGCTCGCGCCGGCGCCTGACCGGTTGGCAGCCACGCTGTCCAGACCTCGTTCATCGCATCGCGCAGGCGGATGTCGGTGACCCAGATCTGAGCTTGTAGGATTCTGGTCTTATCGGTGCCATGGGTTTCGAGCAAATGGTCGATCTGCTCGAGGATGTCCTGGGTTTGTCCTTTGATATCCTTCGACGGATCGCGGGAGGTGCAACCCTGGAGATAGACGAAGCCGTGGTACTCCACGGCCTTGGCGAGCACGGGGTTGGGATCGGTGCGGGTGATCTTGGTCATGCCGGGTTCCTTCTGTTTCGGCGCCCGGCGGTTGTACGGCTCAGGCGGCTTGCTTGGCCAGATCGTCGAAGCCTTTGAGCCGCCGGATGAGGGCAGGCATGTCCCTGAGAGGGATCATGTTGGGTCCGTCGCTGGGGGCGTGGTCGGGGTCCGGATGGGTTTCCAGGAACACGGCGGCGACGCCCACCGCCAGGGCCGCGCGGGCGAGCACCGGGGCGAACTCGCGCTGGCCGCCCGAGCTGGTCCCCTGGCCGCCCGGAAGCTGAACGGAGTGGGTTGCATCGAACACCACCGGATAGCCGGTGCGTGCCATGATGGGCAGGGCACGAAGATCGGTGACCAGCATGTTGTAACCGAAGCTGGCACCGCGCTCGCACAGAAGGATGTTGTGGTTGCCGGTGGAAGCGATCTTGTCCGCGACCTGGGCCATGTCCCACGGGGCCAGGAACTGTCCCTTCTTGACATTGATCGCCTTGCCGGTGCGGCCCGCAGCAAGGAGCAGGTCGGTCTGGCGGCAGAGGAAGGCGGGTATTTGCAGGACATCCACCGCCTGGGCCGCGGGTGCGCACTGGTCCGCGGCGTGAACGTCAGTCAGGGTGGGAAGCCCGGTGCGCTCGCGCACCTCGGCGAGAATGGCAAGGCCTTCGGCAAGACCGACGCCGCGTGGCGCCCCCGCGCTGGTGCGGTTGGCCTTGTCGAAGCTGGATTTGTAGATCAGCGGCACGCCCGTCGTTTCGGAAAGGGCGCGCAGCGCCGCGGCGACTTCCAGCGCGTGGGCGCGCGATTCGATCTGGCAGGGGCCGGCGATGAGGGTGAAGGGACGGTGGTTCGCGATCTCGATCGCGCCGACACGGACTGAACGCTGCATGGGATTACACTATCCTGTGCGTCAAACGTAACGGAACGTGGTGAACATGCCCGCTTCGAGATGGTAGAGCAGGTGGCAGTGGAAGGCCCACCATCCCGGATTATTCGCATCGAACGCAACCACGACCCGCGTGCCGGGTGGAACAAGCACCGTATCGCGCACCGCACCGCTGAAGCGTTGGCCATTGATTTCGACCACCTGGAACTCGTGTCCGTGCAGATGCATCGGGTGCGGCATCGGCGTCACGTTTACCAGCGCGAGTTCCACGCGTTGACCTTCGATGAGCGGCAGCGGTGGCACGTCCTTGGTCCAGGGCACGTTGTTGATGGACCAGACGTAGTTTGCCATGTCTCCGGTGAGGGTGAGCGTGTAAGCGCGGTCAACCTTCCGCCGGTCCAGCGGTACCAGCGCCCGCAGGCTGCGTTCCAGATCCAGGGACAATGCCGGCGATGGCGTCGCAGCCATGTCGGCGATGCGCGCGATCCTGGGCCTTCCCGCCGCGAGCATGATGCCGGTCTGGCGCGCCGTTCCCTCCAACACGGCGAGCACCGGGTGGGCTCCGGCGCCGGGCGGAATTGAAAGTCGGACGTCGATCCGTTGTGCCACGGCGATCGGCACGCGGCGACCCGTCGGCATGGGGACAATCCGGAAGCCATCCACCGCGATCAGCTCACCCCGCAACTCGCCGAAATCGAGATGGAAGTTGCTCATGGACGAGCCGTTGATGACGCGCAGAAAGACCGTGCGGTCCGGTTCCACGTTGATGATCTCGGGATCGGCCAAGGTGCGATCGTTCGCAAGAAAAGCGTCGTACGTCACGTCGTTCAGGTCGGGCCCGCCAGACGCTTTCATCGACATTCCCGACATGGCCTTGCCGGTGGGCGGTTTCTCAGTGACGCATAGATCTCCTCCGGCGGCGCAAAACTGAAGTCCGCCACCATGAGCACAATGTCCTGCTCTCCTGCCCTCGCTCGCCCGTCATGCACGATCAGCGGTGCAGTCATCTGGAGCTGTTCCTGGAAGCCTTCGTGCGAATGCATCCAGAAAGTGCCGCCGAAGCGGAGCGGAAAATCGTAGTCCGCGCTTTTCCCGGGCGGTATCGGCGGGCCGGAGATGCCGGGCACGCCGTCCTGCTGCCAGGGTGGCGTCAGCCCATGCCAATGGATCAGGCTGGGGACGTCGATCTGATTTTCCACCCGCACGCGAAAAGCGGCGCCGGCGCGGGTGGTGAGGCCGAATGTTCCATTGGGCTGGCGAATGCCGAACACGACCGCGGGCTTTCCGTTCACATCGAGATTGCGCCGCTGCAATTGCAGGGTGGTGACGGGCGGCTGATTGTCAGCCGATGCCGGCCCATGCGTTGCGAGACTGGCGCTGGAAGCCGCGGATGCGATCAAGGCACGGCGCGTGATGGACATCGGCGGCACCTGCTCTGGCGTCTGATAGTGGCGCAAGTTCACCGCGTGGTCACGGTCAATCAGTCTGCTCTTACGTCGGTGCGCGAAGGCTGCGCAGAAGTCCGTAGAGGCTGATCGCCATCCAAAAGGCTTCGATGACGGCCGAGGGAAGGTTCCACTGCACCATCAGGGAGCTGAAGATCAGCACCGAGCCGAGCAGGTTGGCAGCGGGGAAGCGCCAGTCGGACGAAGCGAGACTGCCGCGCTGGTTGGCGAAATAGGCGACGAGGATCAGGGCGACGCCGAGGAATCCGGCGGCAACGAGGAACGTGGTCATGCGGGATTGTCAGACGAACCTGGCCTGCCGGATGGCAGCCTCGATGAACCCGGCGAACAGCGGATGGGGATCGAAGGGTTTGGACTTGAGTTCCGGATGATACTGCACGCCGATGAACCATGGATGATCGGGCAGTTCGATGATTTCCGGGAGCACGCCATCGGGGGACATGCCGGAGAAGCGCAGGCCGGTGGATTTCGAGGATGGTACGGAAGTGCACGTTGACCTCGTAGCGATGGCGGTGGCGTTCCTGAATGACCGGCGCGCCGCCGTAGAGTTCGCGCACCAGGCTGCCTTCACCCAGCAGGGCGGGATAGGCGCCGAGGCGCATGGTGCCGCCGAGGTCGCCGCCTTCCAGACGGCGTTCCATGTCGTTGCCGCGCGCCCATTCGGTCAGCAGGCCGACGATCGGGGTTTTGCAGGGGCCAAATTCGGTGGATGAGGCGTCAGTGAGACCCGCGAGGTTGCGGGCAGCCTCGATGACCGCCATCTGCATGCCGAAGCAGATGCCGAAGAAGGGCACGCGGCGTTCGCGGGCGAAACGCACGGCCTCGATCTTTCCAGGGGTTCCGCGTTCGCCGAAGCCGCCGGGCACCAGGATGCCGTTGACACCTTCCAGCCGCTGGACGGTGCCGGGTTGTTCGAAGACTTCGCTGTCCACCCAATCGAGCGTGACGCGAACGCGGTTGGCGATCCCGCCGTGAACCAGCGCCTCGGCGAGGGATTTATAGCTGTCGAGCAGGTTGATATATTTGCCAACTATAGCGATGCGTACCTGGCCTTCAGGCTGGCGGATGGCGTCGGCGATGCGCTCCCAGCGTTCGAGATCGGGCTTGCCGCCGGCGGACAGGCCGAAGTGGCGCAGCACTTCGCGGTCCATCCCTTCCTCGTGATAGCGCAGCGGCACGGCGTAAATCGTGTCCACGTCGAGCGCGGGAATGACGGCTTCGGGCCGGACGTTGCAGAACAGCGCGATCTTGCGGCGCTCACCCGCGGGGATCGGGCGATCGCAGCGGCACAGCAGCATTTGCGGCTGGATGCCCACGTTCAGCAGTTCCTTCACCGAGTGCTGCGTCGGCTTGGTCTTCAGCTCGCCGGCCGAGGGGATGTAGGGCACCAGCGTGAGGTGAACGAACATCGCGCCCTCCGGGCCGAGTTCGTTGCTCAATTGGCGAATGGCTTCGAGGAACGGCAGGCTCTCGATATCGCCGACAGTTCCGCCGATCTCCACCAGCACGAAATCGAAGCCGCCGGTCTCCCGGGTGATCGTTTCCTTGATGGCGTCGGTGATGTGGGGAATGACCTGTACGGTGGCACCCAGGTAATCGCCCCGGCGCTCCTTGGCGATGACTTCGGAGTAGATGCGTCCGGTGGTGGCGTTGTCGGCCTTGGTGGCGTGGACGCCGGTGAATTGCTCATAGTGGCCGAGGTCGAGGTCGGTCTCCGCCCCGTCGTCGGTCACGAAGACCTCGCCGTGCTGGTAGGGGCTCGATCGTGCCCGGATCGACGTTCAGATAGGGGTCGAGCTTGCGCAGGCGCACGCTGTAGCCGCGCGCCTGCAGCAGCGCGCCGAGTGCCGCGGAGGCGATACCCTTGCCGAGAGAGGAGACCACGCCGCCGGTGATGAAGACAAACCGCGTCATGGGCTTTCGATATAGGAAGCCGACTCGGGGTGAGGGAAGGCCGATCAGCGTGGGGGCCGGGTTTCGTTCTCCGCGCGGATCACCGCCTAGTCCCCCCGGGGGCAAATGAGGCGGCTGATCACCTTGGGGTGAGCGCCCCGGTCCGGAGGGGGCCAATGGCGTGCAACGCCCCGGCGAGCGGCGAGCGGGTTCAACCCGCCCCGCTGATGCGTTAACACCCAGCCATGCTCGACAAGACCTACTCCCCGCGGGATATCGAACCGCGCATCTACCAGGGCTGGGAGGAAAGCGGCGCCTTCGCCGCCGACCCGTCCTCCCCCGCCCGCCCCTTCACCATCATGATCCCGCCGCCGAACGTCACCGGCAGCCTGCACATGGGCCACGCCCTGACCTTCACCGTGCAGGACACCCTTGTCCGCTACCGCCGCATGCAGGGCCGCGACGTCCTCTGGCAGCCCGGCACCGACCACGCCGGCATCGCCACCCAGATGGTTGTCGAGCGCCTCCTCGCCCAATCCGGCGCCAACCAGGACCGCCGCTCCCTCGGCCGCGACGCCTTCATCGAGCGCGTCTGGCAGTGGAAGCACGAATCCGGCGGCACCATCACCCGCCAGCTCCGCCGCCTCGGCGCCTCGCTCGACTGGCCGCGCGAGCGCTTCACCATGGACGAGGGCCTTTCCGCCGCCGTCCGCCGCGTCTTCGTCACCCTCTACCGCGAGAACCTGATCTACCGCGACCGCCGCCTGGTGAACTGGGACCCGGCCCTCCTCACCGCCATCTCCGACCTCGAAGTGGAAAACCGTGAAATCCGCGGCCACCTCTGGCACATCCGCTACCCGCTCGCCGAGCACGCCGGCCAGTTCATCACAGTCGCAACCACCCGCCCCGAGACCCTGCTCGGCGACACCGCCGTCGCCGTGCATCCCAACGATGAACGCTGGCGCCAGCCTCGATCGGCCGCCACGCCATCCTGCCGATCGTCGGCCGCCGCATTCCCATCGTCGCCGACGAATACTCCGACCCCGAGAAAGGCTCCGGCGCGGTCAAGATCACCCCCGCGCACGACTTCAACGATTTCGCCGTCGGCCAGCGCCACGACCTTCCGATGCCCACCGTCCTCACCCCGGAAGGCCGCATCACGCTGACCGAAATCGAGGACGCCATCACCCCTGTCCAAGGCATCGCCGATCCCGCCTTCCTGCGCTCGCTCGACACACAGGACCGCTTCGCCGCCCGCAAACAGATCGTCGCCGAACTCGAACGCCTCGGTCTGCTCGAAAAAACCGAACCCCACACCCACCAGGTCCCGCACGGCGACCGCGGCGGCGTGCCCATCGAACCCCGCCTCACCACCCAGTGGTATTGCCGCGCCGACGTGCTCGCCAAACCCGCCATCGAAGCCGTCGAGCAAGGCCGCACCGTTTTCGTCCCCAAACAATGGGAGAACACCTTCTTCGCCTGGATGCGCGACATCCAGCCGTGGTGCATCTCCCGCCAGCTCTGGTGGGGCCATCGCATCCCCGCCTGGTACGGCCCCGACGGCCAGGTCTTCGTCGCCTACGACCGAGGACGAAGCCCGCGCCGAAGCGCACAAACACTACGGCCACGCCGAACCGCTGACCCAGGACGAGGACGTGCTCGACACCTGGTTCAGCTCCGGCCTCTGGCCCTTCTCCACCCTCGGCTGGCCCGAAGCCACGCCCGAACTCGCCCGCTATTACCCGGGAGACGTGCTCGTCACCGGCTTCGACATCATCTTCTTCTGGGTCGCCCGCATGATGATGCTCGGCATCCACTTCATGCAGGATATCCCTTTCCGCACCGTGTACATCCACGGCCTCGTCCGCGACGAGCGCGGACAGAAAATGTCCAAGTCCAAGGGCAACGTCATCGACCCGCTGGAGCTGATCGATCGCTTCGGCGCCGACGCGCTGCGCTTCACCATCTGCGCCCTCACCGGCCCCGGCCGCGACGTGAAACTCGGCGCCTCGCGCGTCGAAAGCTACCGCAGCTTCGTCACGAAACTATGGAACGCCGCCCGCTTCTGCGAGCTGAACGACATCCGCCCCGATCCAACCTTCAACCCGGCCGAAGCCCGCCTGCCGCTCACCATCTGGCTGCTCGACGCCGCCAACACCGCGATCGCCGAGGCAACCGCCGCGCTCGAAGCCTACCGCTTCGACGAATACGCCGCCGCCTGCTATCGTTTCGTCTGGAACACTTTCTGCGACTGGTTCCTCGAATTCGCCAAGCCCATGCTCGCGGAAAAAGAAATCCGCGCCGCCGCCGCCCACACACTCGGCATCATCCTCCGCCTGCTCCATCCCGCCATTCCCTTCGTCACCGAGGAACTGTGGGAGCATTTCGGCTACGGCGCGCCCTACACTCTGATCCGCGCCCCCTGGCCGGAACCGACCCCGTTGCCCGATCCCGACCGCCGCCCGCGCCGAACTCGATTTTGTCGTGCGTCTCATCTCCGACGTCCGCGCCGTCCGCGCCGAGATGAACGTCCCGCCCTCCGTCACCGCGCCCATCCTGCTGCGCGACGCAACACCCGCCATACTGGCCCGCGCCGAGCGCTGGAGCGATGCGATCCGCCGCCTCGCCCGCGCCTCCGACATCGCCCCGCACAGCGGCGATCTTCCCGCCGGCGCCGCGCAGATCGTGCTCGATGAAACCACCGTCGCCATCCCGCTCGCCGGGCTGATCGATATCGACGCCGAACGCACCCGCCTCGCCCGCGAGCGCGACAAAGCTCAGGCCGAGGCCCGCAAGATCGAGCAGAAACTCGCCAATGCCGATTTCGTCCGCCGCGCACCGGAAGACGTGGTGCAGGAAAACCGCGACCGGCTGGAAGCCGCCCACGCCGAAATCGCCCGCCTCACCGCCGCTCTCGCCCGAATTTCCTGACTATGTCATTCCTGACCATGTCATTGCGAGGAGCGCGCAGCGCGGTCCCCGCGAAAGCGGGGAAGCAATCCCGTGATGCAGCCGCACCACGTCATTGCGAGGAGGGCGCGAAGCGCCCGACGCGGCAATCCAGGCGAACCGCACCGGCCACCCGCACCTCCCTCAATCCGGAAACCGCTCCACGTGCACCCTGCCGTCACGACCTTCGCGCAAAACCCCCGGTACGTATAACCAGGCACCAACTGCTGTGCCTCCCTGATCGCCACCTGCACCGCCGCTTTATCGAACACAGCGGCTACACCCCCCTCCGCCCGGTGCGCCGCAAGCTCCACACTGTCTCCATCCGCCACATAGTACGTCGCCGTCGCACGCCGGAAATCCACCGAATACCCCTCGAACCCCGCCCCCATGAGCGTCCCGACGATCTGCGGAAACGTCAACCTGTCGGCCTCCGCACCCTCCAGGCAGCGCCGCGCAACCGCTCTCCGCGCCTCATCCATCTGCTACGCCCTCATGGTCCCGCGCTGGCAAGCGGAAGGTATCGGCGGCCCACTGAAAACGAACGACAGCAGCCCGATCTGAAGGCCGCCACGCTTCGGCGACCTTCAGTATCAGGACACTGCCGTCCGATCGTTATGCAAGCGGGGCCGCAGCGCGACCCACGCTTCCTCAGCCTTAGCGAAAGCCGATACTACCCTCGTGCTGCCGGAACGGGAGCCGGCGCCGGCATCGGCGCCGGGGCGGCGGCGGAGGAGCTGTTTCGACTGCGGTGGGCGCCGGCGCCGGCGTCTGCTGTGAAACACACCCGGCAAGAAGCGCCAGGGGAAGGACGACGGCCACCATTGCGGCACCACGCAACAGTCTCGGACGGACCACTGTCTCGGAAATGGCGAACATCCGTTGCTCCTTGTTCGGGTTGCTCCTACATAGTGTTAATTCTAAGGGTAATTCGCGTCAAACATTCAAACTCACAATTGCGTGGGTGGCAACGCCCCGGCACGGCGGGCGGCGCCCCCGGCAAAGGTCAGAAGTGGCACGAGTGCACGCGCCGTGGTGCAACGTCGGCCTTGGCCGCCAAAACGCGTCGACTCCCGCTCGGCCTCAGATTCCCCGACGCACCGTCATTGCGGGTGGCACGAGCATGCTCGCCGCGGCATGGGCTTGGCCGCCTGCAGCACGACCCCGACCCGGATCCGGTCGCGGCTGATCCGCAGCCCGGGACCGGCCCCGCGCCGGCGCCGCAGGCCGACACTGAACTCGGCAATCTGCTCGACAGCACGCCTGACCTCGCCGTCGCCGGTGAACCGGTGAATGTCGGGCAGCTGAAGCGCTTCTACGCACGTCATGACTTCGAGCCGGTCTGGGACACCCGCAAGCACAGGTGAATTCGCTCGTGAATGCCGTGTTGCGCGCGGACGATCAGGGTCTCGACCCTGCGCTGTTCCATGCGAACCTTTTGCAGCACACAACTTCACTGTCGCCGCTTGATCGCGACGTGTTGTTGTCGGACGCCTTCCTGTCATACGCCGCCGCGCTGGCTCGCGGCGCTGTACCGGTTGATCGCCGACGCGATGACGAGACCCTGACGCCTGAGCCGATCGATGTCGCCAGCCGCTCTCGATGCCGCCATCGACAGCCCCGATCCGGGAGCAGCGATCGAGGCGCTGGCCCCTACGACCCCGACCTATCGGGCCCTGCGCCAGGCTTTGCAGAAATATCGCTCGGCAGCCTCGGCCGGCAACAAGGCGGCAACCGACCGCGTGCGGACCATCGAGGTGAACCTCGAACGCCAACGCTGGCTGCCGCGGCCGCTGCCGGCGAACCGCGCCTGGGTCAACATTGCCGACGAACGACTGGTACTCTATCGCGCCGATCAACCGGTGTTCTCCGCCAAGGTCGTTGTCGGCGAGGATATCCAGCGCAATCAGAGCCCGGAATTCCGCGCCACCATCGACGCCAGTTTTTTCAACCCGCCATGGGTCGTCCCCGCCGATATCGTTGCCCGGGAAATCCTGCCGAAGATCAGCCACGATCCGGATTACCTGAAACGGAACAACATGATCATGCTGGCCAATGGCGAGGCCGAGCAACTGCCGGGACCCGACGCGGGGCTCGGCTATATCATGTTTGATATGCCGAACCGGTTCGACGTCTTCCTGCACGACACACCGGGCAGATACATCTTCAACCGCGACAACCGTCGCATCAGCCATGGCTGCATCCGGGTGCAAAATCCCCGCCAGTTGGCCGCCCTGCTCCTGCAAGAACCAATCGCTGCGATCGACCAGGGAATCGCAGCCGGCGGCACCACCCGGCACGACCTCCCGACACCCGTGCCGGTCTTCGTCGTGTACCAGACCGCGTTTTTAGACACCGACGGGACACTGCAATTCCGTCCGGATTTCTACAGCCGCGATGCCGAAATTTGGCAAAAATTGCAGACACGCCCTCAGCCGCGAACTCCCTCCGCCTAGGCGAATAAATCGCACAGGCACTGCCCCCCGCGTCATGAAAAAGTGGCGCCTCCACCGTCATTGCGAGCGAAGCGCGCAACCCAGGCCCGCCGCGACATGCGGGCGAGCCCCTGTCCACCCCCAGTCGCCACCTTTTCCGCCCTTCCATCACCTTCTTCGTTGACCCGTTCCTGACTTCCCCCACCCCACACCCACCACACCCCGGAGGCGACCGAGATGCCCGATTTCCGCACCGAATCCGACAGCCTCGGCGAAGTCAAAGTCCCCGCCGACAAGCTCTGGGGCGCCCAGACCCAGCGCTCGCTCGAACATTTCAGCATCGGCCAGGACCTCATCCCGCGCGACATGATCACCGCGTACGCAATCCTGAAAAAAGCCGCCGCAAATGTTAACCACGCCGGCGGCCGACTTAACCGACAACCCCCATGACCTCATCGTCAAGATCGCCGACGAAATCCTCGCCGGCCAGCACCACGACATGTTCCCGCTCCATGTCTGGATGACCGGCAGCGGCACCCAGTTCAACATGAACGTCAACGAGGTCTTCTCCAACCGAGCCTGCCAGCTCGCCGGCACCGCCCTCGGCAGCAAGGCCCCGGTGCATCCCAACGACCACGTCAACATGTCGCAGTCGTCGAACGACAGCTTCCCCTCCGCCATGTGCATCGCCGCCGCCATCGGCACCGCCCAGCGCCTCATCCCCTCGGTCACCCAACTGCAAACCGCCATCACCGCCAAAGCCAACGAATGGAAGGACATCATCAAGATCGGCCGCACCCACATGCAGGACGCGACACCGATCACCCTCGGCCAGGAATGGTCAGGCTACGCCGGCATGCTCGTCCGACGACATCGAACGCCTGAACGACGCGCTGAAAAGCGTCTATCATCTGGCACTCGGAGGCACCGCCGTCGGCACCGGCATCAACGCCGCACCCGGCTTCGCCGAAGCCGTCGCCGCCGAGATCGCCAAACTCACCGGCCTCCCCTTCGTCACCGCACCCAACAAGTTCACCGTGCAAGGCGCGCACGATGCGCTCGTGCAGCTCTCCGGCACCATGCGAACCCTCGCCGTCTCGCTCTACAAGATCGCCAACGACATCCGCCTGATGTCCTGCGGCCCGCGTGCCGGTTTCGCCGAACTGATCATCCCGGAAAACGAACCCGGCTCCTCCATCATGCCCGGCAAAGTCAACCCCACCCAGGCCGAGGCCCTGACCATGATCGCCGTCCAGGTCATGGGCAACGACGTCGCGGTCGGCTTCGGCGGCGCCGGCGGCTATCTGGAAATGAACGTCTACAAGCCGCTGATCATCCACAACATCATGCACTCCATCACCATCCTCACCGATGGCTGCGCCAACTTCCGCAAATTCCTCGTCGAAGGCACCCGCCCCAACACGAAAAAGATCCAGGAATACGTCGAACGGTCCCTGATGCTCGTCACCGCGCTCTCTCCCGTGGTCGGCTACGACAAAGCCTCCAAGATCGCGCACTACGCCGATGATCACGATCTCACGCTCCGCGAAGCCGCCCTCAAGCTCGGCTTCGTCACCCCCGAGGAATTCGATCGCGTCGTCGATCCCAGCAAGATGGTCCACCCCTACGTCGCCACTTGAACAAACACGCCGTCACCCCGTCATTCCCGCGCCCCCATCGTCATTCCCGCGAGAAAGCGGGAACCCAGCGGATTGGCGAACGCCCGTGGCGATGCCCGTCTCGCACTCCATCACGCGATTTCCCCCAACAGTGTGGAAATCGGGAATTGTAAAGGACCAAACCCATGCCCTTCCCCACCCTCTCCGGCCCCCTCCTTTTGCGCGACCCACGCCAGAACCGCGGCACCGCCTTCACCATCCCCCAACGCCAGGCCCTGAAAATCGAAGGCCTGCTCCCCCCGGTCCCCGCCACCCTCGAAATCCAGATCGCCCGCGTCTCCGCCCAGCTCGAACTGGTTGAAACCGATCTGCTCAAATACCTCCTGCTCAGCGACCTCCAATGCCGCAACGAGGTCCTGTTCTACGCCATCCTGATGTCCGACCCCGCCAAATACATGCCGCTGGTTTACACCCCCACAGTCGGCGAGGCCTGCCAGAAGTTCGACCACATCTTCCACGCCGCCCGCGGCATGTACATCCCCATCACCGCCAAAGGCCGCGTCCGCGACATCCTTTCCAACTGGCCGGGCAAAGACGTCCGCTTCATCGTCGCCACCGACGGCGAACGCATCCTCGGCCTCGGCGATCTCGGCGTCGGCGGCATGGGAATCCCGATCGGCAAGCTCTCCCTCTACACCGCCTGCGCCGGAGTCCCGCCCCAATACACCCTGCCCGTCACGCTCGACGTCGGCACCGATAACCACGCCCTGCTCGAAGACCCGCTCTATCGCGGCCTCCGCCAGCCCCGCGTGCGCGATGCCGAATACCACGCCTTCATCGACGAATTTGTCGAAGCCGTGCAGTCGCTCTTCCCGAAATGCTGCCTGCAATGGGAAGACTTCGCCAACATCAACGCCGAACCCATCCTCCAGCGCTGGCGCGATCGCATCTGCACCTTCAACGACGATATCCAGGGCACCGCCGCCGTCGCGCTCGGCGGCATCCTCGCCGCGCTGCGCATCACCGAACAGAAACTCACCGAGCAGCGCTTCCTGTTCCTCGGCGGAGGCTCCGCCGCAACCGGCATCGCCGAACTCATCAGCGAATCCATGACCGGCGAGGGCCTGAGCATCGAAGACGCCCGCGCCCGCAACTGGCTCTATGACATCAACGGCCTGATCACCGCCGCCCGCACCGACCTCGCCTCCTTCCAGAAACCCTTCGCCCACCCCCACGATCCCGTCGGCTCCTTCGTCGAAGCCATCGAACAACTGAAACCCACCGGCATCATCGGCGTCAGCACCGTGCCGAAGCTCTTCAACCGCGCCGTCATCGAGGCGATGTCCCGCCTCAACGACCGCCCGATCATCTTCCCCTACTCCAACCCCACCACCCGCTCGGAATGCACCGCCGAGGAAGCCTACACCTGGTCCAAGGGCAAGGCCGTCTTCGCCAGCGGCAGCCCCTTCCCGCCCGTGGAGATCGACGGCAAGAAGCTCGTCCCCGGCCAGGGCAACAACGTGTACATCTTCCCCGCCATGGGCATGGCCGTCCTCGCCACCCAGGCGAAGCGCGTCACACAGCAGATGTTCATCACCGCCGCGCGCGCCCTCGCCGACCAGGTGACCGAGGCGAACCTCGGCATGGGCCTGATCTATCCGCCCACCAGCGACATGCTGAACGTGTCACTCAAAACCGCCGCGCGCATCGCCGCTTACATCTTCGACCACGATCTCGCCGGCGTGCCGCGCCCGCCCGATATCGAAGCCCACATCCGCGAAATCGCCTACAAACCGCGCTACCCCGACATCGGCCAGCCGTGACCCCGACCGCCCCGACCGAGCAGATCGCGCATCTCGCGCTCCAGTTCGGCCGCCTGATGCTGCAGAACGGCGCCGATACCGATCACGTCGCCGCCGATCTCCAGCGCTTCGCCGCCTCCTTCGGCGCCGAGGCCAATCTGCTCGTCACCTACGACGCCCTCCTCGTCACCATCGCCCACGACAACGAGTTCCGCACCAAGCTCGGCCACCGCGTGCCCGGCATGAACGTCGGCATGGGCGCCCTCTACGCCCTGCAATCCACCCTGCTCCATGCCCAACAGGGCGCGCCTCCCGACCGGCTCCAGGCCGAGCTGGACGGCATCGAGCGCGCCCCGCCCGCCTACCCGCACTGGCTCATCATCGCCGGCCTCGCCCTCACCGCCGCCAGCCTCAGCCGGCTGTTCGGCGGCGATTGGGGCGCCTTCGCCATCACCGCCGTCGCCGGCGCGGCGGAAACCTGGTTCCGCCTGAAACTGCTGTCGTTCCGCCTCAACACCGTGCTCGTCATCTTCGCCACCGCGCTCGCTCGGCGCCAGTATCGGAGGCGGCCGGTGCCGCCCTCGGCCTCACCGCCTCCGCCACCCTCTGCCTCGTCGTGCCCGGCATGATCCTGGTGCCCGGCGTGCCCCTGATCAACGCGATCCGGGACGTCCTCACCGGCCACGCCACCCTCAGCGTCAGCCGCCTCACCTTCTCCACCGCCCTGCTCGTCGCCATCGCCCTCGGCCTGCTCTGCGCCACGCTGATTACCGGCGTGACGATCCCCGTCGCCGCCCCCACCCGAGTCATCGGCGTGCCGCAGGACGCGCGTGTTCTCCGCCCTCGCCGCGCTCGGCTTCGCCATCCTGTTCAGCGTGCCCGCCCGCCTCGTCTGGGCCTGCATGATCTGCGGCATCGCCAGCCACACCTTGCGCGCGCTGCTGTTTCACCACGGTATCGACCTGATCGCCGGCAGCCTGATCGGCGCCCTCGCCGTTGGTCTGCTCGCCCAACTCTTCGCCCGCCGGTTCAAGGCACCCGCCGTCGCCTTCGCCTTCCCCGGCGTGGTCGCCATGATCCCCGGCGTCTATGCCTTCCGCGGTGTGATCGGCGCCGTCGCCATCGCCCGCGGCACCACCGATCCCGCCCTCATCACCGACACCCTCTCCCTGCTCTTCACCGTGCTCCTGATGGTCGGCGGCATCGCCATCGGCATCGGCGCACCTATGCTGCTCATTCCGCCCCGCGCTTCACCACATCTGGTTGCTGCACGGTGACAACGTCATTGCCGGAGGGCGCGCAGCGCCCGACGCAATGCCAGGCCTGGATCGTGTCATTGCGAGGAATGCCCGCGAAGCGGGCAGACGAAGCAATCTCCCTCAAAGGGCGCACACCGGTTTGAGCGCCGCCTCGGCCGGCACCGCACATCACCCCCGCTTCACCGCATCCAGCTCCTCCACCGTAAAATACACCCACCCCAAATTCGCCATCAGCAGCGCCGCCGTGACCAGAAACACCCAGCGCAGCCCCAGCACCGCGGCCACCGCACCGCCCGTCACCGGCCCCAGCGAGTTCCCCAGGAACGTCGCCGACGCCGTCAGCCCATACACCGTCCCGCGCTGCTCCCGTGGCACCAGCCGCCCCACCAGCGCATTCGCCGTCGGCAAAATCCCCCCGATGAAGCAGCCCACCCCGAACCGCTCCGCCACGAACACCCAGAAATTCGTCGCGAACGCCTGCGGCAGGCTGGTCAGCGCCGCCCCGGCCAGACAAATCAGCAGCACCCGCCGATAGCCGATCTGATCGCTGCGTTTCCCCAGAAACGGCGAGGCGATCAGATCCGCGATCCCCGTCACCGAAAACGCAAACCCCGCCAAGGTCGCGACGCTCCCCGCATTGCCCCGCAGCAGCTCCTGCACGTACAGCGTTACCACCGGCTGCACCGTCCGCACGCCGAACTGCGCCAGCAGCAGCACGAAGAACAGCGACAGCAATCCGCTCGACCGCGTCAGCAGCCGCAGGCTCGACAGCATCGACCGGCCGCGCCGGTCCTGCTTCGGCGGCGTGAAGTCCTCGTGCACGAACGCCCACGCCAATCCCAACGAGATGAAACAGATCAGCGACGTGCAATAGAACGGCACGCGATAGCTGCCCGTCAGGTCCGCCAGCCCGCCGCCCAGCACCGGCCCCACCAGCCCGCCCACCAACTGCCCGGTGCTCAGCCAGCCCAGCGCATAGCCCAGCCGCGATTCCGGCACCTGGCTCGCCACCAGCGCGATCGCCGAGGCCGAGAACCCGGCAAACGCCCCCATCAACGCCCGCGCACCGAAGAACTGCCACACCGTCGCCGACACGCCCATCAGCGCGGTGAACACACCGATCGCGAAGCTCGACCGCAGCAGCATCAGCTTGCGCCCCTTGCGGTCCGCGAGCCCGCCCCACAGCGGCGAGACGAACGCCGCCACGAAAGACGACGTGCCGTTCAAAATCACCGGCCCACAAATCAATCGCCGAGGCGCCATGCACGCCAAGCTCCGGCAGGAACAGCGGCATGATCGGGCTCAGCAGCGTGAACGACAGCGTCATGATGAACTGCACGCCCACCATGGCCCAGAGCGTTCGCTGCCACCGCTCCGGATCGTACCCGCCCGCCGATTCGCCCATCCAATCCCAGGTCGGCCCAAACCTGCCTTATGTAAAGCGGCCGGCGCGCCCTTGACCGCTCGCCTCCGCCGAGGACCTGGTGCGGCCCGGTCCTCGACAGGACCCCTCGTGATTTGTCCGGCCGGATTGCGGCGAGGCTAAATAATCGCGCTAAAGAGGCCAGTGCCGTGTCACGGCGCTGCTCCGACGGTCGGGCCATTTCGCGAACTGGAAAGGCCCAGACAGATGCCCCACAACATCAGCACCCTCCGCCCCGCCACCCGTCTCGTGCACGGCGGCACCGAACGCAGCGCCTTCGGCGAAACCGCCGAGGCGATCTTCCTCACCTCCGGCTTCGTCTATGACTCCGCCGAACAGGCCGAAGCGACCTTCGAAGGCAAAGCCGAGCACTACCAGTATTCCCGCTTCGACAACCCCACCGTCGCCATGCTGGAACAGCGGCTCGCCCTGATCGAGGGCGCCGAGGCCTGCCGCGCCACCGCAACAGGCATGGCCGCGGTCAACGCCGCGCTCTTCGCCCATCTCAGCGCCGGCGATCGCATCGTCGCCTCCCGCGCACTGTTCGGCGGCTGTTACTGGATCGTCTCCACCCTCGCTCCGCGCTTCGGCATCACATACGAATTCGTCGATGGGAACGATCTCAACCAGTGGCAGCGCGCGCTGTCCCGCCCCGCGCAACTCGTTCTGCTTGAAACCCCGTCTAACCCGATGCTCGAACTCGTCGATCTGCGGGCGGTGGCCGAGATGGCCCACGCCGCCGGAGCGATCGTCGTCGTGGATAACGTCTTCGCCACGCCCTTGCTGCAACGGCCGCTCGAATTCGGCGCCGACGTCGTGGTCTATTCCTGCACCAAGCACATCGACGGCCAGGGCCGCGTGCTCGGCGGCGCCGTGCTCGGCCGCAAGGAGTGGATCGAAAAAACCCTCCAGCCCTTCGTCCGCAACACCGGGCCGACACTCTCCGCCTTCAACGCCTGGCTGCTGTTGAAGGGCCTGGAGACGCTGCCCGCCCGCTTGGACGCGTCAGGCCGCGGCGCCGAAACGATAGCCGACTTCCTCGCCGATCAGCCCGCCGTCTCCCGCGTCTGGTATCCCACCCGCGCCGATCACCCCCAGCGCGCGCTGGCGCGTGCGCAAATGAGCGGCGGCGGAACCATGGTCACGTTCGAGGTCCGCGGCGGGAAGGAAGGCGCGTTCCGCTTCCTCAACCGCCTACAGATCATTGTCATTTCCAACAATCTCGGCGACTCCAAGTCGATGATCACCCACCCCGCGACCACGACCCATATGCGCATCGGCGCCGAGGAGCGTGCCCGTCTCGGCATCACCGACGGCGTGCTGCGCCTATCCATCGGCCTCGAAGATCCCGCAGACCTGATCGACGATCTGCGCCAGGCCCTCTGACCCGACATCATCACGCGCTGGCGGCAGATTGTCATCAACCGTCGCGAGGCCCATGTCGCGCGCGCCAGCGGGCCGGCCTTCCGGGAAGAACCTGTGCAGAAATCGCACGGACCGCCCCTCGGTCATTCCCGCGAAAGCGGGAACCCAGCGGATTTCCCAAGCCCCAGTGGCGATGCCCGGGTTGTAGTTTCGCCGCACCCGCGATTTCTTCCCACGTTCGACACCTAGGGCGACTCAGGGCCTCAATTCATCCTTTATAAGGAATAGTATTCATGTAGTGGAATGGCCGGTCGAATACACCGACGAGTTCGGCCGCTGGTGGGATACCCTGATCCAAGCGGAGCAGGTCAGCATCGATTGCCCATATCCGCAAATTGGCACAGCGCGGGCCCGACCTGCCGTTCCTGTACTCGAGCTGCGTAAACGGATCACGCCACACCCGTATGCGGGAATTGCGAGTAAAGAGCAGGGGCAAGCCTTGCGAATTTTCTATGCCTTCGATCCGCGCCGAAGGGTGATCCTGCTGATCGCCGGCGACAAGACCGGCGACCGACGGTTCTACGAACGCATGATCCCGATCGCCGATGCCCTCTATGACGAGCATCTGGCCGAGTTGGAAAGGAGAAAAATGATGGCCGGTAGGCGTTCCTTTGCGGAGCTCCGCGCCCGTCTCTCACCGCGGGCGCAGGCCAAAGGCCGAGGCACAACGTTTCTGCCAGGAAATGGACCTCGCCGAGGTGCGGCGTGCCCTGAAGTTGTCGCAGCAAGAGATCGGGCAGGCGCTTCGGATCAAGCAGGGCTCGGTCGCCAAGATCGAAAAACGAGCAGACATGTATGTCAGCACCCTCCGCCGCTTCATCGAAGCGATGGGCGGAGAGTTGGAGATCGTCGCGCGATTCCCTGATCACCCGGTCAGGATCAAGAATTTCGCCGATCTCAATCAGGAGGAGCAGGCCTGAAACCGGCGAGACGTCGTAGATCAACCGTCGTGTGATCACCGTGCGACCGCCTCAGCGCCCCCGCCCCTCGTACGCCTCCACCGTATTCTCCAGCAAACAGGCAATCGTCATCGGCCCAACCCCGCCCGGCACCGGCGTGATCGCGCCCGCGACCTCCGCCGCCTCCGCCGTCCGCACATCCCCCACCAGCGCCCCCTCCGCCGTGCGATTGATCCCCACATCGATCACCACCGCACCCGGCTTCACATGCTCCGCCCCGATCATCCCCGGCCGCCCGACCGCGGCCACCAGCACATCCCCCTCCCGGCACACCGAAACCAAATCCCGCGTCCGAGAATGCGCCACCGTCACCGTGCAATCAGCCGCCAGCAGAAGCTGCGCCATCGGCTTGCCCACGATGTTCGACCGCCCCACCACCACCGCATGCAGTCCGGACAAAACCGGCTGCACCGACCGGATCAACGCCATGCATCCCTTCGGCGTGCATGGCACCAGCGCGCGCTGCCCGGTCATCAGCCGGCCCGCATTCAGCGGGTGAAACCCATCGACATCCTTCGCCGGATCGACCGCATTCAGCACCGCAACAGCATCGATCCCGCGCGGCAGCGGCAGTTGCACCAAAATCCCATCCACCGCCTCATCCGCATTCAGCCCCGCCACCAATTCCAACAGTTCATGCTGCGAAACCGACTCCGGCAGCAGATGATCGAACGACCGCATCCCCGCCTCGCGCGTCAGCCGCATCTTGCTCTTCACGTACACCCGAGATGCCGGATTGCTCCCCACCAGCACCACCGCCAGGCCCGGCACACGGCGCCCCGACGCCGCGATCACCGCCACGCGCTCCGCCACCCGCGCCCGCAGCGCCGCCGCGATCGCCTTGCCGTCAATCATCGTCGCCCTCATGCTGGGATCAACTAAACGAACGGGACCAGGAGACAACCATGAAGCTGGCCTTCTTCGACGATTTCCGCCTCGGCGTGGTCTCCGGCTCCGACCGCATCACCGACGTCACCGACACCGTCCACGACATCCCCCACACCGGCCCGCACGACCTGATCAGCAACCTGATCGCACGCTTCGACACCTACCGTCCCCGCCTGGAACACGCAGCGCGATCCGGCACCGCCACGCCGCTCGCCGACCATCGCCTGCGCCCGCCGTTGCCCCGGCCCGGCAACATCGTCTGCATGGCGGTGAACTACATGGAAGACGGCACGCGCAAGGAACCCGCGCCGCTCAATGCCTTCCACAAGGCTCCAACCGCCGTCATCGGCGACGGCGACACCATGATCCTGCCCGACGTGCCCGCCACCATCTTCGAAGGCGAGGCCGAACTCGCCGTCGTCATCGGCAAGCGCGCCAGCAACGTCCCCGCCTCACGCGCCATGGACCATGTCTTCGGCTATATCAACTTCATCGACGGCTCGGCCCGCGGCCTGCCCCCGCCCGGCAACGTGTTCTTCCAGATGAAATCACGTGATACATTCGCGCCGATCGGCCCCTTCCTCGTCACCGCCGACGAAATCCCCGACCCGCACGCCCTCGCCGTCCGCCTCTCGGTCAACGGCGAACCCAAACAGACCTTCAACACCAGCGACATGGCGCACAAAATCCCCCGCTGCATCGAATGGGTCACCTCCATCCACACCCTCGAGCCTGGAGACATCCTCGCCACCGGCACCAATCACCGCGGCCTCAGCGCCTTTCAGGACGGCGACCGGATCGAACTGGAAGTCGCCGGCCTCGGCCGCCTGCACATCAACATCCGCGACGAGCTGAAACGCCGCTGGGGCCGCGAGACACGGCTACAGCGCCAGGAGCAGGGCTTCGATACACCGACGCCGCAGATCGAAGGAAAATACGTCACGCGATAAGCGTCGCCATCTTGTTTGCTGCGTCTCTCAGCTCCTTGATCGACAAATCCGCATGCGGCCGGTGCGGCATCGGGCAGAAATTTCGTCCAGAACGACGGAATAACCCGGCGCCCTGCGCGTCCATCGGGATTGGGGCAGAAAGCCCCCGAGAACGGGAGGACGCACAATGCGCCAGCGCGCCGTATTCGCGATTGCCGCGACAATTCCGCTTGCGGTTTGCCCTGTGTTGGGCGCACGCGCCACGACCGAGTTCGACGTGCTTCCGCTCGTTACGAATGATCAGGCGGCACATCCCGCGGCCATCACCGATCCGGACCTGGTGAATGCCTGGGGCATGTCCTACGCACCGACCGGACCGTTCTGGGTTTCCGATAATGGCTCGGGCGTCTCCACCCTCTACAAGGTCGATCCGGCAACCAACGCCGTTGCCAAACAAGGGCTGACCGTCGCGATCCCGGGTGACGGCAGCGTTACGGGCCAGACTTTTAATGCTTCGGCCGGCGCGGGCGCTTTCAACGGAAACCTTTTCCTGTTCGCCAGTGAGGACGGCACGATATCCGGCTGGCGCGGAGCCCTGGGCACGACCGCGGAGATACTGCAGACCGGCTCCTCCGCAAACGTTTACAAAGGAACTGCGACGGCTGTCGCGGGCGGCCATACGTATCTCTATTCGGCGAATTTCCGAGCCGGTACGATCGATGTGCTGAAAGGGGATTCCGGTGCGCCGGACCTGTCCGGCCACTTCATCGATCCCACTATTCCTGCCGGCTACGCGCCGTTCAATGTCTCCCTCATCGCCAACACGCTTTACGTCACCTACGCGCTGCAGGACGCGGACAAGAAGGACGACGTGCCGGGCCTGGGGCACGGCTATGTCGATGCGTATGATCTCAACGGCAACTTCCTTGGCCGGGTCGCTTCGCAAGGGACGCTGGATTCTCCATGGGGGCTTGTGATCGCTCCATCCTCCTTCGGTGCGTTTGCCGGCGACCTTCTGGTGGGTAATTTCGGCGACGGCACGATCAGCGCCTTTTCGCTTCTGACCGATAGTTTCATGGGCCAGCTTCGCGAGACGGATGGGTCGCTTCTCACCATCGACGGATTATGGGGCCTGCTTGCCGGCAACGGGGCCAGCGCGGGCAACCCGCTCGACCTCTACTTCAGTGCAGGACCCGACGGTAAGTTGAACGGTCTGTTCGGGGCGATTCTCCCGGTCAGCGTGCCGGAACCGGCCAGCCTGCTCGCCATCGGGCTCGGTCGGGGTCTTGCTGGTGGTGCGCCGGAGGCGTGAACGAGACTGATTGGACCCAATTCTCGTTCAGGGCGTAACCTCGAGCTACGACCAACGGTCCGGGACCCACGCCCCGGCACATGAATGTTGCACAAGACGCCACCCCGGAATCGGGTCAACTGCCCCCCTAAACTGCGACACGCCTGATCTTATACACCGTTCTGGAGGAGAACGGATGGGCAGACGACGAGGTCCGGACCGGGTCTATCCGCAGGCGTTGAAGCTTGCGGCGGTCGAACGGATGGAAGCAGCGAGGAACATCACGGCGCTGTCGCGTGAACTCGGCATCCAGCGGGAGCTGCTGTATTTCTGGCGCTCGCGCTACCGGGCGGAAGGAGCGGCGGGGCTGCGCGAGCGTGGCGGGCGCAAGCGGGCCGTGGCTTCGGCGGTGGCGCCCAAGCAGCCTCGGCGCAGCGGCGCCGACCCGGCAGCCCGCATCGCCGCGCTGGAGCGCAAGGTCGGCCAGCAGGCGCTGGAGCTGGATTTTTTTCGCGCAGCCTTGAAGCACTTCGGCACGCCGTCCCGGACGGAGGACGACCGGTCCGAGACGGACTCCACGCCGTGATCCGGGCGGAGACGTCGCTTCAAGGCAGCCTGGGGATCGAGCGGATGTGCCAGCTCGGCGGTGTCAGCCGATGCGGCTATTACCGGGCCTGGGCGGCCTCGGCGCCGCGCGAGGCGGACACCGCGTTGCGCCACACCATCCAACTGCTGGCGCTGGCAACACCGCCATTACGGCTACCGGCGGATCACCGCGCTGCTGCGCCGTCAGGGCGAGGTGGTGAACGCCAAACGAGTGCGGCGGCTGATGCGCGAGGACAACCTGCTCTGTGTCTCGCGGCGGAGTTTCGTGCCGGCGACGACCGAACTCGCGCCATCGCTGGGAGGTCTATCCCAACCTGGCGCGCTGGATGGTTCCAACAGCGATCAATCAGCTCTGGGTGGCCGACATCACCTATGTCCGGCTGGCCGAGGCGTTCGTCTATCTGGCGGTGGTGCTGGACGCGTTCAGCCGCAAGGTGGTGGGCTGGGCCATGGCGGATCATCTGCGGGCGAGCCTGACGCTGGAGGCCTTGGAGATGGCGCTGACCAGCCGTCCGGTGATGCCGGGTGCGCTGGTGCATCACTCCGACCGCGGGGTTCAGTATGCCTGTGCCGATTACGTTCTGCGGCTACGGGAGGTTGGCATTCAGCCGAGCATGAGCCGGGTCGGCTGTCCGTGGGACAACGCGATGGCGGAAAGCTTCATGAAGACGCTGAAGACCGAGGAGGTGGATGGGCGGGCGTATCGGGATCTGGATGAGGCGCGGGGGGCGATCGAGGGCTTTATCGAGCAGGTCTACAATGCCCAGCGGTTGCACTCGGCGTTGAGTTACCAGGCGCCGGAGGAATTCGAGGCGGGTTTGCCATCTGCACCGGTCCTGCCGCTCGCGGCAGTCCCGGCGCAGACGGCGTCGCGGGGTGTATAAGATTGCCCGTGTCTCAGTGATGGGGTGCAGTCCACGACCAGTTCCACGTCCGGCAAAATCGCCGTGTTGCACAAGATTCGCCGCCCAAATCACCCGTCTTGCACAACATTCAAGACCAAGAACCATCGGGTGGTGGGCGCGACAGGGATTGAACCTGTGACCCCTACGATGTCAACGTAGTGCTCTCCCGCTGAGCTACGCGCCCGTCTTCGCCTCTCTAACCCCCTCGCCCCAACCCGGGCAACCCCGGATGCCCCCCTCCTGATACCCCTCGACCTCACACCCCTCGCCAACGCCATCGACCGCCTCCGGGAAGGCCTCGCCCGTCATCACCAAACCCCCGAGGATGATCAGTTGCGCGACGGCCTCATCCGCCGGTTCGAGTTCACTTATGAACTCAGCCATCGCATCCTTCGCCGCTTTCTCGCCGAAACCCTTCCCAGCCCCAGAACCCTCGACCAAGCCACCTTCGCGGACATGATCCGCGAAGCCGCGAAACAGGGCCTGATCCGCTCAGACTGGCCTGCTTGGCGCCGTTTCCGCGAAATGCGCGCGAAAACCAGTCACACCTATGATCCCGCCATTGCCCACGAGGTCATCTCGGACATCCCCGCCTTCCTCGACGGAAGCCTCCTTCCTGCTCACCCAGCTCCGCACCCGACGCCCTGACCCCTCATGAACCCCGACCACCGGGACCTCGTCACGGCACTCATCCAGGCCCACCTGCCCCCGGCAACCCACGCCTGGATCGTCGGCTCCCGGGCAACCGGACGCGCCCGTCCCTTCTCCGACCTCGATCTCCTCATCGACGCGGGCCGTCCCCTCACCCTCGACGAGCAGGCGATCCTGCGCGAGGCGTTCTCCGAGTCCGACCTCCCCTACCCGGTCGATCTCCTCGATTGGCACCGCCTGGACCCCGCCTTCCGCGACCAGCTTACCAAGACGCCCCTCTCCGTGCCCTCCGTGTCCCCTCCGCGTCCTCCGTGTTAAACCACCGCCAGCCCAAACCGCACGAATCAGACACAAGGAGGAAACGAACCCCCCAATGCCGGCCGACCCCGAATACGACTTCATCATCGTTGGAGCCGGCTCAGCCGGCTGCGTCCTCGCCAATCGCCTTTCCGAAAACCCCCAGAACCGCGTCCTGCTGCTGGAGGCCGGAGGCAAGGACACCAACCTCTGGATCCACATCCCTGCCGGCTTCTTCCGCAACATCTTCCACCCCAAGATCACCTGGCAGTTCGAAACCGAACCCGTCCCCACCATGGACAATCGCCGGATGGCCTGGCCCCGCGGCAAGGTCCTCGGCGGCTCCAGCTCGATCAACGGCCTGATCTACATCCGCGGCCAGAAGGAGGATTTCGACCTCTGGCGCCAGTTCGGCTGCACCGGCTGGTCCTACGACGACGTGCTGCCCTACTTCAAAAAGGCGGAAAACCACGAGCTCGGCGCCAACGACTACCGCGGTGCCGGAGGCCCCCTTGCCGTCTCCGCCCTCCGTTCCAAGCACGAGACCAACGACGCCTTCATCGAGGGCGCCAAGGAACTCGGCTACAACTACAACCCTGATTTCAATGGCGAATCCCAGGAAGGGGTCGGCCCGCTCGACCTCACCGTCCGCGGCATGCGGCGCTGTTCAGCCGCGGTCGGTTACCTGAAACCCGCCATGAAACGCCCCAATCTCAAGGTCGAGATCCACGCTCTCGCCAACCGCGTGACCTTCGACGGCAAACGGGCGACCGGCGTCGAATTCACCCAGAATGGAACCACCCGCACCGCCCGCGCCAAAAAGGAGATCATCCTCTCCGGCGGCTCCATCAACTCGCCGCAGCTCCTACAGCTCTCCGGCATCGGCCCCGCCGAGCTGCTCCAATCCCTCGGCATCCCGGTGGTCCATGACCTGCCCGGGGTCGGCGAAAACCTGCAGGACCACGTCGGCGGCCGCATCATCTACAAGGCCCGCAACCGCAACACCTACAACGACATCAACTACAACCTGCTCCTGAAGATTCAGGCCGCCCTGCAATATGCCGTCCTGCGCGGCGGTCCGCTCATGACCGGCGCTGGACCCATCGGCCTGTTCGTCAAGACCCGCCCCGAACTCGCCTCGCCCGACATCCAGTACCAGTTCTTCGCCGGCAGCCTCGATAAGGCCGGCGACCCGCTCCACACCTGGCCCGGCTGCCAGGGCGTCACCATCCCCTGCCGCCCGGAAAGCCGCGGCTGGCTGCGCATCCGCTCCCCCGACCCGACCGACCCGCCCGCCATCCAGCCCAACTACCTCGCCACCCAGGGCGACCGGGACACCATGGTCGCCGGCATCCGCATCCTTCGGAAGGTCTTCCAGACCAAGGCCATGCAGAAACTGGTCACCGAGGAATACATGCCCGGCAAGGACGTCCAGACCGACGAGGAATGGCTCGCCCATGTCCGCAAGACAGGCGGCACCACCTACCACCCGACCAGCAGTTGCACGATGGGCACCAATCCCCGCACCGTGGTCGATCCCACCCTGTGCGTCCACGGCATTGAGGGCCTGCGCGTCGCCGATGCCTCGGTCATGCCAACCGTGATCTCCGGCAACACCAATGCGGCCACCATCATGATCGGCGAGAAGGCCTCGGAGATGATCCTGCGGAGTTGAAGCGGCGGACAAACCCCTCGTCGCGTTGCATCCCCGGATACTGAACGAGGATCATGCGATGAGAACGTCCTTCCGCGTGGCCGCTCTGGCGGCCGCCCTGGCCGCCGGCACCGGCCTTACCCTGAGCATGCCCGCCAGCGCGGCCGGCGGGACAGGAGCGGCCGGAGCCGGCGGCTATGCCATCCCCGGCACCGGCTCGTCGTCGGGCGGAGCTGGCACGGGTGCCGCAGGCGCGGGCACCGGGACCGCTCCCGGCTCCTCCGTCGCCGGCCTCTCCAGCACCACCGGCGCAACCGGCGGCGCCAATGGCGGCGTCGGCGGCACCTCCGGCGGCCTCACCGGCACAACCGGCGGCACCGCCGGAGCCACGGGGGGTTCGGCCGCTGGCACGGGCGCTGCCGGGACAACCGGTGCCGGCGGCGCAGCCGGCGCAGCCCGCTAACTAAACGCCGTCATTGCGAGGCCCCGCGTCAGCGGGGCCGCGGCATCTCCCCCGAACGTTCGCACCGGCCTCCCAAGTCGCTATAACCCCGACCCATGCCCGCACTCACCCCCGCCCTCCTCGAAAAGCTCCAGCGCGTCAGCACCGACACCGCCACCTCGGTCCTGATGAAGCACGGCATGCGCACCCGAGCGGTCCGCAACGTCCGCCCCATCAACCCCCAGCGCTGCCGCTTCATCGGCCCGGCCGTGACCCTGCGCTTCGTTCCAATTCGCGAGGATCTCACAACCACCGCCAGCGCCGTCAGCCCCGGCGGCCGTCTTCACGGCAAGTTGGACACCCTGCCCAAGGGCAGCGTCCTGGTCATGGACATGGGCCAGGATGAGACCTCCGGCGCCATCGGCGACATCATCGCCGCCCGGCTGGTCGCCCAGGGCGTCGCCGGCGTCGTTGCCGACGGAGGCATGCGCGATATCGGCGTGATTTCCGACATGGCATTACCGGTCTGGAGCAAGGCCGCGGCCCCGCCCCCCAGTCCCCGCTCCCTCATGGCCGTCGGCTTCCAGGAAACCATCGGCTGCGGCGGTGTCATGGTCGAACCCGGCGATATCGTCATGGCCGATCCCAGCGGCGTCGTCATCGTCCCCGAAACCCTGGTGCAGGAGGTCGCCGACCACGGCCTCGAGCACGAGGAGATCGAGGTCTGGATCAAGGGCCAGATCGAAAAAGGCGCTCCGCTCGCCGGCCTCTATCCACCGACCGAGGAAGTCCACGCCAGGTGGCGTAAAGCGACCGGCCGCTAACCCCGATGCTCAGCCGCCGTGCCCTGCTCGGCGGCCTGGCTGCCGCGGCGCTCCCCTGGAGCCGCCGGCCCACGCCGCCTCGGCCCCCGCCTATCTCACCGCCACCGAGCTCCTCGCCGGCCTGACCGCCCGGCAATTCTCCTCCCGCGAACTCCTCGACGCCTGCATCGCCCGCATCACCGCGATCGATCCCCTCATCAACGCGGTCGTGGTGCGAGACTTCGACCGCGCCGCTCAGGCCGCCGACGCCGCCGACGCGGCCCGCGCCCGCGGCGACGCCCGCCCCCTGCTTGGTCTGCCGATGACCGTGAAGGAGCAGTACAACATCGCCGGCCTGCCAACCACCTGGGGCTACGAGCAATTCCGCGACTGGCGCCCCACCCAGGACGCGCTCGCGGTGCAGCGCCTGAAGGCTGCCGGCGCCATCGTCATCGGCAAGACCAACGTCCCGACCGGCCTCATCGACTGGCAAAGCCGCAACCCGATCTATGGCACCACCAACAATCCGTGGGATCTCGCGCGAACCCCGGGCGGCTCCTCCGGCGGCTCCGCCGCGGCCCTGGCCGCCGGGTTCGTGCCCGCTCGAGCTTGGCTCCGATCTCGGCGGTTCGCTGCGCGCCCCCGCGCATTTTTGCGGCGTCTTCGCCCATAAACCGAGCCTCGACCTCGTCCCCCAGCGCGGCGCCGGATACCCCGGCACCGCCCCCGTCGCCGTTCACGACGATATGGCCGTCGCCGGTCCCCTGGCGCGCAGCGCCGCCGATCTGGACCTGGAACTGAGCCTTCTCGCCGGGCCCGACGAACTGCTGGAGGGCAAGGGCTACACGCTTCACCTGCCACCGCCCCGTCATGACCGGCTCGGCGACTTTCGCGTCCTGGTCCTCGACACCCATCCGCTCTGCCCGACCGCCGAGGGCGTGAAAGCCGCCATCGAAACCCTCGCCGGCCGCCTCGGCCAGGCCGGCTGCACGGTCCTGCGCCGCAGTCCCGCGATGCCGACCCTTGCGACCACCACCCGCGTCTATGCCGAACTCGTCGCCGCGATTTTCGACGCCGACAACAACTTCGCGGATCACGCCAACGAGGCAGCCGCGGCCGCTGCCCTGGCGCCGGAGAACCAGAGCCTCCGAGCCGCCGAACTGCGCGGCGCCACGATGAGCCACGCCGCCTGGATCAGCACCAGCGACATCCGCACCGGCCTGCGGGCTCGCTGGTCGGCGCTGTTTCAGGAGATCGATGTTCTGCTTTGCCCGCCCATGCCGACCACCGCCTTCCCCCAGGATTATGCGCCGATCCTCACCCGCCGGCTCGCGGTGGACGGCAAATCGATCCCCTATCTCGATCAGGTGGCCTGGTGCGCCGTCGCGACGCTGAACGGCTTTCCCGCGACAGTCATGCCGATCGGCCTCAGCGGCGGACTGCCCACCGGCGTGCAGATCGTCGGCGGCTATCTCGAGGATCGCACCACCATCGCCTTCGCCGGTCTGCTCGAACGCGAATTCGGCGGCTTCGTCGCGCCCCCGGCCCTGAGTGTAGTCAGGCCGCCGGCCGGGCGCCCACTCAGCCTCGACCGCAACGTCTCCACTCTCCAGGGGGGCGCAGGCCCGACCTCAGACCCGAACGCCGCGATAAATCTCCTCCAACGGAATGAAAACGCCGGTCCCGGCCAGCTCGATACCTCCCTCGGCCCGGCTCTCGACCCAGCCATCCGCCTCCCGAGACAGCACCCGAATCTCCCGGCGATCCTGCGCCACCAGCGCATATTGGCCGATCGAGGGTATCCGAAGATAGTCATCCTTCTTGATGCCCAGGTCGGTCGCGGCCGTCTCGTCGGACACTACCTCGAAGACCACCAGCGCGTCCCGGAGTGTCTTCAGATCGCCCGCGACCGGCCCAGCCGTTACCGTCACATCCGGATAGCGAACCCGGTTGCCGACCACGATCCGCATCTCCTAGATCACATCAAACCGGGTTGGATCGAGCCGATCCAACATCGCACGCGCCACATTGAAAACGATGCGCTGGTGATCTCGCGCTCGGCCGGTCATCTCGATGATCCGCGTCCCATCGAACTCATGCCGCCCCTCCTGGCGATCTTCCCAGGCCAGGAAGCGGTCCACGGTCCACGGCTTGCGCAGGACCACGTTCATGGGGAAAGCCTAGAGCAGATCGCGCTTGACTGAAAACGCCTTCGTTTTCAGGAGCGCGTAATCGGCTCGCAAACGAGAGGGGGGCGGTCCCGGCATTCTCAGGCGGAATGCGCCGGGCAATTGACTTGATCCGTCGCCGCGCCCACAACCCGCGCCCTCCACCAACCCCACCGCCCCCATGTCCCGCCGAAAGCCGCGCGGCCGTGCCCTCGACGGCTGGCTGATCATCGACAAACCCCCCGGCCTGACCAGCACCGACGTGGTCAATCGCGTCCGTCGCGCGTTCGACGCGCAGAAAGCCGGTCACGGCGGCACGCTCGACCCGCTGGCCACCGGCGTTCTGCCCATCGCCTTCGGCGCCGCCACCAAGACCGTCCCCTACGTCATGGACGGCACCAAGCTCTACCGCTTCACCCTCTGCTTCGGCACTGCACGCGATACCGATGATGCCGACGGCAAGGTCACCGCGACCTCCGACGCGCGTCCCACTGATGATCAACTCCGCGCCGTCCTGCCGCATTTCCGCGGCGACCTCATGCAGGTGCCCCCCGCCTTCTCCGCCGTGAAAGTGGCCGGGGAGCGCGCCTACGACATGGCCCGTGAGGGCCGCGCCCCGGCCCTTGAACCCCGCCCCGCCCGGGTGGACCGCTTCGACCTGATCGACCGCCCCGACCCCGATCACGCCATCCTGGAGGTCCAATCCGGCAAGGGCGTCTATATGCGCAGCCTGGCCCGTGACCTCGCCGTGGCCTGCGGCACGCTGGGCCACGTCGCCGCACTCCGGCGGCTGCGCGTCGGTCCCTTCCACGAACGCCAGGCCATCCCGCTGGACACCATCACCGGCCCGGACCCCGCTTCCTCGGACCTTCTGCTTCCGGTCGCCACCGCGCTGGCCGATGTCCCGGCTTTGCCCCTGACCGAAGCCGAGGCGAGCAGCCTCCGACAAGGCCAGGCCATCAGCCTGCTCACGCTCATGGGCCGCATTCCGTCGGATGCCAGCCCGAATGGCGGCCTGGTGCGTGCCATGGCGGCAAGCCGCGTCATCGGCCTCTGCCGTTTGGACAACGGCATGCTCAAGCCGGAGCGGTTGTTATAGCTCCGCGGATCGGACCGCGATCAATCACCGCCGCGCGCTGAGGCCCTATTCCCGAGCCAACCGCACCACCTCGCTGAACCTGTCCGGCCACCCCCGGTTCGCCTCGGCAGGCCCGCCGGAGTAAACTCCCCCCATGACCGTCCGGACCCGCTTCGCCCCCAGCCCCACCGGCATGCTGCACATCGGCGGCGCCCGAACCGCCCTCTTCAACCTCCTCTTCTCCCGCCATCACGGCGGCCGGTTCCTGCTCCGCATCGAAGACACCGACCGGGAACGCAGCACCCAGGAAGCAACCCAGGTGATCCTCGACGGTCTCGCCTGGCTCGGCCTGTCACCCGACGAGCCGCCGCTCTTCCAGTCCACCCGGGTCGAACGCCATCGCGAGGTCGCCCTCGCGATGCTGGAATCCGGACACGCCTATCGCTGCTACTGCACCGCCGAGGAACTCCGGCAAATGCGGGAGGCGGCGATCCGCGCCGGCAAGCCGCCCCGCTACGACGGACGCTGGCGCGACCGCGATCCGGCCGAGGCGCCCCGCCGGCATCGCCCCCGCCATCCGCATCAAGGCGCCGCGCGAGGGCGAAACCGTGGTGGAGGACCTCGTGCAAGGCCCGGTGCGGGTCGCCAACGCCGAACTCGACGACATGATCATCCTGCGCAGCGACGGCACCCCCACCTACCTCCACGCCGTCGTGGTCGATGACCACGACATGGGCATCACCCACGTCATCCGCGGTGACGACCACCTGACCAACACCTTCCGCCAGGTGCAGGTCTATCGCGCCATGGGCTGGGACCTGCCGCGCTTCGCCCACCTGCCGCTGATCCACGGCGCCGACGGTGCCAAGCTGTCGAAGCGCCACGGCGCCGTCTCGGTGCTGGAGTTCCGCGACCAAGGCTACCTGCCCGAGGCGATCTGCAACTATCTGCTCCGGCTGGGCTGGGGCCACGGCGACGTCGAGGTGCTGGACCGGGCCGAAGCCATCCGCCTGTTCGATCTCGACGGCGTTGGACGCGCCGCGGCACGCATGGATTATGCGAAGCTCACCCACCTCAACGGCCTCTATATCCGCCGCGCTGACGACGCTCGCCTGACCGAAGACGTGGTGGCGCGCCTCCAGGGCCGCCCCGGCCTGATCCTTGACCAGACCGCCCTCTCCCGCATTCGGGCGCTGATGCCCGGGACTGAAGGAACGGGCGAAAACGCTGGTGGAGCTGGCGGAGTCCGCTGCCTTCCTCGCCCGCCGCCCCCCCATGCCGCTCGACCCCAAGGCCGCCGGGCTGCTCACGCCGGACACGCGGACCATGCTGGGCGAACTGGCCCAGTCGCTGGGCCAGACCGAATTCTCCCCCTCCGCGATTGACGCCACTTTGCGGGTCTTCGCCGAAAGTCACGGTCGCAAGCTCGGCCAGATCGCCCAGCCGCTGCGCGCCGCGCTGACGGGCAGCACCGTCAGCCCGGGGATCGACGCGGTGCTGACCGCCCTGGGACGAGAGGAAAGCCTCGATCGCATCCGCGCGGTGGCCGCATGACCCGCCGGCTGATCTCCTCGGGATCGTCCTTCGAATCCGACACCGGCTATTCCCGAGCCGTGGTGGACGACGAATGGGTGTTCGTCTCCGGCACCACTGGCTTCGACTACGCGACCATGACAATCAGCGATGACGTCGCGGCGCAGGCCGAACAGGCACTGCGGAACATCGACTGGGCGCTCCGGGAAGCGGGCGCCTCCTTCGCCGATGTGGTGCGCGTCCGCTACATCCTGCCCGATGCGGCGGACTTTCCCGCCTGCTGGCCGGTCCTGCGCCGCTATTTCGGCCAGTGCCGTCCGGCCGCCACCATGATCGCGGCACGGCTCGCCGATCCCGCGCATGAAGATCGAGATCGAGGTCACCGCCCGGATGGCGCGCTAACCGCCGCTGACCTACTATCCGGCCTCACGCGGCACGAACGGAGCGCGCCATGGCCAATCGGCCGATGTCGGAGATCGTCCACGGTCAGACTCTGCTGACCTTCCCTCCTGGCGCGACGGTGCAGGAAGCGTGTCACGCGATGCACAACGCGCCGCGTCGGGGCGGTGATCATCATCGACGACAATCGGGGCCTGCTCGGCATTTTCACCGGCAGGGACGCCGTGCGCTGCATGGGCGAACGCGCCGATCCCGCAAGCACCACCTTGTCCGACGTCATGACGCGGCAACCCCACACCCTGCCGCCCACCGCCAAGGCCATCGAGGCACTTCGGCTGATGCGTGACGCCGGCTTCCGCCACGTGCCTGTGGTGCAGGAAGGCATTGTGACCGGCATCGTCTCGCGCGAGGACTTCCGCGGTCTGGAGCATGACCGCCTGGAAGAAGAAATCGGCCTGTGGGAGCGCATGTAACGCGCAGCCGGCTCACGACATCAGCCGGCTGATATCCGCCGCCATCTGCTGCGGCGCGCCCTCCTCCACCGGCGCGACGAACCTCCCGTCGCGGTCCATCAGGTAGATCACCGAGCTGTGGTCCATCGAGTACTCACCGCCGTTCCCCGTCTCATGCTTCGCCGCATAGACGTGGTACTCCCGCTCCACCTTGGCGATCTCCTCGGGCGTGCCGGTCAGCCCCACCAGCCGCGGTGAGAACGCGGCGGCGTAGCGGCCCACCACGGCCGGCGTGTCGCGCCACGGATCGACCGTGATGAAGATCGGCACGACCTGCGCGGCCTTCGGCCCCATTGCATCCATCGCGTTGGCGATGCTCTGCAGCGTCGTGGGACAGACGTCGGGACAATAGGTGTAGCCGAAATAGACCAGCATATACTTTCCGCGGAAGTTTCGGTCGGTTACCGCCTGGCCTTGCGCATTTTCCAGGGTGAATGGCCCCCCGATCGCAGTCTGGCTGCCGTCGCCGAACCACATATACGCCGCGACGCTGAACATCAGCACGGCCAGGAGCACCCCGATCACCGCATAGGGCAGCGCAGACGGGGTGCGCCGTGCCGTCATCGCCGGCAATCGACCGTCAGATCACCTTCCACGAACCGTCGGGCATATGGCACCAACTCAGCGTATAGGAACGGGCTCCCTTACGCTGGCGCAGCCGGATGTCGTAGCGCAGCTTGCGGCAGGCATTCCCCTGCCGCTGGAAACTCCCCAGCACCGTGACCGTGCCGCTGTTGCCCGATTTCGGGTTGGACCACGTATCGCTCGCCCCATCGGCAACGCCGCCCTCCGTATACAGCCGCTGGCTCGCGGCACCCAGCGCCTTCAGATCGTCCTGGTTCAGCCCGCTGCCGACGCGCGACGACCGGAACGGGTTGACCTGGGCCTGCGCCGCAACCGGAAACGCGCATGCCGAGCACAGCATCACAATGAAGAACGAGCGAAGCATGGAGAGTCCCTGCGCCTGCAGTCCGGCGCACCTTGTGTCCCGGATGGCGCCGGATATCAACCGCCGGCCTCCCCGCGCTTGACGCCACATGCGCCGCACCGCAAGCACGCCGCGTGCGTATCGCTGCCGTCATCGTCGCCGCCGGAACCGGCTCGCGCTTCGGCGCCGACATCCCCAAGCAGTTCCTGCGCCTGGGCGGCCGGCCCGTCATTCGCCACGCGGCCGAAGCTTTGGCGCGCTACGCCGAGCTGATCCAGCCCGTCGGCGATGCCGTCGCCATAAGCCAAGCGCTGGATGGCTTGCGCATCCTGCCGGCCATTCCCGGCGGTGCCACACGGCAGGACAGCGTCCGCCTGGGGCTGGAGGCGCTGGAACCCCACACGCCCCGACGTGGTGCTGATCCATGATGCCGCACGGCCGTTCATCCCGCCGCACACCATCCCGGACCTGCTGCGCGCGCTGGACACGGCGCCCGGCGCCATCCCCGCGGCCCCCGTGGCCGACACGCTGAAGCGGGTGGAAAACGGCCGCATCATCCAGACAATCCTCCGCGCCGGGCTGTATCGCGCGCAAACGCCCCAGGCGTTCCGGTTTCCGGCAATCCTGCGGGCCCACCGGTCCGGCATTACCGATGCGACGGATGACGCGGCACTCTTGGAAGCGATCGGGGAGACCGTGATGATCACCGAGGGATCCGAGGACAACATCAAGATCACCTATCCCGATGACCTGGCACGGCTCGAGCGCATTCTCGCCGCGCACTTACTCCCGCGCACCGGAACCGGCTTCGACGTGCATGTCCTGCAACAGGATCGACCGCTGTTTCTGTGCGGCGTGCGCGTGCCGCACGACAGGGGCCTCGCCGGCCACTCCGACGCCGATGTCGGCATTCACGCGCTGTGCGACGCGATCTACGGCGCGCTGGCCGAGGGCGATATCGGCCGCCACTTCCCACCCTCCGAGGCCGCATGGAAGGACGCCGACAGCGCCCGCTTCCTCACCCACGCCGCGGACCGGATCGCCGCGCGCGGCGGCATCCTGAGCAACGCCGATGTCACCCTGATCTGCGAACGCCCGAAGATCACGCCCCACGCCGAGGCGATGCGCACGCGCCTGGCCGAACTCCTGCGCACCGAGGTGGGTCGCATCTCCGTCAAGGCCACCACCACCGAGCGTCTGGGTTTCACCGGCCGCGGCGAAGGGATCGCCGCGCAGGCCGTCGCCACGGTGTTGGTGCCGCCGGACTGAGCGACCTATGATCCGCCGCAACTGCTCTGTGGGAGGAGCGTTGGATCATGCCGCTCGATCGCAGGACCATTCTCCGCGGCGCCGCCGGCTCGGCAATCGCCGGCACAGGACCAGCCGCCGCCCAGTCCGCGCCGGCGCGCCTACCCCGCGTGCGTCCGGGCGATCCTGATTGGCCAAGCCCCGCCGCCTGGGAATCCCTGCGGCAAGCTGTCCGCGGCAATCTGATCAAGGTCCAGCCGCTGTTCGCGCCCTGCCAGGCGGACCCAAACGGCACGGCCTGCGCCGCCGTGCTGAACGGCATCAAGAACCCCTACTTCGGCATCCGAGCTGATCGTACCGCCATCGAATGCCGCGACAACCGCGCGGCCTTCAACAGGTGCAAAGCCAAACAGGTCTGCGCTACACTCGGAACCTCTGAACAGGCTATTTCTGTCGGGTTGAAGTTGGCGAGGTCAGCCTGCGGGCCCGCGAGCGACTTGGTTCGGCCTGTGCATTGTCGGTGTCCGGGAGCAAGAACCGCTGTTTCGCTGGCGATCCCGGTGTCACGTCGGGTTTGTTGGACGAAGGTCGCCCCGGTGACCGTCAGGCTGGTTTGAGCAGGTTCCGGGCGAGATGCAGATTGATCAAGGCGAAGTGGCTGAACAGGTTCTGCTCATTCTTGAACAGCCCCCGGTAGCGCACCACGCGATAGCCAAACTGGCGTTTGAGCACCCGGAACGGATGTTCGACCGCGGACCGCAGCGCAGCCAGCAGGCGATTGAGGCGCTTCTGTTCGGGTGTGGTGTCGCAGCCCTTGCTGCGCTTGAACGGTACAAACCAGCGTGGACCTACGTCGTCCTCACCGCGGGGGCGGTCAGGCTCGCGGCTTTTGTCGGCATAGCCGCGGTCGCCGTGCGCCGTCGCTTCCTCGCCGTGCAACAACGTCTCTGACATGCTGTAGTCGGACACCTTGCCGGTGGTGGCTTGCATTGTATGCACCAGCCCATGGGCCGTATCGACGCCGATGTGCGCCTTCATCCCGAAATGCCACTGGTTGCCTTTCTTGCTCGAGTCATATCCGGGTCACGCGTGCGCGTGCGGTTCTTCGTCGAGGGCGGGGCGGCGATCAGCGTCGCGTCCACAATCGTGCCCTCGCGCAGAATCAGGCCATGCTCGGTCAGCAACGAGACGACCTCCTGAAACAGGCTCTCCGCCAACTGGTGTTTCTCCAGCAAATGACGGAAGTTCAGGATCGTGGTTTCGTCCGGCATTCGGCTTTCGCCGTGCCAAGATCGAGCATCCGTTCGCGGTGATCAAGCGGGTGTTTGGGTTTGTCAAAGTCCGCTACCGCGGTCTGGCGAAGAACGCCGAGCGGCTGTGGGTGACCTGCGGACTGGCCAACCTGTTCATGGTGCGGCGCCGGTTATTGCGTGTCTGACAGGCGTGGTGTGTCCGAGGGACCGCTGCGGTGATGAAAATTGCGGCGCAGTGGCTTGATCGCGACCGCTTGGGGCGACACGTCGCGCGCCATAAGTTCGTGCTCACCCGGAGAGCCGGGGTGTCCGGTCAAACCAAGCGATTTGCTGCTTGTTCAGGGGTTCCTTAAGGCTTTGTCGCAGAAGTCACTTTCGCTCAATCAGAGCCCCGATGCACCTGCCGAGTTTGAGATATGCGGGCTAAGATCGGTTGGTTGCCCAAGCCACACCGATTTCGACCGGTGATGCGTGTAGGCTGGTGCGTTCTGTGCCGATCGGTGCGACTGCACCGCGAGATTGCCGCGGCTCGCTACGCGAGTCTCGCAATGACATTGTACACGATGCGCGGTGATGGCGTGCGGTTCGCCCTGGGTTGCTTCCCCGCTTTCGCAGGGACCGGGCGCTACGCGCCCTTCTCGCAATGACATTGGAGTGGTGCCGCTCATCGCTTCGCGATGACATTGTGTCGTCATGCGGCGCCGAAGCCGCCGGCGCCGGCGGTGATGATTTCCAGCGTGTCGCCGGGGTGCATAGTGACGTGGCCGTGGTCGATCGTGCCGGTGGTGTGGATGGCGGCGCGGCCGCCGGGGCCGCCGCCGAACAGGCCCCAGGGCGCGCTGAGGATGCGGGCAATATCGACGCGCACGCGGCACTCGGCCTCCGCGCGGTAGGTGCGACGCAATCCCATTCCGCCCCGGTGACGGCCGGCGCCGGCCGAGCCGTCCACCAACTCGTAGCGGAGCAGGGTGAGGGGGTATTCGCGCTCGAGGGCCTCGGCGGGGAGGTTGGAGGTGTTGGTCATGTGGACGTGCACGCCGTTCAGTCCGTCCTTGGTGGCGCGGGCGCCGGAGCCGCCGCCGATGGTTTCAAGATAAACCCATAGCGTGTTGGTGCCGGGCAGCGTGCCGGCGAAGGTGACGGAGGTGCAGGCGCCATTACTGGCGGCGATGACTTGGTCCGGGATGGCGGGGGCGAGGGCGCCGAAGATCAGATCGACGACGCGCTGGCAGGTGCCGAGGCGACCGTTCACGGCGGCCGGGTGCAGGCAGTTGACGATGGTGCCGGTGGGGGCGGTGACGTGCAGCGGCCGGGCGAGGCCGGCGTTGGGCAGGATGGTCGGATCGACCAGTGATTTCACTGCGTAATAGACCGTGGAGAGCAGCGCGGTGAAGGTCATGTTGAGGCCGGCGCGGACCTGGGGCGCGCCGGCGAATTCGAGGTGCATTTCGTCGCCGGTGACGGTGATGGTGCAGGAGAGATCGCGTTCGCCGTCGATCTCGGGGCAGTCGTAACGGTCGGCGAAGCGGTAGGTGCCGTCGGGGATGCGGGCGATGCCGGCGCGCATTTTGCGCTCGGCGTAGTCGAGCAGCGCGGCGCCGGCGGCGAGGACGGTTTGTGCGTGCCGTATTTGTCGCAGAGTGTGGTGAGGCGTTCGACGCCGAGGCGGTTCGCGGCCATTTGCGCGCGCAGGTCCGACAGGCGCTCGCGCGGGACCTGGCAGTTGAGCAGCACGAGGTCGAGCATGTCCTGATCGAGCGTGCCGGCGCGGTAGAGGCGCACGGGCGGGATGCGCAGACCTTCCTGGTAGATATGGGCGTGGCCTCGGTCGGCGAAGTCGGCGTGGTGGGCGAGGTTAACGGCCCACGCAACGAGGGTATCGCCGACGAAACGGGTTCCGCCAGGACGATGTCCGGCAGATGCGTGCCGCCCCCGGCATAGGCATCGTTGCCGATGAAAACGTCGCCCGGGCGGAGTTGCGTCATGTCGTGGCGGGCGCGGATTTGCGGGATGAGATCGAGGAAGCTGCCGAGATGGATGGGGATGTGCTCGGCCTGGCAGAGGGTGCGGCCCTCGGTGTCGAACAGGGCGGTCGAGCAGTCGCGGCGTTCCTTGATGTTGGTCGAGAAGCTGGCACGTATGAGGGCCTCGCCCATTTCCTCCACGATTGAAGAAAGCGCGCTGCCGATGACCTCGACGGTGATGGGGTCGGGCGGGCTCATGCCGGTTCGCCATCCGCGAAGCGCACGAGCACCTGGCCTTCCTGCACGATGTCGCCGGTCTTGCAGGCGACGTCGCTGACGGTGGCATCGGCCGGGGCGTTGAGGCGGAACACGGTTTTCATGGCCTCCATGACGATGAGCAGGGCGCCGCGGGTGACGTGGTCGCCGGGGGCGGCGTGGACGGCGGTGACCTGGCCGGGAATGGGGGCAACGAGGCGGCCGGTGTTGTCGGCGGCGGCGTCGGCCGCGGCGACGGGATCGGCGAGGGTGAGGCGCCAGGTCTCGCCGTTGTCACGCAGGACGACGGTGTTGGATGCGAGGTGGAAGGGGAGGCAGTCGCGGGCGCCGTCAAGTTCCGCGTGGAGGGTGCCGTCAGGGTGGAGGGTGGCCCGGCCGAGGAAGGTTTCGTTGGTGACGGTGAGGTGCCAGGAGGTGGGTTGTTGCGACAAAGTCGTGGATGGCCGGGCCAAGCCCGGCCATGACGTGAGGGGCGGGGGTGACATGGGGGGTGCGGCGGGGCGGAGGCGGATGGTGGTGGGGGGATCGGACTGGAAGGTCATGGTCCGGTCGATGGTGGCGTTGAGCCACCAGCCGTCGGTGGCGTGCCAGGGCGAGTGGGGGTCGGCGCTGCGTGCGGCTGCCTGCGCGGTTTCGCGGGCTTGTGCGGCGATCACGCCGAGCGCGGCGAGGGCGAGGATGCGGGGCGGCGGTTGGGTGTTGGGGTGGAGCAGCGTTTCCCCGTTGCGGGCGATGAAGCCGGTATCGATACCGCCGGCGGCGAAGTCCGGGTGCGCGGCGATGCGGCCGAGCAGATCCAGATTGGTGGTGACGCCGGCGACCTGTGATTTGGCGAGCGCGCGGCGGAGCATGCCGAGTGCCTGATCGCGCGTGTCGGCGTGGCAGATCAGTTTTGCGATCATTGGATCGTAGTGGATGGAGATCTCGTCGCCGTTCCGAACGCCGGTGTCTATGCGCACGGTGTCGGGTAGGCGCAGCGCCTGGATGCGGCCGATGGAGGGGGCGAAGTCGCGGGCGGGGTCCTCGGCGTAGATGCGGGCTTCGAAAGCGTGGCCGTGGATGCGGATGGCGTCGCCACCGGCGGGAAGCGGTTCGCCCGCGGCGATGCGCAACTGCCATTCCACAAGATCAAAGCCGGTGATCATCTCGGTCACCGGGTGTTCGACCTGCAGGCGGGTGTTCATTTCCAGGAAGTGGAACGCGTCGTTTTCGAACACGAACTCCACCGTGCCGGCACCGGTGTAACCGACGGCGCGCGCGGCAGCGACGGCGGCAGCGCCCATGGCGTTGCGGATTTCGGGCACAAGGCCGGGGGCGGGAGCCTCCTCGATGACCTTCTGGTGGCGGCGCTGTGCCGAGCAATCGCGCTCGAATAGGTGGACGGCATTGCCTCGGGTATCGGCGAAGACCTGCACCTCGATGTGGCGGGGGCGCTGGAGGTAGCGTTCGATCAGCACGGTGTCGTCGCCGAAGGCCGAGGCGGATTCCTGGCGGGCGGCGGCGAGGGCGGCGGCGAACTCGGCGGCGTGGTGGACGACGCGCATGCCCCGGCCGCCGCCGCCGGCGACGGCCTTGATGACCACGGGAAACCCGATGCGGGCGGCCTCGCGGCCAGGTGGTCCGGTGACTGATCGGCGCCGTGATAGCCGGGCAGGACGGGGACGCCGGAGCGTTGCATCAGCGCCTTGGCGGCGGATTTCGATCCCATGGCGCGCATCGCGGCGGGGGCGGGCCGACCCAGACTAGGCCGGCCTCGAGGCAGGCTTCGGCGAAGGCGGGGTTTTCCGAGAGGAAGCCGTAGCCGGGATGGATGGCGGCGGCGCCGGTCTTGCGGGCGGCGTCGATGATCGCGGGGATGTTGAGGTAGGAGTCGCGGGCGGGGGCGGGGCCGATGCGGAGGGCGCGGTCGGCGGCTTCGGTGTGCAGCGCGCCGGCATCGGCATCGGAGAAGACGGCGATGGCCTCCACCCCGAGGCGGCGGGCAGTGCGGGCGATTCGGCAGGCGATTTCGCCTCGGTTGGCGATGAGGAGGGAAGGGAGCATGTCAGGCGCGGGGGCGGAGCGGGATCATGAACCTCTCACGCAGGACTTCGCCGGGATGAGTGCGGATGCGGGGCATGTATGCGATTTCCAGATGCTGATTTCCGGTGGAGCCAGATTGCTTCGTTGCTCCGCTCCTCGCAATGACGGCGCAGGGCCGGTGGCCCTGTGCAGTTGGTGGTGGTGCCGCTAAATCAGCCGCGACAGACAGGAGCAGATCGCATGGACATGCAGGTTTCGCCGCTTGCGGTACAGATGCCGGAGCTCCCGCCGGTGACCGGTGTGCGGCTGGGCGCGGCGGAGGCGAACATCCGCTACCGCGATCGCACGGACCTGGTGATGATGGTGTTTGATCCCGGCACGACGGTAGCGGGCGTGTTCACCTCCAGCCGCTGTCCGGGGGCGCCGGTGGATTGGTGCCGCGCCTCGCTGCGTGGCGGCAAGGCGCGCGCGGTGGTGGTCAACGCCGGCAATGCCAACGTGTTCACCGGCAAGGCAGGACGCGAAGCCTGCGCGGCGACGGCCGCGGCGGCGGGCGCGCTGGCGGATTGTCCGGTCAAGCAGGTGTTCCTGGCGTCCACCGGCGTGATCGGCGAGGTGCTGCCGCACGAGAAGATCACCGCGGCGCTACCGGCGCTGCATGAGGCGCTGCGCGATGACGGCTGGGCTGATGCGGCGCGCGGGATCATGACGACGGACACGTTCCCCAAGGCGGCGACCCGGGTGGCGCGGATCGGCGAGGCGGAGGTGCGGATCAACGGCATCGCCAAGGGGAGCGGGATGATCGCGCCGGACATGGCGACGATGCTGTGCTTCATCGCGACGGATGCGAAAATTCCGGCGCCGGTGCTGGACGGGCTGCTACGCAAGGGTGTCGAGGCAAGCTTCAACCGGACGACAGTGGATTTCGGACACGTCCACGTCGGATACCGTGCTGCTGTTCGCGACCGGTGCGGCGAAACATCCCCGCCTGCCAGCCGAGGGCGGGCGGATGCTGGCGGATTTCAGCGACAAGCTGAACCAGGTGCTGCTGGATCTGGCGCTGCAGGTGGTGCGCGACGGCGAGGGTGCGCAGAAGCTGATCCAGATCGATGTGACGGGGGCGACGGCGGCCAAGTCAGCCAAGCGGGTGGCGATGTCGATCGCCAACTCGCCGCTGGTAAAGACGGCGGTGGCGGGGGAGGACGCGAACTGGGGCCGGATCGTGATGGCGGTGGGCAAGGCCGGGGAGCCGGCGGACCGGGACCGGATTTCCGTGGCGGTGGGCGGGGTGTGGATGGCACGCAACGGCGGGGTGGTGCCGGGCTACGACGAGACGCCGGTGGTAGAGCACATGCGCGGGCGAGACATCCACATCGAGGTGGATCTGGGCCTGGGACGTGGGCGTGCGACGGTTTGGACGTGTGACCTGACGCACGGGTATATCGACATCAACGGGTCGTATCGGTCGTAGATTTTCGCGTCTGAGTGATCAGAGGATTTTGGCCTCGAACGGCGGGGTGAAGTCTCGGGTGTTGAACTCTACGACCCAGAGATCGGGGTCACGGCGGGCGGCGCGCTCGAGGTAGGCGTCGGCCGTCGATTGGTCCACAGGATCGGGGCCGGTGGCGCGCATCCAGGCTTCATTGCCGTCGGCGGCGCGGACCTGGGAGAGGATGAGCAGACCGCCGTGAGCGCGGAGCACGACGAGGATGCCGCCGGAATCCGGATCTCCCTTGCGGAGGATGGCGCCAAAGGCGCCGGCGTTATCCGCGAGGCGGAGGGCCATGCGCACCCAGAGGCCGGATTTGATGCGCGGTTCCGGTCATGGGGGTTCGGGGTGGGTGCGGCGGGGAGCGCAGACGGTATCATGAGGCAGCGATGTCCCCGTAGCTCAGCCGGATAGAGCACAGGATTCCTAATCCTGGGGCCGTGGGTTCGAATCCCGCCGGGGACGTTCAGTCCTTACGAAGCTGGCTCTCTTTCATCGTTCGTTCGTGCACTTCGTTTGCGCTCTTGACGCGATACTGCACGTCCGCGCCATCAGTGGGCATGAGTTGGGTGACGGTATAGACACCCGAGGTTGCATCGCCGTCGAAGGGGCTTCGGGTGTATTCAACCCGATCGCCCACACGGTATTTGTGTCTGGCCATCGCCGCTCCTGCAGGCTGGAAAGCCGTGGCGGCGAACCTAGGCCGCCACGGCACTGGGTTTATACGGCCTTGAGGTTCACCGCTGAGGATTTGCCCTGCTGCCCACGCTCCAGGTCGAAGCTGACCTTTTGTCCCTCGTTCAGTCCACTCATGCCTGCCATCTGGACAGCGGAGATGTGGACGAAGACGTCTTTCCCGCCATCATCCGGCTGGATGAAGCCGAAGCCTTTGGTGGGATTGAACCATTTGACGGTTCCAACTGACATTTGCTTAACCCTCGCAACACCGGCGACCCGCGACATGCGGGTGATGCAGATTTTCGAAATGGGTGAAAGCCGGATGCGATTTGCGCCGCAAACGCGTGCGATTAGCCCAGGCCGAAAACGCCGTGCCGCTCCTATATGGGCTTTTCGGACCGAAACGCCAGCCCCGCGCGAGGGCACCGGCAGGAACTTTCAGAGGGGGCGCCCGTTGTAGGGCGGCGCCACGCGGGCGCACGACACGGAGAGAGCAATGCCCAAGGACAGCCACAAGGAAGCCGCAGAGCATCACGAGCGCGCGGCCCAGTCGCATCGGACCGCGGCTGAACATCACGGCCGGGGCGAGCATGAGAAGGGCCATGCGGCCTCCACCGAAGCGCACGGTCATTCGGGCCGGGCCCATGAGAGTTCGACGCGTGCGCATGCCAAGAGTGGCGAGCACCGCAAAAGCTGAGCGCTGTGGTCCGGGCGTGCGTCACACGACGGCCGGACCGACCGCCCCCGAATCCCCGGGCGCCCCGGGTGCGGCTGGCACTGGGTGCACGACCCACTGTCGCAGATGAACCGGTGTCCCGGCGCCGCGCGTTAGGCATCCATGCCGCCGTAGCTGAGCCAACGGCGGGTGCGGTGAAAGGCCCAGGGACGGTTCAACCCTCGCTGGGCCGGATAAGAAGACAGGGAGAGCGTGCCATGGCGAGAGCGGAGCAGGCACGGGCGGCCTGGTCGGCGGAAAGGTTGGTCAGCCGCGCGCGATAGAGCACCGCATTGCCGAAAGGCTCGGTCGTGGAGACGGCGATGCGGGCGGCGGCAAGGAGGGTCGGGACCTCGCTGCGGGCGGCGGCGGCCGCGGTGCTCGCGGTGGCGGGGGTGGCGAAGGCGCCGACCTGCACCGCCCAGTTTCCCCCGTGGCGCCGCCCGCGATCGTGGCCGGGGGGATGACGGGAAGGCTGGGTACTGCACCCGCGGCGGCGGGGCGGGGTGGTAGAGCATCGATGGCGGGTATTGCGGCGGGGGGGAACAGCCGAGGCAAGGACGACGGGCGGCGGGGTGCACGGGCGGGTGGGGTCGTAGGCCTCGTCGAGGTCGCAGTTTTGCGGCGTCGGGCTGCGGCGGGACCATGGGCGTCGTGGCGGAGGCGTAGATGACGGCCGGCGCGCAGGGGCGGCTGGGGTCGTAGGCGGCATCGGGGTCGCAGGTGCCCGGGGTGGGTTGTCGGGCGAAAGCGTAGGTCGGCAGCGCGGTCGGGGCGGGGCCGCCCAGGCGGGGGGCGATGGAGGCGACGTAATGGACTGTCTCGGTCGGCAGCGGATTGCCGGTGGAGAGATAGTTATCCATGCGGCCAGGGCCGGCGTTGTAGGCGGCGAGGAAGCCCGGCGAGCCGAACCGGTCATACATTTCCTTGATGTAGGCGGTGCCGGCCATGATGTTGTCGTGCGGCTCCCACGGGTCGTTGCCGAGGTCATAGCGATATTGGAGGCCGGCGTAGGTGGCGGGCATGACCTGCATCAGGCCGATGGCGCCGGCGGGTGACAGGGCGTCGGCGGCGCCGGCGGATTCCTGGCGCATCACTGCGCGGATCCATTGCTGGGGCACGCTGAAGCGGGCTGCTGCCTCGCGGATGTAGGGTCCCCAGGGGTCCGAGGGCGGGCCGGGCGGCGGGTAATAGCGCCCGGGGGTGAGGTTCAGGGTGGCTCGGTAGGACGATCCTGAGCCGGCGCAACCTGCGAGCGTTGCCAGCAGGGTCAGTGCGAGGGCATTGCGTATTCCCAACTGTCTGCGTGGGGACATGCGGGGCAGCCTTAAGTTCCGCTCGTAAGTTACCGGAATCCCTGCGCGCCGGGCAACGGAGCACTCGTCTTGTGGGCCGATTCACCCGACGCTTGCGGGAGCAAGCGTCGGGATCGGACCACGGGATGTTGAACGAGGAGCTGGTGTTTATCGGCACGTGTGACCTGGCGGGGCACGTGCGGGGGAAGGGGCTGCCGGCTCGGGACCTGGAGGCGCGGCGGCGGACGGGGGTGGGCTGGACGCTGTCCAACCCGATGCTGTCTGCCGTGGGGCCGATCTGGGAGACGCCGTTCGGCACTACGGGCGACGTGATGATCGTGCCGGACATGGATGCGCGGGCGCGGGTGGATTTCGCGGATGGCTCGGCGGTGGAACACCTGGTTTGGGCGATATTTGTACGCCGGACGGTGCGGCGTGGGTGTGTTGTCCGCGCTATTCCTGCGCCGGGCGGTGGCGGAGCTGCGCGGTCTGGGCGTGGAGATGATCGCCGCGTTCGAGCAGGAGTTCGTGTGTCAGGGGATGGTGGAGGGGCGGCCGGGTGATCCGTATAGCCTGAGTGCGTTCCGGCGGGCGGGTGGGTTTGGGGGCGCGCTGGTCGCGGCGCTGCGTGAGGCGGGGCTGCAGCCGGAATTGTTTTTGGCCGAGTTCGGCACGGGGCAGGACCGAGGTCTCGGTCGCTCCGGCGGCGCCGCTGCGGGCGGCGGATGAGGCGGTGATCACGCGGGAGATTGCTCGGGCGGTTGCGTCGCGGATGGGCGGGCGGGCGATGTTCTCACCGATGCCGGTGGCGGATGGCACGGGGAACGGGGTGCACATCCATTTCAGTTTTCGGGATGCGGAAGGGGTGCCCGGGACACATGACCCCGCGGATGCGCTGGGGCTGAGCGTGACGGCTCGGCGGTTCTGCGCGGGCGTGCTGGCGCATCTGCCGGCGCTGTGCGCGATCACCGCGCCGGCGCCGGTTTCTTACCTGCGACTGACGCCCAACCGATGGGCGCCGACGGTGATCGATATCCGGGCGCAGGACCGGGCGGCGGCCTTGCGGGTGTGTCCGGTGTTCGCGCCGGAGGGCGCGGAGGATACGGCGCGGCGGTTCAACGTTGAGTTCCGTGTGGCGGATGCGGCGGCCTGCCCGTACCTGGCGCTGGGGGCGCTGATTTTCGCCGGGGCGGACGGGGTGCGGCGGGGGATGGAGCTGCCGTCGGGGACGGCGGCGGCGCTGCCGGGAGGGCTGGCGGAGGCGGTGGATGCGTTGGTGGCTGATCCGGCGGCGGAGGGGTGGATGGGGCCGGTGCTGTTTGACGCGTATGTGCGGTTCAAGCGGGCGGATATTGCGCACGTGGCCGAGATGAGCGGTGGCGAGCTGTGTGCGTTGTACGGGGAGATTTACTGAGCCGGCGGTTGGCTTACGTAAGGGCGTCCCGGGTGGGGCAAGAATGCGAACTGGGCAGCGGAAGGCTCGGTCGTGCGCTGGATTCCTGCTTTCGCAGGAATGACGGAGGGGCGGTTCGTGCGATGGTTCGCACCTATTTCCTATTCGTTTTTAGAGAAGCGAGAGTGTCGCCTGGGTGTCGATCATGCGGCAGTAGCCTTTGAAACAGTCGAGCGCGGCATGGTGGCGGGCAATGGATTGGCCATGCAGGCGTCGTGCACGCAGGTCATGTAGAAGCCGCGATTGGCGCCGTCCTTCACCGCGTGATCGACGCATTGATCCGTCAGGAAGCCGCAGACGAAGACATCCTCGATGCCGATGTTGCGGAGCAGATAATCGAGGATGGTGGAGTTGAAGACCGAGGAGGAGGTTTTGGGTAGCACGAGTTCGTCGGGGCCGGGCGCGATGTCGGCAAGCACCTGCGCCTCCCATGATCCCTTGGCGTAGAAGAAGTCGGACAGCTTGTAATCGAGGCTTCGGTCGCGGCCGTCGGCGGTGAGGTTCTCGATGACGGTGTAGACGATTTCGAGTTTTGCCGCACGGAAGGCTGAGAGCAGCCGGCGGATGTTGGGGACCGTGCGGTCTCGGGCGGTGCTGTGGAATTCCGGGCGATGCTGCGCGTCCTGGTCGCTGAACGTGCCGTTCTGGACGTCAATAATCAAAAGGGCGGCACGGCCGGGAACGATGGGGCGATCGCGGGTGAGGGACTGGGTCATGGCGTTGACGGGGGCTATCCTGTTCGCACAAAGCTGGACGATACAAGACCCGGGGCAAGACGCGGGGGAAGGAAGCGCGTGGCGGCTCTTTTGGAGGTTGACGGGCTGCACAAGGCGTTCGGGCCGATCAGCGTGCTGCGGGGCGTGAGCCTGACGCTGGAATCGGCGAGGTTCTGGCGGTGGTGGGCGACAAGGGGCCGGCAAGTCCACGCTGATCAAGCACATTTCCGGGGTCTATCACGTGGATTCGGGGAAATCCGGTTGAACGGGCAGCGGCTGGAGCTGCGGTCGCCGGCGGATGCGCGGGGCCTGGGGATCGAGACGGTTTATCGAGGACCTGGCGCTGGCGGATGAGCTATCGGTCGGGGCGAACATTTTTCTCAGGCGAGAGCCGGTGCGGCGTTGGCTGGGGTTCTGCCGGCGATCGACAACCGGAAGATCCGGGTGGCAGACGGATCTTGCGGCCGCGGCGGATCGAGAGCCGGATTCCAGCGA